>NZ_JAVCAP010000009.1 GCF_030769565.1 Methylophilus aquaticus | reverse complement strand
TTGATATTATTGGCCTAAAGTCTAGCCGATGTCACTCGACTCAGCTGACTCAATCACAGGCAATAGTGTAAGGCTTGTCGGAGATTTTTGTTCAGCAATGACATGATACGAGGTCTTGCATTCATACATTTCATTTGTCAAATCTAACAAATAATTAAAAAAGTAGAAGAATTAATGAATATATTTTTTGTTCATAAAAAATTCACGAATTCAGGCTGATTCTCAAGGAGATATTGAGCAAATATAGCGCTTGGGTATAAGGGTTTAGATCCAATTGAATACACAGTATCGAGATTGATCCTTTGTATTCAATGAGTCTTGGCGCTCACCAAGACTCATTAAAGTGTAAAACGAAATTTAGTCGCGGAAATTACCAAACTGCAGAGGAAAGTCGTTGATGCTTTTTTTAACAAAGGCAATGGCTTCTTGCAAGAGATCCCGTTTGGCCCCGTTCACGCGCACCGTGTCGCCCTGAATGCTGGCCTGTACTTTCATACCGCTGTCTTTGATCAGTTTGGTGATTTTTTTAGCCAGATCGCTGTCAATGCCATCGCGCACACGTAAATCCTGCTTCACTTTGTTACCACCGACCTTTTGCACATCCTTGTGCTCCAGGCGCTTGGAAGATTCAGGTTCTTTCTTTTCCATGGCAGGTAACAAAATATCTTTGATCTGATCAAGCTGAAAGTCGTTATCGCCAGAAATGGTGATGACGTTGTCTTTTTCGTTGAACTCGATTTTGGCTGAGGTGCCTTTAAAGTCGTAGCGGTTGGTAATCTGCTTACCGGCAGTATCAATCGCGTTTTTCATGCCGACTTTATCGACTTCAGAAGTAATATCAAAACTTGGCATGTGTACCTCTCAATTGCCAGCGTGAACGCTCAACGCCACGCCAGGCATTCATTTCAAATCAATTATTCAAAATGGCAAACGTAATCGACGGTCTCAACTGTTTCAATGTCGAATGAAGAGTTGCCAGGCACGGTAAACTTCTCACCGCCTTTGTAAGTCGTCCAGTGCTCTTCATCTTTCAGGCGTACATTACACACGCCTTCATTGATTTCCATCAGCTCAGGTGAGCCAGTATTGAACGTCAGTGTGCTTGGGAAAATCACACCCACGGTACAGCGTGTACCATTGGGGAACAGCACAGTGTGGCTGACACACTTGCCATCAAAGTAGATATTTGCTTTTTTCTTCACGCTGACATTGTCAAATTGCGCCATGGTCTTTTCCTTATCGCTCGATTATCTGTATGTTGATATGCTTATTTTCTGTTTTTCAAATTGGCTGCAATACGCATTCTTAATGCGTTGAGCTTGATAAAGCCGCCCGCATCTTTTTGATCGTAAGCGCCTTTGTCGTCTTCAAACGTGGCAATCGTGGAGTCAAACAATGAATCCGTTTTGCTGTCACGACCAACGACAATCACGTTGCCTTTGTACAATTTGACGCGTACCCAGCCGTTAACGCTGCTTTGCGTGTGGTCTATCAGTGTTTGCAGGGCAATGCGCTCAGGGCTCCACCAGTAACCGTTGTAAATCATGCTGGCGTAGCGTGGCATTAAATCGTCTTTCAGGTGCGCCACTTCACGGTCCAGGGTGATGCTTTCAATCGCACGGTGTGCCTTGAGCATGATGGTACCGCCCGGCGTTTCATAGCAACCACGTGACTTCATGCCGACATAGCGATTTTCTACCAGATCCAGACGACCAATCCCGTGTTTGCCGCCTATGGTATTAAGGAAAGCCAGCACTTCATGTGCTTTCATGGCGTTACCATTGATGCTGACAATGTCGCCATTGACGTACTCCAGGTCCAGATACTCTGCCGTATCCGGTGCTTTTTCTGGAGACACTGTCCAGCGCCACATACTTTCTTCTGCTTCAGCCGCCGGGTCTTCCAGATGACGGCCTTCATAGGAAATATGCAACAGGTTGGCATCCATGGAATAGGGGCTGCCGCCTTGCTTGTGCTTCATATCGACCGGGATGCCATGTTTTTCAGCATAAGCCATCAATTTTTCACGGCTGAGCAAATCCCACTCTCGCCAGGGGGCGATAATTTGGATATTCGGATTTAAGGCGTAGGCACCCAACTCAAATCGCACCTGATCATTGCCTTTGCCTGTCGCCCCGTGCGAAATAGCATCGGCTTTGGTCAGTGCAGCAATTTCAATCAGGCGTTTGGCGATCAGCGGGCGTGCAATCGAGGTGCCCAACAAATACTCGCCTTCATACACGGTATTGGCTCGGAACATGGGAAACACAAAGTCGCGCACAAACTCTTCGCGCACATCATCAATAAAAATCTCTTTGACACCAGCCGCTTTTGCCTTGGCGCGTGCAGGCTCCAGTTCTTCGCCCTGCCCGAGGTCGGCGGTAAAAGTCACGACTTCGCACTGATAGGTGTCTTGCAACCATTTTAAAATCACAGAGGTGTCTAACCCGCCGGAATACGCCAATACGGCTTTTTTAATCTCGCTCATTGTTACATTGTCCTAAAAATAATCGTTATCGCGTGCATGCCAGGCGATACCAGCCTGACGCACGCTTTTACCAAACTTAAACCTTGCCCAACAACAAATATTCCATCAGAGCCTTCTGGGTATGCAGCCGATTCTCGGCCTCATCCCACACAACACTTTGTGCACCATCAATCACTTCGGCAGACACCTCTTCACCGCGGTGCGCAGGCAGGCAATGCATAAATACCGCGTCAAGCTTGGCCACTTTCATCATGTCGCCATCCACCTGCCAGTCCGCAAAATCCTTGCGACGCTCTTCGTTTTCGGCTTCAAAGCCCATACTGGTCCATACATCCGTGGTCACCAGGTCGGCACCCCGGGCAGCTTCCATCGGATCGCTGAATGACTCGAAGTGATCGGTGCCATACAAATTGGCACGCTCCGGCTCCACCTCGTAGCCAGGTGGCGTCGATACATGGACATTAAAGTCCAGCACCTCTGCGGCCTGC
The DNA here is from genome assembly GCF_030769565.1 of Methylophilus aquaticus. Classification (GTDB taxonomy): domain Bacteria; phylum Pseudomonadota; class Gammaproteobacteria; order Burkholderiales; family Methylophilaceae; genus Methylophilus; species Methylophilus aquaticus. The sequence goes on along the minus strand of NZ_JAVCAP010000009.1, from coordinate 94,325 downwards.
AACCAGGTATTGCACACATTGTTACTGTCGCCTATCCAGGCCACGGTTTTACCCTGAATCGAGCCTCTGTGCTCAATGAAAGTAAAAATATCGGCAAGTATCTGGCAGGGATGATATTCATTGGTCAGGCCGTTAACAACCGGCACACGCGAGTTTTGGGCAAAACGCTCGATAATGCTTTGCTCAAAAGTACGGATCATCACAATATCACTCATGCGAGAAATCACTTGCGCTGCATCCTCTACCGGCTCGCCACGCCCCAATTGTGAGTCGCGTGTATTCAGGTAAATGGCCGAGCCACCCAGCTGCTGCATGCCTGCCTCAAAAGACAAACGGGTGCGCGTACTGGCTTTTTCAAAAATCATCACCAGCGTACGGTCTACCAGCGGCCAATACTGCTGGTAATCTTTAAACTGCGCTTTAATCCACTTGGCGCGGGCAAAGATGTGTTCGATCTCGTCACGCGTGAGGTCGTTAAACTGCAAAAAGTGTTTAATACTCATGATGTTACCAATCAATGGATCAGGCACTCGCCTTGATAAAATTTAAAATCAGTGGCGCCAGCCGATGCACCAACTCTTCTGCTTCCTGTTTATTCATGATCAGTGGCGGCAACAAGCGCACCACTCTTTCAGACGTCACGTTAATCAGCAGTTTTGCAGCCAACGCCTGCTTGACCAACTCTGCACAAGGCCTGTCCAGTTCAATGCCGATCATCATGCCCGCATTGCGTACATTGATCACCGCGGGCGTATCTTTGAACGCCTGCGCAAACAACTGACGAATGTAGTTGCCGGTGTCTTCTGCATTCTCAAGCAGTTTTTCCTCGGCAATAATATCCAGCGTGGCCAGGCCGGCAGCTGTGGCCAACGGATTACCACCAAAGGTCGATCCATGCTTGCCAAGGGTAAAGGTCTCAGCAGCGATACCGCGCGCGACACAGGCGCCAATCGGCACCCCGGACCCCAGTCCTTTGGCCAGTGTCATTACATCAGGCAGGATGCCTGTGTGTTGAAAGGCAAACCAGGTCCCGGTACGGGCAATCCCGGACTGCACTTCATCCAAGATCAGCAACCAGCCATTGGCATCGCAAATCTCGCGTAGCCCCTGGAAATAAGCCTTCATGTCAGCAGGGATATGAATCCCGCCTTCGCCTTGAACAGGCTCTACCAGAATGGCCACCACATGGTTGTTGCGAGAAGCAACCGCCCGGACCGCATCCAGGTCATCAAATGGAACACGCACAAAACCACTGACGAGAGGCTCAAAGCCTGCCTGTACCTTGCGATTACCGGTTGCGGACAATGTTGCCATGGTTCGGCCATGAAAGCTCTGATCCATGACAATAATCTCGGGATGGTCAATGCCTTTGTTGTGAGCATACAAGCGCGCCAGCTTGATCGCCGCTTCATTCGCTTCACAGCCGGAATTACAGAAAAACACGTTATCCATACCGGATAAATCTGCCAATTTATCTGCCAGCGCAGACTGTTCGGCAATCTGGTAAATATTGGAGACATGAATCAGCTTGGCAATCTGAGCATTAAGCGCGGCCACAAACTTGGGGTGTGCATGCCCCAGGCCGTTCACAGCGACGCCTGACAACGCATCCAGATAGCGATCACCGGCAGTGTCTGTCAGCCAGACGCCCTCGCCTTTGGCAAAAGTGACTGGTTGCCTGCCATACGTGTTCATTAAATGTTCTGAATGCATAAGTATTACCTTTGAAAAACAAAAACGGCGGCTTAAGCCGCCGTAAACGTCTTAAACCCGCTAAAAACCGAGTACCGCGCGATGGCTTAAACCATTCGCCATAAAAAACAGCATTGGGATGGAAAGCATCATATTGGTACGAGAAGCCAGCATCGCAATGCGTCGTGCTTTATTCTTGGCTACATCGTCCGCAGCCACCATCCCTAATATTTTTTTCTGGTTAGGCCAGATCAGTGCCCAGACATTAAATAGCATGATCGTCCCTAACCATGCACCAATGCCGATACCATCAAACCCGTTGCGCAACATAAATGCATCAGTAAAATGCGCTCCAAGCAAGGCTGCGCCGGCCAACCAGGTGACCAGTGCCGACCAGCGAAACCAGAACAATGCGCGCGGCGCAATGTGCTTGGAGATTCCAGCAGCCGTTCCGTCAACGGCCGCATCTTTCAATGCTGCCATTTGTACCAGGTTAAAATAGTACAGTAAGCCTACCCAAGTGATGCCAGCCAAAAAATGAATCCATCGGGCCAATGCAGGAACGAGTTCCATCTCAGCCTCCAACGCTCATGAAATTTTTAAGAAAAAAAACCAGAACCAGAGTTAACAACACCCCTGAAATGATAGTACCTGCTATAGATTCCAATGGATTCTTCATGACCATCCCCCCGATTACGGCATTGCGCTATAAGCTTGCAAAACTGACAACAAACACGCTCTTCATCTACTCGAAAACGCACTAACTATGTGCCAGCATTTATTTTTCTCACTGTTTGAAAACATTTTCAAACAAAGTTAGAGATTACCGCAAATGCCTTTTTTTGACAAGTTTGGCAGCCGTCGGAATTGCCAGCGCGCAAGGTCGGCCAAGTTTCACTGCTGACATCACTTTTTTCGTTTTATAATGCCGTGCGAAAAAATTTTTAGAATGATGTAAATTTCAAGTGCAAGCGTGAATTTTAGTGATGTGCAAACACAAAAAACATATACAAAACTATAGACGTTTGTACTGCAAGTCAGTGTGCATTTTCGTAGCAAAAACACTTCGGGCATGAGCCTGATTTAGTCGATAACTGAGGGAATTTCTGAGCATGGCGAGTATGGAAACCGATATTCTGCTGGTTGGTGGCGGCATCATGAGCGCCACACTGGCTATTTTGTTACATCGATTGAATCCTGGCCTGCATATTTGCATGGTTGAACAACTGGAGGATGTGGCATTGGAAAGCTCGGACGCGCTCAATAATGCGGGCACCGGACATGCTGGCTATTGTGAATTGAACTACACACCTGTGTCCACAAATGGTGATATCCATATTCGTCGCGCACTCGAGATCAATGCTGCTTTTGAGACCTCACTGCAATACTGGTCAAGTCTGGTAAAAGACGGCGTATTGGATGCCGGTCAATTTATCCAGCGCGTACCCCACCTGAGTGCGGTTTGGGGGCAGCAAGACAGCGATTTTCTGCGTAAACGCCATGCCCTATTACAATCTCACCCGCTGTTTGCTGAAATGCAATTTAGCCAGAATGCAACCACCCTGGGCGATTGGATGCCACTCATGATGGCAGGCAGGCACGACGCAGACAATATGGCGGCCACCCGTGTCGCACATGGCTCGGATGTGAATTTTGGCGCATTGACACGCCAATTGGTGGCCTACCTGCAAACCCGCCCCAATTTCAAGCTACTGACCAGTACCCGCGTGACCAAACTCAAACAAAAAACTGCCAATGGTCAGCGCGCATGGCACGTTCGTACCCAGCACAAGCACTCTGGTCAGCTTGAGCAGATACAGACCCCCTTTGTATTTCTGGGGGCTGGCGGTGGCGCCTTGTCGTTGTTACAGCAATCGGGCATTGTAGAAGCCCAGGGCTACGGAGGATTCCCTGTCAGTGGTCAATGGCTGATCTGCAACAACCCCTCGATCGTCAGGCAGCACCATGCAAAGGTCTACAGTCAGGCTGCCGTAGGAGCGCCCCCGATGTCTGTGCCACATCTGGATACTCGCATGATTAATGGTCAACCTGCTTTGCTGTTTGGCCCCTATGCCGGGTTTACCACCCGCTTTCTCAAGCAGGGGTCACGCTTTGACCTCGCCAAATCAGTCAAACTTAAGAACATCAAAAGCTTGTTGGGAGCTGGCCGCCATAATATGGACCTGACAAGATATCTGATTAAAGAAGTATTTCAGAATCACGTTCAACGCATGGAGGCCTTGCGTGCATTTCTGCCAGATGCCGATGGCCAAGACTGGTCACTCGCGCATGCCGGACAGCGTGTGCAGATCATTAAACGCTGCCACCAGCATTGGGGAAAACTGGAGTTCGGTACAGAAATTGTGGCGAGTGAAGATGGCAGCCTGGCAGCATTACTTGGAGCATCTCCGGGCGCATCTGTCAGCGTCAAGGCAATGCTCGATGTGTTGCAACGCTGCTTTCCAGACCAACTAAAAAGTAAACAGTGGCGTGATACATTGAAGGGCATGATTCCTTCTTATGGTGAGTCCCTGATAGATAATGCAGGCTTGTTGGCCAGTGTGCGCAAAGATACATTAAGTACATTAAACTTGTCGGCATGAACTTCATGTACAGGCTTAAGTCAACTTTAACGATGATTATAAAACGCCAGCCCCCGCTATTGCAGCGCTTGTTAAGCGCCGTATTCGAAACCATATATGCCACACTGATAGTGGCCGGAATCAGTGGTTGTAGCGCATCTGTTTCGGCGCCATCAATGCAAGCGCAAACACCGGACTTTGGCGAGCAGGTGCTGATCATGGATCCTGCAATGCCTGCGGCAGAGGTGCAAGCCGCGCTGGATAAACTGTTTAAACAGCAGGAAAGCAGCCAGTTTGGCACTACGCGCAAGGCCGTTTTATTTAAACCAGGCACCTATCACAACAAAATAAAACTCGGCTTTTATACACAGCTGATTGGCCTGGGACAATTGCCTGACGATGTAGCGCTGAAAGGCGGGATACAAGTGGAGGCCAACTGGCATGAAGGGGACGCCACGCAAAACTTCTGGCGCACTGTGGAAAACCTCTCGGTGACCCCAGACAATGGCACCATGCAATGGGCTGTGTCACAAGCAGCGCCACTAAGGCGCATACATGTACAGGGAAACATGCTGCTGGATGACAATGGTGGATGGTCCAGTGGTGGTTTTATTGCTGACAGCCTGATTGATCAGGAAATCAACTCTGGCACCCAGCAACAATGGCTCACCCGTAATTCAGTATTAGGCAGCTGGACCAATGCCAACTGGAACATGGTATTTGTGGGCGTTAACAATGCGCCCTCTTCTGCCCAGTGGCCCAACCCGCCTTACACTGTGGTTAAACAAACACCCGTAGTGCGTGAAAAACCCTTTCTAACCATAGATGGCTCGGGTAAATACAGTGTTTTTGTTCCGGCCTTGAGATCAGCCAGTCAAGGCATTAGCTGGCAGCAAAAAAAAGTACCGGGTGAAATTATTACACTGGATCACTTTTATATTGCCAAAGCCAGCCAAGACAATGCCCGCACCATGAATACCGCGCTGGCGCATGGCAAACACCTGTTGCTGACCCCTGGCATTTATCAGCTCGATACGCCACTGCATATCAGCCAGGCCAATAGCGTCATCCTTGGCTTGGGCATTGCAACATTACAGCCAATCACCGGGACAGCAGCCATGACGATTGATGATGTGGATGGCGTCAAACTGGCGGGTGTGTTGTTTGATGCAGGCGTTAAAAACTCAGAGGTATTACTGCAAATCGGCACAGCCAAGAACGCTGTCAGTCACGCCAAAAATCCTGTCTCACTGCATGATGTATTTTTCCGGGTGGGCGGTGCCGGTATCGGCAATGCCACGACCAGTGTCATCATCAATAGTAACCACGTGATTGGCGATAATCTCTGGGTGTGGCGTGCAGACCATGGCGATGGCATCGGCTGGGAGACCAACAAAACACAACATGGCATTATCGTGAATGGCGATGACGTCACCATGTACGGCTTGTTTGTCGAGCATTTTCACCAGTATCAAACGTTATGGAATGGCGAAAACGGCGCGGTTTACTTCTACCAGAGTGAAGCCCCGTACGACGTCCCTGACCAGGCACACTGGATGAATCAGCAGGTAAACGGCTTTGCCTCATATAAGGTGGCAAACCATGTCACGCATCACAAAGCCGTGGGCATGGGGGTGTATTGTTTCTTCAACGACAACCCAACAGTCAAACTGCACAGTGCTATTGAGGCGCCTATGGGTGAATACATTCAATTCAGCCATATCACCAGTGTCTCGCTGGGCGGCACCGGTGAAATCAGCCATGTGTTGAATCAGTCAGGGGATGCTGCCAAACCGGGCAATGAAGTGGTCAGAATGGTTGGCCATTAACGTTTTTAAGGCTCAAGGCACCCGCTGAGCAAGCGTGGAGCTATCAAGCAAGTATGGTCAGAAAATATAAGGCCTAAAGCTAGACAACCTGCTGGCCATACAAGCGCTGGTACACACTGCCCGCTTGCTTGACCAGCGTATCATGTTGTCCTTCTTCAATAATCCGTCCCGCATCAAACACCAGCACGCGGCTGGCTTCACGCACCGCAGACAGGCGATGCGCAATGGTGATGGTGGTGCGGCCATGCAGAAATTCGCGCATGGCCTTGTGCAGTAATGCTTCGGTATGCGTGTCGAGCATGGAAGTCGCTTCATCCAGAATCACCACTTGCGGCTGCTTGAGCATCATGCGGGCAATCGCCAGGCGCTGGCGTTGACCGCCGGACAAGCGCACACCGCTTCGTCCCAATTGTGATTCGAGGCCTTCAGGCAGGTCGCGGACAAACTGTGCCAGTTGTGCCACGTCGAGTACTTTCCACAAGGCATTATCGTCATAGGGTTGATCCATGGTCAGATTCTGGCGCACACTGTCGTTAAACAGCATGGGGTGTTGTAACACCACGCCGATATGATCACGCACTTGCCCATACCCCAGACGCTCTATCGGCTGGCCATTGAAGAGTATCTGCCCGGCATTGGGGGCATACAACCCCAGTAATAATTGCACCAACGTCGATTTTCCGGCACCGGAAACACCCACAAGTGCCACCTGTTCACCGGGTGCAATATCGAGCGAGACCTGATCTAATATCGGGTCGCCCTCTCCATAAGCAAACGAGACCTCTTTTAAACTGATGGCCGCAGGCTGATGCGCAACGAAACCAGTGACCAGCGCCGGATAGTGTGGCTCCTCATCTGCAGCGAGCACCTGATTGATGCGCCCCACTGCGGCTGTTGCGGCGTAGTAGGAGACTTGTACCGACAGCAGTTCCTGTACCGGCCCCATCATGAACCAGAGATAGCCAAATACAGCAATCATTTGCCCGACTGTCAGGTCAGAAAATACCACCATCAGCATGGCCACGGCACGGAAAATCTCAAAGCCGAATAAAAACACCCCGAATGACAAACGAGACAAGGCATCAGATTTCCAGCCGGAGGCTGTGGCTGCCGCACGCACGGTTTCAGCGGCCTGCTTGGCTTTATCCAGAAAGCGCCGGTCACTGTTGCTGGCACGTAGTTGCTGCATGACCTCCAGCGTTTCAGAAACCGATTGCGAGAGCCATTCGAACGCCGCATTTTCGCGCTGCTTCCAGACCTTGACCTTTTTACCCAATACCATGGTCAAAGCGATCACAAACGGGTTCAGCAGCAAAATAATGAGCGCCAGTTGCCAGTGCATCCACAGCAACACGACCGCCACCCCGATCACACTGAGAATCGCCACCAAGACTTTGGCAATGGTCTCCCCCAAAAACTTGTCCAGCGTCTCAATATCAGTCAGCAGTCTGGCCGTAATCTGCCCGGCACCCAGACTTTCGTAGACCTGCATGCGGATGCGCGATAACTTGTCGAGCAGCGCTTGCCGCACCCCCAGCGTGACCTGCTTGGACAAACTGACAAAAATGCGCGTGGTGGCCACGCCCAGCAATACACTGCTCAAGCGCAAACTCATGGTCAGCAGGGTCACGCACACAATAATAGCGATCGGACCCATCCAGCCAGCGGGCAGCAACCAGGTCATCAAGCGTGTCAACTTGCCGGGTTGTTGCAGCAACACTTCATCCACCAGCAAAGGCATCAGCAAGGGAATCGGCACCGCAATCAGCGCCCCGCAAAACGCCAGCCACTGCCCTAGCCACAAGCGCCGTGACTGCCGCCGCAATTGTTGCCACAAGCCTTTGATGGTGATGGTTACACCCATGCCAGCATCCACAGGAGAAGGTTTGATCACTACTGGGGATTGACTGCCAGTGTGCGCTGACGTCGAATCTCGTACAGCGCCATCCCGCTGGCAACACTGACATTCAGGCTTTGTACCGAGCCGAACATGGGAATGGTAATCAAGGCGTCACAGGTTTCTTCGGTCAGGCGGCGGATGCCATCGCCTTCAGCCCCCATCACAATCGCAATCGGCCCTTCCAGTTTGGTGTTATGCAGGTTACTCGGCGCGTCCATGGTGGTGCCGACCACGTAAACCCCTGCTTCCTTAAGTTCGCGCAGGGTTCTGGCCAGATTGGTCACTGCAATAAATGGCACGGTTTCAGCTGCGCCACTCGCCACTTTACGTACGGTGCCATTCAAACCGACCGAGCGGTCTTTAGGCGCAATAATGGCATGGACGCCCATGGCATCGGCCACACGCAAACAGGCGCCGAGGTTATGCGGATCCTGTACACCGTCCAGCACCAGAAAAAATGGGGGTTCATCGAGGTCAGATTCCAGAATATCGTGAATATCTTTATACGGCATGGGTGTTTCTACTACGCGCGCAATCACGCCCTGATGGCGGCCGTTTGCGCCAATGAAGCCATCCAGACGATGGCGCTCCACTTGAATCACACGCACATTCTGCGCCTTGGCCATCTCCAGCAAGTCGCGCATACGCGCATCTACACGGTCCTGGTCAATCAAAATTTCCTGTATGCTGGTGCCATGCTGACGCATGCGGCTCAACACCGCGTGAAATCCAAATAAAATGCGGGTTTCCGCCATACACACTCCTGTTAATATTAATGAGCCGGGATGATCAATTGGGCAGCATTCAAGACTGCCTGCGAGCATATTGCTGACTCGGTAAGAACATATCATCCGGGGTTAAACCCAAGTTTTCTATTAGGCGATTTTTCAATCTACTTGAACGACAACTTGTCTATTTTGCATCTCTTTTGTGCAAAATAGGCAAGTTGTCGTTCAAGTCCCTATGTAAAATCCGGGTTAAAAAGGCGACTGCACACAAGTGTCAGTCGCCCGATAAGGCTGCGCATGCTTAACTGCGCCAAGTCAGTATTATCTGGCTTTTGCCTTAGGTTTGCCTTTATTTTTTTCTGCCGCATGCCTGTTTTTTGGCTTGGCAGGCTTGGCTGCCGTTTTAGCTGGCTGCGTAGAAGCCTTTTTTTTCACAGCTGCAGCCGTTACCTTGGCCCTTGGTGGCCGTGCAATGGCCGCTTTAGCAGGCTTGCTTCGCTCCGGTGCTGGCTCAACTACGTTCTCATCCACAGCACTGTCGGATTTAGCCACCAGAGTAAAATCAATCTTGCTGGTTTCCATATCCACACGCACCACTTTCACCGTCATCCGGTCACCCAGACGGTAACGCACGCCTGTGCGCTCGCCGACCATTTCGTGCCTGGCCTTGTCGTGAATAAAATAGTCATTACCCAGATCCGTCACGTGCAACAAGCCCTCGACATAGACTTCATCCAGTGCCACAAACAGGCCGAAGCTAGTGACACCGGCAACGGTCCCCGCGAATACCTCACCGACCTTATCCTGCATGTAAAAGCATTTGAGCCAATTGGTCACATCGCGAGTAGCATCATCGGCGCGACGCTCAGTCATCGAGCAATGTGTGCCCAGCTGGTGCCAGTCTTTAGCCTGATAACGCTTGCCTTCAACAGCAGCTTTAATCGCACGATGCACCAGTAAATCAGGGTAACGACGGATAGGCGATGTGAAATGCGTATACGCCTCATAAGCCAGCCCGAAATGGCCCACATTATCCGGGCTGTACACAGCCTGCTGCATGGAGCGCAGCATCACGGTTTGCAACAATTGCGCATCTGGACGGGATTTGATGCGCTGCATCAGCTTGGCATAATCCTTGGCGCGCGGGTTCTCGCCTCCCCCAACGCCAAAACCAAACTCACCCATAAACAGTCGCAGGGCTTCCAGTTTTTCCGGCGTTGGCCCTTCATGAATCCGGAACAAACAGGTTTGTTCGTTTTTCAGCAAAAAGTCGGCGGCGCAGACGTTAGCCGCCAGCATGCACTCCTCAATCAGCTTGTGTGCATCGTTACGTGTGACTGGCACAATTTTGTCAATCTTGCCGTTTTCATTAAACACCATCATGGTTTCAGTAGATTCAAACTCTACTGCACCGCGCTTTTCGCGCTGCGTCAGCATCAAGCGAAACACACTGTTCAAATTGTGCAAGTGCGGCAGCAACCAGGCATATTCTTCTGTCAGCGCCGCATCTTCAGCGTGTAACAATGCGGCCACCTGGGTATACGTCATGCGGGCTTTTGAGCGCATGACAGAAGGGTAAAACTGATACTGTTTGACCACGCCCTGTCCATCCACCTGCATATCGCACACCATACACATGCGCTCTACATCCGGGTTGAGTGAACACAAGCCATTCGACAACGCCTCTGGCAACATCGGAATCACGCGGCGCGGGAAGTAAACCGAGTTACCGCGGTCGAATGCATCTTTGTCCAGCGCATCGCCAGGCGTGACATAAAAACTCACATCAGCAATCGCCACCACCAGACGCCAGCCCTTGCCCTGTGGTTCGGCAAATACTGCATCATCAAAATCGCGTGCCGTCTCACCGTCTATCGTGATCAATGCAAGGTCACGTAAATCCTTGCGCCCTTTGTAGTCTTTGGCTTGTACCGTTTTTGGATAGTCCTCCGCTTGCTTGATGGCCGCAGGATTAAACTGGTATGGCAAATGGTGTTTGCGCAGGGCAATTTCAATCTCCATGCCACTGTCGGCATAGTTGCCAAGAATTTCTACCACCTTGCCCATGGGCATGGCATGTGAAGAAGGATATTCAGTCAATTCGACAGTGACAATCTGTCCGACCTTGGCACCCATATCCAAATGGTAAGGGATCAGGATATCCTGACTTATACGCTTGTCTTCTGCCGCCACAATCGTCACGCCCTGCCCACGCATAACGCGTCCAACCAGTGTTTTATTGGCGCGCTCCAGCACTTCGACCAGCTTACCTTCAGGGCGCCCTCTGCGATCCACACCCGCCAGCCGCACCATGGCTCGGTCACCATGCATCACCATGGTCATTTCTTTGGGGCCAAGGAAAATATCTTCGGGATGTTTGGTCTTGTCATCCGGCACCAGAAAGCCGAAGCCATCTGCATGCCCAAATACAGTCCCTGCAATCAAATGAATCTTGTCCGGCAGACAGAAGGCCCCTTTACGGTTGCGCATCAATTGCCCATCCCGCTCCATGGCGCCCAGACGACGGTTAAAGTTATCTCGCTCATCATTGCTGATATCCAGCAACACATAAATCTGATCAGCGCTTAGCGGAACGCCCTGGTCAGACAACAACTGCAACACCAGTTCACGGCTAGGTAATGGTGTTTGATAGGTATCGGATTCGCGCTGTGCGTATGGATCAAGCGCACGCAGCGATGTTTTTGTTTTTTTGATTGACAATATTTATTCTTCCTTTAAAATGCACAGCTTCTTTAGCCCAGATGGCGAAATTGGTAGACGCGCTAGTTTCAGGTACTAGTGTTGAAAGACGTGGAGGTTCGAGTCCTCTTCTGGGCACCAGCTAAAATCCTGATCCCCCTTCAAGAGTTTCTAACATCATACCCCAGAGTAGGCTTTGCTTACTAACTGATTAGTTTTTTCCACTTGCAACAAGTTTTAATCCAATGAAAAAGCTGTGTATGTTTCAACACAGCTTTCATCTCAATGCGATCAGACATCAGCGGTTGTTAAAAAAACCGATATTCATCACTCTGTCGTTTACAAAGGTCACTTCGGTTTCTTTATACGTGTTCTTTTTATCGTATTTGACCAAGTTTTTGTAGTACCACATTTCAACTTGTACCGGTTTTGAGTTTTTTTCTTGCTGACCCATGCCTGCAATCATATTGCTGGCGTTGGTGGGTTTCACAGATTGCTGCTTTCTTACCGGTTTACCCAGTTTCTCTTCGACCACTTTTTTGGATTTACCACTAAAACTGTCGATGAATTCTGATTCGCCATATGTCTTGCCAGCCATCGCTAGAGATGACAGACCCAGAGACAAAATGCCGACCAATGAGGCACGTAAACAGCGTTGATAAAACTTCATGTGATTTCCCGACTATCCAATTTCAAATAGGTTGTTTTAAATGAGGCAAGAGTATAACTGTTTATTGCCTGATATGGTTGACCGCAGCCATGCAAAAAAGTGCGCTCATACCAGTGTAACTTGCAAGCCATCATAGCCCACTTCAACGTTAGCTGGCAATCTGGCAGTCAGTGCATGATATTCCAGCTCGTGCGTCATATGAATCAGAATATTACGTCGCGCACCCATCTGTGCAATGAGGGCCAGAGACTGCTCAACATTGACATGCGTGGGGTGCGGCGTGTCACGCAAACAATCGATCAGCAGTACTTCCACCCCTTGCAGCAAGGCGAAAGAAGCCTCTGGAATGGCAGACACGTCCGTCATGTAGACCAGATTGCCAATACGATACGCATAAATGCGAATACGTCCATGCATGACCGGAATGGGTGTCACCTGCACACCACACACCTCAAATGGCGCTTCAACCACATGCGCAGCCAGCACGGGCAGATCCCAGTAGCTGGAAGGCTCGCGCAGCGTATAGCCAAACTTTTCCTGGATATGGGTGATGGCTTCCGGGTAGCTATACAGGGGAATCTGGCGACGGTTGATTTGGCAAAACGCACGCAAATCGTCAATGCCATGCAGATGGTCGGCATGCGTGTGCGTATACAGCACCGCATCGACCCGGCGCATATGTTCACGCAAGGCCTGCTGGCGCAAATCAGGCGTGGTATCCATCAGAATCACCTGGCCATCTTCCAGTGTAATCATGCTGGAGCATCGTGTACGCTGGTTGCGTGGGTCAGCAGAGGTGCAGGTGGCACACCCACAGCCGATGGCTGGTGTACCTGCGCTGGACCCCACCCCCAGCACAGTTAGCTGCATGGTTGTGCGTGCCTGAACAAGGTAAAAAAGTTCTGTGTGGTGGCGTCCATCACTTGCTGCAAGGGAATATTGCGCAATCTGGCGATTTCTTCAGCCACATGGCGCACATAGCCCGGCTGGTTGGTTTTGCCACGAAACGGAATCGGCGCCAGGTAAGGGGAATCGGTTTCAATCAGCATGGCATCGAGTGGCACTTTTTGGGCCACCTCTTTCAGTGCCTGGGCATTTTTAAACGTGACAATGCCTGAGAACGAAATGTAAAAGCCCATGGCGATGGCGGCCTGCGCCACTTCCCAGCTTTCGGTAAAACAGTGCATCACGCCGCCAATCTCGGCAGCGCCTTCTTCCTGCATCAGACGCAGGGTATCTTCAGCCGCATTGCGGGTATGAATAATCAAGGGCTTACCCGATAATTTAGCGGCGCGGATATGGGTGCGAAAGCGTTCGCGTTGCCAGCTCAAGTCACCTTGCAGCCGAAAGTAATCCAGCCCGGTTTCACCAATCGCCACCACGCGAGGATGTTGTGCCAGGGCCACCAGCCCTTCGACCGTAGGTTCTTCGATATCTTCGTAATCCGGGTGTACGCCCACCGATGCGTAAATATTCGGGTATTGCTCGGCAATCGCCAGCACTTCAGGAAACTTGTCGAGCGTGACAGACACGCACAAGGCATGCCCAACCTCGTTGGTGTGCATCTGTGCCCTGACCTGATCCATGTTCTGAATCAGTTCGGGAAAGTTAAGGTGACAATGTGAATCTACAAACATGGGCTTCCAGACAATTACATGGTATGGGTGGGACGACTGGATTTCAATGCGGCGCCCAGCACTTCTTCAATCCGCTTTTTGGCTTCCATGCCGCCATCTTTTTCGCTGAACTGTATGCCGATGCCTTGCGGCTTGTTATTGATGGCATGCGGTGTAATCCAGATCACTTTGCCGGCCAATTTGATTTTATGCGGGTCATCCAGCAGGCTCAGCAGCATGAATATCTCTTCGCCCATCCTGAACGATTTGCTGGTGGGAATAAACAATCCACCGCCTTTTACAAACGGCATGTAAGCGGCAAACAGCGCCGCTTTCTCTTTGATCGCCAGCGACAATACGCCGGGCTTGGCTGTCTGAGTATCAGTCATGACGATGGTTCCTTGAGGACTATCCGCCGGTTAATGAAAAGTTCAGGGCAAATGCTGCTTTGAACAATCTTATTGAAACAGTTTTTTATACTGCATCAATAGCTGTTCCAGCTGTAACTCCTGATTGAGCGGATGTGTGGCTGTCATTTTAAACCGATTAAGTTGTTGTTGAAATGCCAGCAAACGCGACATATCCAGCTGCGCAGCCAGTTTACGCAACTGCGCTTCGTCGCCGGGATGGTAACGCAAGGCACATTGCTCACGTGATAACCAGAGGTCAAGCAGCCACTTTTGCAATACCTGAATGGCCTGTTCCATGCCCTGCTTGAGCAGCACACTGCCTGCCGCCACGGTATCCATGGCGGCGCCACTGCCCAGCAGCGTGCGCCATTGCTGATACCAGCCATGCCAATCCACCAGAGCGTTTTCCCCGTCAGCGTCGGCCAATATGCCGATAGGAGCACCGCCACTGTAATGCCAGACCCATTCAGGTTGGGCAACGCCTTGTGACTGTAACCAGTGTAGCCCTTGCGCTTCGCTGGGCACCGGCATCTCCACCTGCATGCAACGACTTAGAATCGTGGGCAATAATGCCTGACGCTGGTGCGACACCAGTAAAAACTGTGTGCGTTGCGGGGGCTCTTCGAGTAACTTGAGCAAGGCATTGGAAGCGGCGATATTCATGGCTTCCAGCGGATGGATCAATACCACGCGCATGCCCCCAACCCGGTGATTGGACAGTGACAAATAATCATGCAGTGCGCGGATCTGGTCGATGGTGATCTGCTGGCGCTTGCGTGTTTTCTTCTTGCTGTCATCCGCCTCGGCATCTTCCGGCGTAATCTCCTTGAAATCGGGATGCCCGCCCTCGCTTAACCAGTGGCAAGACTCACATTGTCCGCAAGCCTGGCCATCCTGTGGCTGCAAACACAACAACATGGCCGACATCGCTTTGGCAAAAGCCAGTTTACCGATGCCCTGCTTGCCATAACACAACAGTGCATGATGACGCTGCGCCCCTTGTTGCAACCAGTGAGCGCGCAAAGATTCCTGCCAGGGATAAACACTATAAATCATAGTGATAGGATGATTTCTTCAACTGATTTCTGCACTTCTTCCAATGGCCTGTTGGCATCAATCACGTGAAAACGCTGCGGAAACTGCGCGGCACGCGCCAGATACTGCGCCCGCAGTTTGGCAAAAAAATCAGCGCCCTGTGCCTCAAACTTGTCCGGGGTGCGTGCAGACGCCAGCCGCTGCAAACTCACCTCCACCGGCACATCAAACAGCAAAGTCACATCCGGTTGCAAATCGCCCTGCACCCAGTGCTCCAGCACTTCCATTTTGGCGTATGGCAATCCCCTCGCCCCGCACTGATACGCATACGAAGCATCGGTAAACCGGTCTGAAAGCACAATTGCACCGCGTTGCAGCGCTGGCAAAATCACTTGCTGCAAATGCTCGGCACGTGCTGCAAACATCAGCAGCGACTCCGTCTCTACATGCATCTGGCGATACAGCAAAATCTCGCGCAGCTCTTCCCCCAGTAGCGTGCCACCCGGCTCACGCGTGGAAACCACCTCTTTGCCACGCTGGGCAAGCAATTGCAGAATGGTCGGAATATGCGTACTTTTGCCCGCGCCATCCATGCCTTCAAGGGTAATAAACAAGCCAGCCATAAGTTGAGGTTATTTCTTTTTGAGTTGATATTTGCGCACAGCCTTGTTGTGCTCGTCCAGGCTGGCATTAAATACATGCCGACCATGGCCGTTAGCCACAAAATACAAAGCGTTGGTGTTGGCCGGATGCAGCGCCGCCTGAATCGAAGCCAGCCCCGGCATGGCAATCGGCGTCGGTGGCAGACCATTGCGCGTATACGTGTTATAGGGAGTATCAGTCAGCAGATCATGCCGTGTAATATTACCCTGATAACGCTGGCCAATGCCATAAATCACAGTGGGGTCGGTTTGCAAGCGCATGCCTATGCGTAACCGGTTTACAAACACTCCCGCAATTTGTGGGCGCTCCTCTTCCACACCAGTTTCTTTTTCCACTATCGAGGCCATGATCAAAGCCTCATAAGGCGTTTTATAAGGTAGACCGGCATCCCTACTGGCCCACGCTTCGTTTAAATGCCGCAGCATTTTTTGATAGGCCCGCGTATACACATCGATGTCACTGCTTTGTGCATCCATAAAATAGGTGTCCGGGAAAAACCAGCCTTCAGGTGACATGGCCTGCCCGCTCACCCGCTGCATGAGTTCTACATCAGAGTAACTGACCGACTCCTGGCGTATGCTTGGCATCTGTGCCAGTTTCTGGCGTAAATCTGCAAACGTCTTACCCTCAGTTAACTGCAATTTCAACTGATCAAAAGTGCCATGCTTGAGCGTATCTATCAGTGTAAATACCTGCAACGGCGCATTTAACACATAATCGCCTGCCTGCAACTGGCTACCACTGCCTGATAATTTCACCGCCAGCAAAAAACTGTATGGCTCGGTCAGCACGCCTGCCATCACCAGTTGATCTGCAATCGCGCGCACACTGGCACCCGCAGGAATCTGCATGGCCACCGACTCTGCTGCCATCGGCAATGGACGAATCATAAAAATAGTCATCCATATCATCAGTGACACCAGAAGCAAGACCGCAACGGCCAGCCCACGCTTAAATAACTGCCTGATTAACCTCATATACCACTTCTATCAATATCTATTCGACTGCGTTACTGCGCAGTATGCTGTGCGCTCCGCACTATACCTATGCATCTGCAGAAACCCCGTAATTCAAACGCAGCCTGAGTTGCCCGGCCCAGTCATCCGTCGCCAACCGTTGTTCATCAATCTGGCTGACCTGCAATATACCGTACACGCTGTTTACCACCACCACCGCATCGGCATCCAGCAGCGCAGCCTTGTCTATCGGCGCCACAATCACCGCCTGGCCTTGCGTTTTATACCAATCCAGTATTTTCTGGCGCATCACGCCCGCCACACCGCAACTGTCCAATGCAGGCGTAAACACCGTATCCGCTTTGCGGATAAACAGATTGCCACTCACCGCCTCAATCACCTGGTTGTCATAATCCAGCAGCAAACCATCAAAAAAGCGCGGGTCTTTTAACTCGGCCCGTGCCAGCACATTTTCCAAACGGTTTAAATGCTTGATGCCCGCCAGCACAGGCTGATACGCCAAACGCGTTTGGCAGGTATACAAGGCAACGCCTTGCGTATAAATCTCAGATGGATAAACCGGCATGGGCGATTGCACAAACACTCGCGTCGGCTCACAAATAGCCGGGGGTGCGTACCCACGTGCACCCTCGCCCCGTGTGATGATGATTTTAATCACACTCGCCAACCGCGTATTGGCCTCAGCGGAAGCCATAAAATACTTGAACTCCTGCATCAGAAACTCGGCAGAAGGACACACCATCTGGATTTTGCTGCAATCCGCCACCAGCGTTTGATAATGCAACGGCCAATCCACCAGCTCGCCATCCAGCAACCGCATGGTACGAAAAATCCCGTCACCATAAGCAAACCCTCGGTTAGTCGGGGACACCCCGGCAACCAGCTTGCCATTCACACAATAGCGCACAGTCGTCATGTTGTAAGAGTTCTCGGCAAAGTCGCAGGCTTAAATTATCAAGGCTGAAACCATACCATAAATCACGCCCGCGAACGAACAGCAAACAAGTAAAAGAGGTGTAAATACACGCGTACTTAGCGGCACTTGCCATACATTGAAAAGGGGTACTTTAATGCAATGAATCTGTGGGTATTAAAACCACAAATAAATCATAACACCCCGTGAAATCTATCATTATTTCTTATTCTGGGTATAAGGCTTAAGGCACCATTGGAGTTGAAACACAAAAACTTGAAAAAGATAATGATTCTTTTCTATCAAGCTGGCGATGATAGTTTCAAAATTGAAGCACCTCGCGCAGGATGGACTCGCTTACAGTCCGCCATATGGAACGTCAAACCTTCATCATTTGGTTGAATGCTTTAAAGATTCGGCGTACCGCAAGCGGATACACCCTACGCTTGCTCATTAAGTTAAGCTAAAGCGCGGATAGATTGTTATATTTTTTAATAGCCCCTTAAATCAGATATCTCGCTCAACAAGAGACAGCTTCCAATAAAAAGAAAGAAACAATGAACGTATTTAGAATCCATATCAGGCCCAAAGGCGGCACTGCCAACATGAAAACAACATTCGAATACTGCTTAAAAGAGGGACTGCTGGGGGTAGGTTGGAGAACAGCATCCAATCAAAGCACCAAAAGTTGGGACGAATACTACCAAGAAGCTTCTCTAAAATATAATAACCTTGAAGTATGCAAATATCTCCAAAAACAAGTCAGCCAGAATGATCTGGTTTGGACACGGGACACTTACGGCAATTACTATCTTGCACGCGTGCTATCAGGATGGGAGTACTGGACTACGGAAGAATCACAATCATTAGATGTGGATATCAGCAATATTTTTCGTGTGGAAATAAAACAAGTTGACCTCACTGAGGTGCCAGGGAAGATTACTGCTTGCTTTAGGGCCTCTAGAACGATTCAAAAAATTGCTGACGAAAAAGCCAGCGCATATTCACGCCATTTATGGAATACCTTAAGCGGACAACAGGTCTACCAGCTTAACCGTTCAACCTTCTCTGACATATTCATGATGCTGGATGATGAGGAAACAGAAGACCTTGTTTTCCTTTATCTGCAAAGCAACGGCTGGTATGTCATACCCAACTCTCGCAAAGCAGACACCATGAGTTTCGAGTATGTATGCGTCAGCCCGCTGAGTGGAGCAATGGCGATCACCCAGGTAAAAACAGGAAAAACGCCCATCAATCGAGACGACTACCTAAAGTTTAACCATCAGGTCTTCCTGTTTCAAGCCAACGAAATTTATCAAGGTGGTGGCGCACCCCATATTGAACATATTACGCGTCAGGCATTACTGGACTTTCTGATGCAATCGGCTGCCTGGCTACCTAAATCGATAAAGCGAAAAATGGAAATCACCGACCACAGGACATGAAAGAAAGGTTAAGTCTGCATACAGATCAAGTGGGTAGTATCTGTGCGAGTTAGCGAACATCATGGCAAAGCACCTCATCTGCTATATGCCTGCAATCTGGCCATCCAGCCCCCATAGTTTTTTTGCACTTTCCGCTTGAAAAGCGTTGACAAGAAAGGTGCCTGTCATTAATATGGCGCCTTCTTTGAATTGCACTGCAAAACAAAGAACTGCAATACCAGAGATTTGGGGGTATAGCTCAGCTGGGAGAGCGCTTGCATGGCATGCAAGAGGTCAGCGGTTCGATCCCGCTTATCTCCACCAAGTGATTGAAAATATTGGTTTTTTTGTTAAATTAATATTTCATTTTTTTGAATTAATGGTATAATGCACGGGTTGTAAATTTCTTAGGTCCCCATCGTCTAGAGGCCTAGGACACCTCCCTTTCACGGAGGCGACCGGGGTTCGAATCCCCGTGGGGACGCCAAATCACTCCATGTGGTTTAGCTTAAATAACATTAAGCATTCTGTTTTAAATTTCCAAAAGTATTTTTCAATACATAAATCATCATGCAGGCTTGCTGCCCTTTCAGGCAACAAGCAAAGATGGTTTTTTTATTTGAGGTAAGGCTTGATCTTACCCATGATGTCTTCGCTTTCAGGGCTGGTCATGCTATTGAACACGTAAATTTTCTGGCCGCCTGGCAAAATCACATACTTGTAAAAATTCCATTGCGGTGACTGCCCGGTTTGCTTGATCAGTTGCTGATACAAAGGATTGGCCTGGCTACCGGTAACACTGGATTTTTCCATCATGGGAAACTTGACTGCATAGGTCAGTTTACAGAAATCACCAATTTGCTTATTGTTACCTGGCTCTTGCCGGAAGTCATTAGATGGAAAGCCTACCACCAGCAAGCCTTTGTCCTTATATTGCGCATATAAATTTTCCAGTGCTTCAAACTGCGGGGTAAAGCCGCATTTGCTGGCCGTGTTGACGACCAGTATGGGTTTGTCCTGATACTGACAAAAATCGACAGTTTGGCCTTGCAGCGTTTTGAACTGGTGTTGATAAATTGGCAAACATTCTGCCTGCGCCATGTGCATGCCCCCTACGGTAAAAAGTGCGATTAACAAGCCTCGCATGTGTATCTCCTGATGAATTAACATTTATTTTTATTCCTTTGTAGACAAGGATTTATCCTTTTTGTTCACAGCCAGCGTACACTGGTATTCATTATTGTTAAATAGTGTCGATAATCTGTTTAAGAGAGGCCAATATATGCTTGGCATACTCTATGCTACATACCTATTGTAGAGGATAAAAGTGCTACGAAATGTCCAAACTGACGAATTTGAGTCAGTCAAAATAACAGGAGTGCATCATGTTGCAAAAAACAGGGTCTACAGACAATTTTAAACGTATCGACCAAATGCTGGAAGATTTTGCCGGCGATGAAGTGGATGATTACACAGAAGGCTACAGCGCTTACGAAAAGAGTCACAAGCATTATTCTGCTGAAGAAGATGCCTTGATGAATATTGACGATTTGTATTAATCATTCATCCCTGGCAAGTCGTGCACAGCGTGTTGCACGGTTGCTGATATAATGCGGGCATGGAAATTACTACACGCTTGGAATTCGATGCCGGCCATCGTATTCCTGATCATAAAAGTCAATGCCGCAACCTGCACGGTCATCGTTATGCGATTGAAATCACGCTTTCTGGCGATATCATTCAGGCAGAACATGCTTCCGAAAACGGGATGGTGATGGATTTTGCCGATGTGAAACGCATTGCACGCGAAACCATTGTTGACCGTTGGGACCATGCGTTTCTGGTATTCAAGCATGACACCGCAGTCCTGGATTTTTTAAATAGCCTGCCTAACCACAAGACTGTGGTATTCCCGACTATTCCTACTGCCGAAAACATGGCTGCTGAGGCATTCAGGTTACTCAAAGCACAATATCGGGACACCTTTGGCAATCAGCTTAAACTTGTGCGCGTACGTTTGTATGAAACGCCTAACAGCTGGACCGATGCTTTCGATAACGACTAAGTCGATGATCTGCTATTCGACTTTGAATACTGCTGATTAATTTTTAATACAAGCAATCCCGGTACCATTGAATTACCATGGCTTGGCGCCTGATTTGGCCAGACTATCGATGTATTGATGGTGAGTAGCAAGCTCCTCGTGATCGGCGACCAACAGTTTAAGTGCGCTATAATCGACATTCAAAGCTGCCTGCGACACTTGCGATTCAGCGCCAGACAGTTCCATCAGCAAGCTTTCCTGACCCCGCGTCATGGCGATGTAGACTTCGGCCAATAGCTCTGCATCCAGCAAAGCGCCGTGCAAGGTACGTTTGGAGTTATCAATGCCGAAATGTCGACACAATGCATCGAGGTTGTTGCGCTGGCCCGGCCGGGCTTCCTTTGCCATTTTGAGTGTGTCTACAATATTGCTGACACTTTGCTCCAGGCGCTCCATGCCCAATCGACTCAGCTCCATATTTAAAAAGCCGACATCAAACGGCGCATTGTGGATAATGAGCTCGGCACCCTGTACAAAATCGATAAACTCTTGCGCCACTTGGCTGAACAAGGGCTTGTCTTGCAGGAACTCCAGGGAAATGCCATGCACTTCCTGGGCTCCGGCATCGATTTCACGTTCAGGGTTGATGTAAACGTGAAAGTGGCGCTGTGTCGGTCTGCGATTGAAAATTTCGACCGCTGCAATTTCAATAATCCGGTGTCCTTGATCAGGGTACAGGCCCGTGGTTTCGGTATCGAGAAAGATTTGTCTCATAGCGGTCTATTTATAAGGTTGAAGATTGTGTTACCGAGAGCACACCCTGATTGGCCAGCGCATCAGCCTTTTCATTACCTGCATGCCCGGCGTGGCCTTTTACCCAGATCCACTCAATCTGATGCGGTGCGGCCAATGCATCCAGCGTTTGCCAAAGATCCGCGTTCTTCACCGGCTTTTTGTCAGCGGTACGCCACTGTTTACTTTTCCAGCCGACGATCCACTCTGTCATGCCTTTTTGTACATAACTGGAGTCAGTGTACACCTTAACGCTGGCAGGTTTTTTAAGTGCTTGCAAGCCCTGAATCACTGCCATCAGCTCCATTCGATTATTGGTGGTCATCAGTTCACCACCACATAATGTTTTTTCATGCGGGCCCGCCTTTAACCAGACGCCCCACCCTCCTACACCTGGGTTACCCTTGCAGGCACCATCAGCGTATATTTCTATCCATGCTTGTGTCGTCATCTGCACATTTTAACTGTTTTTGTATTCTGGAACGGGTTTTTCTGACGTGTAAAGCTTGCGACAATGGCGCTTTCTTCCAGTCAGGACGAATGACGCGAACATTAAATATGCGCTTTTTGGCCACCACAAAATAAATACCGCCAGTCATACCACAACTGCGAGGCCCCCACTTCTCAAGCCAGGATTGGCGCGCCAACCATCGATTATCGTTCACAGGGAGCGCATGCATCAAATAACTGCTGTTTACTACCTCAAACCCTAGCACGCTCAACCAGTCACGTATTCGCCATGCAGTAAAGAGGCGCTGAAACTGCCCAGCCAGCCTGAATTGACCACCACGCGCGCGCAAGCCAAGCAGACTGACTGGGCTGACGCCGGTCAAAACCAGTGTGCCCTCAGGCACCAGTACACGCAAAAGCTCGCGCAGGGTTTGTTGCGGCTGCAAACACTGCTCCAGCACATGTGGCAGACAAATTAAATCAATTGTATTTTCGGAAAAAGGCAAAAATTCGCTCTCACAAATGAGAGAGGTACGCTTGCCATGCTGCGTTGGCTGGAGATAATGTTTGTAAGGGATACGGCTCTGCCCGAGCAAGTCGTAACCAGGCCAGCCTAATTGTAAAGCATGATAGCCAAATACATCTGCTACGGACTGGCCGTAAACATCAAGCTCGCGTTGTGCAATATATTGACCCAATGCGGTTGAGTCAAAACTGGCCAAACTATTTGTTTGCAAAATAGACTCCACAAAAACAAAACACTGTTCAATTCTGAATCTTCAACCCTTGCTTGACAAGGACAAGCATTTTTTCAATCATGCTGTATGTCCGAAACAACAACAAGTTTGCATATTAACGCCTTGCCTGCCTTTAGCGACAACTATCTATGGCTGCTACGGCAGGAGCAATATGCGCTGGTAGTGGATCCAGGCGATGCAGATGTCGTTGAGCAAGCACTGCATCAACACCACTGCCGCCTTGTAGCCATTCTGCTTACCCATCATCACGCCGACCATACAGGCGGTGCTGCCGAATTGCAAAAGCGCTGGCAATGTCCGGTATACGCACCAGACCACCTACATGCGGCTTATACCGCACTACACCCGATCAGCGTGCATGAAGGTGAGCACATTACATTTCCTCTCATACCAGGACTGCAATGTCGAGTGATGTGCTTGCCCGGCCATACACTGGACCATGTCGCGTATCTGGTGGATGGCAAACATCTGTTTTCTGGCGACGTCATTTTCGGGGCAGGATGCGGACGCCTATTTGAAGGGACCCCTGTACAAATGTACCAATCACTGCAAAGAATTGCCGAATTGCCTGAAAGCACTTTACTGTACCCGGCGCATGAGTATACAGCCCATAATATTGCATTTGCATTGACAATAGAACCAGATAACGAAATGCTCAAACAGCGTGCAGCAAGTACATTAGTCTTGCGCGACCAGGCACTATCCACACTGCCGAGCACGGTCGGGCTGGAGAAAAACACCAATCCTTTCCTGCGTTGCGCGCAATTAGTTAATCTCGCTCCATTTAATCATTTAACGCCAATAGCGTTGTTCACAGCTCTGCGGGCACGCAGAAATTCATTTTAATTATCTTAGAATAATTTAGAAGCGCGTGGTCAAAATGATTGATAATCAGGGGTTGTCTGAGAAAAAAATTAACGTAGAATGGTGTGCTCCTGTAGACGCCCACGTGCGTTACGACACTCTTATAGAGTGGTTGAATCGGCTGACAAGCCATCCCGTTTATCAATCAATGCTCGAAGCCCGGCAACAGTCGCTTCGCGCAGCAAGCCTCAGGATTTGTTAATACCGTCATGCGTTTAAGTTTGTTATTGTTAGTCATCGCAGCTTCATGGTTATCTGGTCCAGTGATTGCCGAACCTTATGAAGAGGCCACGCTATCAACTGATAACGGCAGCTTTGATGAAAGCTATGGCGCCCCTGACACGGATGGACTGGTTTCTGGCTATCAGTTTGAAGACTCGCTGTCATTGCAGGAAAGTTTGTGGGATCGCGTGCGAGATGGCTTTAGCATGCCGGATATTGATTCAGAATATACCAACAAGCATGAGCAATGGTATGCATCCCGACCAGACTATGTATCACGCATGCTAGAGCGTAGCAAAAAATATCTTTATCACATTGTGGTAGAGGTTGAAAAGCGTGGCATGCCCACCGAAATTGCACTGCTCCCAATGATTGAAAGCGGGTTCAACCCGAAAGCACTTTCCACCAGCAAAGCATCCGGTATCTGGCAATTTATTCCCTCTACAGGCAAAGACTTTGGCCTGAAACAAAACTACTGGAAAGACTCGCGCAAAGACGTGACTGCAGCCACCCAGGCTGCGCTCAATTATCTGCAAAAGTTGTATACCATGTTCGGTGCCTGGGATTTGGCACTCGCCGCCTACAATGCAGGTGAAGGCACGGTCGCTCGAGCCATTGAACGTAACCGCAAGCTTGGCTTGCCGACTGACTATCAACACTTGTCACTCCCCGATGAAACCCGCAACTATGTACCCAAACTGCAGGCGATCAAAAATATTATTTTTAGGCCTGAGCAGTATGGTTTAACCCTGAATGAGATTCCCAATCGCCCCTATTTTGCAACGGTACAGGCACCTAATAAAATTGATGCAAAACTGGCAGCCGAACTTGCCGGAATCTCGGTGGAAGAATTTAATGCGCTTAATCCAAGTTTCAAGCGGCCAGTTCTGATTACAGAAAATAGTTATCAGAAATTGCTGCTGCCTACGTGGGCTGCAAACAACTTCACCAGTAATCTGAATCGTTATGATAGGCCGCTTTCGAGTTGGCATAGCTATCTTCCCAAACGCGGCGAGCGTCTGGGAAGCATTGCCAGCAAATTTGGCGTGAGTATTTACGAATTAAGTGCAACCAATAACCTCAAGCCGAACAAAAACCTGATTGTGCGTAGACCCTTGCTCGTACCAGTAGAAGGACACTCAAACCTCACGCAACCCATTGATGTCGCGGCGATGGCGAAGCTCTCGGTAGATGTACCGATGGAGAAAACGTCTGCCGGAGTGCGTTCAGTTACGCACAAAGTTAAAAACGGTGATACCTTATCAAAACTGTCTAAACGCTATGGGGTCAGTATCAAAGACATTATGCAAACTAACCACCTGAAAAATCGTCACCTCTCGGCAGGCCAGTCACTGCGCATTGAACAGTCATCCGCAGGAGAGGCTTCATCGAGTAGCCATCACAGCGGTAAAAAGGTAAAAGGCAGCACTTCCAAAACGGCTGGTAAAACCCATTCCAGTACCAAAAGTAGCCGTGCAACAAGCAGCAGCCATCACAATAAAAAGTCCAGCACCACACATAACAGTCCGCGACACAAACGATAAAACAGCGCCTAAAGTCCGGGACACTGCCTATGCCACTCTCCTCTGCCTGTTGGTCACACCTTGCTGATGGCGTCAGGTGTTTAAGCGCGCGTACGCCGAATACGTGGATGCTTCTGTTATACCTGCTCGTGACCGCTTGCAGCCAGCCTCCTGAAACAGCATCACCTGCATTACACCAGACCTATCCGCCACAGCCTGGGGGTACCATGATCAGTGCCATGCCTTCTGATCCAAGCAGCCTGATTTCAATGGTGGCAGGCGAGTCAGCCTCCTCAGCCATTTCAGCCCATATTTTCAACGCACTGCTTCAATATGACCAAAATCTGGACCTGACTGGCGAATTGGCCGAGCGCTGGGAAGTATCTGCAGACAAGAAAACCATCTCCTTTCATCTGAAACCAGGACTGAAATGGGCAGATGGCCATGCACTGACCAGTGCGGACGTGCTGTTTACCTGGCAGTTGGTCACCAACGAAACGACGCATAGCCCCTATGCCTCAGATTATCAGTTGGTCACGCAGGCAGAAGCACCCGATGCACACACTTTTATTGTGCATTATGCACAAGCCTTCTCTCCAGCGCTGAACAGCTGGGCTGGACTACAGATATTGCCCAAACATTTGTTGCAAGGACAGGATGTGCACACCACCGCTTTTGCGCAAAAACCCGTTGGTAGCCATTATTACCAGCTGAAAGAGTGGCGTCATGGTGAGTATCTTAAACTGGTCAAAAATCCACATGCCGCTCTGGGCGAACCGAACATAGACTGGTTGATTGAGCGGATTATCCCAGACCCGGCCGCGCAATTCCTGGAACTGATGGCGGACAATATTGACAGCATGAATATGGACCCCATCACTTATGCACGTATTATCCCGTCGCGTCCGGCACTGCAAGCCAGACTAAATCAATACAAAGAATTAGGCAACAGCTATACTTACCTTGGATTTAACCTCAAGCACAAACCGTTTGATGATATGCGCGTACGCAAAGCGATCAACCTGGCTATCGACAAGCAGGAGATTATTGATGGTGTGTATTTAGGGTTGGGCGTGCCGATTGCGTCCCCTTACAAACCGGGAACACGCTGGAGCAATCCGGCACTGACACCCTACCCTTACGATCCGCAACAGGCCAAAGCGCTGCTGGCAGAGGCCGGGTATCGCGACACTGACGGTGACGGGTATGTGGATCGCAATGGCCAGAAGCTTTCTTTTGAGGTACTTACCAATCACGGCAATAAAGAACGTGAAAAAACCGTGGTGATTATCCAACGCAGACTGAAAGAAGTGGGCATTGATATTCGGGTGCGCAGTATTGAATGGGCCAGCCTGATCACCCGCTTCATTAAAACCGGTGATTTTGACGCAGTGGTCATGGGCTGGGGATTAGGGCTGGATCCCGACCAGTATAATATTTGGCACTCCAGCCAGCAAAAACCAGGACAATTCAACTTTATTGGCTACCACAATGCAGAAGTTGATCGATTGCTGGAACAGGGACGGGTCGAATTTGATCAGGAAAAGCGCATGCACCTCTATCACGCTTTAGCTGAAAAGCTGTATAACGACAGCCCGATTGTCTACCTCTCGGCGGGCTACGGGCTGACAGCCATCCACAAACGTATACAAGGCATTATGCAGCCAGTCCCTCCGGCAGGAGTGGGATATGATTCACAAAAATGGTACATTCCCTCTCCATTGCGGCGCACTGAAATGCAGGCCAACTAAATCATGTTTCGCTATCTGCTAAAACGTGTCATGTGGATGATTCCTATGCTGATCGGCATCAGTCTGATTTCGTTCTTTATCATGCACTTGGCGCCTGGTGACATTACCAGCACAGAAGCCGCCTTTGATCCAAAATCCTCGGAAGAATCCCGGCAAAAACTGCGTGAACTGTATCATTTGGATAAACCCGTTATCGTGCAATATGGTTTATGGCTCGAACGCATGGCACATCTGGACTTTGGCCACTCGTTTGCCAGCCACCAGAAACCGGTATTCTGGGCCGAAACCGATAAAGAGGGTAATCACACCAACGGCATGATTCAGGAAGCACTACCTGTGACACTGCTCATGAATGTGCTGGGCTTGGTCATCACACTGTCGCTCGCCATCCCGCTCGGCGTACTAGCCGCACGACGCAGTCATCAGTGGCAAGACCGTGCAATTACACTGTTTAATTTTATCGGATTCTCCATTCCTGGTTTCTGGCTGTCTTTACTGGTCATGTACTGGCTGGGGGTCTTGCATCCCTGGTTCCCTATTTCCGGCTTGCATAGCCTGAGTTATGATCAGTTGGATGCTTGGGGCAAGTTCAAAGACCTTTGCATGCACTTGTTTATGCCGGTGTTGATTCCTGCTGTGACAGGCCTCGCCAGTGTGACCCTGTTTGTGAAAAATGGCATGCTGGACGTTCTGGGGCAAGATTATGTGATGACTGCGCGGGCAAAAGGCCTGAGCGAGCATCTGGTGGTGTACCGCCATGCCCTGCGCAACGCGCTGCTTCCCTTGATTACGCTGATTGGATTGTCGATTCCAGGCCTGATTGGCGGTTCGGTGATTGCCGAAACCATTTTCGCGATCCCCGGCATGGGCAAACTATTCTATGAAGCTGTCATGATGCGTGACTTTCCTGTCGTCATGGGCATACTCACCATTGGTTCTGCACTGACATTGGTTGGCAACCTGGTGGCAGATGTAGCTTATGCATGGGCAGACCCGCGCTTGCGCAAGGGGATCATGCCTACATAAACCACAGGCCATTCAATATGAAACAACTCTTTTCAAACCCGCTTGCGTTGACAGGCTTTGTGTTGATCAGCCTGATGCTCGTCCTGGCGCTGCTCGCCCCCTGGCTGGCGCCCTACGACCCCGATGCCATTCAGGTCAAAGACATTCTGCTTTCTCCTTCTGCCAATCACTGGATGGGCACAGATGGTCTGGGCCGTGACGTGTGGAGCCGCATGTTGTTCGGTGGCCGTATTTCCTTACTGGTCGGGCTGGTAGCTGTCGGCATTTCCACGGCCATCGGCATCATACTTGGCGCTATAGCCGGCTATTACCGTGGCTGGGTAGATACTGTCATTATGCGGCTGGTAGACATCATGCTTTCCATCCCCAGCTTTTTCCTGATTCTTGCCGTGATTGCCTTTTTAAGCCCATCGATCACCAATGTCATGATCGTGATTGGCTTAACGTCATGGATGGGTGTGACGCGATTAGTCAGGGCCGAGTTTCTCAGCCTGACCCAACGTGAATTTGTACTCGCATCAGCAGCACTCGGTGCCAGAGACTGGCGTATCATTTTTAAACATTGCCTGCCTAACAGTCTGACCCCGGTATTGGTCAGCGTCGTCCTCGGCATTGCCAGTGCCGTCCTGCTGGAGTCGGGCCTAAGCTTTCTCGGCCTTGGCGTACAAGCCCCGCAAGCCTCGTGGGGCAATATCCTGACCGACGGCAAGGAATACATCCAGTTCGCCTGGTGGTTATCCCTCTTCCCCGGATTAGCCATATTAATCACGGTGTTAGGGTATAATCTGCTCGGCGAAGGTTTGCGTGAATTGTTTGACCCTAGGTCAACTAACTCGCGTTAACCCTGTTACCTGAAATCATCGTATAGGATCAAGCATGGCATTTCTTGCTGGAAAAAAAATTCTGATCGCTGGCCTGCTCAGCAACCGTTCTATTGCTTACGGCATTGCTGCCGCCATGAAGCGTGAAGGTGCCGAACTGGCATTCACCTATCAGGTCGACAAACACGAGAAGCGTGTACGTGACCTGGCTGCTGACTTCGACTCCACATTGGTGCTGCCTTGTGATGTGGCTGAAGATGCACAAATCGAACAATTGTTTATTGACCTGGCCAAACATTGGGACGGTCTGGACGGCGTCGTTCACTCTGTCGCCTTTGTGCCAAAAGTCGCTCTGGATGGTGATTATCTGGACAATATCAACCGTGAATACTTCAGAATTGCGCACGATATCAGCTCATACAGTTTTTCCGCCATGGCCAAAGCAGCCTACCCTATGATGCAGGGCCGTAACGGCAGCCTGCTCACGCTGAGCTATCTGGGTGCGGAACGTACCATGCCTAACTACAATGTGATGGGTGTTGCCAAAGCCAGTCTGGAAGCCAATGTGCGCTACCTGGCGCAAAGCCTTGGCCCACGTGGCATCCGCGTCAATGCGGTGTCTGCAGGCCCGATTAAAACGCTGGCAGCCTCCGGCATTGCAGACTTTGACAAAATGATCGGCTTTAACGAAAAGCATGCCGCTCTGCGTCGTAACGTTACCATTGATGAAGTGGGCAATGCAGCAGCCTTCTTGTGCAGCGACCTGGCCTCAGGTATCACTGGCGAGATTACTTATGTGGATGGCGGCATGAATATTACAGCGGCTGGTCAAATAGATTAAATTTGGGCATGCTGGTAAAAAGCCTGACTTTTAAACAGTCAGGCTTTTTTATAAAATCATGGTCTCGCTCAACATATTCTGAAGCCTGCTCACCGGATAACTTGGCTGGCCTCATGCGGTGTGTTATGTGGTTTTAAATCATCACTTTGTGAAGATTGCGCAAAAACAAAAAAGGAGAGCAATGCTCTCCTTTTTCTGTATGTTTCACATTAATTTCAGTTATTGTTTGATAACAGTACTTTTGGATTGACCTGAATTTCTTTTTTAGCTTTGAGTGAGGCAACATAGGCATAAGACATTTCTGCGCCCAAGGCTGACTGGTAAACACGATAAGCTTTATCAGCCATTTGTGGATCCTCCTTCAACTTCTGCGTCACTGCAATAACTTTAAGCAGCGTGTAGCCCTTGTTGTCTTCATTAAAACCATAATAAGCAGGCAACGTATGCGTGCTGACTTTAAATACATTCCGCATCACAGCATCTGTCAGACCTTGCGCATTTTTTCGGTCTACAGTCACCGGCGTAATCCAGTCAGGATCAACCGCCTTGCCTGCCTTCAAATCCGCCAGCACGGCTTCCCCTTTTTGCTTGGCAAGTTTTGATGCAGCTTCTGACTTGAGCAGCGCCTCTATGCCCCCTTTTACTTCGTCAAAATTGCGTGGTGCCTCCGGTGTGTAAGAGACTACTCGGCCTGCCACCAGATTATTAGCTGAGACTTCAACCGCTTCGGTATTACGTTTGTCTTTCAGAACTTCATCAGAAAAGACCATGGTCGCAAAACGCTCGCTCTTGAAAAACTTGATAATCTCATCACGGGTCATGTCCGGTGAAGTCTGCACCTGAACATTAAACTTCTTGGCAACCGGATCCAGGCTACCTGACTGTTCATAAACCGTATTACCGAAATCATCTGCCAACTCGGCATATTTAGCCTGTGCTTTCTGAAAAATCAGCTCGGCTTTGATATTGGTTTTTACTGTATCAAAATCAGATGACTCACCGGTCACACCTGTCAGCTTAATAATGTGATACCCAAACTCAGATTCAACAAGATTGCTGATTTCGCCCACTTTCATTGAGAAAGCAGCGTCCTCAAATGGCTTGACCATGGCTCCGCGACCAAAACTACCCAAGTCGCCTCCTTTGGCGGCTGAGCCTGTGTCTTGAGAGTTTTCAATCGCCAGCTTCTCAAAGCTCTTGGGATTAGCCTTTGCCTGTTGCAAAATCATTTCTGCTTTTTGTTTGGCGGCGGCTTTTTCTTCCGGCGTAGCATTTGCATTCACACCGATCAGAATATGACTGGCCTGACGTTGCTCATTGCCTTGAAATTTAGCGGCATTCTCATCGTAGTATTGCTTCACTTCAGCATCTGAAACAGTCACCTGCCCCATTAAACCGGCCGCCGATAATAATGCAAACTGTATTTTGACTTTAGCTGGTGCAATGAATTTGCTTTTATGCTGGTTGTAATAAGCCTGTACCTGCTCAGGCTTGATTTCCACCTGATTCATAAAGTCAGCAGCCTTGATGTCGAATACCGTCACCTCACGCTGCTCAAACTCGGACATCAATGATTGTTCAGCTACTTTTTTAGGCATAAATACCAGATTGGCCAATCCGTCGCGCACTTGTTGTACAGCCAGGTCTTTTCGCACACCTTGCTCAAATTTGGCTGGCGTAAGTTTATTTTGCGACAGAAGTTGATTATAGGTCTCTTCTGAAAACTTTCCGTTCGCCTGAAACTCGGGCATTCCCAGAATATGCTGGCTCAACTGTTCATCGCTAATTTTAAAGCGGTAGTCAGTCATGGCCCGCTCCACCACACGGCGGGTGATAATACCATTCAGTACAGATTGTTTGAACGCCGGGCTTTCCAACAGCGCGCTTTCAACTTTTTGCCCCTGAGACTGCATATAGTTACGCGCATTTTCAACTGCATTCGAATATTCCTGCAGAGAAATCTTTTGCCCATCGACTTTAGCAACGGCAACCTGACCGCCAGCCTGGTTAAGATAAGAGTCAATTCCAAATAAAGCAAAAGGAATTGTAATCAAGGCCAAAATAACTTTTGCCATCCACCCCTGCGTATGTTTTCTAAGTGATTCCAACATATTTCTGTTTCCATTACCTGATTTTTTGACAACGGCACAATATACCACAAACGTAACTCAATCAGCGGGTTTCAGCTGCCAGACCTTGCCTGGCAATGCAACTTTCCCCAGATACAAGGGCATGTGAAAAAGAGAAAAGCTGCGCGCAACTCAATATCCGGCAAACGCTCCAGTACATGCGTTGGCATAAGTGTTCAACAGCACAGTAAAGACTCAAATAGACATATTGTCTTATCCATAAAAATGGTAGCTAGTCGTACACATGCATTCGTCCAGAGGTTGAGCGCTTAGCATACGAACATATTCCCAATTTGGAATGTAAACCAAAAATTAAGGCGGTTGATATGAGAGGATAAAAAGAAAAAGCCCTGATAAATCAGGGCTTTAATCTGGCGGAGCGGACGGGACTCGAACCCGCGACCCCCGGCGTGACAGGCCGGTATTCTAACCAACTGAACTACCGCTCCCGGTAATCGTTAAGCTGAAATTATAACACGATATTTCTTATAATTTCAACTACTATTTTAATTAACAACTGATACTTAGTGCTGTCAATTAATGTAGTTTATGAAGTGCGTTTTGTTCAAAAAAATAAGAGCGCCAACTTCGCACTCTTAAATATGAAAGTATTGTTATGGTGGGTGCTAACGGGGTCGAACCGCTGACATTCGCCTTGTAAGGGCGACGCTCTACCAACTGAGCTAAGCACCCGTAACAATAATCAACATACTATTATTGCAACTTCATGATCAGGTTGAGCGGTCTTTCTGCTCAACCAAAGACCGCTAGTTTACAGCATCTTTAAGGCCTTTACCAGCCCTAAATTTAGGAGATTTAGCAGCTTTGATGTTAATCGTTGCACCGGTACGCGGGTTACGGCCGGAACGTGCTGAACGCTCACCTACATAGAATGTACCAAAACCAATCAAAGTTACCATATCACCTTTTTTCAGTGCGCCACCAATAGCTTCAGTCGTAGCATCAAGCGCACGAGCAGCAGCGGCTTTTGAAATACCAGCTGCATTTGCAATATGATCTATCAATTCTGATTTATTCACGTGTTTCCCCTATATCTAGTTAAAAAAACAGGTACATCCTGTATTGCCTTTATATCAAGCCCTAAAACGGGCTGTCAAGCCTAATCCAGCGATTTGACAATAATTCGCATGTTTTTATCTAATGCGTCACTGCCTGCTCGGGATTTCCCTCGGCCGCTGTCACCAATTCTACGCCAGGCGCAGTCACTGCAAGCGGCTGCGGTGCACTCTCAAGCGCCAAATCCAGTACCTGATCGATCCATTTGACGCAATGAATATCAAGATCTTTTTTGATATTGGCTGGAATTTCAACCAAATCTTTTTCATTAGCCGAAGGGATCAAGACAGTTTTAATGCCACCACGATGGGCTGCCAACAACTTCTCTTTCAACCCCCCAATGGGTAAAACTTCACCACGCAGGGTAATTTCACCTGTCATCGCTACATCAGCACGTGCAGGAATGCCTGTCAGCACTGACACAATCGCTGTCGTTAACGCAATGCCGGCACTCGGACCATCTTTTGGTGTTGCACCTTCTGGCAAGTGAATGTGAATGTCTTTCTTTTCATAGAAATCATTGCTGATGCCCAGCCCTTCAGCGCGACTGCGGACCACACTCATGGCAGCAGTAACTGACTCCTGCATCACATCACCGAGCTTGCCGGTCGTGATAGTCTTGCCTTTACCGGGCAAAATAACAGCTTCAATCGTTAACAGCTCGCCTCCAACAGAAGTCCATGCCAATCCTGTGACCTGCCCCACTTGGTTATCCTTAGCAGCAACGCCAAAATCATACCGCTTGACACCTAAATACTGCTCCAGATTTTTGCTGTTGACATTGATTTTCTTGACTGCTTTCGTCTTGTCTTTTGCGAGCAGCAACTCTTTTACAGCCTTGCGGCAAATCTTTGCGATCTCCTGCTCAAGTCGGCGTACACCTGCTTCACGTGTGTAATAACGCACGATATCTCGCAGCACGGTCTCAGCAACAGCAATTTCAGCGGCCTTCAATCCATGTGCCTTGAGCTGCTTCGGTAACAGGTATCGCATTGCGATATTTATTTTTTCATCCTCGGTGTAACCGGCAAGACGAATAATTTCCATGCGATCTAGCAATGGTTCAGGAATATTCATACTGTTGGCGGTTGCCACAAACATGACATCACTGAGGTCATAATCGACTTCAACATAATGGTCGGCAAAGGTATGGTTCTGCTCAGGATCTAACACCTCCAGCAATGCGGAAGAAGGGTCTCCACGCATGTCCTGCCCCATTTTGTCGACCTCATCGAGCAGGAACAATGGGTTTTTTACGCCAGCCTTGCTCATACTTTGCAACACTTTGCCTGGCATTGAACCAATATAGGTACGACGGTGTCCACGAATTTCGGCTTCGTCACGCACGCCGCCTAAAGCCATACGCACAAACTTGCGATTCACCGCTTTAGCAATACTTTGGCCTAAGGACGTTTTACCAACACCTGGAGGGCCTACCAGACACAAAATTGGCGCTTTAAGCTTGCCTACACGCTGCTGTACAGCTAAGTACTCAACAATACGCTCTTTGACTTTATCAAGGCCATAGTGATCAGCATCGAGAATAGCTTCTGCGGCTTTCAAGTCTTTGCTAATTTTTGTTTTTTTCTTCCACGGCAAATTCAACAAAGTATCAATGTAGTTGCGCACCACAGAAGCTTCAGCCGACATTGGCGACATCAGCTTAAGTTTTTTGAACTCGGCATTGACCTTATTGAGCGCATCTTTAGGCATGGCAGCACTTTTAATACGCTGCTCCAGCTCCTCCATCTCGGCGTTTTCGTCCTGCTCACCCAGTTCTTTCTGGATAGCCTTCACCTGCTCGTTCAGGTAGTACTCGCGCTGGCTTTTCTCCATTTGACGCTTCACGCGGCCACGGATACGCTTTTCTACCTGCAAGATGTCAATTTCAGACTCCATCAGGTAGAGTAAATGCTCTAGGCGCTCAACGACACTGAGCATCTCCAGCACTTTTTGCTTCTCTTCCAGCTTTAATGTCAAGTGGGCAGAGATGGTATCAGCCAGGCGGCCCGGTTCGTTAATTGTCGCTAACGAAGTTAAAATTTCAGGGGGAATTTTCTTATTGAGTTTGACGTACTGATCAAACTGCGTCATCACCGTACGCATCAAAGCCTCAGCCTCACTGTCGTGCTGGTTGGTTTGCTCCACCTCAGCACCACGGGCCATGAAACAATCATCTGTTTCAATAAAATCAGTGACGCGTACCCTATGCAAACCTTCAACCAGCACTTTCACAGTACCATCTGGCAGCTTAAGCATTTGCAACACGGTCGCAAGTGTACCGATTTCATATAAGTCTTCTGCTACGGGATCATCTTTGTTGGCAGACTTCTGTGCTACCAGCAAAATCTTTTTATCCCCCTCAGAGGCACACTCGAGTGCTTTTACCGATTTGGTTCGCCCCACAAACAGTGGAATCACCAAATGCGGATAGACCACGACATCACGCAACGGCAACAAAGGAATGAGTTGGTTTTCAGGCGCATCGCCCTCAAGCAAAGTTTGTTCTGTCATAGCTTCTTTCTAAAAGTGTCAAAGGGCACAGCCTTTGATGATAGATGGGAACATTCTTTGGGAATTCAAGAGATCAGACATCTTTTGGTATAGATGTTATCTTGCAATAGCCGGGCGGCTATTGCAAGCTGGATTTAATGCGCGTTTTCGACGCGTTTTTGTGCATCCTGATAAATCAGGACAGGTTCTGACGTGTGTTCGATGGCACCAGCGTCCACAATAACTTTGGACAAGCCCTGCATCGAAGGTAGTTCGTACATGAGGTCAAGCAGCGAATGTTCCAATATGGAGCGTAAGCCACGCGCACCGGTTTTGCGTTCCAATGCTTTTTTAGCAATCAGGCGCAAGGCGGAGTCTTCGAACTCAAGCTCGACCCCTTCCATTTTGAACAACTTCATATATTGCTTGGTTAACGCATTTTTTGGTTCAATCAAAATGGTCATCAAGGCGGCTTCATCTAATGACTCCAACGTCGCGACCACTGGTAAACGACCAATAAACTCTGGAATTAAACCAAATTTGATCAAATCTTCAGGCTCAACTTCTCGCAAGACCTCACCTACCGCACGCACATCTTCCTTGCTCTTTACTTCGGCACCGAAACCAATACCGCCTTTTTCGGAGCGATGGCGAATCACTTTTTCCAGACCATCAAATGCACCACCACAAATAAACAGGATGTTGGTGGTATCCAACTGGACAAACTCCTGATTAGGATGTTTGCGACCGCCTTGTGGCGGCACAGAAGCAATCGTGCCTTCAATGAGTTTCAACAGAGCCTGCTGCACCCCTTCGCCGGAAACGTCACGCGTGATGGATGGATTGTCAGACTTGCGGGAAATCTTGTCGACTTCATCAATATAGACAATACCGCGCTGTGCTTTTTCGACATCATAGTCGCATTTTTGCAGCAGCTTCTGCATGATGTTCTCGACATCCTCACCCACATACCCTGCTTCAGTCAAGGTAGTGGCATCGGCCATTACAAACGGGACATCCAGCAAGCGCGCCAGCGTTTGTGCCAGCAATGTTTTGCCTGACCCAGTCGGCCCAATCAGCAGAATATTGCTCTTTTGGACTTCGACATCGTCTTTGCTGGTTTGACCACCGTCAGCCAGCGGGTTGTAACCCAGGCGCTTATAATGATTGTAAACCGCCACTGCCAGATTTTTCTTGGCTTGTACTTGCCCAATGACATACTGATCAAGAATGGAACAAATTTCTTGCGGCTTCGGCAGTTTTTTATCGGCCGACTTGATCTCATTCAGGTTCTGGATTTCTTCACGAATAATGTCATTGCACAAATCCACACATTCATCACAGATAAATACAGAAGGTCCGGCAATAAGTTTTTTAACTTCATGCTGGCTTTTGCCACAAAATGAGCAATAAAGAAGCTTTTCGCTATCAGATTTGTTTGCCATGATTTTCCTCTGCTATACGCTTTTCAACTAGTTAAACAGTTTTACGCGCAGCAACCACCTCGTCGACCAGACCATAAGCCTTGGCAGCTTCGGCACTCATAAAATTGTCACGATCGGTATCGTTGGCAATGGTTTCAATATTTTGACCAGTATGGTGAGCCATCATCCCGTTCAACTTGTCTTTTAAATACAAAATCTCTTTGGCATGGATTTCAATGTCTGATGCCTGCCCTTGAAAACCACCTAAAGGTTGGTGAATCATGACACGAGAGTTAGGCAAACAAAAACGTTTGCCTTTGGCACCTGCTGTCAACAAAAACGCCCCCATGCTGGCCGCCTGACCAATACATAAGGTACTGACATCCGGCTTGATAAACTGCATGGTGTCATAAATCGACATGCCGGCGGTGACTGAGCCCCCAGGTGAGTTGATATAAAGCGAAATATCCTTGTCAGGATTTTCTGCTTCCAAAAACAGCAACTGCGCCACTACCAGATTGGCAGTCATATCATTGACTGGCCCCACCAGGAAAATCACACGCTCCTTCAGCAAGCGCGAATAGATGTCATATGAACGCTCGCCTCTGCCACTTTGCTCAATCACCATGGGGATATACCCCAGCCCTTGCGGTTCTATCCGTTGTTGCATCATGTGCTCGCTTGCGTTCATATAGTTCATGGTTTAAACACCTGCCATCAATTCATCAAATTTAATTTTCTTATCGGTCACTTTGGCTTTTTCCAACACCCAGTTCACCACATTCTCTTCAGTAGCCAGTGCTGCAGGTTCATCCAGACGTTTCACATCTGCATAATACCAGTTCACCAGTTGCTCAGGCTGTTCAAAGCTTTGCGCAAATGTATCCACCATTGCACGTACCTGATCTGCATCAGCTTGCAAGTTATGACTGTTCACAATTTCCGTCAAACTCAGGCGGAGCTTGGCATTGCGTTGTGCCTGCTCCTCAAACATGGATGGTTCCAACTGGATTGTAGTTGGATCCATGCCGCGCTGCTGCAGATTTTGTGCCGCAGCTTGCATCAGGCGATTTGTTTCTGCAGACACAATGGCTTTAGGCACCTCAAAACTGCTTGCGGCCACAAGCGCCTGGAATACCGCTTCTTTAACACGCGCTTTGATGCGTTTGTCTACTTCTTGCACCAGACTTTGCTTGATTTCAGCTTTCATGGTGTCCAGATTCCCATCTTCTACACCCAAGCTTTTTGCAAACTCAGCATCAACTTCCGGATAAACAGGCTGAGAAACAGAGATAAACTTCACTGCGTAACTCACTGTTTTTCCAGCCAACTGTGCCGGATTGTGATCAGCAGGATAAGTAATATCAAATGTTTTTTCAGCCCCTGCTTTGCTGCCAATCAGGGCATCGTCAAATTCTTTGACTCGACCTGGCTCACCAATCACCAAATCAATCCCGCGGTCACCTGTGCTTTCAACTTCCTGTCCATCCATAGATGCAGTTAAAGTGATATTAATGCGATCACCTTTTTTTGACACCCGCTTCACCAGCTCAAAACTGACACGCTGTTTGACCAGCACATCCAGTGTTTTTTCGATATCGGCGTCTCCAACTTCCATCGTTGGTCGCTCGATTTTTGCCTTGCTCAAATCGCCCACTGACACTTCCGGAAAAATCTCGAAAGTCGCCACATACTCGAACTCTTCAGCAGCGTCTTTAAAAGGCAGATGCTCAATATTTGGAAAGCCAGCCACGCGCAACTTGTTCTGCTCTACAGCATCACCAAAGCTGGTTTCAACCGCCTTGGAATAAATTTCGTCCCGCACCTGATCGCCATAATGCTGATTTACCAGACCGATCGGTGCTTTACCGGGACGGAAACCAGAAAATTTGGCGGTACGCGAAATTTGTTGCAATCGTTGTCTAATTTGCCCTTCTAATGGAGCCAAAGGGACTTTGATTGTCATGCGACGTTCCAAGTTGCTGACTGTTTCAACAGATACTGCTGCCATGCTGCACTTCCTGTAAAAATCGTTGCGAGCAACGATGGGTTATGATGATGGGCATGTTGTACATGCCATTAAAGTTAATCCCTAACATAACCTGCCTACACTTTAATGCTCAGGAAGGCAGATCAAATTATGAAAAAAGAGCATGAAAATATAACACAACTCTTAATTGAAATAAACTTTAGGCTGCAAGTGCAGCCTGTTGAAAAAAGGTTTTGTGGACGAATGACAATCAACAACTTCGAAGATGACCAACATTCCAATCGCTCGCTCGAAGTGATGCTGTTTAACTTATAGCGACAATCGCCTCAATTTCCACGAGTACATCACGTGGTAG
Source organism: Methylophilus aquaticus (assembly GCF_030769565.1). Classification (GTDB taxonomy): domain Bacteria; phylum Pseudomonadota; class Gammaproteobacteria; order Burkholderiales; family Methylophilaceae; genus Methylophilus; species Methylophilus aquaticus. The sequence continues at coordinate 54,623 of NZ_JAVCAP010000009.1, read as the reverse complement.
CTTGGCAACCTGAACCGTCGACCTTGCAGGGGTGTGCGTTCCGAACGCCTCAGCATACACCTGATTCATTGCAACAAAATCATCCAGATTTTTTAAAAAAACCGTGGTTTTAACGACTTGTTGCAGATTGCCACCAGCCGCCTCAATGATAGCCTGCAAATTAGAGAGAACCTGTTTTGTTTGCGTCACGATATCACCGTCATTCAGTGTGCCATCAGGCCGCAACGCAATTTGACCGGAGGTATATAAAATATTACCAACCACAACCCCTTGTGCATAAGGACCAATTGCAGCAGGTGCAGCAGGTGTCTGTATTGTGTTCATTTCTTCCTCAATTCTGCCATTTAATCAAAAATAAAACAGCCACTTTACAACAAAAACAAACTTACAAATAATAAAGGCCTCCCGCCAAGGGAAGCCTAATCGTCCGATTTGAATCTCGCTCATTTCAATCTGAAGATTCACACCAGCATTTGCTGGTGCGAAAGGAGAGACTCGAACTCTCACGCCTCGCGGCGCTGGAACCTAAATCCAGTGCGTCTACCAATTCCGCCACTTTCGCCAATCAACATCTGATCGATATTGATAATAGGCCGTTATTATAACGCACTTGATGTTTAGCCACAAACAATACTGATCACATTGACAAGCTTCGCTTTCAACTGCAAGATGCATGGCTAAGCAACAAACAATATGAAATCATGGGACAACAAATACATACAGCCGAAGATAACATGCTCAGGGCAGAGCTGGAACTACTGATGAGAGAGCGCGAAATCCTGCTAAAAATCACCGGTGTGGCCGCTGGCCTGATTGCAGAGTTGAATACTGCGGACTTGCCTATCCGCACAGTAGAGGCTGCTGACCTACTCGCAACCACAATTAACCAGTTACCAGAAGAGTTGTTGCAAGATGCACTGGATGCAGTGCACGCGACAATCGTCGAGTAATCACAACGCTAGTGATGTTGATTTGATTTTCCTGTGATTTGCAGATGGACTCCTGTAGCAGCCCCATGCGATACACAACCTGTTTCATTATTTCACTACTAACGGCCTGCAGCGCTTACTTGCCTCGCCCTATTCAGCAGCAGCAAAATATTGAAAACATCACACATGCTACACCCTCTCAAGAGGGATTCAGGCAGTTTTTAAATAATGCCTATCCTCAAACCAGTTGGCCGATTACCAGCTGGGATCTGGATCATCTGACCTTATCGGCGCTGTATTATCACCCGGCACTCAAGGTTGCAAAATCTGATTATGCAGTGGCCTTAGCAGGTATTACCAGTGCAGGCCTGCGACCGCAAATTGGCCTTAACAGTCATTTGGCACAAAGCAACCGCGCCAATGGCGATATCAACCCGTGGTCGTATGGACTACAGGTGGATATCCCTGTCATTACGGCCAACAAACGCCAGATCAATATCGAGATTGCCCAATACCAGGCAGACATTGCAAAAATCCTGATGGCAGAAACAGCGTGGTCTTTACGCCAGCAACTTAGCATGGATATGATTAGCTTATCCGAGCAACGCGCCATGCAATGGAGCTTATCCAGGCTACATATGGCGCAAGCCAATCTTTTGAGTGCGTATCAAAAACGGCTGGATGTCGGGGTAGCTGGAAAATCTGAAGTTTTACCCATCAAACTACAACATGATCAACTAAGCTGGCAGCTACAACAACTTGATACGCAAATCAGACAAACCGAACAAAAAATCACACACGATGCAGGACTGACTGATCAGCAACCTGCCGCCATTCAGATTGCATCAGTCAATTTGACGCAACTATTAAAAATGCGACTGGAAAATCAGCAACAATACAAAGATGCACAAACCATTCAGCACTATGCTTTAACCAACCGCATGGATATTCAACGCGGTTTGGCGCAATATGCCAAAGCTGAATCGCAGTTAAAGTTGGAAATGGCCAAACGCTACCCTAACTTATCTCTCAGTCCTGGAATCCTCTATGAGTACGGCGATAAGATATGGTCGCTGGGCATAAGCAGCATGCTTAATCTACTTAACCGTTCGTCTGACCTGTGGGCAAATGCCGAGCAAGTGCGTCAGAACGAAGCCGCTCGCTTTTATGCATTACAGCACCATGTGGTTCAGCTTTCAGAACAGTCGTATTTAAAATTTCATCATGCGACAAAACTACTGATCACCATAACCGAAGAGTTCGAACAACAGGTAAAGCGTAAACAGCAACTGGAAAATCAATGGCGAAGCGGACTGATTGATAAAATAGAATACTTGCAGGCTGAAATACAGTTGTATTCTGCGCAACAACGCCTGGTCTTACAACAGGCAAATGTGTTGCGTGCATTACAAGAGATTGAGAATGTCATGCAAAAACCACTATTACTCTCAGAAAGCATCCATGCATTGGATGCACGAAAACAAGAGGTGCAAGCACAATGAGTAAAAAAGCACTGTGGATTATTGGGGCTCAGACTGTACTCATTATCAGTCTGTTCTGGATCGTTATTTTCTACGGTAAAGACGAGTATGAGTCATTGCAGGCCTCGGATGATGAAGACATCTCAGGATTCTCACATATTGTGCAACAAAATGGATTGCAAATGGTGCAACTTTCCCAGGCAGCACAAAACAACAGTGGCATCAGCGTACATCCTCTGCAAGCATATGCCTATCATGGCAATATCAAGGCTCTGGGCACTGTGGTTTCCATACAAACCCTGATTGATTACAACAGCCAATACCAGCTGTTAAAAACACAATTGGCAGTCGCCGAGAGTGTATTACCAAACCATCAGTTACAGTACCAGCGTTACAAACAGCTGAATGAGGATGATAAAAACGTATCTGACAAAGTCATGCAGGAAGCGCAGGCACTGGTCATTAATGACCAGACACAAATCAGCGCCACCCAAAGCCAACTGAGTGCATTAAGAGAAACCATCATTGCACAATGGGGCAAACCGTTAGCAGCACTCGTGACGCAGCAGTCGACCACAAATGCCTTGCATGACCTTCTTTTACAAAAGAAAGTACTGGTGCAAGTGAGCTTTCCACTCAACTTTAAAGACCCTGACCCGCACTCATATATCAATATCACGCCTATCCATGACCATGTCAAACCAATACAGGCAGAATATGTTTCTCAATCTATACAAAGCGACATCAGCAATATAGGAAAAACCTATTTTTACAGCGCTCCAGCTGACTATTTGCGTATCGGCATGCGAGTTAATGTGGTTCCGGCACAGTCTTCATCGGCCATGCTGCATGGTGTCATGGTTCCCAACCAAGCCATCGTATGGCATGCAGGCTTGGCCTGGGTTTACGTCAAAACCAAACCTGATACCTTTTTACGTAAACCAGTGTCGATGGAGACCGAACTGGATGATGGCTGGTTTGATACCAGCTTGCCAGCGGGTGCAGAAGTGGTCACACGTGGTGCTCAGCTTCTACTTTCTGAAGAGTTCAAGTTTTTGATTAAAAATGAAAACGACGATTAACGTATCCGTATGCTGATGACGATAGCCCGATGATGACCTCCCTCGTAAAGTTTGCGATTCGCTTTTATGGTGTCATCATCGGCTTGGCATTGTTGGTCGTGTTGTATGGCGGATATAGCCTGACACAAGCAAACCTTGATGTGTTCCCGGAGTTTTCGCCAGCACAAGTGGTGATTCAAACCGAATCACCTGGACTCTCGGCAAGCTTGGTGGAAAAACTCATCACCCAGCCGATTGAAAACAGCATTACCGGTGCGATTGGCATCAAAAGCTTGCGTTCGCAATCCATTCCGGGGCTGTCTATCATCACGGTTATTTTTAATGACAAGACTGACGTATACAGAAACCGGCAAATCATTGCAGAACATCTGAACACTGTTGCCAATCTATTGCCTGTCGGCATCACCCCCAACATCACCCCGCTCACCTCTTCGGCCAGCACAGTGCTGGGCTTGGGAGTAACATCAAAAACACTTAGCCTGATGCAACTGCGCACCATTGTCGACTGGCATATCACACCACACCTGTTGGCCATCCCCGGCGTGGCAGATGTCAATGTGTTCGGCGGCGAGGTCCGCCAGTTCCAGATCAAAATTGACCCGCGCAAACTGATGCTGTATCAACTCAATGTGCAGGATGTGGTCAACGCAGCCAGACGCGCCACAGGCGTAAGTGGCGCAGGATATATTCAAAACGATAACCAGCGCATTATTTTAAACAGCCAAGGGCAAACCAGCAGCCCGCAGCAGCTTGCCAATGTCACGCTGGTGCGAAAACTGGGACGCACTATTCGCATCGCAGATGTAGCGCAAGTGGTGGAAGGGGCTGCGCCTTCCATCAGTGCCGCCGCAATCGACGGTAAGCAGGGTATATACTTGTCGGTACAAGGGCAATTTGGTGCAAACACCCATGCCGTTACCAAAGCACTTGAACAGGCACTGACTTCAATCAAACCTAGCCTGACACAACAGCAAGTGACCTTGCATGAGGGCTTGTTCAGGCCTGCCAACTTCATTGAAACCGCGATTGATGGGGTGCAAACCGACATTCTGATCGGCTCGGTATTGGTCATCTCGGTATTATTTGTATTTTTATTTAATCTGCGCACAGCGGTCATTTCTGCAACAGCGATTCCATTGTCACTGCTCACGGCCATTATGGTACTGCACCAGTTTGGGATAGGCCTGAATATTATGGTACTGGGCGGACTGGCAATTGCATTAGGTGAGGTAGTGGATGACGCGATTATTGATACTGAAAATATTTTCCGGCGTTTGCGCGAAAACCGTATGCTGGTTACATCACGCCCAATCTCACAAGTCGTATTCGAAGCTTCCATGGAAGTACGTAGCTCTGTTGTTTATGCCACCATCATTGTGGCACTGGTCTTTTTACCGTTATTGACTTTATCTGGGGTGGCGGGAAAACTGTTTGCGCCATTGGGATACGCTTATATCACCGCTACTCTGGCGTCGCTGGCGGTTGCGCTGACTCTTACACCGGCCCTGTGTTACCTCATGCTGGGGCGTGCTCAGTTAACTAATCAGGAAGCACCCGTCATTGATTGGCTCAAGCAACGTTATATTGCAGGGCTGCATCGCATTGAAAAGCATTCTAAAATCATTCTGGTCGCAAGCTTTATCAGTATCGCGCTGGGATTGGGTGTGCTCCCTCTATTTAGAAGTCAATTTATTCCAGCCTTGCATGAAGGTCATTTTATTATGCATATGACGACAGTTCCCGGTACGTCGGAAACCGAGTCCTTGCGACTAGGCAGTACTGTGACCAAGATACTTGCTGAAATACCCGGGGTCAAAACAGTCACACAATGGGTGGGTCGCGCGCCCAATGCTGCCGATACCTTTGGCACTCACTACAGTGAGTTTGAAATTGAAATTGGCACCCGATCCGGCAAAGAACAAGACCGTATTTTAAACAATATTCGTGAAGAACTCTCAGGCGAACTGATCGATGATGACGATGACAACAAGGCTGAAACAGGGTTTGTAGGTGCCAACTTTGCCATCAACACCTTCCTGACTGAACGGATAGAGGAAACGATTTCAGGCTATGCCGCCGGATTGGTGATTAATATTTATGGGCAGGATCTCGATGCACTGGATCGCGATGCGCAAAGAATTGCCCATACCATACAAGGTATCAAAGGCATCAAAGATGTCATGGTGCAATCTCCGCCAGGTACTCCGGAAATTGTGATCCGCCTGAAAATGGAAAAACTGGCTCTGTGGGGGCTGCACCCCATGGATGTACTGGATACAATTCGCGCCTGTTATGAGGGTGTACCTGTCAACCATATTTACATAGGCAACCGCTCAATTGGCTTGAGTGTATTATTGAATGACGACACACGTGACGACATTGGTGACATGCGCAACATCCCTATTTTCAACGCCGAAGGGCAGATGCTCAAATTGTCTGATGTCGCTTACATCGGGCAGGAAAACGGTCGCTCAAAAATATTGCATGCGGGCGCAAAGCGCATTCAAACGGTGACGGCTAATATCGGTGGCAGAGATCAGACATTGGCGATAGAGGAAATTAAAAAAACTTTGTATCGCGAAATAAAGCTGCACACAGGCAACTACATAGAGTTTAGCGGTGAAGCCGAAGCAAGTACCCAATCCCGTGAAGATTTGATAGTACATGCGGTGGTGGCAGGCGTGGCCATTTTCCTGATGCTGTATATTGCATTAGGTCGTTTGCGCAATTTGCTGCTCACATTTGCCAACTTGCCCTTTGCTTTAATTGGTGGTGTCATTGCAGCATTTTTTACTGGTGGCTGGCTTTCTGTTGGCTCGTTGGTCGGTTTTGTTACCTTGTTCGGAATTACACTGCGTAACTCGATCATGATGGTTTCTCATTTTCAGCACCTGATTGATGCAGAAGGCTGTCACTGGAACCTGGACACCTGTATTCGAGGAGCCTCAGAACGTCTGCCATCTGTTCTGATGACAGCACTGGTCACGGCACTTGGGTTATTACCATTAGCATTGGGAAGCGGCGAACCTGGTCGAGAGATTGAAGGGCCAATGGCAACCATTATCGTTGGAGGTCTAATTTCTTCAACCATATTAAACTTATTAATTTTGCCAACGATTATGCTGCATTTTGGAAAGTTTGAGAAAACAGAAGCCTCTTAGCCATTTCCGCAGATTTCCAGATTTAATGGTTGTCTTCTATACGTCCTGAAAGACGGTCAGAGATAAACCCGTGTTCAAAAAGATCGAACCGTGTTTGATGCATCACCCAACTACTGTAAGGCACCCCATTCAAGACACGGGATATCCCATGGTCAACAATGCCTTGCGATTGTAATTGCGACAAGCGATAACCAGCTTGATGCTCTAAAATCCGCGCATCGGACTTAATCAGAATCAATTGTTCTGCTTCCAACTTTAATGCCAACCAAGCAGCAAGGCTATCTGAAGTTACCTCCCAGCTTTCTGGCAAGCCGCTTTGCGCCCACTCATCTGGATTCAGTGCCATTTCACTTGGCAACCACACCAACCCCCGATGTTGCCAGCCACGTTCGGCAATTTCCAGCGGGTTGCGCACCAACACGAGTTCGGGCACCATAGCCACAAAGCTTCGCGCCATCTGATCCATGGCATAAATTGCCAAGGCATGTGCGTGCTCTTCATCAAGTTGGCCGTCGGCAAACGCTGTCCGCATCTGTTGAAAATGACGCACTGCATCTGCATACAACCCGCCCCCTGGCACCACAATAACTTTACCATCTCCCCAGCGGGCAACCAGTTGCAACCATTGCGTCAAACTGCTGTGTCGCGTCACACTGCCCCCCAGCTTGATGACCCACATTGTTATGATCCCCTGTCGTGAGATTGCGTTTGAAAGTGCTGTACCAGGCGTATGAATTGAGAGGCCTTGTCCAGCGTTTCCTGATACTCCTTGTCACAATCGGAGTCAGCAACTACGCCACCACCGGCATAGAAAGTCATCTGTTGGCGATAAATGACGGCAGTCCGAATGGCAATATTGGTATCCATGCTACCATCAAAACCGATATAGCCTATGCTGCCACAATACACATGACGACGATGCGGCTCCAGCGCCTCAATAATTTCCATGGCGCGTAACTTGGGTGCACCCGTAATCGAGCCGCCTGGGAAGCAGCCACGCAATAAATCCAGCGCATGATAGCCAGCGGCCAGCCGTCCCCGGACAATGCTGACCAGGTGATGTACATTGGTAAAGCGCTGCAGGCGGAACAAGGCATCCACCTTGACTGACCCAATCTCACAGACCTTGCCAATGTCATTGCGTAACAGATCAACAATCATCAGATTTTCTGCACGGTCCTTGCTGCTGGCGGCCAAGCTTTCAGCCACCAGTGCATCTTGCACAGGATCCACATGACGAGGACGCGTACCTTTGATTGGGCGGGTCTCCACTACGCCTTCGCGTACCTGCAAAAAACGTTCTGGCGACATGGACAATATTTCAAACGACTGTTCCTGCCCATCATCCACCTGTAAATAAGCCATAAATGGTGCCCGACTGAACTGGCGAAACACTTCATAGGCCTGCCAGCTGTCGCCCGATACCGGCACGCTCAGGCGCTGTGCCAGATTGATCTGGTAGCAATCGCCCGCCGTGATGTAGTCTTTGACACGGGCAAATGCCTGCGCATATCCAGCCGGACTCAGATTATGCTGCAGCGTGCCGTTCACGGCAAACTGTTCTCTCGCCTCGGGTGTCGCTGTTGCCAGCAGTTGCTGATGCAGGCTGTGAATGTCGGCGACCGTCCTGAAACGGGCCAATGACACCAGTTGGGCACGCTGCTGGTGGTGGTCAACAATAATGGCCCAATCGTAAATACCCACCAGCATGTCAGGAACGGGGGTCTCTTGTGCTGCCAGACAGGGTAAACGCTCTATACTGCGCCCCAGATCATATGCAAAATAGCCCAAGGCGCCGCCGGCAAAAGGAATGCCGGCTTCCCTCAAAACGCTGTTAGGCACTGTATTTGGCTGCAACCACGCCTGAATGGCAGCAAAAGGATCTTGCGATGTTACCGTGGTCTCGGTCTGCGTCACCACCGTGGTGTGTTGCTGAGCATGTATCAGCTTGACCACAGGATCAGCAACCACAATATCAAAACGCGCACCGAGACTGATTTCTTCGTCAACAGAGAGCGGGGTTTGCGCTTGCAACGGCTGGCCGACCTGCCCACTTTCCAGCAACATCGGCCAACTCGATTGCCGTAATTTTGCCAGCCAGTACGCACCTTCGGCATAAGGTAATACAAGTTGAATCAATGCCATGTTTGCCATAATCTCGACACTGCATATGCCGGAAAACAAACGCCAGCCAGATGCTGTAATGCCGTGGTTTCTGCGGTGATCATGTCTTGCACTGGCTGATACACCAGATCCAGCCGCTTGGCCAATGCAGGAAGCAAAAAGGCCCCGGCGCCCAACCCGACCAACACAGGGCTCTGTGCATGCATGACAAGCGTTTGTTGTAATGTACGCTCCATAATATCCAATTGTTGTTGTTTAAAGTCTTGCGCCAGTGTTTGCCATACTGGCGCAGTCGCATCGTCTACATCGTGACCCACCATCCTGGCCAAACGTCGCATGGTAGCCAGTGCTGACTTATCTTGGCCATCAGCGGTGTCTGCCATATCATCGGAGGGTGGTAACTCGCCAAGCACACGGTAAACATCAGCTGTGGTTGCAAAATACTCGGCAGCAACGTGTTGTAGTTTCCCCTGTCGATTCAGCCACGGACCCAATGCCATCAGCGGCGTTCGTACAACGCCTGTATACAGCAAGCCGCCAAACTTCATCCGCGCTGCATCCGTCCAGCCGGAAGTCTGCACCTGATTGCCCTCACACCATGTCACATCTGTTGTCGTGGATCCAATATCGACGACGATCAAAGTTTGGTGTGATGACATCTGCGCAATGGACTGCGCCGATGCATGCCAGTTCATGGAGGCCACGTGCACCGCATGACCACGCACATCCACAATAAATTCCGCATGTTCCGCACTGGCTGCATAAAAGGAGGCCCGTGGTAACAGTCGCAGCACGCTGTCAGCAATTGCCAGTACCCCCTCTTCGCGGCAGGCAAATAAATCGACCAGTTCACCCGTCATAGTGACGGCATGCGCACAGTCTTCTGCGCGCAACTGCCACGCTTGCAGGATGTGTAATACAGCCTCATCAAGCAGATGCAGACCTTTCCATAATGCGCAAGGATGTTGCATAGCCTTGCAGACAGCGCCCTGCGCATTTAGCATCACGGCTTTAACATGCGCGCCGCCGATATCCCAGCCAATCACCGGACTAGCCATGACACACCACATTGGATGCATGCATTTTCGTTATCGTCACAGGGAGCAGCTGCAAGGTACAGCCATCGTTAGCCACTGACGAAGGCAGTTGCTGATCAAACACCGCAGACAGAATAGCTCCTGCCGGATTGTAGTCAAGCACTCCAGACAATGCGATATAAGGTGTGGTCAGGCGCGGATTAATCTCAACCAACACCAGGCGACTCTCTTCGGTCAGAATCATATCAGCGCCCCAGTAGCCGATCAGGCCCGGTATCGCGCGATGTATGCTTCCAGCCAGGGCTTGCATGGCTGACAAATGTTGGCTGGCATGATGAACACCAGCGCCCTGAAAGCGCAATTGGCCATCAATCACTGCAATCTGCTGGGTATGTGCCGCAATGACTTTAACAGCATGGGTAGTGGCGATGACAGACATGCTCAATGCCTGGCCCGCAATGTAAGGCTGTATCAGCATGGCCGGGTAACGTTCGGGCAGGTGTTCCATGAAGTACTTTTTGAGTGCAGAGACTTGCTGACGAAGCTCGACATAATAACTATACTCGCAACCGGCGCCATCATCGGGCTTGACTACCCAGGCCAGGGCTTCAGGCAACTGTGCACTGGCCGTCCACTTTTGTAAATATTGATGGGGAATCACTGCGATACCTTGTTGTGCACACCGCTCGGCCATGCGCGCTTTGCTGGTGGCAACCGCAATCGCTTCGGCATGACATCCTATCCAGCGCTTCCCTGCCTCCGCAACCAGCATCTGCAGGCGAAGCAGGATACCATCAGTCTCAGGCGCGATCACCCACACGGCAGTAATCTCGGCATCCTGTAACTGTTGCTGCCAGACCTGCCATGGCGCATCTTGGTCACCAATCGGCTGACTGTTGACACCGGCCTGCACCGGTGATGCAACGCGCACATCATGGCTGGTGATACAATCCACAGCCAAAGCCGAGAGGTCTGCGAGCAAAGCATCGCGCATCAGCACCCCCTCCTGCAACAAGCTGGCAGGCAATGCTTGTGATGCCAGACCACCGGCACTGATAAATTCACACACCCAGATTTTTAAGCGAGCATTATTTTGCATATTATTCCCGTCATCGACCTGATGCATGGCCATGTCGTTCAAGCCGTCAGAGGCCAGCGGCAGCATTACCGCCCGATACAATCCCAACTGACAAGCAGCCATCATTTGATCGATGTCGTAGATGCTATTTTACAAGTTTATCCGTTCGACTGTGTGTATATTGCTGATTTAAATGCCATCACCAAAGACACGCAGCTGGCTGACCATCGTGCGCTCATACAACGTGCCATGCAGAGCTTCCCGCAGATTACTTGGTGGGTAGATGCAGGCATCTGCACCTCGCAGGACTTGCAGCGCTGGCAAGGAATCGGTGTCACGCCTATATTAGCCAGCGAAGTATTGGGCAGCATTGAAAGTTACCAACAGTTATATCAACAAGCGCCCGAGAGCAGGCTATCGCTGGATTTTTTCAGTGAGGGATTTAAAGGACCTGCGGGCTTACTCGAAAATTCAGCCCTATGGTCGCAACCCACTATTCTGATGAGTTTACCCAAGGTAGGTGCACAGCAGGGCCCTGACCTCGACAGGTTAATGCATATGCGGCAACACACGCCAAAGCAGCAATTTTATGCTGCTGGCGGCGTGCGGCATATGGAGGATATTCAAGCATTGGCAGCACAAGGTGCGTATGGTGTGCTGATTGCCAGCGCATTACACCAGAAACAACTGAACTCCCGGCAAATAACTACATTCCAGCCATAAAAAAAACCGGCCAATGGCCGGTTTTTAAACACACATTACGCGCAGCGATTACGCAAACAAAAAGCTGGGCCGCAATCAATGCTTACTCCAGGTTTGCGTGCAGTGCGCGCATCCCTTCTTCAGTCAGGCCTTTCGCGTGAATCAATTCAGAAATCGCGCCTTCCAGAAATACCAGTGTGGACAACTCAAACTGACCACCCATCGGCATGCCTTTAACCAGCGGGAAGCTGTCATCTTGACCGATTTGAACAACCAGATCTGCCACATCTGCCATCGCAGAAGATTTTTTCATGGAGATCACGACCAGTTTAGCGCCAACTTCTTTGGCTTTTTTCACAAATGGCAACAAGGTTGCAGTGCCGCCAGAACCTGAAACCAGTACCAGCAAGTCACCTTTTTTGATGGCTGGCGTGACCACTTCGCCGATCATGTAAACGCTGTAACCGGAGTGCACCAGACGCATGGCAAAAAAACGTGAAACCAGCAATGATCTGCCAGCACCACCGATAAAGGTAGAACCCGCTTCTTCAACCAGCTTCAATAATTCGGCTGCTTTTGATTTGTCGGTTACGTCCAGAATACGCTTCAAGTTGTCCAGAATAAATTGTTGATGATCCATTTTTCAATCCTGTGTAAACAAAAAATAATGAATAAAAAACCCGACACATTGCTGAGTCGGGTTTTTATGATCGCTAATCAATAATTGCTTATTGATGCTTAAATGAATTAAGCGTGAGCGATAGCAGTGATTTCTGCAGCAGCAGCAGCTGGGTCAGCAGCACCGTAGATAGCAGCACCAGCAACGATGATAGTCGCGCCAGCATCACGTACTTGAGCAGCAGTAGCGGCTTTAACACCACCAGCAACTGAGATTTCAACACCCAGGTTCAAACCTGCAACAGCAGCCAGGTCAGCAAATGGTGTTTGACCAGCAGCTTGTTGGTCCAAACCAGTGTGGATACCGATGATGTGAGCACCAGCAGCAGCAACTTCTTTAGTCTTAGCCACTTTATCTTCAACGCTGATCAGGTCAACTTGCGCTTTTTTGCCGTATTTGTTAGCCGCTTTGATTACGCCTTTGATAGTACCGATATCGGATACGCCCAATACTACGCAGATGTCAGCACCTGCTTTGTAGAATGGCTCAGACTCGTACTCACCAGCGTCCATAGTTTTCAGGTCAACCAGGATTTTGTTTTTTGGGAATTTAGCGCGCAGCGTTTCCAGCAGTTTGATACCGTTGTGCTTGATGCAAGGTGTACCGATTTCCAAGATATCAACGTGTGGAGCAACTTTTTCTGCCAAAGCGATAGTTGCGTCGAAATCCAATGAGTCTAATGCCATTTGTGTTAATGCCATGTTTTTCTCCAAAAATTTATAAAGTTTCAAATGCTATTGCTAGCGTACTACCAATTCAAGCTGGTCGCTCATAGTAAGCTCACAGCCAAAATAAGTCAATGTTGCAGGCCAATTTATGCCTGACTTAAAAACCAAACGGGCAGGTCACTGCCCGTTTGCATTATCGCACTGCGATATTACAGTTTTGCGGCTAAAGCAGCTTCCAGCTTGTTCTGGTCAGCCACGAAACCACGGATACCTTCAGCCAATTTCTCAGTGGCCATTGGATCTTGGTTCAGTTCAAAACGGAATTGCTCTTCTGTCAATTTAGCTGGCACTTCTTTGGTTTTTCCGCCATCTTTCAACACTTGAACCAAAGTGCCTTCTGTGGCAGCCAGATCTTGCAGCAAGTTGGGAGAAACGGTCAAACGATCGCAACCAGCCAAGGCAATCAGCTCACCTGTGTTTCGGAAAGAAGCACCCATCACAACCGTTTTGTAACCGTGCTCTTTGTAGTATTGGTAGATTGCGCGCACAGAAACCACACCTGGATCTGTTTCTTGTGTGTACTCAGTGCCTGGGTTTTTCGCTTTGTACCAGTCAAGGATACGGCCAACGAATGGAGAAATCAGGAATACGCCAGCTTCAGCACAAGCACGTGCCTGACCGAAACCAAACAACAAAGTCAGATTACACTGAACGCCTTCTTTTTCCAGAATTTCGCCAGCTTTGATACCTTCCCAGGTAGAAGCCAGCTTGATCAGCACGCGGTCTTTGCTGATGCCAGACTCTTGATACAGGCTGATCAGTTTACGGCCTTTAGCTACCATAGCGTCGATATTGAAAGACAGACGCGCATCTACTTCTGTAGAAATACGGCCTGGAACCACTTTAGTGATTTCAGCGCCAATCAACACAGCCAGCTTGTCGGCTGCATTTTCAATTTGTTGCTCTTTAGAACCACCTTGTGCTTTTGCATAAGCAATGGCAGTTTCAATCAACGGTGCGTATTCTGGGATTTGGCTAGCCTTCAATACCAGAGACGGGTTTGTGGTTGCATCCACAGGTTTAACACTTTTGATTGCTTCAACGTCACCAGTGTCAGCCACGATGGTCGTCATTGCTTTCAACTGATCTAATAAATTTGCCATTCGATTGCTCCTAAAATATTTTGCAATTGTTGTTCACGCACTGTTATACATAAAAAACCTGCAACATTATAACTTAATTTTCCGGGGATAGTTAGGCCATGACGAGACAATTAAGTCGACGGCAACACAACAAGACCTATGACCAATCGATGTATTTTATTGATTAAAATCAAATGATTGCATAATGAATTTACGAAAATTTGGTAGAGTTTAGCTTTTCAAACACCCCTGTTTCGGGCAAAATTACGCTTTTTTCCAAGTCATTGAGTTAGATAGGGATATGGGCTCTGTCACCGCTTTAAATAAAGAACCGCAGACAACTGAAGTTGCACAGCTACCAGTTGACTGGTATCTGAACCCGGAAATTTATGCACTGGAACAAGCCCATCTGTTCCGGCATCTGCCCCAGTACATGGGTCACCGTTGCATGATCCCGCAAGCAGGCGACTTTTATACACTGGACTGGATGCATGACGCGCTCGCGCTGGTTAACCAGCAAGGGCAGCCGAAACTGATCAGCAATATTTGTCGTCATCGTCAGGCGGTCATGCTCAACGGCCAAGGCAATACACACCATATTGTCTGTCCCTTGCACCGCTGGACTTACGACTTGAACGGTCAACTGCTCGGGGCGCCGCACTTTGAGAAAAACCCTTGCCTGCATCTGGAAAACAAGGCGCTCACAGAATGGCAGGGTTTGCTGTTTAAATCGTCACCCGCAAAACAAAAAGGACTGGAGATTGCAGGCTTGCTGAAGCAGTTAGGATGCAAACAGGACTTTGATTTTACCGGCTATCATTTTGACTCGGCGATGATTGACCACTATGACTTCAACTGGAAAACTTTTATTGAAGTGTATCTGGAAGACTACCATGTCGGCCCTTTCCACCCCGGCTTAAACCAGTTTGTTGATTGTGGGGAACTGAACTGGGAGTTCGGTGAGCATTACAGTGTCCAGACTGTGGGCTATAAACCGTTGGCGGAATACAGCTTCTCACCTGTTTACAAAGCCTGGCAAGAGGCCGTCGGTCATTACCAGCAAGGCACTGCCCCCAAATATGGCGCCATCTGGTTTGTGCTTTACCCTTTCCTGATGATTGAGTGGTATCCCAACGTGCTGGTAGTTTCACACATTATTCCGACAGGAGTGGAAACCTGCAAAAACGTGGTTGAGTTTTACTACCCGGAAGACATTGCCCTGTTTGAGCGTGCATATATCAAGGCGCAGCAAGCTGCCTATTTTGAAACTGCGGTCGAAGACAAAGAGGTTTGCCAGCGTATGCATGATGGCCGTAAAGGATTATATGCACAGGGCAAGGACGAGCGTGGTCCTTATCAACACCCGATGGAAACCGGGCTGGAACATTTCCATCGCTGGTATCGCGCGCAAATGCAATCGCACCTCTCTGGCGAGATGCCACGCCAGGTAAACTACCCCTTTGCCTAGACGCTTCAATCCAACGCACTGGCAGCTCGGCAGCTATTGGATGCTGCTGGCCGGTGTGGGGTTTGCCATCATGGGCGCTTGTGTAAAAGCCGGCGCGCAACGCTTTACCACTGGCGAACTGGTGTTTTACCGATCAGCCTTTGGTTTTATCAGTATCGCGGCCCTGATCTGGTGGCAAGGCAAACCACTGCAAACGCCGCTGCTAGACATGCAAATGCGCAGAGCGGGTGTAGGATTTGGCGCACTACTGTTATTTTTTTACGCCATCGCGCACCTGCCGCTGGCGACTGCCATTACCCTCAACTACACTTCCCCAATGTTTCTGGCATTGCTTTCACCGTGGCTGCTCAGAGGCGAGCATCGCGCACATGGCAGGCAGCGACAGATATTCAATATTTGTGTGGTCGGTGGCTTTATCGGGGTCTGCCTGCTATTACAACCCGTTTTCTACCGCGACCAGCTGCTGGCAGGCAGCTTGGGCCTGCTCTCGGGTCTGGGTGCCGCATTGGCCTATGTGCATGTGAAACAACTCGGCATGCAGGGCGAGCCAGACTGGCGCACGGTATTTTATTTCACGCTGCTGTGCACGGTGAC
The DNA here is from genome assembly GCF_030769565.1 of Methylophilus aquaticus. Classification (GTDB taxonomy): domain Bacteria; phylum Pseudomonadota; class Gammaproteobacteria; order Burkholderiales; family Methylophilaceae; genus Methylophilus; species Methylophilus aquaticus. The sequence goes on along the minus strand of NZ_JAVCAP010000009.1, from coordinate 38,478 downwards.
AAGCGGACTCTGGATGTTGTTCGACCGCATCACCCCGCTCCGCTGGCAGGATATTCCCTTATTATCAGGATTAGGGTTATCGGCAACCTGCAGCCAACTTGCGATGACCCGCGCCTACCGCACTGGCCATACACTGACGGTTGCCAGCCTGGCTTACAGCACAATCGTCTTTGCGACCTTGATAGGGGTGATCGGCTGGGGAGAAACACTCAGCATGCACGAAGTCGCAGGCATGTTGCTGATCATTGGCTTTGGCGTATTGAGTACCCGACAGACGCACACTTGAAAATCAAGTGCTTGGCCATGGCGCACACCGTGTTCAAACCAAGCATGCAGCCTATCCACAACAAACAAGCATCTTGCTCTGGGCCTGTTAAATCATAATGATAAAAAGGCTTAGTTAACTTTTCCTCTGAGGTAAAAACTGTTCTCAAGGCTCCAGCAAGCCACAGCGCATGGCAATCAGCGCGATTTCTGCTGAGTTCTGTGCATTGAGTTTCTGTTTGATATTATAAAGATGGGTGCCTACCGTGCGCGGACTCAGAAACAAGGTTTCGGCGATTTCATTGGTGGATTTACCACGTGCCAATGACATAAACACCTCAAACTCACGCTCACTCAATACATCAACCGGGTTTTGCTCGCCCGAAAGTTGCTGAATTGCCATTTGCTGCGCCACACCAGCCTCGATGTATTTTTTACCATTAGCGACACTACGAATGGCTTTAATCAGCTCTTCTGCCGCGCTGCGCTTGGTCACATAACCCATGGCACCTGCGTTGAGCACGCGTTTGGGGTGGACGGAGTCTTCATGTGCAGAAAGCACCAGAATACGCGCATGGTTGTCTTTGGCCAAAATACGCTCAATCGCTTCCATCCCGCCAATACCAGGCATCGTGATATCCATCACGACGACTTGCGGGTGGTGTTCAACATAGGCACGAATGGCGGCCTCGCCACTTTCGGCCTCGGCGATAACTTTGATGTCCTGATCGGACTCCAGCAGCATTTTGAAACCCATGCGGACCACAGCGTGGTCATCCACCAGCATGACGGTAATTGCGCTCATATCTTCCCTTTTATTCTATTGATGATGGTATCAATGGCAGGCGAACTTCCAACGTTGTGCCATTTACACGCTCTTCCAGTGACATTACTTTAAACTGACCATGCAAGGCTTGGACACGCTCACGCATCCCCAATAAACCAAAATGCTGGCTCTGGTCGACAGAACACATTTGCATACCCACACCATCATCCGTGATCTGCAACAACAACCCCTCGGTTTGCGCTTGCAAGGCAACAGTAATGCTTTTTGCTTGCGCATGCTTGATCGCATTGTTTACACCCTCCTGCACAATACGATACACGTTAATATTCAGGTTCTCGCCCAGTGGCCTAAATTGTCCTGAGACTTGCAACTGTATCGCAATATCAGGATGTTGTGACTGATAACCTGCCACCATATCGCGCAGGGTTTCCACTAAGCCCATATTGTCCATCGCTGCTGGGCGCAACTGACGAATGATGTTATGCATACCATCATAAATATGGTTGGCCGCCGCAACAATTGTTTGTGCGCTGGATTCAATATCAGGGGCTTTGTCTCGACTTTTGTTTACTATGGCCACGGCAAAGGTTTTGATTGCAGTGACATACTGTCCGAGTTCATCATGCAGCTCACGGGCCAGGCTGCGCCGCTCATCTTCAATATGCGCCTGTATCAACTGCGTCAGTTGCCGGTTTTCTTCCAGCTGGCGCTCAGCATCCAGCGACACGGCCATTTGATTCAGGCTGGACCCGATACGGTCAAATTCAGGCAGTGAAAACGATGGCAGACGTGTGGTCAAATCACCCTGCTCAATCTGGTTGATGGCCCTCAAAATATGCTGCACCGGACGCAAGGCGTGGCTAAGTAAAACATAGACCAGCAAATTCAGTAAAACAAAAAAACCAACCCCGATCAAGATTAGCTGATGAAAGCCTGACCACGCCTCGCGTATGGAACCTTCAGCACTGGAGGTGATAATCAGAGAACCATAGCGGATACGCCTTGTAACGACTTCAACCTTGGGAGCAACCAGCTTGACAAACCATGCCGGAGGATCCACTTCAGACTTGAAGGTTGACTGAGGCGACATGTATAAAGGGGCATTGAAGTAGTCATACAGTTCAATACGGCTGCTACGCACATAGCCCAGAGACTTGAGAAAATCTTGCAGCACATAATGGGTCGGCCCCAGACTCGGGTTCATGGCCGAGCTGACTATCACAGTATCAAGCAACTGCACTGTAACTCTGGTCGCGGCCTCCACGCGCTCGCGAATGCTGTCTTTGGTATCACGCACTAGTACCACCCCGGCTGCCAGCAGAAAAGCCAGCGAAAGCATGGTCACCAGCAGATTTAGTCTAAATCTTAAACTCATGGGTAATCAATAAATATTAGTGTCGTCATTAAACTGCAACTGTACAAAGTTGCAATAGCGTAAAATCATTAAAATTAGTCTTCAATCTTGAGCCCTTCCCATTCCTTGGGCCGGACAGGATACTCTAGCGGCATGGCCTCCAGTGTTTTCAACAAAATCTGTGAAACCAGCAAATTGCGGTTAGTCTTGGAGTCGGCAGGTATCACATACCAGGGTGCCACTTCTGTTGAGGTTGCTTGCAACGCATTTTCATAGGCCGTCGCATAGGCAGGCCACAACTTCCGCTCCTCGAGATCCTTGGGATTGAATTTCCATACTTTGGTGGGGTCACTGAGGCGCTCTTGCAACCGCTCTTTTTGCTCGGCCGGAGAAATATGTAAAAAGCATTTGATAATGATGGTGCCATTTTCAGCCAGCATACGTTCAAAATCGTTGATTTGGCGATAGCGGCGCGCGCATTCTGGATCATCGATCCAGCCATGCACTTTCACAATCAGCACATCTTCATAGTGGCTACGGTTAAAAATCACCAGTTCGCCTTTTTTGGGTGCCTGCTGATGTACACGCCATAAATAATCATGGGCCAGCTCTTCATCACTCGGGGCCTTAAAACATGCCAGACGGATACCTAAGGGATCACACGCACTGAATACCTGTTTGATTGTGCCATCCTTGCCACTGGTATCCATGCCCTGCAAAATCAGCAATACCTTGTGCCTGGCTTGCGCGTGCAGAATATCCTGGCGGGCATTTATCGCCTGCGCGAGACTGGCAAGCAGTTTGGCATCCTCCAGCTTGTCGCCAGTACGCGCAGACTTGTCATCGGCCTTAAATTGTTTAAGTGAAAACTTCTTCGGGTTAACGCGGTAACGCTCAAGACTGTCCATAACATTCATCATCACGATTAGAATTGAATAAAGTGTATCCCAGTTGTATCCTAAAATGCGCGTCCAATTCCGATTCTTCAGAATAAATTAAGGAGCCCCATGCCAAACGACCCGAGAATTTTTTTCGCCGCAGAACGCACCCTGCTGGCCTGGATGCGCAGTGGAATTGCGCTGATAGGGATAGGCTTTGTGATTGCCAGATTTGGTTTGTTTGTACATCTGTTAGCCAGTGAGGGGGCATCGTTTGTCCATGACCGGCCGATTTACTCCGCCGGCTTAGGCATTGCATTCATTATCGCCGGGGCTTTCGCCATCCTGCTTGCCAGTATTCAGCAGCAACGATACATCCGTACGTTGGGAAGTGATGCGCTACCACCCGGCTATTCTGCGCACTATGCGATTATTCTGGCATGGATACTGAGCCTACTGGGACTGGCACTGGCTTTCATCCTGATACAGGCCGAAACGCTGTAGCCCGTCAATAAAAAAGCCAGCAAATGCTGGCTTTTTTATTGACGCTATTTCGATGCACGCTTGCGCTCATGCTCAAGCAAGTAACGCTTGCGTAAGCGCAATGTTTTCGGCGTAATTTCCACCAGCTCATCATCATCAATAAATTCAACTGCACTTTCCAAACTGAGTGAGACAGGCGGAATCAAACGTACAGCTTCATCCGTCCCGGAGGCACGCACGTTGGTCAACTGCTTGCCTTTAATCGGGTTCACCACCAGATCATTGTCACGGCTGTGAATACCGATAATCATGCCTTCGTACAATTTATCACCTGGGCTTGCGAACATTTTGCCTCGGTCTTGCAGCTTCCAAAGGGCATAAGCAACGGCTTCGCCTTGCTCGGCAGAAATCAGCACGCCATTGCGACGTCCAGGCATATCGGCTTTTACCGGCGCATATTCATCAAAAATATGTGCCATTAAGCCAGTACCACGTGTCAACGTTAAAAACTCGCCTTGAAAGCCGATCAGACCACGTGCCGGAATACGGTATTCCAGGCGAGTACGACCATTACCGTCAGACTCCATATTGCTCATTTCGCCACGACGACGACCCAGCTCTTCCATGACTGCACCCTGGTGTTCGTCTTCCAGATCCACAGTCAGGATTTCGTATGGCTCACATTTTTCGCCATTCACTTCTTTATACACCACTCGTGGCTTACCCACGGCAATTTCAAAGCCTTCACGGCGCATGTTTTCCAGCAAAATGGTCAGGTGTAATTCCCCACGGCCAGATACGCGGAATACATCAGTATCTTCGGTATCTTCAACACGTAATGCCACGTTCACCAACAATTCTTTGGTTAGGCGATCACGGATTTGACGAGAAGTGATAAATTTACCTTCTGTGCCCGCCAATGGTGACGTGTTGACCATAAAGTCCATGGTCAGGGTGGGTTCATCCACGCCCAAATGCGGCAAACCAACCGGCTTGTCACGGTCACAAATGGTGAAACCGATACCAATCTCTTCAATACCGGAAATAATCACAATGTCACCTGCTTCAGCTTCTTCAACTGGCACGCGATCCAGACCTCTAAAGCCCAGCACCTGATTAATACGGCCTTGCGCGACTTGCTCATCTTCACGCATCACGGCAACCACCTGACCCGGCTTGATACGACCATTGGTGACACGACCAACGCCTAAACGGCCTGTATAAGTAGAGTAATCCAGCGCTGAAACCTGTAATTGCAATGGCGCATCGCTGTCCCCTTTAGGAGGCTCAACATGACTCAGAATAGTTTCAAACAAGGCACGCATATTATCTGAAGGCGTGTCCATGTCCAGCGTTGCAAAGCCGTTCAAAGCAGAGGCATACACCACAGGAAAATCCAGTTGCTCATCGGTGGCACCCAAGTTAGCAAACAAATCAAATGTGTGGTTAATCACCCAATCAGGACGCGCACTTGGACGGTCAACCTTGTTAATCACCACAATCGGCTTTAAGCCAAGTGCCAGCGCTTTTTTTGTCACAAAACGCGTTTGCGGCATTGGGCCGTCTACGGCATCCACCAGTAACAACACACCATCTACCATCCCCAATACGCGCTCTACTTCACCACCGAAGTCGGCATGCCCGGGGGTATCCACGATATTAATGTGCGTGCCTTCATACGTTAAGGCCGTATTTTTTGCCAGAATAGTGATGCCGCGCTCTTTTTCAAGATCGTTACTATCCATCACACGCTCAGTCACGGCCTGATGTGAAGCAAAGGTGCCTGATTGTTGGAGTAGCTTATCGACCATGGTTGTTTTACCGTGGTCAACGTGCGCGATAATTGCGATATTTCTGAGATTGCGTGCCATGAGAACTGCCATAAGTTAGAAAGGGCGCGATTTTAGCATACTTTGGGTCGAATAATTGACACTAAATAATTGACTTTTAAAATAAAATGACTATACTGCGTGCAACTTGAAACGTAACTGATGCTTTTAACAAGCCATACGTTTTAAATTCATCGCCCTGACCCATCGATAACTCGCGAAATTTTGAGGCTATCATCTTTAGATGTTGTTTCTATGACAACTTCTTCTTTTATCGGTTAGTGGCTATGCCTATAGCGCCGGTAAAAGCGATTTATTTCCCATATTTGCTTAGGCTTTTTTAATGTTGCAACACACTTCAAGTGTGTGCATGTCATTAACTGAGTTTTGCTTTTTGCTTTGCTAGCGCCCTTTTTAATTGTTTATGAAAGGGACATCCTTTGTCTTTTGCAGATTTAAATCTAGATCCAGCCATTTTGCGTGCCTTGACCGATGCAGGTTACGAAAACCCAACCGCAATCCAGGCACAATCCATCCCTGATGCATTGTTAGGCCGTGACATTATGGCCTCTGCACAAACGGGTACCGGCAAAACTGCCGCATTTACCTTACCAGCACTGAACCTGTTAGCCACTCCGCACCCTGTGCGTAGCCGTGGCCCACGCATTCTGGTACTCACCCCTACCCGTGAACTGGCAGCCCAGGTCAACGAAGCTGCACGTAAATACGGTAAATTCCTGCGCGCCCGTTGCATCAGTATCGTCGGCGGCATGCCTTACCCGTTACAAAACAAATTATTATCACAACCTTTAGATATTCTGGTTGCAACGCCTGGTCGTTTTATTGATCACCTTGAACGTGGCCGTATTGATTTGAGCCGCCTGCAAATGCTGGTACTGGACGAAGCAGACCGTATGCTAGACATGGGCTTTATGCCTGACGTGGAGCGCATCTGTGATGCCCTGCCTGCCGAGCGTCAAACTTTACTGTTCTCTGCCACACTTGACGGCATTATGGACATCGGCAAACGTTTCCTGAAAAACCCGCTCACCATTCAGGTGGCTGGTCAAAAAGAAAAACACGCCAACATTGAACAACGTTTGCATTTTGTGGATGACATGAACCACAAAAACAAATTACTGGAACATTTGCTAATTGCGCCAGATGTGAATCAAACCATCATCTTCACCAGCACCAAGCGTCATGCTGATTTGCTGGCAGAGGACTTGTATGCCGCTGGTCACAGCACGGCCGCATTGCATGGTGATATGACCCAGGGCGCGCGTAACCGCACCTTGACGAAACTGCGCCATGGCGATGTAAAAGTGCTGGTTGCAACCGATGTTGCCGCCCGCGGGATTGACGTGCAAGGCATCAGCCATGTCATCAACTACGACTTGCCAAAATTCGCCGAGGATTATGTACACCGTATCGGTCGTACAGGCCGCGCCAACAACACAGGTGTCGCCATTTCGTTTGCATCTAACAGTGACCGCCATTTGCTGCGCAAAATTGAACAGTACACTGGTCAGAAATTTCAGGCTGAAGTAATTGCAGGTTTTGAGCCAAAACGTGCTATGCGCAATGATGATGTAGGTGGTGATGCCAGACGTGGCAAACGTCCGGGTGGCAGACCACAACAAGGTCGTGGTGCGCCAGGTGGCCCGCGTCGCGATGCAAACAGTTCATTCGGTGACCGTGTCATGCGTGATGGCGCTGCAAGCCGCACTCCAGGCGCTCGTCCTGCAGGTCCGCGTACGCCCGATTCGCGCGCACCTCGACATGAAGGCCAAGCGCGTGGTTTTGAGTCGAGAACTGCCGATTCAAGATCTGATAGAGAAGTAAATGGCAACAGCAAGAGCTATACCAAAGATACGGACTTTCAGTTTGCGCGTGCACTGACTGAAGAGTTTGGTCAACGCCGTCCACGGACCCAAGGTCAGGCACCCGCTAAAACAGGGGACCGCTTTGGTCAACCCAATGGCCCACGTACAGGCAAAACAGCCGGTGCTAAACCAAACGCTGGTAAATCATCGTACGGTGACCAAGCGCCTAAACGCCCACGTTCATTTGTTTAGCTAACTACGATTAATTAACCACTATGAGTGAACCCATTACGGATTTTAATACCTTAGGGCTGGCAGAGCCTTTATTAAAGGCCATCATTGAGTCGGGCTATACCACACCGACGCCAATACAGGCGCAAGCCATCCCTCTGGCATTACAAGGTAACGACTTAATGGCGGGTGCGCAAACCGGAACAGGGAAAACGGCAGCGTTTTCCCTGCCTATTTTGCATACTTTGTTACCCTTGGCCAGCAGCAGCACTTCACCGGCCAAACACCCGATACGCGCACTGGTACTGGCACCTACGCGCGAATTGGCCATTCAGGTCTATGATAATATTAAAACCTATGCCAAACATACCCCATTACGCAGTTTGGTGGTGTATGGGGGTGTGGACATCAAAACACAAACACCGGCGCTTAAAAATGGTGTTGAGATTCTGGTGGCAACACCGGGACGTTTGCTGGACCACGTAGAACAAAAAACACTGTCGCTCAGCCAGGTGCAGTTTCTGGTGCTGGATGAAGCTGACCGTATGCTGGATATGGGCTTTATGCCTGACCTCAAGCGTATTCTGGCCTTGTTGCCCAAGCAGCGGCAAAACCTGATGTTTTCTGCCACGTTTTCGGACGAGATTAAAAAGCTTGCCGATGCATTTTTGAACAATCCGACCTTAATTGAAGTGGCGCGCAGCAACGCCACCAATGAAAATGTGGAACAAAAAGCCTACCTGGTCAACACAGACCAGAAACAGCGCTTTCTGGTGCAGTTATTAAAGCAGCAGGCCACGCAGCAGGTGATTATTTTCACCAAGACAAAATTGTCTGCCAGCAAGTTGGCGCGTGCACTCGAGCGTGACCAGATTCCTTGCAGTGCCATTCATGGCGACAAGACGCAGAAAGAGCGGATTGAAGCACTGGATGCCTTTAAAGCCGGGGCCATCAGTGCGTTGGTGGCGACCGATGTTGCGGCACGCGGCTTGGACATCACCGACCTGCCACTGGTCATTAACTACGAGATTTCAACCTCACCGGAAGACTATGTGCACCGTATCGGTCGCACTGGCCGAGCCGGGGCAAAAGGCATTGCTATTTCGTTGATTGATGAAGATGAAACCAAGTATTTTGACGAGATTGAAAAGCTCATTAAAAAACAGGTGCCTAAAGAAAAAGCCGTATTAGCAGAAAGTGGCGTGCCACGCAGTAGCAGTACACGCGCAAGTACGGCGCCACGTACAAGTGTGAATCCGCGTTCAAATATGACTACGCGCAAAACAGGAAAATCTGAAGATGCCTGGTTTCAACAACCTTATCAACCCAGCACGGATCACGCCAGCAAACAATTGCCGATGAAAGCGCAGAATAACAAGCGCAAGGTAGTTGCAGCATTGCTGGGCGGCTTTGGCTTCAAAGGTAGCGCTGCTGCAGTCACCGCGTCTCCAAAAAAACAAGCAGGCAAAGGTCGCAAGCCGGAGCCAGTCGAGTCCAATACAAGCACTTCTGAGGCATTGCCACAGTCGTAAAAAATGCCCCAGCAATGGGGCATTTTTTATTCTGCAATTATCCTTCGCGGTTTCGCATAAAGTCAGCCACCCCGTAGAGCTGATTGGCAATATGGCGCATGAGCGATTCTTCAAACTCCAGTTGATGCATGGCTTTAATCATGCAATACATCCATTGATCACGCTCAGACTCTCCGATCGAGAAGGGCAAATGCCGGGCACGCAAACGCGGATGGCCATACTGCTCGACATACAACTGTGGCCCGCCGGTCCAGCCAGTTAAAAACATAAACAGCTTTTCTCTGGCTTCGGTTAAATCTGGTTGATGCAGTGCCCGAAGACCAGCGACTTTAGGATCGCTATCCATAATGTCGTAGAAGGTTTCCACCAGCGAGCGAATTTTTTCAGTCGCGGCTGCTGAACCACCCAACCACTCGAACAGAGATTGCTTGGCAGCGCCAGGCTCATGAATATCCATGCGCACAGTCTCTTGTTAATTGGCTGGTTTGGGGGTAACGAATGCAGCAGACTGCTTGGCACGCTCACGCGCCAGCTCCACATTCTCTGCCGTTGCCAGCGCAACACCCATACGCCGACGCACAAAGGACTCCGGCTTGCCGAACAAACGAACCTCGCTGTCAGGTACTGCCATTGCAGCTTCCAGTCCATAGTAAGCCAGATTACTGGTATCAGCCCCGCCATAAATCACTGCGCTGGCGCCATGCTCGCGCTGCGCAACATCGACTGGCAGACCAAGAATCGCCCGAGCATGCAGCTCAAACTCGTTTAAACGCTGGGTACACATGGTCACCATGCCGGTGTCATGCGGGCGCGGACTCACTTCAGAGAACCAGACCTGCTCACCTTTGACAAACAACTCGACACCAAACAACCCTTGGCCACCCAGCGCTTCAGTCACTTGACGGGCGATGTCCTGTGCTGCCTGCAAGGCTTTGGGATGCATGGCTTGCGGTTGCCAGCTTTCGACATAATCCCCCTGCTTTTGCACATGCCCAATCGGCGGACAGAAATAAGTTTCTATCTCGCCTTTGGCGTTTTTAGCGCGCACGGTTAACAGGGTAATTTCATAATCAAAATCAATTTGACCCTCAACAATCACCACACCCTGATTCACGCGTCCGGCACTTGCGGCATACTCCCAGGCGGCTTTGACTTCCGAGGCCTGTGTAATACGGGACTGGCCTTTGCCAGAGGAAGACATGGTCGGTTTGATAAAGCATGGATAGCCAATGCCACCATCAATCGCTGCCTGCAAATCGGCTTCGCTGCGCGCAAAGGCATAAGGCGAAGTCGCCAGACCCAATTCTTCGGCTGCCAAACGGCGAATGCCTTCACGGTTCATGGTTAACTGTACGGCACGCACCGTCGGTACTACCGTCACACCGGTCGCCTCGATTTCAGCCAGGGCTTGTGTATTCAGTGCTTCAATTTCCGGGACAATGTAATGTGGCTTCACTTCACTCACCAATGCTTTCAAGGCATCCGCGTCGGTCATATCAATAGTATAAGCATGATGCGCCACCTGATGACCAGGCGCATTCTTATAGCGGTCAACAGCAATGACCTCTACACCCAAACGCTGTAACGCGATAATCACTTCTTTACCGAGTTCACCACTGCCCAACAACATGACTTTGGTAGCATTGGCGCTTAATGGGGTTCCGATCATTCCTGCACTCCGTAATCAAAACGCAATCATACCATGCGGCATAATGGCCTTGCAGAGCCCTTCTTGATATAGATTAATTGTTTGGGAAAATCTAAGAAAAATACAAAATTAAGTGAATGAGTAGGATGAGGTGCAAAGCGCACGGAATGCTGGAATCATGCATGCGACGGAGTATTGCTGGTTGTGAGTAGCGCACAACCAGCAACTTGCCTGCACACACTCTTTTGATGCTTTTTAAAGTGCAATACCGTGTTTATCCATGCGATACCGCATGGTCATACGCGTAATACCGAGAATTCTCGCTGCTTTGGAAACATTATTGCGAGCCTGTTCCAGCGCATTCAGCAGCATCACCTTCTCGGCATCCTCGAGTGTCAATGGCAATTCAGCAGCCAAGGCCTGCGTAGTGCTCATAGTCAGCGATTGTGGCAAGCCTAAATCAATATCCGTAATTTGTGGCTGCGTACACATCAAGACAGCACGACTGATTTGATGACGCATTTCACGCACATTCCCAGGCCAGTCATAACTTTGAATCGCCATCATAGCGTTTGAGCTAAATTCGTGATGGGGTAGCGCATAACGCTTTTCCGTGAGTTGTTTGAAATAATAAGCCAACAACAAAATATCCTGCCCACGGTCTCGCAATGGTGGCATTTGCATAGTAATCACATTAAGGCGGTAATATAAATCCGACCGAAAGCGCCCTTCGTTTGACATCTCATACAAGTCTCGATTGGTAGCGGCAATAATACGCGCCTGTACCGGGCGTTCTTTGGTGGATCCCAAACGACGCACCATGCGACGCTCCAGCACATTAAGCAGCTTGGCTTGCAAGCCTAAAGGCAACTCACCAATTTCATCCAGAAACAATGTCCCATCTTCAGCGGACTCAATCAGTCCTGGACGGGTAGCCACTGCATTGGTAAATGCACCCTTCTCATGCCCAAACAGCTCGCTTTCAATCAATTCGGAAGGCAAAGATGCGCAATCCACATGTACAAATGGCTTGTCACGGTTTTCACAATGGGCATGCAAATATCTTGCAACCACATCTTTACCAGTACCAGTTTCGCCGGCAATCAACACCGTCGGCTGCACAGCGTCACTCAGTGCACTTAACTGCGCAATACGTGCAATCTGCTGGCGCACGCTTTGCATGGCAGCGCTTTCACCGATGAGTTGCACCGATTCGTTCACGACTGTGTCACGTTGCCTGGAGTAATCCAAACTGGTTTGCAAATCAGTGGTTTTTTCGTTTTTCTGGATGATGAGCAGTAGCTCTTCAAGATCGATCGGCTTTTTCAAATAATCAATGGCGCCCATCTTGATGGCATTGACAGCATCCGTCACGTCCCCAAAGGCAGTCATCACAATCGTATTCACATTTTTGGCAACAAAATCAGAAAGTAAATCCAATCCGTTACCATCCGGCAGACGCATATCCAGAAGCGCCATATCCGGTTCAAACTGCTTGATTAACAAACGTGCATCATGAAGCGTTTCTGCGTGCTCGCACTCAAAACCAGCTTTTTGCAAACGTTTGACTACCGCTTTTGCAAACAGCACCTCGTCCTCTACCAGCAAGATTTTTTTCTTGAGCGGCAAATGTATCGATTTATCATTGGTTGTTGAAATTTGTGCCAGCACGCAGGCTCCTTAATTATTAGTCTTTATCGTAGTTAGCTAAGGATTGTTTTGCGCCGAACTCGTAACGGAAACCCAACCAGCCTGCACGAGGTGCGCCTACCATCAGCAATTTGGAAGGCTCTTCATTACCAGAGAACTGACCACCCTCAATCCAGTTTTCACCTAATAAACCACCAGTAGCATATTCCTTGTCAAAGATATTGATGGCTTTGGCGAAGAACTGCCAACCACTACTGCCAAAACGATAACGCGTATCTACGTTCACAATGGTGAATCCACCAACTTTGCCAGAATCCTGTACATGCTCGTCATCGCCATCGTTGGCACGATGGCTATTATTTTCGTTACCACGTACATACACATCTGAGTAGGTATTGATGTTGCTGCCTACAGTCCATTGAGAAGTCACTTGGTATTGCAAACGCAATTTCAACGCGTGCTCAGGCAAGTTAGGCAGCCGATCACCTTTACCAACCTGAATCGCAGTCCCGTCAGAAGAAGAGTTTACTTCGTTGGTGATCTCAAAAGGCGTCTGGTAAGTGGCTCGCACAAAGCTGTAACCCACATTCCATGACAAATCACCAGTGATGCCGTTCAAACCAGCATCAAGGCCCACACGTCGTGTTTTACCAACGTTATCAAAATAGCCCATGCCGTTTGTGGCGTTAGTCGCAATAAACTGAATATCGTCATGGTTTTCTGTGCGATACACTGCCGTGGACCAACGAACGTTGTCGGTTAACTGGCCACGCGCACCCACCTCAAAAGTTTTAGCAACAACCTTTTTAAGTGGTGGATCACCGGCCATCGCGTTTGGCAATTTGCATGGCACTGCCGGATTCGCACAGCCCAACTCCATAGAGGTTGGCGCACGCATACCTTCGTTATAGCTACCATACATGGTCAATGCTTGTGTAGGTGTAAAGTTCAGACCCAAGGCCGGGTTGAAACGATTAAAGCTATGGTTGCCTGACAATGTTTCTGGATCGGTCACATCTGGAATCAGGCGGTCACGATTTTCAACCTTGATGTGGTTATAACGGCCAGACATCGTTAAATGCCATTGATCAGTCAATGACAAGGTATCCGTCACGAACGTCCCCCAGCTGGTAGTTCTGCCATTCAATTTAACCGCAGCTTCATCGCTCAGCTCACCCAATGCATCTACACCACGTGAGGCGTTAATCAAGCCATATTCAGTAGACTGCGAGAATTTAATCTTGGAGAAGTCGTAACCCATGCCGACAATAAACTGGTTCTTCTTTTCAAACAGCGGCTGATTGAATGTGAACTGTGTATTAAAGCCATGTCCTCTTTGGCGTGTATTACTACGGTTCAATGCGCCCGAACATGTTTCCTCAGAATTATTGCCTGCCTGGCAATCAGCAAGAGCTGTCGCCAATTCAGTGCTGTCAACCTCACCATCAGCATTCAGATCCAGGGCATCAGTTCCATTAAAATCATCATTCACATCACCGTTTAAGGTTTTGCGGTTAGATTGGCGGAAATACACATTACCGGTTAATTGCACATCATCATTAAACCAGTGACTACCGTTCAAATTCAAAAAGTTCATGCTGTTTTTGGTTTTATCTGGGCGCGTATTGATCGCACTGCGGCCAAAGTCCTCAATTAACTCTTTTTGAACCAGCCCATTGCCAATCATATTATTATCAGCGCCGGTATAGCTCAGCTCAAGACGTGTCGTTTCATTTTGCCAGCCGACTTTACCAAATAATTGCTTCACCGTGCTTGGTGAATAATCACGCCAGCCATCTTCATCGAAATAGTTGCCAGAAATAAAGTAGTCAACGGAATTGTCTTCTGACACACCGCCAAACTCAGCAGAAGTGTTCTTGCGTCCCCATGAGCCAAAGCTAGATTCAATAGCGCCACCTTTGTGCGTACGGCCGTTTTTTGTCGTCACAGACAAAGCACCACCCAGTGTATTTAAGCCATAAACAGGGTTAGAGCCTGGAATCAAATTCATATTTGCAATTGCATTCACTGGGATCAAGTCCCAGTTAACCACATCACCGAAAGGCTCATTGACCCGCACGCCATCAACAAACACAGACAGACCTTGTGGCGTTCCTAGCAATGGTGAAGCAGTAAAGCCACGGAACAACACATCTGGTTGAAACGGGTTATTCTGTGACTCATTCACACTCACCCCCACCATATTGTTATTCATAAAATCAGCAATAGTATTGCTATGCTGATTCACAATCTCTTTACCCTTGGCTGACTGTACATTCGCAGGTACTTTTTCAAGTGGCAAACCCACGCCTGGTAATGGCGTTGTCCCGACAACTTCTACGTTTTCCAACTTGATAACTTCTGCATTGACTGCTGTCACCTGCGCTGCATACGCAGACAGAATAGCAAGCAACAAAGGCTTGATAGATTTTTGATTCATAACGGATGACCCTTTTCCCGAGAGTAATGTATATGCAGTACTTTTTTGATAAAGCACTTAATTTTGATAAAGCATTTTTCTACTGCAATTATCGTTCCCGATTTTTACCAGAAAAAAAACCTTTTTAAATCAAGGAGGAAAGGAGGGTTTGGACTCACAACACCCAACAACAACCATAAAACTGGTTTAATACAACCAATTCTATGGTTGTTGTTGGTTTATTACAACCAATTTTACAGGCTTACTGCAGAAGTAATCACAGGATGTAAAGAGAGCACAAGACCATAGGCATTGCGTCCCGTAGCCCAGGCGGCATCGACAATATCAGGACTTAATGCAACAACTTCACGGAGCTCACCTGAAGCTGATTGGACACTAATGAGAGGGTAGAACGCGCGTTGCCAGGGGGGAGTTCCCAGCATTTGGAATATCACTTTTAATTCGCGTCTGGGGCGTTTGGCATCTGGCTGTAACACTTCCCCCCCTGAACGGGCATGCAAAAGCAATTGCAAATGCTCTGGCATGTGCAAAGGCTCTGCGTAACGTCGGTGCAATGTTATGGCGGCTGGGCTGATGCCGAGTTTTGCCAATGCAATCCCCCGGCCTTTGACCACTTTGAAATCTACCTGCCAGTTGCCCCATATCTGGGACTGCCCTCCAAGCCAGATCAAAGGAGAGTTAGGTAAGGCTGGAGGCTTACTGACGCAGTACAAACGCCCCTGATAATGATGCAAATAAGCGGCATGAGAAGCTATAGCCCCTTGCAAAGGCAAGTGCAAATAGCGATGGGGCTTGACTGCGGATAACTGCTGCCAATAATCCTGCAATTGCTCACTGTTTGGCATACGCAGCGCCTGAGCATCAAACCACCCTCTCAGCAAGTTTCTGGCACGCACATCGCCCAAGGCCTGCAACTTCAGGATATCAACCGACTGCCCCTGCCACTCAGGCCGCAGGTCACAAGCATGTAAATCCTGTTGCGCGAGGTCATGTAATAACTGTTGCGCCTCGGCCAGATGCAATGCGCTACGGCCAAGCGATTGATCCAGTTGCGGATAACGCGCCCGCATGACCGGCATGACTTGCTGACGCATGTAATTACGGTCATAACTGAGGTCGGTGTTACTTTCATCCTCCACCCACTGCAAGGCGTGCAGTTCGGCGTAAGCATGAATATCAGCTTTGGAGATGCCCAGCATGGGACGCCAGAGTTTTCTTTTATCGTCGCGATCAGGCATGGCACTTAAACCTTTGGGACCCGCCCCGCGCACCAGTTGTAGCAACAAGGTTTCCGCCTGATCTTGGGCATGGTGGGCGGTGACGATTGCGCTGGCATTTATACGGTTTCTTGTTTGTTCCAGCACACGATAGCGACCTGCCCGTGCCGCAGCTTCAATGCCTTGACCACTGTGCTGATCGACATGAATTTTTTCAACATAGAAGGGAGTCTCGCTTTCAATACAGGTCTGCTGACAGACCTGCAGCCAGCGGTCTGCATTGTGGCTCAGCCCGTGATGGACATGCATGACAGACAATGTAAAAGGCAGGCGTTGCATGAGCTGCTGCAAGGCATGCAAGAGCACCATGGAGTCGATGCCGCCACTCAGGGCGAGCATCAAATGTGATGACGCTGGAGATGCTGGCGCGGAGAATAAGCGCAATAAAGACGCTTCAAGTTGCGCCAGCAGTGCTGAATTATTTTTCACTGGTAGATTTGAATTTACCGTATCCCATGAGCCGCTGATAACGGGTTTCCAACAATTGCGGTAACTTTTTGGCCTGTAACGTTTTCAGTTGTTGCGCAATCGCATTGCTGACGCGCTCCATGACCTCTTCAGGGCAACGGTGTGCGCCACCCAACGGCTCACTCACAATATGATCAATCAAGCCAAGCCCTTTCAGTCGTTCAGCCGTAATGCCCAGCGTTTCTGCTGCCTCAGGCGCTTTGCTGGCGCTCTTCCATAAAATAGAAGCACACCCTTCAGGGGAAATGACAGAGTAAGTCGAATACTGCAACATATTCAATTGATCAACCACACCAAGCGCAAGCGCGCCCCCGGATCCACCCTCCCCAATCACAATACCGATAATGGGCGTTTTTAATTCGGCCATCACATACAAGTTGCGGGCAATTGCCTCAGACTGACCACGCTCTTCGGCACCGATGCCAGGGTAAGCGCCCGGTGTGTCTATGAGTGTAATAATCGGCAGATGGAATTTTTCAGCCAGTCGGAACAGGCGTAATGCCTTGCGATAGCCTTCAGGACGCGGCATGCCAAAATTGCGGTATTGACGCTCTTTGATATCACGGCCCTTTTGATGACCAATGACCATCACAGGGATCCCTTTAAATCTTGCAATGCCGCCAACAATCGCCGGATCATCAGAGTAAGCACGATCACCGTGTAATTCCTGAAAATCAGTAAACAGGCATTCGATGTAATCCAGCGTGTAAGGGCGCTGCGGGTGACGTGCTACCTGTGAGATTTGCCAGGCGCTCAGGTTTTGGTAGGTGTCTTGTAAAAGCTTGGTGTTTTTCTTTTGCAGTTGCTCTAATTCTTTTGAAATATCCAGCGCGGCATGCTCGTCATGTGAGACTTGCAAGGCTTCTATACGCCTTTCCAATTCGGCAATCGGCTGCTCGAAATCCAGATAAGTCAGTTTACTAGGAGTTAAACGCTTCGCACTCATTGTCAATTCTTTAATTAAAAAGTTCAGGCATTATATAGGATTTTGACATTTTCTTTAGACAACCAGCCTTGTAAATTATTGATCAGGTCGTCATGCAATACCACTTGCCAGTCATCACCCAGTACCAGACTGACTTGTGCCGACTGGTTATGATAGTCTACTTTTACCGGACAGCGCTTGAGTTCTTCTCCGGCATAACGATAAGGAACCAGCACATTCATCAATCGATGCAGGTCTGATTGCCCGTTGCAGCTTAAGGTCAACATCTGCGCGAAGCGACTGCGTACCGCCGCCAGGTCATAGAGTTTGCGCGCACTGACCCGCATACCTCCCGAAAACTCATCCGGGCTGATACGCCCTTCTACAATTAACAGCTGATCTTCTTTAATCCACTGCGCATGCTGACTCAGCAACTCGGCACCCACGACCACGTCGACCCGTCCTACGGCATCATCCAGTGTCACAATCGCCATTTTGCCGCGCTGGGTCATGCGCACCCTGACGGCCATCACCACGCCAGCAAGCAGCTTGGGCTGGTCTTGCACAGCCAGTTCATTTAAGTTGCCTTTGATAAACTGGGAAAGCTGGGATTTATAGCCAAGATAAGGATGTCCGCTCAAATAAAAACCAAGCGCCGTTTTTTCTTCCTGCAAGGCCTGTTCAGGACTCCATGGCGAAATCGCTGGTAAAGCATGCTGGGTATTGTCCATGCCACCAAACAAACAATCCTGGCCAGCGTGAGCAGCCGCCTGCTCCGCCACATTGATGGCATTATCGAGCCCTGCCAGCAAGGCTGCACGATTATTATCCAGTGGATCAAATGCGCCCGCACGAATCAGAGATTCAATCACCCGCCGATTCACTTTACGTAAATCAAGACGCTGGCAGAAATCAAACAAGTCCTTAAAAGGCCCCTCTGACTGCCTCGAAGCCATAATCAGTTCAATCGCGGCCAAACCGGTCCCTTTGATCGCCCCCAGACCGTAGAGCACCTGTTGCGGACTCAACGGCTTGAATTGATACACACTATGATTAACATCCGGTGGCAGCACATCGATGTGGTTGGCACCGCAATCATCAAAAAACGTATGTACGTTATCAGTGTTATTCATGTCGGCTGACATGGTCGCTGCCAGAAATGCAGCTGGATAATGTGCTTTCAAATAGGCCGTGTGATAAGCAACCAACGCATAGGCCGCGGCGTGCGATTTGTTAAAGCCATAACCGGCAAACTTTTCCAGCAAGTCAAACAAATCGTTTGACTGCTGCAAGGTCAAGCCATTTTTGAGCGCACCCTCGTTAAATATTTCGCGCTGCTGCACCATTTCTTCCGGTTTTTTCTTACCCATGGCGCGGCGCAACAAGTCGGCCCCCCCCAGACTGTAGCCAGCCACCACCTGCGCAATCTGCATCACCTGTTCCTGGTAAACAGCAATCCCGTAGGTTTCTTTCAGAATCACTTCGGTGGAAGGATGCGGGTACTCCACACGCTGCAAACCATGTTTGCGTCGGCAAAAGTCAGGGATCAAATCCATTGGTCCTGGACGGTACAATGCCACCAGGGCGATAATATCCTCAAATAAATCTGGCTTGGCCTGCTTGAGCATGTCCTTCATCCCGCGCGATTCCAGCTGAAACACCGCGGTGGTATTCGCTGTTTTCAGCAGGTGATAGCTCTTTTTGTCATCCAGCGGAATCGTCTCGAAACTGAGGGGGGGCAGTTGTTCCTGTGCTCGCTGGGCATTGGCATTCTCCAATGCCATATTGAGAATGGTCAAGGTACGCAAGCCGAGAAAGTCAAACTTGACCAGGCCCACGGCTTCCACATCGTCTTTATCGTACTGACTCACCAGGCTATCGCCATTTGGCTGGCAATAAATAGGCGAAAAATCAGAAATTTTTCCGGGCGCAATCAACACACCACCGGCATGCATGCCGATATTTCGGACCAGTCCTTCCAGTCGCAGAGCCAAAGAAAGTAATTCGGCGACCTCCTCTTCCTTTTCTCGCCGCTCTTGCAGTTGCGGCTCTTTTTCAAGCGCAGATTCCAGAGTAATGCCCAACTCTAGCGGAATCAACTTGGCGATACCATCCACAAAATTAAACGGTAAATCCAGTACACGCCCCACATCACGGATCACCGCCTTGGCGGCCATGGTCCCGAAGGTGGCGATTTGTGACACCGATGCCAAGCCATACGTGCGCTTGACATAGTCGATGACGCGATCACGTCCTTCCTGACAAAAGTCAATATCGAAGTCGGGCATGGATACCCGCTCAGGGTTGAGGAAACGCTCAAACAGCAGGTTGTACTTGAGCGGATCAAGATCGGTAATGCCGAGGCTGTAAGCCACCAGAGAACCTGCACCGGAGCCCCGGCCAGGCCCGACCGGCACACCATTATTCTTTGCCCAGTTAATAAAGTCAGCCACGATCAAAAAATAGCCGGGAAAGCCCATCTGGATAATAATGCCGCACTCGAATTTCAGCCGCGCTTCATATTCATCACGCTTCGCCTCCCGTGCAGCTACGTCCGGATAAAGCGAGGACAAGCGACGCTCCAACCCAGCTTGCGACTGCGTCACCAGGTATGCATCCAGACTTTCGCCATTCGGCGTTGGAAAATCGGGCAAATAGTTCTTGCCCAAAGTCAGCACCAGGTTACATCGTTTGGCAATTTCTACCGAATTCTGCAAGGCCACCGGCATATCGGCAAACAAGGCCTGCATTTCTGACTGGGTTTTCACATACTGAGAGGCAATAAAGCGACGAGGGCGACGCTTATCGGCCAATACATAACCTTCAGCAATGCAGGTCCGCGCCTCATGGGCCATATAATCATCAGATGTCTGGAACTGGATGGGATGCGTAGCGACCACAGGCAAATCAAGCTGTTGAGCAATCAGCACCGTTTGCTGAATCAGTTGCTCCTGCGCACCAGCTTCAGCGCTAAGCGCCTCATGTACGCGCTGTACTTCAAGATAGTAACGCCCGGAAAAAATGGACGACCATTGTTTAGCGACTGCAAGTGCCTGTACCTGGTTCCCTGCCTGTAGGCATAGGCCGACATCGCCTGCCGCAAACCCTGAGAGCATGATCAGGCCGGCATTTTTTTCGCGCAGCCATTCAGACTTGATTTCCGCCCGCTCGCGATATTGGTTTTCCAGATAAGCGCGGCTCAACAATTCACAAAGATTGCGATAGCCCTGCAAATCTTGTACTAACAGCGTCACGCGCAAAGGCTGGTCGCGCTGATCCTGGTTTTCCAGCCAGACATCGCAACCCAAGATCGGCTTAAGACCTTTGCCTCGTGCGGCCTTGTAAAATTTGATTGCTCCAAACAGGTTGGCAAGATCGGTCAGCCCGATGGCTGGCATGGCGTCTTTACTGGCGGCTTTCACATAGTCGTCAATACGCACTGTGCCATCGACGATGGAATATTCACTGTGGCAACGCAGGTGAATAAAAGCCGGTTGAGGCGATGGAGTTTGAACGTCTTGCATGACATGTATTTTACCCTTCACCAAAATATTTGCACGCATGTCCCAAGCAAATAATCAGGTTGACATCAGCAAATTTTAGGTAAAACTGCAGCCAAAACAAGCATTCACAAGAACTTGCACACATTTGCCCCAGTGAGGTTGTTAATGAAAAAAACAATAAAAAATCATCAATCATGTAAAAAGATAATTTTTTTGTTCTATGATGTAAAAGGCTATTTTCAGGATGACTACAAGCATGTCAGGTGCAATAAAATTTAACGAAGAACCCATTCTGGTCGAAAATGATTTGCCTCAGATCGGCCAGAGCCTGCCATTCTTTTTGCTGGTTAATCACGCACTTGAAGATATCTCACTAGACGCATTTCGTGGCAAGCGAAAAATAATCAATATTTTCCCAAGCATTGACACCCCGACCAGCGCGCAGAGTGTTCGCCAGCTTGATGCCATTGCAGCCGGTCTGGATAACACAGTGGTGCTGAACGTCTCCGCAGACCTGCCTTTTGCAATGTCTCGTTTTTATGATGAAGAAAAATTGGGGCATGTCACTAACCTTTCTACCATGCGTGGTCGAGACATGCTGAAAAATTATGGTGTCCTCATGGTCACCAGCAAGCTGGCCGGGCTTTCAGCCAGAGCACTGATGGTGGCAGACGAAAATGACACCGTGTTGCATGTGGAGCTGGTCAATGATTTAACCAGTGAGCCAGACTATCAGGCTGCGATTGCCAGCCTGGAAAATACTTGATTCCTTATTTAAACCCGGATTTGCCATGTGCTCTTGAAGTAACGTCGCAAGACCACTGGATGGATTTCTTATGAAAAATGGGAAGTGCTCTTTGAAGTTGATGGCACGTCGTCTCGAACAATCCGGGTTAAATATTGATTGGCTACCTTTAACAGGGTAAAGTGTGCAGCTTTAGACAATAGACTTTGGAGACTCAAGATGGCTAGCGTAACACTCAAAGGAAATCCGGTCAGCATCGGTGGCAATTTACCAACCGCAGGCCAGACTGCACCAGATTTTCAACTGGCAGATGCCAAACGCAATCTGGTTGGTTTGGATGCCTTTGCTGGGAAACGTAAAATATTGAATATTTTCCCAAGCATAGACACCCCGACCTGCGCAACTTCAGTACGCACCTTTAACAAAAAGGCCAGCGAGGCTGATAACACTGTTGTGTTGTGTATTTCAGCCGATTTGCCATTTGCACAAAGCCGTTTTTGCGGTGCAGAAGGCATTGAAAATGTAGCCACATTGTCTACTTTCCGCGATACCGCAAAATTCGCCAAAGATTATGGCGTACAAATCGTTGACAGCAGTCTGGCTGGACTCACTGCGCGCGCAGTGGTCGTGCTGGATGAACACAATAAAGTGTTGCATAGCGAACTGGTCGGCGAAATTGCTGACGAACCAGATTACGCGGCCGCACTGGCTGTGTTGTAAGCGATAAACGCAATAAAAAAACCGGCATCAGCCGGTTTTTTTATTGCTTGCAGGTTTATATACGCTTAAATAACAAACTGCCGTTAGTGCCGCCAAAACCGAAGTTGTTTTTCAAGGCATATTCAATCTTGAGGTCTCGTGCCGTATTTGCACAATAGTCCAGATCACAGTCAGGATCTTGATTCAACAGGTTAATGGTCGGTGGTGACATCTGATTGTAAATGGACAACACAGTAAACACAGACTCCAGTCCGCCAGCACCGCCAAGCAGGTGACCAGTCATAGACTTGGTGGAATTCACCACCAGCTTATATGCGTGCTCACCAAAAGTTGCTTTAATGGCATTGGTTTCGTTGGTATCCCCCAATGGCGTTGAGGTCCCGTGGGCATTCATAAACTGCACCTGATCCGGGCTTACTCCTGCATTTTTCAAGGCATTGACCATGGAACGGCGCGGGCCATCCATATTAGGCGCTGTCATGTGATATGCGTCTGCACTGCGGCCATATCCAGCCACTTCGGCATAAATACGTGCGCCGCGTGCTTTGGCATGCTCATACTCTTCCAGCACCAATACACCGGCACCTTCACCAATCACAAAACCATCCCGGTCTTTATCCCAGGGGCGGCTGGCTGTTGCTGGATCGTCATTGCGGGTAGACAAGGCGCGTGCAGAGGCAAAGCCCCCCACACTTAACTCTGTAATCGCCGCTTCAGCGCCCCCCGCAATCATGACATCAGCGTCGCCATACTCAATCATGCGGTAAGCTTCGCCAATACTGTGTGTACCTGTGGTACAGGCAGTCACGATTGCGATGTTAGGCCCTTTCAGACCCAGCATAATCGACAGGTTTCCGGAAATCATGTTAATGATGGTGCCGGGGATAAAGAATGGCGAAATCTTGCGTGGACCACCCTCATCATAGCTGTCGTTAGTGGCTTCAATCGTGCCCAGACCACCAATGCCGGATCCAATGGTGACCCCAATGCGTTCGGCATTGGCTTCTGTCACTTCAAGGCCGGAATCACGGAAAGCTTCTATTCCTGCAGCCAGGCCATACTGGATAAAGGTATCCATCCGGCGTGCATCTTTGGCGGGAATAAAATCCTCAACGTTGAAGCCTTTGACTTCGCCTGCAATTTGCGATGCGAACTGTGAAGGATCGAATTTGGTGATACGGGTAATGCCTGATTGACCAGCGACAAGATTGTTCCAGGCAGTTTTGGAGCCAATCCCTACTGGAGACACCACGCCCAAGCCGGTTACTACTACTCTGCGTTTCGTCATAATAGGAAATCAGCCCT
Organism: Methylophilus aquaticus; assembly: GCF_030769565.1. GTDB lineage: Bacteria > Pseudomonadota > Gammaproteobacteria > Burkholderiales > Methylophilaceae > Methylophilus > Methylophilus aquaticus. The sequence goes on along the minus strand of NZ_JAVCAP010000009.1, from coordinate 14,613 downwards.
CTTTCGAGGGCTGATTGAAGTGAATAAGAGCGATTAAAAAATTACTTAACGTTGGCGTTGACGTAGTCAATCGCTTGTTGAACTGTTGTGATTTTTTCAGCTTCTTCGTCAGGGATTTCGCAATCGAATTCTTCTTCCAAAGCCATCACCAATTCTACGGTGTCCAGTGAATCTGCACCCAAATCATCTACGAAAGATGATGCGTTTTTAACGTCAGCTTCGTTTGCACCCAGTTGTTCACAAACGATTTTCTTTACACGTTGTTCGATGTCGGACATCTAAAATACCCCTTTGTTGATAAGTGTCTAATTCAGTAAACCGGTATTCTAGCAAAACTTGCTCAGAATACCAAAAAACATCTCTCAAAATAAATCTTGAGTATAAATCTTAGGCGCAGTACATGCCACCATTTACATGGATGGTTTCACCCGTAATATAGGCTGCGGCAGGAGATGCCAGGAATGCCACCGTGGCAGCAATTTCATCGACCTGGCCCAGGCGGCCGATGGCAATCCGTTCCAGCATTTTGGTTTTAATCTCTTCTGGCAACTCGGCCGTCATATCGGTTTCGATAAAACCCGGCGCGACACAGTTTACGGTAATACCGCGACTGCCGACTTCCATCGCCATCGATTTGGTAAACCCGGTCATCCCGGCTTTGGCTGCGGCATAATTGGTTTGCCCCGCATTGCCCATATGGCCGACCACGCTGGAAATGTTCACAATACGACCCTGACGCGCTTTCATCATCGGGCGCAGCACGGCCTGACTCATGCGAAATACCGACTTCAGGTTGGTATTCAGCACAGCATCCCAGTCTTCATCTTTCATGCGCATCAGCAAAGTGTCTTTGGTGATGCCTGCATTGTTGACCAAAATACTCACATCGCCGAATTGCGTCGCAATCTGCTTCAATACGGCATCGACCTGCTCAGGCTGGGTCACATCCAGCGCCATGCCTATACCATTCACGCCCGCCGCGTTTAAAGCAGCTGTGATGGCTTCAGCGCCACTGGTTGAGGTAGCGGTACCAATCACGATAGCGCCCTGCTTGCCCAGCGCAACAGCAATGGCAGCGCCAATCCCTCGACTGGCACCAGTCACTAAAGCAACTTGTTGATTCAACATAGACTTTCCCCCTTATTGCGCAATAAACGTTTGCACAGATTCATCATTGACCAGTGCCACACAGGTCATTTCGGCGACAATACGCTTGGCCAAGCCTGCCAGCACCTTGCCCGGACCACATTCTGCACTGCTCAACACACCCTGCGCGGCCAATTGCTGCACGGTTTCCACCCAGCGTACAGGACTGTAGAGCTGACGTACCAACGCATCTTTAATTTGCGCCGCATCACTGTAGGCTGCGACGTCCGCATTGTGCAGTACAGGCACCAGTGGTGCGGACACAGTGACATTTTGCAGATAGGCACGCAATTGATCGGCTGCCGGTTGCATCAAGGCACAGTGCGAAGGCACGCTCACAGGCAATGGCAAGGCGCGTTTTGCGCCTTTCGCTTTGGCCAGCGCCATACCACGCTCAACGGCAGCCTTATCTCCGGCAATAACGACCTGGCCGGGAGAGTTGAAGTTGACAGCTTCGACCACCTGCCCTTGTGCGGATTCAGCACATAGGGCACGCACAGTTTCATCATCCAGCCCCAAAATAGCGGCCATTGCGCCCTGTCCCTCAGGAACGGCCTGCTGCATGGCTTCAGCACGAAATTTCACCAGTGGCAAAGCATCCGCAAAACTGATGGCACCCGTGGCAACCAGTGCGGTATATTCACCCAGACTGTGCCCTGCCATGGCGACTGGCAATTGACCGCCTAGCGCCTGATAGACACGCCATGTGGCAACACCGGCAGTCAGCATGATCGGTTGTGTATTTTGTGTCAGATTGATGGCGTCATTGGCTTCAGTGGCCATTTGCCACAAATCCACCCCCAGCACAGCAGAGGCTTCGTCAAACGTTTGCTTCACAACGGCATGACCTTCAAGGCCCTGCATCATGCCAACAGACTGTGAGCCCTGACCGGGAAAGAAAAATGCAAATTTAGACATAGTGTATGTGTAATAGAAAAAGTGGATCGCCGCACACAACGTGTAAAAACGTCACATGCTCTCTTTAAAATGAATCAGAACTTCACCAGGGCAGAACCCCAGGTAAAGCCGCCGCCAAAGGCTTCCATCAGCAGGATTTGTCCGCGCTGAATGCGTCCGTCACGCACCGCTGTATCCAGTGCGAGAGGAATCGAAGCAGCCGAAGTATTGCCATGTTTGTCTACAGTCACCACCACCTTGTCCATTGGCATTTCCAGCTTTTTGGCGGTGGCCTGCAAAATACGAATATTGGCCTGGTGAGGCACCAGCCAGTCAATATCGGATTTTTGCATCTGATTGGCTGCCAGCGTTTCGTCAACTATCTGGTCCAGCGTATTGACCGCCATCTTAAACACCGGGTTGCCTTCCATGACGACCGTATCCGCGCCATCCGGATTATGTGGTACATGCAAATAGGTTTCGTAATTGCCATCGGCGTGAATATGGGTAGATAAAATGCCGGGCTGCTCACTGGTTTGCAAAATCACGGCACCCGCGCCATCCCCCCACAAAATACAGTTACTGCGATCCGTGTAGTCACAAATACGGCTAAAAGTATCAGCACCGATCACCAGTGCATTTTTGTACTGGCCAGACTTGATAAAATGATTGGCAGTTGTCAGCGCATAGACAAAACCGCTGCAGACCGCCTGCACATCAAAGGCCGGGCAACCCGCAATACCCAGCTTGCGCTGCACCATCGTCGCCACACTGGGAAAAATTTTGTCAGGCGTGGTAGTGGCGACAATAATCAGATCGATGTCTGCGGCCTGAATACCTGCTGCCGCAATGGCATTGCGTGCCGCTTGCGTGGCCAGATCACTGGTCAACTCATCAGTCACCCGATGGCGCTGCTTGATGCCAGTACGGGAAAAAATCCACTCATCGGTGGTATCTACCATTTTTTCCAGATCGGCATTGGTCAAAATATTGGGAGGCAGGTAGCTTCCTGTACCTGCAATTCGTGCGTAAATCATGGATGCGATTATGCCTTAAATGGTTGAAAACGCCTAACGCGATAGCCTTTACTGACTGTCTGACGTTGTCAAATGCTCAATTTCCAATTGCGTCTGGATCCGTTTTAATACGCCGCTTTGCGCCTCTTCCAAGGCCACATGAATCGCATGGTAAAACCCGGTACTATCCGCACCGCCATGGCTTTTGACAACAATCCCACGCAAACCGAGAAAGCTGGCGCCATTGTATCGGCGTGGATCCAGACGCTTTTTAAACGCTTTGAGTACAGGAAAAGCCCCAAGCGCCATCAGCTTGGTCAGCCAGTTGCGCTTGAACTCTTGGGTCAGGAACTTACCCATCATATGCGCCAGCCCTTCCGTCGTTTTAAGCGACACGTTACCCACAAAACCGTCGCACACCACCACATCGGTGGTGCCTTTAAAAATATCGTCGCCTTCGACATTGCCATAAAAATTAAGGTGGCTGCTACGCAACAACTCAGCTGCCTGCTTGGCTACCTCATTGCCCTTGATATCTTCGGAGCCAATATTGAGCAAACCAACGGTTGGATTGGGCTTATTACTGATACAGCTCACTACCATGGCGCCCATGATGGCAAACTGATAAAGATGCTCAGGCGTACAGTCGGCATTGGCGCCCAAATCCAGCATAAACGTACTGCCATTTTCTGAAGGCAATGTTGAGGCAATCGCCGGACGGTCAATCCCCGGTAGCGTCTTCAACACAAACCGTGCAGTGGCCATCAACGCACCGGTGTTGCCTGCACTCACGCAAGCCTGCGCCTCGCCAGTTTTCACCATATTAATCGCCACCCGCATCGAAGAATCTTTTTTATTTTTCATCGCACTTTGTGGCGATTCATCCATTAACACCACTTCAGAGGCATGATGTACGCACAAGCGTGGATTGGCAGAAACATGTAGCGCTTTTAACTCCGCGGCAATCGCCTCTTGCAAACCAACCAGGATAATATTGAGATGAGGATTCTCGTTTAAGATACGTACTGCCGCAGGCACGGTCACATGCGGACCGTGATCTCCTCCCATGGCATCAATGGCAATCACCACTTCATGTGATTGCCGGGACTGACTTGTTGTCATGCTATGACCCTTGTTGACTGCCTGTTACCCAACACCCCACTAGGCAACAGATAAAATGTAATCGCCAGATACACAAACGCCGCGCATATCAATGCGCGGCGTGTTTCAAGCGAATGGCTTGCAATCAGCGATTACTCGCCTTTTGCTGGCATCACTTTACGACCACGGTAAAAACCGTTAGGACTTACGTGGTGACGCAAGTGCACTTCACCAGTCGTTGGCTCAATCGCCAAAGGTGGGTTAGTCAAGAAGTCGTGTGAGCGATGCATACCACGCTTTGAAGGTGTCTTTTTGTTTTGCTGAACTGCCATTTAAATTACTCCAAAATAAACCGCCATCCTTTAATTAACGCACAAAGGTTAATTTCAAATTTAAAGGCAGTTGAAAATTAATACAAAATTGCTACTCAATCCAGCATTATAAAATAATTCACAAGCAACAGCAAATACATATTCACACAACGCCAACCGCACTATTGACCGATCATTCCTGCGACCGAACAGGATTGTGATTGCGCCACTACTTATCCAGCTTGAGTGACTTGAGCGCCGCGAATGGGTTGGGCTTTTCGCCCGCCACCTGTTGCAATGCCACGCACATCTCTTCATGCATCACAGCAATCGGCAGCGCCATCAGCAACTCATCCTCAACCAGCATTTCTATCGACGCCTCAGGGTCCGGTTCAAGCCAATCAACATGCTCATCCTCCAGCAACGCCTCAGGAGGCTCGTGACAGACAGCAAAAGCATACTTCAACGCCACAGTCTCGGGCATAGCCTGAAAACAGCGCTGACACACCAGCGGCAGCTCGGTTTCGATAGTTAACGCCAGCATGGGCAATTGCACGTCACCAAAGTAGCCAGGCGGCAAGCCTTGCAGATGATAACGGACCATGGTGACCGATAACGCGTCTGACGCCGTGACACCGCGCTCGCGCAGCGCATCCACCAGCCTTGGCAATGTGGCCAACGCCAATTCGCCAGAAACGGTTTTCTGCTGTCTCGCCAATTCCAAATAATGCGCACTCGTCAAAAAATACTCCTTGTTTTATAGCGACGTTTTATAACGATTTACAATATAACAAACTATCGATCAATTGACGACCAGACTGCGCCCCATTAAGCATGACAGCACATGCCCACTGTATCCGCGACAGGTTTACTGTTATAATAATGACGCATCACGCGTCGTTCGTTTTAATGAACAGATACAGGATGCCGGCTTGAGTATTCCACCAAACAAACGGGGGGCAATAACCTTCTCAAGCCACAACCAAACATGACTGACCGCTGAGACTTTCTTTCGGTTTACAGAGAATTCTGTCCATTTTTCTTGCTTTAAGGGTAACGTGTGTTTAAGAAAATTCTAGTCGCGAATCGCGGTGAAATCGCTGTGCGCATCGTGCGCGCATGTTCGGAAATGGGCATCAAGTCTGCTGCCATTTATTCCGACGCCGACCGCCATGCTTTGCATGTCAAAAAAGCGGATGAAGCTTACAACATTGGCTCCGATCCGGTAGCAGGCTACCTCAATGCACATAATATTGTGAACATCGCAGTGGCCGCCGGTTGTGACGCCTTGCATCCAGGTTACGGCTTTCTTTCAGAAAACCCAGAACTGGCTGAAGTATGTGCGCGCCGTGGCATTAAATTTATAGGCCCAGAAGCAAGCGTGATTCGTCAGATGGGCGACAAAATTCAAGCCCGTAACGCGATGATAGCTGCCGGCATTCCTTGTGTCCCCGGCAGTGATGGCAATCTGGAATCATTGGAAGCAGCTGTCAAACTGGCCAGCAAAATAGGCTACCCTGTCATGTTAAAAGCCACCAATGGTGGCGGTGGCCGCGGCATTCGCCGCTGTGACAGCGAAAAAGAATTACTCAGTAACTATGACCGTGTCATTTCAGAAGCCAGCAAAGCGTTTGGTAAACCTGAAGTGTTTCTGGAAAAGTGCGTGGTACATCCGCGCCACATCGAAGTACAGGTGCTGGCCGACGCGCATGGCAATGTCATTCATTTGTTCGAGCGCGATTGTTCGATCCAGCGCCGCAACCAGAAACTGATTGAAATTGCACCTTCTCCGCAACTCTCACAGGCACAGCGCGAATACATTGGCAACCTTGGCGTCAAAGCCGCCAAGGCTGTCGGCTATGAAAATGCCGGTACTGTTGAGTTTCTGCTGGACTCCGAGAACAACTTCTATTTCATGGAAATGAATACCCGCTTGCAGGTAGAGCATACCGTGACCGAAACCATTACCGGTGTGGATATCGTCCAGGAACAAATCCGCGTGGCAGCAGGCTTGCCTTTGCAATACAAACAAAGCGAAATCGCTTTCCGCGGCTTTGCCATGGAATACCGTATTAACGCCGAAGACCCGAAAAAAGACTTCCTACCCAGCTTTGGCAAAATTACCCGTTACTATGCACCCGGCGGTCCCGGTGTGCGGATGGACGCGGCTATTTACAGCGGCTATGTGATTCCTCCTTACTATGATTCCATGTGTGCAAAACTGACTGTCTGGGCGCTGGACTGGGAGAGTGTGATTGAACGCGGTCGCCGTGCACTGAACGACATGATTGTATACGGCGTTAAAACCACCATTCCGTATTACCAGCAGATCATGCAGCATCCGGATTTTCGTGCGGCCAACTTTAACACCAGCTTTGTGGAATCGCACCCGGAACTGATTGAATACGACACCGGCTTTCCACCAGAACTGATGGCCGTCGCCATTGCAGCTGCCATTGCAGCGCATGAAGGCGTTTAATTAACCCGCTTTGCAAATACATTAATATTTAGATCGATACGACTATGAGCAAAATACACGTCACCGAACTCGTTTTAAGAGATGGTCACCAATCCCTGATTGCCACCCGCATGCGCACCGAAGACATGCTGCCTATTTGTAGCAAACTGGATGACATTGGCTTCTGGTCTCTGGAGGCCTGGGGCGGCGCAACGTTTGATGCCTGTGTACGCTTTCTGAAAGAGGACCCCTGGGAACGTCTGCAGAAGTTAAGAAAAGCACTGCCCAACACACCAATCAACATGTTGTTGCGTGGACAGAACCTGCTGGGTTATCGCCACTACTCGGACGATGTGGTGCATGCCTTTGTCAAACAGGCCGCCGATACTGGCGTTGATGTATTCCGTATTTTCGATGCCATGAACGATGTGCGCAACCTGAAAACAGCGATTGAAGCGGTGAAGTCAGTCAAAAAACACGCCATTGGTACGCTGTCATTCACAACCAGCCCGGTACACGATGTTGCCTATTTTGTCAGCATGGCCAAAGAGCTGGAAGCGTTGGGCTGTGACAGCATCGGCGTCAAAGACATGGCCGGCCTGCTCACGCCTACCATGGCTGGTGAACTGGTCAGAAGTCTGAAAGACGCTGTCAGTGTGCCCGTGCATATGCACAGCCACGCCACCTCCGGCTTGGCCAGCATGGTCATGCTGAAGAGCGTCGAAAACGGTGTCGACATTATTGATACCTGCAACTCCTCCTTCTCTGAAGGTGCCAGCCACCCAACCACTGAAAGCCTGGTCGCAGCTTTAAAAGGCACGGAATACGATACTGGTCTGGATTTGGGTAAGCTGCAGGAAATTACTGCCTACTTCAAAGAGGTACGTAAAAAATACTGGCAGTTTGAAAGTGCCTTTACCGGTGTGGACACCCGCGTACTGGTCAACCAGGTACCAGGTGGCATGATTTCCAACCTGTCCAACCAGTTGAAAGAACAAGGTGCACTGGATCGCATGGATGAGGTTCTGGCCGAGATCCCGCGTGTACGAGAAGACTTGGGCTTCCCGCCATTGGTTACACCAACCTCGCAAATCGTTGGCACTCAGGCTGTGCTGAACGTATTAACCGGTGGCCGCTACAAATCCATTACCAACGAAGTGAAGAATTACCTGCTGGGCCAGTATGGTAAAGCACCTGCCGCAGTCAATGCCGAAGTGCGCAAGCAAGCGGTGGGTGATGCGGAAGTGATTACCTGTCGCCCTGCTGATCTGTTGCAACCTGAAATGGTCAAACTGCAATCTGAAGCCGAGCGCTTTGCCAATCATGAACGGGATGTGCTGACATTCGCCATGTTCCCGGATATCGGCAAAACGTTCCTGCAAGAGCGCAATGCCGGTTCATTGCAACCTGAACCATTATTAAGCAAAGATGCAGTGAGCCAGCAAACGGCGGCGGCACGTTATGCGCCCAATGAATTCAACATCACACTGCATGGCGAAACCTACCACATCAAACTCACAGGGAGCGGCCACGCCGGTGAAGAGCGCCGTCCTTACTATGTGAAAGTGGATGGCATCTCTGAAGAAGTCTTTGTTGAAACCCTGAGCGAAATGGAAGTCAGTGCTGGTAGCTCCTCAGGCAGCAAGAAGAAAGCCACGGCAGTGGCCTCCAGTGGTCGTCCACGCCCAACGCACCCCGGCTGCATCACCACCGCCATGCCAGGCACGATTGTGACGGTCAAGGTCAACGTCGGAGACAAGGTCAGTGCGGGTGACGGCGTGCTGGTGATTGAAGCCATGAAAATGGAAAACGAGATTCAGGCTGGCAAGTCTGGTACTGTGCTCGCGATCCATGTCACCAAAGGTGACAGTGTCACCCCGGATGAAACACTGATTGAAATTCAACCTGAATAACGCCATCCTGCAAAAATCCCTGAAGCAATTCAGGGATTTTTGCTTTTAACCATGCCAACACCGCTGATCCTCGCCTCTTCCTCGCGCTATCGTCGCGAAGTGCTGCAAAAGCTGCACTTGCCATTTGAGTCCCTTTCTCCAGAAATTGACGAGACACCCCTGCAAGGCGAAAGCCCGGAACAGACGGCTTTGCGCCTGGCAGAAGCCAAAGCACGCAAAGTCGCTGAACACCACCCGGGCGCGCTGATCATTGGATGTGACCAGGTGGCCACAGTGGATGGCCAGCAGATTGGCAAACCGGGTAACCATACCAATGCCGTCAGACAATTGAGCATGCTGAGCGGCCGCGAAGTCATTTTCCACAGCGCACTTTGCCTGTATAACAGCGGCAACCAGCACATGCAGTCCACCCTCGTGCCTTACCATGTCAAGTTTAAAACACTGACGCCCGACCAGATTGAACACTACCTGCAGCTGGAACAACCCTACGACTGTGTTGGCAGCGCCAAATCCGAAGGCATGGGCATTGCCTTGCTGGACTATATGCGTGGCGATGACCCCAATGCCCTGATCGGCTTGCCCTTGATCGCACTGGTCAACATGCTGCAAAATGCCGGTGTCGATGTATTATCACCCCATAAAGAGCGCTAATCAGATAGCGCAATCGCGTACCGCTCGTTAACTTATTGAACGGCAAACGCGTTAATAGCGTCTCAAGCATAATGCTTTAAAAAACGAGAGGATCCCCATGCGTCTGAGTTCCATGCTGCTTTTTTCCCTGGCCAGTGTTGCACATGTGCACGCAGCCCCGACTGTCGTCAGCCCGCAATCCGACCAGACCAGTGTCGCAGTCACCATTTACAATGAAGACCTCGCACTGGTGAAAGACAGCCGCAAACTATCCCTTGGCAATGGCTTGTCTGCCCTGTCATTTCGTGATGTCAGTGCCCAAATTAAGCCTGAAACTGCCCTGCTGCGCAGCCTGCTGCCCAATACCAGCCTGCAGGTGCTAGAACAAAACTTTGACTTTGACTTACTGACCCCGGAAAAGCTACTCGAAAAATATGTCGGCCAGCAAGTCACCGTCATCAAGACCAACCCGGCCACCGGAGCAGAAACAGAAGAGCAGGCGACGGTACTCTCGGCACAAAACGGCATAGTACTAAAAATAGGGAACCGTATCGAAACCGGCGTGCCTGGTCGCATTGCCTACCCTAACGTGCCCGGCCAGCTCAAAGACCGGCCAACACTCACCACACAGGCACAATACAAAGGCCCGGAACAAGCCAGTCTGGAACTGAGCTACCTGACAGGCGGCCTGCAATGGAAAACCGATTACGTGGCCGAACTCAACAGCAAGGAAGACGCGCTGGACCTCTCCGGCTGGGTCACCCTCACCAACACCAGCGGCACGGCTTACCCCAATGCCAAAGTGCAACTGGTGGCCGGTGATGTCAACCGCGTGCGTGATGCCATCCGTCCTAAAACCATGATGATGCGCAGTGAAGCCATGGTAGCGGATGCTGCCATGCCGGTGGAACAAGGCTTGCTGGAATACCATCTCTATACCCTGCCACGCCCCACCACCATCGCCGAGAATCAAACCAAACAAGTTGCCCTGCTCTCGGCTCAGCAGATTCCTGCGCGTAAAGAACTGGTACTGAGCGGCGCCGATTACTACTATCAAGGTCAATACCGCGAACTAGAAAAGACACAAAAGGTGCAAGTATTTGTACAATTTGATAACAAAGAAGCCGCCAAACTTGGTATTCCGCTGCCCAAAGGCACCATGCGCGTCTACAAAAAAGACCTCGATGGGTCAGCCCAGTTTGTCGGTGAAGACCAGATCGATCACACCCCCAAAAACGATACCGTGCGCTTAAAGCTGGGCAATGCGTTTGACGTTACCGCCGACCGCGTGCAAACAGACTTCAAAAGCCTTGGCAAACCCAATCAGGCACCGCTGTATGAAAGTGCTTACGCCATCACGCTGCACAATGCCAAAAAAGAAGCCGTGACGGTCACCGTGCAAGAGCCGCTGAATGGTGACTGGAAAATCCTGAATGCTTCACTGCCGCATGAAAAAACCAGCGCCCATCAGGCCACCTGGAAAATCAGCGTCCCCGCCGAAAGCGACGTAACCTTGAAATACCGGGTACAAGTTAAATACTAAGGCGTCAGAGCGCTCGCCAGGCGAACCTGAGCAAGCAATCATCAGCACAATAAAAAAGCATTCTTTCACCAGAATGCTTTTTTTACGCCTTGCCGTGGGATAATCCAGTTTTTACGCATGAATCGACACGCACATGGCCACAGGCACGCTCTACTTTATCCCCGTCACACTGGCTGACGACACAACACCCCAACAAGTACTGCCGCCAGAGGTGATTGCTCGCATCCACAGCTTGCAGCACTTTATTGTCGAAAACGAAAAAACTGCCCGTCATTTCCTGGCGGCGAGCGGCCACCCCACCACCATGCGCGACATCACTTTCAGCGTATTAAATAAAGACACACCAGCCAAAGACCTCAACACCATGCTGCAACCGCTGCAAAAAGGCATAGACGTTGGCCTGATGAGCGAAGCCGGTTGCCCTGGTATTGCCGACCCCGGCGCCACACTGGCTGCCGTCGCGCACTACAAAGGCATCCGTGTTGCCCCACTCATCGGCCCCAGCAGCCTGTTGTTAGGCCTGATGGCCAGTGGCCTCAACGGCCAGCGCTTTACGTTTTTAGGCTACCTGGCCGCTGACAAGGCTACGCGCATTGAAACGATTAAACACATTGAGCATGACTCAAAAACCCGTCTCGAAACCCAACTGTTTATTGAAACCCCCTACCGTAACCAGCACATGCTGGATGACCTGATTGCCACTCTGCAACCGCAAACAAAGCTGTGTGTAGCCTGCAATGTGACCGGTAAAGATGAATTGATATTGACCAAAACAGTGGCTGAGTGGAGCAAAGCGCAATTGCCGGATTTGCATAAAAAACCCACAGTGTTTTTGTTGCTGGCTTAAAGCCTATTGGCTGATTCACCCACGCGCATCACACGGCTAGCACGGTCAGGCACTTAGCCCTAGCCGGTTAGCCATGCAGTTCGTGGATGAATGGCCAGCCTGATCAATGCAGTGCAAGCTTGTCTAAAATGGCGCGGCTGATTTTTTCACCGCCTGCCACCGAAGGCTCAATCGGGTTGGCATAGTCACCCGGAAGATTGCAAATCGCCCGCAAATCAATCACCGGCAAACGGTGCTCTGCTGCCACGCGCAAAATCACATCGTTAAACACAGCCACCGCCAACCGCACGCAACGTTGATAATCTGGCGCATCAAAATTGGCGTTGTAAATGGTACACACCGTCAGCGGCAAACCTGTTGCCAATAACGCCTCCATCATCTGACGATAATCGTGCTCAAAAGCATCCATCGCATCAGCCATCAACAAAATGGCCTCCACGCTGCTTTGTACACTGGCCGCCAACACATCCCTGCGCATCAGGGCATCGTTACCCCCAACACTCAATACCAACTGGCTGGCATCGGCAGGCAAATGCGCCAACTGGCTGACAACATCACGGCAAACAGCACCATCTACCGCCAACAAACTGGCGCGCCAAGTGGCTGGCAATAAATCACGTAACTGGCTGCAAACATCAGGACCCCCATCGACATAAACACCATTATCAAAAATTGAATCGCCAAGCAGAATCAGATGAGGCATAGAATTAAACTAGATATAAAAACAACAAGAATACACCCCAACACACTGAAATCAAACCCTGCATGGGGAGATAGCAAAGAGCTTAGACCGAGCACAAAGAGCACCTGACACACCCAATAGCCGACATTCAAAAGAACACGCCTGATCAGTGCGTTCTTGTCAGGCGTCTGAGTTTTTGCAGCCATTTCGTAAAAGCATGGCAACCAAGAATGCTAAAAATGATGCCGAAGCGATTACCCTTGCGGCTCGCCAACTGGCCATGCGTTTTATGGCGATCAAAAGCATTGAGCAGCAATCTGTAATGGTTTGGCATCGATTACGTGAAGATTACAAAGAAGAAGCGCTCCACAAATTTAAACCGTATTCGTAGTAAAACCGTATCTCCCCCTGTTTCTGTAACCATTTAGGCTGGGGGGACAAAGTGGAAGAGCGTTCTAGCTGCCATTGCTCGGATCTCGTGTTTTGCATCTGATGTGTGAGTTAAAGAGTCTTCGCCCATTTTTGGATTGCCAATGGGATAGCCATCTTTGTCAGTCGGTGCCCCAGTAAAAGCGGCCAATGCTATGAAGGCGGTTTTGATATTTGGCATAGGAGTGATGATTGCAGAGAGTGTAAAAAGCATTTTGCACAAGCATGCCTTTTAATGTGCATCATGGGATAATCCAGCGTTGTGCAACGCTTCAATATTTATGACTGCCAGTCGATTATGTTTTTTTATACCTTTGAATATCTGATTCCCCACCTGCTCCCAAGCTTATAAGTGGTTAACATGCCAGTCTTGAAAACCAGACGCATCGCACATATTGATATGGATGCATTTTTTGCATCTTGCGAATTGTCACGCTACCCGGAGTTGAAAGGCTTGCCTGTGGTGGTGGGCGGGCGTTCCTCACATGCACCACGGATCAGAGAGGATGGCACCCACGCGTTCTCGCGCTTGCGGGATTACGCAGGGCGCGGTGTGTTGACCACGGCTACCTATGAAGCGCGTGCGCTCGGCCTGCACTCGGCCATGCCGACTATGCACGCCGCCAAACTGGCGCCCGATGCGATCTTGTTGCCGGTGAATTTCGAGCTGTACCGTCATTATTCCCGCCTGTTCAAGGAGGCGATTCGCAGCATTAGCCCATTGGTAGAGAATATCGGCATCGATGAAGTTTATGCCGATGTATCCATGCTGCCGGGCGAGGCTAACGAGATTGCACAACAGTTGAAATCTGCCGTATTTACCGCTACTGGCCTCACCTGTTCAGTCGGTATCGCGCCCAATAAACTATTGGCAAAGTTATGCTCTGAAATGCAAAAGCCAGATGGCATCACCGTCATCACACTGTCGGATATACCTTTCCGTATCTGGCCGATGCCAGCCAAAAAGATCAATGGCATAGGCCCTAAAGCCAGCGCTAAACTCGAGTCATTGGAGATTAAAACCATAGGTCAGATTGCAGCCATGAGCGAAGCCTGGCTAGTGCAGCATTTTGGCAATAGCTATGGCCGGTGGTTGCATCGTGTGTCTCACGGTCAGGATGACAGGCCGGTCATCACTGAAAGCGTCCCGGTCTCGATGAGCAGGGAGACCACGTTTGAGCGCAACTTGCACGCAGTGAGAGACAAACCGGCTTTAAGCCAGGCATTTACCCAGCTATGTGAGCGTGTCGCCAGCGATCTGCAACAAAAAGGCTATACCTGCCGCAAGATCGGCATCAAGCTGCGTTTTGATGACTTTAAAACCGTTACGCGCGACCTGACACTACCCGCCCCTATCAGCGATGCGAAATCATTACGGCTTTTTTGTGGCAAATGTCTAAAAAGGATAGCGTTGGATAAAAAGATACGCTTGTTAGGCGTTAAAGCAAGCGGCCTGGTGCCTACTGACCACAGTGTGCATGCAGATGCAGCACAGTTCACGCTGGATTTTACCGTTGATGAAAGAGGTGGACCCGGAAAACTGGACAGTGTTTTAAGTGATATTCTTGCTTAACCTTGCAGCCGATAGGCGGCAGAAAGCAGAGAAAGAAAGCAATGAAACGTACCCGAAGAACCCACGC
>NZ_JAVCAP010000008.1 GCF_030769565.1 Methylophilus aquaticus | reverse complement strand
CCGGATGAGTTTTACTTTAAACACCTGCCCGCAACACCCAAGGCAGCTTAAACAGAATCGCAAGATATTTCACTTAAAAAAGCAAACATTCTGTCCAACTAAACGGGGCCACCTCTCTACTACCGGCATGAATGGTTAGTAAAATTGAGTTTTCAGTTATCGTATTGAAATACTCAGCTGCAAAATTTGTTGCTCCAATTCCTGGCCTTGACTCGAATATCAAAAGCTCTAAATCACTTTGGCTCGAAAATAGTCGTAAGTATTCTTTGCATAAATGAGGCCTAAATTGATAGTTTTTATTGAAACCATTGAATTGGGTTAAATCGAATTTTTTCATACTACCCCCACCCCTTTTTAAATTTTTTTAAGAATTTTTGTATACAATTTATTTATTCTAATGAAAATATACGATGAATTTGCATTGTAAGTAAATGAATTGACCTTAATTCACAGTCAAATAAAATTTCAATGAATCAATGGGGTCAGACTCCATTGATTCTCATCATGTCGCCGATTATTCGCACAACCCTAATGCCAATGCCTGCAAAACCTCCCCCGTTGCTGAGTTCTGCACAAACGCAACTACATTAAGATCCCGCTGCTTCCAGGCTGGTTGAACTTGAATATCATGACTACCACTTAATTTTCCATCAGCACCCACCTTAAACGGCCCTAACCATTGGCGCACGACATAATCATGGTGCAACAGCTCGCCACGGTTTTCACCTGCATTGACGGTGGATTGCAGGTTATTTTCTTGTAGCGCGAGGTAATAGACGAATGGCCCTGCCTCAGCGGTTTTAATGTTGGTGGAGACTTGCACTGACTTGGTTGTTGTCGCGTTAGCTGTCAGTCTAATCTCGGCTTTGGCAGGCTGGCGATTAATGGTTGCGACTTCACTCTTAAAGCGCGCATCATTTAACCAGCTGCGCGTATCTTGACCATTAATCGCGAGTTGTGGTGTATATACGCCGCGTGCACGCCCTAAGGTGGCCATTTCACGTTGCCGCTTGGCAAATTCAGGGTTGGCAAAGTTGTCTTTCCAGCCGAT
The DNA here is from genome assembly GCF_030769565.1 of Methylophilus aquaticus. Classification (GTDB taxonomy): domain Bacteria; phylum Pseudomonadota; class Gammaproteobacteria; order Burkholderiales; family Methylophilaceae; genus Methylophilus; species Methylophilus aquaticus. The sequence goes on along the minus strand of NZ_JAVCAP010000008.1, from coordinate 2,127 downwards.
GTAATCCCAATAATCCACATGCAAAGCAATCGGCACGATGTTGCTAATCGGTTTACTTTGATTCTTTAAGCGGCTTAACCATTGGTCGGCGGGTGGGCAGCTGCTGCATCCTTCTGAGGTATAGAGCTCAACCAGGGCATTGGTTTGCGGGCCGCTGACGGCACTGCATTGAGGTTGTGCGAGGGCATTTGATGCAAACACGATGGCGCATACACCGGTTAGCAGAGATGGCTTGTTCATGGTTAGTCTCACTCAATATTATTGAGTGAATTGGTCGAGCCACGCGGCTCTTCCTTACACGCTGCGATGCATTTTTTTGATGCAGTGGTGAGGGTGGGAGAAAAATTTATTTTGATAAATGTGTAAGGGGCTGCTTTATCTGACGACAAAGGGGTGTTAGCTAACAATAACTTTTTTTAAATCATCTTTTTTTAAATCATCTTTTTTTAAATCATCTTTTTTTAAATCATCTTTTTTTAAATTATCTTGGAGTCGTGAATATGAACAGCAAATTAAATGTGTTGGTGGCCCTGTTATTGGGTGTGGTTTCTATGAATGTGGCGAGTGCTGCTGATTTGGTGACGGGGGGCTATGCCCGCGAGTTTCAGCAGATGGGTATGATGAAAATGCTGGATGCGGATGGTAACCATATGGTGAGCTTGATGGAGTTTAATCAGTATCACACGGCAGTGTTTAATGAACTGGACAAGAATCATGATGGCAGTCTGGATAAATCGGAATGGACCGGCACCAGGTCCGAGAAGCTGGCGATGATGAGTACCGGCGGCTATCTGCGTGAATTGGGTAATGTGGCGATGATGGATGCAGCCGATGCCAATCATGACCATCTGGTGACGCAAGAGGAGTTTCTGAAGTTTCAGGGCACTGTGTTTGTGAAGCTGGATACTACGGGAGACAAACAGCTGGATGCACAGGAGTTTGTGGCAAAACTGGTGGGTCGCTAATCCACCGGTAATAGTTGGGGTCAGAGTAAATTAATTTACACACAACCCCAACAGTGCCAGGGATCGGGTCTAGCTATGTAGCATATTTATGGGCTGATATGAGAGATGATGGTTTGCTGCTATTCTGGACCTGACGCTTATGGCCTTCAGTTTAATTAAACGATAACGGTGTCTACCATCGTGTGGAACAAGAAAGCCGAGGGGTCGGGTCTTGCAATCCAACATTTTGAATGCCAAAGCCGCAAATCGCGGCTTTTTTTATTCTTTAAGAGTCTTATTAATGGACATTTTGTACAAAATAGACAATTTGTACTATTATTGCGTGAATAGGAGGGTTGATTATGCAATATGTTTCTGCAACAGATGCCAAACAAAACATGGCGGCATTGATTGATACGGCACAGCGTGAGCCAGTGACGATTCGTCGCCAAAACCGTGATGTGGCGATTGTGCTTTCGCCTATTGAGTATCAACGCTTGCGTGGGTTGAATTTGGGCGAGTTTCAATCGTTTTGTGACCGTGTAGGTCAGCAGGCGGTGGCCAATGGCTTGAGTGAGGATAAATTAGCTGAGTTGTTAGCCAATGAGTGAGGCGTTAAGGGTTGTTTGTGATACCAATACCTTAATTAGTTATCTACTTTTGCCACAAAGCGCCCCGGCGCTTGCGGTGCGTAAAGCGTTGGCACAAGGGGTGTTATTGGTTTCTGAATCTACCCTTAGTGAATTAGCAGATGTGTTATCGCGCTCAAAGTTTGACCGTTATATTTCGATTGAAGACAGGCAAGCATTTTTTAAGCTGTTTAGTCGCGTGTATGAACGTGTGAATATTGTTTGCCCTGTCACAGCTTGCCGTGACCCTAAAGATAATCAGTTTTTAGAGGTGGCGGTGAATGGTGATGCATCTATGATCATCACTGGCGATGCAGATTTGTTGGTGTTGCACCCTTTTCAAGGCGTTTCATTTTTGACTGCCGCACAGTTTAATGCGCTACCGTGAGCCCGCGCACAACCCTCAGGGTTAGGTCTTGCAAAACAGCGAATGGTGGAGTCAGATACCGTCTTGAATTGCAAGTCCCTTGAGAGGAATTTCCGCATCAAAAGGTTTGCCTGATTTAATCACCCCGTAAATCAAATGCACCAGCTTGCGCATCACTGCACCAATC
>NZ_JAVCAP010000007.1 GCF_030769565.1 Methylophilus aquaticus | reverse complement strand
GCGTGGGTTCTTCGGGTACGTTTCATTGCTTTCTTTCTCTGCTTTCTGCCGCCTATCGGCTGCAAGGTTAAGCAAGAATATCACTTAAAACACTGTCCAGTTTTCCGGGTCCACCTCTGGTGACTAAGTTCAGCAAGTGTTTCTTGTGACCATTTGCGAGAGTTTCTAGTCATTAATACTAGCAACCCAAATTCAATTGGAGTTAGTAGGCGTGGGGGATTTTTATTAGTCTCAATCATTTTAACTCTCCTTGTTTGAAAAAACGTTGAGCTATTATGAAACCATCAAGAGTTTACAAACACGACAGCAACCTGACAAATACACGACATGATTCTTTGAAAAAATGAAATATGGATTTATTAGGTTAATCCAGGCTTTTGGATACCCGCGGGTTTCATTTTTCGAATTCTTTGGTAAGTTTCTTCAGGTTTTGGAGCTTGGTCATCTAACAAAGACATCATATCGATCTCAAAAATAGAAACAGCGATTTGATGATTTCCATGATTGTGAACAATAGTGCGATGATGAGGCAATTTAAAGGGCGCTTTTGCAGCACTGCCGCCATACTCCCCCGTGTTCACTAAGAGAACATGTTGGTACATATGATAATGTAAGGCATCAATCATGTTATCAAAAGTTGTAATGTCGTTATTTAGTGCCACTACCAAATATGCATCAGATATATCTCGCAAATCTGCTGTTAACTTCATATCGGTAGCGTCATAGCAAACAGAACCAGACAATCTATATCCTCGATTTTTTTCAATCGGTAGAGAGTTCTTCAATTCTATAATTAGTTGATATGGTCTCCATGGTGAAATATGGCCTAGCTCATCGTTGGTCATATTTTCCTTACCTTGCCAACGTTTAATCCATCGAATACCCTTTTCTGGTGAGTGATTTGGTATCAACCATAAGGCGCGATTAATTAACTTACCTTCATGCTTATGGAAAACAATTCCAGCAAAAATTATCGCGTTAGTTGTGGCAGATAGCGCTTCCAGAAGGTCAATATCGCCCTGATGAACTGATAGTTCTGGAAATATAATCAGGTTAGCTTCCGTTTTTATTTTCTGTTTTTTAATTTCAGATTTAGGTTTTAAAACATCATCGGTTGCCTTAAGCTTTTTTAGAATAATGTTGCAAATATCAGATAAATGATTTCTGTGCGCAACTCTTATGTCTGGAGTATTTTGCTCAAAATCCTCTTTTAAACTCTCGTTTGTTGGCATCAATGTTTGAACATTTATCACTCTTAAATTGCCATTAAGAGGCGAAACTGTTTTGATTCTTTCTATGTAAAAGGCAGTATCGGATGCCACACCAAAAATTCTCTTTTGGTGATCTTCTCTGGATGAAAGTCCCTTGAGTAGGGTGTCGATATTAATTTCAGTTGGCCATTCATACTCCCAGTTTTCAATATCTAAACCTGGCCATTGCAGTAAATTAAATAACAACTCAGTTACCCAACTAGACATTGGTGCTGTTTCACCAACCAGAGCTTCTGGTGAATGCATCATCCCTGTGGTGCGCTTAAACCAGCAACTCTTAATTCCATAATAAACACTCTGATTTTGACGGAAGAGTGCTTTTTGCGCAGTAAAGTCGCAGTCACTAATAGCACATGCCCTTAACAGACAACCCAATTCATAAAGCTTATTCGATGCAACATTATTGCTTAACCATGTTGGTTTTTTATACCTTGTATCCTCAATTAAGTCGTGGACGTCATTTACATGGGATAAAGAGAGTTTGACCTTATGAGGATTCTGTACGCTAAACCAATCTTCGCATTTAATCATGAGCAAATGCGGTAACAACTTTACATCAGGATTTATTTTTATTGCATCAATTGATGCCTTTGCAAGAGCAATCAGAGCGTTTTCATGAATAAAAGGATTTGATGGCGACTTGATAACAGAGGCGAGATTAGCTTCGCTACTCCATATTGATAAGTCAGGTGGTAATGGAACAATTTCCATTCCATAACTTCTTCTAATTTGGTTATAAATGACCCTCCTATCATCATCAATTGCTAAATAAAGACGATTAAACAATTCTGAATCATTTTCTAGCAGTAGGATTAATGATTGTTTTTTTTGTAGCTCATCAAGGGTGGCGAGCCAATGTTTTATACAGTCTATTACCTTCTCTGACTGCGTTATCTGCCAAGCTACAGTGGCAGCAGGTAATACCTGACTGCTATCGCCATGAACTAACTCTCCATTTGAGATTTTCAAAACGTAGCTGAGTACTAAGTCATTTTCTGATTTTACAGAATATGCTTTCCCAACAAGAACAAGGCAAGCTTGTTGAGTTAAATACCAAGGGGTAGCGTGTGTTTCTAACAGAGACCTTGTTGCATTCTCTAACCAATCAAAATACTCAGCGAGTTTAATTGAGTCTGGGACGTCAATGTCAGTGATTTTTTTTAATTCAGTTGCTGAAAATCTGCAAATTTCTGCCAAACAATAATAAGCAATGTATCTTTCACGTATTGGCGTTTTATCACTGAGTTTGTTTATTAATGAAGTCCAAACTGTTTCAACTAATTCTTTATTAGGAAAAAGTTGGAGCCCTTTTTTTAATAAAAGAGTGAGCGCAGGGTTTCTTGACCAACTTGCAACAAATCTTCTTGCAACAGCTTCTTGAGCTGCATCTAAAGCCAACATTTCTTTCTGGTTTGTTAGCTTTCTTCGTGATTTAAAAAGCTTTGTCCAACGATTAGCTGCAAACCTCAATAAGGTGTCTTCACGCACTTCTAATTTAGGTTGGTGGATAATCGCTAAGGGGTGCTGAGCAATGTCCTCATTTAGATGAGGTGCCTCTGCACGGGTGAAAAGGTTGTCTAATGAACTCTCTGCAAATTCTAATGAATCCATATCAATCGGACCACTAGCGAGAGACTGTATCCCTTCCATTTGTTTTACAGTTTCGCCTTCTTCACCGTTCCATTTAATAATCTTCGTTTTATCAGGATTTAATATAATCCCTTTGGGTAGTAAGTCTTGCAGTTCATTTACAAGGTTCTTTTTAATTAACTCTTCAGCACTTTCTATTTTTTCTTTATCAATTGAAATGATCAGTCTAATGTCATCAACATATCGACAATAGTCATGAATTGAAATATCTAGGCCATGAGAACGCTTGAGTGCTTTACAGGCGTTATCAAACTTAATTAAGTAAACGTTGGCAAAAAAACCACTCGCAACCAACCCCTGAGGTAGACCTTCATCTTTTAAGGGTACTTTTAAGCAATCATTCAAGACAAATTCGGTTTTATGCCATTGCCAATTAAACGCGTCATTCACTACATTCCAGAACGCATCTGTTTCGCTTTTAGCCAACTTATAAAAATCATCAACTAATTCTCTTAGCTCCTTTAACAATTCATCACGATGGATAGAGTCATAAAAAGCAGACATGTCCAGTTGAACTTCATATACCTGTTGAGAGCCCTCAAAAATTTGATTCAACTCATCTATTAAATTAGCAGATTTTGCTGAACGAGTTAAAAATCTCTCGTAATCCTGAAAGTACTTGCTGTATGTTGTGCTATTTCCCCATCCAAAATTTGCCTTTGTTTTTTTATCGTCCCATTTGCAAAATAAACGATTCCCATAACTACTGACATTATCTCTATCAGATGTAGCACCTTGGATTGTCTCTACCGCGTCTGCGACACACATCATAATTGCAGTGGCAATGGTCTGATCTTTAATGTTTATATGCGCCAAAGGACGTAATGGCTCACTGCCAATGTCTTTATTGGGCTTCCACTCCCATTGACCTTTGATTTTTTTAAATGACCAAACATCTCCCTTTGGCGCTGGTACGAGACGCATTGGAGAAGGTTTGTATGTTTGCTTTTTTAACTCTTCTGACCAATTATGGATGTTTTCTTCTAAGTTAAAAGTCGAGGCATCAAGCTCTAGCGTATCTGCATACCAATTATGCGAGCGAATGTAGCTATGACTTTTTTTCCACGCTTGGGCTAAAACAACAGGGTCAGACAAATAATCCAAGGTCGGCTTAAGCTGTTTATATTTAGGGTTGACTAAACTCATAATCTAAGCCACCGCCTGCGCCACCAAAGCATCGGCAATGGTTTGTTGAACGCGGCTTTTGAGTTGGTCGCATAGCGCTATCAGTGCATCGACTTTGGCGACGATGCAGTGTTGCTCTTGGATTGATGCTATCAGAAAAGGAATATTGGATTTGTAATAGAGGATGTAATCGGCACGTTTGCGTTTGCCACGACTATGTAACTTGCCGCGCTCGATAATGCGGCCTTTGGTAAAACTCACCTCTTCACGGACTTGGGTTTGAATATCCCAACCCGCTTTTTGAATGGCGGGCGTGATGAATTTAGTACAGATGTCACGTTCAGTTAATTTCATATTGGTATCTGAAGAGTCTTATTCAATTTATTGTGGCGAAAAATGCATCTTACTTCATTGATAATGATTAATTGCAGGATTCTTAGCACTTCTTAGCTGTTTGGGTAATATGCTAACCAATAGAACTTGCAAGCCTCATCAGGCTAGTATGAAACTCAAGCGCGCTTGAAATATTTCTATATTTATGGAAATATAGTGCATGGATAAAAAAACAGCTGTTGCACAACTCGGCGCCATCGCTCAGGAAGCGCGCCTGGATATTTTCAGGTTGCTGGTGCAAGCCGGTACGCCAGGTCTGGCGGCAGGGGCCATTTCAGAAACACTCAATATCCCCAACAGTACGCTGTCATTTCATTTGAAAGAGTTGAGCCACGCGGGCTTGATTGCTGCGCGGCAGGAGAGCCGCTTTATTTATTACTCGGCGGATTATGCCGCGATGAATGGCTTGCTGGCCTACCTCACAGAAAACTGTTGTGCCGGAGACACCGCATGTTGCCCGGATAGCTATTGCTCGCCCCCACAGAAAGGCTAACACATGAAACGGATGCACTTACATATTGCGGTGGCGGATTTGCCGCAAAGTATCACTTTTTATTCCACGCTGTTTGGTGCGCCACCAACCGTGGCCAAGCCGGATTATGCAAAGTGGATGCTGGATGATCCACGTGTGAATTTTGCCATCAGTGCGCGCGGCGCTGTACCCGGCATGGACCATATCGGCATTCAGGCCGAGTCGGAAGCAGAGCTGGCGGAGATCAAGGCCAGGCTCGATCAGGCGGAGCTGGCAACACTGACTGAAGCAGGCACAGTGTGCTGCTATGCAAAGTCGGACAAGCACTGGGTGCAGGATCCTTCGGGGATTGCGTGGGAAACCTACCATACGCTGGAAAGCGCCCCCACTTTTAATGATAGCCAGACCAGCAGCGACGCCAGTCAGGCTTGTTGTGCACCAGCGCCACAAAAGGTGGCGTTTATTGCGCGCAGCAAACCGTAATACCGGCAGCTTTTGCATCGCCACTCTATTAGGGATTAAAAATGACCGCATCCAATACACAAGCAAGCCCTGCAAGCGCGGGCATCGGCACGTTTGAACGCAACCTGACCTGGTGGGTGCTGGGTTGCATCGTGGTGGGAGTTTTACTGGGCAAACTGTTTCCAGATGCCTTCCAATGGATAGGCGGCATCAAGGTGGCCGAGGTCAACCTGCCAGTGGCGGTGCTGATCTGGCTGATGATTATCCCGATGCTGCTGAAAATTGATTTTAGCGCCATGCGTGAAGTACTGGACCACAGTCGTGGCATCGGTGTGACGCTGTTGATTAACTGGGTAGTCAAACCGTTTTCCATGGCCTTGCTGGCATGGCTCTTCATACGCCACCTGTTTGCCAACTGGCTGCCTGCGGAGCAGATTGACAGCTATATCGCAGGCCTGATTTTGCTGGCCGCGGCGCCATGCACCGCCATGGTATTTGTGTGGAGCGGGCTGTGTGGCGGCGAGCCAAAATTCACCTTGTCGCAAGTGGCGATTAACGATGTGATCATGCTGTTTGCCTTTGCGCCACTGGTGGCTTTGCTACTGGGTTTATCAAGCATCACGGTGCCATGGGCCACCCTGTTTTTATCGGTCATGCTGTTTATTGTGGTGCCTGTCATCATCAGCCAGTTATTGCGCAAGCAACTGTTACGGCGCGGACAAGGGGCGCTGAACAGGCTGCTTAACACGGTGCAACCGCTCTCGCTCTCGGCTTTGTTGCTGACTCTGGTACTGCTATTTGCTTTTCAGGGCGAGCAAATTTTAGAACAGCCGGTGATTATCGGCTTGCTGGCAGTTCCGATCACCATTCAGGTTTATTTTAATGCGATGCTGGCTTACTGGCTGAATAAGAAACTCAAGGTGGCCCACTGTGTGGCCGGGCCTTCTGCCTTGATTGGTGCCTCCAATTTTTTTGAACTGGCGGTCGCCACCGCCATTGCCCTGTTTGGTTTTCATTCCGGCGCCGCACTGGCAACGGTGGTGGGCGTATTGATTGAAGTGCCGGTGATGCTCTCGGTGGTGTCTATCGTCAACCGCAGTCGCTCATGGTATGAAGCTTGATTGATGCAGAAAGTCATCCAATGAATATTTTATTTTTATGCACCGGCAACTCCTGTCGTTCTATTCTGGGCGAAGCCACCTTTAACCACCTGGCCCCGCAAGGCTGGCGCGCCATGAGCGCGGGCAGCAAACCGACTGGCTATGTGCACCCGCGCTCACTGGCCCTGCTGGCCAAAGAAGGGATTGCCAACGAAGGTTACTTCAGCAAGTCGTGGGATTCTTTGCCCGTCACGCCGGATATTGTGATTACAGTCTGTGGCAGCGCGGCGGGGGAAACCTGCCCGGCCTATCTGGGGCCGGTGATTCGCACCCACTGGGGCGTGGACGACCCGGCACATGCTACTGGCACAGAGGCGGAGATTGAAGCGGCTTTTTACACGGCTTACCGTATTTTACGCGCGCGTATTGAAGCTTTTCTGGCCCTGCCGCTGGCACAACTGGCGACTGACAAAACCGCCTTAAAAGCAGCGATGGACAAAATTGGGCAGGAGATTGTTAACGCTTAAGTGCATACCCCCGCGCCAGTTTTTGCGTGCATCAAAAAAGCCCCGACCGAGGCTTTTAATATAGCTTGCGTGAGCGCACGGCACGGGTCACGCCTTAAGCCAATTTGTCATCCGATACCCGATATTTCGGGTCTTCCAGCAGATTCACTTCTATCATGTCTTTTGCGTTTTCCAGCAGCTCCTGACAATCCTTACTCAGGTGCCTGAGCTGCAATTGCTTGCCTGCGGCCCGATATCTGGCCGCCAGACTATCCACAGCCACCAGCGCAGAATGGTCTACTACCCTGGCCTGTTTAAAATCAATCACCACTTGCTGGGGATCCTCAGCAATATTGAACAAGGCCTGAAAGTTGGCCACCGAGGCAAAAAACAGCGTGCCATTCAGGGTATAGACTTTCTTGCCGCGAGCGTCTGTTTCCGCCTGCACCGTCATCTGCCTGGCGTGATTCCAGGCAAACACCAGTGCCGACACGATCACCCCGGCTATCACGGCAATCGCCAGATCGGCCACGATGGTCACGCCCCCTACCAGCAAACCGACAAACACATCCTGCCTGGGCACTTTGCCAAACAGGTTCAGCGTGCCCCATTCAAAGGTTTTTTCAGCCACGACAAACATGACGCCGATTAATGCAGCCAAGGGAATCATCTCGATCCATTTGGAAGCAAACAGAATGAAAGAGAGCAGGAACAATGCAGTCGCAATGCCTGACAGCCGTTTTAACGCACCATTATTGATATTGATCATGCTCTGGCCGATCATGGCACAGCCGCCCATGCCGCCAAACAAGGCGGTGACCACATTGGCGGCTCCTTGTGCCATCGCCTCACGGTTTGGGCGGCCACGCGTTTCTGTCATTTCATCAATAAGGTTCAGGGTCAGCAAGGTTTCAATCAGGCCAACGGCGGCCAGAATCAGCGCATAGGGGAAGATGATGGTAAGCGTTTGCAGATTCCATGGCACGTCTGGCACATGAAAACTTGGTAGCCCGCCTGCAATAGACCCTAGATCACCCACAGTTTTGGTCTCGAACCCGCCATAAATCACCCCGAAGGTGACCACCATAATCGCAGCCAGGGTCGATGGAATAGCTTTGGTCAACTTGGGCAGCAGGTAAATAATGACCATGGTCAGCACAATCAGGCCCACCATGGTGTATAACGGCGGGCCAGTCATCCAGGTCACGGTTCCATCCGGGGCGGTGGTTTTAAAGTGGCCAAACTGCGCCAGAAAAATCACAATGGCCAAACCGTTGACAAAGCCCAGCATCACCGGATGCGGCACCATGCGGATAAACTTGCCCAGCCTGGCTACGGCAAACAGTATTTGCAGCAGGCCCATCAATACCACGGTGGCAAACAGATATTGCACACCATGCTGCACGACCAATGCCACCATCACCACTGCCAGGGCACCGGTTGCACCGGAAATCATGCCGGGGCGGCCGCCAAATGCAGAGGTGATCAATGAAACCATCACGGCAGCGTACAAGCCGGTGAGTGGCGAAACATGCGCAATCAAGGCAAAAGCAATGGCTTCCGGCACCATGGCGAGAGCCACGGTCAAGCCGCTGAGCAGGTTCACCTTGACCTCCTCCAATCGAGACAATCGCTGGGGGATGGATAACATAAACTCTCCAAAAAATGTTGCGGCACTTGCTTGGCTGCGCTGCCAATGGCATGGTCAAGTGCGTCAATGAGAAAATAGGAACAGGGGTGTCAAACGTGGGCAATGCTGGGTGCAGCATGCATAGCCCGGATGAAGAAAAATGCGCAATCGAAAATGACATGCATATACAACACATTGTATGTGCTAAATTATATTTTCTTTTCCCCTGCAAGTCCAGACACCGCTATGCGGAGATTAAACTGCACGGGTGCAGGATATGGAAAACTAGCCTACCTCACGCGCAGAGCGTCCTGGCATCGAGTGCGCGACAAAGGGCTCAAACTGCTCGATAGGGAGCGGTTTGGTAAAATAATAGCCTTGGAAAGTATGACAGCCCAACCATTTCAGTCGGTGTAACTGTGCCTCGGTTTCCACCCCTTCTGCCAGCACTTCAAGACGTAAACTTTGACCGAGCGAGACAATGGCCTTCACAATACTTTCGTGATCACTGCCCTGTAGCATGTCGCGGATAAAAGACTGGTCAATTTTAAGCTGGTCGAAGGGTAAGCGCTTCAGGTAAGACAGCGAAGAGTAGCCAGTCCCAAAGTCATCCAGCGAGAAACAGACACCGGTCTGCTTGAGCGCTGTCATTTTATCGATAATATCTTCTATATTGTCCACCAGCATACTCTCTGTCAGCTCAAGCTTTAATTTAGCCGGGTCTATGCCTGTGTCAGCCACCAATGCTTGCACCTGAGGGACAAAATCGGGTTGCAAACATTGCTTGGGACTGACGTTCACCGAAAGCACAAGGTGCTGGTATTGTGCGTGCTGTGCCCAGCGTAATAATTGATGGCAGGCCGCACGCATGACCCACTGGCCAATCTCCACAATCTGACCGGAGCTTTCGGCTACCGGGATAAACTCTCCTGGCATGATCAAGCCGTGCTCAGGATGTTGCCAGCGCACAAGCGCTTCTGCCCCGACAATACTGTGATGCTGATCGTACTGTGGCTGAAAATGCAGCAAGAATTGCGCATGCGCTATTGCTTGATGCAAGTCCGCTTCCAGCGCCACCCGTGCACGCAATTCGGTTTCCATGGAGGCATCAAAAAAGCGAAAGGTATTTCTGCCGGCTTCTTTTGCCTGATACATCGCCAGATCTGCGCGACGTAGCTGCTCCTCAACGCTGGTCGCCACGTGCGGGTCAACCATGGCAACCCCGATACTGGAGGTTGTGTAATGCTGATAATGCGCCAGATTAAATGGTTGCTTGAAGGCAGACAGGATTTTTTCACATACTTGTGCCGTTTTGTGGGCGGCCTGTTGCGGGTCCTTGCTTAACTTATCAAGGACCACCACGAACTCGTCTCCACCGAGACGGCTGACCGTATCCGTACGACGCACAGATTGCACAATGCGCTGGGCGACCTCGACCAGCAAGGCATCGCCGACATCATGACCATGGGTGTCATTCAGCGATTTAAAGTTATCAATATCTACAAATAACAAAGCTACGCCCGAGCGAGTACGGGCGGCACTGTCCAGATGCATTGCCAGCTTTTCCTGTAGCAACAACCGGTTGGGCAACCCGGTCATGGTATCGTAATAAGCCAGTTGTCGAATGTGCGCGTCGGCCCGCTTGCGCTCGGTGACATCACGCATCACAACGACCCAATGGGTATACCAGCCGCTTTTATCATGGAGGGGTAGCGCATCCATTTCAAGCCAGATTTGATCACCCTGGTGATTGTGGGTGATGATATCTGCTTTGACCGGCTGCATGTTTCGCAGCGCAAACTCTACGTTTTGCAGCACTTCCTGCTGGGATTTTGTCCCCTGAAAAATCTCAAATGGAGACAGACCCATGACATCTTTCAGAGGCTTACCGGTAATTCGATAAAATGCCTCATTCAAAAAAACCACTTTTTGATGCATGGGTTCGTTTAAAGGCGCCTCGGTAATCATAAAAATATCATTTAACCGGGAAATACCACTCTGCATCAAGTCAAGCTGCTCGTCCGAATGTTGACGCTCGATGGCCAGGCCAAGAATCTGTGCATAGCTTTCCACAAACTCAATTTCTGCTGCCGTTGGCACATAGGGCTCTCGACGGTAAATCGCCAACATGCCCAAATGATGCTGGCTATGTGAAACGATAGACGCCATCCAGTAAGCCTGCAAGCCATGAGCGAGGGCGGCACTTTGGCAGTGACTGGCCAGCGGATGCGCGCGGATATGCGCTACTACCAGGCGGCGCTGCTCAAATCCAACCGCATCGCGCCCATCCACCGTAATCCCATCGATGGCACGCAGATAATCTTCAGGCAACTGTGTGGAGGCCGAATGCAGCAACCGCTGACCATCCTTATCCAGCATAAAAGCGGCACAAATTGCATCAGGTAATTGGGCCTCTATCAATTGAACCGCGGCATTCAACACTTCGGACAAAGGAAGATTCGCCAGCATCATCGCCTGAATTCTGGCATGTCCCTGTTTAATCGCCTCTAGCTGTTTGCGCGCTGATATATCCTGAAAAGAACCCTGTAAACGGACAATGTTTCCATCCGCATCCCGTACAGCCCGGCCCATGGTGCGTACCCAGATGCGCCTGCCAGTGGCCGTCATTTTTTCCAGCTCCAGATCATACGGCGTGCCGTCTTGCAGGCACTGGATCACTGCGTTCTTGATCAGCGCCCGATATTCAGGCACAAACAATGCAATCCCCTCATCGACGGTCGGCGAGTAGCCTGCCGGCATTTCATGAATGGCAGCCACTTCATCTGACCAGCTGACCAGCTCCGTCCTGACATCCATGCTCCAGCCACCAATTTGCGCCACACTACCTGCAATTTTAAGCAGGCTTTCAGCCTGGGTACGCCTGTCTACCTCATTTTGCAAGGCACGCGTGCGATGCACGACCTGTCGACGAATTTGTATATTCCATAATACGCTCAGGCCCAGCACAACCAGCAGCGCCAATGAGCCTGCCAGCAGCCACTTCAGGGGAAACTTTCTGGCACCCTGATACATAAATCCGTCCAGAGCGTAATTGGCCGGAATAATGCCAAGATCGGCATAGGACTGGGCAATGGTTTCCCAACGCTCTTCATTCATGTGTCCGATGGTGACTACATCGGTGAGCACATAGGGAGCCATCAGCGAAGCCTCTTTTTGCAACAGTTGCTGATCAATGCCGCGCTGGGCGACACCCGGCATGGTCGCAATCTGTGCGCCCAGTTCCTTGCGATGATTGAGTGCATACATCCAGCCTCTTTTGGTTGCACGCAGAAACTTTTCTACCCGTGCAGGATGGTCTGCCAGCTCCTGATCAGTGGTGAACAGCACGTCGCCGTAAAAATCCACACCAAACGTCTGGTAACTGATCATCGAGGGGGTATAGCCCATTTTTTCAAGATGGATGGGCTCATCGATGGCATAAGCAGAAATCACATCGACTTTGCCTTCAATCAGGTCTTGCAAGCGCCAGCTATGGGGCACAACCGTCATATTGGCCACATCGAGATGCTGCTTTCTGAGCAAGGCACTGAATTGGGTGGCGCCCTGATCGTTCGACAGCATAATCCGCTTGCCAATCAAATCGGCTGGATACGCGATATTTTGCTCTTTGAGGCTTAGCAATACATAAGGGGAATGTTGAAAGATAGCCGCCAATGCAACCACCGGTTTGCCAGAAATACGAGACAACAAAATATCCGAATCGCCGACTCCATATTGGGTGTGGCCTGTCAACACTTCTTGTAAGGGAGGTTTGTTTGCGTGGCCTTCTACAATATGAACATCCAGTCCTTCATCTTTGTAGTAACCATTGAGCTGGGCAGCGTAATAGCCGGCAAACTGAAACTGGTGGCGCCACTTTAATTGCAGGCTGATACTTTCAGTTGCGCTCACTGTAGAAACCACGACACCAAGTGCGATGCATGCCAGATGTAGAAGGTAATGACAGAATTTGGGGTTCATTAAAAATCAGCCAACATAAACGCGGGAGAATCCATACAGCACAACGATGAAGCGGGGCATCACATCATCTGTCACAGATCAAATATCCTCATCTTTATACAGGATGCTGGCGCTTTCCAAAAGCAAAAACAGCCATGCGTTTTCACGCAAACTATGCGCTTTAACAACGAGCGTTAATGGTTAATAAGTATAAAAAACTTAATCTGTTTTTTGCGGTTTGAGAAAAGGTGCAATCATTACCATCAACAGTGAGACGCCAGCGAGCATTTGATAAGCCTGCACAAAATTTCCGCTTTCATCACGGATGACGCCCATCAGAAATGGCCCGCTTGCTGCAATCAAGTACCCGACGGTGAGCACAAAGGCATTCCAGCGATTGGCCTCATCCGGCGAATGGGTATAGTCCAAGGGTAGCGTCATTGCCAAAGCAAATGCACCGCCGAGGCCACAAGCAGACAATGGCACCCATACCCATGGCCATGCACCGGGGGTAGCGACCATGCCAACCAGCCCAATTGTTGAGAGCATGGCGCAGCCAAACAACCAGCCGCGACGGTCCAGCTTCTTACTCAGCATACCTACCAGCAGGCTGGCCAACATAAAAAAAACAGTGAAGCCGGCTAACACGGCCCCTGCCGCTGTCACAGAAATACCGGCTTCCTGATACATGTCCGCCGTCCAGGTCAATAGTGAGTAAAACAAAAAGTTGATGCAGGCAAAGTAAATCGCAAGCAGCCAGGCTTTGGCGTTACGCAGTGGCAAACCGACATGTCCAGCATTGATTGATCCGGCTGGCAATAAATGTGTCGGATGCAGCACTGAAAAAGGCTGTCGTATCACCACATACCAGATGACCATTGCACTCAACCCAAACAAAGCCCATACACCCACAGCCAACCGCCAGCCAGCCACTTGCAACAGCCAGCCGGTTAGTCCGGCAGACAAAGCGCTGCCCAATGAAAGTGCCGTTGCATAAATACCCATCATCAGTGCTGCCTGCCTGGCAAAACAGGCTTTGACAATGCCGGCAAACATGGCGCCAGCCACTGCAATACCACCTCCTACCCCGATGGTCGCCAGCATCAGTTGCAAGCTGTCAGTAGCAAAGGCACGCAAACCAGTGGACAGACAAAGCAGCAGCAAGGCTGACAGCAGCACGCGATGGACACCGAACCGTCTTACTAGCCAAGGGGTGGGCAAAGCCAGCGCCCCCATCAGCAAGTCGGGAATCGCGGTCAGTAAAGAGGCCACGGTATGGCTGAGGCTAAACGCCGCAATCATGCTAGGCATGGCTGGCCCCATAGATACAATGCCGGGCCGCAAATCTATCGCCACCAGAATGATGGCCATGACAAGCAGCCATTCGATACGAGAAAAGTGAGGAAAAATATGGCGTTTGCCTGCTACTTTAGTACCCATGACATGGCCCTGACTATCGATTCAAACCACCACTTTACCGAGTACCGGCCTACAGCAAAATACGCTATTTGTCTGATAGCCGATGCGCCAGCAATGATCGTCACTAACCTGCTGGTATGACTCGTGTAAAATAGCGAGATCTCCCTGCAACCTGGAAAATATAATCGTGAGCACTGCGTTAAAACTTGCCACCTGGAATGTCAATTCACTGACTGTGCGTTTACCCCATGTACTCGACTGGTTAAACAGCCAGCGGCCAGATGTGCTATGCCTGCAGGAAACCAAGCAGGAGGACAGCAAGTTCCCGTATGCAGCATTGGCTGAAGCCGGGTTTAATGCGGTGCATAATGGTCAGAAAACCTATAACGGGGTGGCCATCATCAGCCCGCATCCCATTGCGCAAGTCCAATTTGACATCCCAGGGTTTGTAGATGCGCAAAAGCGCATTGTAGCGGCCACCATAGGAGGCATTCGTGTGGTGTCGGCCTATGTGGTCAATGGCCAGTCCGTAGATTCCGACAAATACCAGTATAAGCTGCAATGGCTGGCAGCGCTGCAAGACTGGCTGGCAGCAGAGCTAAAACAGCACGACAGACTGGCGGTACTGGGCGATTACAATATAGCTCCGGATGACACTGACTGCCATGATCCAGCGGCGTGGGAAGGGCAGGTACTGGTCAGTCCGCCGGAGCGAGAAGCCTTTCAGCGCCTGCTGGATTTGGGATTCCATGACAGCTTCAGGCTATTTAACAAAGAAGCCGGGCAGTTTAGCTGGTGGGATTACCGGATGGCGGCATTCCGTCGAAACATGGGGATGCGCATAGACCATATATTGGTCAGTGAAGCGTTGAGATCGCACTGCCTTGACTGCATCATAGACAAAGCACCACGTAAACTGGAGCGCCCCAGTGACCACACTCCAGTGATGCTGACACTGGGCATATGATTGCAATCAGCATCACTGGCATGCATCGCCTGCCATATAAAAATATGGTTTTTATCGGGTAATCATACAGTAGGCATCACAAACTTGATGCCTTGCAACACTTCTAGAATTTTAGACTTGAGTTGAGCGGTCAATTGCGCCTTGATTTCTTCCATGTGCGTTGCCACCAGCGCATTGATCTTATCTTCCAATGCCTTTTCCACAGCCGGCAAATCTGCTGTGAACTGATACTTGAACTCTGCAGTTTGCTTGGCAGCAAATTCGGAAAAAGCTTTTTCAAGTGACTGACGATATTCCAATGTCAGGTTGGACTCAACCACTTCGTGCTCGGTTGCCAGCTTATGCTGACTTTCGTCTTGCAGCTGTTTGACATACACCTCCAGCGATTGCTGCAATTCTTCTGACAGCTGCTGGCGTTTTTCAGCAAAACTTTCGTGTTGTACGGCCAGCAATCCTGATAGCGTTTCTTCAACGGCCTGCACTTGCTGCTTGCCAACATTGGTCATCGCTTCACGAAAAGCTTGCTCAATCGACTGTATGCTGTCACCAATTTGTGCACGGGCTTCTGTAATTAACGATTGCTGAATCAATTGCGCATAATCAGTAAACGTGCGCTGCTCAGCTTCGGCATGCCTGGTTAACATGGCCTCAAGTGGTTGCTGTAAGGATTGCTCCTGGCTCTGCACCTGTGATTGCATATGTGCACTGACCTCATGCTGCATGTGCTCGGCAAGCTCATTGCGCAACGCTGCGCTTAATTCTGGCAACAATGCCTGCTTGACCTGCGCAACCAGCTCCGCCATATCGACTGCGGCAGGCACATTGTTTTTAGATACTTTCTTGGTCAATACCGGAATATCGGTGTTATCCACGCGTGGCTCTCCTTGTTGCATTATGCAGGCGGCGCTTTGATATGTTGAATGTCATAGCCGCGATCACGATAGAACGCATAGCGTTGCCTGCCTGCCGCCTTTTCTGCGGCATCAGATCCAATAATCTCAAACAGATGGCGAAAGCGGCTGAAAAATGTCGGTTGCTCAGGCTGGCAGTTAAACAGCAGGTCATCCTGCTGGATCTGCGCAGGCTGCCATGCAAACAGCAGCGGCGTGTAAGCTGCATGACTGTCATCCGCCAATGCATTGGGCATAAATGATGGGCCGGGCTGCTGCCATAAAGCATCCGCCAGCGTGCTTGCATGTAACTGATCTCGCACATACACAGTCACTCGGCGCTGACGCGTCAGCGCCTGTTCAGCCAGATGCCTGATCAATACAATCGGATCGGCGACATCCGTATAAAACCGAATCTTGGTCATCGCATGGGTCCAGTCAATTTACAGCCTTGGAGCACATCAGTCACTTACACACCGGCTTCTTGCAGCAGATAGGTCACCAGCAAGGGCACCGGACGCCCGGTACCGCCCTTTTCCTTACCTGATTTCCAGGCAGTACCGGCGATGTCCAGATGCGCCCAGTCGTACTTTTTGGCAAAACGCGATAGAAAACAAGCTGCGGTAATGCTGCCACCAGCGCGGCCACCAATGTTGGCAATATCAGCAAAATTGCTGTCCAGCTGACTTTGATAATCGTCCCACAATGGCATTTGCCATGCGCGGTCATGCGATTTTTCACCCGCGGCCAGCAAGGCTTTGGCCAGCCCTTCGTTGTTGGCAAACAGGCCGCTTGGATGATGGCCCAACGCAATCACACACGCACCGGTCAAGGTGGCAATATCAATCACGGCGGCGGGTTCAAACCGCTCGGCATAAGTCAGCGCATCACACAAAACAAGACGCCCCTCGGCATCGGTATTCAACACTTCTATGGTCTGGCCTGACATACTGGTCAGCACATCTCCCGGCTTGGTAGCACGACCACTCGGCATGTTCTCACAGGTCGGGATCAGCCCGACCACATTGAACGGTAAATCCAGTTCACCAATCGCTTTAAACACACCAAGCACGGCCGCTGCGCCGCACATGTCATATTTCATTTCATCCATGTCAGCACCCGGCTTGAGCGAAATACCACCGGTATCAAACGTAATGCCTTTACCTACCAGCACCACCGGCTTCTGCGATTTTCTGCCTTTATGATGTTGCAAGACAATAAAGCGAGGAGGCTCTTCGCTGCCACGCGTCACACCGAGGAAAGAGCCCATTTTTAATTTTTCAATGTCCGGCTGCTCCAGCACTTCGACCTTGAAACCATAGTCTTTGGCGAGCTTTTCGGCCTGCTTGCCCAGATAGACCGGGGTGCAAATATTTGGCGGTAAATTGCCCAAATCTTTGGCCAGCGCAACCCCTTTGCCCAACCCCTCACCTTGCTTAAGGCCGGATTCGGCTGCAGCAACCTCTGCTTTTTCAACCAGTAAAATCACCTGCTTGAGTGGATGCGGGTCCGCCTTCTTTTCTTTGACTGCATTCACCTGATAAGTGGCATCGAGTGCCACCTCTGCCAATGCAGAGACTGTTTGCTGCACCGCAAATTTTTTGATAGTCAGGCTGGCAAAATCTGTTGCAACGGATTCAACACCGGCTGGCAACGCCTTGAGTGCGGCACGAAAAGCCTTGCGCAACACCGGCGCACTGAACTCGTCCGCTTTACCCAAACCTACCAGCATGACACGTGCAGCACTCACTCCCGCCAATTGCCGTAGTAACAAAGTGCCACCTGCCTTGCCTTCCAGATCGCCAGACTTCAATGCCGCCGAAATCGCTTTTTCGGAAATACTGTCGATCACTTTGGCAGCTTCCGTCAGCTTTTTACCTTCAAAAACACCCACAATCAAACAATCAGTACGCAATTTTTCCGGGCTACCGTTTTTTATGCTAAATTCCATCTTTGTCCTTTTATATTCAGCCTTGCAGGTTGAGCAATAATTCTATTATCTAGTGTTTTGAGCCGATTTCAAAGCGGTGCGTTCAAATTGAAAATTTTCAAACGTGCATTGTCCATGGAGCTGATGACCTCAGCTTCAGCCATTTTTCTGATTATCCTCGGGATCGTTGTCGCACAACGTGCGGGCAATATTGTGCGCCAAGTTTCTAAAGGCATTTTGCCAAATGATGCGATTGGCACCATCCTTACGTTCAGCCTGATCAAGCTGATGCCGATGATTCTGTCACTGGCTATCTTTTTATCAGTATTACTGACATTGACACGTTGGCATCGCGATTCTGAAATGGTGATCTGGTTCAGCGCAGGCCTGAGTCTGAAACAATGGCTATGGCCGATACTGCGTCTGGTGACGCCTGTCATTTTAATCATCACCCTGCTCAGCCTGTATGTCATGCCCTGGGCCACCGACAAAGCCGAAGCTTACCGGGAACAATTAAAAAAACGGGATGAGCTGGCATCCATCAGTCCTGGTACATTTAAAGAATCCAGCAATGGAGAACGTATTTACTTTGTAGAAAGTTTTGACAAACTGGGCTATGAAGTGAAGAACATTTTCGCCCAAACCAGGCAAGACAATAAAACCGGCATTATTACGGCCAACCGCGGCAGTCGATATCAAGCTGAAAACGGTGATCACTTTTTGGTACTGCACCACGGCCAACGTTACGAAACGCAGCCTAATGTGCTTGAAATCTCCACCACCGAATTTGAACGGTACGAGATTCGCATTGAAACCAAAGAATCGGCGCCGGAGCCCATTACCACCCAGGCCAAGTCGACTTATGATTTACTGACAGATCCGTCACAAGCTGACCATGCCGAATTTCAATGGCGGCTGGCCATTCCAATTTCTGCAACCATTCTGGTACTGATGGCGATTCCGCTCAGCTTCGTCAATCCGCGCGCTGGACGCTCACTCAATATCATGAGTGCCCTGCTCATTTTTATTGTATATAACAACATTCTAAGTATTTTTCAGGCTTGGCTCTCTCAGGGAAAAATCAATCCGTGGATAGGCTTGTGGCCAGTGCACGGCTGCTTTGTACTACTGACCGTTTATTTGTATTACAGACGGCAACATTTGCAGCCATTGGTGCCGCAACTGTTTAACCGTTTTTTTCGCAAGCCTTAAGCCCAGACCAAGAATCAAATCCAGACCGTGAACATTCTCAGAAAATACTTTTGGCGCGAAATCAGCTTTAACATCATGCTGGTGATGCTTGGACTGCTTGCCATGTTCTCGTTTTTTGACTTGCTACAGGAGTTGGATAGCTTGGGACGCGGACATTATGGCATTAACAGCATACTTATCTTCGTACTGCTTAGCGTTCCAGGGCATATCTATGAAGTTGCACCTGTGGCTGTTCTATTAGGTGTGGTTTACAGCCTGGGAACCTTTGGCGCCAATTCCGAGCTGATTGTCATGCGCACCAGCGGATTATCCTTGCTGGATATCAGCAAAATTCTGCTCCGCATAGGAGCACTGTTTGCGATTGTGACATTTTTAATCGGTGAATCAATTGCGCCGTTCACCGAAAAGATGGCTCAGCGTATCCGTATTCAGGCGACCGACTCGGTGGTCGCACAGGACTTTCAGTCCGGTCTGTGGATCAAGGATGGGCGAAGTTTCGTCAATGTTAAAACCGTGATGCCTGACAGTAGCTTGGTCGACATCCACATCTATGAATTTGACCAACTGTTCCGCCTGCGTAAAATCAGCTCGGCGGCAGATGGTCACTTTGAAGACGATCACTGGTCACTCACCAATGTGACGCAGACGACCATTGAGCGCAATCAGCAAGTTGAACAAAATGCCGTTAAGTCAAAACACCTGCAACAGGCCAATTGGGACTCACTGATTCGTCCAGAACTGCTGAATGTGTTGCTGGTGTTACCGGAAAAAATGTCGGCCTGGAGCCTCTATCATTTTATTGAACATTTGCATCGCAATGCGCAAAAAAGCACGCGTTACGAGGTGGCATTATGGTCCAAACTGATTTACCCCTTGGCCTGCCTTGTGATGGTGGTGCTGGCATTGCCATTCGGTTTCCTGCAGCAACGCGCAGGCGGCATCAGCGCCAAAATTTTTGCCGGTATTTTTCTGGGCGTGGTCTATCAGATCATGAACCGTGTATTTGTCCATCTGGGCGTACTCAATGACTGGTCCCCGCTGCTCAGCGCCATCAGCCCGACTTTGCTGTTTTTAGTCACCGGACTGGGCATGCTGTATGTGGTAGAGCGGCGTTAATACCGTACAATTAACTACGCACAATGCGGGTCCCCAACAGCCGGTCATGTAAAAAGCAGTGTTCGGGATCAATCAGTGCCCACCACAAGGTCAGCCCTGCCGGAAGCAGCAACACACTGACCACCGCATAACGCAACAAGGCCGCAGATAAAGTCAACCGCCCACCGGAGGCACTCACGACACGCAACCGCCAGGTTTGCGAAGCCAGTGTTTGGCCACTAGCCACCCAGCAACGTACAAAATAAGCCCCCATTGCCAGATACAACAACACCTGCAAGCCAAAACGCTTGAGTCCACTATTTGCCTCACCG
The DNA here is from genome assembly GCF_030769565.1 of Methylophilus aquaticus. Classification (GTDB taxonomy): domain Bacteria; phylum Pseudomonadota; class Gammaproteobacteria; order Burkholderiales; family Methylophilaceae; genus Methylophilus; species Methylophilus aquaticus. Next base: position 35,890 of record NZ_JAVCAP010000007.1, on the reverse strand, counting down.
ACAAACAAGTAATAAAGCGCAGTCAGGCTGAGGGTCAACGCCAGCATCAGCAAGGTTTCATATACGACTGCCAGATATCGTCTGATCAATGCGCGCATCAACATTCCCCATGGATAACAAAAACCCCGCAACCGCGGGGTTTGATTGCAAGCAGTCAGAGTTATTTCTAATCTCGACTGACCTTTGATGCCTGCTTACTTTTGATCCCAGCTATCTTCCCACATACAGTGTTTGATTTTGTGACGGTTGGCAATCAGTTCATCAATACTAGGCTCGTCGTTCAAAGCACGTTTCAAGGCCAGCTTGATCGCTTCGTAGTTATTTTTGTACAAGTCAGCCTTGTCCAGATTGGCTTCTTTAGCACAGCCCGGATCCACCCACAGCAAAGCAATAATGCACAAGTCATTCACCAGTTCTTTAGGGATAATGCCTTCGATCACCGCATCGGTAATACCATCAGCCACGCCGGCTTGAACCACGCCACCGAACAGCTCAATATTCAGCGAATCTTTCAAAGTCACTTTAGGCACCATCATTGTAGCTGGACGCACCATCTGGTTGATATCACGTACAGCAAACATGGCAGTGTGGCCTTTGGTTTGCGCCATCATGTTGGCAAACGCAGTCCCTACCGGGCCATCAACAGCACCAATCACGATTTCAGGCATGGCGGCAGTCACATCTTTGCCTTCAGAAAACACGGTGGCTTCACCGGCTTTTAATACGATTTTTGACATGAAAATTCCCTTAATATGTCTGGAGGTTAAACAAAACTCAGGCGCTAATTATACCAGCTTGAGCACCATATCGACATGCGGGATATTGGCGTCGAGATAAGGCGAACTGCAAACGATAAACCCGGCGCGCGCATAAAAACCAATTGCATGACTTTGTGCTGACAGCTGCGCCTGTGCAACGGGCAGTTCCCGACATATGTTCACCGCATACTGTAACAGTGCCGCACCGACACCCCGCCCGCGCCATTCTTTTAATACTGCCATACGGCCGATATGACCATCCGGAAGCACACGTGCACACGCTACCGGCCTGGCATCAGCGCGTACCAGTAAATGAATGGCTTTGACATCAGCGACATCCCACTCTAATAAATCAGGGACATGCTGTTCGACAATAAAAACGATCTTTCGGATTTTCTGGCAGTCCGGCCATGCCCACTGTTGGTAGCTGCATTGTTCTATCGTGAGGTGTGTCAATATCAACCTTACTTAACTTTTTCGGTGAATAACAGCAATCAATATGAAACTGGACCGAAACACAACGACAGAAACTCGCGTGATAACACCGACGCTTTTCAGAAAAGGACTGAAAAGCGTCGAACCATCGGATGAGAAAGTGATTTACTCTGATTGGGATTGAACCGCCGCTTTTAATGGACTAAGCGCAATAGTCACTTCTTCAGGATAACGATACATCGCCCCTGTAATCATATCGGTAATCCCAAAATCCAGCAGCACGCCGGTCACGCCTGCACCAGTAGCACCACTCACGACCTTGGTTGTGGACTGTTCATACCCAGGCGCATTGCAAGTGACAATAATGTCATCCTTATCTTTGCCCACATAAATAGTGTTTGATGACGCACTGACACGACCAAGTTTACCATCGCCAACACGACTCACCTCACATAAAGTAGTTGGGGGTTCGAGTTTAAAGCTGATTGCCTGTTGAGTACCCTGAGTAACAGTCGCACATCCATTTAAAAGCAAATGGATAAATAAAGCAGGTAATACTATAAGTTTATTATTTTTCATACATCCCTTTTCGATGAGTCGTTATATTAAATAAAAAGTTAATGCCAACCTTAACTTTCTTTTCAAATTTTAAACGATTAAATGCACTTCTTCGCATGTCTCTTCATCAGAATTCAACCCAACATTTCAAATAATGATCTTGCAAACAACTTCAAAACCCACATGGGCGCGACCCGACTATCTGTAATGTTGCATTTGTGATTAGCGACAGGCATCATACCGCCTTCATTAAAATAAAATTTGAGGAAAAGTTATGTGTCGTTTTCAAACTGCAGCGGCCAGAATTTTGCTAGGGCTGGTGTTTTTCGGAGTAGTCATTTTAAAGCTGATGGCAATTTTAAACACGCCTGACGGCTATGTGCAATATCAGATGATGCTAGGGCAATTTGGCTTACCCGCTGTCTTTGCGCCACTGCTGATTTTGATTCAGTTTGTGTTCGGGTTGAGCTTGATTCTTGGCTTTAAAACCAAACTCTCGGCAATTGTGCTGGGCTTATTGGCTGTATTCATGGCGCTGGTATTAGGCCAGGCTTCATTGGATGCGCTTTTTGCTTATATGGGGATTGCCGGTGGCATGTGGCTGTTAAGCATTTACCCACAAACTGCATGCAGCCTGGATAACCGTAAGTAATTAGCAATTGCATGGTAGTACAAAAAAGCCGGGGACAATCCGGCTTTTTGCTTTCAGGTTTCCCGATTCAGGGAATATTATCCTTTGATTTTAATGCCTAATTGCTTAAGTTTTCGGTATAGGTGCGTACGCTCAAGGCCTGAAATTTCGGACAAACGGCTCATGTTATTTTTGACCAGACGCATATGATACTGAAAGAAATAACGCTCAAAATCATCGCGAGCCTCGCGTAAGGGTTGATCAAGATTGAGCGGCATATGCTGCTCAACCGTCTCGGCAGGTTGCCCGTGAAAATCGGCGAGAACTCTGGCGACATCAGCTTGCGTAATGACATCCTCCAAACTGGTCATCAGGAGATTTTGAACAACCGCCTCCAGTTCATCGAGATCTCCAGGCCAATCAGCATTGCGCAAGGCATTCAAGGCGGCAATATCAAACGCTTTGTAGTCTATTTTGCTGGCCTCGACCATCAAGGTCGCCATCGCATTGACCAGGTCTGGAATATCTTCTTTGTGTTCGTCAATACAGGGGACTTTGACGGCTGACCCTGCGAGCGTTTGCAACAACGACTGTTCAAGCAGTGATTTCTCTATCAACTTGGGCAATCCATGTTCACTGGCACAAATCACCCGTGCACCATACTTTTCGGCTTTGGCGATAATCAGGCTTAAGCCTTTTTGTTCGGTTTTACCCAGTCTGGTGACTTCATCAACAAACACCACGCCTTCGCGCGCCTGTTCCAGAATTTCCATCGGGGCAGACACCAGTTTGTCATACTCGGTGAGCGCCACCCACGGCGCGTTTTGCGGACGTAGAAATTTGGCACACAAGGCCACACTGCCGCCTTTTTTACCAATCAGGAACAAGACGTTTTTATGGCGCGCCAACTGCTCCAGGCGCTGCTTGAGCTCTTGAATGACGGCACTTTTGCCAAAACTGGAAAGGTTGACTTCGGTATGCGCCAGGTGTTCGGTATGTTTGATCGCAGCGCCTACAGTTTTGAGCAGTTTTTGCAGGGCAATAGGTTTTTCAAGGAAGTCGAATGCGCCCAGCCGTGTGGCTTCAATGGCAGTATCTATGGTGCCATGGCCTGACATCATGATCACCGGCATGGTCAGCAGGCCGGCATTGGCCCATTCTTTGAGCAAACTGATGCCGTCACAATCCGGCATCCAGATATCCAGCAGCACCAGATCAGGACGCAGCTTGAGACGTTCTTCTCTGGCCACTTGCGCATTTTCAGCCAGACGCACATGGTGACCTTCATCACGCAGGATGTCACTTAACAACTCGCGAATGCCAATCTCGTCATCAACCACCAATATATTTCGTGATGCCATGTTGCTGCACTTCCTCACACGATGCGCTCTACGCGCCGACGTTGTTGTTTATCTACTGGCAGGCTGATGGTGACACTGGCACCGCCCTGAGGCAAATTATCGATGCGAATTTGGCCTCGCTGCTCTTCTATCATTTTTTTCACAATCGCCAACCCCAACCCTGTGCCATGCGATTTGGTTGTGACATAAGGTTCAAATACTCTGGCCATGACCTCGGTTGGAAAGCCACTACCGTTATCCGTGACAGACAATTTTACACGCTCGCCATCATAATCGGTCAAAATGACGATTTGTGGGTCCTCCACCAGTGTCAGTGCATCCTGAGCATTTTGCAGCAAGTTATGCAGAATCTGCCGCATCATGGTGGCATCAATCTGTATTTCCGGCAGTTGGTGATGCAAGGCCAGCACCAGTTTAACTGAAGAAGCATTGTACAGCCGGCTGACATCTTGAATTAAAGCATTTAAATCCAGTTTAACCAACTGCGCAGAGGGCGTTCGCGCATATTCACTAAACTCGTTGACCATATTTTTCATGGCTTGCACCTGATTAACAATGGTATCGGTCGATTTAAGCAGCATTTCTGCATCACGGCTTTCCAGCTTGTCATGCAATTTGAGTTGCAATCTTTCGGCAGACAACTGAATAGGTGTCAGCGGATTTTTAATTTCATGCGCCAGACGTCTGGCCACTTCCGCCCAGGCAGCATCTCGCTGCGCCTGCGCCATGGTAGTCACATCATCAAACACCACAACCAGGCCGTGGCCCTCGCCTTCAGGCAGACGCGTTACCCTGAGCATCAATACTTGCTTGCCATGCACGCCTTCAATCTCTATCTGTTGGGTCAGGTGGCGCTCATCATCATCAAACTGCAAGGTTGCCTGATAATGTTGCATCACCACTTCTACAAACTGGTTGAGGTAAGGGCTCTCAACTGCGATTTCCGTAAACACCTTATTTTTGAATGACACCAGTGAAATACCGAGAATGCCAGTCGCTGACAAGTTGTACACGCGTAACTCTGCACGTTCGTTAATCGTCATCACACCCGAACTCAAGTGTGAAAGAATGGTTTCCAGATAAGCTCGCGCTGACTCTACATGCTGTCGGCTTTGCTCTGAGGCTTTCTTGGCTTCCTGCAACTGACGGGTCATACTATTAAATGACTTCACCAGAACGCTTAACTCATCGTTGCCAAACGAAGGCAACTGTTGGGAGTAATCTCCGGTTGCAATAAGACGCGTTCCCTCGGCCAGTACCGTCAATGGCTGCGCCATCCGACGGCTCAAGGCAAATGCGATAGCCAGTGCACCCAGCATGGCCAGCAGCAGGATCATGGTCAAGGTGAGCATGAAAATATCTTTGAGCGACTGCCGGCTGTACGAGAGTGTTTGGTACTCACGGTATACCTCTTGCACTGACTCCGCCGTATTTGACAGGGCTTTGGGCACGGGCTGCATTAATTGCAAGATGCGCATTTCACCGGTGATTCCAATCGCCTCAACCGGCGCCAGCACCCGCATGTAGAGCCCCTTCCCCACTACTGGCTCAATTTTTCCGTATACTGCAAGGCGTGCCTGCCGTAATTGTGGAACGGAAGGCAAATCGGGCAGAAAACTCCTGGGGTCAGCACTGCTAACCGCCAGAATAGCCCCTTGCGGACTCAACAGTGCGGCATCCTGGATACCGGCCTTTTCGCGTAAATCATTCAATTGACTGTAATGCGAGCCTGAATTTTGCAGCGCCAGTGAAACGGCCATGCTTTGCGATTTCTCTTTTACATCGGCCAGCATAATATCAAGCGCACGCTGACCAAGATTCAAGCCGCCATCCAGCGCAGACTCAACTTTCACGTTAAACCAGGATTCAATAGATCTTGAAAGAAAATTAACCGATACCAGATAGACAATCAAACCAGGAATCAATGCCATCAGCGCGAAGGTGACCAGCAATCTGAAATTAAGACGACTGCCTACCTGCTTGGTTTTGGCTGCCAGATACAAATGTCGTAGCTGATACCCGATCACACTCAGCATCAACAGTGCGAGCGCACCATTGACATAAAGCAGGACAATATAATAATCACCACTGATCGCCGTATTGGCACTGGCCAGCGACAACAGATAAAGCAAGGCAGCTGCCAGCGCTATACATAAAAAGAGCACGTAACGCATAAGTTAGCGCACACTCTCCTTAACCCACCAGCTAAAAGTTGGGCTGACCAGTTCCCATTCACTTTCACCCAACGCATCAACCTGCAATGCTTTTGGCAATTTGCTGCGATCCAAATGCATTTTCAGCGCAGCCTGATAGGATTGATTTTTTTCTAGCACGGCATGTGGCGCCAGACGCCAGTCACGAATGGCGCCGAGTTCGCGCCTCGCATCCCCCAGCGTATCAAATGCTTTCTGGGTCTTGTCAAACTGCAACAGATATTGTTTGGTCAGCGCATGGTAATTGAGGCTGATTGAGCGACGTTCGGTGACAACCTCGTCATCAAACCAGTATTTTAATGGCTTTGTAAGCTGGAATTCATAGAGAAAAGTCAGTGCAATCCCTTTACTCAAAGCTTCTTCCAGTGCATGCCCTAACTGCACATCCAGATCGGCATCCAGTGTCCAGGTTTCGTCTCTCAATACCATTTCTGCATTTTTCACGTGGGCGTGATTACCTGCTGCCTGCACCAGCAGTGCAACAACAGACAACATGATCAACAGTATCAAGTGTTTAGAGTTTTTGTAATAACGCATAAAACAATCCGTCATGAGCAGACGTAGGAAGTAATTGCCCGCCTTTTGCCAATACACATGGCAAATCCGATTCATTAAAGAGTACCGGTAACCGCTGCGCATCGGTATGCTGACTTAAAAAATGCTGGATTTGCATGTCGTTTTCCTGATGGAATACCGAGCAGGTCACATAGAGCAATTTACCGCCTTTTGCCAGCATTTGCCACAAATTAGACAAAATTTGCTGCTGCTGTGTGGCAAAGCGTTCGATATCTTGTGGTCGGCGCAACCATTTCATGTCCACATGCCGACGAACAATCCCGGAAGCACTGCAAGGCACATCTGCCAGAATACGGTCAAACGGGCACCCGTCATACCAGTCGGCGTTACCCGCATCCCCCAGTTTGACATGGGCCAGCAATGACAGCCTGTGCAGGTTGTCTGCGACACGCTGCAAGCGGACCGGTTCCAGATCAACCGCCGTCACCTCGGCTTCTACGCTTTCAAGAATATGGCAGGTTTTGCCGCCGGGTGCACTGCACGCATCCAGCACACGCATGCCGGTCTGTACATCCAGCAATGGCGCAGCCCACTGTGCACCGGCATCTTGCACACTGATCCAGCCTTCGGCAAATCCGGGCAATTGATGTACAGGGACAGGTTTCTCCAGTTTAACGGCCGCCCCTCCCAAAGCTTGCGCCGCCATGCCTGCCTGCAATAACGTCTCCAGATATGCCTGCACCGAGGTTTTACGCACATTGACACGCAAGGTCATGGGGGGATGCTGATTACCCTGTACCAGCATGGCTTGCCATTGCTCGGAATATTGCTGTTTCAGCAGGTCTATCCACCACTGTGGATAGTTGAAAACCACTTCTTCACGCGCAGTGAATCGCGATTGCAGTTCGGCGCGCTGGCGCAAAAAATTACGCAGCACAGCATTGACCAACCCTTTGGCCCAGCGCAGCCTGGTTGCGCCGGCAGCCTCCACGGCCTGATTCACCACGGTAAAATGATCAGCATCACTATGCAATAGCTGCGCCAGTGCCACCAACAACAGCGCGTGTATCCTGTCATCACTGACCGGCTTGGGCGTAAGTGCTGCAAGATAGGCCGCAGCCTCGGCATAAAACCGCAACGTGAGATAACTTAGATCCTGTGCAGCCGCCTGCTGCTGCGGGGTCGCCTGCCTGACACGGCTCAGCGCCTTGGGCATGGAAACCGTTAAATTATGACCGGCCAACACCTCGGTCACCGCATAGGCGGCAATCATCTGTGCAATCTGCAAGTGAGCACTCTTTAAATAAAAGCGTTATTCTACTTGATGCGCAGCAAATACACAGTTTAATCATCGATGAAACTCTACCCAACAAAAAAGCCTGTTAAAACAGGCTTTTCTGACGTTAGCCATCACACTGCGTGCGTTTAATATTGATGCGCCAGCGACAGCAAACGCCGTATCCGCTCTTCAGTTTGCGGGTGGGTGCTAAATAGTCCCGCCAGATCTGCACCTGACAACGGGTTAATAATCATCATTTGCCCAGTTTCGGGGTGCGCTTCAGCCACCGGATTGGGAATGCGATGGGCGTAACTGTGAATTTTTTCCAGCGCGGCGGCCAGCGCCTTGGGATCGCGACTGATCTCGGCGCCCATACGGTCCGCTTCATATTCACGTGAACGCGAAATGGCCATCTGGATCAGCGAAGCGGCCAGCGGCGCCAGCACCATGATCAAAATACCGATGATCGGATTGGGCCTGTCATCGCCGTCGCGATGGCCGCCGCCGAACATCATGCCAAATTGGGCAATCGATGAAATTGCCCCGGCAACAGTCGCAGAAATGGTAGAAATCAGTGTATCCCGGTTTTTGACGTGCGCCAGTTCATGCGCCATCACGCCGCGCAGCTCGCGCGCATCCAGAATCTGCATAATGCCCGTGGTGGCAGCTACCGCAGCATGTTCAGGATTACGGCCAGTCGCAAAAGCATTGGGCTGACTTTCGTTGATCACAAAGACACGCGGCATGGGTAACTGCGCATTTTCGGCCAGTTCTTTCACCATGCTGTAATAGCCCTTGAAACGCCCTTCGCCAAAATTGTTTTCTGGGTTAATTTCTACAGCACCGTACATTTTCAGTACAGCCTGGTCACTAAACCAATAGGCATAAAAGTTCATACCGCCCGCCAGCAATAATGCAATCAACATCCCACCCTGACCACCCAATGCCCCACCTACCGCCACAAACAGTGCGGTAATGGCTGCCATCAGCACAAAGGTCTTGGTCCAGTTTCCAAACATTAAAATCTCCTAGAATTCTTGCATGCGTTCACAATGCTATATGCGGTGATGGCGGCCGTTTTTCAATGCCCGCCATCAAAGAAACCTGTCGCCTGCCTGTACATGCTGCCCTTGCACAAACTGCTGGGCCGTTTGCCGCTTGCCACCGGGCATTTGCAACGCATGGATTTCCAATACGCCGCTGCCACAAGCCACTTGCAAGGGTTGGGTATGGATGACGATCCCTGGCGTACCCGAGCCTTCAGCGGCCTGCGCAAACCACACTTTGCACACCTGTTCTTTAAATTGGGCAGTCGCTACCGGAAACGGGTTAAATGCACGCACCTGTCGAGACAGCTGCTGCGCGGATTGCGTCCAGTCAATCGCCGACTCGGATTTTTCGAGCTTGTGCGCATAGGTCACCAGCGACTCATCCTGAACCTCAGAAGGTAACTGGCCGGTGGTTTGTAAAGTATGCATGGCGGCCACCATCAAACGTGCGCCTTCACGGCTAATCGCGTCATGCAGTGTTTGCGTCGTATCGGCCTCGGTAATCGGCACAGCCCATTTGCTGACCATATTACCGGCATCCAGCTTGGGCACCACTTCCATGATAGTGACACCGGTTTCGGCATCCCCAGCCAGTATCGCGCGATGAATAGGGGCAGCACCGCGCCAGCGTGGCAATAGCGAACCATGAATGTTATAGCAGCCCCGGCTGGGAAAATTGAGCACGGCGGTAGGAATAATCAGGCCATAAGCGGCCACAATCAACACCTCGGCCTGCACCGCAGCAATTTCGGCCTGTACCTCAGGCGGTTTCAGGCTTTCTGGCTGATACACGCGCAAGCCGTGTTGCAAGGCCAGTTGTTTGACCGGGCTGGCCTTGAGTTGCATGCCACGACCGGCTGGCCGGTCAGGCTGCGTCAGCACCATGCCGATCTCGTGTCCGGCATCCATCAGCCCTTGCAAAGCAGGCACCGCAAACTCCGGCGTTCCGGCATAGATCACACGCATGAAAAATCCTTTTTTAATAGCTGTTGCGGTCAATTTCACGCGCATGCTTGACCATTTTGGTGCGAATGCGGTTACGCTTGAGTGAGGAAAGATATTCGACAAACACTTTGCCCTTGAGATGATCCATCTCATGCTGGATGCAAACACTGAGCAAACCGTCAGCATCCAGTTTGAAGGTCTTGCCTTGCGCATCCTGCGCCTCCACCGTAATAAACTCGGCGCGAGTCACGCTCTCATACACCCCGGGCACCGACAGGCAGCCCTCTTCGTAATCCTGACTGCCGGACTGCGCGGTGATTTTAGGGTTAATCAATACCAGTAAATCGTTTTTTTCTTTGCTCAAATCGATCACAATCAACTGAATGTGCTGATCCACCTGGGTCGCCGCCAGCCCAATGCCGGGGGCATCGTACATGGTCTCTGCCATGTCTGCGACCAGTTGCCGCAAAGCGGCATCAAAAACCTTGACCGGTTTGGCGACGGTGTGCAGTCGCGGGTCTGGATATTGCAAAATCGGAAGTAATGCCATGCTCTACGATTCTCTCAACTTAAATAGCCTTTTAAAAACAGGGTAAAACGCCCTTTTTTTCGCCTTGATTAGATGTGAACTACCATGCTAGATTGGTCAAAGTTGCGCAACTGGCTTGCGCGGGTTCCAAGCTGTGGTTCCAGGCTGCTAATTACAGAGACGCGTTCATGACCAAAATTGTTCAAATTATAACCTCGCTCGTGCTTGCGTGTGGCAGCTTGTTTGCGCATGGTGAAGAAATTCCGCTGCGTCCGTCTCATCCCGACCGCCACGTGGTAGTGAAAGGCGATACGCTGTGGGATATTTCGGCAAAATTCTTGAAAAATCCATGGCAGTGGCCCCAAATCTGGCAACTCAACCGTGAGCACATCAAAAATCCGCACTGGATTTACCCGGGTGATGTGATTGTACTGGACACCAGTTCTGGCAAACCCGTGCTGAAACTGATGCGCGAATCCATCACCCTGGAACCCGGTGTCATTGTATCGCCGATCAAAGCTGAAGCCATTCCGGCTATCCAGCCCAATGTAATTTTGGCCTTTTTAAACAAGCCCATGCTGGTCACCGCCGAAGAGCTCAACGCAGCGCCGCGTATTGTCGCGGCACAGGAAGAGCGCCAGATATTAAGCCCAGGCACGCATATTTACGTTAAAAACATGCCAGAGACTCCGCGCCAATTCTGGGCCATTTATCGTGAAGGCGATCCAGTCAAGGACCCTGAAACAAATGAGAGATTGGGACTGGAAGCCCACTATCTGGGCGAGGCCAAATTATTGCGTAACGGCGAGACGGCTACGCTGAATATTACTCAGGCGAAAGAAGAAATTGCGGTCAGAGACAAATTGGCAGAGATGACAGATGACCTTTCACAGACTTATATCCCGCATGCGCCGGAAAAATTAATACGCGGTCAAATTGCGCGCATCAGTGACGGTATTGTGGAAACCGGCTCCGGCCGCGTAGTGGTATTAAACCGTGGCGAAAATGACGGCCTGGAAAATGGGCATGTACTTGCCATTTTGCGCAAAGGCGCCAGCATGACTGACCCGGAGTCAGACCCCAAACACCCGCAAACATTAGAGCTGCCAGACGAACCTCTTGGGCTGCTCATGGTGTTCAAAACGTTCCCGCGACTGTCTTATGCACTGGTCATGCAGGTTTCGCAACCTGTACACGTTGAGGATGTCGTCCAAACGCCTTGAAAAACCGTGCCAATGCAAACCGAACCACAGACAAGTGAAACGCAACACTGGATAGCCCTCAGTCTGGTACAAGGACTAGGCAGCGCAACGTTCTGCCAGCTGCTGCTTCACTTAAAAACACCCGAAGCCATTTTACAGGCGCCTTATACGGCACTGCGTGAACTCGTCAGTAAAGAGGTGGCAGAAGCGATTCAACAAGCACCTGAAAATCCTAAGCTGGCAATCACGCTAGAGTGGCTAGCATTGCCTGATAACCATCTGATTACCCTGGCAGACAGCACCTACCCCAAGCGCCTGCTCGACATCGACCAACCGCCACCGGTGTTGTATGCAAAAGGTAACTTGCAAGTATTGAATCGCCCTGGCCTGGCCATTGTCGGCAGTCGGCACGCCACCCCGCAAGGCGAAGCCACTGCCGAAAACTTTGCCGAAAGCCTGTGCCGCGCCGGATTCAGTGTGGTGAGCGGTCTGGCATTGGGCATTGACGGTGCCGCCCATCGCGGCGCACTCAAAGCAGACGGCGCAACCATTGCGGTAGTAGGCACCGGACTGGACATTGTCTACCCTGCACGACACAAAGCGCTGGCACATGCCATCGTACAAAACGGCTTGATCCTTTCAGAGTTTGCGCTGGGCACCCCGTCGATCTCTTACAATTTTCCGCGGCGCAACCGCATTATCAGCGGACTGTCTGAAGGCTGTCTGGTGGTAGAGGCCAATCTGGACAGCGGCTCACTGATTACTGCCAGACAGGCCACCGATCAAGGCCGTGAAGTCTTTGCCGTGCCCGGCTCCATTCACTCCCCGGTTTCCAAGGGCTGTCATGCGCTGATCAAGCAGGGGGCAAAACTGGTGGAATCTACCGAAGACATTTTGAGTGAAATACGCCTCGCGGTATCGCCTGCCAGTGCGTTTTCGATTAGCCCGAATGGGCTATTACCCGAACGGGCCATACTCCCCGATGAAGCCAGCACTGTATTGGCTTGCATGGGGTTTGACCCGATCTTTGGCGAGCAGATTGCGGCCCGCTCAGGCTTGACGGCCAGTCAAGTTTCGACCATGCTAACACTACTTGAGTTAGAGGGTGTGGTCGCGAATCTGGCCAATGGCCAATTTCAACGATTAGCGTAACTACCCCATTGTGTTGGCAACGCACACTGAAGTGCCTCAATGTCGAAGCAAAGTGACCAAGTACACTTATTGGAGAGTGAGCATGTTGGAAGTATTGATATTTATCTATCAAAACTATTGGGACAAACACGAGGCAACAGACCTCAAGGAAACAGACGAAGCCATCATGGCTTACGAACTGTCTCAGGCTGGATTTAATCATCAGGACATTTTACATGCTGTTGACTGGGTCAAGGATTTACGCAGATCAGTGCAACAACCGCAATATCAGCATGACCCGGCAGCTATCCGGATTTTCTGCGATATGGAGCGCAGCAAAATCAATGATGAAAGTCTCAATTTTCTGAGCCTGCTGTACAGAAGCGACATTATTTCTGCGTACGAACGTGATTTGATCATTGATCGTGCCATGGTGTTGCCGCAGGAAACGCTGAGTATGGAAGATATTCGCTGGATCACCATGATGGTACTCTGGGATGATACCCGCAAGCAGGACTACCTGTTTGTGGAGGATGCCCTGTTTAACCCGCAAGGGATTTCCTTGCAGTAAAGAGGTCGGCAGTTACAAAAAAGCGCGATAGACTCGCGCTTTTTTATTGCCCAGTGCATGCTTAAGCGGGAAGTTGTTCAATAATCTGGCGTATGGTGCCTGCCTGATTCAGCGTATAAAAATGCATTTTATTCACACCCGTCTGCGCCAGCTTGGCACAAATCTCGGTGACCACATCCACACCAAATGCGCGCAACGACGGCAGATCATCGCCGTAAGCTTCCAGACGCATGCGTAACCAGCGCGGAATTTCAGCGCCACACACACTGGAAAAACGTGCCAGCTGGGTATAGTTATAGATCGGCATAATGCCTGGAATGATCGGGGCCGTAATGCCCACCATTTGCGCGGCTTCCACAAAACGAAAATACGCATCCACATTATAGAAATACTGTGTAATGGCAGAATCAGCGCCTGCATCCATCTTGCGCTTGAAATTGTCCAGATCCTTTTGCGCGGAACCAGCTTCCGGATGAAACTCAGGGTAAGCCGCCACCTCAAGATGAAACCAGTCACCGGTTTCGGCACGAATAAATTGCACTAGCTCGTTGGCATATTTGAAATCGCCGCTGCTCACTTCACCGGAAGGAATATCGCCACGCAAGGTCACCAGACGCTTGATGCCTTTGGCCTGATAAGCTTGCAACAACTCACTGATTTCAGCCTTGCTCGAAGAAATACAGGAGATATGCGGCGCAGCGCCATAGCCCTCGGCCTGAATTTCCAGCACGCTCTCCATGGTTCGGTCACGGGTAGAGCCGCCCGCACCAAAGGTCACCGAGAAAAATTCAGGCTTAAACGGCGCCAGTTGCTTGCGCACCTCGCGCAGATTAGCCATCCCCTCCGCAGTTTTAGGGGGGAAAAACTCAAAACTGTAATCGATTTTATTATTCACTTGTTTAATCTTTATCCAAGACAATGGCACTGAATATCCAGGCAATCACACTGTATACCAGCGCACCGAGCACACCTGACATGAATGAGCTGACCGAGAAACCCTGCAGCCAATCACCCGCCAGCCAGAAAATCAATCCATTAATCACCAACAGAAACAACCCGAGTGTCAGCAAAGTAATGGGCAGCGTCAAGATCACCAGCACAGGTCTTACCAGCATATTGGCCAGGCCGATCACCACAGCCGCCAGCAAGGCGGCACCAAAACTGGCTACATGAATACCGGGCACCAGATAAGCGACCGCCATCAGTGCCAATGCATTTAATACCCAGACTGCAAGTAGTTTAATCATGATACGCCTCTGTTCAGATGATGATACGAGGCAGTGTATCACCTAAGCGTCATTGCGACATCCGGTCAGGCATGACAGCATGCGCGCCGTGCAGTTTGTCGTTTCACTGACTCAAGTCAGTCAATTGAAAGCCAGATGCACAGCAGCTACGCGCCATGTGACTGTCAGGAATTCAGCCAGTCCTGCACGAGTGGTCGTGCAGGACTGGGCATGCAACATTAGTAACGATAGTGCTCAGGCTTGAACGGGCCGTTCTTGCTGACGCCGATATAAGCCGCCTGTGCATCAGACAATGTGGTCAATTGCGCATTGAGTTTTTTCAACTGCAACACAGCCACCTTTTCATCCAGATGCTTGGGCAAGGTGTACACACCGACCGGATACTTGTCAGTCTGGGTGTACAGTTCGATTTGCGCAATCGTCTGGTTGGCAAAGCTGGAACTCATGACATAGCTTGGATGACCGGTGCCACAGCCCAGGTTGACCAAGCGGCCTTTGGCCAGCAGAATAATCCGTTTGCCATCCGGGAAAATAATGTGGTCCACTTGTGGCTTGATTTCTTCCCACTGGTATTTTTCTACACTGGCGACATCGATTTCGTTATCAAAGTGACCGATGTTGCAGACAATGGCCTGATCTTTCATTTTGGCCATATGGTCATGGGTAATCACATGGTAGTTACCAGTGGCTGTCACAAAAATATCGGCATGCTCGGCAGCGTAATCCATGGTCACCACACGGTAGCCTTCCATCGCGGCCTGTAAGGCACAAATCGGATCAATCTCGGTCACCCACACCTGTGCAGACAACGCACGCAACGCTTGAGCCGAACCTTTACCGACATCGCCATAACCGGCCACCACAGCCACCTTGCCGGCAATCATCACATCGGTGGCACGCTTGATGCCATCGACCAGCGATTCACGACAACCGTACAGGTTATCGAACTTGGATTTGGTCACGGAGTCATTGACGTTGATGGCAGGGAAAGCCAGCTTGCCTTCTTTATGCATCTGGTACAAACGGTGTACGCCAGTCGTGGTTTCTTCCGTCACGCCTTTGATTTGACTCAACCGGGTGGAGTACCAGTTTGGCGCCACTTTGAGTTTTTCTTTAATGGCATTAAATAAACAGACTTCTTCTTCTGAACCGGGGTTAGCCAATACAGACAGGTCTTTTTCAGCACGGGTGCCCAAATGCAGCAACAAGGTCGCATCGCCACCATCATCCAGGATCATGTTGGAGTAACCGCCATCAGACCACTCAAAAATACGGTGGGTGTAATCCCAGTACTCTTCCAGCGTTTCACCTTTGACGGCAAACACAGGGGTCCCTGCCGCGGCAATCGCAGCAGCTGCATGGTCTTGCGTTGAGAAAATATTGCAGGAAGCCCAGCGCACATCAGCCCCCAGGTCTTTCAGCGTTTCAATCAGCACCGCTGTTTGAATGGTCATATGCAGAGAGCCGGTAATACGCGCACCCTTCAATGGTTGGGCAGCCGCGTATTCTTCACGAATCGCCATCAAACCCGGCATTTCAGTTTCAGCAATCGCGATTTCTTTACGACCCCAGTCGGCCAGCGCGATGTCCGCAATGACATAATCTTTGATATCAGCCACAGTATTCATGTTTCAAATCCTTAAAAAAATGAAAACTGGGCAGGAAAAGCTTGATTGAACATTCGACTTAACAAAAGCTCGCCCACTTTTTTCCGTGCCCGCACAGTTAAAAGTGAACGCCGTTGGAATGCTATTGAGTAGCAAACGCTCTGAGCCTGGGAGTCGGGAAACTCTCGCAGCGTTCCTCAGAAGTTGTGGATTATACCGTCAACCCTGCCATTTTACAAAAAACCGCAGTAAGCAAATCCCTGAATACACAGACCAAGCTCTGTCAAATCAATTCCCTGACGGTGCAAAAAATCCTGTATGTCCAATTTTTAAAACTGAAATACCAACGCAATCTTTATTCACAGAATCAATTCTGATGCCTGATGTCATGCTAGTCATACCACGTCAACACACGCGAACCAGATCTCAGGAAAGGTAGCCATCATGACCCAATACCAAGTAATGGATGAAGAAAATCATTGTATTGCAACCTGTCAGCATTTACAGGAAGCCATGTATACGGCGCAGGATTTCACACTCTGGGATGAGGAACATTATTACCACGTGGAGGAACTGGACATAGAAGTGGTTTGATCCTGATCAATGCTCTGGCGCATCTGCTGACTTGCCAACTTCAGCAAACCACGCAGCAACCTTCCAGGCACCAAGCAATAGAACACAAGCAATAAAAAAGCGCCCGCATACGGGCGCTTTTCATATACCAGCCAGATTAAGGCAGTATTTTCATGGCCACCTTAAGCTCTTCAGCTTTGTCCACATCCAGATGGCTAAGTACATCCACATTTGCCATGGCTTCACGATGCTGGCCATTGCTTTCTGCAATCATCCCGAGATAGTAAAAAGCCTGGGCATGTTGATCGTTCATGCTGACTACGCGATGCAGGTGTTGCTCAGCCATATTCAAATCTTTGGTTTCATACTCGGCGGCAGCCAGATAAAACCATGCTTCAGTATTGCCGGGCTCTTGGCTGGTCCACTCCTGCGCTACGGTTTTCAAGCCCTTCCAGTCTTTATGCAGATAGGGATAAACCACTTTCATAAAGTAAGGCCACTGTGCAGCAGGCTTACCCCAGAATGGCAATTCGCTTTTCACCACAATCGGCCCCGCAGGCTTGCTGATCAGCGCCTGCACCCAATCAATGGACATGTAGTAATAGTAGGCATCCTTGCCAGGGCTTTTCAGGGTAATCAAACCAACCAGTGCACCTGACTCATCGAACAGGCCACCACCGCTCGCCCCTTGTCTAAAACTGCTGGTTGCGCGCACGATCACCGAGTCATCCATGGTAAACAGGCCTTTAACAACACCTTGGGTGCTGACCGGGGCGGGGACAAAGCTGGGGTAACCAATGGTGAATACCGATTGCTCGTATCTCAATTCGCTACTTGATTTCATAGCGACAGGGGTCAATGGCAGATCTTCCATTTGCAGCATGCAGACATCATGCTTCCAGTCTGGCTTCACCCCTACAGCATGGTAGGCCGCGCCACCGCTGATCACGCTGATACTGCTGGCATTTGCCACCACATGGCAATTGGTCACGACCTGATTTTCAGCCACCACGACGCCTGAGCCTAACCCGTATTGTCCATTGATTAACCCAACCTGAATACGCAACACGCGACTATTGAGCGCTTGCATCAATTCAGGAGATGTTTCTGCCATTAATGGTGCACTCAGACACCACATCAGTAAACCCGTTAATAATTTCGACATACGGTGCTCCAATCTGTAACTGCTTCTTGATTGTTATCCTCATTGCCAGCGATTACCCTAAGGCTTTCAGTAATGATTCAGCAAGATGCATTCCAACTTGAGCGCTCCGTGTAAAGGGGGCTTTTTCAGATGAGGCTTACTCCGTGAAAAGCCACCAAAGTCAAATTAAATAATTAAAAAATACTTTTATAATCATAGTGATACATAGAAAAATATAGAAAGTAAGGGGGCAATTACATACGGGAGAAACCAATGCCGAGAAAGCCGCTCAGCCATGATCCAAAAGCTTAAATTCGCTCACCTGGGCAAAGATGCACCATAAGTGTGCATTAAAAATGCGAATGCACACTTACTTACCGCACCATCCATGCTACCCATAGACTTCTGCTGCTAACGGTGTCTCACGATCAGAAAGGGAGAGAAGCTTGTACAGGCTGCACCACTGAAATCGGGCGTGCTGTGTTGACTGACGTTGCGTCTAGCGGTCTGATTGAAGCAGGCCGTGGCGAAAAATGAGAGGATTTACGGGAAGCATGCTGCTGCAAAATGCGCCGCATTGCACCATTATTTTGCATCTCGGCACGAACCTCACCAAGTGACTGCCTGGCCTGCCGGGCGGCTGTTGCAATATCCACCAGCGGCGCCGGGTAATGCTGACCGATGATGCACCCATAGCGTCGTTGCAAATTGACCAGCATGCGCCAGGGCTTAAAACTCCAGCTATTTGGCACGGATCGCAGGGTAAGTAACCACGAGGAATACCGTGCCTGTGGCACACGCAGCCAGCAGTGGTGCCTGGTCTTCAATGCGTATATCGCGTTTAAACCAAACCCTTTGCAAGGGGGGATTAGCCAGGCTGCTGCATCCACTGCACAATATCGTCTAGCAAAGTACTTTGCCCGCGCAGCGGTTTGGCGAGCTTGGCGACCATGTCCACATGGTCATACGTGGCGTAATCGATCACTTGCACCGGCCCGCCATGCGTCTGAATGCTAGTGGCGAGGTTGAAGGTATTGCGGGGCCAAACCACTTTATCGCGCAAGCCAACCAATAACAGCATGGGCGGGTTGTGGCCATTCACGAAACGGATCGGTTGCGATGTCCACTCGCTGGCCTCAGGCGCAAAAATCGCTTTCAGCCGCGCCGAAGTCAGGGGCAGAAAATCATAGGGACCTGCAAGGCCTATCATGCCGGCAATCTGCTGTGGTTGCAGGTTCACCGCTGCCAGATATTCCGCATTGAGTGACAGCATGGCTGCCAGCTGTGCCCCGGCCGAGTGCCCCATCAGAAACACCCTGTCCGGGTTGCCTGAATATTCGGCAATATGCTGCTTGACCCAGCTAAACGCCAGTGCCGGATCTTGCATCAGCGCTGGAAATTTGACTTCAGGATACAGCCGATAGTCGGCGATCACCACAAGGTAGCCTCTGCTCACCAGCGCCTCGGCAACAAACAGATAATCCGACTTGCTGCCTGAATCCCAACTGCCTCCGTAGAAGAACAGGATCACAGGCAGAGGCTGCGCGGATATTGACTGTGGCCGGTAAATGTCGAGGCGCTGTCTGGGCGACATGCCATAGGCAATATTGTTGAAACACTGTAACTGCCGGGTGGGAATCATGGCGTTGAGCAAGGTGGCCGGTTTGCATGCCGAGAGCATCAGGGCAATCAAACCAGCCAGCGTTCGCCGCCGGAGAGGCAGGGGTAAATGATTTCTCATGGTCAGGCAGACCGGCAAACGCGCTGGAAATTCCGCGACAGCGAGAAAAGAATGAGGCTATCCCTTACCGGCAACCACCAGTGCGCCATACTCTTCCGGACTGATCAGACCTTTGGCTGCCGCCTGTGCCTGCGTTTCTGCATCGAGTACGGGCTGCAACGGCTCAATGCGCTTCCACTGCGCCAGTGGCGTTTCACAGTGCGCCTGTGGCACATACTGACTGGTCTGCGCGCGCGCATAGCGATGGATGTAGCGCGGACAATTGATAAACATCTCTTCCAGCGTCACACGCACCATCAATTCAGCCTCTTTATACTCGGCCAGCAAGGGATCATCGCGACTGACAGTTGCCGTGCCATGTACCCGTACCCGGTGCGGCGTTTCAAAGTCGATAAACAGCATGCCCATTTTTTGATTGGCAGTCATATTGCCCATGGACAGGAACATGCCATTACCATCATAACTGGGAAAAGCAATGGTGCGCGCATCCAGCACTTTAACAAAGCCGGGAGCCCCTCCTTTATACGAGCATGTCGGGAACCCGCGATGATCAATCGTGGAGAGAAAAAACATATCCCGGCTTTCGATAAATGCCTGATGTTCCGGGGGAATTTCGTTGACTACAATAAAGCTGTTGACCGCATCTGCCAGCGCTGTCGTCTCAAATTCGGACTGCATGGCACGATGTTGTGTTCCGTATAAAGATTCACTCACAAGCTTCTCCATTTTTTGTTAAATCCAGCATTGATAAGTCTACAGTGACCCGTTAGCAATATACACGCGATTGCGCCCCTGCTGTTTGGCGTTATAAAGCGCAGCATCGGCCGATTTCATCATTTGTGTCAGGCTGAGGTCCAGATGATGATGAGAGGATGCCACCAGCCCGAATGACGCTGTGTAGTGAATTTGCTGCCCGTTTTCGGTCACTACGCTATGGTCAATTTCCGAACGTAGCCGCTCAATCACGCGGGCTGCTTCATGCAAATCGGTCATTGGCATTAAGATCCCAAACTCCTCACCGCCCAAACGCCCAATCATATCGCTGGTGCGCAAGGCGCTCACGCATTTGAGGCAAAAATTCTGTAGTACCAGATCACCCACCAGATGGCCGTAGCGATCATTGATTTTTTTGAAATGGTCAATATCCACCATCGCAAATGAAAAAGGCGATCCATAGCGCTGGCTACGCCGGATTTCCGACTCAAGCTCAAACATAAAGCGGCGGCGATTGGCAATGCCAGTCAGAAAATCGGTAAAGGCAAACTTATCCACCTCGGCATGCAGACGATACATGCGCCATACCAGCACTACACTCACAATCAAAAACAGAGTGAGCAGCAAAGTCGCATACATCAAGCCTTTTCTGGTGTGCCCTTCGAGTTGTTTCTGACTCTCGCTGACATAGGCATTGGCCCGCTGCTGGGCAAACGCCAGCACTGACTCGGTAAGCTTGGCAATCTCAACAAACTTTGGACTGCCGTTGATTTCAATTATACGATCGGCCTCAACATAATGTCCGGTTTGCAGTTTCTCCAAAATCGCAGCCCGTATATGATACAAGGCCTGCAATTCGGCTTGAAGCTTAGAGATTTGCTGCTTGTCCCCTGAATAGCTGCTCGCGATTATCCGAATATTTTTTTCGAGCAAGCTCTCCTGATCACGAATAAACTGGATCGTGTCTTGCAGCGCCTGCCCCTTAGATTGCGCCAGGGTAGCGAATAGCAGGCTACTGCGAATCTGGTACAAACTTGTTTTCAGCTGGAGGGCCGCATTGGTCACGGCATAAGGATGTTCATAAAGATCGCGCGTGGTTTGATGCATGGCACGCATGCTGGAAAAGAAAATCCACAAAAAAAGCAAGGCGCCAACAAAAGCGATCATAAATCCTGAAATCAGGATATAAAGTATTCCATTCGGTCGTTGCGTTTTCACCGCGGCATCAATCAGAAATACATCGCATCAATAAAGGCATATAGTCCTCAACACAAAGATGAGCTACGTATTTAACAATGTGTGAATAAATGCCCACTCTCTGGGATCGACTGGGGTAATCGATAGTCGGTTGCCTTTTTGCAACACCCGCATAGTGGCCAGTGCAGGCGTATCACGCATTTCTTTCAAGCTCAGCAAGCGGGTTTTACGCACCAGTTTGACATCGACATTGACCCAGCGCGGATTCTCCGGCGTGGATTTAGGATCAAAATATTTGTGGCCCTGCACAAACTGGAAGCGATCCGGGTACGCCAGTGCACTCACCTCACACAAGCCGACAATACCGGGGGTCTCACAGTTAGAATGGTAAAACAGTACGCCATCGCCAACCAGCATCTGGTCACGCATAAAGTTGCGTGCCTGATAATTGCGAATGCCATACCAGTCCACCGTCTGGTTGGGAAACCCGGCCAGATCGTCAATTGAAACATCAGCGGGTTCAGACTTCATCAGCCAATAACGTGCCATGCGAGAAAACCTTCTTCTATATCGTGAATCTGCGTATCATAAACGAAGTCACCTCACTCTTAAAAAAACATGGCAAAAAACGTCCTCGGCACTCCGCTTATTTCTTGCAGTACCCGTCCGGTTACCGGCTTTATGCGTGACGGTTGCTGCAGCTTTCATCCAGAAGACCGTGGCCGTCATACGGTATGCGCTGAAATGACAGATGAGTTTCTGGTATTTTCGCAGGCACAAGGCAATGATTTATCCACACCAAGGCCTGAATTTGATTTTCCCGGACTCAAGGCGGGGGACAGATGGTGTTTGTGCGCAGCGCGCTGGCTCGAAGCGAGCGAAGCTGGCTACGCACCGCCCATTGTGCTGGAGGCCTGTCATGAAAGTTGTCTGGAAGTGGTGACGCTGGCAGACCTGATGTACCACAGCCTGCGTTGATTGATTTGAAATGAGTCCATGCACTGAAGATGTACTAAGGGGTTACCTGAGCCATTAATCCTGAACCAAAAAAGTTCAGGTGGTAACAGCCTAAGGTACATTAGGTTCACACGCCAGGGGAGCCTTAAAAGGACCCCCAACTTAGTGCGATCGCACAGCACCTGATGAGCCGAAACCTATAACAGAGACTAGTTCAAGGAATTTAGACTCAGGCAACGCCTTAGTACACCCCAGCTTATCGCAAGAATGTTGAATAATGATACGTCATTCACTATCAATAACGGTGAAAATTTTGTGAAATGAAGAGGGTTATAACAATTTATGCTGACCAGACAGCACATCATCAATCTGCTGCTGCATGGTAGAAATGCTTTTTTTCACCTGACCCACATCTACCCCACCACTACGCGTATTTAATAATTCGTGGGCAATATTTAATGCCGCCATAATGGCGATGCGCTCCACACTGACCATTTTACCTGCATCACGAATTTCGCGCATTTTACCATCCAGATATCCCACCGCCTGTAACAGGCTGTCACGCTCTTCATCAGTGCAGGTCACACTGAATGCACGCCCCATGATCTCGATATCGATTGGATTACTGGCCATACTCAAGCTTCCTCATCGGGCAATGCAGTAAGCAGACGCTCAAGCTGGACACTGGCTTGCGTCATATTCAGCTTAAGAGATTGCGACTCCTGATGCAAGCGCGTCACTTCCTGCCGCATCTGCATATTTTCCTCACGCAGAGTCTGGCACAAGGCAATTAACTTTGCCACACGCTCCTCAAGACTTTTAAAATCAGCATCCATCGTCGCACTATAATTGAAAAAATCCATTAAAGTCAACAGCTAAGCGCAGTTTTTAAAAGTGACTTAATAATTTCAAACCCTTGACACACCTCAGCTGAGGCTAGGATAAACCTGCATTCTCGGCTACAATCCGGCCAAGTTGTCAGGTGTCTTGCGCCGTATTCGCGGCAAAAGATGAAACTGGGAAACAGGTGCGTAACCATACGCGTTACTAATCCTGTGCTGCCCCCGCAACGGTAAGCAAGTGCGGATGTATCAATAGGCCACTGGGTAACACCGGGAAGGCGATACATCAAGACTTGCAAGCCCGGAGACCGGCCTCGCGACGATTAAGTGTTGAAACACCGCGGGGTGACGGGGTTCGAATCAAGAGATCATCAAGCCTGAATATCTCTTGCCATTCTTGTATTCCCATTTCCGCCATGCTTTCAACGTGTCCATTACGGCATGCGGGGTCGCATGCGCTCAGGGAATATCATGTATAAAAATATCTTTACGGCACTCATCGCCGCCTATCCAGCATTAGTATTTGCTGAAAATAATGCTCAAGACCACTCCTCGCTGCTGGCAGCACTCATGCTTGACGACATCACGGTCACCGCAACCAGAACGCCAATTTCAACCAAAACTGCGACAGGTGATATTACGATTATTGATCGTCAGGAAATTGAACGTGTTTCTGGCGGGGGATTGGTTGACTTGCTCAAGCTTCAGCCTGGCATTCAGATTCTTACCAATGGCGGCATGGGAAATGCGGCAAGCGTATATATGCGAGGAACAAATGCCGACCAACTGGTAGTGTTAGTGGATGGCATCCGCATCAACTCTGCCACAACAGGGACCACGGCCTTTGAAAATTTGCCGCTCTCACTCATTGACCGCATTGAAATACTGCGTGGACCCGCTTCAAGCTTGTACGGTGCAGATGCCATTGGTGGCGTCATCCAGATATTCACGCGCAGAAGCCAACAGAACAAAACCCTTTTTTACGGGAATGTTGGCGCGGGCAGTTACGATACTTATACTGGAAATGCAGGGTTTGACTCCAAATACAAAGCTCTGCAATTCGGTGCTCAAATGACCAGCTACGATACAAGAGGGATTTCTGCAAAAAAACACCCTCCCACTGCAATAGACAAAGACCGGGATGGATACAACAATCAGGGGGGCTCCGCTTACGCCACCCTTAACATTGCTGACGGGCACAGTTTGAGTGTCAATTTTTTTGAATCTGACGGCAAAAATCATTACGACAGTGGCTTTGAAAATTACGCTACGATGCACCAGCAAGTTTACAGTGCAACCTTAAAAGACCGTGTGACAGAATACTGGAACAGCACCCTGAAATTTGGCATCGGGAAAGACCGCTCATTCAACTTTGATAGACCAACGCGTCAAAGTAAATTCGAAACAGAACAGGCGCAATTAACTTGGCAACACGACTTTAAGCTCCCGGTTGGGGTGCTCACTTTCGCCTATGACAGACTCGAGCAGGATATCCAGACCTCCACCAATAACACGCGCAATATTGATCGCACCCGAAACAATGATAGTTTCACGCTTGGATACACTGCGCAACATGAAGCACACAGTGCACAACTCTCATTACGAGAGGATCACAACACCCAGTATGGCAACTTTGTGACCGGCGGGATTGGCTACGGCTACGCACTGTCACCCCAGTGGCAAATCACGGCGCAATACGGATCAGCATTCAGGGCGCCAACATTCAACCAGCTATATTTTCCCAACTTTGGCGACCCGACACTTCAACCGGAAAAATCTGATAACTTTGAAGCCAGTTTGCGCTATCAAAATGCAACAGTCCAAGCCAAGCTGACGATGTTTGACAATCATATTCGCGACCTCATTCAAAATGCTGGGCCAGTGACCGCAACCTGTGGCACAAGTTTTGCCGGATTCTGCCCTATAAATGCAGGTAAAGTGGAGATACAAGGCGTCACTGCAGAAGGGGCTTATGCATTTAATCAGCAGTGGCAACTGACGGGTAACTTTACAATACAATCACCACGTAACGAAAATACCGATAACTTATTAGCGAGACGCAGTCAGCGCTACAGTAATCTTGTATTGCAATATAAGTATGGCGACTGGAACTGGAGCACTGAAGTCACAAGTGCGTCAAAACGTTATGACAATGCTGCCAACACCAAAGTGCTGGCAGGTTACTCTTTACTTAACTCAACACTGAGCTACAAGCTAAATGAGGACTGGCGCCTGCAAGCCCGTGCCAATAACATTTTGAACAAAGACTATGTATTGGCCGCAGCCTCATCAACCGTGGATTACAACACCATGGGGACCAATGTGTTTATCAGCCTAAACTACGATATGAAGTAACCCCGGAAAGGTGGATTTTGCCCACCCCAAGCTGAATTGGGCTAAAATCCACCTCTTGCAATTTATTACAATATACTTTTAGGGAGACGCTGGCATGCCACGTAACATTTCAACTCAATCTCTGGCAATCGCGTTGGTCATTGCACTGATGGTCATTGTCACACGCGGCCATCACTTCGCATCTATCGATTTTTTGCCTAGCGCGTCTTATGCTGCGTTTTTTATCGCCGGTTATTACCTGCGCTCAACTCTCCTGTTTGTCGCCCTACTGGCTTTGTGTGCAGGTCTGGATATGGCTGCAGTGACCTGGGGCGGCGTGAGTAATTTCTGCGTTACACCTGCTTACGGTTTCCTGTTACCCGCCTATGGCACCATGTGGCTGGCAGGTCGCTGGACGTCAGACAACACACAATGGGCACTCAGCAGCCTGTTTAAACTGACTGGCATAGTCGTGGTTGCATCCGCCATTGCTGAGTTGTTCTCCAGCGGTGGCTTCTACTTCTTTGGTGGCCGCTACACTGACCCAACCATAGCCGAGTTCTTGCCACGCCTGGTGAAATACTTCCCCAAACAGCTGGAAGCGATTGCTTTCTGGGTGGTTGCGGCATTGATTGCGCACGTGGTGTTTGGTCTGGCCAAACGCTCTGTTCACGAAAAAGTTTAATTCTTTAGAATTTAGTATGGAAACGAATGATCGCGATAGCCGCCACAAGGCGCGCATGGTCCGCAAAAAAGCGGTCATCGATGAAAAAATAGAACAGGCCAACCAGGAAAAAGGCCTGCTGCTGATCCTCACTGGCAACGGCAAAGGCAAAAGCTCTTCCGCCTTTGGCATGGTGGCCCGCTCACTGGGCCATGGTATGCGTGTCGGCGTGGCCCAATTCATCAAAGGCCGCTCAGATACCGGCGAAGAAGCTTTTTTCCGCCAACACCCGGCCGTCACCTGGCATGTGCTGGGCGAAGGCTTTACCTGGAACACCCAAGACCGCCAGAGCGATACCGAAACCGCCATGCGTGGCTGGCAAATCGTGGCCGGGATGCTGCAAGATCCTGCGATCAATCTCGTGGTGCTGGACGAACTCACTTATACCTTCAAATATGGTTACCTGGACGAGCAGATGGTGCTGGATGCGATAGCCAAACGCCCACCCATGCAGCACGTGGTGATCACTGGCCGCGGCGCGTCCGAGGCGTTGAGAAATGCTGCCGACACCGTGTCTGAACTCATGGACGTGAAACACGCCTGGCGCGCAGGCATCAAGGCGCAGGCTGGGATAGACCTGTAATGCAAGCAACTGTAGCTACCTGCCATGCCATGCTGATGGCCGCCCCTGCTTCAGGGCAAGGCAAAACCATGACCACGGCCGCCCTGGCGCGGGCCTATAAAAACCGTGGCCTGCGCGTACAAGCGTTTAAATGCGGGCCGGACTTTATTGACGGCATGATTCTGCAAGTAGCGACCGGCAAGCCGGTGTATAACCTGGACCTTGGCATGTGTGGAGAAGCTGATGCGCAACGCCTGCTCTACAAAGCCGCACAAGAAAATGACGTCATTCTGCTCGAAGGCGTGATGGGGCTCTACGATGGCACGCCGTCGTGCGCCGATATTGCCGAGCGTTTTGGCATCCCGGTCGGCTTGGTGATCAATGCCAAATCCATGGCGCAAACCTTTGCTGCGATTGCGTATGGCTTGTATGCCTTCAGGCCCGCTTTAAAAAAGGCAGGCGTCATCGCCAACCAGGTCGGTAGCGATGGCCATGCCAAGATGATTCAAGCTGCGCTGCCAGCAGATATTCCCTGGCTAGGCGCGATGAAACACGACACGCAACTGAGCCTGCCAGAACGTCACCTGGGTTTGCATCTGGCACAGGAAATTACCGATATTGACCAGCGCATAGAAGCGGCTGCACAACTGCTGGGGCCAGAGATTCCATTACCGCCGGCAGTGCAGTTTGCAGCGCCAGAACCGCATATAACCGCACCACTGTTACAAGGCAAAACCATCGCCGTGGCCAAAGATGCAGCCTTCTGTTTCACTTATCAGGCCAACCTCGATCTGCTGCAAACCCTGGGTGCCACCATTCAGTTTTTCTCCCCCTTGCAGGATGCGCAATTGCCCGAGGCAGATGCTTACTGGCTCCCGGGCGGTTACCCAGAATTGCATCTGGATCAACTGCACCCTAACACCGCGATGCGCGAAGGTTTGCTCGCGGCTGTTCAGGCGGGTAAACCCATTTTGGCTGAGTGCGGCGGCATGCTTACACTGGGCGAAACACTGAATGGTCAACCTGTTTTCGGCCTGTTGCCGGGTAGCGCTGAGATTCAACCCAAACTACAAGGCCTGGGGACACAGCATGCCGCCTTTACCTATGCAGATGAGGAATCCATCAGCATAGGCGCACATACCTTTCACTATGGCCGTTTTGACACCACTTTACCGGTGATTGCGCAAGGCAAAGGAAAATATGGCGTGGGTGAGCCGGTCTATCAACAAGGCAGTATTACGGCCAGCTTTTTGCATTTTTACTTTCCGTCTAACCCAGCCCTGGCGGCACAGTTTTTCCTGCCATGAGTTTTGCCTATTCAGACGCCGATAAAGCGGCGATTTACAAGGTAATTGCCGAGCGGCGCGATATGCGGCATTTTCTGCCGACGCCGATTGCACCCGAATTACTGCAAAAACTGCTGCACGCCGCGCACCACGCGCCCAGCGTGGGATTGATGCAACCATGGCGTTTTATCCGCATTAGCGATGCTACCTTGCGCCAGTCTATCCACAAGCTAGTCGATGAAGAGCGCAAGCACACAGCACAAGCAATAGGCGAAGTTGAAAATACGGCTCGGATGGCGGAGTTTATGCGGCTCAAGGTGGAAGGTATTCTGGACTGTGGTGAAGTGCTGGTCGCGACCTTGTGCGACCAGCGTGAACAACATATTTTTGGCCGCCGTACCATGCCAGAGATGGACCTGGCTTCAGTCAGTTGTGCCATTCAAAACCTGTGGCTGGCGGCGCGCGCCGAAGGCATAGGCATGGGCTGGGTCAGTTTGTTTGACCCGCAACAACTGGCGCAGTTATTGAACATGCCTGAGGGCGCCAAACCGGTGGCGATTTTATGCCTGGGCTACGTGAACAGCTTTTACAAGTCACCCATGCTGGTAGAAGAAGGCTGGACCACAGAAAAACCGCTCTCAGAGATGCTGATGGAAAACGGCTGGCAAAATAACGAGGGGCAATCATGAAACGCTGGCCTGAGCGCATTGTTTGCCTGACCACGGAAACCGTCGAAGTGCTTTACCTGTTGGGTGAGCAAGACCGCATTGTCGGTATTTCGGGCTTCACCACACGGCCTGCAATTGCACGTAAAGAGAAACCCAAGATCAGTGCCTTTACCAGTGCCAATATCGAGAAAATCCTGGCATTGCAACCAGATCTGGTGCTCTGTTTCTCCAACCTGCAAGCCGATATTGCGGCCTCATTAATCAAAGCCGGTTGTCAGGTACATGTGTTCAACCAGCGTAGCCTGGATGACACATTGCAGATGATATTGACCGTCGGCGATCTGGTCGGCGCAAGTGAGAAGGCACAGCAGCTGGTAGACACTTATCAGGCACAACTGGCAGCTGCGCGGCAGCAAGCGGCCACCTGGACGCGCAAACCCAAAGTGTATTTTGAAGAGTGGGATGAGCCCATGATGTGCAGTATCCGCTGGGCGGCTGAGTTGATCACGGCCGCCGGTGGCGAGGATTGCTTCCCCGAACTCAGCGCCTTTCATAGCGCACGTGACCGCACAGTCACGGCAGAACAAGTGCTGGCCAGGCAACCGGACATCATCATCGGCTCGTGGTGTGGCAAGAAGTTTCAGCCAGAAAAAGTCAAAGCACGCGCGGGCTGGCATGCCATGCCTGCCATTCGTGACGGGCATGTGTACGAAATCAAGTCTGTCGATATTTTGCAGCCTGGCCCCGCCCTGTTTGGCGAAGGCCTGCCGCAACTGCAGGCCATCATGCAACGCTGGCAACAGCAAAGGAGCGACACATGAGCACCCATTTGATTTTAGGCGGCGCCCGCAGTGGCAAAAGTGCCTACGCCGAGCGCCTGGCCTCTGTGCTTGAACTGCCGGTGACTTATATTGCCACCGCACAGGTGTATGACGATGAATTTGCCAAACGCGTGGAACATCACAAAACCCGCCGCCCGCCTTACTGGGGCTTGGTAGAAGCGCCGTTTAACCTGGGCCAGACTTTGCTGGACAACGATGCACCCGACACCTGCCTGATTGTGGATTGTTTGACTTTGTGGCTGGCACAGTGCATCTGCCCTGACTGCGACAAACCGGAACGGCTGGACTGGCAGGCAGAAAAACAGGCCTTGCTGGCCGCACTGCCACAACTGCAAGCCCACGTTTTTTTAGTCAGCAACGAAGTCGGCATGGGCATTGTGCCGCTCGGTGAAATCAACCGCCAGTTTCAGGACGAACAAGGCCGCCTGAACCAGCATGTAGCCAGCGTGGCAAACCAGGTCAGTTTTATTGCGGCAGGCTTGCCCTTGAAGCTTAAATAACAAGAAAGAAATCAAATGCACAAGATATTATTGACGATTATTGCATGTGTAACTTCGCTCTCTGCGCAAGCCCATGTCCCCTTTTTAAAACCCAACCAGTTCAATGTCACGCATCACCGCCTGACGATTGAATCTGCGTTTACCGAGTTTCCGTTCCAGGCTGACTTTGCCATGGACTCGCCGAACTTTACGATCACCGCGCCCAACGGCACGGTCTCTGCCATTCGCCCAGTCGCAAAAACCAAAGCGGCGGTATATCTGGAACCGCAATTGACCGAAGAGGGCTCCTACCGGATTAGCACCGGCCAACGCGTTGGACCCATCTATAAAGCGGTCGAAACGGCGGATAAAAGGCTGTACTTTGCAGATGACATGAAACGGGTGACGGGCAAGGCCACCACCATGAATTACTACAGCTATGCCGACACGTATATTTTCAAGGGTCAACAAAAGTATGCGCCCAAGCCGTTTAACAAAGGCCTCGAAATTATCCCGCTGGCTTCACCTAATGGCCTGCTGTTAGGCAGTGCGCTGGCCTTCCAGGTACTGGAAAACGGCAAACCGGTGCCCAATGCGCGTATTATTGTGGTCACCGACAACGAGCATTTTACCAAGCGCAGAATTGAAGATTTGTATGACATTGATAACGTCAGAGCATCCAATATACATGCGAATGCGCAAGGGGAATTTAGCTTCTATCCGCAAAAAGCCGGGCTGAATTTTTTATTTGTGACTGTCCATCACCAGCTGAATGAGCTGCTGTGGGAAAGCCAGAATGCTTCGCTGACGCTGGAAGTGAATTTGCCCCCCGAATCACAAAGCAAGCCTTAAGCACACGCTTGTTAACAAAGGAAATCCTGATGACCACTTCAACATTTCAACTTAAAGGTGAATATATCGCCATATGCGACCTGCTTAAACTGGAAGGCGTGGCTGACAGCGGTGGTCAGGGAAAATCCATGGTGGCCGAAGGCTTGGTTTCAGTAGATGGTCAGATTGAACGCCGGAAAACCGCCAAAATCCGCGCCGGGCAAGTGGTGCAGGCATTTGAGTACACCATTCAAGTCGTCGCCGCTTAAGCGGCGTTAAACCCATATTTTCCATAAGGACTTGAAATGGCAACGCTGGACAGTTTGATGGATTTATTGGGGAAATTTGAGGGCAATAGTCATTCTATTGGCCGATTAATTTGCG
This sequence comes from Methylophilus aquaticus, assembly GCF_030769565.1. Classification (GTDB taxonomy): domain Bacteria; phylum Pseudomonadota; class Gammaproteobacteria; order Burkholderiales; family Methylophilaceae; genus Methylophilus; species Methylophilus aquaticus. The sequence goes on along the minus strand of NZ_JAVCAP010000007.1, from coordinate 4,580 downwards.
CAAAAAAGACACAAAATGGATAAGTTGACGTTCAAGTAGATTGAAAATCGCCTAATGGAAAATCTGGGTTAACCCCTGCTGGCAGGTAAGGCGCCAGCGCTTTCCAATCCAGGTGCTGGCGCAAACTGTCCGCCAGCTTCTCCAGACTCTGTTCACGCAATTGCGTGTAGTCATACGCCACCTGGGTAGATATCCCCGCCCATTGCAACCATGCAGCGCAGGCTTGCGGGTGGTCAAACAGGCCATGCATATAACTGCCTGCCACCTGCCCATCTGCTGAGATCGCACCTTCAGCCTGATCCTTAATCAGGTGTGCCGGACGCGCTAAAGCAGACCCGGTACTGACGCCCATATGAATTTCATACCCTAACAATTCTGCATCAGCAAAAGCTAACTTGCCAGATACTTGCTTGAGCTGTTTGTGTGTTTCCAGCGTAGTTTCCATTTCAAGCCAGCCCAGGCCTGCACTACTGCCTGCCTCGCCTTCAATCGCCAAGGGATCATGCAACTGCTGGCCCAGCATCTGAAAACCACCGCAGATGCCCAGCAGTTTGCCGCCGTAGCGTAAATGCCGTGCAATGGCGCTCTCCCAACCATGGGCTTTTAGGGCTGTCAGGTCACCACGGACATTTTTGCTGCCTGGCAAAATGATCAAATCCGCGGCCGGGATAGGCTCACTCAAGCGCACAAACTGGAGGTCAACTTGCGGATGCAAACGCAGGGCATCAAAGTCGGTATGGTTGGCGATATGCGGCAACACGGGCACGATCACCGTGAGCTGAGCATCTGCTTTTTTCGTATGGCTGTTGGCAATGGCATCCTCTGCTTCAAGGTGCAAATCGTGCAGATAAGGCAGCACGCCGATCACCGGTTTGCCGGTACGGGCTTCCAGCCAATCCAGACCAGGCTGTAGCAGAGCAATATCGCCGCGGAATTTATTAATGACAAAGCCCACTACCCTGGCCTGCTCGCTGTCAGAGAGCAATGCCAGCGTGCCGACCAGGTGCGCAAACACGCCGCCTTTATCAATATCCGCCACCAAAATCACCGGGCAATCCACCGCTTCGGCGAAGCCCATATTGGCAATATCATTCGCGCGCAGATTGATTTCAGCCGGGCTGCCTGCGCCTTCGACCACGATGCAGGCATACTGTTGTTGCAGACGCTGATAGGATTGCAGCACTGCCTGCATGGCGGTTTTTTTGTAGTCGTGGTAAGTACTCGCTTCCTGATTACCCACTACCTGGCCATGAATGATCACCTGGCAACCGGTATCCGAATTAGGCTTCAATAGCACCGGATTCATATCGGTATGCGGTGGCAAGCCACACGCCATCGCCTGCACCGCCTGCGCGCGGCCAATCTCGCCGCCATCTTCGGTCACGGCCGCATTCAAGGCCATGTTTTGCGGCTTGAATGGCGCCACCGCCACCCCGCTGCGGTACAATACGCGACACAATCCAGCCACCAGCGTACTTTTACCGGCATCCGAAGTGGTGCCCTGAACCATTAATGTTTTCACTGCCTGCATATTCATTACCCGATTATCTCACACTCGCCGGGCTTGCCTGCGGTGCTGTGCTGCTTGATGACTGGCTAGGCGAACCGAAACGCTGGCACCCGCTGGTGGGCTTTGGCTGGCTGGTCAACCAGTTGGAAAAGCGGCTGAATCCAGCACACAAACAGCCATTCCGCAGCCAATATCTCAGGGGTGCCGTTGGCATCATCCTGCTGGTATTGCCCCCCATCCTTGCGATTGTTTTACTGATGCACCTATCCGTCTGGCTGGCCTTGGCGCTGCATGTGTATTTACTGTACTTTGCCATTGGTCACCGCAGCCTGCGCCAGCATGGTCTGGCTGTTTATCATGCTTTGCAGGCAGGTCAATTTCAGCAGGCGCAACGCGCGACCTCGTATATGGTCAGCCGGGATGTAGAAGCAATAGAACCGGTCAGTGCCACGATTGAATCGCTACTTGAAAACGGCAATGACAGCGTGTTCGGCACCTTATTCTGGTTTTTTGTGGCGGGTGGCCCCGGCGCGCTCGCTTATCGTTTGGTGAATACGCTGGACGCCATGTGGGGCTATAAAACCGCACGCTATTTTCACTTTGGCTGGGCCGCCGCAAGGCTCGATGATGTATTGAATTATATTCCGGCACGCCTGACCGCCATCACTTACGCCTTGCTCGGACACACGCGCCTCGCCTGGCAAGCCTGGCGAACACAGGCGCCGTTATGGGATAGCCCGAATGCCGGGCCAGTGATGGCGGCAGGCGCAGGCGCACTGAATGTGCAACTGGGCGGACGCGCCCGCTATCACGGCGAATGGCATGACAGGCCGCGCCTGGGCACCCAAGTGACGCCCACTGCTGAAGATATTCCCAGAGCCTTGCAACTGGTACGTCGTGGCATGCTGAGCTGGCTGAGTATTGCCTTATTGCTGGGAGCCCTCCCACATGCTTGAACATGGTGGCAACCTGCAACAAGCGGCGCAACGCTACGGCATCCCGGTGACCGAATGGCTGGATTTATCAACAGGCATCAACCCGCAACACTACCCGATTCCGCCGTTGCCGCCCTCGTTGTTTCAGCGCTTGCCCGCAGAAGCCGATGAACTGCTGGAAGCTGCAGCGGCCTATTATGGCTGCCAGCATGTGCTTGCCACGGCCGGGTCACAAGCGGCCTTACAAGTACTGCCACGCCTGCGCGCACCCTGCCGGGTGGCGATTCCACGCACCATGTATCAAGAACACGCCCATGCCTGGAAAACTGCCGGACACACATTAACCCTATTGGATACATCACCAAGCGACGAAGTGATTGCCCACTGTGACGTGCTGGTCGTGTGCAACCCCAACAACCCTACCGGGCATCGCTATGCACCGGAACAATTGCTAGGCTGGCACCAAACCCTGCAACAGCGCGGTGGCTGGCTGGTAGTGGACGAAGCCTTTATGGATTGCACCCCTGAGCACAGCATTGCCAGCCACTGCGAACAACCCGGCTTATGGGTGCTGCGCTCGCTGGGTAAATTTTTTGGGCTGGCAGGGCTGCGCGTGGGATTTTTATTAGGCGAACCGCAGGCGCTGATGCAAGTGCAGGCCTTACTGGGTCCATGGACAGTCACCGGCCCAAGCCAATTGATCGCCACCCTGGCACTGCAAAATCGCGACTGGCAACAAGCCATGATCAGTCAACTACAGCAAACCTCACTGAAGCTGGCACAAACACTCACCCGTTACGCCCTCGCCCCGCAAGGTGGCAGCGCCCTGTTTCAATATGTGACCCACCCCAATAGCCATGCCCTGCATCAGGCACTGGCAGAACAAGGCATCTGGACGCGCTATTTTCCAGCACCCAATGCGATGCGTTTCGGGCTACCTAACGAGGTGGATTGGCCCAGGCTGGAAGCGGCACTAAAACTGTCTACTTTAGAGAAGTAGTTTGCCTACTGATCACTCTCCAGGCCCTTGGCCTTTCTTTACTTTTTTATGAGAAAATGCACTCATTAAAAAAATAACTTTTCTAGGGTAGGTATGGTTGCCACCGAGTACCAAATCGAAAAAGATTTAATTCGCAAACTTGCAGAGCTTAAGTATGCGTATCGGCCCGATATTCGTGACCGCGAATCGCTGGAAGCCAATTTTCGTCAAAAATTTGAAGCACTCAACCGCGTCAACTTAACCAACGCCGAGTTTGCCCGCCTGCGTGATGAAATTATTACGCCAGATGTTTACCTGGCTGCCAAAAAGCTACGCGAGACCAACTATTTTCAGCGCGAAGATGGCACGCCACTGCACTACACCCTGGTGAACACCAAAGATTGGTGCAAAAACGATTTTGAAGTCATCAATCAACTGCGTATAAACACCAGCAATAGCCATCACCGTTACGATGTGATTTTGCTGATTAATGGCATCCCCGCGGTACAAATCGAGCTTAAAACCTTTGAGGTGATTCCGCGCAAGGCCATTGAGCAAATCGTCCATTACAAAAATGACGCAGGCAATGGTTACAGCAATAGCTTGCTGTGTTTTATGCAGTTGTTTATTGTCAGCAACCAGAGCAATACGCTGTATTTTGCCAATAACAAAAACGAGCATTTCAGCTTTAATGCCGATGAGCGTTTTTTGCCGATTTACCAATTGGCTGATGAGCAAAACAAAAAAATCACGCACCTGCACGACTTTGCCAATCTGTTTTTAGCCAAATGTACCCTGGGGCAGATGATTAGCCGCTATATGGTATTGGTCGCCAGTGAGCAAAAATTGCTCGCCATGCGGCCATATCAAATCTATGCAGTTAAAAAAATTGTCGATTGCATCCACCAAAACCGTGGCAATGGCTATATCTGGCACACCACTGGCAGTGGCAAAACACTCACCTCGTTTAAAGCTTCCACGCTGCTCAAAGATAACCCAGACATTGAAAAATGCCTGTTTGTAGTAGACCGTAAAGACAGAGGTGGACCCGGAAAACTGGACAGTGTTTTAAGTGATATTCTTGCTTAACCTTGCAGCCGATAGGCGGCAGAAAGCAGAGAAAGAAAGCAATGAAACGTACCCGAAGAACCCACGC
>NZ_JAVCAP010000006.1:59626-71188 GCF_030769565.1 Methylophilus aquaticus | reverse complement strand
GCCGGATGAGTTTTACTTTAAACACCTGCCCGCAACACCCAAGGCAGCTTAAACAGAATCGCAAGATATTTCACTTAAAACTTCAAAGATTCTGTCCAACTAAACGGGGCCACCTCTAAACGCATTGAATATTGTTGCTTCATTGAATGGTTAGTTTGCTTTTTATTTGGTGCGATTTTTGTTTCAAACCAAATGTCTCAATGTTTCAAACTAAATGTCCACCGTCATCTATTTTGTGGTATTTTCTCGGTTTGCGTGGTTTACGTCTATTGCGGCCATTTAACATAATATACATTATGCGAAAAACTGTAAGTTAAGGAGAAGTGTAATTTCTGTTATATTTTTAACTCCACTTTTGAACTACCGTTTTCAACATCAGGCCTATATATAATAATTAATCAATTTTTTTGAAAATTTTGCGGCAATTTATTAAAGGTAGCTCATCAAGTAAAACATGCCGCCAATAAAATAATGATTTAATTTCAACAGATGAAATATTGCTATTTAATATCTTGAAATGATGCTTATCTTTATACTTTATTCTATGAGCTTGTAAACAATGTCCAAATGAATGAAGTCTTAACAAGGTTAGTACTGGGATTGGCACGACAGCCTTGCCGTTTAACCACTTGTTGAATGTGAGTCTTTTTACTCCTGCTATTTGGATAGCTTTACTTTTTGACAGAGTCCCTAAGTGCTTTCCGACATGTAGATACCAGTTTAGATAGCTTTTTGATAATAACCTTTTATTTTCCCTATTTTTGTCCAATTTCGCCCACCCCTTAAATTTTAATTAACACATTCATTTATTTTTTTAATAAAATATAACAAAAAATACCATTTTAGTTAAGTAGTAATTTAATGTCTAATTTGTTTAAAGTCTCATACTGGTGGCTACATCTTAATAATTGCGAAAAAACTATATAGAGGGTTGGCAAAAAAAAACCCGCATTAACGCGGGTTTGTGAGGTGTTTTGATACTTCTTGTTTTGGTAATTGGTGGGCTGGGGGAATCGAACTTTCGGTGATTATAATTAAATCAAGCACTTGTAATATCCTTGTGACTAATTTGTGACCAAAACTGCATAACTTTACCACCAGCTGAGCTATCTACTTCAGGAATCCAGCGACCATATCTTTTACGAATCATGCCCCAATCCTTATGACCCATTTGCTGGGCGACCCACAAAGGATTTTCTCCAGCAGAAAGCAGAGTAGTATTACAGACCCTGCACTTATCACATTTAAGGGGCGCTGAATTCGCGCTCTCCCCCGCTGGCCGTCCGCGTTGCCCGCTGCCAACCATCGGGTCCCCGTCGCGCCGCAGTGTCGCGTTCAGCTATGGGGAGGTTTCAGAAAGTTAGCTATTTGAGTTTATAAAAAGGTGATTAACTAACTCGGCTATCATGAATTGCATATGAGACCGGTGCGCCGCCACCAATCTGATTTATTCTGAAAACAAAGTTATTTTTAAGCTGCTGGTCATTCTCTAACTTATCAAAGTAGGCATTAGACGCGTGTAAGAAAGCTCCAAATAGATTCTCCGCATTCAAAAATAATGCGCCATTGACATCTTTCAAATGCAGCCTTGATGTGTGACATGAAATGAGGCAATCGCCAGGGCTGAAAGAATGAATCATTGTATTTCTGAAAGCCCATAGCTTTTCAGTAATAGGTGAGTATTCGGGCGGGAAATACTGTTTAATGAAGTTTTGAAATCTCTCGCCTGTAGTTTGTTTCGGCGCCATTAATCCGGCCAATGCCTCGATTGCTGTAAGCATGCTTACGAAACTAAGAAATGCTGCTTCCTCAGTAAAAAACTTTGGTATGCCACCTACAAAAATATTATCGAAATGATGCCTATATGATTCAGCATCGTTAACAATATTTATATCGGTCATTTATTTAAGACTCTCTTAATTTTGGTTCAAAATACAAAGATGTTCCGATAGCCCAGTCAGGAACTTGGGCAATCGCTTCAGGCCGAAGTACTCGAACAAGAGGAATAACATTGTCGGGTTTGGATGGTTGCCTAATTGCAATATCGATACCACGTTTAAGCAACTCAGTTCTATAGCGATAGAAGGAAGCTCTAGGATATAAAGCGCGTAAATCCTCGCCCTCTTTCCATAGTTTATAGACAGCAATCAATCTTGCTGGGAGCCCCTCTAAATCTGTATCGGTAATATTGAATTGCTCGGACATGTTTAGGGTTTGGATGTAAGCCAGTAATTGTTCAATTGGTGTATCAAATTTCCACTGAGCTGCAATACTAAGCTGCTTTTCTTTAAGCTGAATGCTTCTTAGTGTTAACTCACCACGAAGTTTATTATCAGCCCATTTATGTAGATTGTCACGCTGATCAATTTCATCAGGTAGCTTGTGATTTCTTGCTTCCAGTTCGTCGCCTTTAGAATAGAACTTTACTGACCAGCGCCGTGAATTTTTGCCGAAGTATAAAGTGCTGCCTGTGGTGATAGGCCGCCCATGCCGGCTTTTAGATTGCATTTCAGCCGCTCTTAACCATGCTCTAACATCATGGCGTCTAGGCAGTTCCCACATAGCGGTGCAATCTACTCGCTTTAATTGATAAATACCATTTATCCAGCTTTCAATATCTTGCTCAGTTGGTGTTAAGTTGAAAATTTTGACTAATCGAAGCATCGCAACATATACGAGGCCAATCAAATCATCTGAACCGAATAAATTGTGGCCTTGCAGCCACTTAGCAACGTTGCCATCAATGAGAATGTTTTTAGTATCGAATGACTTTATATTTAATGATGCTTCATGAGAGCCTCGGACTTGTTGTTTCTTATGAACTTGCCATTCGATTTCACCATTAAGGTCGATAGAGGCCACATAACCGCCAACGATCATTTCATCATGGTGGCAAGGGATAATTGCAGTTATCCAATCAATCATTATGGCCACCAATTCTTGTGACCAAAGTGTGACTAAATGTGGCTAATTTGTGCCCAAATGGAGACAAAAAAAGACCACCCCAGACAGGATGGCCTTTTCTTTTACGCTCAATAACCCATTGATTAACAATGGTTTTGTTTGGTCTGGAGTGGTCTCCAGAATACTTCACTTTGGTGGAGCTGGGGGGAATCGAACCCCCGTCCGCAAGCCCTCCACAGACAGTTCTACATACTTAGCTGTGTTGTTTAAATTTAACCAGACATCCACCAACGAGCAAGCAGATGGCTAGCGAGTTGCCTTAAGTTTAATGCCGTATTAAGCAACCCAATACAGCACGATCCTCTCTAAATGACGCTGCTGCCGGTTACCCGGCCCGACCGAGAGGCTCTTCGGTGCAGCGTTCAGCCGGTATTAAGCGGCTAAAGAGTAAGTTTCGTCGTTTGCGACTATACTTGTTCAGATGGATTTACGAGGGAACCTGAATCCTCGGTATGCCCTGCACTGCTTTGCAACCCACGTCGAAACCTGGTCAGCCCCAAAGCAACCTCTTATTATACGCGCTTATGGTGTGCTGACCAAATACTGCCGCACAGTGGCTTCTGCTTGCCATGTTACAATGTTGGCTATTCATGAATTTACCTGCTTTATGTTCAACAAGTTAGTCATTTTTGGTGTGGGTCTGATTGGCGGCTCTGTGGCGCTGGCGCTCAAACAAGGCACACATACTCCCTTGATTGTCGGCGTGGGACGCTCAGCGGGCAACTTGCAGGAAGCGTTGTCTTTGGGTTTGATTGATCGGGCAGAAACCGACATCGCGCATGCCATGCAAGACGCTGATATGGTATTGATTGCCACGCCTGTTGCGCAAACCCCGGTGATTTTGCGCGCCATTAAACCTTATCTCACTTCAAGTACGGTCATTACCGATGCGGGCAGTACCAAAAGTGATGTGATGGTGTATGCGCAAGCCGAACTTGGCGTCATGGCTCACCAGTTTGTGGGGGGACATCCGATTGCTGGCGCAGAGAAAAGTGGCCCCGGTGCCGCGCTCACCGATTTATACGTCGGCAAAAACATCATTTTAACGCCTAATGACCATACCCTGCCTGAAGCCGTCCAGAAAGTCACTGCTTTGTGGCAGCGCTGTGGTGGTTTGGTCTCGACTATGCGCCCTGAAGCCCATGATGCCGTGTTTGCAGCCGTCAGCCATCTGCCCCATTTACTGGCGTTTGCGTTGGTGGATGACCTTGCCAGACGTGACAATGCGGAACAGTTATTCAAATTTGCGGCCAGCGGTTTTAGAGATTTTACGCGTATTGCGGGCAGTCACCCGGAAATGTGGCGGGATATTGCATTGGCCAACAAAACTGCGTTACTCGATGAATTGACTGTTTACCAGCGCGCATTGAGCGACATGGCTGCACTGCTTGAAGCCTCGGATGCGCAAGGTTTGTATCAGTTGTTTGCCAATGCCAGCCAGACCCGCACTGACTGGGCCAAGTCTAAATCCTAATAATTGAACGATTATCCTGATATGGAACAATTGCATTTACCCGCTTATCATCGTGCGCAAGGCAGCATCACCCTGCCCGGCTCGAAAAGTATTTCTAACCGCACACTGTTGTTGGCTGCTTTGTCCGAAGGGGTGACGACTATTCGGGATTTACTGGCCTCTGATGATACGGCGCGCATGCTCGAAGCCTTGCAAACATTGGGCGTTGGATTGGAAAATTTGGGGAATAATGACTGGGTTGTCACGGGATGTGCCGGCAAATTCCCCAATAAACAGGCAGATTTGTTTCTGGGCAACGCAGGGACAGCTTTCCGGCCGCTGACAGCTGCACTGGCATTGGCCGGAGGCGACTACCATTTGCATGGCGTCGCACGCATGCACGAGCGGCCAATTGGTGATTTGGTCGATGCCTTGCGTCAGGCCGGTGCCGAAATCGCCTATCTGGGCAATGCAGGCTACCCTCCCCTGCAAATTTCTACAGCCAAACTGGATGTCAGTCAGCCCATAAAAATCCGGGGCGATGTTTCCAGCCAGTTTTTAACGGCTTTGTTGATGGCTTTGCCGTTGACTGGTCAGGCGGCGACCATTGAAGTTGTTGGTGAGTTGATTTCCAAACCCTATATTGAAATTACGCTCAACCTGATGCAGCGCTTTGGCGTCTGCGTCACGCGCGATAGCTGGCAATATTTTCACATTGCTGCTGATGCCAAGTATCAATCCCCCAAAGACATTTACGTGGAGGGGGATGCATCCAGTGCATCCTATTTCATTGCCGCAGGTATTTTGGCCGGAGATTTAACGGTCAATGGCGTGGGTAAACAAAGCATACAGGGCGATATCCAGTTTGCCGAAGCGGCGAAAAGCATGGGCGGAAAGCTTGTTTACGGTGAAAATCACGTGCATGCAGAACTGACTGGAAAACTGCGTGCAATCGATCTGGATTGCAACCATATCCCAGATGCAGCCATGACGCTGGCAGTCATGGCCATGTTTGCTGATGGCACAAGCACCTTGCGTAATATTGCCAGTTGGCGCGTTAAGGAAACCGACCGCATTGCAGCCATGGCCACAGAGTTACGCAAGCTTGGTGCAACCGTGGTCGAAGGGGCTGATTTTATTCAAGTGACCCCGCCTACGCATTTCATACCTAATGCAGTGATTGATACCTATGATGACCACCGCATGGCTATGTGTTTTTCGCTGATGAGTCTGGCCGGTATCCCTATTATTATTAACGACCCCAAATGCGTGGCAAAAACATTTCCTGACTATTTTAAGGTGTTTGCCAGCATTGCGAGCTAATCAGGCTGCATAGGCCCATTCGTGTTCATCAGGCTCCTTAGCCTGCTGGCCGTGCTCATGACGGTGCCAGGCACGATCGTGAAAGTAAAACACGACCGTGTTGCAAGCCGGTTCAATCAGCGCCATCAGGCCGCCGACGAGCATGCTGCCGGTCAGAAGATAAGCGATGGTAAATGCAACACTAAAGTGCAAAATGGCAAAAGAAAATGTTTTAATCATGGTGTACTCCTCAATCAATCTTGATTGAATGATACAAAGCCACTTACATTAAATCCAATTCATTGTTTTAAATAAGATAATAAATAATACTTATGAGTGATCTACCTACAATCCCAGTCATCGCCGTGGATGGCCCTTCTGCTTCTGGTAAAGGCAGCGTCGCTGATCGCGTCGCTCAACAGCTAGGATTCCACTACCTGGATTCTGGCGCAATCTATCGGCTGTTGGCTTACGCGGCACAGGCGCAGCAGGTGGCATGGTCTGATGGCCCGGTGTTGGCGCAGGTTGCCGCCGAAATGCATATCCAGTTTGAAGCAGGCGAAATATATCTAAATGGCATAGCGGTCAGTCAGCATATCCGCAGCGAGCAAATGGGTAAAGGCGCCTCTGAGGTGGCGGTACATCCTGATGTTCGAAAGGCATTGTTGCAAACACAAAAAAACTTCAGACAATTGCCAGGCCTGGTGGCTGACGGACGCGATATGGGCTCCGTTGTTTTTCCAGACGCACGGCTGAAAGTGTTCTTGACCGCAGGCGTTGAAACACGTGCCCAGCGACGGTTTGACCAGCTGATTCAACGCGGTGAGCAGGCTGACTTCAATACCATTCTGGAAGATCTCAAGCAGCGCGATTTACGTGACAGCCAGCGCACTTCCGCCCCCTTGCAGCAATTACCGGATGCTTTATTGGTTGATACGACACATATGACCATTGCGCAGGCGGTTGCCATGATATTAGACGCTTGGAAAAAGTGCATTTAAACCTGTAAAAACGGCATTAAGTCATTGAACTGCATAATTTTTTTGTGTATAGTTTCGGGTTCGTGTTGTACAGGCAGTCATCTGTGCAGCGTTTATTAACCTTATCCATCGCACACTGCCTGTCGGTGTCTGTGGCTCGCTTGGCAACTTGTTGTCATTAGGCGAGAAAATTTGGACAATTTTTTAATGGCTTCTATTTCTAATTCAACCTCTTCTAACGAATCTTTTGCAGCCCTCTTCGAAGAAAGCCTGGCTCGCCAGGAAATGCGCGCAGGTGAAGTGATCACCGCCGAAGTTGTTTCTGTAGACAATGATTTCGTGATTGTTAATGCTGGCCTCAAATCCGAAAGCGTGATTGATGCGAGCGAGTTCAAAAATGCCCAGGGCGAACTGGAAGTTGCAGTAGGCGACTTCGTAAAAGTGGCCATTGAAAAACTCGAAGATGGTTTTGGTTCTACACAACTCTCTCGCGAAAAAGCGAAGAAAATGCAAGCATGGCTGGATCTGGAAGAAGCCATGAACGAAGGCCGCGTGGTCAAAGGTTTTGTCAGCAGCCGTGTTAAAGGCGGTTTGCGTGTTTCTGTCAGCGGCATCATGGCATTCTTGCCTGGCTCACTGGTTGATATCCGCCCGGTAAAAGACACTACTCCTTACGAAAATAAAGAGTGGGACTTCAAAGTCATCAAGCTGGACCGCAAGCGTAACAACATCGTGGTTTCCCGCCGCGCAGTGATGGAAGACACTCTGGGTGCTGACCGTGAAGCACTGCTGGGCAGCCTGACAGAAGGCGCAGTTATCAAAGGTATCGTTAAAAACATCACCGACTACGGCGCGTTTGTCGACCTGGGTGGTATCGATGGCCTGTTGCACATCACTGACCTGGCATGGCGCCGCGTCAAGCACCCATCTGAAGTGCTGACTGTTGGTGAAGAAGTGGAAGCCAAGATCCTGAAATTCGACCAAGAGAAAAACCGTGTTTCTCTCGGTATCAAACAATTGGGCGATGATCCATGGGTAGCTTTGGGCCGTCGTTATCCAGTTGGTACACGCCTGTTCGGTAAAGTGTCTAACCTGACTGACTACGGCGCGTTCGTTGAAGTAGAACCAGGTATTGAAGGTCTGGTACACGTATCTGAAATGGACTGGACCAACAAAAACATTCATCCGGGCAAAATCGCTCAATTGGGCGACGAAGTTGAAGTGATGATCCTGGAAATTGACGAAGATCGTCGTCGTCTGTCTCTGGGCATGAAACAATGTAAACCAAACCCATGGGATGACTTTGCAGCCACCCACGCCAAAGGCGATAAAGTATCAGGTCAAATCAAGTCTATCACTGACTTTGGTGTATTTATCGGTCTGCCAGGCGGTATCGATGGTCTTGTGCACTTGTCTGACTTGTCATGGACACAGTCAGGTGAAGAAGCCATCCGTAACTTTAAAAAAGGTGATGAGCTGCAAGCTGTGATTCTGGCAATTGATGTTGAGAAAGAGCGTATTTCTCTGGGCGTTAAACAATTGACTGAAGATCCAAGTGGCAACAGTGCGCCAATTGGCGAAGATAAAGCTGGTAAACCTAAGGCCAAAAAAGCAAAAGCTGACGACATGATGATGGACGAAGCCACTGCAGGTACTACAAACCTGGGTGCTTTGTTGAAAGCCAAGCTTGACAGCAAAAAATAAGTGAAGGCTTTAGATCATGACCAGATCTGAACTGATAGATTTACTCGCTCAGCGTTTTCCACAACTGGTGTTAAAAGACGCCGAGTTGTCAGTCAAAACCATCCTTGATGCAATGACTGAAAACCTGGCAACGGGTGAACGTATTGAAATTCGTGGTTTTGGCAGTTTTAGCCTGAACTACAGGCCGCCGCGGCTGGGCCGTAACCCTAAAACGGGTACAAAGGTTCAGGTGCCGGCGAAATACGTTCCGCACTTTAAAGCGGGCAAGGAGCTACGCGACCGCGTAGACGCCATCGGGCAGTAAATACATTAACCTCACAACTAAACGGCATCTCTCTGAGATGCCGTTTTTCTTGTTTCCGATAAAATCATGATAGTCGTGGCGTATGCCGGATGCCTTAGGTAAAATAGCGCCTAACATAAAAAGAGACCTTGTATGCTGGTTGAATTTGAATACTGGTGGTTATTGATCCTGCCCTTATTTTTTACCTTAGGCTGGATTGCGGCCCGCGTCGATATTAAGCAGCTAATTGCAGAGTCTACCTCCCTGCCCGCCACTTATTTTAAAGGCCTGAATCTGCTGATTGCAGACCAATACCACAAGGCAGTGGATGCTTTTAGCGAAGCCTTGTATCTCAACAAAGACTCGCTGGAATTACACTTTGTACTGGGCAGCCTGTTTCGGCGTACGGGTGAAACCGATCGTGCCATTCACTTGCACTTGAATCTGCTAGAAAATTACGAGCTGACTGATCAACAGACCACTTCCATTAAAGTTGAGTTGGCCCAGGACTATTTTAAAGCTGGCTTGTATGACCGCGCCGAGGAGCTGTTTTTGGGATTGCGCAATACACGCTATGATCAGGCCGCCTTGCGACATCTACTCGATATATACGTCAAAGAGCGTGAATGGTCGCAAGCAGTTGCAATGGCAACAGAGCTGGAGCGCTCTTCAGGGGTTTCTTACCGCAAGGAAGTTGCCCAGTACTTTTGCGAGCTAGCGGCCAATGCCATGATCAGTCAGGAATGGGGTGCGGCCAAAGCGTTTTTAGCGCAAGCATTAGATGCTAACAAGAACTGTGTCCGTGCTAACGTCCTATTAGGGGATATATCCGCTCAGCAAGGTGATCACCAGACGGCTATTGCCTTCTGGAAAAAAATAGAAATGCAACAGCCTGATTATTTGGGGTTGGTTGCGCAAAAAATGCTTAAGAGCTATTCGACACTCTCCAATGATGAGTCTGATGCAAGAAAAGGCCTGCCTGAGGGTTTGGCGCAATTGCATCATTATCAAGAAGTTTACCAATTGAGCAGTATCATGTCCGTGCTTTACGAGGGAACATTGCAAGCTGAAGGTGCAGAGAAAGCAGAAAAACTGGCACGTACTGAATTGATTCGTAAACCTAGCCTTAAATCTTTAGACCAACTATTACAGGCCCGAGCCATGTTGGATGATGAACAGCATGATTTGCAGTTGATGCAACAAACCGTGCGAAATGCTATTGGCGACCGGGCTGCCTATTACTGCGATCAATGCGGCTTTCGTGCCAAGCAATATCACTGGCAATGTCCGGCTTGTAACGCTTGGGAGTCTCTACCACCGGAGCCTAGCGAAGCAACAATTCGTGATATCAACTTATTAAAACGCAAGTAAAGTTGTACAGATATCAAATCATTCTCAAGAAGATATTTTTATGTCAGATAGCAAGATTATTGTCGCATTAGACTTCACGGAAGCTGATCAAGCCAAAAGACTGGTTGACCGTTTGGATCCGAGCCTGTGTAAACTCAAAATAGGCAAGGAGCTATTCACAGCGGCTGGTCCAGCCTTGATCGAACACTTTACTAACAAGCACTACGATGTTTTTCTCGACTTGAAATTTCATGATATTCCCAATACGGTTTCTAAAGCCTGTCAGGCAGCTGCCAATCTTGGGGTGTGGATGTTGAATGTACATGCAAGTGGTGGCTTGCCAATGATGCAAGCCGCGCGTGAAGGTGTAGATAAAGCGAACATTTCGGTTGCGCCATTATTAATTGCCGTGACTGTACTTACCAGCATGGATGAAGCCACCCTACACTCTTTAGGTGTTTCCAGAGACTTACCCGCGCAGGTATTGGCCTTGGCAACACTGACCAAACAGGCTGGCTTGCATGGTGTTGTCTGCTCAGCACAGGAGGCTTCCATGCTTAAAAGTGCTCTAGGTAAAGATTTTTGCCTGGTTACCCCAGGTATCCGACCACATAATTCAGATAAAGACGATCAAACACGTATCGTCACTCCTGCTGAAGCTCTAAATCTAGGCGCTCATTACTTGGTTATTGGCCGTCCAATTACACAAGCACGCGACCCGGTTGTTGCATTAAACACAATTTTAAATGAAATTTAACATATTTTAATTTAATTAAACACAAAGCGCTGGCATGTAAAACTTCTGTCACTAAAATACAAATAGACCTTATGTAATGTGGTCTACTTTTTATTAATGATCAGGAGATAATATGAAGCAATTATTAGGACTTTGTTTATTTGTATTTTTTCTCACTCCATCAGTATATGCAGCTGTAGACATTAATACAGCGACACAGTCTGAACTAGAAAGTCTAAGTGGTATTGGACCCAGTAAAGCGCAGGCAATCATTGATTACAGAAAAAAGAATGGCGGCTACAAATCCTTGGATGAGCTTGAGCAAGTTCAAGGCATAGGACCAGCAACATTGAGCAACCTTAAGAAAGACATTACGCTGGGAGTAAAAACGGGCAAAGCACCTGAACCACTCAAAATGGATACAACCAAAAAGAAATAGAACTTTCTTAGCTAGATATGCGAAAGAAATGCCACGTGAGCATTTTTAGCTCTGCTTAAATAGGAAAAAGCACCACTTAGGTGCTTTTTTTTTTGAGAACTTTTAATACAGAGGCACTGCATCTGCATGTTGTTCTGACTTTACCATGGTTGCAGCTTATGTTTGCGCATTGGTTAGTGAAGCCGCCAGAGGTGGACCCGGAAAACTGGACAGTGTTTTAAGTGATATTCTTGCTTAACCTTGCAGCCGATAGGCGGCAGAAAGCAGAGAAAGAAAGCAATGAAACGTACCCGAAGAACCCACGCAGCGAGCTTCAAGGCTAAAGTGGCCTTGGCAGCCATCAAGGGTGAT
>NZ_JAVCAP010000006.1:59102-59491 GCF_030769565.1 Methylophilus aquaticus | reverse complement strand
TTGGACAACTATCGTTGGAGAATGATTTTTTAGAAAGCGCGCTCACCAAGGCGGGACTGCTGAGCGCAAGACGATGATAGATCGCACCCACTCAATGCCAGTCGTCAAGCAATGTCAGTTGCTGCAATTGTCTCGCTCCACGGCCTACTACCAGCCGGTGGAGATTTCAGAAGAGGATTTAGCCGTCATGCGCCGCATGGACGAACTGCATTTGGAATATCCATTTGCGGGCAGCCGCATGCTACGTGATTTACTGCGCCGTGGTGACTATCCTACCATTGGACGCAAACGGGTGCAGACGCTGATGCGGCGCATGGGGATGGAAGCCATTTACCGCAAACCCAACACCAGCAAGCGACATCCCAAGCATCCAGTCTATCCCTATCTGT
>NZ_JAVCAP010000006.1:44426-58990 GCF_030769565.1 Methylophilus aquaticus | reverse complement strand
TACAGATCAGGGATGTCAGTTTACCAGCCTGGAATTTACCAGCTTGCTCAAGGCGCATGACATCAAAATCAGCATGGATGGCAAGGGCTGTTGGCGAGATAATGTATTTGTAGAACGCTTGTGGCGCTCAATCAAATACGAGGAGGTTTACCTGCATGCTTATGCCAGCGTCACTGCGGCGAAACAAGGATTGGAAAGATACATCGCAAAATACAACCGCGACCGCCCGCACAGTTCGCTTGACAGGCTGACGCCGGATGAGTTTTACTTTAAACACCTGCCCGCAACACCCAAGGCAGCTTAAACAGAATCGCAAGATATTTCACTTAAAAAAGCAAACATTCTGTCCAACTAAACGGGGCCACCTCTGCCTTTTCATTACTATAGGTGTATATACCCTCTTATAGTAAAAACATTCCAAGTCTTAATTAGCAGAGTATTTTATATGTTGGCGGAGAGAGAGGGATTCGAACCCTCGATAGAGTTGCCCCTATGCCACCTTTCCAGGGTGGTGACTTAAACCGCTCATCCATCTCTCCGAAAGAAGGCGCGATTATAGCCCATAACGTAATGGCCGCCAAATAATTTATGTGTTTGTTGAATCTCTATGGCATCGGATTATTTAAGCAATAATCGCATTGATCCCGTTGATTTATATCAGTGGTCAGATATCTTATATATCATCAAAAAGTGTCGGGAAAAAGCTTGATTTTGTCCTGCTTAAGGGTTAATGTTTAACACACTAACAAATGCTTGAAGCCTTATTTTATAAGGCTTCGCCAATTGTTTAGCGTGATATTGAATTGCGGTTCGATAAAGCGGTTTGGAGAGCAGTTCTGCTATAACATTTATATAAAAAGTACAGGAGTGAATATGAGTTTGGATCTTTTGAAGGCCATGGGTGTAAAAGTCCCTTACAAGGCAAAATACGACAACTTTATCGGCGGTAAATGGGTTGCACCTGTCAAAGGCGAGTACTTTGATGTCATTTCACCCATTACAGGTAAACCTTATACGCAAGCAGCGCGCTCAAGTGCAGAAGATGTCGAGTTGGCTTTGGATGCAGCCCATGCCGCGGTTGATAAATGGGGGAAAACTTCTGTTGCAGAACGTTCAAACCTGTTGCTGAAAATTGCTGACCGGATAGAGCAAAATCTGGAATTGATAGCCACCGCTGAAACCGTTGACAATGGTAAACCGATTCGCGAAACAATGAATGCTGACATTCCGTTAGCTGCTGACCATTTCCGTTATTTTGCTGGCGCATTGCGTGCACAGGAAGGTTCACTTAGCGAGATAGATGAGTCAATGGTGGCCTACCATTTTCATGAGCCATTAGGCGTTGTCGGTCAGATTATCCCATGGAACTTCCCTATTTTAATGGCTGCCTGGAAGCTGGCTCCCGCAGTAGCGGCGGGTAATGTGGTGGTGATGAAACCGGCTGAATTCACGCCAATAAGCATTCTGATTTTGATGGAAGTCATTGCCGACTTACTTCCACCTGGTGTGATGAATATTGTAAACGGTTATGGCCGTGAAGTTGGCGCACCATTATCTAACAGCAAACGTATTGCCAAAATCGCTTTTACAGGCTCGACTGCCACCGGCCGTTTTATTGCACAAGCCGCAGCCAATAACCTCATTCCTGCCACGTTGGAGCTTGGAGGCAAGTCGCCTAATGTATTCTTTGAAGATGTAATGTCAGAAGATGATGACTTTCTGGATAAGGCAGTTGAAGGATTGGTTTTATTTGCTTTCAACCAAGGTGAAGTCTGCACCTGTCCATCCCGTGCTTTGATTCAAGAATCCATATACGATAAATTTATGGAGCGTGTCATGCCGCGCATTGCCGCTATTAAACAAGGCAACCCGCTGGATCCAAACACGATGATTGGTGCGCAGGCGTCTGAAGATCAAGTCAACAAAATTTTGTCCTACATGGACATTGGCCGCCAAGAAGGTGCTCAACTGCTTTGTGGCGGAGAACGTAATGTATTGGCAGGTAATTTGGCGGAAGGTTACTACATCAAACCTACTCTGTTCAAGGGCCATAACAAAATGCGTATTTTCCAAGAGGAAATTTTTGGGCCAGTATTAGCCGTAACAACATTTAAAGATGAAGCAGAAGCTTTGAGCATAGCAAATGATACGATCTTTGGACTTGGTTCCGGTGTTTGGACGCGTGATGGTAGTCGTGCTTACCGTATGGGTCGTGGTATCAAGGCTGGTCGTGTCTGGACAAACTGTTACCACGCCTACCCTGCGCATGCGGCATTTGGTGGCTACAAAGAGTCAGGTATAGGCCGTGAAACACACAAGATGATGCTGGACCACTACCAACAAACCAAAAACCTGCTGGTAAGCTACAGTCCGAAAAAACTGGGCTTTTTCTAAGCAGTTTTTTTGTATTTAATGCATAAAAGGGGCGAATTTTTCGCCCCTTTTTATCTCTATAATAGTACTGATTTGTTGGGAGATAACAATGACTGAAAGACTTTCTGCCACGCCCTCTGCTATCGACTTGATTGAGCAACTCACCCGGCAATATGGCGCGATTGTGTTTTTACAATCAGGTGGTTGCTGTGAAGGCAGTGGTCCCATGTGTATGCCAGCCTCAGAGTTCAAACCTAGCCCTTCAGATGTCAAACTTGGAGTATTGGCTGGGGCTGTGTTTTATATGGGCGATAGTCACTTTAGTTTTATGCAAAATACACATACTATACTTGATGCTGTTTCAGGGTCGAGTGGGTCTTTTTCTCTTGATTGTGGAACTGGCAAGGCCTTTATTACACGAGGAAGAGTCTACACGGACAAAGAGTTGGCTACATTGACTGCTGTAGAGCGTGTTGGATATGTATAAAGATAAAAGGCATCGTCACGACGATGCCTTTTTCAACTACATGGGTTTTAGAAGCCCAAACTATCCAGCAAGTCGTCAACCTGCTCCTGATTTGACACAACATCTATTGTATTATGGGGATCGATTTGTGGTCCATTAAGCAATGAGTCTTCATCTTTTTTGGCGGTAGGCGCAAAATCAACCAGTACCTGAATCAATTGACGCTCAAGATCTTGCGCTAAGGACGTTATTTTTTTAATGACTTGGCCAGTTAAATCCTGGAAATCCTGTGCCATCATGATGTCCATCAACAATGCTTTGGTAGTGGCGGTGTTCTTGTCAGTCAACGTTAAATAAGCCAAGGTTTCTTCCACAGTAGCATTGTATTCAGACTTTAATGATGGCCGTTCGAGAATTGCCTTCCATTTATCCTGTAATGCACTCGCTTGCTCTGCAAGGCTGGTTTGTAATGGTGTCGCCTCATCTGTTGCATTCAATACACGTTCAGCGGCTTGCTCCGTCATTTTTGCAACGTAATTGAGCCTGTCTCTGGCATCAGGAATTTCTTGAGCGACTTGTTCCAATACCTTGTCATAGCCCAGTGCACTTAAATTATCATGTAGTGCACGGGTCATATGACCAATCCGGCTGATCATCTCTTCTTGTTGGTTTTCGTTGAGGCTTTGCATCATGGCAGAAGCGACTTCTGTCACAAGTTGGCCTGCATTCTGATTGACAGCCTCTGTCATGATTACACCTCGCCTTTTTCCATTTTCTCAAAAATTTTGGTGAGTTTTTCTTCAAGCGTTGCAGCGGTAAACGGCTTTACAACATAGCCACTGGCCTTGGCCTGTGCTGCTGCAATAATGTTTTCCTTTTTGGCTTCTGCTGTCACCATGAGCACGGGTAAAGAAGACAGCTTGGCATCGGCGCGAATGTTTTGCAGCATAGTCAAGCCGTCCATATTCGGCATATTCCAATCAGAAACAACGAATTCAAAATCGCCATTTCTTAGCTTATTCAAAGCATCTGCACCATCCTCAGCTTCTTCCACATTGTTATAGCCCAACTCTTTCAACAAGTTGCGCACAATCCTGCGCATGGTGGAGAAGTCATCTACCACTAAAAATTTAGTATTTGGATTAGCCATTTGTTACTCCACTATCATTAGTTACATATCCCATACCGTACATTATCAATCTTGTCATAGACCATTTTATCGTCAATAAAGCCGGGATTTACCTGTTTATTCGGATGCATCTATACCCGCATCGCCCGCTCACTGTTAGTTGTCAGATAGTTAATAACCAGCTTCGGCAGATCTTTTAGGTGTGCGACCTCATGCACGCCCCCTTGGGCAACTGCTTCGCGTGGCATTCCATAGACCACACAGCTTTCTTCGTTTTGTGCAAAATTGTAAGCACCAGAGGACTTCATACGCACCATCCCTGCTGCACCGTCTTTACCCATGCCGGTTAAAATCACCCCTATAGCGTTTTTACCCGCATTCACGGCAGCAGAATCAAACAATACATCCACAGATGGCTTGTGTCTGTTGACAGGTTCATCATCTGATAATCGCGTAACATAGTTTGCGCCACTTCGGGCCAATAGTAAATGTTTGTCCCCAGGGGCAATGTAGGCATGTCCGGGTAAAACTCGCTCGCCATCAGCCGCCTCTTTAACTGAAATTTTGCAAAGGCTATTCAAGCGATCAGCAAACGATTTTGTAAAGCCGGCTGGCATGTGCTGCGTGATTAAAATACCTGGGCAATCGGAAGGCATTTGTAGTAAAAACGACTTAATAGCCTCGGTGCCACCGGTGGATGCACCGATAATCAATAACTTTTCACTACTGATGAGTGGGTTGCGTAAAGCACTTTGCTGAACATACGAGCTGGTCGCCTTGGCAATATTCTGTAAGGTGCTAATTTTAGCCTTGGCTGCCGTACGTATTTTGTCTGTAATTTCATCGGCATACTGTTGCATGCCCTGAGCAATGCCCATTTTAGGTTTAGTCACAAAGTCAGTCGCGCCAAGCTCCAGTGCACGCAAGGTAATTTCAGAGCCTTTTTCAGTCAGCGTTGAAACCATCAACACCGGCATAGGCCGCAAACGCATGAGCTTTTCCAGAAAGTCCAAACCATCCATACGTGGCATTTCAACATCCAGTGTCAACACATCCGGATTCAGCTGTTTAATCATTTCACGTGCGACCAGTGGGTCTGGCGCCGTGCCAATCACTTCAAGATCTTTAGTATCATTAATGATTTCTGTGAGTAAACTGCGAATCAATGCAGAGTCATCAATCACCAGCACCTTTGTTTTCATACATCCCCCTGCATGCAAAATTAGAACAAATCAACGTCACCAGCCACATCATTGGTTTTGAGTTTGCTGGAGTAAGCTTGTTCACGTTTGACTAATGTGTAGTTATTCAGTTGTTTCAGTTTTTTGACCAGTACTTTTCCGGTTTTTGGAAAGTAGTACACCTTGCGTGGATAGATATCCAGCAGGTCTTCACCTGTCACTCTGATGCCTTCATCCTTCAAGTACTTGATGACAAAAGCCGCATTTCGATCACCGACCATATTGGTTGTAAAGCTGCGCAATACATTGCCGCCACCAAAAATTTTGGCTTCCAGATTTTCACGTCTGGCGCCATTGCGCAGCAACTGGTTAATCAAGACTTCCATGGCATAAGTACCATAACGCATCGATTCTGAAACTGGGCTGTCTTTGTCTGCACCGCCACCCTCAGGCAACATAAAGTGGTTCATACCACCAATGCCTGTTTTGGTGTCACGAATACAGGCAGACACACAGGAGCCCAGCACCGTGACAATCAACATGTCTTTATCGGTGTAGTAATATTCCCCTGGTGAAATTTTTGCTGCCTCACAATTGAAGGTTCTATCAAAATAGAGGGTATTCGAAATTTCTTCTTGCATCACACTCATGATGATTTCCGATTCGTAAAGAGGCTAGAACGTGCCACGCCATTTGTTTTAAGTTTGTATACGGTTTTGCCTAATAACTGCAAATGGTCCGAGACATACAAAAAGTTCTCGGAGTGTCCGGCAAACAACAGGCTATCGGGATGCATGAGTGTCGCGAATTTATCGATGATTTTTCCCTGTGTCGGTTTGTCAAAATAAATCATGACATTGCGACAAAAAATCACATCGAATCCATCATTAAATGGCCATTGCTGATCTAACAGATTTAACTGTCTGAATGAGATCAACTCACGTACAGCCCGCTTAACCCTGACCATGCCTTCCTGTTTGCCAGTGCCTCTTTCAAAATAATGATGCACTCGCGATTCTGACGTTTTTTTGACACGGTCAACCGGGTAAATACCTGCAGCTGCAGTTGCCAAGACATTGGTGTCAATGTCTGTAGCGATAATTTCTACCGGTGGTTTCAGCGAGTTAAAGGCTTCGCAAGCCGTTATTGCAATCGAATAAGGTTCTTCCCCGGTCGATGCGGCTGAACACCAGATACGAATAGGTTTTGACAGCTTATGCGCCGCCAGTTTGGCTAAATGCTCTGCCAAGATTGGAAAATGATGCTCTTCCCTGAAAAATGAAGTCAGGTTAGTGGTCAATGCGTTAGTAAACGCCTGCCACTCGTCCGAATGCTGGTTACTTTCCAAGGCATCCAGATAATGCTTGAAATTGTGCATGTCCAGTGCGCGTAAGCGCCGACCAATCCGGCTATACACCATGTCCGTCTTTGCATCGGATAATGAAATGCCTGCATGCTTGTAAATCAATCCCTTGATTCTAACGAAATCATCTTTAGTAAATGTAAATTCACGCGCTTCAAGTTCTTGTTTTTTTAATGCACTCACGTCATCATCCTCTGCAAATCCGTGGACAGGTCACTGCCTACCTGATTAAGCTGACTTTACCAATTTGCTGCGCTCTTTCATTTGCGCAATCGCCAAAGCAACAGCCTTGTCTTCAACACGGCGGTTTTGTGCTTCTGGTGTTTTGGCAGCAAATGGGTGCAAGGCTTCCTTATACTGTTTCACAACATCGGCCGCTTTAGGCTCACGGTTTACAGCACTCTTGATCGCCATTTTGGTTGCGCGATAGTTCCAGTCCTGAATACGGTCATCCATGTCAGCTTTGCTGTCGATAAACACGCCCACACAAATAAATACGTCATCGGCTTCTTCCACTGGAATCGTGCCATCGGCGACGCAATCCATCACTGCCATGGCAACGCCACGTTGCGCCGGGCCAAACATCTGTACTGCCTGGCGACCATCTTTAATGGTCACTTTGTTAAACATGACGGTGTTTGGTTTTACCATCATATTTGGCGCCGCAATCGCCAACAAACCGTTTACCCCTTGTTTTTGGTCGGTGAGCGTACGGCAGAATGCGTCTTCTGCAGCGCTACCGCGAGGGCCCATCACCAGGTCAATGTGTGCCACATTTTTCAAATCGAGGCCTGAACCATCTGGACGATCTTCAATGACCAAACCTTCACCAATTAATACACGATCAATCACTGCCATTTTAATGCTCCTAAAAAGATGAGTTTACTACTTGAATAAAGGGCTGCAATTGCCGCCCTAACCATTGCTGACTTTGCGGTAATCGTCCGCCCAGCCCGCATTTTCTGAATACTGTTTTGTGCTTGTGCCCTGCTCTTCCAGGATAAATACGCCTACAGCAGCGGCTAACTCACTGGCATGATCCATGAGCGACTCTGCAGCTGCCGCGGCCTCTTCAACCAGCGCCGTATTTTGCTGGGTCACGTCATCCATGCGAATTACGGCATCGTTAACCAGCGCAATGCCGGCACTTTGTTCGTTGGAAGCCGAAGCAATTTCACCAATAATGGTGCTGACACGTTTCACCGAGTCCACAATCTCGTGCATGGTCTGGCCCGCTTCTTCTACTTGTCGGCTACCTTCGGCGGTTTTCTTCACCGAATCATTAATCAGCTCTTTAATTTCACGCGCGGCCACTGAAGAGCGTTGCGCCAGGTTACCCACCTCAGCCGCGACGACCGCAAAGCCACGGCCCTGTTCACCGGCACGTGCCGCTTCAACAGCCGCATTCAAGGCCAGAATATTGGTCTGGAAAGCAATGCTGTCGATGACCGAAATAATGTCTTCAATTTTGAGCGCACTTTCATTGATGTCGCTCATGGTGGTCACCACCGTACTGACCACATTGCCGCCCTTCACTGCCACATCAGAGGCTTGTGCTGCCAGCTGATTGGCCTGCTTGGCGTTCTCGGCGTTCTGTTTGACGGTTGTCGCCAGTTCATCCATGCTGGAAGCTGTCCGCTCCAGATTGGCTGCCTGATCTTCAGTGCGGCGACTCAAGTCGGCATTGCCCTGCGCAATTTCTTTCGCGGCGATATTGATTGATTCAGCTGCCGCCTTCACGGTCAGCACTGGTTCAACAATCATATCCAGTGTGTTGTTCATGCCTTCTACAATCTTGCGATAATCGCCAGGATGTCTGGAAGCATCTGCACGCACTGTGACACGGCCTTCTTTAGCGGCTTCAGCGAGCATCTGCGCATCACTGTTGAGCGCTTTCAGATTGGTACGTACCTGCTCAATGGTTTGATTGATTTGTGCTTTCTGGCCGGGAAATTTTTCCAGTGGCGCATCAAAATTGCCATCCCCAAACGCTTGCACACAGGCCATGGCCTTTTGATTCAGCGTAATATGCCCTGCAACAATATGATTGATACTTTCAGCCAACAGCGAGAATTGACCTTTAAACATGTCTGCACGCAATGTCATGTCGATATTGCCCTTTTCATGTTCGGCATTGACCCAGTTGACTGAATCCACGATGCCTTTCAGATTGCCTCGGATGCGATCAACACTCTTGTTCATTGCGATTTTTTTCCCTGGCATAGGCTCCAGTTGTGCACTCAGGTCACCTCGCCCTATGCTGTCCATGACAGCAATGAACTTGTCAGTTTCGGCGACATAGGCTTGCACCATACGATTGGTACCTTCAGCAACCTGCTTAAAGTCACCATTAAATTTGTTCACATCAATGACGGTATCCAACGCACCATTCGCATGATCTTTGGCCATGGACGCAATGTCTGTGATAAGTGTTTGCACGTTATTCTTCAAGCCATCAAAGCTTTGATTCAAGCTGGCCAAATCACCAGGTAAAGGATCCAGTTGGACACTAAAGTCCCCTGCGCCCAATGACTGCAGAGACTGGCTGGTTTTATGCAAAATCTCGGCATGCATATTCAGCATACGGTTGATATCCTGAGCCATATTGCGATATTCACCTTTAAACAGCGCGACATCAATTTGCGCAGCAAGATTACCCTTGGCGTGCTCAGCCTCGACATTCGCCATTTGCTGATCCAATGTTTTCAACACCTGTTTGGCCAAATTCAGGGACTCAATCACATTGATATCGCTGACATCCTTGCCGTTGCCAAGATTGCTAAAATCCCCACGGACAATTGCCTTAGCCGCTGCCAGCGCCTCAAACGTTTCTCCACCCAGATTAATTTTAATGGCGGACACCAGTAAACTGCATACAACGATGACAAATCCGATCAATGCCGCATTCAAGCCATAATTGATCCATTCGTTTCGTTGCAGCATGATCGGCGTTTGCTGCTCGATGCTGGCAGCCCCGGAGGTTGCAAGTTTAACGACTTCATCGACAGCGTTGCGGTGTTGCTGATAAACGCCTTGCAAGTCATGCAAAGCCTGATCAATTTGCTTTTGGTCACCCGATTGCATCGCCGGCAAAAATCGCTGATCAAACACTTTGAAAAATGCAATCCCTGTATCATACAATGGGCCTGCCACTTGGGATTTCATTTTGGATTCAGGTAATGTTTGTTTCCAATACACATGACGTGCATCAAATTCTTTACGTAACTGATGGCTCTTATCAATCAGTGCCTGGTCTGGCTGGTGCGCAATCGTTGCCATTTCAAGCGCCGTTAACCAGGATTCAATCAAATATTCAGGAGGTGGCAACACATCCGCAACCAAATCTTTATGGTTTATCACTTGCTGATAATGTGGGCCATTGATTGCCAATTCACGATCTGTGCGATTGTCCAAGAAACTGGTCAATACGATCCCTGTCACCAATACAGTCAACATCAGGCCAAGTTGTGACGACAGCTTCATCTTTGAAAAGCTTCCTGCCAAGGCTTGCCATTTCTCTACAAACATGATTACTCCTAAATATTCAATCCGCGTAGCATTTTTTTATTTAACGGCTTATTAATGATGATTATTCAGCATACTCAAGTGCTTTGAATGCTGTTTAAAAGGGGAAATCACCCTCCTTTTATGTGTATTACAAACGCTTAAGAAATGAAAAATGATGTCGTTATACGCTGACTAAACATCATGGTTACCACCACAAATTAACGGATCAGCTCATCTCTCACCATTTAAAAAGGAAGGTGGGATGGCGCATCAGACGCACCCAATCATTGACTCGTAATGCGAGATTTATCCAATTATTACAAATCTTCAGCAGGCGATATTGCAAGATAAAAAGCCCGTTTACAGCCTAAATCTCAAGCGTTACCCATCCCCCAACGACACCGACTCCACCCGCGGAAAATATAAAGCCGATAGCGAGGCTATCGGCTTTATCCTTACTGATCAGGACAACTAAAACGCTTCCCATTCACCATCGTCAGTGCCTGTTTTGGCAAAGGTGCGACGACTCGCTGTTGCACTACTTGCCGTGCCACCACCACTGCCGGATTTGGGTTTGCTCGAAGAAGGTTTACTGACGTGACTCGCTGCCTTAACCCCTGAATGGTCATGGCCGGAGAATCGCTGGCGACTGACCCTGCCCTCCAGCTTGAACTGGCTGATGACCTCGGAGAGCTGGTTCGCCTGATCCACCAGCGATTCAGCTGCAGCCGCCGCTTCCTCTACCAAGGCTGCGTTTTGCTGGGTGGTTTCATCCATGCTGGTCACTGCCTGATTCACCTGATCAATACCGGTGTTCTGTTCGGCAGAGGCGGCCGAAATCTCGCTGATAATATCGGCGACACGCTGTACTGATGAAACCACTTCATCCATGGTGGTGCCTGCATTTTCAACCAGACGCGTGCCTTCTGTCGTTTTGCTCACAGAATCACTGATCAGTTCTTTAATCTCTTTGGCCGCACTGGCGGAACGTTGTGCAAGATTACGCACTTCACCCGCCACTACTGCAAACCCACGGCCCTGCTCGCCAGCTCGTGCCGCTTCTACCGCCGCGTTCAAGGCCAGAATATTGGTCTGGAAAGCAATGCCGTCAATCACCGAGATGATGTCTTCAATCTTCTTGGCACTCTCGTTAATCGCACTCATGGTCGCGACCACTTCGCTGACCACATTGCCGCCTTTCACCGCAACCGCAGAGGCTGAAAGCGCCATCTGGTTCGCCTGTTTGGCGTTTTCGGCATTTTGTTTCACTGTAGAAGCCAGTTCTTCCATACTGGCAGCGGTTTCTTCCAGGCTGGAAGCTTGCTGCTCGGTACGGGAAGACAGGTCTGCGTTGCCACTGGAGATTTCATTCGCCGCTGTGGTAATGGTTTCCACCGCTTCAGTCACGGCCACAATAGGCTCTACAATCATGTCCAGGGTGTTGTTGACCCCTTCGATAATCTTGCGGAAATCACCATTGTGTTTATTGACTTCAGCACGCACGGTAATACGCCCTTCTTTGGCGGCTTCTGACAGTAAATTGGTATCAGCCACTAACGCATTCACTGCTGAAATACTGGTGTTCAGGTTATTAATAATCAAACTGTAATCACCCGGATATTGCTCATTGATACGCGCTGGAATATGACCTTTGGCAATATTGTCCAGATATTCAGAGGCAATACTTAACGGTTTGACCACCGCATCCAATGTCCCATTCAAGCCCTGAATGACTTTACGGAAGTCACCATTGTGTTTGTCGGTATCAGCACGTGTGGATAAGCGACCCTCTTGTGCAGCTTGTGCCAGTTGGTTGGCATCTGCCACCAGTGCGTTCACAGCATCAATACAGGTGTTGAGGTTGTTAATAATCAGGCTGTAATCTCCTCGGTATTGCTCGGTGATTTTTGCGGGAATATTCCCCTTAGCCAGATTGTCCAGATAGCTGGAGGTGATGTTGATGGGTTTCACAATCGCATCCAGCGTGCTGTTCATGCCAGAGACAATTTTGCGGAAATCTCCCTGATGTTTGCCTGCGTCTGCGCGGGTCGACAATTGACCATCTACCGCTGCCAGAGAGAGCATATTGGCATCAGCAACCATACTGTTCACTGCATCAATACATTGGTTCAAGTTGTTCTTGATGGCATTAAAATCCCCTTTGTATTCCACACTGATTTTTTCAGGTACGTCACCTTTTGCAATACGGTCAACATAACCAGCAGCGACTTCCAGCGGCGTCACCACGGCATCGAGTGTCTGATTCACGCCCTCGACCACTTTACGGAAATCGCCCTGATGTTGCTGGGTATCTGCACGGGTTGATAAATCCCCTTCAACCGCAGATTTGGCCAGTGTGCTGGTATCACTGATCAATAATTTGATCGATTGCACCATGCTTTGCATGGCCGTCATTAACTGCCCTGTTTCATCTTGACTGTTCACTTCAATCAATACATCCGTATGACCGCGTGACAGATCGGTCGCGATTTGAGCGGCCTGACGAATCGGTTTTGCAATTTTTGCGGCTGAAAACCAGATAAATACGATGCCTGTAGCGGTCACTAGCAAGCCCAGCAGCAATTGCCAAATGGCCGCTTGCGTGGCCCGTTGGGTTAAATTCTGATCAAGCGCATGCGCTTCAGCCATCACCACTGCCGTTGGCACTTTAATCATTACGGCCCAGGGTTTGCCGGTACGCCCCAGGGCAATCGGCCCAAGTGCGATCATTTCACCGGATTTTTGATTGATGCTGGCGACCGCACGACCCGATTGAATGTCTTTTAAATGCTGGTCTGCGCCTTCACCTACCATATCTTTAAATGATTGACCGATCAGCTTTGGATTACGGCTGTCTGCCACAACCAAGCCCATATTGCTTACGATCACCACTTCACCTTTGCCATCAAAAAGGTTTTTGCTCGCATCTTCCGCAATTTTTTGTACGAAATCGAGATTGTAATCTGTGCCAGCTACCCCATAAAACTTGCCTTTACTGGCGATGGGCACTGATAAAGTGGTGAGCCATACAGATTTGCCCTGCACAATATACGGGAAAGGATCCAGCACACTTTCTGTATTCGTGTCGCGTGGCCCGATATACCAGCCACCTTTCATCACGCCGTTGGGATGGCGATCCATGGTGTCATATTCAACCAGCGGTTGGACTGCAATACGGCCAGTATCATCCCGGTTCCAATAGGGTGTAAATCTGCCTGTACGACTATTATTACCATCCTCCCCTGTTCTGAAGCTATCATCCTTACCGTCAAGTGCATCAGGTTCCCAGCAGGAATAGGTGCCATTAAACTCCGGATTCTGCTTAAGGACATTGAGCAACACAGCATTGATCTGACTACGGCCAAATTGCACACCCGAGCCATCCTTGGTCAAAGCAAACGTATGCGCCATGGTGCGTGCTGCATCCAGAGCAACATCAAATTTGGCCTGAATCTTACCCGCTTCAGAGCCTGCAAGATTTTTTAAACTGTCTTGTGTGCCATCATTTACCAGTGATGAGACTTTTTCGGATACTACCTCTTGGTTGTTTTTTGCTGAAATAAAAGCTGAACTCACCAGTATTGACCCACTGACGAATAATGACAATCCAGCGACCAGGACAATTTTGCCCTGAATTGAATGGATATTTAAACGCATATTGACTTCCTTATCTTAAAAAATAACAACGTTCAATTAAACTTTTTTCTTCCCAGATATTTTTTAAGCTTAAAGTCAATCGTTGACCTCTAAACCACATTTTTTATGTACGGATGCTCTTATTGGTAACCCCAGGATTAGACGCGACTGCCCACGGTCTAAACCACCAGACTGAGACGAGCGCGTCAGCGTAAAATACCTGCAATTCCATGAGCCATCCTCGGTGAATCCGCTGGAAGGCTTCACCTATGCTTTCATCTTATGACAATCAGTGTTGTTTCTATTGGCAAATAAGGCCCGGCTTTGTCATGCTATTCAATGTTGTGAAAAGGGTTTTTATAAAAGCTATTCATTCGGGGCTTGCCTGATGTATGTAAGTTTCCGACCACATTGACCATGCCCTCCAGAACAAAAAAGCCGATAGCTTGCTAGGCTATCGGCTTTTTCATGCGTGTCGGTTTTCAGTGATTAAAACTCTTCCCAGTCACCATCGTCCGTGCCTGTTTTGGCTACCGTTCGCGCAGGGGCTGGTGCACTGACTGCCACGGGTTTGGCACCGCCGCCGCCTGACATGCTCTGCGTGGATTTAGCCGTAAACGTTTTGCTTACTGTACGGCTTGTCTGCGGCGCCCGCTGGTAAGACGCTGACACACCGCCACTTTGCACACGGCCATCCAGTTTAAACTGGCTAATCACATCTGCCAGCTGGTTCGCCTGATCCACCAGTGATTCAGCTGCAGCCGCCGCTTCCTCTACCAAGGCTGCGTTTTGCTGGGTGGTTTCATCCATGCTGGTCACTGCCTGATTCACCTGATCAATACCGGTGTTCTGTTCGGCAGAGGCGGCCGAAATCTCGCTGATAATATCGGCGACACGCTGTACTGATGA
>NZ_JAVCAP010000006.1:0-44281 GCF_030769565.1 Methylophilus aquaticus | reverse complement strand
AGATTACGCACTTCACCCGCCACCACTGCAAACCCACGGCCCTGCTCGCCAGCGCGTGCCGCTTCTACCGCCGCGTTCAAGGCCAGAATATTGGTCTGGAAAGCAATGCCGTCAATCACCGAGATGATGTCTTCAATCTTCTTGGCACTCTCGTTAATCGCACTCATGGTCGCGACCACTTCGCTGACCACATTGCCGCCTTTCACTGCAACCGCAGAGGCTGAAAGCGCCATCTGGTTCGCCTGTTTGGCGTTTTCGGCATTCTGTTTCACTGTAGAAGCCAGTTCTTCCATGCTGGCAGCGGTTTCTTCCAGGCTGGATGCTTGCTGCTCGGTACGGGAAGACAGGTCAGAGTTACCAGACGAAATTTCGTTAGCGGCCGTGGTGATCGTTTCGACGGCCTCACTGACGGCCCTGATCGGTTCTACAATCAGGTCGAGGGTATTGTTCACGCCGTCAACAATTTTACGGAAATCACCACTATGTTTGCCAGCATCTGCACGGACCATGATACGGCCTTCACGCGCCGCTTCAGCCAGCAAATCAGAATCTGCGACCAGCCGATTGACAGCATCAACACAGGTGTTCAGATTGTTTTTAATTTCATTAAAGTCACCGTTGTAGTGATCAGTGATGCGCTCTGGGATATCCCCTTTTGAGATGCGATCTACATAATTGGCAGCCACATTCAGTGGTCCAATGACGGAATCAAGCGTTGCGTTCACGCCTTCTACTACTTTGCGGAAGTCACCCTGATGTTTGCCTGCATCCGCACGGGTAGAGAGCTGGCCATCTACCGCTGCTTTAGAAAGCAAATTAGCATCAGCAACCAGTGCATTGACAGCATCAATACATTGATTGAGGTTGTCTTTGATCGTATTGAAGTCACCATTGTAGTGATCCGTGATTTTGGCAGGAATATGGCCTTTTGAAATGTCGGCTACATAGCTGGCAGCGACATTCAACGGGTTAATCACGGCATCCAGTGTGTCATTGACACCTTGCACAATCTTGCGGAAGTCACCTTGGTGTTTGGTGGCATCGGCACGGACTGACAGACGTCCATCAACCGCTGCATGCGCCAGTTCTTCTGCATCATCAACCAAACGCTTGATATTGCTACGGACCTGTTCAATCGCTTCGTTGACAAACGCTTTCTTGCCGGGGAACTGTTCCAGTTGTGCATCCAGATTACCTTCGCCAAATGCTTTTACGACTTCAATGGCTTTCTGGTTCATATCAATATGGCCTGCGACCATTTTATTGATCCCTGCAGCCATTTCTGAGAAGCCACCTTTAAAGCGGTTTTCATCGACAGTACAATCAATATCACCTTCATCATGCTGTTGACTCACGTAGCGCAGTGACTGTACCAAGCCATCCAACGTACGTTGTAAAACGCGTATTGAATAGGCCACGCTGGTTTTGTCATCTGCGGGCAATTCAATCTTCTGATTTAAATTACCATCGACAAAATTTCGCGCGATTACTCCTAACTCAGCCGGCTCAACGCCTAGCTCTTTCATTAAGCTACGACGAATAAACAAGCCGGTTGCTACCACAGTAGCAATGGCCAGTGAGGCCAGGAAAAGCGTCATCAGTATGGCTTGATTTCTTATATCATGCGCAGCCTGTGCGCTACTTTTGGCGAGAGTATTATTAAATAACCTATGTTGAGCAATCGCCTTTTGTACGCCTGCGATAATTGCCTGATTGGCTAACAAGCCATCTCTGGCTTCGTTCTTTTTATTTGAAAGTGACAATGTGAGTGTATTCCCGCCCAAACCATCATAAACTTTGATTGCGTCATACACTGCTTTGAGTAGCTGGCGGTCTTCATCGTTATACACATAGGGATCATACTGTTTCAAATCCGCCATCATTTTGCTATGCGTGTCAGCGATTTGCTTTTCAATGACTTGCATTTTTGCATTGTCGGTATTCAGCATATGCAACCAAATCAAGCTATTTAACTTTTCAAAATCAGCAAGCGTTGTATCTAATATATCAATGCTGGGCGCCGCATTAACGTTGGCAAAGTTGGTTTTTTCATACACCCGTTCAGTTTGAAAATATCCAATCACCGCCAGTGCTAACAAGCCGAGCGCAGCGGTTGCGATTAATAGGTACAGTCTTTTTGCAACACTCATTTTAAATCTCCATCATATGAAACTAGGAAAACAGCTTTTTGACTAGCCTACATTTTGCGCTATACAAAGCCGCTTTAATCGCCCAATAAAAGGGGATTTAACTACGCTTATTGCGCTCAAGTTTTTCAATGTCAAGCCGGAGTGACATGGATAAAAAAAACCCC
Source organism: Methylophilus aquaticus (assembly GCF_030769565.1). Taxonomy (GTDB): domain Bacteria; phylum Pseudomonadota; class Gammaproteobacteria; order Burkholderiales; family Methylophilaceae; genus Methylophilus; species Methylophilus aquaticus. The sequence goes on along the minus strand of NZ_JAVCAP010000006.1, from coordinate 41,967 downwards.
TACGAGAGGGGTTTTCATTGCATATTAACAAACTTACTTCTTGGCTACCTTTTCGGAAGGGTCTTTTTTCTGAGCATCCGATGTTGCCGCTTGCATTTCTGCAATTGAGAGTTCTCTACCACTAGAGTCAAAACAAATGCGACCCATCATGGATGCTTTACAAGTGATTTGATCATCCGCAGCTTGAGTATGGTTTGAAAGTGATACTAATACTAATGCCGCGTAAATTGCCATTGAAAAATTTTTCATAAAGTCTCCATTAAATGATTAATCATAGTTAAGGTGGCTTTTCACTACCACTTATTGTTAATAACGACAGACGCTACCTTTTCTTTAGCGTTGTTACACAAAAATTACAATTATATTTGTTCACCATAAATCCCGGTTTTTCTGGTGGCTTAAAGCTCCCTGATTGCCGGTAACTTTTAAGTATTAAATGGCTGGCCACGGCTTGCTGGTTCATCACCTCAACCAGCGACTCCACTAATGCCGGTGGTTCGCTTTATCAAAGCCAATGCAATTTAATTAATGTGGCTTTATTCACAGAGTAAAAAGGCCCTAAAACTCATCATCTGTGCCTGTTTTGGCAAAGGTACGCGCAGGTGCAGGCGCACTGACTGCCGCCGGTTTGGCGCCACCTCCACCGCCGCCTGTACCGCTACGCGTGGGTTTGGCCGTAAAAGACTTGCTTGCAGTACTGCTTGTCTGCACCGCCCGATGTTGCGTAGCGGATGGCGCGCTGCTTTGTACGCGTCCATCCAGCTTGAACTGGCTGATCACATCTGCCAGCTGGTTCGCCTGATCCACCAGCGATTCAGCCGCTGCCGCCGCTTCCTCTACCAAGGCTGCGTTTTGCTGGGTGGTTTCATCCATGCTGGTCACTGCCTGGTTCACCTGATCAATACCCGTCGTTTGTTCGGCTGAAGCGGCCGAAATCTCGCTGATAATATCGGCAACACGCTGTACTGATGAAACCACTTCATCCATGGTGGTGCCTGCATTTTCAACCAGACGCGTGCCTTCTGTCGTTTTGCTCACAGAATCACTGATCAGTTCTTTAATCTCTTTGGCCGCACTGGCGGAACGTTGTGCCAGATTACGCACTTCACCCGCCACCACTGCAAACCCACGGCCCTGCTCGCCAGCGCGTGCCGCTTCTACCGCCGCGTTCAAGGCCAGAATATTGGTCTGGAAAGCAATGCCGTCAATCACCGAGATGATGTCTTCAATCTTCTTGGCACTCTCGTTAATCGCGCCCATGGTTTCGACCACCTCATTCACAACTTCACCGCCCTTGGTTGCGACACCAGAAGCCGCCAATGCCAGTTGATTCGCCTGTTTCGCATTATCGGCATTCTTTTTCACTGTAGAAGCCAGTTCTTCCATACTGGCAGCGGTTTCTTCCAGGCTGGACGCTTGCTGCTCGGTACGGGCTGACAAGTCTGCGTTGCCTGATGAGATCTCGTTAGCGGCTGTGGTGATGGTTTCCACGGCCTCACTCACCGCTGCAATGGGCTCTACAATGAGGTCCAGCGTGCTGTTTACACCCTCCACCACTTTACGAAAGTCTCCCTGATGGCGGCTGGCATCAGCGCGTACACTGATGCGGCCTTCACGTGCTGCTTCGGTCAGATATTCGGCATCGGTCACCAATATGTTCACCGCCTCAATACAGGTATTCAGGCTATTCTTGATTTCGTTAAAGTCGCCGTTGTAATGCGTTTCAATACGCTCAGGAATATCTCCCTTTGAAATACGGTTTACACAGGCTGCAGCAACACTTAATGGGCCAATCACAGAATCCAGTGTTGCGTTGACGCCCTCTACAATTTTTTTAAAGTCGCCATTATGCTTGGTCGCATCTGCACGCACGGACAAACGGCCTTCTACTGCCGCTTTCGATAACAGGTTCGCATCCACAATCAATGCGTTGACTGCGTCAATACACTGGTTGAGGTTGTCTTTGATGGTATTAAAATCACCATTGTAGTGATCAGTGATTTTGGCCGGAATCTGGCCTTTTGAGATATCGGCGACATAACTGGCAGCGACGTTTAACGGTGTAATCAACGCATCGAGAATTTGGTTAATGCCTTTTCCAATTTCATTCACAAAGCCAGCAGGCAACACGTCAAGGTTAACGCGCTGTGATAAATTACCCGCTGCAGCTTCACTGACGAGACGAAACACTTCTTGCTGACCGGAAAACTCTGCTGTGCGGTCATTCCATTGTGTCATTCGTCCCAGATACTCGCCTTTTGCTGTAAACACAGAAACAATTGTTAATTGAATACGTTTGCCACACATGGAGAGATCGAGGGTGCGCGTCGCGTTAGACTGTTCATTAAATGTTTTTCTGAAAGGTTCGGGAATATACTCGCCAATCTGCTTGCCAAGCATGGCCGAGACCTCAAAACCGCCATGGGTTTTGTCCAGTTGATCAGCCATTTCATGCCAAAGCTTTTCAGCTGCGGCATTCATGTATTGCAGATAATGGTACTGATCACTGTATGTAAATGCTGTTGCACTTTGATCCAGTGCGGCCTGCAGGCGCCCCGCCTGCTCTGCCAGCTTACGCGCATCATTCACATCGAAGCCAATTTTGATTTGCATGGCCTTCAGTGCTTTCATCACAGTGCCGCACTCATCATTGCCAAGCATCTCAATGCTGACGCCGAGATTGCCGCCAGCCAATCCATTAATGGCCTCTTTCATGACCTTTACCGAACGGGTCAGCTTTACCGAAGCGAGCGCACCCGCGACGACTGCAGCAATCACTCCGATCATTGCTGTGCCAAAAAGATGCTCCGCATGCTGCATCCAGCCGAAGCTGATCATCATGGCAACAGGAAACAAAATCGCCAGCGATAATTTATAAGAGATGGATAAGTCATCAAGCCGGGCGATCAGCCGAGCATGCCACGCCGGTTGTGTTGCTTTACCTTCACGCATCTGTTGATAGTTTTTTTCTGCTTGCGCAATTTGCTGGCGACTCGGTTTTGTGCGCACAGACATGTAGCCAACCAGTGTATGGCCTTCACGCACAGGTGCAACATTCGCTTCTACCCAATAGTAATCACCATTTTTGCAACGATTTTTTACCATGCCGTTCCATGGATTCCCTGCCTTTACCGTGCGCCATAAATCCTCAAAAGCTGCTGGCGGCATATCGGGGTGTCGAATAATATTATGGTTTTTCCCAAGCAGTTCAAATTCTGCAAATCCGCTGACTTCCAGGAATTCACGATTCACATAAGTAATCGCACCTTTCAAATCGGTTTTGGACACAATAGAGGCACCTTCTTTAAGTTCGACCTCATGTTGTGTCACTGGTAAATTTGTTTTCATCGCTCACGGCCTTATCAATTAAACAATCGTGGATTGCATATGAAAATATAAGGCATCGGGAAAAATTCCCAATGCTGGAATAAACGCTCTAAATGCCCTTTAATTGGGATACCCAGAAAAAAGCCGGTCTAGAGACCGGCCAATATTGATGGTGCAGACTTCCGCTGAATGATGATGAGGCAATCGGTGCTTTGCTGTCATTGGTAGCACTGGCTGAACATTATGCCAGCGGAGGGAGCTCAGCTGCCAGCACCGCAAAGCCTTTGCCTGGTTCGCTGGCACCTGCATCGGGAACAATCGGCCTATGTGATGCCTCCCTCTAGACAGGATACCCAGCTAACGCACACGACCAGATCAAGAAGACCTCATTCATTTCTTCAATAAACGCAGATATCTTGCTGGACATGATCTGCCTCCAATAGCAAAAGTGGCGTTAGAATTCTTCCCAGTCGGTATTGTCTGTACCTGTTTTGAGCGGCTTTTTAGGTGCTGTATTGTGCACCGGCTTGGCCTGGCTTATGTGTACAGTGGCCTTGGAAGGGCTTGCTGCCGGGCGATGCGTGGACCGCGGTGCCGATTGCGCACTGCTTGCCACGCCACGTAATTGGTAATGATTCACCGAGTCCATGAGATTGGATGCCTGCTCTACCAATGACTCTGCAGCCGCTGCTGCCTCTTCAACCAAGGCAGCATTCTGCTGGGTAACCTCATCCATATTGGTCACGGCACCATTGACTTGATCAATCCCGGAACTCTGTTCTGCAGAGGCCGCAGTAATTTCACTCATGATGTCGGTCACACGCTGTACGGAAGTGACGATTTCATGCATGGTTTCACCCGCACTTTGTACCAGTTTGGTGCCTTCGGCTGTTTTACTTACCGAATCACTGATCAGTTCTTTAATCTCTTTAGCCGCACTTGCAGAACGCTGTGCCAGATTACGCACTTCACCGGCCACCACTGCAAAGCCACGGCCCTGCTCACCGGCACGTGCGGCTTCAACTGCCGCGTTCAAGGCCAGGATATTGGTCTGGAAGGCAATGCCGTCAATTACCGTAATAATGTCTTCAATTTTGTGCGCACTTTCGTTGATCGCACTCATCGTTGAAACCACATTGCCAACCACATCGCCACCGCGTATGGCGACTTGAGAGGCGGCTTCTGCCATTTGATTGGCCTGACGCGCATTGTCAGCATTGTGTCTCACTGTGGAGGCCAGCTGCTCCATGCTGGAGGCTGTTTCTTCCAGGCTGGAAGCCTGTTGCTCGGTGCGGCTGGATAAATCGTTATTGCCACTGGAAATTTCCTGCGCAGCAGTATTGATGGTTTCGCCAGCCTCACGCACTTGCAAGAGGATATCGCTGAAACTGTCTAGCAACTGGTTAATGGATTCCATCGTTTTTACGACGGAGCCTTTTACTTTTGAAGGATCAAGACGGTCAGACAGGTTACCGGCAACAGCCCCTTCAACAATCGTTTTAATCTCGTTTTCAACCCGCTTTTCTTCGGTCAGATTCACCCACTCAACCACAGAGCCCAAACGTTCACCCTTATTATCAAATAACGGGTTGGCGGTTAGCCTGAAGAACATATTGCCCACGGGTAATTCGGCAATATGCCGCTCTTTCAAACTCCCGAGTAAATTACGCTGGTGGGCAGGGTTTTTGTGAAATAAATCAAAGTTTTGACCGATCAACTGATCTGGATTAAAACTTGGAAAAAGGGATTTGAATGTATCCGCGGCTTCACGCATTAATGCCAATGTAGACGGATTCATATAGGTGATGACCCCGTCATTATCGGCCACCATTAAATTGTTGGAGGCAGATTCGAGTGCGTTTTTAATCATCATGGCTTCAACAGATTTCTTAACCTGTTCTTTGTCAGCCAGCACCGCCTTGGTAATGTCGGTGGCATACTTAACCACTTTAAATGGCTTGCCTGCCAGGCCGATAATAGGGTTGTAGCTGGCTTGCAACCAGATATCTTTACCGCCTTTGCCATAGCGATGGTAGACCCCTTCATGGGGTTGGCCTTGATTCAGCCCAGCCCAGAAGTCTTTGTATTCCTGACTGTTTTTATGCTTTTCCGAGACCAGCAGACTGTGGTGTTTGCCCAGTATTTCTTCTCGGCCATAACCAACAACGTTCAGGAACTTATCGTTAACGGCCAGTACATTGCCATCCAGATCGAACTCAATCACCCCCTGTGTTTGGTTAATGGCGTTGATCTGCCCGATATAATTAGCATTTTTCAGTTTCTCTTGCGTCACGCAATAAGAATAAACGACCACTTTGCCCGGTTTTCCAGACTCATCGTTAACAGGCACATAGGTGGACTGGAACCAGAACTCCTCTCCACTTTTTGAAACGCGACAAATTTCTCTGGTAATGCTCTTGCCACTATTCAGTTCTTGCCATAATGTTTTATAGGCAAGACTGTTGGCTGTTTCAGCAGACAGAATTTTACTGACCGGCTGGCCAACAACTTCTTTTTCTGCGTAGCCCAGCGGCTTCAGAAACATCTCATTGCAAGACAAAATATTGCCTTGCATGTCACATTCCATCACGCCAAATGACTGGTTCAGCGCATCTTCTTCCACCTGTAAAGCGAGGGTGCGGGATTTTTCTATTGAAATGTCGGTTAAATAGGCCACCACTTTGCGCAGGCTTTTGTTTGGTCCATCACAGACAGGCGCGTAGTACCCTTGAAACCAGAAGTCTTTACCGGCCTTATTCACCATTTTGAAAGTGCCGACCTGCGATTGACCACTTTTTAAGGCTGACCAGAATTGTTCGTATTCGGGTTTGGTGGCTTCGGCACGAGACAACAGGGTGCGATGATGCTGGCCAATCAACTCGGACTCGTTGTAACCGAGAGCCTGGCACAAGTTGTGATTACCATGGGTGATTTCACCATTGGCATTCAATTCAACAATACAGCGTGCTTTATTAATCTCTGCCTTTAATGCTTTAAACTCACTTACTTCATTTTTAATGGCTCGATACTCTTTCGTTGTTCCAGCCAACATGTTCAACACACTTGAAATCATGATTTCCCCCTGTTGTTCTCGGTATTGTTGATGGGTGGTTTAATGCACCACTGTATCCATCAGCTCCATTTCATCACTGGTCATCAGTTTTTCAATGTCCACCAGAATCAACATTTCCTGTTCGATGGTGGCCAGACCGACGATATACTTTGTATCAATGCGAGTCACCAGTGATGGCACCTCGCGCAAGTGTTCTTCGCGCAACTCACGCACATCTGATACACCATCCACCACAATGCCGACGATACGGCCATTGAGGTTGAGGATAATCACAACGGTAAATTCGTTGTACTCGACCTTGCCAAGATTAAACTTGATTCGCAAGTCAACAATCGGGACAATCTTTCCGCGCAAATTGACCACGCCCTTGATAAAGGCCGGCATATTGGCAATTTGGGTAACCGCATCATAGCCTCGGATTTCTTGTACTTTCAGAATCTCAATGCCATATTGCTCATTTCCTAAAACAAAGGTCAGATACTCACCAGCCGCCGTTTTGAGATTGCTGACAGTATTGTTGTTTTGGGTATTGCTGATTTCAGTGGTTGTCATTGCATGTACTCCTTATGCATTGATATGCTTATCTAAAGTTGAATAGTTCTGATTGGCAAATGCCAATCCGCCTGTGACGTAATTAGTGGTTTGACCCATTTGGGTAATAGCAGGCACGTCAAGAATCAATGCGACAGAACCATCGCCCATGATCGTGGCGCCAGACACCCCTGGAATCCGTTTAAAATTGGTCTCCAGACTCTTGATTACCACTTGTTGCTGGCCTACCAGCCGGTCAACAAACAGGGCTGATTTCTTGCCATCAGCTTCCAGAATCAGCAGCACACCGTCAGTGGGGCTTGTAATTTCAGTTGGGTGATTAAATAAAGCATGTAATGCAATAATTGGCAGATACTCACCACGCACATGAACCATTAAGCCTTCACCTGTTACCGTTTTCAAATCTTCGGCACGTGGTTGCAGGGTTTCAACAATCAGATTGAGAGGGACAACGTAAACACTTTTACCTAAAGAAACCGACATGCCATCCAAAATCGCCAAAGTCAGCGGGAGTGAGATGGAAATTGTTGTGCCATACCCAAGTGCAGAACGGATATCCACATTGCCACCCATGGCAGTAATGTTCCGCTTAACCACATCCATCCCCACACCGCGACCAGAAACATCAGTCACCACTTCAGCCGTAGAAAAACCAGGGGCAAAAATCAGGTTAAACACCTCACTATCGGTCATGCTTTCATTCACCGGCAGGCCGTTAGCCGCAGCTTTGGCCAAAATTCTTTCACGGTTCAAACCACCGCCATCATCAGTGACCTCAATCACGATGCTGCCGCCTTTGTGCGAAGCAGACAAAGTCAAGGTGCCGCTTTCAGCCTTACCGACAGAGCGGCGTACTTCCGGTTTTTCAATACCGTGATCCACACTATTGCGTACCAGATGGGTCAGTGGGTCAACAATGCGTTCAATTAAACTCTTGTCCAGCTCGGTAGCCGCACCTATAGTGACAAATTCAACTTTTTTGCCAAGTTTGCCGGCCAAGTCGCGCACCATGCGCGGAAAGCGCGAGAAGACAAAGTCCATCGGCATCATGCGAATAGACATCACAGACTCTTGCAAGTCACGCGTATTACGGGTGAGTTGGCTAACGCTATTAATCAGCGCTTCGTTTTCAACTGGTTCAAGCGCATTCACACGTTGTTCAATCATGGCCTGTGTAATGACCAGCTCACCTACCAGATTAATCAACTGGTCAACTTTTTCAATGCCAACGCGAATCGAACTACTTTCGGCACTTTGCGGCGCAGCTTTATCTGCTTCGCGTCTTGGTTGTGTGCGCCTATCATCGGCAGCGTTGGCAGGTGCAATGACTGCAGTTGGCGCGCTTGCCAACGCAGCTGCAGTGACTGGAGTTTCATCACCAATCATTTGTGCTTTAGGGGCATCAGGGTGCGGCTTGAATGGAGCAAAAAAGCCATAGCCTTCCTCTTGCTTTTCCTGACCATCTTTACCAAACAAGCCATAGCCCATTTCTTCGGCCACTTTGACTTTATCACCACTCACAGGCGCTGTCGGCGCTTGCGCGGCTTTCGCCTCTGCCAGATTTTCTACAGGTTCAATCGCGGCAATAATCGGATCATCATCAAAAAAACCATACCCAGGATCATCCCCTACCGGCGCAGCAGCTTGAGAGGTTTCAGGACTGGCAGTGACAGCAGGGGCTGCGTCTGACGCACCCACTTCATGAATCACTAAAGCATCAGGATCTAAAATAAAAGAGCAAATGGAGATGATGTCATCGGCACTGGAATCAGTTTTTACCATCAATGCAAATGCGTTATTCTGGCGCTGATAGACGGCGATCTCACCCAATAACGCCAGTTCGTCTTTCAAATTGCTCAAGTCACGCTCTGTAACCTCGGGCAAGCCGACATCGTAAAGTTTGAGGCCTTTTGACTTGTCAGCATCAGTCAGTTCAATCACCGGCTTTTGCTCCGCAACTTTAAATGCTTCAGGTTCCGGTTTGAATTGTTCGAGCAGTGGGTCTGCCGGGATAGCCGCGTCTTTACCTTCAGATAAGGACTTCAGCATCATGGAAACATCACCCACCTGTTCCGCATTCACTTCTGTTGCATGACGGTGACCATCCAGTTGCATTTTGATCACATCTTTCGCGGCCAGAAATGCATCCACATGCTCATTAGTAAGCGCCATTTCCTGTTTGCGGATTTTATCCAGCAAGTTTTCCAGTACATGGGTAATTTCAGCCATGTCCATAAAACCAAAAGTAGCTGCGCCCCCTTTAATCGAGTGTGCAGCTCTGAAAATGGCGTTTAATTGCTCGATATCCGGATCAGCGACATCAATGCCAAGCAGCAGGCGTTCTGCTTCGGCCAATAACTCTTCAGCCTCGTCAAAAAACACCTCATAAAACTGGCTCATATCCACTGTCATAGTATTTCTCCTGTCCTTTTGCTGAGGCCAACCGGCTTTAAGCGCCAATCACCTTCTGTACCACTTCGATCAAACGTTTAGGGTCAAACGGTTTAACCAGCCAACCGTTAGCGCCTGCCGCTTTACCTTTCGCCTTCATTTCATCTGAAGACTCTGTGGTCAGCATCAAAATTGGTATTTTTTGATAGGAGGCCAGACTGCGCAAATTGGCAATCAATGTTAGCCCATCCATAATCGGCATGTTTTGATCAGTGAGTACCAGATCAACGGTTTTTTCTTTTGCTTTGTTTAAACCGTCTTGTCCGTCAACCGCCTGTACCACATCGTACCCGGCTGCTTTCAGGCTGAAAGTCACCATCTGACGTAATGATCCGGAATCATCTACTGTTAAAATTGTCTTCGCCATTTTTCACTCGCCTTATCCAAAAAGTCTTGTTAAACGTTGCTGTGATTAAAATAAATCTATATCGCCACTTGCCAGATCTTGCTGATTCACTGACTTGCGTAAATTACCTGTCAGATGTTGGCTGCCCTGACCGAAGTTCTGATTCAGTTGCATAATAAAATTTCTGATTTCGTCATGTTCATCCTCGGCAGTCATCGGTAGCTGATGACTGGAAAGCTCTTGTAACAAGGCTTTCAAGCCATTAACACGATTGATCGTGCGTTGTATCAACTGGTTGGTCATGTCTTGAAATTGCATGCCAGTCACCACCTTGTTCACTTCTTGACCAATGTTGTCCTGAAAAATCTGCAATTGCTGCATTTCCTCAGGTTGCAATTTACCGGCATCGGCCAGCAGTTGTAATGCTGTTTGTTGTTCGGTTAATTGTGCATATACGTTCATAAAGCTATGACTCAACTTCTCAATAGCTTCATTCAACAAAAAGGTGGTTTGTTGCAAATCAGTTTCAATTTCAAGCAAATGCCAGTCGCCATGGGTGGATACCGCAGCGAGCAACTCTCTCAATTCATCTATGGGCAATGTTTTCATATAGGTCCTATCTTGCCTGATTCGTTTAATTTCCAATCGTGTAATAAACATTGTAAAAAACGTTTATTTCTCGACCAATCCCCAATACGCTGGCTTTATTGCTGTGCTGCGCCCTGCTTTGCTTTTAGTGCTTCGACTTCAGACTGGTCATGTTCGCTGATAGAAACCTGTTCGTTATCTCTTAACAGTTCCTCTTCAGCCTCTTTATTCATCACTATCAGGCTGATGCGTCGGTTAATCGGATTAAACGGATTTTCTTTGTCCATTAAGGTTGCAGAGCCCAGGCCAAGTACACGCACCAGTTTAGCTTCATCCATCCCGCCGGCAATCAACTCTCGCCTGGAGGAGTTGGCGCGGTCGGCAGACAACTCCCAGTTACTGTAGCCCTGTTCTCCATGGGCATAAGGGGTCGCATCTGTGTGGCCGGATAAGCTGATTTTGTTCTCGACGCCATTGAGCGTTTTGCCAATTTCATGCAGAATTTTTTTGGCATAGGGTTGCAAATCCGCTCTGGCGTTCTCAAACATCGGTCGATTTTGCTCATCTATAATTTGTATTCTTAATCCTTCACTGGTCATGTCCAGCTTCAGTTGCGACTTAAATTGTTTAAGCTCCGGATTATCATCAATCGCTTGTTCGATTTTGGTCTTGAGTTGCTCTAATTTTGCTTTTTCAGCTTGTTTGAGCATCTCTTTCAACTCTTTTTCCTTGATCATTTTGTTTCGGCCAGGATCGCCATCTACTGGCTTAACCTGCCCTTGTTTCAAGGTGACATCCTTACCGCCGGTATTTTTTAATGCGGAATCACTGGCGCCGACACTCGGCCCCATCAAGACAACTTTCAACGGCGTTTTAAAATATTCGGAGATCCCCTCTTTTTGCGCTTTTGAGGTTGAGCCCAATAGCCACATCAACAAGAAAAATGCCATCATTGCCGTGACGAAGTCGGCATAAGCAATTTTCCAGGCGCCGCCATGGTGTCCGCCGCTGCTCTTCTTGATTTTCTTGACAATAATCGGGGCAATTTTTTCTTCAGCCATGGATGTGCTCCTTTTTGCTTGGCGTAAGTATGATCAAGCGCTGATTATTTCTTGGCTTGTTTAACATGCTCTTCCAGCTCGGAGAAGGTTGGACGCTCGGTGGAGTACAGAACTTTACGGCCAAACTCCACAGCAATCGCCGGCGCGTATCCATTGAGGCTTGCAAGTAAGGTTACTTTAATGGTCTGAAACACTTTGGTGCTTTCTTCTAACTTGGCCTCTAAAACACCTGCCAATGGACCAACAAATCCGTAAGCCAATAAAATCCCTAGAAAAGTACCCACCAGCGCGTGCCCAATGAGTACGCCTAACTCGGTAGGTGGCAAGCTGAGGCTTTCCATGGTGTGCACCACCCCCATCACGGCCGCGACAATACCAAAAGCGGGTAATGCATCGCCAAGCTTTGCAATGCAATGTGCAGAAACATGCCCTTCCATATGATGGGTTTCAATTTCATTGTCCATTAAGTTTTCAACTTGAAATGCATCCATATTGCCTGACACCATCAGCCGCAAATAATCTGTGATGAATTCAATCAGATGATGGTCATGCAAAATGGTGGGGTATTTGCCGAATACAGCACTCGACTCAGGATCTTCAACATCCTTCTCGATCGCCATCATGCCTTCTTTGCGAATTTTGGTCAGAATCTCGAACAAGAGTGCCAGCAAATCCATGTACATCGCTTTATTGACATGGGAACCCTTGAATACTTTAGGAAAGTCTTTAAGGGTAGCCTTAAGCGATTTTGCATCGTTGCCGACCACAAATGCACCAAAAGCGCCGCCGAAAATCATGACAATCTCCAATGGTTGCCATAAACCACCCAAATGCCCACCTGCTGCTGCGTAGCCACCAAAAATAGCGCCCAGAATGACCACGTAACCAATAATGACTAACATGCTTTTTGCTCCAAAAATTTAGCAATCAATAAAGCACAGCATACCAACCGTCCACCAGATTCAATTTTTCAAATAAACGGGATTTAGCGGCCCTATTAGTTTTGGTAAGCAAAAGCAGGTCTGGAAAAAGGGGAAGTGCGCAAGTGCGGCCTGCGCCGGAAAGTCAACGCGTTTTAAGGCAAACGGTACAGGTAAAGTGCCGGCGCATGAATGCCGGGATAGATGATGTGCGTCGCAGTCACGTCAGGCACCGCAAACTCCGAACTGATAAAACAGGTGCCAGAGCGCATTTCGCGACATACTTTTTGCCAGACATCTTCCATCACCGCTGGCGATAAGTAGGCAAAAATCACATCTTGTTCGGCAAAATGCAATTGCTGATAATTACCGAGCGTAAAATTCACTGCAGACCCGGAAAAGGTCGCACGTATAAAACTGATCAGCCATGGCAATGGCGCAATTTCAATGCCGGATACGCGGTCATGTGGGCGTTGTTTGGCAAGAAACAGCGGCAAGTCGCCTATCCCGCTGCCAATATCCAGCACGCGTAAGGAATCATCGCCAGCCTGCTGCTCCAGCAAGTGATGCATGGCACGCCAGGTGGCTGGAAAAGAGGGATAAAAAGGCACACGCGTATTGTGTACAGACCAATACAATGCCAGCGTGATGATAAATCCGCCGAGATAAACGCTAGCCGGTAACGCCAGCGCCTGCATCAGCGTGACTGCAATTGGAAAAACCAGATGAATCCAGCGCCACCAGACAGGCATGCGGATGGCAGCCGCCATCACACTGACCAGAACAACATGTAGCAGTAACCAGGTCAGGCCATGTTCTAGATGGATGCCAAGACTACGTAGTTCAAATGCAAATACGCTGTTGATCACGGCGGGAGAAACGCACGTAATCAACAGCACACTCGACAATTGTATTAAAAGTGCCTGACTCCAGAGTTTTTGGGGCAGAACGCGTTGCAAAAACTGACCGCGAAGCAACGCAAACCCTGCCCCTGAAGTGACTGAATGCATGACCACACCTTTTTTAAACATTTACAAACCAGCCTTGCAAATATGCAAACTCAGGCAACTATCCAGAAAAAATCCGATGATCAGGCCGTCATGGATACCAGTTTGTAACTGAGCTCTTTGGCTTTTTTGGTTTTACCGGCACGTGATGGCACATGACACAGGTTGCATACATAGTTTGAGTTCAGGTCGTAGGTGTTCACGATGTATTGACCACCACAGCAATGACACACCTTGGTGGTCAGCATTTTGCTCTCAACAAAGCGCACCAGAGTCCATGCACGTGTCAATGACAATACAGGTTCTTCAACCTGCCCTGCTGCGTCAGGATTTTGCACCTGCTGCATGTACAGCGTGTAAGCCTTGATAATGGCCTGAATGCCGTCTACGCCTGCGTAATCCATCATAAAGCGATAGATATTGTAGAAAATGGATGAGTGAATGTTAGGTTGCCAGGTCAAAAACCAGTCAGTAGAGAAAGGCAGCATGCCTTTAGGCGGTGAAACACCTTTCATTTCCTTATATAGCTTGATTAAACGCTCACGTGATAATGTGGTTTGTGATTCCAGTAGCTGCAGACGTGCACCCAAGGTAATCATTTGCATGGCCAGTTGAATTTGTTCTGCTTCGTTTACTACACTTTTCTTTTGCATGATGGACCCCTTTTATCGTTCTTATCTCAAGATAGACAGCTTGTAACCAGTTATACAGTAGACTCTGATGCTTGTGCTGACATCAGTACAGCAGTGTGCAAATGGGCTTGGGAAGGATCTTTGGCATAGCTGGTCAGCATGCCCAGAATTTCGCTGTCATCAAAACGGAAACGGGTGAGCAGCATATTGGTATTACAGAGTTTCAGTAATTGTAGGTTGGTCAAGCCTTCCAGCAGGTTAGCAATTTCCTTGTTAATCCCCAGACGGAAAATTGCAGTGGCTTTATCGGCACGGATCAATTGTTGCGCCAGCATCAGGTAGTTCAGGTTGGCATCTTTGATTTCAGCGAGTAAATCGTTTTGCATGACAGTCATGATCTTTCTCCATTTTAGTTTTTCGCGGTAAATATTAAGTACGCTTGGGTGTTAGGCGTACTTTGCGCGCAATCATGATTGCCAACAATCAGGGTTTGTCGGTTAATTTTGTAGGACAGACGAAAGCAGCCATGTAGGTGTTTGTCTTACAAACCCTAACATGGCCATTCACATACCAATAAAAAACAATATGTTATGTTATTAATTTAATTTTAAACTTTAGGTATTGAGTGTTGATCCTTGCAGCATATCTTGCAATCCAATTCAAAAAATAATTCAAGTTTTCCTGTTGTATTCCGTTAACACCCGATTTGCCGGTGTTTTTTCGGCCTGATCTGCGAATAGCGACGATTTCGCTGATATCCCTTTTACGTCCGGCCTGACTAAAACTTTAGGTTTTTATTCAAAAAAATTTTATTTATTTAATAAACAACTGTTTTTAAAGGTTTTTTATTTTTAAATTTTGCACGCGTTAACAACATGTATTTAAAGAATGAGAGAAAGGAGCGGATTAGTCCTTCTATTCCCAACATAAAAAAATACATTGGTGACCAATAATCACAACCATGTATCAAGGAGTTGTGCATTGATACCCCACCCACTAGCGAGTTGAGGATATGGCTGAAGATAGCGATATGGAAAAAACCGAAGACGCGTCCCCCAAGCGATTGGAAAAGGCACGCGAAGAAGGTGATGTTCCGCGCTCGCGTGAACTGGCAGCCTGTGCAGTCCTGTTTGTCAGCGGGTTGGCGATGATGATGTTAGGCAAGCCGATGGCGGATGCCATGAAGAATGTGCTTAAGCAGGGTCTGCAATTCGACCGTACGCTGGCTTTTGAGCCCAGTTTGCTGATTGTGCATATGCTTAAAGTGGTCGAACAACTGATGTGGGCATTTTTGCCACTGGCGGTGATTATGGTGGCCGTCGCAGTGGCAGCTCCTGTGATGGTCGGCGGTTGGGTCATGACGCAGAAATCCCTGATGCCACAATTCAGTCGACTGAATCCGATGAAAGGCCTGGGCAATCTGTTTTCAAAAAACTCTTTGGTCGAGTTATTGAAATCCATTGCCAAAACGGTATTGGTGGCTTCAGTGGCATACGCCATTGTGAAAAAAGATCTGGAACCCATGCTGGGATTGTCGGCAACGCCGCTGGAGACAGGCATCAGTAATATCAGCGATTACATGCAAACCGGCTTTTTGACGATTGCTTCTGCGCTGGTCGTGATTGCAGTGATTGATGTGCCCTACCAGCTTTATCAATATGCGCAAAAACACAAGATGACTAAGCAGGAATTAAAAGACGAATCCAAAGAGTCTGAAGGCAGCCCTGAGGTCAAAGGCCGGATTCGTCAGCAACAACGTGAAATGGCGCGCAGAAGAATGATGACGAATGTGCCGACTGCGGATGTGGTGATTACCAACCCAACGCACTATGCCGTGGCTGTACGTTATAAAGAAGGTGAAACAGGTGCCCCTATTGTGGTCGCCAAAGGGGTGGATGCAATTGCCCTGAAAATCAGGGAGATTGCTGCTGAGCATCAGGTGATGACACTGGAGTCTCCCAAGCTGGCACGTGCCTTATATGCGCACACCGAACTGGAACATGAAATTCCACAGGCCTTATATGCGGCGGTGGCAGAAATTTTAGCTTATGTATTTCAACTGCGTGTGTTTAAACAGCATGGCGGCATACAGCCAGCCAAGCCAGATAACGTTCCGGTACCGGATGCACTGGATCCACATGCATTACTGGCCGCACCAGCCAGCGCAACAGAGTTTGAGTAAGTCATAGTCACAAAGCATGCGTATCAGAGCAGGAGCATTAAATGAATAATTGGCAACAATGGATAGGAAAACTGGACGGCCGCGCGGTTGCCGCCCCCCTGATTATTGTCTTGTTACTGGCAATGATGATATTGCCATTGCCAGCGATCGTGCTCGATGTGTTCTTCACCTTTAATATCGCGCTGTCTATCTTGGTGTTAATGATCGGTTTACAAACGACCAAACCACTCGATTTTATTGCCTTCCCTACCGTTTTGTTGATGACCACCATGCTGCGGCTTTCACTGAATGTGGCCTCTACCCGCGTGGTGCTGACTGAAGGTCACGCTGGACCGGATGCCGCAGGCAAAGTGATTGAAGCCTTTGGCCACTTTTTGATTGGTGGCAATTACGCAGTGGGGATTGTGGTATTTGTGATTCTCACCATTATCAACTTTACCGTGATCACCAAAGGTGCTGGCCGGATTGCTGAAGTGGGCGCACGGTTTACCTTGGATGCCATGCCTGGCAAACAAATGGCAATTGATGCCGATTTGAACGCTGGCTTGATTGGTGAAGATGAAGCACGCCGCCGTCGCAAGGAAGTCAGTCAGGAATCGGAGTTTTACGGCGCAATGGATGGTGCCAGTAAATATGTTCGAGGCGATGCGATTGCCGGTATTTTAGTCATTATTATCAACATTGTGGGCGGCCTGATTGTCGGCATGGTGCAACATGGCCTGGGCTTTGACGATGCCGTGAAAAACTACACGATGCTGGCGATTGGGGATGGCCTGGTGGCACAAATTCCTTCTCTGGTCATTTCCATCGCAGCAGGTGTGGTGGTATCCCGCGTGGCTAACAATGAAGATATCGGTGGCCAATTGATCAGTCAGCTGTTTGAAAATCCAAAGGTCATGAATTTCACTGCGGCGATCATTTTTGGCATTGGCCTGATTCCCGGCATGCCACATCTGGCCTTCCTGGCACTGGGTGCCGGCATGGCCGCCCTTGCCTACAGCGTTACACAGAAAAAAGAAAAAGCCGCCCAGCAGGCAGCGATGACCCCGCCACCTGAAGACAAGCTGGCCCCTGCAACCGAAGCCGAAGAGGCTACGTGGGAAGATGTGTTGCCAGTAGACACGATTGGCCTCGAAGTGGGTTATCGCCTGATTCCGCTGGTAGACAAAGGTCAGGGCGGTGAATTACTCAAACGTATCAAAGGCATCCGTAAAAAATTTGCGCAGGAGATTGGCTTTTTAGCCCCTACTGTCCATATCCGAGACAACCTGACCTTGAAACCCAATGCCTATCGCATCACCATGAAAGGTGTGGAAATGGCCAGTGGTGAATCAAACTACAACCAGATGCTGGCGATTGATCCCGGTGCAGTCACCGGAGAGCTGGAAGGCGCTAGAACAACCGACCCGGCATTTGGATTGCCTGCCGTCTGGATTGAGTCTGACCGCAAGGAATATGCACAAAGCATGGGCTACACCGTTGTGGATGCTGGCACGGTGATTGCAACCCACCTGAACCACATTATCTCCCTGAATGCGGGTGAGTTGCTGGGTCGTCAGGAAGTACAGCAATTACTCGATCATTTGGGCAAAGATGCCAGCAAACTGATTGAAGAAATCGTACCAAAAACGATCAGCCTGTCTACCCTGCAAAAAGTATTACAAAACCTGTTGAACGAAGGCGTACATATCCGCGATATGCGCAGCATCCTCGAGACACTGGCGGATCATGCGCAGTATACGCAGGATCCAGCCGACCTGACGTCTATGGTCCGGGTCAAATTGGGGCGTGCGATTGTGCAGGACCTGTTCCCCTATGGTAACGAAATTACAGCGATGACGCTGGATGGCCAACTGGAACGCTTGCTGTTGCAAGCCATGCAAAACAACCAGTCGGCACAAAGTGTGATCGAACCAGGCATCGCAGAAAAACTGTCTCAGCAAACTGAAGTGGCTGCCAGACAACAGGAGCAAATGGGCATGACCCCCGTATTGCTGGTGGCTGCCCCGCTACGTAACGCCTTGTCCAGATTTTTAAGAAGAACCGTCCCGCATCTCAGAGTGTTATCACACGACGAGTTGCCAGATAACAAATCCATCCGTGTCACCAGTTTAATCGGAGCGCAATAAATGAATATCAAGAGATTTTTTGGCAAAAATGCACGTGAAGCCCTGGCACAGGTTAAACAGGCCCTGGGCGATGATGCAATTATTGTGGCGAACCGAAGTGTTAACGGTGGCACGGAAATTCTTGCAATGCTCGAATCTGATGTCGATAGCACGGTCGATCAGAATGCCGCCAGTGGCGAAAGCGAACATGCACGTAGCCTGCTGGATTATGTGGCAGAAAAGGATCAGCCGCGTAAACCAGCGGCTACACCAGCCCCGGTCATGGCTACACCTGTGCCAACTACAGAGCCGGCTGCCAACGAACAAGCCATTATGAGCATGCTCAAGCAACAGAGTGAACAGCAAGAGCAGGCCTATCAGCTCGCCACGCAAACGCTGGAAGAAAAAATGCGTGGCATGATGCAGGAAATGCGCCATATGCGCAGCAACTTTGAATCGCAGATGAGTGCCATTACCTGGCAGCATCATTTGCAACACAGCCCGGCCAAATCCAAAGTCTTGAGCACCCTGCTGTCAGCCAGTTTCAGTGCTTCACTGTCACGTCAGATTGCCGAGAAATTACCCGCACATATTGATGTGACCAAAGCACCTTTATGGGCCAAGGAAATCATCAGCCGCAACCTGCAGACACTGGACGATGAAGACGCCCTGCTCGATCGCGGTGGCGTGTATGCGCTGGTTGGCCCAACCGGCGTTGGCAAAACCACCACCACTGCCAAACTTGCGGCCCGCTACGTGATGAAACATGGCACGCAAAACCTCGGTCTGATCACCACTGACAGCTACCGGATTGGTGGCTACGAACAACTGCGCATTTACGGCAAGATTCTTGGCGTGATGGTGCATGCCGTCAAAGATGAAGAAGATTTGAAAATTGCGCTCAAAGAGCTGAAAAACAAACACATGATTCTGGTGGATACCGTAGGTGTCAGCCAACGCGATCAGGCCGTGGCAGAGCAACTGGCCATGCTGAATCAGTCAGAAACACCGATTCAAAAACTGCTATGCCTTAATGCAACCTCTACGGGTGAAACCCTGACAGATGTTATGCGCAGCTATAAAAAGCATGATATTGCAGGATGTATTGTGACCAAACTGGATGAAGCGGCAGCCATTGGTAATGTGCTGGATGTACTGATCCGCGAGCGTATGCGCCTGTTTTATACCACCAGTGGTCAGCGCGTCCCGGAAGACATCGAGGTGGCAAACAAGGATGCGCTGGTGGAGCGTGTATTGACCCCGAACCAGTCTAGTTGGCCTTACCAGTATCTGGATGAAGAGTTGCCACTGGTGGTGGCCAATATCATGCAAGCAACGCAAGGTGAGGAGCATCAGCATGTTTAACCAGCGAGACCAGGCCGATGGCCTGAGACGCATTATGGGCACACCCAATGCGCGCATGATCAGCGTATTGGCTGCAGATGGTCAGTCAGCACAATCCTGGTTGACCAACCTGGCAGCTAGCATGGCTGGACCAGAACAACGCATGCTATTGATTCAGGCAACAACACAACTGAAACAGACACCGACTTTGCAAACAGTAGTATTGCAAAAAACAACACTCAATCACTCAATCACTGCTCACCCTTTGGGGTTTGATATGGCATGTTTAAGTGAAAATAACCCCATAACGCCGCCCTTATCAGTCAATTTAAATGCAAAGCTTGACGGTATAGTGAAGCAACTGGCTTATGACTACGATACCGTAATGATAGAAGCACAACTGGACTCGGCACTGGGACTGCCCCTGCCGATGATGTCACAACACGAACTGGTGATTCAAATGGGCCGTGATGAAGAGGCGATTAAATCCGCATATATCACGATCAAGCGTGTATGCCAGCAGTACGGAAACCGCCCTTTTGGCGTAGTTGTCACCCGCTCTAACCAAGCTCAGGGACAGCAATACTTTTTGCGCCTGAGCCAGGTGTGCAAGCAGTTTCTGGGAGTCAGTCTAAATTTTCTGGGTGCAATCCCGGAAGATGATGCCTTACGCAAGTCTAGCGCAATGGGGCGCAGCGTGATTGATGCTTTTCCCAAGGCGCAAGCCGCCATTGCATTCAAGGCGGTTGCCAGCAGCTTGGCCAAACGTCGTTTAACCCCTTCAAATCTGGCACTGGCCTAGAGTAGAAAGAGGAAGCCATGTATACCGCTAAAGGCAAAACAAACAATACCGAACACATGCTCAAGCAGCATGCTGGGCTGGTCAAAAAAATGGCGTATCAGCTCAAATCCAAACTCCCCTCCTGTGTGGAGCTCGATGATTTGGTCCAAGCCGGTATGATAGGGTTGATGGATGCGATTCAGCGCTATGAAGATACACATGGTGCGCAATTCGAAACCTATGCCTCACAACGGGTACGCGGCGCCATGCTGGATGAATTGAGAGGTGCTGACTGGTTGCCACGTGGCATTCGCAAAAATATGCGCGATATCGAACTGGCCGTACAGCAACTGGAACAAAAGCTGGGGCGCCCGCCTACCGAGTCCGAGATCGCCAAACACATGAACTTCACGCTGGAAGATTACTATGATGTATTGGGTGACTGTCAAGGGCATCAGCTTATTTATTATGAAGACTTTCAGGATGATGACGGCGGCGAGCATTTTCTTGATCGCTTTGTCGATGATGACAGTAATGACCCAGTCAAGTCCTTGCTGGAAGGTGACTTTCGTGCAGCACTGATAGATTCGATTGAACATCTGCCTGAACGCGAAAAAGTATTGATGGGCTTGTACTATGAGCAAGAGCTCAACCTGAAGGAAATAGGCGCTATCATGAACGTTTCCGAGTCACGCGTCTGTCAATTGCACAGCCAGGCAGTTGCCCGCCTGCGCGCTTCAATGCGTGAGAAAGCCTGGACAGAGGTCTCCTGATGGATTGGGGCAGCCTCGCTGGTCTTGCCATTGCCATTGCCGGACTGGTGATCGGCCAAACCATGGAAGGCGGCAACCTGCATTCTTTAATGCAGCCTGCGGCGTTTATTGTCGTCATGCTCGGCACCATGGGCGCAGTCTTGCTGCAAACTGAACTCAAATTGTTTTTCAAGGGCTTGCGTATGTTACGCGGGGTCTTTATCAAACCGCAAGACGACCGGAAAAAACTGGCGCAGCGTATAAACATATGGAGCCAGCAAGCCCGTAGAGATGGTGTTTTTTCGTTGGAAAACCACCTCAAGCGCGAACAGGATCCATTTGTTCTCAAGGGGTTACAACTGGTGGTAGATGGCACCCCGCCTGACCGTGTGCGTGAAATCTGCGCTATTGATATGTATTACTATGAATTACAACAGCGTGAAGCAGTGAAAATCTGGTCTGCTGCAGGTGGCTATGCACCCACAGTGGGCATTCTGGGCGCGGTGCTGGGCCTGATTCATGTCATGGAAAATTTGTCAGACCCAAGCAAAATCGGTAGTGGGATCGCAGTCGCTTTCGTTGCTACCATCTATGGCGTTGCACTTGCGAATCTGATTTTTTTGCCGATTGCCAACAAATTAAAACACCATATCCAGCATGAAATGTCCCGGCGTGAAATGTTGCTCAATGCTTGGGTTTCTATTGCCAGAGGCGATCACCCCAAACTGGTCAGTGAACGTCTGGAAGCCTATTTACGCCTTAAGGATGATTGATGTTACGCCGCCGCAAGCTGGATGATGATGATGACAATCAAGACCGTTGGTTGATCTCATACGCAGACTTTATCACCCTACTCTTTGCATTTTTTGTGGTGATGTATGCCACCTCAACCATTAACCTCAATAAATACCGTGCACTCTCCAGTGCGGTAGTTACTGCATTTCAAGGGCAACCTGGGCAAACCGCTGTTGACAGCACGGCGACACAACCAAGCGCACAGAGTCCAACCACCGTACTTAAACCTCTGCCACTGAGCTATTTATATCAGGAAAAAAAACTGCGCGATCAGGAGAAAGTACGCACCATTGGTCAGCAACTGGCAAATGAACTGGCACCCTGGCTAGAGCAAAAAACAATTTCTATTTTTCAATCCAGCCGTGGGGTCTATATTGATTTGCAAAGTGATTTTTTATTTAAAGGCAGCAACTATGAATTAACCTCGCAAGCCGAAACCGTACTCAGCATTATCGTAAGCAAGCTTAATACTGAATACCGTACCTTGCAAATTGAAGCACATACTGACCATGACATGTTCAAGGGACAAATGGATGCCAAATCCAAGCGTTGGGAAATAACCGCTATCCAGGCAGCAAGGGTGACCAGTCAGTTGATGTTATATGGATTACCGGCCAAACAAATGAGTGCAATTGGACTGTCGGATACGCAACCTGTTTCAATTAGCGAGAACACGCTGGCGCAATCAGTCAATCGACACGTGCGCATCTTGATGCTCACCGCAGAAAGCACCGCGCAACTGACACAAAACAGCAGTGCCCATAAAGAGATACTGCCACAGAAACTAGAAACAACCATCCCAGAGGCTAAGCCAGTGACATCGCAATAAAGGGCCATTGCGACGGCCTTGTGTAACTAGCCAAAACTGTTCTTCAGAAGTTGATTAAAGGTATCAATCGGCATGGGTTTACCAAATAAATATCCCTGATAGCGGCGACAACCGTTGTTTAGTAACAACTCCATTTGTGCCTCTGTTTCGACCCCTTCTGCAATGACCCCCAGATACATACTTTGTGCCATGGCAATAATCGTACGCACAATGGTGCGGTCGTGACTGTCAGTCACAATATCATTCACAAACGAGCGGTCAATTTTGAGTTGATACAAAGGCAGCTTCTTTAGATATTGCAGAGACGAGTAACCCGTACCAAAATCATCCAGAGAAAACTGAATACCTAGCTGGCTCAGTTGAGTCATGATATGTACCGCATCATCCACATTCTCAAGCAGCACACTTTCAGTTAGCTCCAGTCGCAAGGCATTCGGGTTTATATGATGCCGTTGAATACAGGACTTCACCATGCTAATAAAGTTGGATTGCCTGAACTGGCGGGCACTGATATTCACTGACAAACTGAGCTCGCTGGTTTTTGGGTCAGTCTGCCACGCAGCAATCTGGGCGCAAGCCTGATCAATTACCCATTTACCCATCTCAACAATCAATCCGCTGGCCTCGGCAATCGGAATAAACTGTGACGGTGAAATCAGCCCATGCTGCGGGTGTTGCCAGCGTATCAGCGCTTCGGCACCAAATGGACGGCCGGTATGATCAACCTGCACCTGGTAATACAGACGTAACTGCTGCATCACAATAGCTTCTCGCAACTGTGATTCCAGCATGACTTGCGTTGCAATTTCAGCCTGCATGCCAGGGTCATAAATACACACGGTGTTACGCCCTGCCTGCTTGGCTTTATGCATCGCAATATCTACAGCCTTGACGCAGTCCACCTCACGCATGGAGGATGCGCTGAACAGTGCCATGCCCATGCTGGCAGTAATATGGAGTTTCTGCCCATCCACCTTGTACATGCGGCCAAACGATTTTTGCAACCTGTGCTGCATGCCTTGCATTTGCTGTTGTGCCATGGCTTGGTTGCTATCCAGCCCGGATAGCACGACCACAAACTCGTCTCCACCCATGCATGCCAGGAAATGATGCTCGACCACCGTCTGCAAGCGTTCAGCCACTTGAGCGAGTAAAGCATTACCCAAAGCGTGTCCATGCGCGTCGTTAATCCACTTGAAGTGGTCCAGGTCTATATAGATCACTGCCGAGTGATGCGCTTCCAGTGGCTGCTCTCGCATCTGCTGCAAAATTTCGTTAACCTGCCGCCGGTTTGGCAAGCCGGTCACCAGGTCACGATAAGCCAATGTCTGGATGCGATCCTGCGAGACATGTCGCTCCAGCACAATACTGACCAGCTTGGCCGCCTGCGCGATCAAGCCCTGCTCTTCCAGTGAAGGGGTTTGTGAGGCCTGGTAGTAAATACCAAATGCACCCAACACCTCGCCACCAGTCGTAATAATCGGCTCTGCCCATCCGGCTCTGATTCCGGCCTTGCTGGCCGCTTCGCGGTGATAGAGCCAGTAAGGATGGTTCATCACATCTTCAACAATCACGCGCTGCTTGATAGCAATGGCCGTTCCCAACGAGCCATTTCCCATCTCCACACGCAACTGACTGAGTGTTTCGAGAAAAACCTTGGGTAAAGTCGGCGCAATCACTGTTTGTACCAGTTGCCCCATATTCTTGGCCAGGGCAATCGCGCAATAAGAGCCAGGATGCAAGGATTCAATGCCGCGTGCAATTTTCTCCAGGATCAAGGCTGCATCTTGCTCCTGCACCACCATTTCCAGCATGGCAAACTTAAAGCGCTCATAGGCCACCAGACGCCGTTGCTCAGTCACCTCTTGGGCAATACCGACACTGCCAACCACCGCGCCTTTTGATAATACAGGGGCTCTGTAGGTTTCAAACCAGCGTGTCACGCCCTGAATAATCAGGGCCTCATCCACCCTACTCGGCTGGTGATCCTGCATCACCTGGTCATCGCGTTCAGTAAACTGTTGTGCAATTTCGGCAGGCCAGCAGTCGGCATCTGTTTTACCGGTGATATCCATTTGATTAGAAATGCCACACATGCGCAAATACTGCTGGTTAGCGGTTAACAGCTTGCCATGAGTGTCTTTCAGCCAGATCATGGAAGGAAAGCTGTCTAACAGCGCGCGCTGGTAACTTTCGTGTTTGAGCAAGCTCAGCTCGCTTTGTTTGTGGTGGGTGACATCCTGAATCAGGGCAATAAAGAATGCGACTTGCTGATGATGATCCAGCACCGGGGTAAGCGTAACATCACACCATAGCGCCTGGCCCGGTCCCTGCGCGTGCTGGATGGCGATTTCCCCGCGGTACTCCTGCGTATGCGCAAAAGCCGACAACACGCTCTGCCAGCTGTCCATGCCGGTATCTGCGATGTTGTCCAGTTTGATACCGATAATATCGCGCAGTGCATAGCCACAAAGTGCAGTAAACGCCTGGTTGCAGTTCAGCAACAAACGCTGCGGATTGATAATTAGCAAGCCATGCGAAACCTGATCAAATACCGCCTGTGCGATCATTTGATGCTCATCATTTCTGAGTTGATAAGTCACATCCTCAAGCAGGCCAAGGTAATATGCAACCTCCCCTTGCGCAGTCAGGACTGGTTGTATCAGCAGCTCATTCCAAAACGGCGTGCCGTCCTTGCGATAATTAATCAGTCGCCCGCGAAATGAACGTTTTTCAGCTAATGCCTGCCTGATCTGATTGACCGTTTCAGGATCGGTCAGCGGACCCTGTTTGATTCGACTGTTATGGCCTATGATATCCGCACGTGAATAACCGGTAATTTCAGTAAAGGTTTGGTTGATCTCGATAATGTTTTGTTGCGCATCACACACCACCACACCACGCGGGTATTTCTCAAAACTGGCATCCTGATGCATCAGACTTTGTTCTGACTGGCGTTGCGCAGTAATGTCGCGAATGAGCAATAGCACTCTGCATTGTGGTGGTTGATTAGCGTGCTCAGCAGCGGGCAGCTGTTTAAATAACAGCTCCAGCCAGACACCCTCGGTATCTTTAAGCGGGAGCTGCAACATGCGCTCGGCTACTTCTGGAAAAGGGTGCGCCAAAGCCGTCGCCAAGGCAGCATGAATTGAGGGTGGCAAACAAGGCCAGATAGGCTGTTTCGACAGAAGCGGTTGACGGACATCCTCTGCCTTAAAGTCATAAACTGACTCACAGCATCCTTCTGCGTCAACAATCGCTGCCAGAAAAAAACAGGAAACGCGTGCCAGCGGCCGCCATTTCTCTAGCGCAGCGGCTATCAACACTTGTTCAGCCAAGATCTGATGACTTGGCGCCGTAATACATTTTGTCATTCCGTACTTTCAACAACCGCAGTGCAAAATCCAACTGCCGACCCAAGGGCAAAATGCTTTGCCAGTCGGTTGTCAAGATGACACACTCCCCGCAATTTTAGTGGTAACCGAAATAGTCATCATCGAATTACCTAATCCCTAAATAATGTGTGCAAGCATCCTGAAAGTCAAGCGAGAGTTGGCGGCAAAATGTATCAGTATGTTTTGCATCGATTGGAAAACCAGGCAGAATCCAGACTGAACCGGCTAGCCATGTCAGTTAAAAGCAGCAAAAAGATGACAAGGTAGAGTAATCGCAGCTTGTAATTTTCCAAGGCATCACCGTCCGCATCGTCAAAATGATAGCCGGTGAAAAGTGCTTGTCATCGGCTCTAATGTGCTGGCCAGTGCACACGCCTTACCTCAAAGTTTTATGGTTGCTGATATCCATGCAACAAGTGCAAGGCAGGCCAGTTGAAAGTTGGATTGATAGCCGTGTGCTTATTTTTTGGAAAACCAATGTGGCCAGCGCAAAGCCATTAACAGCACAAAGCAGAGGATATAAATCGCAGGTTCCGTCACATCTTTTTTTACCAGCCACCAAAAGTGCAGCAAAGCCAGTACTGCCACCAAATAGACCAGTTGATGCAGAGTTTTCCAGCGCCGCTTGAGTTGACGAATGGCCCGCTGGTTAGAAGTCGCTGCCAGCGGAATTGTCAGAAGCAATGCCGAGGCACCCACCAGCACATATGGATGTTTGACAATGTCCTTGACGATATCGGGCCAGTCAAACATATAGTCTAGCCAGACATAAGCCAGCACATGCAAACAGGCATAAGCGAACATCCATAGCCCTAGCAGGCGGCGCAGTGCAATCCACCAGGCCTGGCCGCTCAGGTTACGAATAGGGGTAATAGCCAGTGAAATCAACAGAAACACCAACGCCCAAGTGCCGGTTGAACGCTCCACAAACTCCACCGGATTGGCGCCCAGTTGGTCAGTAAAGCCCAGATAGAACAAACGAAGCAGCGGGATAAAAGCAGCCAGCCAGGCGACGATTTTAGCGTAACTGATTGATTGTGCAGGTGAAATTGAACCTGGTAACTGCATGATTAAAAGTACTTTTTCAAGTCCATGCCACTATACAGCTGGCCGACTTCATCATACCCATTAAACATTCTGGTTTTCACCCTTCCGCCAAACAAACCACCGCCAATAGGTTTTTCGGATGACTGCGTCCAGCGTGGATGGTCTACCTGCGGATTCACATTGGCATAAAATCCGTACTCACGTGGCCCGGCTTTCATCCATGTGGTTTGTGGCATGTGCTCAACAAAACGAATGCTGGTAATCGCCTTACCGCCTTTAAAACCATATTTCCATGGCACCACCAGGCGTACCGGCGCACCATTCTGGTTAGGCAAAACCTTGCCATACAACCCCACAGCCAACAGTGTCAGGGGCTGCATGGCTTCATCCATGCGCAAGCCTTCAACATAAGGCCAATCCAGAATTGGCATACGGGCGCCAGGCATGGTTTGGGGATCATTGGCTGAAATAAACACCACGTATTTAGCATTGCCGGTCGGTTGCGCCCAATCGATTAAAGCTTTAAGCGGCAAGCCCACCCATGGAATCACCATAGACCAGCCCTCGACGCAACGCATACGGTAAATACGCTCTTCCAACGGCGCCAGCTTCATCAATTGCTCAAGACTCAATGTTTTCGCTTGTTTCACCGCCCCTTCAATCTTGATCGCCCATGGCGTCGGCTTAAACAGGCTGGCCTCACGTGCCGGATCTGATTTCCCCGTCCCAAACTCATAATAGTTGTTATAGCTGGTGACATCCTCCAGACTGGTCAGCGTTTCTTCTTTGCCATAGGCCGTTTTTTGATAAGCCAGCGTGGTTTGCGTAGCACGTGACTGCCCCGGCAATAACAATCCTGCCGCAGCCAAGCCTGCGGTCTGCAAGAACAATCGGCGGTCCGCAAATACTGATTGCGGTGTAATTTCAGAGGGAAGAATGCCGGCAGGATTGCGGCGATTGTTGTCCAGAAGCATGTCTAGTTCCTGTTTGCTTGATGAGTGTTATCCATTTGTCGTGTAAGACAGGACAACCTTACAAGGGATTCCGGGAAAAAGGTAAATCTTTTGAAAATCAGGCTGCTTAACCAAGGCGCATGGCAAGCCAGTCTGGTCTGAGCGTCAAAATTACCATGCCTCTCGTTGATACTGAAACAACAAGGTATCAGATGCTTAAGTCATCAAGGAACGTTCATTCAGGTCGCTTAAACATAATGCACAAAATGGCTTTTCTTAAGCCTTATTTGGCCTTCACCAGTAAGGCATCCAGCTCGGTGTCATGCAATGTTGCTGCAATGGTTTCTGCCTGCTGAATCAATTGTGCTGCACTTGCAGGGTCACCATTCAATTTACGTACTTCAGCCAGGTAAATCGCAGCTTTGGCTTCGTAAAAAGCACCTCCATTATCATGTGCATAGTCCATCAAGCGCTGGTAGGTGCGGTCTGCGCTGATATAGTCTTTTTGGGCAACAAACAGTTCGCCAAGCGTTAAGCTGGCCTCGGCATATTGGTCTGGCTCGCCTGACTTTTTCTGCATAAGCACGGCTTTGAGCTGGTATTCCACGGCTTTATCGAGTTGTTGCAGTTTTTGATAGGCCTGTGCTTCATGTTCGTAGCTGTCTGCGCGTTCATTGTCGTTCATGGCAAGCTTTTCACCTGCCTGAAACGCTTCTAATGCCGGTAGGTATTGGCCCAGTTCGAGCAGCGCTTCGCCTTTTAAGTTGTGCGTGACCATGGCATAGCGTTTGATTTTTTCGTGTTTGCTCAACGCTAATGCTTGCTCGTAGCTGGCAAGTGCAGCTTCGTTTTGTTTAAGCGCGTGCTGAGTATTCCCCAACAATAAATAAGCTGAGATTAAATCCAGTCCAGCAGGGTTGAGCGTAATGGCATGCTCGAAGCTTTGTTGCGCGGCTTCACGTTGTTGCATGGCCGTTTGCGCGCGACCTTTGCATAACCATGCATTGGCGTTATTGGGTGATTGTTCGGCAGCTTGCACCGCCTGGGTCCATTGTTTTTTTGTGAGGGCGGTCTGGCAGGCTTCCAGCTGCATATCCTCTGCATATAAATGATTAATATTCAATAGATTAAGTAAAAGTATTAAAGTAAGGCTTGAGCGCATATCAAAACAAATCCGGTTGTTGAGAGGGGGATTCAGGAGTGATAGTCACGACTGCAGCCTCTATGCCGTGTGTGACCGCAAGCGCCTCCTCAGGTTGCAATAAAGCCAGCAAACCGGCCTCATCCAATATTGGAATATTCAACAGTTGCGCTTTTTCCAGCTTGCTACCAGCCTCGGCACCAGCAACCACATAGCTGGTTTTGGCAGAGACACTACCGCTGACCTTGCCACCCGCGGCTTCGATCATGGCTTGTGCCTCGTCACGCTTGAGCGTGGGTAAAGTGCCAGTCAGCACCAGTGTCTTGCCCTGCAAGATGCCTTGAACCTTTTTGACGATATCCGGCCACTGCACCCCCAGCGCACGCATGGCGGCAATCACCTCGCGGTTATGGTTTTCCTGGAAGAACTGATACACCGCTTCTGCCACAACTGGACCCACATCGTTGACCAGCAGTAATGCCTGGATGTCTGCGCCGATCAACGCCTCAAGCGACCCAAAATGCTGTGCCAGATCCTTGGCAGTGGCTTCGCCAACATTGCGGATGCCAAGCGCGTAGATAAAGCGTGGCAAAGTCGCCTGTTTACTGGCTTCAATGGCATCCACCACATTTTGCGCAGATTTTTCAGCCATGCGTTCCAGGCCAGAAAGCTGGTCGGTGCTTAAGCGATACACATCATCGAGATGCTGTACCAGATTGCAGGCCACCAGTTGATCGACCAGCTTTTCACCCAAGCCCTCAATATCCATGGCTCGCCGCGAGGCAAAATGGGTAATCGCCTGTTTGCGCTGTGCCGGGCAAATCAGTCCGCCGGTACAGCGCGCGACCGCTTCATCTTGCCCACGCACCACGTGTGAACCGCATTCCGGGCACAGCGTAGGCATGACAAACGCCCGCGCATTGGCCGGCCGTAACTCAGGCTTGGCAGAGACAACTTCCGGAATGACATCCCCTGCCCGCCTGACAACGACCGTATCTCCGATATGGATGTCTTTCCGACGCAGTTCATCCTCGTTATGCAAGGTCGCATTGGTGACGGTCACGCCCCCCACAAACACAGGCTTTAGCCTGGCGACCGGTGTAATAGCACCGGTACGCCCCACTTGCACGGTGATATCTTCGACCACAGTGATGGCTTCTTCGGCAGGAAATTTGTGTGCCACCGCCCAGCGCGGGGCGCGTGAAACAAAGCCCAGGATTTGCTGTTGTTCAAACTGGTTCACCTTGTATACCACGCCATCTATATCGAACGGAAGCTGACTGCGCTTGGCACCGATTTCGGCATAATAATCGCGCAAACCAGCCACACCCTGTTTTACTGCGCGCAAAGCGCTGACTGGAAAACGTAAATCGGCGAGATAGTGCATGGCTGCTGCATGTGAATGTATTTCTGGAGCACCCTCACTCGCCCCCAGGCCATAGGCAAAAAAATGCAGGGGGCGTCTGGCGGTGATATTGGGATCCAACTGCCTCAGACTACCAGCTGCTGCGTTGCGCGGATTGGCAAACAATTTGGCGCCCGCTGCAGCTTGTTGCTGATTCAGTTTTTCAAAGTCTTTCTTCAGCATCAAGACCTCGCCACGCACTTCAAGCAAGGCAGGTGGATGCTCAAGCGGCAAGCGTGCAGGAATCGCCCGGATGGTGTTGAGATTGTGTGTGACATTTTCACCCGTATAGCCGTCACCACGCGTCGCCCCCTGTACAAACAGGCCATGTTCGTAGGTCAGCGTAATAGCGAGGCCGTCAAACTTGGGTTCGACCGCATAGATAACTTCAGCTTCTCCCAATCCCTCACGCACGCGGCGATCAAAGGCTTCCAGTTCTTCATCAGCAAAGGCATTATTGAGCGAGAGCATGGCCTGACGATGCTGTACGCTATCAAAGGCCCCCAGGGCTTGTCCGCCGACACGCTGACTCGGTGAGTCAGGGGTAATCAGTGCAGGATATGCAGTTTCAAGCTGAACCAGGGCACGGTAAAGTCCATCGTATTCGGCATCTGAGACCAATGGGTCATCGAGGACATAATAGTGATAGTCGTACTCTGCAATGCGTTGTTTAAGCTGTTGCAGCGCGTTGGCCGCTTCATTCACAGACATGCAGACACTTTAGGAAAACAAACGCTTGGCGTGGCTGCTACCGGGCAGGATCCCTTTTTCAGCCATGGCACTGGAAATGGTTTTCAATTGCTGACGAATTTTACTTAACTGGGTGTCACCAATAGGTTTGCGGTTTACATCTATCATGCTGCCGCCCAGACTTTGTGCAATGCCTCTGGCCACTTCAATCATATGGTCAAATACTTGTACATTATTAGGGGTGGTCGGAATATCCAACTGGAAAGTAATACCTGTCATCACAGCAGTCTTTAACATGTCTGTGGAAAATGGCTTGCCCTCATAGTTGCGTACTGAAAATGCTAAATGACCATCACTGCTGATTAATTCAAAGCGGCCTTGCTCAGACAACCGCAAACCGCTAGCCTCAGCCAAGCCACGCAGTTTTGTCGCATGGAACATGCCCTGCCCTGCCAGCACATGAAACTCGACGGCTTTATCCACTTCAATACAAAAAGCGTCGATCATTTGTGCCTGCTGTGCTGGCGCATTTTCACCTTGCCATTCCACTTGCAATCCCAACTGCCGCGCTAGGGTCTCGATGGACTTCTGGAAGCGTTTCAGTGTGTCTGCATCCACCGGTCCGCCACGATCTGCAAGTTGCAACCCACACACGAGTTGCGTAACACTGGACAAGTTTTGCAAGCCAGCACTGTCAATGCCAAGCAAATCAAGCCAATGAGACGGTGCGTTCGCAGCCCCATTCAGCGCCCAAAGTGTAGCGTGCTGTGGAAAAGTTTTCACTTCTGCCAGTAAGTCTTCGAGTTCGACAGTTGCCACACCCAGCGGGGCAGCAATCACGCCAACCAGATCCATTACAGGGTTGACTGCCGGAGGTAAAATAACTTTTACCTGAGGCGTTTCAACCAGTTGTGGTTGTTCTGAAATCCCTGCACTCGCATCAGACGTCTCACTTGCATCAGGCGCTGTCGCAAAAGCCAGTGCCTCCTGGCTGACAGCTGATTCAGGCAGCCCCGGCTTGGACTGCTGAGGGTTGAATGATTGCGGTGGGATTGGCTGCACGGCTGATTGCTGGCCTTGTGTAAACTGTAATTCAGCCGCCAGTTTGCTGACACTCGAGTGATCTAACTGTTCGGATGCGACTTTTTTGGGCTTAGATGGCTCTACGCTAAAGCCTGGTTCAACTTTTGGCGCTTGACGTACGCGGGGCTCAGACATCCAACCTTCAACGTCTTCAGAGCGCGTATGTTTTTCACTCGTTGCAGAGTGGATCCCAGATTCACGTTTTGACGGAGCGGCAGGCGTCTCGGTGTCAAGCACATCGACACGGTTCTGACTAAAACGATACTCCACATCTCGGCGGTATTTTTTCTCTTGCCACCAGTTAAAAGCTACCACTGCCAGCACAATGCTGACGCCTAGCAACACCAAAATCATCCATAAATCAGACATGTATGCTTACAATCCTTTAAAACTACGAAATATGATACAACAAAACATGCTTTACGCCGCATGCATGCGTATCGCTTCATCAATATCTACATCCACAATGCGTGACACACCGGATTCCTGCATGGTGACGCCTATCAATTGTTGAGACATTTCCATAGTAATTTTGTTGTGTGAAACAAACAGAAATTGTGTTTTTTCAGACATGACACGCACCAGTTGGCAGAAGCGCTCGGTGTTGCTGTCATCCAGTGGCGCGTCCACCTCATCCATCAAACAGAACGGGGCTGGATTCAGGCGGAACAACGCAAAGACCAGCGCCATCGCAGTCAGCGCTTTCTCTCCGCCAGAAAGGAGCTGAATGGTGGTATTTTTTTTGCCAGGTGGCTGGGCAAACACCTGTACGCCCGTGTCTAGAATTTCATCGCCCAACAATTCCAGTTTGGCCTGGCCGCCGTTAAACAGGGTTTGAAACAATTCGCCAAAGTTGCGATTGGCTTCGTCAAAGGTCGCACGCAGTTTGCCACGTGTTTCACGGTCAATTTTCTGGATGGCGTCTTCCAGCGTTTCGGTGGCGCTGATCAGATCCTGTAACTGGCTGTCGAGATAGCTTTTTCGTTCTTTTTCAGAGGCTAACTCTTCAATGGCCGCCATATTCACCGGCCCCAGTTGCTGAATCTGCTGTTGCAGTCGTTGTGTGGTTTGCGCGAGACTGTGCACTTTTGCATCCGGCTCCAGACCCTGCTGGATAGATGCCTCGTCCAACCCGGCTGCATGTAGTGCAGTTTCGCATTGTTCGACCTGCATGCGGCATTCCTGCTGCTTGAGACGGCGTTGTTCGACAGCATCGCGTAGTGGATAAAGTTGCTGGTCAACCTGCATGCGCGCACGCTCCTGCTCCTGCAACGCGGCTTCCTGCTGCGCCAACTGGTTTCTGGCCTGTGCCAGTGCCTGCTCGCAAGTGTGCTGACGCGTCAAGGCCTCGGCCAGATTGGCTTTCAGCGTTTCCATCGTGCTGATGGCCAACGCTTGTGCAGTCTCGCCGAGCCGCAACTCCAGATGCTGACGCTCCTGGTTATTTTGCGTCAGCCGCTGTTGCAGCTCACTGACCGCATTTTTGAGCAAAGTATGCTCAAACACTTGTGACTGGTGCGCTTTTTCCGCTTGCTGCACAGCGTCACGCAGGTTGAAATAAGCCTGTTCAGTCTGTTGTTTGGCTGACTGTGCTTCGCGGGCTGCGGTTTCCAGGCCCGCGAACAATTGCTGCTGGCGCGCTATACTTTGCTGTGCCTGCGCTATTTCCTCAGTGAGTTTGCCTTGTTTTGCATCGGCGAGTGTGATCTCCTGTTGTAACGCCGTTTGACGCCGCAAGGCATTGTCGTGTGCCTGTTGCATGCGTGAAACCTGCAACTGCAAATCGTGCATGCCTGCCGTATATTGCTTGATGTGTTGATGCGCGAGTTGCTGTTGCTGGCGAAGTGTATGCAGGCTGGCCTCCAGCCCCTGCACCTGCTGTTGCGCATCGCTGACTTGCGCTAACAATGTCGCCAATCCTGCTTGCAGCGATTCGAGTTGCTGTTGCCGCTCCAGCACGCCTTGCATCTGGGTTTGTCTGCCGTGAAACACCACACTGTAACGCTGGTAAATATCCCCGTTTTTTGTGAGCAAACACATGCCAGCCTGCAGCTTGGGCTGAAGGTGGCCTAACTGTGAGAGATCTTCCAGTACATACACACCCGCCAGCCAGTGTTGCACCGCCCCCGTCATTGCAGGCTGCTTCACTGACATCAGGCTATATAAGCTGGGCAAGCCTTGCCAGTGTCCCGGCAACGTTGCCGCTTCTGTCGCAGACTGGGCAATGGCGAGTGCAGCCTGCGGATGCGGCAAATGTAGCCAGTCAGTCTGCTGCTCAGGCAACAAGGCATTCAGTTTAAGGCCCAAAAAGGCTTCCAGTGCAGGTTGCCACGCAGTTTCGATCTGTATGGCCTGCCACAAGCGCGGGGCAGACTGTAATCCGGTTTTTTGCAACCACGGCGCCAGTTGCTGATCCTGTTTCATGCTGTGCTGTAATTTGAGCAAAGACTGGCACTCGGCTTCGGCCTGATGGTGTGCACGCTGCGCCTGTTGCAGTGTGTTTCTCGCCTGTTGCAATTGCTGTTGCCATTCCGCTTCCTGCGTGCGTGACTGCGCCAGTTGTTGTTCTGCACCCTGCAGGCTGGCCTGATGCTCTGCAAGCTGCTGTTGCAGCGCATCCATGGCTTGCATATCCGGCAATGCCCAAAGTCCGAGTTCCTGATTCAGTTGCTGCAAGCGCTGTTGCGCATCAGCAAGGTTACGCTGCATAAACTGCACATTGTTCTGTTCAATCTGTATCTGCTGCCGACTGTGCTGCACCGCCATTTGTGCGTTTTGCGCGGCCTGCTGCACCCCCTGCAACTGTGTCGCCTGCGCAGGCAAGTCCTGTTGCAGGCTGCTTAACTGACTGGCATGGCCGGCCACAGTGTGCTCGGCCAGCGCCAGTGCGGCCGTTTTTTCTGCTAACTGGGCCTGCAATTGCTGCTGTTGCTGGCTGCCACGTTCCAGTTGCGCCTGCAATTGCTGCTGCTGCTGTAACAGCCGGTCCCGTGCCTCTTCAGATTGCTTGACTTGCAAATCCAGATTGGACACCTGGGCATTGGCTTCATAAAAGGCCGCCTGCGTGGTATGCAAGGTATTTGCAGCTTCCTGGTGTTGCTGGCGCAACTGCTCCAGTTGCAGCTCGTTGCTGCGCAAGGCCGCCATTTGTGCCTCCAGCGCATTCACCGCCTGTTCAACGGCTTTGCTGGCAGCTTCATGGGCGAGTAAAGCATCGCGCTTGCGCAGCCACCACCATTGCGCCTCGGCCAGCTTAAACGCGGCTTGCAGGCTCTGATATTGCTGGGTCACCACGGCTTGTGCTTCCAGCTTGAGTATCTGCTTGTTCATTTCGCGCGAAATATCATCGACGCGCGCCAGATTTTCGCGCGTGTCGCGCAAGCGCAATTCGGTTTCACGGCGACGCTCTTTGTATTTGCTGATACCGGCCGCCTCCTCCAGGAATACACGCAATTCTTCCGGCCTGGCCTCGACAATCCGTGAAATGGTGTTTTGACCAATGATGGCGTACGCCCGCCCGCCCAAGCCTGTTCCCAAAAACAGATCGGCCACATCGCGGCGACGCACGGCGGTATTGTTGATGTAATAAGTGGAGCCTTTGTCGCGCTCGATCACGCGCTTGACTGAAATTTCAGCATACTGGTTCCACTCGCCACTGGCACCGCCCATGCTGTTATCAAATACCAGTTCTACGCTGGCACGCGAAATGGCTTTTCGGTTACCCGACCCGTTAAAAATGACCGCGTCCATGGCATCAGCGCGCATCTCTTTGGCCGAAGACTCGCCCAGCACCCAGCGTACAGACTCCATCACGTTGGATTTACCGCAGCCATTCGGACCCACCACGCCCACACGCTGTCCATGCAGGTGTATGGTGGTCGGATCAACAAAAGACTTGAACCCCGCAAGTTTTAAATGTGTCAGACGCAAAGTAAGAAAACCACTTATCAGATTTTTTAATTAAACTCAGGCGTTATAATAACCACTTTTATACAGAAACAGATACAGATATGTCCGATCATTTACTTGGTGGCAAGCCCACCGCCCAACCCACCAAGATCCTCGAAACTTTCGAAAATCCTAATCCAAACCGTGATTTTCATATTCATATGGAAATCCCCGAATTCACTTGTCTCTGCCCTAAAACCGGCCAACCTGACTTTGCAGTGATCTATCTGGATTACATTCCCAACCAGTTATGCGTAGAACTGAAAAGCCTCAAGCTCTATACCTGGTCATTTCGTGATGAAGGCTGTTTTCACGAAGCGGTCACCAACCGTATTCTCGATGATCTGGTCATCGCCATTGACCCGAAATTTATGCGCGTCACTGCCAAGTTTTTTGTCCGTGGCGGCATTTTCACCAATGTGATTGCCGAACACCGTGCTGCGGGCTGGCAACCACAGCCCTATGTGGAACTGACACAGTTCAGCGCACAGAGCAATATTCGGGGCTAAATACGCAACAGAATGATGGGACGCGCGGGAATTTACGCACGCTAAAACCGGGAACACCCGGTTTTTTTGTACCCAGGCCAACGCTTTTCCCGCCATTCATGGCGTGTTTGCATTCCAGACCCCTCTGATGATTCAGAAAAAACAATGGAGCCACAGCCTCAAAGCAGGCTAGAATAGGCCTTATGTGATCACCATAAGGAAAATGCATGTGGTTACGTACTGAATGCGATATCACTTTTCATGTCAGCATCCCTACCCCGTTTATTTTAATGTTACGCCCGCGCAGCGGCATGCACCAATGGGTGGCGCGCCAGTCTTACACATTAAAACCCAGCGTACCCGTAGTGGAATACACGGACAGTTACGGCAACCTTTGCCAGCGCCTGATTGCCCCTGTCGGTGAGTTTTCCATCAGTACTTCCGCAGATATTCTGACGGCTGATGGGATCGACACTGCGCCGGGCGCCCCTTTTGAAGATGTGCAGAACCTGCCCGATGATGTCTTAACCTATCTGTTGCCCTCGCGTTATTGTGAATCAGATAAGTTTATTGACCTCGGCCAGCACATCGTCGCCGGTGTATTGCCTGGTTATGATCAGGTGGCCGCCATTGCGCAATGGATACGCAACAATATTCGCTTCAACCCGGATTCACCGCACTTTCAACTGTCTGCGGTCGAGGTTAACCAGCAACGTGAAGGCGTGTGTCGCGAGCTGGCGCATTTAGGCATCGCGCTGTGTCGTGGCTTGTGCATTCCGGCACGCATGGTGGTGGGTTATCTGCACGAGTTAAATCCCATGGACTTCCATGCCTGGTTTGAGGCCTATGTTAATGGAAAATGGTATACCTTTGACCCCACCCAGAGCCAGCCACGCGGGGGGCGAGTCACCGTCGCTTATGGGCACGATGCCGCAGATGTGGCCATCTTTAATCAGTTTGGCCCGGCCCTGCACCCTGAACTGATGCAGGTACGCGTCACGCAA
The DNA here is from genome assembly GCF_030769565.1 of Methylophilus aquaticus. Lineage (GTDB taxonomy): Bacteria > Pseudomonadota > Gammaproteobacteria > Burkholderiales > Methylophilaceae > Methylophilus > Methylophilus aquaticus. Next base: position 4,065 of record NZ_JAVCAP010000006.1, on the reverse strand, counting down.
CTGGCTGACGCGCCCGCTTGATCAAAGGCAACCTGACATTATGAAACGCTTGAGAATCAAACACCTGACCGAATATACTTTTCCGACCCAGGTCACCTTGCAACAGCATTATTTGTTATTGCGTCCGCGTGAAGGCCATGACCTGCGTATCGAGTCCTCGCTGCTCAATATCTCGCCTGCCTACACCATCAAATGGACACGTGATGTGTTTGATAACTCGCTGGCGGCGGTCACCTTTCAGCAAGCCAGTGACAAGCTCACCATTGCCAGTGAAGTGGTGATACAACACTATGAAGAAGCCCCGCTGGACTTTTTGATAGAAGAATATGCCGTCAATTACCCGTTCAATTACCCGCAAGCGGAATGGGCGGATCTTACCGCTTTTCAATTACCCGTGTTTGCCAATGACCAGACCGCGGTGAACAACTGGCTCATACACCTTGGGGTACGCAACGGCCACTGGACCACCTTCTCCTTACTCACCCGCTTAAACCAGGCCATCTATACCCAGTTTCGCTATCAGGTCCGTGAAGAAGCCGGGGTTCAAACACCGGCCACCACGCTCAATTACGGCAGTGGCTCCTGCCGTGATTACGCCACTTTATTTATAGAAGCCTGCCGCTGTTTGGGCCTGGCCAGCCGATTTGTCAGCGGCTATCTGCATGCCCCGGCCACCGAAGCAGGCAATGCCACCACCCATGCCTGGGCAGAAGTCTATCTACCAGGCACCGGCTGGAAAGGCTTTGACCCTACCTCTGGCCTGGTCACCGGCACACAGCATATTGCGGTGGCCGTGGCACGCAACCCGGAAGCCGTGCCGCCCGTGGCTGGCAGCTTCATAGGGCCTGCCGTGATCCCCTCGCTCATCGTCAATGTACAGGTCAATCTATTGGCCTGATTGGGAAAAGTTGCCTTGATTGCCGCGCTTTGCTCGCAAAGACTTACCCTCCCCCTTAACCAGCTGCATGCACTGAAAACTCACAATGACATGCTGTCATTGTGAGTGCTCTAGCCCACGGCAATCCATCATGCAAGTCTGCTTCACGCAAATAACTAAATTAAGCTACTTTCTAAAGTTTATTCTAATCATGCCGTTAACAGGATACGGAGTAATGTAACTTCATCTTTATTTAAGGAAACGTCATGTCAGTTTCTAACATTAACAACGTAGCTTCACTATTAAGCAAAACCTACGGCACAGACAACAGCACGGCCACCACTGACACCAAGAGTCAAAGCGTGAAAAAGGCCAATACTGAAACCACCAGTACCAGTAGCACCTCCGCCTCAGAGAGTGCCAGCGTGACACTTGGCGCCAGCAGCAGCACAACCCCCACCTATACCGCGCAAGGCTTACTGCAACAAATGCGGCAATACCAGTTAAGCAACGCCTCGCTCATCTTTGGCACAGATGACAGTGAAAGTGACTCAACGGGATTGACTGGTCTGACAGCCAGTAGCAGCAATAGCGAGATTGAAACCATGAGTCAGGATTGGGCGAATACCATCGCCAATGACCCCGGCAAAGCCGCTGTGATGGTCGAGAATAGTAAAAGTGAATCGCTGAATACGATTTTTGGCGGAAATTAAACATACACAATGCATAAAACAGTAAATTGCTTGTGCGCTGCTCATAACAGCCTTTATTTCATGCACCGCCAATACACGCTAAAGTTTGCGTGACGATTGACGAAAGTGGTTAAGTTGACAAGCCCTTGATTGAAAAGTCACCTGACAGAACACCAGAAAACCCAGATTCTCCATGAGCGCAAAAAAGACGCAACCCAGACAAGTTGACGTTCAAGTAGATTGAAAATCGCCTAATGAAAAATCTGGGTTAAATCACATCCAGTGGACTACTGACCCCCCGACCGCCCTTGTTCAACACATGCGTATAAATCATCGTGGTAGAAATATCCGAATGTCCCAGCAACTCTTGCACGGTGCGAATATCATAGCCCTGCTCTAACAAATGCGTGGCAAAACTATGACGCAAAGTATGTGGCGTCGCAGCCTTGTGCAAACCAGCCGCTAACACTGCCTTTTTAAACGCCCGCTGAATCAGCTTTTCATCCAGATGATGCCTGCGCTCAATCCCCGTGCGCGGATCCACTGAGAAACTCCCCGAGCAAAACACATACTGCCAAGGCCAACTGCGGTCCGCATTCATATATTTTCTCGCAAGCGCATCTGACATATACACACTTGCTTTTCCTTGCTTTAAATCTGCTTCAAAGATCGCTTTACGAAAAGCCATGTGTGTTTTCAAGGCCGGGATAATCTTGGTGGGTAACATCGTCACCCTGTCTTTTGCACCCTTGCCGTTTCTGACCAAAATCTCACCGCGGTCAAAATCGATATCCTGTACCCGTAATCGACAGCACTCCATAATCCTCAGGCCCGTGCCATACAACAAACGCACAACCAAGCGGTAAACACCCTCAGGCATCGCCTCCATTAACAAAATCACCTCTTGCTTGGAAAGCACAACAGGCAATTTCTTGGGCTTCTTAGCCCGAATCACATCCTCCATCCATGGTAATTCCTGCTCCAGCACTACCCGATACAGAAACAACAAAGCAGACAATGCCTGATTTTGTGTACTGGCAGAAACATTCCCGTCAACCGCCAAGTGCGATAGAAAAGCTTCAACTTCTTTGCCACCCATCTCTTTTGGATGCCGCTTATGATGAAACAAAATGTACCGCTTTGCCCATTGCAAATATTGCGTTTCTGTACGAATGCTGTAATGATTAACACGTATTTTTTCACGCATTAACACTAGTAACTTGGGCGGGTGTGTTTCCTGTTGCAGTTGTGAAGTAGCCATGTAAGTTGACCAAGAAAAAAACCAAGATAAACAATAATTTATTTGAATAATCAACAAAAGTAAACAAATGTTAAATTTAAGTTATACACCGATTTCGGTGTCTATATTACGTTGGGCGGCAGGCCAATCCACGGAGCACTAGATAATTTCTAAAGAATCACAAATGAAAAATCAGCTGATAAACATCGCAAATGGCGCCAAGCAGTCAGCCTCTAACGCCGGAAGTTCAATCTCTTCAGCGCTCCAAACGGCCAAAAACTCTGCAGTTACTGTAGCCACCACTATTCTCGACCAAGATGGCGACGGGAAGCTGGATCAAGAGGATCTAAAGCAGTTAACCCAGAAAGGCCTGAACTTGGCGAAAAGAGCGGCCACAGAAGTTGCCCGCGTGGCATCTGAAGCGGCCAAATCCGATCTAGCAAAAGATTCCGCTGCCGCCGCTGTTGTCGGCGCAGCGATAGCGGTTCCTGTGCCACTAATTGGTCCCGCGGCCGGAGCTGCAATTGGCGCAGCTTTGGGGGCATACAAGAATCTCACCAAGAAATGAGTCGCAGAATGCAGCCCAACCCATCGTTCCAGCGGACCGCCTCCGGCGGCCGCTGAACTCAAACGTTAGCCTTACAGAGATTCAATATGAGCGAGCCATTCCAGTTTTGGATTTTTTTAGTATCTTTTATCCTATGCTCTTTATTTACTTGGGTGGGTCTTGTTAGCTTGTCGATCCGCTCGTGCTTAAAGTTACTTGAAAAAGAGGCCACAAATGGAACAGATCTGGATGAAGCATTTAAGGTTGAATTAAAAGATCTAACGATTAGAGAAACTATCGGCAAAGTGATGGGAACAATAGAGTCTGCAGTATACATTTATGCTTTGGTTGCAAACCACACTGAAATACTTGGGGGAGTCCTTGCTTTCAAAGCGTTTACTGGTTGGCTTAGCATTCAAGGCGGAGTGCATACTAATGGAAAAAATATGTCAACTCTTGTACGTTTTTATAGTTATGCAATTGGCAATTTTTTATCTTTATCATGGGCCATATTTTCGTATGAGCTTGTTCGTGGAGTGTTACAAGCAAACCCATGTATAGCCCAGCTATTGGTTTTCACAACAAATGCTGGCTAACCCATCTCTAGGGACTTCCCCTTCCTGTCAAGCAATATCATCCCCAACACCCAAATAATTAGGTGTTTTTGCATCTGTTTCATTTAGTCAGCATCACCACCAGCCAGATCTGC
>NZ_JAVCAP010000005.1 GCF_030769565.1 Methylophilus aquaticus | reverse complement strand
TCAATCGGCTATTGTCCTCCTGCAGAAGCTGAGGCAAACTACTATCAGCAACTGGCTACTCAGCCAATTGCTGATTAACTTAGGCAAACATGCCTCCTCGAAAACCGGGGCGGTTCACTCCAATATGTACGCCTTTTGAGAGGTAGCTAACTTTCGAGGCAGGGGTCTCAAGTTTCCATTGTATTCCTTGGTAGACCCATGCCATTCCAAAAAATAGTAACGCTGTATAGGCCGTTATTTTTGGGTCTGTATTAGTTGCGGGAATCAAACTAATGCTTATATTCGAACCTGCATAGCAATAGAGGAATATACCGGTTGAAATTGACAACAGTACCCAGTTGGCCAGAACATAAGAGCCTCCTAGTTTTATATTTGCTGATGCCATAAAATCCCTGTCGAATAATAATCTTTCTACTATTCTATATTCGCTAGACAAACATTTGGGATTTTACAAATTTGCTGAGTGACTTGTTAATTGATCTTATTGAATCGCCACTAACTTTGTAGACACTGTTCAGCCGATTGATTGAACTGCTCTTCAAAGTCTATCGGAGATAACAAATTATTGGAATTGTGTCTTCGTTTTGAGTTGTAAAAGAACTCGATGTAATCGAAGATATCCCGTTTAGCTTCATCCCGGTTGTTGTATATTTTGCGCTTGATTCTCTCCCGCTTCAGCAGTTGAAAGAAGCTTTCAGCCACAGCATTGTCTGGACTTCACCCGCTTTACTAGACGATTATCAGGTTCCAATCTGTAACTTTTCAAACTCCATTGGACTTAACTGATTGAGATGGCTGTGACGCCGTTTTCGATTTGACCTGCGCCCAGAAACCGTACCATTTTTAAGTTAGCAAAGTCCGTTTGAAAATCATTTTGCGAGCCTTAACTTCTGGGCGTAAATTGCTGGCGGAATCTTGTCGCAATGGCTGTGAGGTCGAATTTCGTTATAGTCCTGACGCCACAAATGGGGAGCAGGTGATCTTAAACGCAGCTACCTTTATATCAGGTTCTCATTTAAGATAGTTGGGAGCAGGCGCGAATTTGATAAAGGGTTTAGGTTGAAATTTACAAGCAGGTTGGGCATTCGGGCAATTGCGTTGTTTGAGGGTGGTAAGGCCATGCTCATGTTGGTGGCGTTGCTGATTTTTATTTTTAGTTTTCATCTTAATGCGCGTGAGCTATCAGAGGCACTGGTCAGTCAACTCCATATCAATCCTCAAGGGCATTATGTGCGGCTGTTGCTCAAGATGGCTGCGAATTTTACCCGAGCGGAAATTATCGCTGCTAGCGCTTGCGCATTTCTGTATACCGTCATCAAGTTTTCTGAGTCTGTTGGTTTGTGGAATCAGCGCCAATGGGGAAGGACGTTGGGAATCGCCAGTATTGGCGTGCTGATCCCGTATGAAGTGTATGCGCTGCTCCACCATTACACGCATTTCAACTTGATCGCTTTACTGGTCAATAGTGGTATCGTGTTATATCTGTTTATATTTTTTAATAGACGGTCCATTCCATCGAGTGTTAGTAATCACTTTCAATAGGTTTAAATCCTGGATGACTCGCCTGCGCATTGACCATGCCTGGTTTGATGTGTGAGTGAAGAGGCACTTCGAATGTCTTGGATTTTTTTTGTCCATCAGTAAACAAATAATCAATTGTTTGAAAATGGCTTAGTGGCTAGAATGAATGCTCACAAATATGGAGTGAACACATGCAAAACAAATCTTTTATTGCTGCTTTAATTTTGAGTGTGATGTATTTGACTGCTTCGGGCAGCGCGATTGCGGACGATAAATGGAGCGATGGTCATGTGGATGAGCACGAGCATCATCACGGCAAAGATGGTCACGCTGATGAGCACGAGCACCACCATGGCAAAGATGGTCACGCGGATGAGCATGAGCACCATCATGGTAAAGATGGTCACGCGGATGAGCATGAGCACCATCATGGTAAAGATGCTAAAGATCAGAAAGATGAACATCATCATCAAAACTAGTGTTCCATGCATCGATCATGTTTGCAGACATGCCTTCAATTGCAATAAATTGTACACATTCTATATTCGGGAAAAACTCCTATAGGCATTGAGAGTGCTTCCCTGCATCATTGCGTTGAGGGCTTGATTTGCCACTAGGACCGCTAGAAACAAGGTAACTTGTTTTGAACGGGGTGAACCAAACCCTACCGCATTCGATTAACTGCATATTGATCTCAATGCTAAAAAGGCATCTCTCAGGAGATGCCTTTTGCTTTTGGGCGAGGGCGTGTATGCACGATGCACTTTATCATGACGCGTTTTACTCGGCCCTATTTACTTGTCCGTGGTGATCTTGGTTTAAGATATATGCAATTTTCTGGTCAGGGAAATGTATGAGAGGTCGGGCTAATCCATCCCGGATTGAAAAGAAGGCGGTGATGCCCTCAGGCTTGCGCGTGATGTTAAGTAGCGTGGCATTGGCAGTACTACCAGTGCTGGTGTATCGAACGCGTCTTCCTGTCCATGGGGTGCTATGGTTGGTGCTGATCAGCCTGGCGACGTTTCTGGTGTATTGGCTGGATAAGGATGCTGCGCGGCATAGGGAGTGGCGTGTGCCTGAACGCACCTTGCAGTGGTTGAGTGTGTTGGGTGGCTGGCCGGGCGCCCTGTTGGCGCAGGGTGTGTTACGGCATAAGTCGCGCAAACTGCGTTTTCAGGTCTGGTTCTGGATGGCGGTGGCTATGCATTTACTGCTGATGCATGGGCTTGCACATGCTGATGGGCAACAGTTCCTGCATGCTGTGGGTCGCATCGTGCATCAGGTGGTGATGTAGTGCCAGGAGGGTTGGGTGTATGCCGAGCATGTGTAAGTTATTTGTGTGAAAAGCGCGATCTTTTCCAGGTAAATGTGCCGCAGGTGATCAAATACAAAATCGCCGAAAAAATATTCAGCACCGGCACCATGCTCCTGAAGGTGAGAAAGAAGGCTTTGCCAAGCGCATGCTTTGCCGTATCAAATTCGCAGTTGCGAAATTCAATTAACCCGCCGATTGCCGAGATGATCAAAGGCACTAAATAGAACGCAGAAAACACTTTAAAATCCATGACTTTTCCTCTTGATGCGTTGTTTTATTATAGATAAAAATAGGCACGATATTAAATGGTGATTGCTGAAAGTGCGATCTTTTCTATTTGGCAGGTGTTGAATTGTTGAATGTTATGGCTTATTGAGGCATTGTGATAGATTAAACAAGTATTCGCCTGTATCCCTAGTTATTGGACTGAATGAATGAGTAACCCCCTGAGATCGCAAAGCACACGCGCAAAGAATGCATTTGCATGCTTGCGGAGAGATCAGCAAGCAGCGCCGAAGCATACGATTTACGAAACTGGCATGATTGAAATTGGAAAGCTAAATATTATTTTAATCGGTGTGATTGGGGTGATTGTGGTCGGCCTGATTTCAACGGGTGCGAAAGATGAAGATCAGGCAAATGGTGATGCTCCAGCTGAGCAAGCCACACCAAAGTCGGTGGTGGAGGTTAAACCAGCCGTGCCGCAGCAGTCAGCAGTGTCTGCAACCGTGCCTGTAACGACACATCTAAAAACAGAGGCAGCCGAGGTCGCCAAAAAGCCGAAAAAAAATGAAGCGTTCGCGCCAGTGACCACCAGTGAAGCGAGTCTGCCAGAGAAAGCTGCATCATCACTCCCGTCCGGGCCGGTTGGTTCTGATCAGGCGCTGCAAAACAACACCTCTCGAAATATCATTGTATTTAATATCTGGAGCGTTTCGGAGCTGCGACTCAGGGGCGCTTACACCAAGATCATGAACGATAGTTCTGTTCCGCAGGCGCAGTCAGACGCGAGAAAAAAAGATTATCTGAATTTTGTGAACAGACGCGCACGCCTATGCGGCGAACTTGATAATACTTTTACCAGTAACATCAATACCGTAGAAAAGTTAAATTTTCATGAGCGAGATATTGGTATTTTGAAGTGTCATACCTCTGAAAACATCGCTGAGCTCGATCGGCTCATGCTCGCCCATGGATTTGACTCTTAGGGGCTGATCCCTGCGCCTGTTTAACGTTGTTAAACGTCACTCTTCTGACCGCTGTTTGACTTTCCTGGCGGTCCTCTGTCCGCCTATTGTCATAGGCAGATTGTGCTGACACCACTTGTTCAATATGCGCTTAGAGGTGGACCCGGAAAACTGGACAGTGTTTTAAGTGATATTCTTGCTTAACCTTGCAGCCGATAGGCGGCAGAAAGCAGAGAAAGAAAGCAATGAAACGTACCCGAAGAACCCACGC
>NZ_JAVCAP010000045.1 GCF_030769565.1 Methylophilus aquaticus | reverse complement strand
GTTATCACCAGGCATCACCATTTCAGTACCTGCTGGCAATTCAACTGCACCAGTCACGTCAGTGGTACGGAAGTAGAACTGTGGACGGTAGCCATTGAAGAATGGTGTATGACGACCACCTTCATCTTTACCCAACACGTAGATCTCAGCAGTGAACTTGGTGTGTGGCTTGATTGAACCAGATTTAGACAACACCTGACCGCGCTCAACTTCTTCACGCTTGGTACCACGCAGCAATACGCCTACGTTGTCACCAGCTTGACCTTGGTCAAGCAATTTACGGAACATTTCAACGCCAGTACAAGTGGTTTTCAGTGTTGGCTTGATACCAACGATTTCGATTTCGTCGCCGACTTTAACAATACCGCGCTCGATACGGCCAGTCACTACAGTACCACGACCAGAGATAGAAAATACGTCTTCTACTGGCATCAGGAATGTACCGTCAATGGCACGCTCAGGCGTTGGAATGTAGCTGTCTAAAGCTTCAGCCAGTTTGAAAATAGCGGGTTCACCGATTTCTGACTGGTCACCTTCAAGGGCCAATTTAGCAGAACCGTGGATGATCGGGGTGTCATCACCCGGGAAGTCATACTTAGACAACAGGTCACGCACTTCCATTTCAACCAGTTCCAGCAACTCGGCATCGTCAACCATGTCAGCTTTGTTCAAGAATACAACGATGTATGGCACACCTACCTGGCGGGCCAACAGGATGTGCTCACGCGTTTGTGGCATTGGGCCGTCAGCAGCTGAACATACCAGAATTGCGCCGTCCATCTGGGCAGCACCGGTAATCATGTTTTTAACATAGTCAGCGTGACCAGGACAGTCAACGTGTGCGTAGTGACGATTTGCAGTCTCGTACTCAACGTGGGCTGTATTAATCGTAATACCACGTGCTTTTTCTTCTGGTGCTGCATCAATCTGGTCGTAAGCTTTCGCTTCACCACCAAATTTCTTCGTCAATA
>NZ_JAVCAP010000044.1 GCF_030769565.1 Methylophilus aquaticus | reverse complement strand
TGCGCCTACGGCGCACCAGTCACCCATCAGGTTCAAGGCAGATAGGGTTTTAACCCTTTGCCCCTGACAGCCTAAGCCGTCCCAGAAAACCCTCTGTTCCCCACTGCCTCCAATTTGGGCGAGTCGCTCGACTCGCACAGGTCTATGGCTTGCCGTTTGGCTTCCAACCCCTTAATGGCTGGCAGTGCGGGCACCGTCTGCGTATTGCGCGGGCGGAGTCTGCGTGTGTGTTCAATCAGGTCTTATGGTTGAACCCAACCCCTAGGCTGACTCACACACGGGACTCCTTAACCGTTAACTAAAGGCGCGATTGACATCAAAGGCAGTGCCTTCTTTCAGTATGTGGTAACAGGCACGTGCCAGCTTGTGTGCCACTGCTTTAATAGCCACCACCGTCAAAGTCTTGCTGCTCTTCTTTTGATACCAGCGCTTAATCTGTGCGTCGTATCGCACGGCAAAATGCGCAGCCTCTACGAATGCCCAGGCCAGATATTTGTTGCCACATTTGCGATTGCCTTCACCCTTCTTCTTGCCATTCGATTCACGGTGGCTATTGACCGTGCGTGCATACGAGGCAAACTGACCTGCACTGGCAAAACGCTGGATGTCGCCTGTTTCCAGTGCGATGGTCAAGGCCAATACTTCACCGATGCCACTGACGCTACGCAATGCCTGAAATGCGGGTTGCAGCTTGGCCTGTTGCAAAATATGCTGCTCAAGTCGTTCTATTTGCACATCCAGACAGCGCATGACATGGAGATTGCTTTGCAATGCGATCTGCTGTTCTGGTAGCAAGTCCAAGGCCTCTATCTGGGCTGGCTGCCAGCGCTTGATCTCATTCCCGCTAACACTCACGCCCAGATTACGCGCCATAAGGTTTTGCATGGACAATATCTGTGTCGTGCGCTGACGTACCAGTTGACTGCGCTTTCTCAATAAGTCGCGCATAGCGCGTTCTTGTCGGGGATAGATATAACCCGTCGGTAAAATGCCTAGCCGCAGTAAATGTGCCAGGTGCCGTGCATCACTGTAATCGTTACCATGCTTGATGCCATCGTATTGTTTGACCGCTGCTGTATTCACCAGGCGTACATCAAAACCAGCCTCTTGAAGACCATCGACCAGCCAATACCAGTTAAACGTCGATTCCACTGCCACCGCATGGATAGCCCCACATTGTTGCAAGGCGTTCACTATCAATCTCAAATCATTGGGCAGTCGCTTGCGATACACCTCTTGATTCTGTGCATCCAGTACGACCAACACGCTGTTGTTTGAATGCAAGTCAATTCC
>NZ_JAVCAP010000043.1 GCF_030769565.1 Methylophilus aquaticus | reverse complement strand
ACATAACTGGTAATGTTATGCCTGACATATCCCTTGGGATATGTGACATGCAGGGTGCTAAACATGTGTTTAGCCTGCTTTAACAAATTGGAAGAAGTAAAGGATACAAGCTTTTCGGCTTGCTTTTCAATGGGATTAGGGTATGAAACAACTTCTTGTTTCTTATTTCTAGATGATTGCCAAATCATATTGCTTTGAACTACACCTTATGGATTTTAGCTACGACATAACCTAAAGGTTAGTCTTCACTGAAACTCCGGCATTCGCCTTCGTTTTCATCCGTTAGATTTCTGATGATCGCTCATCATCGTCTAAGTTTTAAGGTTATAGGATCAAGCCTCACGAGCAATTAGTATCAGTTAGCTTAATGCATTACTGCACTTCCACACCTGACCTATCAACGTCCTGGTCTTGAACGACTCTTTAGCTGGCTTAAAGCCAGAGGCAAGTCTCATCTCGAGGCGAGTTTCACGCTTAGATGCTTTCAGCGTTTATCTCTTCCGCACTTAGCTACCCAGCTATACCATTGGCATGATAACTGGTCCACCAGAGGTGCGTCCACTCCGGTCCTCTCGTACTAGGAGCAGGTCCCCTCAAACTTGCAGCGCCCACGGCAGATAGGGACCAAACTGTCTCACGACGTTTTAAACCCAGCTCACGTACCACTTTAAATGGCGAACAGCCATACCCTTGGGACCGGCTACAGCCCCAGGATGTGATGAGCCGACATCGAGGTGCCAAACTCCCCCGTCGATATGAACTCTTGGGAGGAATCAGCCTGTTATCCCCAGAGTACCTTTTATCCGTTGAGCGATGGCCCTTCCATACAGAACCACCGGATCACTATGACCTGCTTTCGCACCTGCTCGACCTGTCCGTCTCGCAGTCAAGCAACCTTTTGCCATTGCACTATCAGTACGATTTCCGACCGTACCTAGGTTACCTTCGCACTCCTCCGTTACTCTTTGGGAGGAGACCGCCCCAGTCAAACTGCCTACCATACACGGTCCCCAGTCCGGATTACGGACCTAGGTTAGAACCTCAACAACATCAGGGTGGTATTTCAAGGATGACTCCACGATATCTAGCGACACCGCTTCATAGTCTCCCACCTATCCTACACAAATCTTGTCAAAGTCCAATGTAAAGCTGCAGTAAAGGTTCATGGGGTCTTTCCGTCTAGCCGCGGGGAGATTGCATCTTCACAAACATTTCAACTTCGCTGAGTCCCGAGAGGAGACAGTGTGGCCATCGTTACGCCATTCGTGCGGGTCGGAACTTACCCGACAAGGAATTTCGCTACCTTAGGACCGTTATAGTTACGGCCGCCGTTTACTGGGACTTCAATCAAGAGCTTGCACCCCATCATTTAATCTTCCAGCACCGGGCAGGCGTCACACCCTATACGTCCACTTTCGTGTTTGCAGAGTGCTGTGTTTTTATTAAACAGTCGCAGCCACCTTTTCACTGCAACCCCATCACGCTTCAAGAGCAAGTCTCTACACGTTACCGGGGCGCACCTTCTCCCGAAGTTACGGTGCTAATTTGCCGAGTTCCTTCTCCCGGGTTCTCTCAAGCGCCTTAGAATTCTCATCCTACCCACCTGTGTCGGTTTGCGGTACGGTCTTATATAACTGAAGCTTAGTGGCTTTTCTTGGAAGCATGGTATCAATCACTTCGTCTGCAAGCAGACTCGTTATCACGTCTCAGTCTTAGCTCTCCGGATTTGCCTAAAGAACCAACCTACACGCTTGAACCGGGACATCCAACACCCGGCTGACCTAACCTTCTCCGTCCCCACATCGCATTATATAAAGGTACAGGAATATTAACCTGTTTCCCATCAGCTACGCATCTCTGCCTCACCTTAGGGGCCGACTCACCCTGCGCCGATGAACGTTGCGCAGGAAACCTTGGGTTTTCGGCGAGCGGGCTTTTCACCCGCTTTATCGCTACTCATGTCAGCATTCGCACTTCTGATACCTCCAGCATTCCTCACAGAACACCTTCGCAGGCCTACAGAACGCTCTCCTACCATACTAGTAAACTAGTATCCGAAGCTTCGGTTACGTGCTTAGCCCCGTTACATCTTCCGCGCAGGACGACTCGACCAGTGAGCTATTACGCTTTCTTTAAATGATGGCTGCTTCTAAGCCAACATCCTGGCTGTCTATGCCTTCCCACTTCGTTTTCCACTTAGCACGTCATTTGGGACCTTAGCTGTCGGTCTGGGTTGTTTCCCTCTTGTCCACGGACGTTAGCACCCATGGACTGTCTCCCGTAATTGAACTTCTCAGTATTCGGAGTTTGCAATGGTTTGGTAAGTTCTTATGAACCCCCTAGCCATAACAGTGCTCTACCCCCGAGAGTTAAATACGAGGCACTACCTAAATAGTTTTCGGAGAGAACCAGCTATCTCCAAGTTTGTTTAGCCTTTCACCCCTATCCACAGCTCATCCCCAAATTTTTCAACATTTGTGGGTTCGGACCTCCAGTACCTGTTACGGCACCTTCATCCTGGCCATGGATAGATCACTTGGTTTCGGGTCTACACCCAGCGACTAAAACGCCCTATTCGGACTCGATTTCTCTACGCCTCCCCTATCGGTTAAGCTTGCCACTGAATGTAAGTCGCTGACCCATTATACAAAAGGTACGCAGTCACCCCTTACGAGGCTCCCACTGTTTGTATGCATACGGTTTCAGGATCTATTTCACTCCCCTCCCGGGGTTCTTTTCGCCTTTCCCTCACGGTACTGGTTCACTATCGGTCGATTACGAGTATTTAGCCTTGGAGGATGGTCCCCCCATGTTCAGACAAGGTTTCTCGTGCCCCGCCCTACTTGTCGTTACCCTAGTTCCACAAACGGGATTTCGTATACGGGACTATCACCCACTACGGTCGGACTTTCCATTCCGTTCTACTATCGCGTCTGCTAAAAGTAACAGGCTGTTCCATGTTCGCTCGCCACTACTTACGGAATCTCGGTTGATTTCTTTTCCTCGAGCTACTTAGATGTTTCAGTTCACTCGGTTCGCCACCATCTCCCTATATATTCAGGAGCGGTTACCCTTGCGGGTGGGTTTCCCCATTCGGACATCTCCGGATCAAAGCTTATTTGCCAGCTCCCCGAAGCTTTTCGCAGGCTATCACGTCCTTCATCGCCTGTAATCGCCTAGGCATCCACCATATGCACTTATTCACTTGACCCTATAACGTTAAAACCTAAACCCTTTTTAAATCCAGGTTTCGTCGTGCATGAGACACGCGTTACAGGTAATTCTAAAGCACTATCAAACCTCGTTAGATTTGCTTCATTCATGATTACTCATCAATGTCACTTCTCAACTTGCGTTTAATATATTTATGATTTTGCAATCAATCGATATTATTTCCGGTTAAAAAATAATATCGCCCATTGAATATAAGTTGTCATCACACAACCTATATTCCTTTACTTCTTCCATTTTGTTAAAGAACAGTCTAGTAAAAAAACTAGAAGCAAGCACTACGCAATAAACACTACACAAGTAACGCTTGCTTCTAATCTCTAAACTACAACAAAGATCCATTCATCCAAACCATCAATAAGGTGGTGGAGGATAACGGGATCGAACCGTTGACCCCCTGCTTGCAAAGCAGGTGCTCTCCCAGCTGAGCTAATCCCCCTCTTGTGTCGCCATGCTGCGTTACTCAACACCTCACATACTCATGTATGCGTCGGCGTTTCGTGCCTTGCCTGACACCACAATAAAAACTTACTGATAGAGTGGTGGGTCTGGTTGGGCTCGAACCAACGACCCCCGCCTTATCAAGACGGTGCTCTAACCAGCTGAGCTACAGACCCTAAGGCGGTGCGCCTAAATCTTTGTTGCTGCTTATGTTTAAGATGACTGATAAGAGTGAATGCTTGTAGCCAAGTGATGGGCTCTAGAAAGGAGGTGATCCAGCCGCACCTTCCGATACGGCTACCTTGTTACGACTTCACCCCAGTCATGAATACTACCGTGGTAAGCGTCCCCCTTGCGGTTAGACTACCTACTTCTGGTAAAACCCACTCCCATGGTGTGACGGGCGGTGTGTACAAGGCCCGGGAACGTATTCACCGCGACATGCTGATCCGCGATTACTAGCGATTCCGACTTCATGCTCTCGAGTTGCAGAGAACAATCCGGACTACGATCGGCTTTCTGAGATTAGCTCCCCCTCGCGGGTTGGCAACTCTCTGTACCGACCATTGTATTACGTGTGAAGCCCTGGCCATAAGGGCCATGAGGACTTGACGTCATCCCCACCTTCCTCCGGTTTGTCACCGGCAGTCCCATTAAAGTGCCCAACTAAATGATGGCAATTAATGGCAAGGGTTGCGCTCGTTGCGGGACTTAACCCAACATCTCACGACACGAGCTGACGACAGCCATGCAGCACCTGTGTCCACTTTCCCTTACGGGCACCTAATGCATCTCTGCTTCGTTAGTGGCATGTCAAGGCCAGGTAAGGTTTTTCGCGTTGCATCGAATTAATCCACATAATCCACCGCTTGTGCGGGCCCCCGTCAATTCCTTTGAGTTTTAATCTTGCGACCGTACTCCCCAGGCGGTCTACTTCACGCGTTAGCTGCGTTACTCATGGATTTTACTCCACCAACAACTAGTAGACATCGTTTAGGGCGTGGACTACCAGGGTATCTAATCCTGTTTGCTCCCCACGCTTTCGTGCATGAGCGTCAATATTATCCCAGGGGGCTGCCTTCGCCATTGGTATTCCTCCACATCTCTACGCATTTCACTGCTACACGTGGAATTCTACCCCCCTCTGACATATTCTAGTCTGGCAGTTTCAAACGCAGTTCCCAAGTTGAGCTCGGGGATTTCACATCTGACTTGCCAAACCGCCTGCGCACGCTTTACGCCCAGTAATTCCGATTAACGCTCGCACCCTACGTATTACCGCGGCTGCTGGCACGTAGTTAGCCGGTGCTTCTTATCAAGGTACCGTCAACCTCACCATTTATTCGATGGTAAGTTTTCTTCCCTTGCGAAAGAGCTTTACAACCCGAAGGCCTTCTTCACTCACGCGGAATGGCTGGATCAGGCTTGCGCCCATTGTCCAAAATTCCCCACTGCTGCCTCCCGTAGGAGTCTGGACCGTGTCTCAGTTCCAGTGTGGCTGGTCGTCCTCTCAGACCAGCTACTGATCGTCGCCTTGGTAGGCCATTACCCCACCAACTAGCTAATCAGATATCGGCCGCTCTTATAACGTAAGGTCCGAAGATCCCCTACTTTCCCCCTCAGGGCGTATGCGGTATTAGCTAATCTTTCGACTAGTTATCCCCCATTACAAGGCACGTTCCGATATATTACTCACCCGTTCGCCACTAATCCCCCTAGCAAGCTAAGGTTCATCGTTCGACTTGCATGTGTAAAGCATTCCGCCAGCGTTCAATCTGAGCCAGGAT
>NZ_JAVCAP010000042.1 GCF_030769565.1 Methylophilus aquaticus | reverse complement strand
GCAGTGAATATCCATCGTTGTGGGCGACAGTTGAACACATTGCCTCCCTGATTGGTTGCGCAGCGCCGACCTTGCTGGAATGGGTCAAGCGTCACGAAGTAGATCACCGCAAACGTGATGGCATCACCAGCGATGAGCGAGAGCGACTCAAGGCCTTGGAGCGAGAGAATCGTGAGTTACGCAAAGCCAACGAGATATTGAAGCTAGCAAGCGCTTTTTTTGCCCAGGCGGAACTCGACCGCAAACTCAAGTCCTGAACACCTTTGTAGACCAGTACCGTGCGCGGCACGGGGTCGAGTCTATCTGCAAAGTATTGCAGATAGCTCCGTCTGCGTACTGGAAACATGCTGCCCGGCAGCGCAATCCTGAATTGCACACGGCACGTGCTAAACGTGATGCGCAGTTGATGCCGGAAATACAGCGCGTATGGGATTTCAATCAACAAGTGTATGGCGCCAAAAAAGTGTGGAAGCAACTCAAGCGTGAAGGCGTTCAGGTCGCGCGGTGTACTGTTGCCCGCCTCATGAAGACTATGGGGTTGGTTGGCACCGTGCGTGGCAAGGTGGTACGTACGACTATTTCAGACAATAAAGCGGCATGTCCGCTAGATCGAGTGAATCGTCAGTTCAAGGCAGACCGGCCCAATCAGCTTTGGGTATCGGATTTTACCTATGTGTCTACCTGGCAGGGTTGGCTGTATGTTGCCTTTGTCATTGATGTTTTTGCCAGACGCATTGTAGGCTGGCGCGTGAGCAGCAATATGCAAACGGACTTTGTGCTCGATGCTCTGGAGCAAGCTTTGTATGACCGGCAACCAGAGCGCACAGGCACCTTGATTCATCACTCAGATCGCGGGTCGCAATATGTGTCTATACGTTATACCGAGCGCTTGGCTGAAGCGGGGATTGAGCCCTCTGTGGGCAGTCGGGGCGATAGCTACGATAACGCTTTAGCTGAAACCATTAATGGGTTGTATAAAGCAGAGTTGGTTTACAAACGAGGCCCTTGGAAATCCAGGGCTGCATTGGAGATTGCCACATTGGAATGGGTATCATGGTTTAACCACCATCGCCTGCTCAGC
>NZ_JAVCAP010000041.1 GCF_030769565.1 Methylophilus aquaticus | reverse complement strand
CGATTGGAATCGATTTAGCAAAGGATGTGTTTGCTGTGTGTGCGATGGATGTGACTGGGGCGGTGGTTTATCACAAAACACTCAAGCGAGACGCCTTTGTGGCTTGGGCGCAGCAGTTGTCGCCGTGTGTGATTGCGATGGAGGCTTGTGGCTCGTCGCATCATTGGGGGCGCTGGTTTGCGGCGCGGGGGCATAGCGCAAAACTCATGGCACCTGAGTTTGTGCAGCCTTTTCGTAAAAGCATGGCCGCCAAGAATGATAAAAACGATGCCGAAGCGATTGCCATTGCAGCTCGCCAACCAACCATGCGTTTTGTGGCGATTAAAAGTGTGGATCAACAATCTGTATTGGTTTGGCATCGACTACGTGAAGGCTACAAAGAAGCGCGCACCGCGCATTTAAACCGCATACGCAGCTTGCTGGGTGAGTTTGGGGTGTGGCCACCACGCAGTGCCGATAAGCTGATACGGGCTTTGCCAGGGCTAAGTGCAGATAGCACCATCCCCGAAGGGTTGCGTTTGGCGATAGAACAATCGCTACAGTATTTAAAAACAGTCCATGAACAGATTGCGCTGTGTGACCGGCAAATTACTTTGCATGTGACGACGCAACCGGCAGCCATGCGCCTTACCGCGATGACAGGCATAGGTACGCTGACGGCCAGCGCCTCTGTGGCAACTGTAGTGGATGCCAAACAGTTTAAAAATGGCCGACAGTTTGCCGCATGGCTAGGCCTCACGCCCAGACAGATGAGCTCGGGTGGCAAAACCAAACTCGGCAGAACCACCCGACGCGGCGACACCTATGTGCGTAGCTTGCTGGTGCAAGGCGCTAAAAGCACCTTGCAAGTGGCTTTGCGACAGGCTGCAGATAAAGCCAGCCGTTTGCAACAGTGGATTGTTGCGGTGTATCAGCGCGTGGGGTATCACAAAACGCTGGTTGCCATTGCCAACAAGCATGCGCGCATGCTGTGGGCAATGTTGGCGAAAGACAGCGCATACGATGCCGATGCATGGCAGCACTGGCAGGCGCCGGGTGCCAATTGCCAGCTGCAAATCAACATACGTGATTTAAACCTGGAATGAAGCCGTTTTAAACGCGTTGTAAATTCAGCTTAAACCACTGAAACCACCCCTGCCAAGGCAGATAGCAAAGAGGTTAGACCGAGCACAGAGAGAACCTGACTAACCCAATGGCCGACATAAAAAAGAACAAGCCTGATCAGTGCGTTCTTGTCAGGCCGATGAATGAATGAGGTCTCTGTGCGCGGCTATTATCATGGCCCGCGAAGTAACAACTGATCCGCAAGAAGGCCGTCTAGAGAGATGCAGTTTAACCCTTTATGGGCGATTCGAAATTG
>NZ_JAVCAP010000040.1 GCF_030769565.1 Methylophilus aquaticus | reverse complement strand
GCCGGATGAGTTTTACTTTAAACACCTGCCCGCAACACCCAAGGCAGCTTAAACAGAATCGCAAGATATTTCACTTAAAAAAGCAAACATTCTGTCCAACTAAACGGGGCCACCTCTGAGTGCAATACACAATAGACCAAAACAAAGTTTTAAAAACATCAAAAGTTTCTCCTAACAACGCACCCAGTAGAAAACTGTCACATACTCATTTTGTTTGTTAATTGCATGGTTTTATTTTGCGACGCGCAAAACCTGCCACGCCTAACAAACCACTACCAAACAACCAAGCCGCTGGTGGAGCAGGCACAGCCGAGATTTGACCGGGGCTAACAGCCCATGCATAAAATAGGTAGCTCTTATCGTCGTCGTACTGGTGACCAATGCTGGTATCGAAGTTATACGCGTAACGTGAATCTCGCGCGTACTCCGCGCCAGACCAATAAACAGATGCCTGCTCATTGTCAAAGGTGGCGGTGTCGGGGATATTGCTCCATTCCTTGCCACCCAACTCGCTAGAAAACAGCTCTACCAGTTCATCACCAGCCGCTGTACCGTTGGTGGCGGTGTTATAGCCAAAAGCAGTATTGACGACGGTAGGCAAGCGCCACTGGTTGCTACCTGCGTAGTTGTTGCTATTCAGGTAGTTGATAAACGCCATGGCACCAAACCAGCTCACGCGGCCATTACTACTGAAATCACTAATGGTGAGGGTGTAGGTACCTGTTGGGCTGAAGTAGTTTGGCGTGTTGCTGATGGCGGGGCTGACCGCCAAGATGTTGTTGACCACTGTGCTAAAGCCTTGGCTTGCAATCATACTGCCTAGCAAGTTTGCATCTTTAGTCCAAGTCACATCGCTGACTGAACTGTAAACGACATCGACCCCGTTAGAGGTATAGCTGGTGAGTGTAGCGTGTGCTTGCGTGGCGGCAAGCAGCATGACACTGCCAATAAGCGTCCTAGATTGTGCGTTTAATTGCATGATATGTACCCTTAAGGATGAGAAACCTGAAAAAGCGGGCGCCAGTTGTTTTATTCTTTAGTTTTCACGGCTTTACGTTACTGGTCGCGTGTATTAGAAAGCATGGTAACGATGAGGCAAACGTCAGACATCACCCAAATGGGTTAAAACATCAATTTTTTGTTAATTTCATTTACAAAAAAGATAATTAATTTTAAAGATGCCTGAAACCTTTGAATAAACTAGCTATGAGAGACGTGATCGTATTTATATGGCATGTCATACCCTGTCGCTAGATACCAGCGGCAGGGCAATAGTGAGATTAGTCAGTAGCGAGCGCCATCAGCATTTTCATTAACTCAGCCCTGTGGTGTACGCCACATTTTTGATAGAGGCTGGCGAGCTGGGTTTTGATGGTGTTTTCACTGACATTTAAAGCGGCAGTAAGCGCTGGCATGGTGTCATTGACCAGGCATTGCTGCGCCAGTTTGACCTCTGCTTCAGTTAAACCATAGGTGTTTTTTAGCAGTTGGGCTGACACTTTTAAAGGTTGCTCGGTATCGGTGATAAACACCATCGCAAGCGGGGATGCAGGCTGGGCGACAAAATCATTATGATCAGGCAGCCTTGAGAAAAAGAGTTGATAGGGGGATTTTCCAGAAACTCTAGAGACGGTGATGGATTGAGAAAAATGTGGCACCTCTATCAAGTCGCGTTTAAGGCAAGTCTGCAAGGTTTGTTGAATAGCGGATTGTGTGTCTGTATGAAGGGCTTTGAGGCCGTTGGACTCACTCATGGCTAGACCATCCTGCTGCTGCAAAATACGTTGGGCGGCCTGATTGGCGAGCAAGATTTCTGCTTGCGCATTGAGCAAGAGTACGCCACTGCGCAAACCATCGAGCGCAGTACGTGAAGAAGCAATTTTAAGATCGGCATCGCGTAGTTGAAACATAACACCCAAGGCACGTGAAAAATGCGTGAGCAAGCGTTGCAACTTTTGCCGGTCCGCTTCATTAAAAGCGGGTTCGTTTAGCCCTCTGAATAATGAAACGCCTACAGGCATCGCAAGCAAGTTATCCACGCCAAATATCACACCTGTACACAATCTCGCCATATCTGCCTGACTCAACAGCTCTCGCCAGATTTTTGACTCCAGATACTGTTGATGCGGAACCAACTCGGTCCCCAGTACCACATTTCCCTCGAGAAAGATTCCGCGCTGTATGCCAACATTTGTCCAGACATCATGTGGCTGATAGTGATCAAAATATTGCTGAGAAATAGCCTGTGGGATGCCCCAGGTAAAGTAAAACCCGCCTTGGGATGGCAAGTGCAAATTGGTGAACATGACCGCTTTGCTTGATTGCATAAACTGAGCAAATTTTTGCAGGATATCGGGCCACTTTTCTGCATCCAAGGCAGCATCGTAAATGTCACCAACAAGTTCTAGATAATGCGTCTCTGTAGTGGTTTGCATGGGTTCCTCTCATAAAGTGAATGTATAAAAGCTTATTGGGCATCTCTAATAATTAAAATTCCGTTGCGATACTTCGTTGCTCATAAAAAACTTCTCCTTACATATCAACTATATGCGGCGTCCAAATTTTTTAATCGCGCCTCGTCTGGCTTGAGCTGATTGAATTATTAGAGGCGCCCTATTGTTCAAACCGCAGCAACAGCTGCATCAACTCAGATTGCCTGCCTGTATTGGTTTTTTTGTAAATGGCTTTCAGTTGAGCGCGTATCGTATTCGCGCTCAATTGCAACAGGTCTGAGATTTCATTCACTTGCAGCCCCTCTGCGACCAATCTGGCGATATTCAACTCGGCTTTGGAAAGGTGATAAACAGCGGCTAATTGCTGGCTTGCATTGACCGAAAGCCCTTGCTTTAAGTCCCTGATTTGCAACATCACCATGGGCCCCTCTATCAGTAGTTGATTCATCCATGGCAACCTGTCAGTCTCATGCGCAACGAGCGAAAGATGAAGGAAAACGACATCATTTTGGTGATGAATTGCCAAGTGCCTTTCTTCAGGCATCATGCTTGGTACATGCGCTAACTCAATGATGCTGGCAATCAAAGATTTAAGTCGTTGGTATTTGAACGTATTAGGTGACCAAAGGCGATTGGTCTTGATAGATAGCGCGGTGTTGCTATTCAGTATTTTCCGAGCAGCAGGATTGATATAGGCTATTTCGCCATCTATACGCACAATTAGAATACCCGCGCCGATTGCATCCAGCAGACGAACACTCGTGTCAGCTTGCTGACTACGTTGGATCAACATATGACTCAACTGCAAGGCACGACGAATATGGAGTGACAATTGGTGAATATCTGCACCATCAGCCGATGCAATCGTATTCAGCAAAGGATGATGTACTAGTTGCTCTAAAAGTGGGAGGTCATTTTGCCAGGTCTGCGGAAATACAGATGTCGGAGTGAAGTTATTGAGCTGTAGATATGCGCTTATTTGATCGAAAACGGAGTGCCATTGATCAGGACGCTCTATCGTCTCATAGATCGAGTCAATCAACTCTGCGACAGCGCCTGAGGCATTCAACATGGTGGTTTAAGTCTTATTGTGTTAGCACATGTAAAAACATACCACGATATTCATTTTAAAAACACCTGTAACAATCGGCTATTTATTTTAGTTTTTTAAACGCCTGCAATGAACAGCTTATAGCAAAGTTTAACCAGTGTACGAAGCCGTGGGGTTACAAAATATCCAGATTGGAAATTCTGCCCTGATCCTGTATTGGCTCAGCCGTTTTACTGTTGAGTTTGATTTTTAAGCGCAAATCGTTCACTGAGTCGGCATTGCGTAAAGCGTCGTCGTAAGAAATGCGGCCTTCTTCGAATAAATCAAACAACGATTGATCGAAGGTTTGCATGCCGGACTCCCTCGACTTGGCCATCACTTCCTTAATGCCATGCACATCGCCTTTGTATATCAAGTCTGAAATCAGCGGAGAGTGCATTAATATCTCAATCGCCGCCACCCGGCCCGATCCATCAATTTTTGGAATCAGGCGCTGGGAAGCAATGCAACGCAAGTTAAGCGACAAATCCATCAACAACTGTTGCCGACGCTCTTCGGGGAAGAAGTTGATAATACGGTCCAGTGCCTGATTGGTACTGTTGGCGTGCAAGGTGGCCAGGCACAAATGGCCAGTTTCTGAAAAGGCAATCGCATAGTCCATGGTTTCGCGGTCACGTATCTCGCCTATCATGATGACGTCTGGTGCCTGACGCAGAGTATTTTTAAGGGCAGCATGCCAGTTTTCAGTGTCGACGCCCACTTCGCGCTGGGTGATAATGCAGTTTCTGTGACCATGGATAAACTCTACGGGATCCTCGATAGTAATGATATGCCCATAGCTGCTTTCATTGCGATGGCCAATCATCGCCGCCAGCGAGGTTGACTTGCCTGACCCAGTCCCTCCAACGAAGATAATGAGTCCGCGCTTGGCCATCACCACATCTTTGAGTACTGACGGCAAATTCAGCTCATCGAAATTGGGAATATTGGTATTAATGGTTCGCAGTACCATGCCTACAGCACTGCGCTGAATAAACGCATTGACGCGAAAACGTCCTACCTGGGGCAAACTGATAGCAAAATTGCACTCGAGAGTTTCCTTAAACTCTTCAGCTTGCTTGTCATTCATCACCGCGCGCGCAATTTCGCGTGTCTGCTGCGTATTGAGTACCTGACTCGTTACAGGGGTTAGCTTGCCGTCCACTTTCATGGCAGGCGGAAAACCAGCAGTAATAAACAAGTCCGACGCCTTGCGCGTCACCATGAGTTTGAGCAGGTCATGCACAAATTTTTCTGTCTGTGCTTGATCAAAAGATTCTTGCATTTTTAAATCTCTATTATCCAGGAGTGTTATCCCATAATCGCATCACGGTTAGCGGCTTTACTGCGCGCCTCCGCGGCACTGATCACATTGCGTTTCACCAGTTCCTGCAAGTTTTGATCCAGCGTCTGCATACCCATGCTTTGTCCGGTTTGAATGGCCGAATACATTTGTGCGACCTTGTTTTCACGAATCAAATTACGAATAGCGGGTGTACCAATCATGATTTCATGTGCAGCCACGCGACCCTGCTCATCCTTGGTTTTACACAAGGTTTGCGAGATGACAGCGCGCAGAGACTCGGACAGCATGGAACGTACCATTTCCTTTTCAGCCGCGGGAAACACATCCACCACGCGGTCTATTGTTTTAGCGGCAGAACTGGTATGCAAAGTGCCGAACACCAGATGCCCGGTTTCGGCAGCCGTCAGTGCCAGTCGAATGGTTTCCAGGTCACGCATTTCACCCACCAGAATCACATCAGGGTCTTCACGCAATGCTGAACGCAAGGCATTGTCGAACGACATGGTATGCGGCCCGACTTCGCGCTGGTTGATCAGGGATTTTTTGGACACATGCACAAATTCAATCGGGTCTTCCACCGTCAGAATATGCGACATCTGCGTATCATTGATATAGTCAACCATGGCCGCCAGAGTGGTGGATTTACCCGAACCGGTAGGGCCCGTCACCAGCACAATGCCGCGCGGCGTATCAGCAATATCCTTAAACACTCTTGGTGCATTCAATTGTTCCAGTGTCAGCACGCTGCTCGGAATGGTTCGAAACACGGCGCCCGCCCCGCGCTGCTGATTAAATGCGTTGACCCGGAAGCGGGCTAGTTCCGGAATCTCAAAAGAGAAATCGCACTCCAGGGTTTCCTCATACACTTTGCGCTGGCTGTCATTCATAATGTCGTACAGCATGCGGTGTACCTCTACATGATCCATCGATGGCAAATTGATTTTGCGCACATCTCCATGCACACGTATCATCGGCGGCAAGCCGGATGACAAATGCAAGTCTGACGCTTTATTTTTAACTGAAAATGCCAATAAATCCGAAATATCCACAATCCACTCCAGTGATTATTTTATAATGTGTCTTTAAGTTTTGATTACAGTATCACTAATCCTTAACACCCATGACTGCTGCCGATGTTCTTGATGAGAAAACAACGCTTGCTAATAATCTTGCAAGCGTACAGCAACATATTCTGCACGCCAAATCAAAGTTTGACGCTGTGCAGACTGTCAGTTTGTGCGTAGTCAGCAAGGCTCAATCGGCTGATCGCATCCGTGCCGTCTATGAAGCAGGCCATACCACATTTGGCGAAAACTATTTGCAGGAAGCCCTGAACAAACAGGAACAACTGCGCGACTGTGCAATAGCATGGCATTTTATCGGTCCGATTCAAAGCAATAAAACACAGCCAATTGCCCGTCATTTCGATTGGGTGCACTCAGTTGACCGCCTCAAAATTGCACAACGTTTGTCAGATGCACGCCCGCCAGAACTGCCACCACTCAACATTTGCCTGCAAGTAAACATTAGTCATGAAACAAGCAAAAGTGGTGCCAGTGGTGAGGAGCTCCTGCAACTTGCCTTAAGTATCAAACAATTGCCTCACCTGCACCTGCGTGGGCTGATGGCCATTCCAGCGCCTTGTGAAGATTTCAACGCACAACGTGACCAATTCCGGCAGGTAAGGCAACTGTTCGAACAGCTCAACCAGCAGGGCTTGCTGCTTGATACCCTCTCTATCGGCATGAGTGGTGATTTTGCAGCAGCCATTGCCGAAGGTTCCACGCTGGTCAGGATAGGCACCGCCATTTTTGGCGCACGCCCTACACGCCCACCTTCTACAGACTAAAATCGTCAGGAAACCATGCACACTTTTTTTGAACACACACGACTTTCGTTTATAGGCGGCGGCAATATGGCGCAAGCGCTGATGACCGGCCTGAAGCAACGTGGTTTTACCATGTCACACATCATAGTGGTTGATCCGGACGCGACCAAACATGTCAGCTTGCAGCAATCCTTGGGCGTGAACACCAGCACCATTCTGGATAAAAGCTCGATGGCTGCCGATGTGCTCATTCTGGCGGTCAAACCTCAGCAATTAAAATCAGTTGCTCAGGCATTGGCACCACTTCTGCAATCGCAACTGGTCATTTCAGTGGCAGCAGGTATCCGCAGCGAGGATTTGAGCCGCTGGCTGCAAGGCTATCGCACGCTGGTGCGCACCATGCCCAACACACCGGCACAAATACAAGCTGGCATTACTGGCGCGTTTGCCATGTCCGCAGTCCGTGCCGAGCAACGGAATTTGGCTGACAGTCTGTTGCAAGCGGCTGGGGAAGTGGTCTGGCTGGAAGAAGAAAGCCAACTGGATGCCGTGACCGCAATCTCAGGCAGCGGGCCGGCCTATGTGTTTTTGCTCATCGAGGCACTCACTGCGGCGGGCGTCGCACTGGGGCTGAGTGAATCGCAAGCACTTAAACTCAGCCTGGCCACCTTCAAGGGTGCGAGCTTGCTGGCATCAGCCAGCAACACTCCGGTCGCCACCTTGCGTGAACAAGTCACCTCAAAAGGCGGCACCACAGAGCAGGGGCTATTGCGCTTGAACCAGCACAATATCCATGCGATTATGCAAGACGCTGCCTTACAGGCAGCCAAACGGGCAAAAACTTTGGGTGACGAACTGGGAGGTCAGTAAGCATGTTGGGCAATATCAGCGTATTTTTACTTCAAACCGTATTTGGCATACTCACCTTTTTACTGGTGTTGCGCTTTTTGATGCAATGGACACGCACCTCATTTCAAAATCCGTTAGGTCAAATGGCCATGGTGCTGACTGACTTCATGGTCAAACCCGTCCGTAAACTGATTCCTCCAGTCAAACAATGGGATCTGTCCACATTGTTGCTGGCACTGTTGATGCAACTGTTGCTAGCCTTATTGCTATCAATGTTGGGCGGCGTGCCTGCCATGCCTTTACTCTGGATCTGGCAAGCCATCTTCGGCGTGATCAGCCAGATGGTTGATGTCTTTTTTTATGCGATTCTGTTGATGGCGATTTTAAGCTGGGTCAACCCATTCAGCCCGATTTACGGTGTACTTAGCCAGTTATCGTCGCCTATTCTAAATCCCCTGCGTCAATGGCTGCCACAAGTACAAGGCTTTGATTTTTCGGCGCTGGTTGCCCTGATCTTGCTGCAAATGATCAGCCGTGTGATATTGCCAAGCTTAGCAGTTGGGCTGTTCTAAGTCCGGAATATGCCGCGCTGGTGCAATGCATTCAATGCAGGCGCGGCTAAATCCAGACAATATCAAACTCTTCACGTGCGTACTGGGTATCCGGGTGCAATGACACCGGCTTTTTGATAAAGTCTGACAGGTTTGCCAGACTTTGTGACTCTTCATCCAGCAACATATTAATCACTTCTGGTGACGCCAGTATTTTGAATTCTTTGGCATTGTTAAACTGTTTGGATTCACGCATCAGCTCGCGCATGATTTCGTAACAAAGGGTTTGTGCGGTTTTGAGTTCGCCACGACCCTGACACACTTTACATGGCTCACACAGCAAATGCGCAAGACTCTCTCGCGTACGCTTGCGGGTTAATTCCACCAGCCCCAACGCAGAAAATCCGTTCACATTAATTCGGGCACGGTCTACAAACACCGCCTTGCGCAACTCTTCGAGGACTGCCTCGCGCTGTGCGTCCTCATCCATGTCGATAAAGTCAATGATGATAATGCCACCCAGATTACGCAACCGCAGCTGTCTGGCAATGGTCTGTGCCGCTTCAAGATTAGTTTTAAAAATGGTGTCAGAGAGATTTTTACCACTGACAAAACTGCCAGTATTCACATCCACTGTGGTGAGCGCTTCAGTCTGGTCAAAAATTAAATAGCCGCCTGACTTTAACTCAACCTTGCGCGCCAGCGCCTTTTCAATTTCGTTTTCAATATCATAAAAGTCAAATAGCGCGCGTTCACCCGTATAGTGCTTCAGCGGCTTGACCGCGTGTGACACATACAACTCGGCAAACTCACTTAAACGCGCATACATTTCCTTGGAGTCTACGCGGATACTGGTGGTGTCCTTGCAGACCACATCCCGCAAAATGCGGCGTGGCAGGCTCAAGTCATAAAAAATCAGTGAGCGCTCACCCACCTTTTTGCTCTCACCCTGTATTTTCTCCCACACCCTGCGCAAATACTCGATATCAGCCAGCAACTCATCATCGGTAGCATTTTCAGACATGGTTCGAATAATGTAGCCACCCTTGCGTTCTTCTGGCAACAAATCGAGTAAACGATTACGCAAAAACTCCCGCTCTTCCTCTACATCAATCCGCTGCGACACGCCAATATGCTTTTGATAAGGTAAATACACCAAAAAACGGCCAGCAATGCTGATTTCAGTGGTCAGCCTGGCACCCTTGGTGCCTATCGGCTCTTTAATCACCTGCACAATAATCGATTGCCCTTCGTGCAAGACTTCCTGAATCGGCTTTTCGACCTTGGTGTCCTCATTATCAGGATGACATTCCATGATATCGGCCACATGCAAAAAAGCTGCACGTTGCAAACCGATTTCAACAAAGGCTGACTGCATGCCCGGCAACACGCGCACCACCGTGCCGCGATAAATATTGCCGACAATACCTAGTGAAGAAGCACGCTCAATATGCAGCTCTTGCACCACGCCTTGCTCCAGAATCGCCACCCGCGTTTCTTGCGGGGTGACATTAATCAACACTTCTTGTGCTAATGACATATGTTTTACCTATGACTTGTTATTATTCTGCTGACTGCCTCACTGCTATAAAGTTTACCACGCATGTAATAACTGCGCCGTTTCGTAGAGTGGCAAGCCCATCACCCCGCTATAACTGCCCGCAATGCGGACAATCCATGCGCTGGCACGCCCCTGGATACCATAAGCCCCGGCTTTGTCCATCGGCTCGCCGCTGGCCACATATTCGGCCAACACCGCCTCGGGCACCGCCATCATTTCCACCATAGTGGAATTCAGCAAACAGCGCACCGCGCCGGACTGCACCACCGCCACCGCGGTGTGTACCGCATGGGTTGTGCCACTGAGCCGCTTGAGCATATGCATGGCTTCGGCGGCATCGGCAGGCTTACCCAAAACATCCATGCCAAGCGCGACCGTGGTGTCTGCCGCTAATATCGGCAAGCCACGTCCAGCATGCTGCGCAGCAATTGCCATCGCCTTGGCTTGTGCCAGGCGCTGTACATAGACCGCCGGATCCTCTCCCGGCAGCACCGACTCATCAATATCTGCCGGAATCACTTCGCTGTTAAAACCGAGTTGTGAAAGCAGTTCTACCCGGCGCGGACTGCGCGAGGCCAAAATAATAGGCTTGTGCTGCATGTGCTTAAATATCAATAGAAAGACAGGCACGCACGGTATCACAACTGCCTGATGTTGACCATGACTCGGTATAGCCTTCACTCCTGCGGGCCGCCGCCGCATTGTGTACAATAGCCGCTTTACTTGAAACGCCATAACGCCGATGAACGCCATAGAACAGCTGCTCGCACGCGCCGAACACTTAATCACCCGGCTGGAAACCCTGCTACCAACACAAGCCACAGCACCCGATTGGCAGGCGGTCGCCTGGCGCTGGGTCAAACACGGCGCACAGGGGCAATTGCAGGCCGTTCAGCAGCCGCACAGCATTGCGCTTGAAAACATTCGTTTTATTGACCGCCAGAAAAATGAAGTGGTTAGAAACACGCGGCAATTTTTACAAGGCCTCCCCGCCAACCATGTGCTGCTGACAGGTGCGCGCGGCACCGGAAAATCCTCGCTGGTCAAAGCTCTGCTGCATGCTTTTGCCGCTGAGGGTTTACGCCTGATCGAAGTCGAAAAGCAGGATCTCACCGACCTGCCGCAGATTGCGCAATTGATCCGTCAGCGCCCTGAAAAATTCATTATCTTTTGTGATGACCTCACCTTTGAAGCCAATGATGTTGGCTACAAGGCCCTGAAAGTGATCCTCGATGGCTCCATAGAACATGCCTCAGACAACCTGCTGGTGTATGCCACCTCCAACCGCAAAAACCTGATGCCGGAATTTATGGCCGATAACCAGCCGATCATTGATCAGGGCGAAGTGCGCCTGAGCGACACCATCGATGAAAAGACCTCGCTGGCAGAGCGCTTTGGTCTGTGGCTGTCGTTTTACAGCTTTGACCAGGATGAGTATTTAGCCATTGCCGAACACTGGCTTTCCTCCTTTGGCCTGCCCATGGACGAAACCGCCAGACACGCCGCCCTGCAGTTTTATCATACCCGCGGTGCCCGTAGCGGCCGCGTCGCCTACCAGTTTGCCAAAGACTACGCAGGCAAACTGCAACTCAAGCCCTGAGCCGCCAAGCATGACCAAGTGTGTACAAGTCGCAGTCGCCATTCTGCAAAAATCCAATGGTGAATACTTACTCGCCAGCCGCCCGCAAGGCAAAGGCTGGGCAGGCTGGTGGGAGTTTCCCGGTGGCAAGATTGAGCAAGGCGAAAGCCCAGAACAAGCCCTGATTCGTGAAGCACAAGAAGAACTTGGCATCACCCCGACGCAAATACAGCCGTGGATCAAACGCCGCTACGACTACCCCGCTACCCACGATGCCGAAGCCAAAACCGTGCTGCTACACTTCTTTTTTGTCACCGCCTGGCAAGGCGAACTGCACCCGCACGAAGGCCAGCAATTTGCCTGGCAACACCCGCAACAAGGCAACGTCAGCCCCGTTCTCCCTGCCAATGCGCCGATCATGCATGCGCTGTCCTTGCCCCCGGTGTATGCCATCAGCAACGTGGCCGAAATGGGTACAACCGCCTTTCTGGCAGCCCTGCAACGCCAGCTGGATAACGGCCTGCAACTGCTGCAAATTCGGGAATCACAACTCAGCGATGACGCACTCGCCAGACTCAGTGAAACAATCCTGCACATGTGTGCCCCCTACCATTGCCGCTGCCTGCTTAACGGTACCCCCGAGCAAGCAAAACAACTCGGTTACCAAGGCGTGCACCTCAACAGCCATCGCCTGATGGTACACAGCCAAAAACCGGATCATTTATTAGTGGGTGCCTCATGCCACGACCAGACCCAACTCGCACACGCACAATCCCTGCAACTGGACTTTGCCCTGCTCTCACCTGTGCTACCGACACCCAGCCACCCGGAAGCCAGTGGATTAGGATGGGAGCGATTTACAGAATGGGTGAATGAATTGGAAATCCCGGTGTATGCGCTGGGTGGCATGCAAGCATCGTATTTACTATTAGCACTTGCCTGCGGCGCAAGAGGCATTGCGATGCAACGCGGGGGCTGGATTTAAATCACAAATCAGCCGCAGGATAGATGGCAAAGATATTGAAATACAGCACGTAAGCAAAATAATTATTACTTTAGGGCACCTCTAAAAATCATCATCAAGCGAACGTGCACCTGACTTCATAAATCGCTTTCCACTGCACATAAGCCTCTTCCGTCCTGATACTATAGTGCTTCAAACGAATTTTATTTCGCACAGATTCTAAAAATGGGGATGGATTTGACATAGTGGTATTGACTTATCGTTTTACGCCCCCTATTATTAACTTAAGTTAACGAATTTACAACAAAAATGCATAACTCAACGCTCGTTTACATGCCGTCATTGGGACGGCTACTTAATAGTTAGGCTTTTAGAGCGCAACCATGCAAGCCGAAACTTTTCTCGAAAAGTCGCGCAGCCCACAGGCATGGCGCAAGCATTCCCGTGCATTACGTCGTTCAGCGAATGTGCTGTACGACGACTTTGTAGCCGTCCTTACTGAGTCCATCAAAGAGGCAAAGGCTCTCGGCGTGGACACCGATCACGAAAGAGCCATAGAGGCTATTGAGACCGCCAAGCTTTTGTATGGATTGGCCCTTGAAACAGCGCTGAAAGCTTGGATCATTGAACATACGCCCGGCCAGATCGAAATCAAAATCACAATTGATGGCTCAGGTGAGGCAAAGCATGCTGAACTGAAAAGCTTCGGGGTCAACGGAAATCAAGGGCACAACCTGTCCGCGTTGGCAGACGTCGCCGGCATCTTTGACGAAGGCACTTTCGGGCATGTCCTCAAGACAGACAGTGACCGCGATGTGTTTCGTGCGATTTGCAGAGACCTTGGGCAAGTCGTTGTGTGGCGCGGCAGGTACCCTGTTCCCATGGCTTCATTTGAACCGCAACCGCTGGCTAAAGGTGTTCCATGGCGGGTGTATGTCCACTACATGAGGGATTGGCTCGATCCAATGCTCGATGCACTATTAGCAGAATCAATCAGCCATGAGCAATCGAACAGCTAAAGCATCTGCGACCAGCCTAACTGTTTGGTCAAGCCGACGCCCACAAGCTCCGCTTGTGGGTGCCCTTCGTGCTTCGCACTCCGGCGCGGCTTACCGCGGGCGTTAGACCTCATCACAGGAATTGAGCCATGCCGAACGATTTCAAGGACCGCATTCGCAAAGACTACATTTCCGGCGGTGGAATATTTGGTCAATTCATCTATCCTTACGCTGAAGAAATAAAAAAATCTAAGTTCTTTCTAGACACGATGGAAGAATTTGTCATTTCTTCTGAGCAGAGAGAAATAGATGCCCACAAAAGCAGAACCAATGATTTAACGCCAGAGCAGTTGGATGAGTACTGGCAGTGGCACTACCCTGTTCATTGGCAGGAAATTTTTGCCAATCGTATCAGAGCTTCTTTTATCATGCAAAATTGCTCGTTCGTTGAAGGCGAACTGAATGAAATTGCCGAAAGAGTCGGAGTAGTCAGCGGCGCGCCAATCAAATTGCGTGATCTCACTGGTTCAACGTTATCAAAGCCAAAGAAATTCATAGAGGCATTTGGCCGATTCACCACACCAGAGGCGGGCTCGTGGGAAATCATGGAGCGAATATTTGACGTTAGAAATGTTATGGTGCATGAAGCCGGATACTCCGGCGGCTATAGAAATCACAAAAAACTCGTAGAATTTGCAAAGTCCGTCACCGGCCTTTCATTTAGCAATGATCACATTCAAGTGGAACGTGAGTTCTGCGATTACTGCCTTAATGCGGCATCCGATTTCGTCACAAACCTTCATAGCGCGTATGATTCATTTCGCGCAACCGCATCAGCACTTGAAAATATGAAAGCGCAATGAGGTCTAACTAGTCGTTCAACGCGGACAAAAATGCTCCGCATTTTTGCCGGTTAACTCGGGCGTTGACGCTGTAGAATAAATGTTTTAGAAAAATCAAGGCATACCATGACAATAAATAGACCTTCACAATCGCCCCAAAAGCCTCTAACTCAATACAGTCTATGGTTAAAGCACCCCTCAAAATACAATCACTCAACCCCTCAACGGCTTTTTCTACAGCTTCGTTAGGCAACACAAAGCTGCGGCCCGTTCACTCGAAGCTGGCAACCAGCCTAAAACCGACATACAAAAAGGAATCATGTGAGAACTCAAGTAACTAGCGTGGTCGAGAAATACATCGATGCTGTTCGTCGAAACGATCTAAGGGACCTCCCAATTCATCCGGAAGTGATTGGCGTTTTTCCCATGAATACGTACCAGGGTGCGGTGGCCTTCCTTGAAGGCACGGAGCGGTTCGCGAGAATCGTCAAGCATATCGAAGTCACTCGCCTCGTCGTCGATGGCGAGCACTGCGTCGCCCTCCTCAACATCGATACAACCTTCGGAACAATTCCGTTTGCGGAGCACATCCGCGTCGTAGACGGACAAATCGTGTCGGTTCGTGGCTACTACGATCCGCGCCCCATGTTGGTGGGGCAAACATGAGCGCGCATGGCTCGTCGTCCAACACAAACGGTGTCGCCTAACCCATCTCTAGGGACTTCCCCTTCCTGTCAAGCAATATCATCCCCAACACCCAAATAATTAGGTGTTTTTGCATCTGTTTCATTTAGTCAGCATCACCACCAGCCAGATCTGC
>NZ_JAVCAP010000004.1 GCF_030769565.1 Methylophilus aquaticus | reverse complement strand
TTGTAACATTACTCATGACTTCTCCTCTCGTTTTGATTGAATAATGCTGATCACATTAACTTACCTTCAATCTCGGTTTTGGGTTACCAGTTCGAGTGGGGGAAGTCCCTTTTATTCTCTAGGCATCATGGAGTTTTGAAATGGTTCAAATTTATCGAACTTATGTTTTTGCATTGCTTCTTTTTCCACTGGTGGCCATTGGAGATGGATGCTCCGATGAAACACCAATAACAGAGAAATACGCTAAAACCTTTCAATGTCCAGCAATAACAATCCGCGCCGAGGGTGAAAAATACCCAGAAGACTCTTGGGATTGTTTTGATTTAGTTCCTATAAAAAGTGAAACACTTTTTTACTCATCTGGTAAAAGCAGAGGTGCATTACCATCCGTAAACTCGTTACTACCTTCCAACGAAAATGATTTTAAAAACCGCACCTGGAAGGCCTCTAATATCCATTGCAATGGAAGGGAAAAAATAACCGTGCTTTATTGGGGTGGCGGGAACTGCAAAGGTTGCGAACGCAATGTGCAATACCGTTTCTCAAAAGATGGCAAGCTAGAAGACGCAAAGTTACAGTAATGCCCAACCCAGCCATCAAGCGGGACGCTGCGCTGACGCGCAACGCCCCTTATGTCAAACTACAAGGGCTTCCCCATTTTTAGCAATAGTCATCTGCAAGATTTTTGTGTGTTTGAATTTTTCAGCGCATAAATATCCCTTGCTGTAGCCAAGATTGAGCGAGAAGGTGAAGGACTGCGGTACTACAACCGGTCATATTGGGCATTATTCGCCCGGACCCTGATGAAAGACGCACGCCGGGGCCTCATTCGTTAGTCGGGATTCTCAAGCTCCCCTAGAATTAATCAGGCACACCCGGCGCGGGTCCAACCCGCTACACATCAACGCTGGCAGTTCAGCTGTGATTTAACCGTACATATTCACTCTGGCTTTAAACTTCATTCATGACTGATTGAAACTGACCTGCTAGTCATTTTATAACTCCTTAAATTCAGAAAAATTTTTTCTTGCTCTTAAATACTTATGTATTTATATTCATTGCCTCAGTCATTATTAAAACCAAGGGAGAAGAAAAATGTCGTTAGCAAAGCGTGGATTGGCGGAATTGATTGGTACTTTCTGGTTAGTATTGGGTGGTTGCGGTAGCGCCGTATTGGCAGCTGGTATTCCTGAGCTAGGTTTAGGTTATCTCGGGGTTTCATTTGCGTTTGGTTTCACCGTGGTTACCATGGCTTATGCGATTGGTCATATCTCAGGTTGTCACCTGAATCCTGCTGTCTCTATTGGCTTGGTGGCAGGTGGTCGATTTAAAGCTGCAGAATTGCCACATTATATTGTTGCGCAAGTGATAGGCGCTGTTCTGGCAGCGACGGTCATTTATCTTATTGCAAGTGGTAAAGCAGGGTTTGAGATAGGCGGGTTTGCAGCCAATGGCTATGGTGAAGCATCGCCGCATGGCTATAGCTTACAAGCTGCATTGATCTCGGAAGTGGTATTGACAGCGGTATTCTTGTTTATCATTATGGGCGCTACAGATGCGCGTGCGCCAGCAGGGCTTGCTCCGTTGGCAATCGGATTGACATTGACGTTGATCCATATGATTAGTATTCCCGTCACAAATACATCAGTGAACCCTGCTCGCAGTACAAGCCAGGCGATTTTTGCGGGAGGCATTTATATGGAGCAACTCTGGTTGTTCTGGCTAGCACCTATCGTGGGTGGGATTATTGGTGCGCTGGTATATAACTGTGTTTCCAAGAAAAATTAAGCATCACTCGTGCAGAGACGCCCGCATCCGCGGGCGTTTTTATTTGTATCTCAAGGATTGATAAGATCAATGGAAAAGAGGTTAAGCATTGAAATGTAGATACCGTTATAAAGGGTTAAACTGCATCTCGTGAGATAAGCCTTGTTGCGGATCAGTATTGTTTACGCGGGCCAGGATAATAGCCGCGCACAAAGACCTCATTCATTCATCGGCCTGACAAGAACGCACTGATCAGGCTTGTTCTTTTGAATGTCGGCCATTGGGTTAGTCAGGTTCTCTCTGTGCTCGGTCTAACCTCTTTGCTATCGCCCTTGGCAGGGGTTGGTTTCAGAGGTTTAGAATGGCATACAATCTCTTATCATCACTCACGCCATTGCCACCTGAGTTAATTTTTATAGAAAACACAAGAGGAGTGATTATTCAACATGAATGCTCGCCGACAACTTTTTTCACTCAATGCCATTGCAGCCAACGGTGTCATCCTGCTGGCCTTCATTGCATGTAATTATGTGTTCGGGGCGACTGCAGGCAACTTGCCAACTTGCGTGCCGGCAGACAATCCTGAAACACAAAAAATGGCGCTTGGAGCACAGCCTAAAAAAGAAGTGTGTAATCCGAAAGTATTCCAGGCGGTTATCTTACCGGCGGCGAGGGTTGGTAAGCCGTATGGCCGAAGAAGTCTGGTACAGGGAGGCCAGCCCCCTTATGAGATAGCAGATATTGACAAGCAGTTCACGACTACAGGCCTGTTGATCACCCCGGAGGGCATGCTCGCTGGTACACCGAAAATCTCGGGGAAATTTGAGTTTACGGCGAACATTAAAGATGCAAATGGTGTATCTGCAAGGCAACGATTTTTGCTCAAGATACTTCCGGCAAAATAATCGATTTGGCTTAACCGGTCGTCAGGTCTACTTTCGCGTTTAGCCTGATGTTGTATGGGGCTTGCTTGGTGTGAAATTATTGCGCAGTTTTCACTGGCATGGTGACAAACTGATCGGTGATTTTGCCCTGTTTATCTTTAAAGCACAGCCTGAATTTGACCTGCTCACCAACTTTAAGCGGTGAAGCAAGTTCAAACAGCATCAGGTGCAGGCCACCGGGAGCCAGTTTGACTGTTTGTCCGGCGGGCACGGGCAGTTCTTCCATGCTGCGCATTTTCATAATGCCCTTATCCATGCTCATGCTGTGCATTTCCACACTGCCTGCGCGCTCAGTTTCTACATAAACCAGGGTCACCGGCGCTTTGCTTTTGAGGGTCACATAGGCCGCACCGACCGGTTGCCCGGGATTCGTCGCGCGCACCCAGGCATCGCTTAATGCGACTTCGGCTTGCGCAATGGCTGAGAGCGCGAGCAGGCTGGCGGTGATCAACAACTGTAAACACAATGCAATTTTTTTCATGTGATGGTTACCTTGAATACTTACTCGGCATCCTGAAGATCAGGCGGGGTGGCATCCGGAATGCGAAATTTTTCAGTGGCCCAATCTCCCAAGTCCATCAATTTGCAGCGTTCGCTGCAAAACGGACGGTAAGCGTTGCTGGTGGAATACACGGTAGTTTCGCCGCAGCCCGGACAAGCGACTTTGCGTGGTTTGACAGCAAGTTGCATCAGTTGTGCCCTGCCCCGGTAAAGTTACAGACGATCATATTAAAAGGGATATCCTCTTCGAGCACTTTGGGCTTTTGTACAAAGTCGAGCTTTTGAAAGCGAATATTAATAGCATATTTATTGGCACTGACTTCAGGGAAGCATTCTGTGTGGCCGATTTCAATGCGTAATAACTGGGCAGGTTTATGGCCTGAAAGTTGTTGCTGATAGGCGCCATGATGCGCGACCAGTGACAAGGTTTGGCCGCTGCCGCGCAACAACTGCAAGATGATACTAATGGCTTCGTACATGGGCATCAGGCGCGATAGCCAGTTATCAAAATCTGCCTTGCGACGGTCTGGGCTCAGGTATAGCCAGTGATGGTAGGAAGGCAGATCAAATTCACATACGCCGCCCGGAATGCCGGTGCGCTGCTTGATGCTCATCAGCCAGTCGTTTTCGCGCAGGGTTTGCCCAAGTTTTTGATGGTCAGTGCGCAGTGCTACGGCACAGCGCTCGAGGCTGGCAAGCGTATTGCTCAACGCGTGCTGGTCGATATTGGGGTTGCCTTGCAAAAAGGAAAGTTGGATTTTGTGCCGGTCCAGCTCTTGCAACAAATCTACTTTCAGATCTGCCCGGTCAATCAGGTCCAGCATTTGCAGCAGGGATACCAGCGCGGCATGGTGGTTGAATTCATGTCCGA
Organism: Methylophilus aquaticus; assembly: GCF_030769565.1. Classification (GTDB taxonomy): domain Bacteria; phylum Pseudomonadota; class Gammaproteobacteria; order Burkholderiales; family Methylophilaceae; genus Methylophilus; species Methylophilus aquaticus. The sequence continues at coordinate 170,287 of NZ_JAVCAP010000004.1, read as the reverse complement.
TTTCGACATGGTGCAATACCTTGGTGAACAAATCCTCTAGGCGAAGATAGGTTCTGATGCGCTCGTTAAATGGGAATTCGTAGCTCGACACGGCAGTCTTTTCTGTCAGCTGATACTTGAAAAGTATGCAATAAAAGCCTGATTATGAAACCCTTTTTGCTCACTGGCAAGTCTTTGAGAAATTTTTATGAAAGGCGACCACTTTTTCATGCAGATTTTGTAAGGAAGATTGATTATCCAGCACGGTATCTGCAATGGCCAGACGCTGCTCGCGACTGCTTTGGGCGGCCATCATGGCCTGCACCATCTCGGTAGAAAGCTGATTGCGTTGCAACACGCGCTCAAGCTGCGTCTGTTCATCACAGTCCACCACCATCACATGGTCTATCAGAGGCCAGTCTTGACGGCTTTCGACCAGCAGGGGAATCGCCAGCACGACATAAGGCGTTGCAGACAGCGACGTAATCTGGCGTATGGCCTCGGCGCGAATGGCAGGATGCATGATGTTGTTCAGTTGTTCCAGCGCATCCGGGTTAGAAAATACCAGCGCCCGCAGATTGGCGCGATGCAAGCTGCCGTCGGCCTCAAACATCTCTGTGCCAAATACCTCGCGTACGGCTTGCATGGCCGGGCTACCTGGCGCGCTCATTGCCCTGGCAATCACATCCAGATCAATCACCGGCACGCCGAGCGCAGCAAACGACTTGCAGACTTCACTTTTGCCACTGCCTATGCCGCCGGTCACGGCCACCACTTTAGCCATTGTTTACCCTAGGGGACAAGATAATAAGCAGCCAGCGTTTGGCCATAAAATAATGCAGCAATACCGCCCAACGCCAGAAACGGGCCAAACGGAATGGCTGTCTGGCGGTTTTTACCTTTGAACACAATCAGGCCAATGCCAATCACGCTGCCGACCACGGAACTCAGTAAAATAACCGCAGGCAATATTTGCCAGCCAAACCAGGCACCAATGGCTGCCAGCAATTTAAAGTCACCATAGCCCATGCCTTCTTTGCCCGTGACCAGTTTAAACAACCAGTAAACGCTCCACAGCACCAGATAGCCGACCATGGCACCGACCACGGCTGAGGTGATGTCAGTAAATCCATGATTCAGATTGAGTAACAGGCCCAACCACAGCAATGGCAAGGTAATATCATCGGGCAACAACTGGGTGTCATAGTCGATAAACGTCAGCGTGACCAACGCAAATATAAACAGAAGTGCACATACTGTGAGCAAGCTATAGCCATACTGCGCGGCGACTGCGAAGGAGAGCCCGGCCGTGAGCAACTCCACCAGCGGATAACGGATAGAAATAGGCGTTTTGCACTGCTTGCAGCGCCCGCGTAAGCACAGGTAGCTCAACACAGGAATATTTTCCAGTGCGGTGATATTGTGGCCGCAATGCGGGCAACTGGACCTGGGCACCACCAGATTGAAAGCAGGCTGCTCCGGCGGCTCTTGCCCCTGTAATTCCAGGCAGTTGGCATGCCATTCGCGCTCCATGATTTTGGGCAGGCGGTAAATCACCACATTCAGAAAACTGCCAACCAGCAAGCCTAAAACACCACAACAGACTTGTAAAAATAATGGCTGGGTTCGCAACATACTGGAAACAGGCTCAAGGATTTCTATCATGATACCGATATCATTATTAAGGTTGCTGCATCATCGCATCGTTAATGCAACTAAGCAAGGTCAACACTTGCCATAGCGCTTATCAGGGCGTGGAAAATATCCGCACGGTGACCTTGAAAACCGCTAGTCAGGCGCCATTTACGTGTAAGATGGGAATGGCACTCTTGACGAGTGGCTTCTCACCCGCTTTATGTGAAGGAAGTTATCTATGTCTGATCAAATCAAGATTTCCCCGTCGACAGAAGTCGAACTCAACCAGGTGGACCACCCGGAATGGGATGAACCGGTCATTTGCCGCGTAGAAGTGGATTTACCCGGCTGGCTGGCCAAACTGACCGGTCAACAGCACTGGGAAGTCTACAGTGAGGAAGAAGAAGAAAACTGCATCAGTTTTGCGATGCGCGCCCAGCACAAAGGCCACGCCTCCAAAACTTACCACCCTGACACACAAACGGTGGAATTACAGGCCGAAGTGACCTTGTACCATAACGGCTATGCCGTGGTAGATGTGGATGGCAAATCGCTGTTTGATGGTGCGCTGACCTCGGCAACCAACGATTGCGCACGCTTAAGCTACTACCACATCAGTGGCGAGCCGATCGCTCTCAATTAATTTGTAACATGCATGACTGAATGACCAGCCGTTTTTACGGCTGACCGTCATTCAGATCAATGATTTTTATTGCTGCCGGTTGACCGAAAAACCGGCCAGATCGATCAATGCCTGCTTGGCTGGACACTCTGCAAAGGGTGCCAGTGCCTGACAAGCCAGTGCTGCTTCTCTATGCGCCACAGTACGGACATAATCAAATGCCTTTACGCCATGCAGGATTTCAAGCACAGTTTGCAGCTGATCACCCTGCCCTTGTAATAAGGCTTGTTTAACCAGTTCTGCCTGGCTGGCAGGCGCATTCTGAATGGCATACAGCATCGGCAGGGTCACTTTACCCTCGACCAGGTCATTGCCCAGGGTTTTGCCAATTTTTTCGCTGTCACCGCTCAAATCCAGCACATCATCAATCAATTGAAATGCCGTGCCCAAATGCATGCCATAGCGGGCCAAGCCTTCTTCCTGCGCAGGACTCACTTGAGACTGTACCGCACCCAGGCGCGTTGCAGCTTCAAACAACTTGGCCGTTTTAAAGTGAATCACCTGTAAATAATCCTGCTCGCTGACGCCTATGTTACGTACATTGAGCAGTTGCAAGACTTCACCTTCGGAAATGATATTGGTGGCATCTGCCAGAATTTCCATCACGCGCATCTGTTGCAGCCTGACCATCATCTGGAAAGCGCGGGAATACAGAAAATCCCCCACCAGCACACTGGCCGGATTGCCGTAGACATGATTGGCTGTTGATTTGCCGCGACGCAAATCCGAGGCATCCACCACATCATCATGCAGCAAAGTGGCGGTATGAATAAACTCGACAATCGCAGCCAGCTGATGGTGCGCAGCCGAAACAGAGCCGCATAAATCACCCGCCATCAATACCAGCGTGGGCCGCAAACGCTTGCCACCGCTGTGAATAATATATTCCGAGATTTGATTAATCAGCGGGACTTGGGAGGACAAAGACTGGCGGATGACCTCATCCACCTGCTGCATATCGCCTGCAATCCGCACCAAACAAGCATTTAAAGACACTGAGACACCAATTTTGGACAAAGTTAAAGCATACCATACCTGTGATTGCTCTCGCTATGCCGCCACCTTTCATGGGGCTGACAAGGAAACTGAATTCTGGCCGGATTCACATGCACTGGATTTGCATTAAAAAGACGTTGCCGTTAATATTCGCCCCCGTTGTGCCCATCGCTGTCGGCACCTGTTCGCCCCAGCAGCATCATAGTCGCGTGCATGATTCTTGCTTGAATACAACAAGACCCCATGAACCACTCCGTAGAAAATATCATTCTGTTAGCCAAGCAACGTCATGTTGACGAATTGCAACGCCTATCGTTTAGCACCGAGTTTGTCGAAACCATCGGCCTGATTATTCACCAACTGCAAGCAGAGCGCGGCGCCAGTTGCCTATATGTGGCCTCGACCGGGCAACGCTTTGCCAAGGAGCGTGCCGCACTGGTCACCGAAAACCATGACCTTGAGCAGCAATTCAAGCAAGCACTGGCTTTGCATTTGCAACACCACAGCTCGGCAGAAGCCAAACAGCTGACGCTGATTTCGTGGATATTGCTGGGGTTTAATGAGTTGCACGGCTTTCGCCATCAAGTGACCCTGCTCAAAGTCAGCTCGCCGGACTGCATCACATTTTTTACCCGCCTGATCAGCCAGCTGGTTTCACTGATTTTCGAAATCACTGACAACACCATAGATAGCAAAATATCCAAACATTTAGTCGCACTTTACAACTTGGTGCAGGCCAAAGAATTTGCTGGCCAGGAACGCGCGGTTGGGTCGCATGCTTTTGGTTCCGGCATCATGCAGGAAAATCACCATCACCGGCTGGCAGGCCTGATTGCCTTGCAAGAACGCCATTTTGAATTATTTACGCAATTTACGACAGAAGCGCTAAAACAGGAATGGGAAACCCTCAAGCAATCAACGTTAACCCATGATCACCTTAACTTCAGAACAAAACTGACAGAGGCAAGCATTAACCAGACATTAGAAACAGGCGATGGACATTTATGGTTCAACCTGTGTAGCCAGCGACTGAGTGAAATATGGAAAATTCAATGCCATCTGGTTTCCATCATGCACGAAGAGCTGGCCTGCCTGGTCTCGGAAGCACAGTCGGACCTTTCCCAAGCTAAGGCCAGCCTTACCCAGGTATGCAAGCCAACCTCGACAACGGTTGGCAATGCTCCCTACAGCCTGCTCAATCCAGACATAGCAATGGACAACAGTTATACGTGGCTGACACAAGACGCCGTGGCGGGCTATCCCATGGCCTCAGTCATTCATCTATTACAACAACAATCGATGCAGATTGCCGAAATTGAACATGAGTTATCTGCAACCAAAAAAGCCCTGAATGAACGCAAGTGCATCGAACGCGCCAAAGGCATTTTGATGCGGCAGATGAAAGTCAGCGAAGAAGAAGCCTATAAGGTATTGCGCACCTCGGCCATGGAGCAGAACCGCAAAATTATTGATGTAGCCGAAAACATTATCGAGCTGAGTACGCAACCTGGTTAACGGGCGTACCATCCCCTCCCGTATCATTAGTTATTGCAAACATCACCTCTTTACGATGGTGCATCCGCACTTCAATGGTGCAGGTAAAAATCAATTCCAGACAGTTTATTTTTAAAACTCCTCAAAAAAAACCCATGTAAATCAGACACCTGCCTCTAGATTAAAATCTGGCATGCCATTTGCTAAATCAACTTTGAAAGCGAGTTGCCTGTGGTTTACTTGTGGTCAATGTTAACGGGGACATTGTTCATTTAACAGGCTACTCCATCAGTGGTTGCGCAATACGCGACTACTTAATTTATGCAATAAGGACAAAGGCGTCCTGAGTTTAGAGATCACTCTGAACTCAGGACGCCTTTTTTGTTTTTATCGTCTTACTTTTTATTTGATTAAAGGAGCTGAAATGAGCACTTCGGATAACAAACCGGCATTGGCATCATCCACCCACCACGCCGATGGCAGCGTAGACAACAGTCGCCGCCAGTTTTTCAGGCAAGCAGTTGCCAGCACACTTGGGGCGGCCGCAATGATGAATATGGTGCCTGCGGCCATTCGCAGCCAGGCCTGGGCGGCAGGTTCGGATGCTCCGGAAATCACGGAAGTCAAAATCGGCTTTATTCCGCTGACCGATTGCGCACCTATCGTAGTTGCCGCGCAAATGGGCTTCGATAAAAAATATGGCATCAAAATCATCCCGTCAAAAGAAGCCTCCTGGGCTGGGGTGCGCGACAAACTGGTTAATGGCGAGTTGCACGCTTCGCATGTGCTCTACGGCATGATGTATGGCTCTCAAATGGGCATTGGCGGCCAGCAAAAAGACATGAACGTATTAATGGCCCTCAACAACAACGGCCAGGGCATTACCTTGTCAAGTCAATTAAAAGACAAGGGCGTAAACAGTGGCGCAACCCTGAAACGCCTGATTGACAATGAAAATCGCGACTTTACATTTGCGCAGACCTTTCCGACAGGCACCCATGCCATGTGGCTGTATTACTGGCTGGCCAACTACGGCATCAACCCGATGAGCGATGTAAAAACCATCGTTGTACCCCCGCCACAAATGGTGGCCAACATGCGTATTGGCAATATGGATGGATTCTGCGTTGGTGAACCATGGAATGCCCGTGCAATTTTCGACAAGGTCGGATTCACCGTGACGACCACTCAGGACATCTGGACAGACCATCCGGAAAAAGTACTTGGCTGCACCGCCGACTTTGTGGCCAAGCATCCGAATACCGCATTGGCCATGACGAAAGCCATTTTAGAAGCCTGCCGCTACATTGATGCCACTGAGCATCGCGCTGAAGTTGCAAAACTGATCTCGGGCAAAGCCTATGTGAATGCGCCAGAAGAGGTGATTGCAGGCCGCTTTATTGGTGATTATGAAAATGGCATCGGGAAAAAATGGAAAGACCCGAACTTCATGAAGTTTTTCAATGATGGCAAAGTGAATTTTCCTTACCTGTCCGACGGCATGTGGTTCCTCACTCAGCACAAACGCTGGGGCTTGCTGAAGTCTGACCCTGACTACCTCGCTATCGCGAAAAAAGTTAACCGCATCGACATTTACACTGAAGCCGCCAAATCACTGGGCATCACAGTCCCTGCTGACCCTATGCGCACCAGCAAACTGATCGACGGTGTGGTGTGGGATGGCAAAGACCCGAAAGGCTATGCCAACAGCTTCAAAATCAAAGGCTAACCAGCATCGCGAGGAGTATCACCATGAGTGCAGTCAGTATAGAAAAGGAAAGTATCATGCAGAAACGCCAGGATGTTGAAAAAACGGCGGCTGCGCACCCTGTTGCGTCGGTAGTCACCCTCTCCACTACCGGCACAATCGCCAGCAACCCCTCGAAAGCGGGTTTTGCATGGGCGGCAACCTCCAGACGCTTTTTTGAGTGGGTGTTGCCGCCCGTGATTGGCTTGTGCATTTTCACGGCCATTTGGGCAGTCGTCTCGGCGCGCAGCCCTGGCTTGCCGGGGCCGCTGCTCACCTGGCATTCCGCTGTTGAACTGTTTAAAGACCCGTTTTACATCAACAACCCGAATGACATGGGCATCGGCTGGAATATCCTTAACTCCCTCAAGCGGGTGGGCCTTGGGTTTGCCATGGCCGCTGTCGTCGGCATTCCCGCTGGCTTTTTGATCGGCCGTTATGCCTTTATGTCGAACATGGCGGCTCCGATTATCAGCCTGCTCAAACCGGTCTCACCACTGGCCTGGCTACCGATAGGCCTGATGGTGTTCAAAGCCGCCGATCCGGCCGCTATCTGGGTGATCTTTATCACGGCAGTCTGGCCCATGATCATCAACACGGCTGTCGGCGTCAGCAAGGTGCCGCAGGATTACCTGAATGTGGCACGCGTGTTGAACCTGTCCGAGTGGAAAGTGTTCAGCAAAATCCTGTTCCCTTATGTGATGCCTTACATGATGACAGGTGTACGTCTGTCGATTGGTACCGCCTGGCTGGTGATTGTCGCTGCCGAAATGCTGACCGGTGGCGTGGGTATTGGCTTCTGGGTGTGGGATGAGTGGAACAACCTGAATGTAGAACACATCATCATCGCCATCTTTATTGTGGGCATTGTAGGGCTGCTGCTGGAGCAGGCATTGATGCTCATCGCTAGACAGTTCAGTTACGAATAACGCTATCCGAATCATGCTATCAAGGGACGCCATCATGGAAAAAATACTGCAAGACCGCTATGTGCTGATTGAAAACGTCGATATGACGTTCAACACCAAAAAAGGCAGCTTCCAGGCCTTGAAAGAGATCAGCCTGAATATTCGCGAAGGTGAATTTATTTCGATCATCGGCCACTCTGGTTGTGGCAAATCCACCGTACTCAACCTGATTGCAGGGCTGCTCACCCCTACTGCCGGTCATTTGTTCTGCGCAGGGCGCGAAATTGCGCAACCGGGGCCTGAGCGTGCCGTTGTGTTCCAGAATCACTCATTGCTGCCGTGGCTGACCTGTCTTGAGAACGTCTACCTGGCAGTAGAGCGTGTATTCGCAAATACAGAAAATAAGCAGCAACTGACTGCGCGCAGCCATGCAGCGCTGGAGCTGGTCGGCTTAAGCCATGCGGCAGACAAGCGTCCGCACGAAATTTCCGGCGGCATGAAGCAGCGTGTCGGCATTGCCCGTGCGCTGGCCATGGAACCGAAAGTACTGCTGCTGGATGAACCGTTTGGTGCCCTCGACGCGCTGACCCGTGCTGGCTTGCAGGACGAACTGATGAGCATTATGAAACAGTCCGGATGCACCGCCGTCATGGTCACCCACGATGTAGATGAAGCCGTACTGCTATCAGACCGCATTGTCATGATGACCAACGGGCCTGCCGCCACCATCGGTGAAATTCTGGCAGTCGATTTAGCCCGTCCGCGCAAGCGTCTGGAACTGGTTGAAGACCCGGCCTATACGCATCTGCGCAGTGAAGTATTGAAGTTTTTGTATGAACGGCACGCTAAAAAAGCTGCCTAGAAAGTTGGTGCTGACAGGCGGCCACCCATCAGCACCGCATACCTCATCGAAGTATGGTTACCCCCACATTGAAAAGGAGCAACACTATGAACGCTAAACCACACCACCGCTTACGTCAAGTTTCTGTCGCAGGATTACTGGCAGTACTCAGTTCAGCGGCAATGGCCGAAGAGGAAATGCTGCCGGAATACACCTTTATGGATGCGATTAAAACAGGCAAAAACATGACCAGTTTCAGGTTGCGCTATGAGAACGTGCAGCAGGATGGCTTGCAGCCAAATAACCTGAGCAATGCGGCTAACACGTTAAATCCCACCCGCAACGAAGAGATCAAGGACGCTAACGCAGTGACCCTGCGCAGCCTGATTGGCTGGCAAACTGCGCCGTATCATAACTGGAGCTTTGCCGCACAAATTATCAATGTCAGCAAACTGAGCGATGATTTCAACGATGGTACCAATAGCTTTAGAACCAATGGCGCTTCCAATCAGAATGACAAAATCAACTATGCGAAAGTGGTTGACCCTGATCAGACAGATATCAACCAGCTCTACGTGGATTGGACAGGCATTAAAAACACGCGCGTGCGTGCAGGTCGCCAGCAGGTAAATCTGGACAATGTCCGCTTCATCGGCGACATCGCTTTCCGTCAGGTGATGCAGGTATTTGATGGTGTGTCTGTGTTCAACAAAACGATCCCGGATACCGAAATATTTCTGGCGCACTTTGAAAAAGTGAATCAGATTTTCACCACTGAACGTAACGGTAATCTGGAAATTGCCAACGCGCGCTACCGCATCTCGCCCACTGAGTTTCTAGTGGGCTATGGCTACTTTAGCAATTTTGAGAATCTCGGACTAGGCAACGCCTGGTTTGGTGCAGGCGCGGCCAATCTGCAAGCAGACCAGTCAAACAAAATTTTGGGGATCCGTCTGGATGGCACCCATCCATTCACCCCGAACTATCGCGCACATTACACGGCTGAATATGCCAAGCAGTCAGATTATAGCGGTGGTGATGACCGCATTGATGCGCACTATTACAAAGTCGGCGGCGGCTTTGGTATCGACAACTTCAACCTGCGGGTGGATCAGGAACTTTTATCCAGCAATAGCAATACCTATGCTTTTCAGACCCCTTTTGGCACCAACCATTTGTTCCAGGGCTGGGTAGACAAGTTTTTGGTCACGCCGCGCGCCGGGATTAAAGACAGTTTTGTCACCGCCACCTATCGTTACGGCGACTTTGTATTCTTTGCCGATTATCACGTCATTGATGCAGACACCGGCTTCTACACTGTGAATGGCGGCGCCGGGCGCAGTGGCAGCCGTTACGGAACGGAATGGAATGCAGCCGTCACCTGGAATGTAGACAAAAACTGGATGACAAAACTTGAATACGGCAAGTTTAACGAGGGCGACCAGTTTGCAGCCGCCGCCAACACGACAGGCAATGCTGCCGGCGTACGTGGCCGTTTTCATGACACCGAAAAACTATGGCTGACTGCCATGTACACGTTTTAACCGTGAGCAAGTAAAGGAGCACTCCCCATGCCAGCAAGCAAAGTCTATTTAATCGGTGCCGGTCCCGGCGACCCTGAGCTGATCACGCTCAAGGCCGTCAAGGCTTTGCAACTGGCAGAAGTGGTGCTGGTCGATGACCTGGTCAACCCGGCACTGCTCACGCATTGCCCGCAGGCACGCATTGTGCCGGTGGGCAAACGCGGTGGCTGCAAATCTACCCCGCAACATTTTATTAACCGCATGCTGGTAGCCCTGGCCGGACAAGGTCAGACAGTAGTCAGACTCAAGGGCGGCGATGCCTTTGTGTTTGGCAGAGGTGGCGAAGAAATGCTGGCATTGCGCGCGGCCAATATCCCTTACGAAGTGATCCCCGGCATCACCAGCGGCCTCGCGGCCTGTACCAGCATGGAGGTGCCGGTCACCCACCGGGCGTTTAATCATGGCGTTACCCTGGTGACAGGCCACACGCAAGATGGTGAACCACTGCCCTGGCGCGCACTGGTAGAAAGTAACACCACGCTGGTGATTTACATGGGCATGCAGCATGTGGCTGAGATTACACGTGCCCTGCTCGAAGCAGGCATGCATGCCGATATGCCGTGCATGGTGGTAGAAAACGGCACGCGCGAAAATCAACGTGCAGTGGTGACGGCATTACACGCAATGCCACTGGGTTGCCATCAACAACAATTTAAAAGCCCGGCGATTATTGTCGTCGGCGAAGTCGTGAAATTAGCCAACAGTACACAAGAACAAGATTGGCAAGCACAGTTGCAGGCCTTTGCAAGTTTGGCCAGTGCAGCATAAGTTTAAAAGGAGTGATTTAAAGATGACAAAACAGAAACTGGTGGTAGTGGGTAACGGCATGGCAGGTATGCGGGCAGTGGAAGAGCTGCTCAAGATTGCCCCGGATATGTATGACATTACGGTGTTTGGCGATGAGCCCTACCCCAACTATAACCGGATCATGCTGTCGCCTGTGCTGGCCAATGAGCAGACCATAGACGACATTATCCTGAACAGCCGGGAATGGTACGCAGAGAACAACATTACGCTGCATACCAGTGCCCGTGTCAACAAGATAGACCGCAAGGCGCGTACGGTCACGGCAGAAAACGGCATCACTGTGCCTTATGATCGCCTGCTGCTGGCGACAGGTTCCAAGCCATTCATGCTGCCGATTCCAGGTGCAGAACTGGAAGGCGTGCTGGGCTACCGGGATATTAAAGATACCAACGACATGATAGAGGCGGCCAAAACCCACAAGCACGCGGTGGTGATTGGTGGCGGCCTGCTGGGTCTGGAAGCCGCCAATGGCCTGAAAATTCAGGGCATGGAAGTCACAGTAGTGCATAAAAATGACTGGCTGCTCGAACGCCAGCTAGACAGGACTTCAGGCAAGATGCTGCAAAAATCCCTCGAAGCGCGCGGCCTGAGCTTCTTGCTGCAAAAAGATACCGAACAACTGATCGGCAAGGATGGTCGTGTGGTAGCCGTGCGTTTTAAAGACGGCCAGGAGATCCCGGCAGACCTGGTGGTGATGGCAGTCGGCATTCGCCCCAACTACGGCCTGGCAGAGTCAGCAGGCATCCATTGCAATCGTGGCATTGTCGTGAATGACACCATGCAAACCTACGACCCGCGCGTCTATGCCGTGGGTGAGTGTGTGAGCCACCGTGGCATTGCCTACGGTCTGGTGGCGCCCTTATTTGAAATGGCCAAAGTGTGCGCCACACATTTGGCCAACTTCGGCATCGGTTTATACAAAGGTTCGGTCACTTCGACAAAATTGAAGGTGACCGGCATTGATTTGTTTTCTGCCGGTGATTTCATGGGCAGTGATGATGCCGAAGAAATTTTGCTGCACGACGCGGTCGGCGGGGTATACAAAAAACTCGTGATCAAAGATGACACCATCATCGGTGCTGTGCTGTATGGCGATACGACGGATGGGGCCTGGTATTTCCAGCTGTTGCGCGATAAAAAGCCGATTCATGAGATTCGTGATCACCTCATGTTCGGGCAGGACAGTCTGGGCAATACCGGCCACCAGGGTCAGGATAAAGTATCTACCATGACCGACGAAATGGAAGTCTGTGGCTGTAACGGTGTGTGCAAGGGCACCATCGTCAAGGCGATTCAGGAAAAAGGCCTGTTCACGATTGATGATGTGAAAAAGCAAACCAAGGCGGGTTCCAGCTGTGGCAGTTGTACCGGCCTCGTCGAACAGATTCTGGCCTCGACACTCGGCGGTGGCTATGCACCGCCTTCCACCAGCAAGGCTGTCTGCGGGTGTACGGATTTTAATCATGAAGAAGTGCGTGATGAAATCCGCAAACACAAATACCTGAGCATCCCGGCCGCCATGAAAGGCATGGGCTGGAAAACCCCTAATGGCTGTGCCACCTGCCGGCCGGCGCTGAATTACTACCTGCTTTCGACCTGGCCACATGAAGCCAGAGATGACCCGCAATCACGCTTTATTAACGAGCGTGTACACGCTAACATCCAGAAAGATGGTACGTATTCGGTGATTCCACGCATGTACGGCGGCGTGACTTCGTCCGACCAGTTGCGCAAGATCGCCGATGTGGCTGACAAATATAAGGTGCCTATGGTGAAAGTCACCGGCGGCCAGCGGATTGATCTGCTCGGTGTAAAAAAAGAAGACCTGACCAATATGTGGGCTGACCTGGACATGCCGTCCGGTTATGCGTACGGTAAATCTATCCGTACCGTGAAAACCTGTGTGGGTTCCGAATTCTGCCGCTTCGGCACACAAAACTCTACCCAACTGGGCATCGATATCGAAAAAGCGTTTGACCATATGTGGGCACCACACAAGGTCAAATTTGCCGTCTCTGGCTGTCCACGCAACTGCGCCGAATCCGGCATCAAGGATGTCGGCGTCATTGGTGTCGATTCCGGTTGGGAAATTTATGTCGGCGGCAACGGCGGCATCAAAACTGAAGTCGCGCAATTCTTGTGCAAGGTAAAAACGGCGCAAGAGGTGATTGAATATTCCGGGGCTTTTATCCAGATTTACCGGGAGGAAGCACGTTACCTGGACCGCACCGTGCACTGGATAGAACGCGTGGGGCTGGACTATGTGAAGAAGCGCATTCTGGAGGATGCAGAAGGTCGACAAGCGGCGTATGAGCGACTGCTCTATGCACTGCAAGGTTCGGTGGACCCATGGGCAGAGCGCGTGGAGAAGCGTGATGCACACAAAGAGTTCGAGACCATCACCATTTAATAATACAGTGTGGGCGTGCGGCAGTGTTCTCCACACGCCCGGGAGAGCCGTTATGCAAAAGAGTTTTTGGGATGTCGGCCATAAGCCGACCTTGTTTTCAGCATTTTTTTACTTTGATTTGAGCTTTATGGTGTGGGTGATGCTCGGGCCACTGGCGGTGCAAATTGCTGCCGACCTTCATCTGACACCCGCACAAAAAGGCCTGATGGTCGCCACACCGGTACTGGCCGGTGCTCTGCTGCGGATTGTGATGGGGGTACTGGTGGACCAGCTCAAACCGAAAAAAGCAGGTCTGATCGGTCAGGTGATTGTGATTGCTGCGTTGCTGGTGGCCTGGCTGCATGGCATTCATAGCTATCAACAGGCACTGATTTTAGGGATGTTTCTGGGCTTTGCGGGTGCGGCCTTTGCGGTGGCATTGCCACTGGCCTCGCGCTGGTATCCGCCGGAGCACCAAGGCACGGCGCTGGGCATTGCCGGTGCAGGCAACTCCGGCACCGCGCTGGCAGCCCTGTTTGCACCAGGCCTGGCCGTCGCATTTGGCTGGAACAATGTGTTTGGACTGGCACTGATCCCGCTGGCACTGGCTTTTCTGGTATATGTAATCATGGCGAAGGATGCACCGGATACCCCTGCACCCAAATCACTGTCACAATACCTGACCGTGCTCAAAGACAAAGACGCCTGGTGGTTCATGTTTTTTTACAGCGTCACTTTTGGCGGCTTTGTCGGCATGGCTTCGTCACTCACTATCTATTTCCATGACCAATATGGTTTAGATGCAGTACATGCCGGTTACTTTACCGCCGCCTGTGTATTTGCCGGATCACTGGTGCGGCCTTTTGGCGGCTTGCTGGCGGACCGCATTGGCGGCATCCGCAGTTTGAGCATGATGTATGGATTGGCTGCCCTGTTTTTGTTGGCTCTAAGCTTTGCGCCTTCCACCCATACCGCAGCGCTGGCCGTGGTGATCCTGGCCATGTCTGCATTGGGCATGGGTAATGGTGCAGTGTTTCAGCTGGTGCCACAACGCTTCCGTCGTGAAATTGGCGTGATGACTGGTCTGGTGGGCATGGCGGGCGGGGTGGGTGGCTTTTACCTGGCCTCCAGCCTGGGCTACTCCAAACAGGTGACTGGCAGTTATCAAATTGGCCTGATTATTTTTGCTGGGCTGGCGATACTGGCACTCATTGGTCTGTCCGGTGTTAAAAACCGCTGGCGTACGACTTGGGGTGCAGCCACCGTGACCAGCGCAAAAGTCTGATTTAAGTTATTGTCATCAGGTCATCACGCACAGGAAGAATAGATGGGACTTGTATTCACACTCGGTGAAAGCAGCTTAACCGGCCCCAGACCACGCAATGAGGATTATATTGGCGTGGTCACCCCGGCAGACGCTCAGTTGGCGATCAAGGGCGCCTTGCTGATGGTCGCCGATGGGGTCAGTGGTGCAGCGGGCGGCGCCGAAGCGGCCGAGATGACGGTGCGTACGGTTTCAGCCGACTATTACGCCACCCCGGATACCTGGACTGTGCAGCACGCGCTGGAAACGGTGCTGCAAGCTGCTAATCGTTGGGTATTGTCGCAAGCACAACGTCGCAAACAGCTGGCCGGTATGGCAACCACGCTTTCCTTGCTGGCTTTGCGCGGGCAACGCTATGTGCTGGCCCATGTGGGGGATACCCGCATTTACCGTTTGCGCGCGCAAGCCCTCGAGCGCCTGACGACAGACCACGTGTGGGATAAACCTGATCTGCGTCATGTGCTGAAACGTGCGGTCGGGCTCGATGCGCACCTTTCAGTTGACTATACCGAGGGCCTGTTACAGGCAGGCGATATTTACGCCATCATGAGCGATGGTGTGTGGGATGCCATTTCTGAGGCCGATTTACACAAAGCACTGATGCTCTACAACACGCCCCAACTGATGGCTGAACACCTGACGGCAGCCGCACTGGAAAACGGCGGTCAGGATAACGCCTCGGTGCTGGTGGTACGCATTGAAGAAACCGGGCAAGACCACTACACCGACATGCTGGCTGACGCCGAATCCTTGCCTGTACCCGCAAAACTGCAGGCGGGCGACCGCATTGACGGATTTACGGTGGCCAAAGTGATCCATGACTCTCGCCTGAGTATGCTGTATCAGGTGCGCAATGATGCCGGACAACTGTTTGTACTGAAAACCCTGCAACCGGCGCTGGCCAGCGACAAAGAAAGCTGTCAGGCCCTGCTCAATGAAGAATGGCTGGCCAAACGCGTTGTCTCGCAATGCGTGCCACAAATATTGCCGCTGAGCAAACATCAGCGCAGTGCGCTGTACTATGTGATGACCTGGCATGAGGGCGCCACACTGGAGCAGCGGCTGGAAGCTGGCCATCATTTCACTATCAACGGGATTGCCAATATCGGGCAAGACCTGTTGCGCGGCCTGAGCATGTTGCACCGCTTGAATATTGTGCATCGCGATATCAAACCGGGCAACATCCATATGGGCAGTGATAAACGCCTGCGCATTCTGGACCTGGGCGTGGCGTTGAACACCACACTGGTGATTCCAGAAAGCATGGAAAATCCAGGCACCCCGTGCTACATGGCGCCCGAGCTGTTTGATGGCAAACTCGCAGACCGTCAGGCCGATATTTATGCGGCAGGCGTCACTTTGTATCACCTGCTGACACGCAAATATCCATATGGTGAAATCGAACCGTTTCAAAGCCCGAGGTTTGGCGAGCCGGTGCGCCCTAGCCGCTATCGCCCTGAAATTCCGGCCTGGCTGGAAGGTGTGATTCTGAAAGCGATTGCGCGTGACCCCAAAAACCGCTTTGAAACCGCAGAAGAAATGCTGCTGGCACTGGAACATGGTGAACTCAAGCCTATCCACATTCCACGCACCCCCCTCATCGCGCGTGCCCGGCTAGTGAAATGGCAGTGGCTGGCCATTATGTCATTTTTGTTAAATATATTATTGATCTATGTATTGCTGGTCTCCTGAAGACCGGATGATTTAGAAAAGAAGAGGAACCCCATGAGCTGGACCAAAATTTGCCCCTTAAATGACATTCCTGCCCTTGGTGCACGCGTCGTGCGCCATGGTGAGGTGGATATAGGCGTATTTCGCACCGAGGATGACCGCGTATTCGCCCTCAACAACAGTTGCCCACATAAAGGCGGACCGCTTTCTCAGGGCATCGTCTATGGCGATAAAGTCGCCTGTCCGCTGCATAGCTGGAAAATCAGCCTGGTGGATGGCAAAGCCGATGAACCGGATGTCGGTGAAACCGCCTGTTTTGCCGTGAAAGTCGAAGACGGCAACGTCTATCTGCAATTAAACAAGTAATCTGCAATTTTAGCCACACAGGTCACGTATGACGCAACAGCAACAACTTCAAGCGAACGACCAGGCGCTGACGACCGCGCCGGTGCAGTTTTATCCGCAACGGCGTGAAACCCGCAGCACCTGCTGCTATTGCGGCGTGGGGTGTGGCGTCATCATCACCACCGAAGGCAAGCAGATTGTCGACGTCAAAGGTGACCCCGAACATCCGGCCAACTTTGGCCGCCTGTGTACCAAGGGCTCTACCCTGCACCTGACGGCCAAGCTCGATGCGCGTGCGTTACACCCGGAAGTCCGCCTGTCGCGCGACTTGCCACGAGAAAGAGTGACTTGGGATAGCGCTCTGGACCATGTGGTGGATCGCTTTGCCGACATCATCCAGACCCATGGCCCGGATGCGGTGGCCTTTTATATCTCGGGCCAGCTGCTGACCGAAGATTATTATGTCTTTAACAAGCTGGCCAAAGGGCTGATCGGCACCAATAACGTCGATACCAATTCACGCTTGTGCATGAGCTCGGCAGTCGCAGGTTATAAAGTCACACTGGGTGCCGATGCCCCACCGGCCTGTTATGAGGATATCGACCATACGCAATGCCTGTTGATTGCGGGCTCGAATACCGCTTTTGCCCACCCGATTGTGTTCCGCCGCATAGAAGATGCCAAAGCAAACAACCCGGACATGAAAATTATCGTCGTAGACCCGCGGCGTACCGACACCGCGCAGTTTGCCGACCTGCATCTGGCCATTTTACCCGGCACCGATGTCGCCCTGTTTCATGGCATGCTGCATGTCATGCTGTGGGAAGGCCTGCTCGATATGGCCTATATCCGTAACCACACCGAAGGCTTCGAAGCGCTCAAGGAAACCGTACGCGAATACACGCCGAAAATGGTCGCCGATATTTGTGGCATCCGTGAAGCCGACATTATCCAGGCTGCCAAATGGTTTGGCGCTGGCCCGACCCTGTCGATGTATTGCATGGGGCTTAACCAGTCCATCCATGGCACCGATAAAAATGCCGCGCTGATTAACCTGCACCTGGCCACCGGCCAGATCGGCAAACCAGGTGCCGGGCCTTTTTCGCTGACTGGACAACCCAATGCCATGGGTGGCCGCGAAGTAGGTGGTATGGCCAACTTGCTCTCAGGCCATCGTGATTTAGCGAACGCTGAACACCGCGCGGAGGTTGCCCGTTTATGGGGCGTGCCAGACGTGCCTGCCTCGCCAGGAAAAACGGCTGTCGAAATGTTTGACGCAGTGAACAGTGGCGAGATCAAGGCGATCTGGATTGCCTGTACCAACCCGGCGCACTCCATGCCAGACCTTAACAATGTGCTGGCTTCACTGCAAAACGCCGAGCTGGTGGTGTTGCAAGATGCCTTTAACAACACCGACAGCAACCAGTACGCCGACGTGTTTTTACCGGCCTCCACCTGGGGCGAAAAAGAAGGCACGGTCACCAATTCCGAACGCCGGATTACGCGTGTGCGTCCAGCCGCACCTAAACCCGGTGAAGCCCGGCATGACTGGGAAGCCGTGGTCGATTTTGCGCAACGCCTGGAACAAAAGCTCGGCAAAACCAGCACCCTGTTTAACTACCCGAATACCGAAACCATTTTTAACGAACACCGTGAAAGCACACGCGGCCGTGACCTCGATATCACCGGATTGAGTTACAAGATTCTGGAAGCTCAGGGGCCGCAACAATGGCCATTCAAGGACGGGGCCAGCAGCGGAGAAGCACGCCTGTATACCGATGGTATTTTTCAAAAACCCGGCGGCAAAGCCCAGTTTCACAATGCCGTGTATAAAGCGACGGCAGACAAAACCGATGCCCGCCACCCTTTTCACCTGCTCACTGGCCGCCTGCGTGACCAGTGGCATGGCATGAGCCGCACCGGCACGCTGGCCCAACTGTATAACCACGCAGAAGAACCGGTAGTCTCGATGCATGCAGATGATATGCAACGGCGCCAGATTAAAAACGGTGACATCGTCAAAATCAGTAATAAACGCGGCAGCCTCACCATCAAGGTACAGCAGTCTGATGAAGTCAAACCTGCCGAGCTGTTTATCCCCATGCACTGGGGCCGGCAATTTATGCATGGCCTGGGCGTCAATGCGCTGATGCCGCCTGCTTTTGATAAAACCTCCAAACAGCCGGAGCTGAAACACACCGCGGTCAAAATTGAGAAACGCACCCTGCCCTGGCAGATGACCATCATGCGCAGTTGCCACGATTTACACCTGATCGCCCAGATACGTACCCTGTTGCCCGCATTTGAGTATGCCACCGTTGGTCTGTATGGCCGTGGCAGCGGCATGGTGGTGTTGCGTGCATCGCACAGCGAAGCGCCAGACCCCGCTGTGATTGCACAACTCGACACCTTGCTCGGCATGGTGGAAGACGCGCCCATGCTGGCACTGGACGATGCAAAACGCGGCGTCAGCAAACGGATTCTGGTCGAAGAAGGCCAGGTTACCGGTGTCAGGTTGATTGGCGAAACGCTGGCCGCCGACTGGCTGAAGCAGATCATGCAGGAAGGCCAGTTTACCGACGCACTGCGCAAATGGGCGCTGGCCCCGCTTGCCGCGCCGCCAAGCGGTCAAAAATCACGTGGCAAGATTGTCTGCAACTGCTTTGATATTTCGGAAAACGAGATCATCGACACCTGCGAAATGGGCGCGGATTTACCCACCCTGCAAGCCAAACTGAAATGCGGGACGAATTGTGGCTCATGCCTGCCAGAACTCAAGCGCTTGGTAAAAGTGCATGGCAAGACCCATGTCTAGCCGTTCCGCAGCGCAAGACTTCACACTTCCTAAGCTGACAATATGTCCATGAACGCATTCAAAAAGACGGATAAACCCACGCAGCATGCCATGATCAACAGTGACTTGATGGTGGCCCTGATCAATTTATCCGGACGGCAGCGCATGCTCTCGCAACGGATTGTCCTGAACATCCTGTTCAGCGCGCACCAGCCACAGGCGATTGTGCAGGCCAAAGAGGCATTGACCTTATTTGTGCAGACCCACACCCTGTTAGTCAATGGTAACCATGAGTATCCTGGCATTTGCTTTGATGCGTTGGAAAAAGTATTGTTTGGGCCTGATCACAATGAGGCGAAAATCCAGCAGTTTATTCAACGTTGCACACACGCCATCGACACTTTTGAGAGAAGCGCAAGTCTGCCAGAGTCAGTCATTCAGACATTGGGTGAAGAGGCAGGCATGATTGTGACCATCCTCAATCAAGTCACCATGACCTACGAACACGAATCCAAACGATGCGAACTGGTCAGGCGCAAGAAACAGGAAAGCCTGATGCACAGCATCCAGAAGATTGCCAAGGAAGCCAAAATCGTCTCGTTTAATGCGCAGGTGATTGCAGCCAGATCAGGGAGTGCAGGCAAAGAGTTTGCGGTGGTGGCGAGTGTGATGACAGACATCACCAATGAAATTGAACAACTGGTTGCTGCCGCGATGACCAGTACATAGCATCGTGCTCCAGCCACAAATCTTCACCGCTAGCGTGCTGCTGGCCGAGAAAACGCACTGAACGTTACCGCACTGATGACCAGCACAGCGCCAAATAGCTGCGCATGGGTGGGTGGCATACGCTCAAATGCAGCGATCACCATGGTGGTGACTGGCACCAGATTCAGGAAAATTGCTGCTTTTGACGGACCCAGACGCGCGATGCTTGCGTTCCAGAACAGGTAGGCCAACACGCCACCGCACAGAGACATCATCAACAGGGCCGACCCTGCCCCCATGGTCGGCAATACAGCACTGTCACCATGCATCCAGGCCGCGATACTCAATGCAGCCGCGCCCACACTCATGATGCCCGCAGTGCTTGCAATGCCGCTGACCTCTTTCGGCATGTTTTTTTTCACCAGCACGTTATAAAGTGCCCAGTTGAAATTCGCGATTAAAATATACACATCACCGATCGACACCGTGAGGTGGGCGCCCGCCCCCAGCACCACAATGGCCACCCCGGCAATGCCAATCGGGAACGCAATCAATTGCCGAACGGTCGGCTTGTCACCCAGCATCAGGTAGCCGATAATCGCTGTGAGCAAGGGGTTCAGCCCCATGATCAACGCGCCATTGATGGCCGAAGAAGTCTCCATCCCCAGAAAGAAAAACAGGTTGAAGCCAAACACGCCCACCACGCCCAACGTCAAATAGGCCTTCCAGTGGCGCCAAGGGATCGCATCTTTCTTGACGCACACAATCAACACCATCACAGCCGCAGCCAATACATAACGGCTGGCCCCGGCAATGTATGGGCTCATTTCAGCCAGCACAGGCTTGGCCAGATTGAAATTGGCGCCCCAAAATACTGCGGCGAGGGTGGCCATTAAATACGTTTTAATCGTGTGCATAGATTGCTTTACGGCGTTATTTTCATGCGCGTTTGGGTCAGGATCAAGCCGGATCAGGCTTGATCAAGCGCCTTGAGTACCGACTGCAATACACCGGGAAACTTCTGCTCAATATCGGCCACTCTGAGTGCATTCATATGCTCGGTGCCTTCAATCAGCGTTTCAACCAGGCCGGCGGAGCGCAAAATTTTAAAGTGGTGTGACATGCTGGATTTGGGACGATTCAAGTCAAACTCGCCACACGTCATTTTGCGCCCGGCAGCGGCCAGGCGCGCAACGATCTCCAGCCGTGTCGGGTCAGACAGCGCATACATCAGGTCTGTCAATTCTACTTGTTCAATTGCCGGGTGTTTGATTTGTCGCATGGCCTGAATTTATCACAGTGCTTGCTATAATTCTATTGTTCGATTATATTCGAACAATAGAATTTAAACACCGTAGTTCACTACACTTTTTAAAAGGACTGTTTATGGCTGACCTGTTTTCAAGCTACACCTTAAAAGACATCACATTGCGCAACCGCATTGCCATCCCGCCCATGTGCCAATATATGGCAGAAGATGGCATCGCCAATGACTGGCATCTGGCGCATTACACCAGCCTCGCGCGTGGTGGCAGCGGATTGGTGATTGTCGAAGCCACTGGCGTGGCACCCGAAGGCCGCATCACCCCAGGCTGCCTCGGGCTATGGAACGATACACAGACAGAACAACTGCGTGCCATTGCAGCGGCCATCAAAGCCGCAGGTGCGGTGCCAGGCATCCAGATTGCACACGCGGGCCGCAAAGCCAGCGCCAACAAACCGTGGGAAGGCGATGACCATATGCCAGAAAATGACCCGCGTGCCTGGCAACCGATAGGCCCTTCAGCGATTGCTTTTGGCGGTGACCTGCCACGTGTGCCGAAGGAAATGACGATTGATGAGATTGACCGTGTAAAAAGTGACTTTGTCGCTGCCGCCAAACGCGCACTGGATGCCGGATTCGAATGGCTGGAAATCCACTTTGCCCATGGTTACCTGGGGCAAAGCTTTACTTCAGCCCATGCCAACCATCGCACAGATATTTACGGAGGCAGCTTTGAGAATCGCGCACGTTTTACGATTGAAACACTGGAAGCGATTCGTGAAGTCTGGCCGGAAAACCTGCCACTCACGGCAAGATTCGGCGTGATTGAATACGATGGTAACGATGAAGAAACCCTGAATGAATCGATTCAACTGGTCAAAGCCTGGAAACAGCGCGGGCTGGACATGCTGAGCGTGAGCGTCGGCTTTACCATTCCGCAAACCAATATTCCCTGGGGCCCGGCATTTCTGGCGCCAGTGGCACAACGCGTGCGCAACGAGGCCGGTATTCCGGTCTCATCCGCATGGGGCTTTGGCGCGCCCTCACTGGCCGATAACGCCATCCGGAACGAAGCGCTCGACCTCGCCATGATAGGCCGCGCTCACCTTGAAAACCCGCACTGGTCATATTTTGCGGCCAAGCAACTGGGTAAGGAAAATCCAGCCTGGGTATTACCCGCCCCTTATGCACACTGGCTAGCCAGGTACAGAAGCCCGACAGAAGCGTAACCCTTAGGCCAACCCTGCTTTTAGCCTGTACTGTTAAAAACAGGGTTGGCCTGCGCGCCAAACGCATTCAAGCTTGGCCACACAGATACACTCCGATACAAACCCGACCCCTGCCAACGGGAGAATTTTGCGCAATTGCCTGTCAGAATCCATATACACATGCATTTCTGGAGGCGCTATGTTCAATTTAAAATCCATCAGTCTCATCGGTCTGTTTGCCTTGATTGCCTTCAGCAGTCAGGTCGCTCAGGCGCATCCACCCGGTCGCGGCGGCTGGCATGGCGGTGGCGGTATTGGCCTCTATTTCGGCGCACCCTATCCGTTTTTCCCCTACGCCTATAATCCATACCCATATCCCTACCCCTATGTGTACACCCCGCCGCCCGTGGTGATTACACAACCCCAATCACAAGTGTATATCGAGCAAGACAACAGCGCCTCTGCACCGGCCACACAGACTGCCCCCGCGGCCAATAACAATGCTGCGTCATACTGGTATTACTGCGAGCAGTCAGACAGCTACTACCCCTACGTGAAAGACTGCCCGGCAGGCTGGAAACAGGTCACACCCACACCACCGGCCAACGCCTCGGTGAAATAGGAGGCCACCATGCGCACAACCCGCACCCTGGCAGTCATTGCCCTCACCCTAGGCCTGGCAGCCTGTGTCACCAACCCCGCCGGCCCCAGCAATATGGCGCTGCCTGGCACCGGCAAAGACTTTAACAACTTCAGGGCCGATGACCTCTCCTGCCGTGATTACGCCGTCACCCAAATTGGCGGCAAGAGTGTGAACCAGCAATATAACGCCAGCCTGGCAAGCACCACTGCTATCGGGACGGTCATCGGTGCTGCCATCGGCGCAGCGACTGGCGGCGGTGAAGGTGCTGCGATTGGGGCCGGTGTAGGCGGGTTATCGGGCGCTGCCGCAGGTGCCAACACCGCGTCCATCAGCGGCATGAACGCCCAGGATAAGTATGACAATGCCTACTATCAATGCATGTATGCGGCCGGACATAAAATCCCGGTCCCTGCCAGCATGGCAAGAACCTACTCCAAGGCGGCCAATACGCCCTCTTCGACAGTGGGGTCTGGATATTATCCACCGCCGCCACCGCCAAATCGTCCTCGCTAGCGCAATAAAGTGCAAGGCGCACGGAACGCAGGAGCCGAGACAGTTAGCGGAGCCATTTATTCGGCGTATCCCTCACGGTAGCGCAAACTTAGCGCATGAGTCATGGTCGTAAAGCCATGCGAATAATCAAACCCATTTTCATCCTCCTGCTCGCGTTTCCAATGATCAGTTGTAGCCTGGTAAAAACCGCTTACAACAACGCACCTGCACTGATCGCATGGCGGCTGGATGATTATTTTAATTTCAGCGAAGCGCAAAAAGCCAAACTCAAGCCCGCACTGCAGGAATTGCATGCCTGGCATCGTAAAAACGAGTTACCGCGTTATGTTTCATTGTTGAATCAAATAAGCGACGATTTAAGTCATGACCTGAGTGCACAAACTGCCTGCCAGCGTATTGAATCGATCAAATCCAATGCGCAAACGCTTCAAACAAACATGATCCCTATCATCGTGGACGTAGCCGATACACTGAGCGATAAACAACTGCAGCATTTGCAGAAAAAGCTGGAAAAACGCAACCAGGAATGGAAAGACGAATGGTGGCAGGAAACGACAGAAGAACAGCGGGAAGTCAGGTTAGAAAAATCCACAGATTTTGCTGAAAAGGTCTATGGCGATTTAAACGAAAAACAAATAAACATGCTAAAACAAAGCATCGCCAAGCATGGCATTGACCCGGCGATGATCTATGCCGAAATTTTGCGGCGCGACGAAGATGCGTTGACTATTCTAAAGACATTACGAAATCCCGCCTCGTCAAACGAAGAAAAATCGCAACTGGTCCGCGCAGGTTTTGAGCGCATGCAAAATAGCCCTAATGTCGCTTATCAGACGTATATCGAAAAAGTCACGCAACTCACGTGTGAAACCATCGCAAGCCTGCATGCCACGACAAGCGCCAAACAACGCAGGCATGCGCAACAATGGGTAGAAGATTACAAGACGCAATTCACCCAGTTGCAAAGCAAAAAATAGTGGCAAAAACAGGGTCAGCAACAAAGTCAGCTAATGACATAAACAGCCCCGTATTGACAATAGCTATACAAAAATAGATAATTCGTATATCTAACGTATACACAAAAGGATTGCATGATGCGTGCTGCCGCTATTAATCTACGTGCACTGCCCCAACAGCGAGATTTGATTGATCAAGCAGCCAGCCTGCTAGGTAAAAACCGATCAGACTTTATGCTTGAAGCCGCCTGCGAGCGTGCCCAAGCCGTGCTGCTTGATCATGTCTGCTTTTCGCTGGATGCGGAAAAATATCAACGATTTACACAACTGCTAGATGCGCCACCAGAACAAAATACTGGCCTTGAACGCTTACTAGCGGTGAAAGCCCCCTGGCAAAAAACATGAGCCTGGCCCTCAATGCACCTGAGCCACTGGCTGCACATCATCAGTTAGCCCACTTTACTTGTGGAGAGGCGGTGTTAGATCAGTGGCTCAAACACCGGGCACTTGCCAACCAATCCAGTAGCGCAAGCAGAACATTTGTTGTTACCGATCAATCGCAGCAGGTATATGGATACTACGCACTTGCTGCTGGCGCAATCACGCACCAAATGGCAACAGGTGGCGTGCGCCGCAATATGCCAGACCCTATCCCGGTGCTCGTGCTGGCACGTCTCGCAGTTGATACACGTGCACAAGGGTTAAAACTCGGCGGAGCATTGTTGCAAGATGCTGTGAATCGCGCGATGACTGTTTCGCAAAATTTAGGTGCCCGCGCACTGCTCGTACATGCGCTGCATGACAAAGCAAGAGCGTTTTACCAACATTACGGATTTCAGCCCTCGCCTATTGACCATTTGGTATTGATGCTAAGGTTGAGTAGTTAAACGCTGTGTATTAGTTTTGTCAAAACACAAACGAGGGGCTACCACAAACAACGGTCAGACGGTATCTCGTATCATGTCATTGCTGAACAAAAATCTCCGACAAGCCTTACACTATTGCCTGTGATTGAGTCAGCTGAGTCGAGTGACATCGGCTAGACTTTAGGCCAATAATATCAAAGCCTGTGGGTCAGATTGGTGCCTCGACTCGTTTCACGTTTATAAACCGAACGGTAACTTGGGCGCAAAGCCTGCATACGAGGATGGTTAACGATGAATCTCAATGGTGATATGGATAAAAGCTATATTGGTATTGATGTGGCTAAACGTAAACTGGATTGCGTGATCATGCGTCACGGTAAATTCAAATCCAAAGTGTTCCCCAATCAAGCAGACGGATTTCAAGCATTGCATCAGTGGTTATTGGCGTATGAAGTCTGTACAAATCAAGCACACCTGTGTCTTGAAGCAACCGGCCCATACAGCGAACAAGTAGCTTTGGCGCTGGTGAGTCTTGGCTGGCAAGTCAGTGTCGTCAACCCTGCACGGATTAAAGGCTTTGCACAAAGTGAGCTTGCCAGAAATAAGACAGACAAATCCGATGCTGCCTTGCTGGCCAGATTCTGCATGGCCTTACAGCCTAGCTTATGGGTGCCACCCAGCCCAGCCTATCGACAGTTACGCGCCCTTGTAGAGCGGCGACAAGCGCTACAAGACATGCACCAGCAAGAAATGAATCGTCTCGAAGCGCATCAAGCTAGCGGTGAGGTGTTGGTAATTGGGCATGTTCAGCAGCACATTGACTGGCTTAATGCACAAATCACCCAGATAGAAAAAGACATTGACGACCATATTGACGGACATCCAGAGTTAAAACAGGATGCCGAGTTGATGGCTACGATACCTGGATTGGGTCATGTCACCATTGCCAAAGTGCTGGCTTATGCAGGCGATGTACGTCGATTCACCAATGGCAAAGCTTTGGCTGCTTATGTGGGGATTACGCCTAAACAGCGTGAGTCTGGCAGTTCGGTCAAAGGTAGAACCATGATTGCGA
This sequence comes from Methylophilus aquaticus, assembly GCF_030769565.1. Taxonomy (GTDB): domain Bacteria; phylum Pseudomonadota; class Gammaproteobacteria; order Burkholderiales; family Methylophilaceae; genus Methylophilus; species Methylophilus aquaticus. The sequence continues at coordinate 143,859 of NZ_JAVCAP010000004.1, read as the reverse complement.
GAACTGGGCATGCTGCGCTCCGAAAGGCGCCCTATATGCCGGGGATGGTGGCTTTGCGACATAATCCTGCGCTTAAGGTGTTTGGTGAGAGAATGCGCTCAAATGGGCTGGCGCCCAAAGCAGTGATTGGTGCAGTGATGCGCAAGCTGGTGCATTTGATTTACGGGGTGATTAAATCAGGCAAACCTTTTGATGCGGAAATTCCTCTCAAGGGACTTGCAATTCAAGACGGTATCTGACCCTAAGCTTCCCACGTTACAGGTCTTTGGTGAGAGAATGCGGTCAAACGGGCTGGCACCTAAAGCGGTGATCGGCGCGGTGATGCGAAAATTGGTGCATTTGATTTACGGAGTAATTAAGTCAGGTAAACCTTTTGATGCAGAAATTCCACTCAAGGGGCTTGCAATTCAAGACGGTATCTGACCCCATATGTTTTGCTGTCCAACTAAACGGGGCCACCTCTTTTGCTTGGTAGTCACAAATGCCTTTTAATTCTCAATTTTTACCCGCCAGCATAAATTTAATTAAGCTTTCACCTGGCGTCATTGGGACTTTCTCCTAAATTAAAGTGCCGAATCATTAATCTGGCTGGAAATGCCAATTCAAGCTAAACCATACTCCGCGCGGTGCACTCGGGGCTATATAGTTAGTGCTGCGCCAATCATTAGAGTTATGGTTGTAGCCATCAGGCCCAATATTGCCTAATACGCTCGGTGAAAAAGGGTTTCTGCCCAGGCGACCAGCAGTGAAATACTCTTTATCAAATAAGTTGGTGACTAGCACTGTGGCTGTCCACTCTTTATTGAAGCGATAACTACTTTGAAAGTTGAATGTCGCATAACCGGGCGCCTTACCTGGGTTAGTGGTAGGCGCTAATGTACGGGTATAAACCTCAGCTTTAGTCGTACCATTGCCACTGCCATCATCTACCTGCCTAATAGCGGTATAAGTGCGTGAAACACCCACTTGATGCTCGTTATTCTCGTTGCCACGCAAAAAGCTATCAGAGTGTGCGACCATGGTCAGACCGACATTCCAGTTATCGGTGAGATCGTAACTGAGCGTCCCGTTTAGGTTATGTAGCGAAACGCCAGGCATGCGATCACCCGGCTTCACATTAATCACCCCTTCACCTAGCGTACTGATAGTTCTGGAGCTACTGTTATCAGCGCTAAACATCAGGAAATCATTCTGAAAGGTAGCATCGGTGAGGCCATAATTAAGACCAAAATGTAATCTATCAACATTTCCTTTAAAGCCAGCCTCAATACCACGACGACGGGTCTTGCCTATAGTGTCAAAGAATCCTCGACCGTTACCAATGGCTACAAAATAGATGTCATCTTTGAGATCAGTTTGATACGCATTGATATTCCATTGTGTGCTCTCACCCCACGTACCCCTCATCCCCACTTCATAACTGGTTGCTTTAATTTGTGGCAGATAAGGGTCACCTGAGAGGGTGGTTGGTAAGGTGCATTGGCGATTCTCAGCAATACTTTTTGGCACTTCATAAGTTCCGCCATTTCCATCGCTTGAAAATATGCCAGAAGGAGTGTGATCCAGTGCACAACCTAGCTCAATCACGCTGGGCACGCGTGTACCCTGAGCCCAGTTTGCATAAAGATTGAGATCTGGCCTGGCTTGCCAACTGGCGCCCAATTGCGGATTAAACGAGTTAAACTTAAACTTCTCTGTTTCAGCACTATCCAGTGCATTGGTGATTCTAGGTATGGTGTAATTTGTAGAAACACCGGTACAGGCTGCATCAGTACAAATATTGTAAAGATCTGGATAGCCAATCACATCACCGATCTCGTACGCACCTATGCCACGGCGCGCCGCAATTTTGTTTTTTGTTTGAGTATCGTTATAGCGGCCTGACATACTGAAGTGCCAGTTATCAACTGGGCTCCAGGTTTCACTAAAATAAATACTCTTAGTAGTTTGTGTGCCAGAAAAATCATTATTGCTGACCCATTGATCTGCACCTGCATACATTGGGTGGATATCATCTGGGGCAAGATACGCATTACGGCTTGCATCCAACAGGCCCAAGCGTTGTTTGTTAGCATAAGTAGCATCTGCGGCATCAATAGAAGCCCCCACCATCACTTTATGATGATCAAGGTGCCAGTTGAGCTGCACTGAAGCGCCGTTGGTGATTTGGTCAATCTGGTTATCGGTAAATATCGCAGTTGGCGTGTAATATTTTTTACCGGTATCAGGGTCAACCTCGTAGACTACCCCACCTGTTCCACTACCAGCACCATCCACTGTAGCTACCGTATTAGTATTTGGCGCAATGTAGGTAAAAGCACCTTTGCCCTGCTCGTTTGTCGCATCCGCAAGCTGAGTGGCAGTACAGTTGTCATTATTAGTTGGCGTTGTGAGAATCAACCAATTTTTATAATTGACACCATTGACTGTGGAATAATAAAAATTGTCTAAATTGAAATAAACGGTTGCTCCTGATGCTGTTGGGAATGTACCTACCCGAAAATCGGCTAGTCGATAAGAATCCTCCCCACCCTCAGTTGTACCGCTAAACTCAGGCGAAGCCCCAGCAAACGCTACAGACTCCTCTTCTCTGTTATAAACTCTGGTTTCCCACAGGTTTCTAAAATAAGTGTATTGATACTTCAACACATTTGCATAGTATTCAGGTACTTCGGCATTAAATACTGCATCTGAATAGTTTGTTAATGTATTGCCAGTTGAATCCGTGCTTAAGTCTGCAAATCCGCCAAGCGCATCTAAGATGAATGAATTGCTAAAGGAGTCATATGTCCCAGAGCCCGGACTATCTTCAGCAATTGAAACGACTACGTAATCTGGCACACCATAAAGATTATTTGCGCTACTTGTAAACAAGCAGGTATATTGCTCTGTAGATGAAGGAATACGACGTGCTAAGGCGTCATCCTCAATCCCTGTAAACACGTCAGCCCCCTCTTGATGACGGCGACTATTGCGGCGATACACCTGACCAGTCACACTAAAGGTCTCCGTCGCTTGAAATGCACCTGATAATTGAAACTGAGCAAGATTATTCGTAGTTTTGTCAGGTCCAGTAAAAATGCTGGTAGGATCTTGGGCATACATTTCACTCGGTAGCAACCCATTGCCCACCAATTTGTTTTGCACCAGTAAGGTGCTTAAGCTCAAATCGAGTTTATCGCCACGATAGCTGGCTTTACCAAAAGCCTGATTGACCCGGCTAGGTGAGTTTTGGCGCCATCCATCTTCTAAAAAGAAATTTCCCGCACCGAATAACGCAAGTTCTCCGTTATTCCAGCCGCCTTCAACTTGAAGTTGCTTACGCCCAAATGAGCCAGTCAAAATATCAACATCGGCGCCAGCGTTATTAAAGCCATCTTTTGTTTTAAGGGAAAAAGCACCGCCTAGCGTGTTTAAACCGAAGATAGGATTAGAGCCTGGAAATACATCCACGCTGGCAAGCGCATTCATTGGTAGCATGTCCCAGTTAACTACATCGCCAAATGGTTCGTTTACTCGAATACCATCGATGAATACTGACAAGCCTTGTGGAGTACCAATCTGTGGGCCTGCGGTAAAACCACGGTACTGCACATCCATTTGAAATGGGTTGCCCTGGTAATCATTCACCGTTACTGACTGCAGCTTACGGTTCATGAGATCCGTGATACTTAACGAATGTGCCTCTTTGATTTCTTTAGCCGAAATGCTTTGCACGTTACCGGGGATTTCTTCCTTGGTTAAACCCAAGCCAGGCAATGGACCCAATTCATAAAAGCGTTTGGCGCGCACCTCCACCTTGTCTACATCCACCGACTTCGTTTCAGCTTTTACAGCACGTTGAATTACTATTTTTTCACCGTCAATCTTGCCTTGCAGGCCAGTGCCATCAAGTAGCCGCTTCAAGGCTTCTTTACGCGCCATGCGGCCTTTGACGGCGGGGGATTTTTTATCAACGATGAGGGCGCTATCTACGGTCAGTGAGAGGTTGGTTTGAATGGCAAACTGGCGGAGAGCTGCGGCCAGTGGCTGTGCTGGCATGTCGAGCGTGATGGGGATTTGAAACTCATCGCCGGGATCAGCCGGGAGCTGGGTGTTGAACTCTGCGGCATGCGCAGGGGTGTGCAGGTGAAAAGTGACCCCGATGGCCGCTGCCAGCACGGCTTGTTTAATGGTGTAGTTTTGCATAGCCCGTCCAAAAATTACATCTTGTTAGTGATGTAACTGGCGAGCCTGCAAAACACCTGATATGGGATGACAATAAAAGTTGTAAATATTTATCTGGCGGGTTCAATCACCAGACCGTCCGGCTTGCGATTTAATACAACGGGTACCGAGCTTGGCAAGTTGCGGATAAACTCTTCAACCTCGCCCGCCTTGAGTACGGCGTTGATTTTGGGAGTGTTATCGCCAAAAAACATGGCTTTTACGGGCTGCTGACGGTAGCGTGACAAGGTTTCAGCCACTTCAAACATATCGGCACGGTCAAACATCATCATGCCTTTGGCAAAGCCAAAGCCATCGGCGGCATTGCGGTTGACGTACTCGGGCGCTTCGCGCAGTACGATTTCGGCCACTTGTCCGTGATGCAAAATCAAACTGCCTGCACGGCCATCGGCACGTGCCACGTGCACGCTGCCATGATCGACGCTAATGCGCACGCGGTTAGCCAGTTGGTTAACGGCAAAGCGGGTGCCCAGCACCGTGACTTTGGCTTGTGCGGTTTCCACCACAAAAGGCCGTTCGGCATCTCTGGCGACTTCAAAAATGGCTTCACCCTGTTTGAGTTTCACCAGACGCTGATGGCGATAGTAGGTGATCTCCAGGGTGCTGTTGGCGTTCGCCGTGATCACGGAGCCATCTTCCAGCGTGCGCTTGATAATTTGCGCCACCGCAGTGTTTTGGGTTTGCTGTGAAACCGGTGCGGCTTGCCAGGTTTGGTATTGGCCATGCCCTAACCAGCCCAAGCCGAGGCATAGCACCAGCGTAGCCAAACCGGAGGCAAGTTTTGAGCGTTTTTTGCTGCGCTGTGTTTTCTCGAAAAACTGCTTTTGCGTCATGGCATTCGACAAGTTTCTCAAGCGATCAGTCGAGGTAAAATCTTCCATGGTGGATTCAATCAGACGATAGGCAGACTGATGCCGGCGGTCAGACAGTAGCCACATTTCAAATGTGGTCCGCTCCGGCGCATCTGGCGCAGCCTCACGCATCCGCATATACCAGCGGACAGCCGCTTGCCTGATGTTGTCTTCATGTTTACCCATTATGCGACTCATGGTTATGTGGTCATCTTTAATTAGTCTGCTGCAATCAATGCACGTGCACTGCTTAAATCCAGAATGGCGCGCATAACGTGCCGCTCTACCATGTTTTTGCTGATGCCCAGCTTTGCTGCAATTTCGCTGTGGGTGTAGCCTTCTACCCGGTACATCCAAAACACTTGCCGGCAGCGTGGTGGCAATTGCTCCAGAATGTGCTGTATTACTTCCAGCCGCTGCTTGATGTCATTAAGATGCTCGACCGACAATGTCGGCTCATTCAACCACGCATGCTGGAGGCCCGCATCGGCATCCAGCGAGACAAAGCGCTGGTTGGCATGGTAGGCATCGACAATCAAATGCTTGGCAATGCTGCGGATATAAGCATGCGGCTCGATATCACGGTTGGCACTGCCCGAGACGGTAAAACGGATAAACGCATCATGCAGAATATCTTTTGCCTGATGCGGGCACGCGACCTTGTAGCGGATATACCCCAGCAGGTCGCTATAGGCCCACTCCAGATTAATCCCGCACCATGTCAATGTTTTATCCATGCTGGTTAAACCGCAATATCCATGCCATGGCAACAGAACACCTAACTTATTGATTTCACTCACCCTGCCAGCATCCATCGCCGTTAAGCTGGCCTTAAATCAAAGCAAATCAACCACCAGGCTGGCTGATAACAACCAATTTCACATGTTGAATGCTGTGCGTTAAATGCCCGTTCAGCCGTGAAATATACAAATGCATGCCTTAATAAATTGCACATTCAGATCTTTGCTTACGCTTTGAGTGAGCCAAACCCAGCATGAGCAACCCGCTCGCAAATAGCCATGCGGTTGGCGGTGCAGGCACACTACTGATGCTATCCGGGGTCACGATGGTCCAGTCAATCGTCAGATTGAGCACTTGATTATTTACGTAGCCGGTTGCCATTCCCATAAAAAAAGCATTGGCATAGGCACCGGTGTTTGCCACGCTATCCAGGTTTTGCATATAAAAGGTGCCACTGAGTTGCAGATTCGTACTGCTGTAGTCTGGCACTTGCGTACTCAGGTCGAACATCCCTGTAAACGAGCCTGTGCTATCGGTGCGGGTAAAGCTCCCAAATGCAAAATAAAAATCTGGAAAAAATGAGATTACTTCGTGGTTTGTGGTCAAGCTGGCAATGGTGCTGTAGAAGGTGGATTGACCAGAAAAGTAATCCGCATCAATCATGACATCCTGCGCAAACACTCCGGAAAAGCTTTCCAGAAACTGCTCAACTTTGGCTTCAGCGTTGAAACTCACCAATGCGGCCAAGCCAATCATTATTTTTTTAATTTTGTTAGAAACCATTAATAGCCCTGTCTTTTGTTGATATCAATCAGACTTTTGCACGTAGCAAACGCATGCCTAAAAACGCATCACCTTGTCATCCTCGCGTAAGCGGGGATCCATATAAGTGATTAATTAAAATGGATTCCCGCTTACGCGGAAATGACAGAATGTTGGTACTTTCGTCAAAAATAGTCACTTTTTTAGTGGGTGCAAAAGTCACTCAATCTGTAAAAAAATCCCCTACTTCAACATCTCGGAGGAAATGTTGAAGTAGGGGCCCAAGGTCGGGATCACACTCGGGAGGCAGAGGGAGATTGCCTTTTGTGACCCCAACAACCAAGCTATTTTTATGGTTGTTTTATGTTGCGACCCTTTTTAATGATGAAACCCCAATGCACTACTCAATCCTGGCTCTCTATTCAATCCAGACCCACTATCAGATCCAGAAACCCTATGAATCCAACCGGAATGACACAGGAATCGTCACCTTGAACGACTTTTTGGCTAGACTGCCCTTCACCGATAACTGCGCAATGGCTTTTTTCACCATACGGATCGCCTCTTCATCCAGTGGCGTGTGACCACTGGCATCCACCAGCGTCACTTGCACCATTTCGCCTTTAACAAACTGCGCCACAATTTTCACATCGCCTTCCATATGGCGGCGGATGGCAATTGCAGGATAGCGCTTGCTCTTGCTCACCATGTCATGCAATTGCTTGCCATAGCCATCCCAGGCCTCATCATCGGTAGCCGCAATTTCTTCGTCATCTGTCATTTTGGCGGGCTGCGCCGCGGCAGCACTTTCGCGCGCTTCTTTTGCCGCGTGGTCAATACTGGCGGCGGGTGCTGCAGATTCAGCGGCCTGATGTTTGCTCACTGCTGTTTCTGGTGCCGGGGCTACAGGCTCGCTAGGCGCCACCACTGGCTCTGACACGCGATAGTCTTGCGGCGTAGCGGGTTCTTTAGTAGCCAACACTTCTTTCGGTTTAGCTTCTGCCTTGCTCACAGGGGGAGGCTGACTAAGAGGTGGCTGTGGCACAGGCACCTCTGGTTTGGTCTCTGCAAGCTGTGTCACCGCTGGCCGGGTTTTCATCGAAAACAGCTCAATTTCCAAACGCTCGGGGATCTCCGGCAACGCTATACGACTTAAGCGCGGATAAAACACCACCACCAGCGCATGCAACAGCAGCGAGAGCACAATGGCACGCCATACCTGAAACTGCCCGTCATCCTCCATCGCCAGCCCACTAGTCATGCACGGCTTTACCTGCATCTGGCGCCATCACAAAGCTAAACTTGCTGATGCCTGCACGCTGAATCGCCGCCATCACCTTGGCCACCGCGCCGTATTGCGAGTGCTCGTCAGCATAAATTTCCACTGCGGCATCGTCGCGTGTTTTAAGTACCTTCAACTCAGTGGTGAGTGTGTCCAGTGACAAGCGTTGCTCATCCAGAAACACATCCCCGACATCTGTCACACTGACATGGGCTGTTTTGGGGATGGTCACCGCGATTTCGGCACTGGCTTTGGGCAACTTTACCTTGACCGCATTCATCAGCAGCGGCGCCGTTACAATAAACACGGTCAGCAACACCAGCATCACATCCACCAGTGGCGTGACATTAATTTCGCTCACCAGCCCCTCTTGCTCCATATCATTCAGCATGGCCATGGCTTAACTCTCCACGCCAGACTTGGTCAGCAAAGCCTGAAAACGCGTTGCAATCTGCTCCATATCGGCATGATGCGTTTTCTGCTTGCGCATAAAGTAGTTGTAAGCCAGCACCGCAGGCACGGCAGTGGCAATGCCAATCGCCGTGGCAATCAGCGCCTCGCCAATCGGCCCAGCCACCACATCCAGCCCCGCCGAACCGGTAGCCGTAATGGTTTTTAGCGCATTCATAATGCCCCACACCGTGCCAAACAAGCCGATAAACGGTGCGGTAGAGCCAATACTGGCCAGCACGGCCACACCGCCATCCATGCGACGGTGCTCCAAATAGGCCTGCTGACGCAGTGACAGCAACACCATTTCATGGCGCTCTTCTTTCTCCAGCATGGCATTGGCCAACGCCTCGTTCAGGGCTGTCATGCCTGCACGGCACAAACGGGCAAAACTGCTCTCTGAGTGTTCCAGCACAGCAGGCAACTCATACAAATTGCGCATGGCGTTCCACTCCTGCAAAAACGACTTGCCGCCTGCATCAGCTTTAATCCACGCCCAGGCTTTCATAATGATGATGGACCACACCACCACTGACAAAAGGCCCAAAAAATACAACACCACATCAACAATATCAGGCACCATGTCCACGTTATTCCCCACTCAATTAAAGTCCACATTCGCAAAAAGCATGTTGCCTACCAGCCACTCAAACAAGCAGTGGTTGCGCAAATCAACCACCCAAACTGCTCAGCAACCAACTTGGTTAAACACAACCATCTACGCCTCATTAAAATCCGCAACACAATCGGGAAAAAGTCCCATTGCATCTCTCATATTGTTTTATCGCTGGGGGACCCAAAACCCTGATGTCGTTAACACAACTTTACGCATTTGTGGATTAAACCAACCAATCCGCATCAGAAAGCATGTATCAATCCGGCTGAAAGTGCCAATTCAAACTAAACCAGACTCCTCTTGGAGCTGCAGGTGAAATAAAGTTGGTGCTCCGCCAATCATCAGAGTTATGGTTATAGCCATCGGGGCCAATGTTGCCTGCTACACTTGGTGAGAATGGATTGCGCCCCAACCGGCCTGCCGTGAAGTACTCTTTATCAAAAAGATTAGTGACCAACAAGGTGGCAGTCCACTCTTTACTGATGCGATAACTGGTTTGCAAATTGAAAGTTGCATAGCCAGGCACAGTTCCTGGATTGGTAGTAGGTTGTAATGTTCTAGTAAATACATCTGGAATCAAGTTACCTGCACCATCATCAATCAGACGAATGGCAGTGAAAGAACGTGACACTCCGACCTGATGTTCATTATTCTCGTTACCTCGAACAAAGCTATCTGAATGCGCAACCATACTCACTCCGACATTCCAACTATCAGTCAGGTCATAGCTCAAATTTGCATTGACGTTGTGCATGGAAACGCCGGGCATTTTGTCTCCAGGTTTCACATTAATCACGCTGTTTCCAAGCCCTGGAATATATGTACCACTACTATTATCATCACTGAACATCAGGAAATCATCCTGGAAAGTGGCATCCGTCAAACCGTAATTCACTCCAAAATGGAACCTATCAACACTGCCCTTTAAGCCAGCTTCAACTCCTCTGCGACGAGTTTTACCAACGGTATCAAAGAATCCCTGTCCATTTCCCACTGCCACAAAATAGATATCATCTTTAAGATCTGTCTGATAAGCAGTCAGGTTGTATTGAACGCTTTCACTGACCGAACCACGCACTCCAACTTCATAAGTAGTAGCCTTGATTTGTGGTAGATAAGGGTCACCAGAAAGCGTAGTAGGCAAAGTACATTGTCGATTTTCAAGTACACTCTTTGGCACTTCATATGTACCTCCTTGCCCATCGCTATAAAATACACCCGTCGAGCCATGATCCAAGGCGCAACCTAATTCGATAGCACTCGGCACACGCGTCCCTTGTGCCCAGTTAGCATATAAATTCAAGTTGGGTCGGGCTTGCCAGCTTGCGCCTATCTGCGGATTGAACGAGTAATAGCTGAATTTCTCAGTCTCTGCAGAATCCAGTGCATTGGAAATTCGAGGTAATCGATATTGGGTTGAGACTCCGGTACAAGCTGGAGGGTCTGTACAAATATTATAAGAATCGGGGTAAGAAATGACATCACCGATTTCATAAGCGCCTATCCCACGACGTGCAGCAATTTTATTTTTGGTTTGTGTCTGGTTATACCGTCCCGATAAACTGAAATGCCAGTTATCTACTGGGCTCCAGTTCTCACTAAAATAAATACTTTTAGTATTTTGTGTGCCTGAGAAATCATTATTGCTGATCCATTGATCAGCGCCTGCAAACATCGGGTGAATATCATCTGGTGCCAAATAGGCATTACGTTGGGCATCTAATAAACCTAATTGCTGCTTGTTAGCATATGTGGCATCAGAAGCATCGATAGAAGCCCCCACCATGACCTTATGATGATCAAAATGCCAGTTCAACTGGACTGAGGCTCCATTTACAATTTGATCTATCTGGTTATCAGTAAAAATTGCAGTTGGGGTGTAATATTTCTTCCCTGTATCTGGGTCCACCTCATAAACAACTCCCCCTGTCCCACTGCCAGCCCCATTTACGGTAGCCACCGTTGAATTTGCGCCAGGTACTAAATATGTAAAGGCCCCATCTTCAGAGGTCTTATCCAAATCTTGTGTAGCGTTACAATTATCGACATTACTTGGCGCCAACAACATCACATAATGCTTAATGCCATCAGGGGTATAAAAGTAATTTTCATCACTGGCTATAAGAGGATCACCAGACCCTGGACCAAATGCTAAATCAAATTTCCGTCCATCAAAAACATTAGAAAAATATGAGGCCTGCCCATTGGACCAAGTTTCAGTATTTCCTTCATCAAGTAACTCAACCCCTCGGTTATAAACTTGCTTCTCATAGAAGTTCTGCCACACCTCATAATGGTTTTTAAAATACTTCTCGAACTCAGGTGACAAAGTGCCATTCAAAGTGGATTTTGTTGGATCAATGGTCATCGTACTGAAATAGGTGTCAATAAAACCTCCTGGATCCAAAAGGTCTTCACCATTGGACACATCAACATCTACAACTATATAGTCTGGCAGCCCTCGTCCGTTGGTACTATTGAACACACAAGTATATTGCTCTGCCGCTGACGGAATACGACGTGCCAATAAATCATCATCTATGCCACGAAAAACATCCGCACCCACTTGATGACGTTTACTATTTCTGCGATAAACCTGGCCCGTAATACTAAAGGTATCGGTGGCTTGGAATGCCCCTGCTAATTGAAACTGGGCAAGTTGATTAGTTGTTTTATCAGGCGCTGTATAAATACTGGTAGGGTCTTGTGCATACATTTCGCTTGGCAATAATCCGTTACCAGTTAGCTCCGTTTTTACCAACAATGTACTAAAACTTAAATCAAGCTTATCTCCACGATAACTGGCTTTACCAAATGCCTGATTGACCCTGCTAGGTGAGTTTTGGCGCCATCCATCTTCTAAAAAGAAATTTCCCGCACCGAATAACGCAAGTTCTCCGTTATTCCAGCCGCCTTCAACTTGAAGTTGCTTACGCCCAAATGAGCCAGTCAAAATATCAACATCGGCGCCAGCGTTATTAAAGCCATCTTTTGTTTTAAGGGAAAAAGCACCGCCTAGCGTGTTTAAACCGAAGATAGGATTAGAGCCTGGAAATACATCCACACTCGCTAAGGCATTCATGGGTAACATGTCCCAGTTCACCACATCGCCAAATGGTTCGTTGACGCGAATGCCATCAATGAACACACTCAACCCCTGTGGAGTACCAATTTGTGGGCCTGCTGTAAAACCACGGTATTGCACATCCATCTGGAACGGATTGCCTTGGTAGTCATTGACTGTGACTGATTGCAGCTTACGGTTCATTAAGTCGGTAATGCTTAATGCATGAGCCTCTTTAATTTCTTTAGCCGAAATGCTTTGCACGTTGCCGGGAATTTCTTCTTTGGTTAAACCCAGGCCAGGCAGAGGGCCGATTTCATAGAAGCGCTTGGCGCGCACTTCTACACCGTCAAGCTTGAGGGTTTTATCTTCTTTGTCTGGCGCTCCAGGAATCGGTTTGGGTTTGGGGGCAGCTCGCCGCAGCTGGTAGTGCCCGGCTTTATCTTGCATGACTTCGAGCCCGGTATCTTTGAGCATGGTTTCAAAGCCTTCTTGCAAAGTGAATTGGCCGTTAAGCACATGCCCGCGTTTGCCCTGCGTGAGTACGGGATCAAAGCCTAGCAAAATACCTGCTTCAGCGGCGTAGCCGGGCAAGGTGTCACTGAGGTCTCCTGCCGGGATATTGTAGGTTTTTTTGGGCAAGGCGGTATTGAGTGGCTCGGCAGTGGCCATGCCTGCAAACAACAAACAACTGGCGAGCACCCAGCAGTGGTGTGAACTGAGTTTACTTTGGCGCAGCACTGGCGCAGAACGCCAGTTTTTTTTGCGATTTTTCATTCGAGGTTTTCCTGCATCTGGCAAAAATTTCTGTGAATACAGCTATGCCGAATGAAAAATAAAAACCGGAAATAAAAATGTGATTTTTTTGCACGAACTAAATAAAGATACTATTTTTGACTAACCAACACTCTGTCATTCCCGCGAACACGGGAATCCATTTTAATCAATCACTTATATGGATCCCCGCTTACGCGAGGATGACAAATGATGCGTTTTTAGAAATGTGTTTGCTTGGTGCAAAAGTCTCAATACGATTTTTTTGAAAAAATGAATGGTCAGTGCTTATCTCTAAACCGGCACCAGTGTTGTCCAGTAACGCGTAAAACGGCGAATGCGCACCGGCAGGGTTTGCGCGATGGTTTGTAAAATGGCTTCCATATCTTGCGTGGGGAAAGCGCCAGAAATCTGCAACTCGGCGACAGCCGGGTCGCAGCGTAATACACCGGAATGATAGCGGGAAAGCTCTTGTACAAAGTCTTGCAGGCGAATGGCATACACGACGATCAAGCCATTGACCCAGGCCATGTCGGTAGCTTTGAGTTTGGTTTTGGCGGCAGTGTTAACCTGTGAAAACACCAGCGATTCACCAGCCATGACGTGTACAGGCAGGCCGGTACTTTGTGATGGCAACACTTCAACCTCGCCTTCAAATACATTGACTTTAATCAGCGCACGCCCGGCTTGTGGCCAATCGCGGACGCCAAAACGGGTGCCCAGTGCGGTCACACTGCCCTGTTTGGTGAGCACCCGGAATGGACGATAGATAGCCAATTGCTCATGCGCGGTTTCGATCATGATTTCACCATGCAGCAGTTCCACTACCCTGACTTGGTCAGTGTAGAGAATATTCACGGCAGAATCGGTATTGAGATGCAGTCGGGTGCCATCGGTCAGCATGATCTGGCGGCGTTCGCCCACGCTGGTTTTGGCATCGGCCAGCACACCGCGCCATGGCTGCTCACGGTAGCTGTAATAGCCCACGCCACTGGCGGAAAGCAAGATCACCATCTGTTTGAGCACGCGCCGACGCTCAGCTGAAGGTGGGGCCTGCAATGTGGCCACGGCCAGCGCAGCGGGGACCTTGCCAAACTGTTGCTGTATGCTTTCGACACGCTGCCATGCCTGGCGATGGGCGTCATCCGCCTCCAGCCAGGCTTGCCAGGCAACTTGGGCCTGTTCATCCATGTCATCCGAGCGCCAGCGCGCATACCAGAGACTGGCTTGCTGCATCGCGGGCGTGATTTTTTCAGCCAGTGCAGCGCGAACAGGCAACAGGGGTTCTGTCAGCGGGGGGCGCACGGCATCTAATCCTGACAGAGCGCCATGCATTGCAGCATGGCCGTGGCCATGTAGGTGCCGACAGTACGGGTGGTCACGCCCAGCCTGGCAGCGATTTCGGCATAACCCAGACCTTCAAGCTGGGCAAGCAGGAAAGCCGTGCGTACTTTAGCAGGCAAGCCGTCGAGCATAGCATCCAGCCGCATCAGCAATTCGAGCATGAGTGCGCGCGCTTCGGGCGAGCCGGTTTCAGCCGGGGCAATGTGCGCCAGAGCTTCCAGGTATGCGCGCTCAAGATCACGGCGGCGCACATGGTCCACCATCAGGCCATGCGCAATGCGGCTCAAATAAGCGCGCGGTTCTTGCAAGGCGGGCAATTCGGATTTCAGCAGCACATTGACGAAAGTATCCTGTGCCAGATCAGCTGCACCAAACGGACAGCCCAGTTTTTTGTTAATCCATGCCCGCAACCAGGCATGGTGCTCCTGGTAGAGCATGTGCACGATGCCCTGTGACCCTGATGCAAGTGAATCTGATCTTAGATACGTCATGATGGCAGACCTTGAAAACAACTACTGGGCTTGCCGCAATATCAGTGCCAATTTAGCAACCCTTTGAATTTAAAGAAGTTAGCTATTTTCAGCGTTACAAAGGTGGCTGATAACAACCACATTTAAACCAGTTTTTAATCTATTCAACCATCAGGCGGGGTTTGCGCCGACCACTGGTGCCGGTAAATACACAAAATACCACTCACCGTAATAGCGCTTGTTGTTGAGGTGCTCTAACTCGCCGCGGTAACCTTTGGATTTAAAAGGCGCTTTGTCAGACAGGCTGTAGATACCCATAATGCCCCCGCTGGGGGCCTCGACAATGCCCCAGCCTTCACGCTGGGTGATGGGGTCTACATAGGCTTTGCGCAGATGCTTGCGAGCAGTGGGGAAACGTTTATCTTCAAGCAGCGCTTCCAGCGTGGGGGGAAAGGTTTTGACCACACCGGGCGTCTGGTTGTAATAGCGGCCAATCGCATCGCGGTAGGCCAGCCCGACCTTGATTAACTCGTGCTCGCGTTCACGCAGCATCTGCATGTGCCAGCGCTGTGTGGCTTCTGACATGACCAGCCCGCTCAGCAAGATCAGCATGAACATGCCGATCAGGACAAAACCTGCCAGTGGCCGCCTACCAGAGCGCATAAGGCGTGCCATCCTCGGCAATCATGTTGGAGCCGCTATGCACATCATACACGCTGCCTTTTTCTTCAATATCCGGCGGCAGGGTAATCACCCAGGTATCGGCACGGTCGGTGATCGGGTCTGGCGGAATGGCTTTCAGGTATTGCCGCTGTACCAGTTCATCCAGGGTTTCCGGATAGCTGTTGCGGTCACTGTAAAACTTGTCGATGGCATCGCGCATGGCCAGCAAATCGTGGCGCAAGGTGGTTTCTTTGGCACGTTGCAGCATGTGCATGAATTTGGGCGTGACGATGGTCATCAACAAGGCCAGAATGGCCAGCACGACCAGCATTTCGATCAGTGTAAATCCACGTTTCAAACGCATCTCACCACTCGCTGTAAGGTTGCTGGTTAATGCCGGTACCGGTAGCGCGCGAGCTGACATCAAACACATCTTTTGCCATGTCATCCACCGCGCCATCATAGCCATGAATACGCCAGGTTTGCGCATTGCTGAGGGTCGGGTCCGAGGCAAAGGGGTCGCGCGGCATGCGGCGCAAAAAACGGATTTTTTTCTTGGCAGGGTCCTGGCTGTTGGCCACGCCAATCACCAGAATCTGCAAATTGGGCGGGTAGCCGCTGTCATCGGCAGATTTTTTCACCAGCCCCTGATCCACCGCACTTTTATAGTCATCGATCGCGTCGCGGATTTGCCACAGGGCGCGCTTGAGTTCGCGCTCTTTTTCGCGCTTGGCATTGAGCTGCACCACCGGGCTGGCAGAGGTCACCAGCAAGGTCAGCAGGACCAGAGTTACCAGTAACTCGACCAGCGTGAAGCCTGTTGATTTTCTGCGGCAGCCGCGTGTATGTTGCGAAAGCTGATTCATGGTGTACGCCAACGGGATCAGGGGTGCACCATACTAGGGTTGCACCATACTATTACCACCCATACTATTACCGCCCACGCCACTCCCGGTCCCGGCGCCCATCTCATTGCTGTTCATGATCTGCGCGCCAAAGCCGCTATCGTTACGCACATTGCCGCTTTGGGTAGATTGCGGCGTATTCACCGGCTCGCTGATCGGCGCCGCCGCACGCACCGCCGCGCCAGCGGGATTCGCCGCCCCGGCCACGCCGGAGGGAATCAGGCTGTAGATGGCGTTGGCAGGCGTGATGTTGTGGATGATACGCGGCGTAATCAGCAGCACGATCTCGTTTTTGCGTTTGTCGTTGCTGTCATTGCTGAACAGCTTGCCAATGATGGGCAGGTTACCCAAGCCAGGCACCCGCCGCCGTGTTTTCTGCTCATCGTCACGGAACAGCCCGGCCAGAATCTGTGTTTCATTATTGCGCAACTGCAAGGTGGTGATGGCGTTGCGGCTGCCAATGGTATACGCCAGCACGCCGCTGTCGGTCCGCACCTGATCGGTAATATTGCTCACCTCCATGCCAACCTTGATACTGACCTGATCCTGCATCTGGATCACCGGTTCGACATCGAGCTTGATGCCCACTTCAATATAATTGACGTTTTGCGAGACAAAGCCCTGCGCATTGGCCACGCTGGTCAGCACGGGTATTTTATCGCCGACATGGATTTTGGCACGGTCACGGTTTTTCACGCGGATTTTGGGGCTGGCCAGCAAATTGGTGTCGGTATCCTGATGCAGCATATTCAGCACAATCGCCGGATCGTTCACGGTAAACACGCCCAGGCTGCCATTAAAATTGCGCAACTCGGTCAGGCTGAGCTGGCCCGCCTGCGGTTGCGTGCCAGCGGTAGTGCCTGCCGCGTTGCCTTGTACGCCAATGCCGATCTGGCTGGGATACTGGATACCCAGTTGTTCCAGATTGCGCCGGTTGATTTCCATCACCTCCACTTCCAGCATCACTTCCGGCTCATTGAGGTCCTGCGAGGCAATCAGTTTTTCGGCGACTTTAATGCGGTCCATGGTGTCGCGGATGACCAGGGTATTCAGCTTTTCGTCGATATACACATCGCTGGCGCGCAACACCATTTTCATCAGATTGAGCGCGCGCTTGGCATCCATGTGGTTCAGGTAAAAGCTGCGGACAAACAGCTCTTCATAAAAACCGGCGCGTGCCAGCGGATAAATCTGCAAGGTATTACTGTTGAGCACTTTTTTGCCCAGCTGGTGACTGGTCAATATCACCTCCAGTGCCTGCTCGACCGGCGTATCGCGCAGCAACACATTGACGCGCGTGCCTTCATTGAGCTCCTGATCAAACGAAAAATTCAAATCAGCCGCTTTGCCCAGGTATTCGAAGGCATGTTTAATTGGCGTGTTTCTGAACTCCAGCGTGACCTTTTTCTGCAGTGAAGACTGCACCGGACGCACCGCGCCCAGCCGTTCATTTTTTTGCTGTTCGAGTTGCTCGAACAAGGCCCTCGCTTCTGCATGCGTCGGCTGCTCGGATAAAATACCACGCAGCATAAATTCGGCGCCAACCATGTCACGCTGTTCAATCGCGGTTTTGACCTGCTGCATTTGCCCGTCATGCAGGCGTGCGAGTTGCACTCTTTGCAAACCATCACTGGCCGCCCGATTGGCGGGCGCGCTCGCCAGGATAAGTGTGTAGGCATCGCTGGCCGCCTCGTACTGCCTGGCCGCCGCCAGCGTATCTGCTTGCTGCAATTGTTTTTGCAGTTTTTTATCCTGCAAAAAAGCCAGCCAGTTTTTATACTGCGGATTGTTTGGCTCCGCATTGAGTAGCGGTTGCAACAGCGCGATGGCGGCGTCCTCCTGCCCTTTGGCAGCATAATCCCTGACCTGGATCATGGCAGCGCTGGGCACATCCCCGGTCTGCAGACTGGCGCAACCGGCGATCAGCAATGCGCCTAGCCAGGCAGAGGCCTGTGCCCAGTGCTTGGCACGGCGCACAATAAAGCGTTGACCCATCATTCTTTTTTTCAAAACACCCCCCCGTTATCCAGCTTAATTTCAAATTGCTCACTTGCATGCTTGAGCACCAGCACCTGGCTATCCAGCCTGGCCACCTGCCAGCCATCGGCAAAGTGGTCGCCCAGATGGCAGACATACTGCTGCTGCCCATCGGTTAAAAAGACAGCCCAGCGGTTGCCCTCATACAGGCGCCCGGCGTAGGTATAGGGATTGACGGGGGCCGGCGGCTCCACAGGCGGCACATCGCTGCCGCCTGCTGGCATGGCTGCAAACAAATTGGCACGCGGCGCGGCCTCTTCATCCAGTGTGGCACCAGCGATTTGTATGGGTTGCATGCGGGGCCGCGCATGCAACTGAACGGGAGTCACTGGCAGTTTCAGTGCCTGTGCAGATCGTCTGGCAGGCACTGTCACTTGTCTTGGCGCAAGATCAGCGGTGGTCTCGGATTGTTCTACCCACCAGCACGCACCCAACGTCAACAACAGGGCCAGCCAAATCCCCCGGCGCCGCATGCTCATACCCCTCCTTTGCGGGTATACAGGCTGAACTCGATGAGTGCTTCAAGTTCAGGCTGCATAATATCGCTGCGTTGCAACTTGCATTGCGCCAGCGCCAGGCTGGGATACGTATGCAGCACATGCGCCAGAAACTGCCGGATCTGAAGGTAATCGCCTTTCAGTGGCAGCTTGATGCGTAACTCCTGCAATACATCGCTCTGACCCGGCACGGACTGGAATTCAGCGCGCTCAAAAATCATGCCCATGGCATCTGCCTGGGCCAGGATTTCGGCACTGATACGCTCAGCTTCGCTATGCGGTGGCCACTGCCTGAGGGTCTGCATGGCGGCATCTGCCGCCAATGGCGGGGTTAACCGTGGCTTGCCAGACACGGCCACCAGCGGGCGCGACAGACTTTCTTGCAACTGCAGCCGTGTGTGCCACGCCGCGCTGATCAACACAAGCAGCAATCCCAGCACAGCCAGTACGCCCCATAGCCATCTGACAACGATCGAACTCTGCATGGCGGTGAATGCCAGCCGTTTGTGCCAATGGGAGAACCCCAAACGGGTAACAAACGCGGGCCATGCTAAAACACCCATGTCGCCTCCAGATCAAACGCTGACAGGCGCAGCCCAGCCACCTCGGCTGTTTCATTTGAATTGAGTTTGACATCACGCAGTACGGCCTGCTGCTTCAGGCGCTCCAGAAATTGCCAGCCAATGGCGCGTTTTTCGGCCAGCACAGTCATGCGTATATGTTGTCGTTTGACATCCGGGGCCAGCAGCACCCAGTACACCTTGGCTGGTTGTACCGACTCCAGACTGTTAAACAAGGGCAACCAGGGCGTATGGATGCGTGACTGCGCCTGTGCAATGGCGGTGTGCTCTGCCGCCAGCAAGGGCGCATCCCTGGTGGATAGGGCAGTCGTTTTGGCTGGTTGCAGGGCCTGCTGCCTCGCGGTCATTTGCTGTTGCAGTCGCGCATGATCGTGTAACAATTGCCAGTAAAATGCAGTCAACAACAAGCAAAGCAAGAGCGATACTGCACCCATTAATGCTAACCGCATGGCGGGCATGTTGCCTGCAACATGGTTAAAAACGACCCGGCGCATCAGGCAGCCCTCTTCCGCAATGGCATCCGCACTTCTGTACCAGACCGGGTATGGGTGGACAAGCCAATCACATGAAAGGCTTCGCCCAGTACTTCATGTACCTCTGGTGCATCAGCCTCTGCCACCAACACATTCACCAACTGGCGCTCGGGATACAGCACCTGTGCCCTTAGCAAACTATGCTGCACCACTGATGGCCATTGCGGCTCACTGGCCAGCGGCAGCGTGTTGATTGACAGCCATTGCCCCTGTTGCAGGCAAGCGATAGTCAAGCCATTGCTTTCACGACAAATGACCCAGCCTGACTCTGGCAAACGTTGCTGACGAATACCATGCAAGGCTTGGTTGGCAGACAACATCCAAGCCGGATAAATGGCGCCTAGCGACAGGCCATGTTCGGCAAATAGCGCCTGTAAACGGGCAACCAGCCCAGGCGGTAACGCGTTCAGCAGTGCATGCTCACCATAGCGTGCTGGCTGGCTGCTAATTTGCCAATCTTGCATGGACTCGCCAAAATGTTGCTGCATCAGGTGCAAACAATAAGCCTCGCGCTCTGATTTACGCAATACATCGCCCTGCCAAGGGGCCACCAGCCAGCGCACGAACTGATTGGACACGATCACCACCACATGCAGACCTGACCGCCGTGTCTGCGATTGCATAAACACTGGCAAGTGGGCAAGTATCTGCGCCAGCGTGGTCCACACGACCTCTTCCGGCCAAAAGCCTGTCTGCTGTGCAGTGCACGGGATAGGCTGTCGCGCCAGCAATACTGGCTGCCAGCCCTGACGCCAGTCACGGCTTGATAAAAACACCTCTATGCCATTGGCACAGACGACCACCCGCAACTCCGGCTGCGTCCATGCACGCCACCAGTAACGGCTGTCCGACGGGGTACTGTCGATGCCGGGGTCAGGATAATGATGTAACACGGTTAATCTCCTGCAAGGTAGTTTCGCCGGTTTCTACCAGCTTGAGACCCGCCTCTCGCATACTGCGGGTACCGGATTCGGCGGCCAGCGCCTTGACCTGGCTGATGGGGGCTTTGGCCACAATCAGCTCGCGCAAGCGGTCGTCGAACTGCAACAGTTCGGCAATGCCCTTGCGCCCTTTGTAACCAGTGCCATGGCACTGGCCGCAGCCCTGGCCTTTTTTAAACTGATAACGACGGATATCCGCCGCCTGCAATCCAGACTTGGTCAGCAAGGCAGCGTCTGGCCTATCATCCACCTTGCAGAACGGGCAAATCACGCGGATCAGGCGCTGGGCCAGAATGGCATTGACCGCCGAGACAAAGCTGTAGGCATCGACGCCCATATTGGTAAAGCGGCTGATCACATCAAACACGTTGTTGGCATGCACGGTGGTCAGCACCAGATGGCCGGTCAGCGCCGACTGCACGGCAATTTGCGCAGTTTCCCCATCACGGATTTCACCTACCATGATTTTGTCAGGATCATGCCGCAGGATGGAGCGCAGACCGCGGGCAAAGGTCAGGCCTTTCTTCTCGTTGACCGGAATCTGCAATACGCCGGGCAGCTGGTACTCCACCGGATCTTCAATGGTAATGATCTTGTCCTGGCCGGTATTGATTTCAGAAATAATGCCGTACAAGGTGGTGGTCTTGCCGCTACCGGTCGGGCCGGTCACCAGCAACATGCCGTAAGGGGATTCGGCCTGGGTACGGATACGCGCCAGCATCTCGGGTGCAAAACCGAGTACTTCGAGGCTGATACCCTGGGCCTCGCTGAGCGCCTTGCGGTCGAGCACCCGCAATACGGCGTCCTCACCGATCACGCTGGGCATGATGGAGACGCGCAAGTCGATCTCGCGCCCCAGCGCATGCACTTTGCAGCGTCCGTCTTGTGGAATGCGGCGCTCGGCAATATCCAGCTCGGACATCACCTTGATTCTTGAAATGGCCTGCTCGGCCTGCGCCACCCCATTCAGCCCGCCCACCTCGTTGAGTACGCCGTCAATGCGGTATTTCACGTGCAAGCCATGCAACGTGGTCTCGAGGTGAATATCACTGGCCCCGGCCTTGAGTGCGTCATACAGGGTTGAACGTACAAAGCGCACCACCGGGCTGCTGTCTTCGCTGATGGATTTGAGCGATAGCGCCTCCACCGGGCTGGGTTCGTCCCCCGCATGCGCTGTCTCGGGCTGCATCTGGTCCATGGCACGCATCTGGTTTTCGTGATACTGCAAATATGCTGCAATATCATTGCGGTGCGCCAGGCACCAGCGAACGGGGGTCGACACCATGGTCTGCAGCCGATGTGGCAACACCTCGTCAAACGGATCAGCCATCACCAGCCACGGCGTGGGCCCCTCGCTGGCCAGTAACACCGCCTGCCAATGGCTGGCCTCGGTAAAGCCCAACTGGTCAAAGCGGGGTTGCAGTGCATGCAAGGCCAGCGCCGTCAGCACCGGATAATGCATCAGTTGTCCGAGGGCGCGCACAAAGTCGTCCGGGGGCAATCCGCTCTCGGCTTCGAGCACCTCGACCAGTGGCCGCCCGCTTTGCTGCGCCAGTTGCCTGGCATGGGCGAGCTGCGCTGCCTGGATAGGGATGTCGGCAGGCATCGGCAAGTCTTGCATGTTCATTCGATGGCTTTCCTCATGCGCTGTTCATGGTTAGGGCTGCAATCACTCAATCGCACTTCATATTTTGGGTCGCCATTACTCAATGGCGCCAGCCAGTTCAAAAATCGGCATATACATCAACACCACCACCAGCCCGACAATCAGGCCGATCAATACCATCAGTGCCGGTTCGAGCAATTTGCTCAGCCACTCCACACGACGTGCGGTGTCTTCGTCGTAAAATACCCCGATGCGCACCAGCATTTCGTCAAGGCGGCCACTGCGCTCGCCCACACGTAACATGCGGCTGGCAATCGAGGTGGTCAACCCATGGCTATCCATGGTGCCGGACAAGGCTTTGCCTTCACGCACCTCGCCAATCACACGCTGCAACGCCAGTTGCATCTCCTGCGGCAAGAGAGACTGCACCATTCCCAACGCAGTCAGCAAGGGAATTCCTCCCTGCAACAACATGCCCAGCGTGCGGTAAAAACGCGCCAGCTGATAAATACGTAAAGCCTCGCCCAGACTGGGGATCCGCCATATCTTTCGCATCAGCCAGGCCCTGAACAGGGGCCGCGAGCCAATAAAGGCCCCAAGGGTAAGCAGGCTGACCGTGGCCAGCAGCACGAGATCGCCGTGGCCGTGCAACAGCTGCCCCCATTGCAGCAGCAGGCGGCTGGCCCACGGCAGGTTCTGCCCACCGCTTTCGTAAATGGTACTGAAGCGCGGCACCACATAGCCCAGCAGAAACAGCACCACCAAGCCACCGACGGCAATCAGCAGCAGCGGATAAATCGAGGCAGAAATGATCTTTTTGCGGATGGTATCGACTTGTGCCTGATAGCTGACGTGGCGATGCAAGGCCTGCACCATATCCCCAGTGCGCTCGCTGGCCCGGATCAGGGCGATATAGAGTGGCGTGAACACTTCTGGCTGCTGCGCCAGGGCCTGCGACAGGGGCAGGCCTTCGTAGAGAGATGCACGCAACTGGCTGAGCACCGCTTGCGCATGGTCATGCTGTTCTTTCTCGGCGAGACCTTCAATCGCTTCAATCAAACTCAGGCCGGATTCCAGCAGCGCCAGCAGTTCCTGGCTAAACAGGCTGACGTTGAACTGCTGGGTAGCCCATGGCCACTGCATTTTTTTGCCAGCGGCATTGCGCGCAGGGATCACCCGCAACACGCCATAGCCACGCGCCTGAGCCAGCATTCTGGCTGCCTGTGCATCCGCCGCGTCCAGCGTCATGGCGCTCACCTGGCTGCCCTGCATGACTTTCAATTCAAACTTCATGACCTGTGTGCTCCCATTTCAAGCAGTCATCGCGCACTGCGCTACCAGCTCCCGACGTCGCTGTCAGCACCTTGCCCGCCTGCCACCCCGTCACTGCCCAGCGTCCACACGTCGTAATCGCCATGCTCGCCCGGATAACGGTAGAGGTAGGCACGCCCCCACGGGTCCACCGGTACATTTTTGGCCAGGTAAGGGCCATGCCATTTTGGCTCGCCATCCGGCTGCCGGTTTAAGGCGGCCAGGCCCTGTTCGGTACTCGGATAACGCCCTACATCCAGACGGTAGGTATCCAGCGCCCGTGCCAATGCCTCAATCTGCGCCTTGGCGGTTTTGGTTTCCGACTTGCCAATCTGGGCAAAATACTTGGGCCCGACGTAGCCTGCCAGCAGGCCGATAATGACCATCACCACCAGCAATTCCAGCAAGGTGAACCCTGATGGCTTCCCACATTTCCGTCTCAACTTCATCGCTTGATGCATTTTTTTAATTCCCATCTGTTCAATGCCCTGATTCAATTTCCCTGACTCCATTTCTATGCTTCCATTTCCCAAACGCCACGCCGATCGCGCCATGCATACAGTACCCTGCGTTAAGCGCCTTACTTTTTGACAATAAATAGCTGGCTCACACGATTGAGCGTGTCCAGCGTGAGCAATCCGCTACTGAATTGCAGATTGACCCAGTCGCTGATCAGGCTGTAGTAAGCGCGGGTCAGGGATAACTGGTTGGTAAACAGTTTTTGCTGGGCATCGAGCACTTCGTGGTTGGTTTTAAACCCTGCCTGGAAGCCTTTTTGCGTGCCATCCAGCGCGACGGTGGCTGACTGCACCGCTTGCTGGTAGGCCTTCACCGATTGTTGTTGCGCCTGCATGCCCTGAAAATATTTGCGTACATTGAATTCAATTTCGCGCGCCTTGGCGATCATGGTTTCTTCGCTGGCAATGAGGCGGTTGGCACTCTGCCGCACGTTGGCACTGACATAGCCACCGGCAAACAGCGGCACATTCATCTGCAAGGCAATGGTGGTGGTATCAAAGCGTGAGCCTAACGTGTTGTTACTGTCGTTTTCACTCAAAGAGCGCACGCCGACCAGGTCCAGCGTCGGGTAATGCCCGGCCTGCTTCTTTTCAATGTCTTTTTTGGCCACTTCGATGGTTTGCAGGGCAGCCGCCAGTTCCGGGTGGTGTTGCCGCGCCAGATCCAGCCAGGTATCCAGCCCATGTTCCGTCGGTGACAGGCTGGTCAGGCCATCCACCACCAGATCCGCCGAGAGGCTGTGACTGGCACCTGTCAGCATCTGCAAGCTCTGCTGGCTGGACAGCAAGTCGTTGCTGGCCTGAATCTGCTCCACTCTGGCGACATCGAGGTTGGATTGTGCTTCACTCACCTCCACCACGGTGCCGCTGCCACGGGTGTAGCGTTGCTCAGCCTGAAGCAATTGCTGGCTCACGGCCTCCAGCTTGCGCTGCTGCAACACAACCCGGTCCTGCGCATACAGGGTTTCCAGATAAACCGAGACCAGCTTGAGAATCAGCTTGGCATTTTCCTGTTCGAGCAGCGATTCCTGCGCACTGACATAGGATTTTGCCCCACCATAAATCGCCAGCGTCTCTTTATTAAATAAAGGCTGCTTTACCGACAGGCTGTAATTTTCCAGCGCATAATTGAGTTCGCTGTTGATGGCACCCAGCGTGGTTTGCGTAGTGCGATCCGTATTGCCGCGGCCTTTGGTCAGGCCTAATTGCACCTTGGGATAAAACAGCGCGCGCGCCTTGGCCAGCTCTTCACGCTCGGCCTCGGTGTTGGCCAGTGCCGCCCGGTAATCGGCATTGTGCGTGACCGCCAGCGCATACAAGCCATTCAGGTCTTCCTGTGCCTGGCAGAGTGCCGAGCCTCCGCACACCGCACTCAACCCAAGAACAAATAGCCACCAGACATTCGAATATTGTCGCCCGCCACGCATTACTCTTCCTTCATTGAAGCCGCCAACCGCTTGCTCAGCGGATGCATCAGGTACGCCCACAAGGTGCGCTCACCGGTCTTGATCACCACCTGCACCGGCATCCCCGGTTGTAACTGGCGCCCCTGTAAATCCTGCATGCCTTTAGCAGTCAAGGCCACCCGCGCCAGATAATACGAGAGACTGCCATCCGGCGTGGCCGCCGGTTTGGTCAGCAGATCTTTCGACAGTGACATCAGGCGTCCTTCTGCCAGCAACTGCGGACTGTTGGCAAAGGTTGAAAAACGCACATCGGCGGCTTGTCCCACCTGAATTTTGTCAATCAGGTGCGGCGGAATCTGCGCATCGATAATCAGGGCTTCGCCTGAAGGCACAATATCCATCAGCTTCTGACCGGGCTGGATCACGGCACCCACGGTATGCACCTGCAAGCCGACTACTTGCCCGGCCGCCGGGGCGCGTATGTCCGTACGCGCCAGGTCTTCCTGCAAGGCCAGTACTTTCTGTGCATCGGCTTCAACTTGCCATTTGACCTGCGCCATCTCGGCATCAGCCTCTTTGCGCTCGGCCTGAATGCGCTGGTTGATCTGCTGCTGCACCTCGAGGATGGATCGGTGTGCCCGTGCAATATTGCCCTGGGTATTGGCCCGCTCGCCATAGAGGGCGGCGACCCGCTGTTCCAGATCATTCTGCTGGTTACGCGGCGCATAGCCTTCTGCGGTCAGCGCACGCACGCCCTTGAGCTGCTCCTCCAGCAAGCTGAGCTGTGATTCATGGCTGGAGAGCACCCCCTGATACCCTTCGATCAGCGCCTGATACCCGGCAATCGCCTCGCGCTTGGCGGCAAGGTCAGCCGCCAGCGCCTGCCTGCGTGCCTCCAGTAACTGTGACTGGTTGCGCATCTGTTGCTGAATCAACGGGTCTTGCTGTTGCCGCACCAAGTCCGGGTGAAAATCAATCAGCGGGCGGCCAGTCTGCTCGGCACGCAAACGGTCTTCCTGCGCACGCAGACCAGCATAGCGCTGGCGTACCTCTTCAAAGCGGGCACGGCTGGCCTTGTCATCCAGCCGGAACAACACATCGCCTGCCTGCACCTCCTGCCCTTCGCGCACCAGCAGAGCGCCGACAATGCCGCCACTCAAATGCTGCACCACGCGGTGATTGCTTTCGACACTGACCACGCCTTCGGTGGGCACCCCTTCGTCCAGTGGCGCCAAGGCTGCCCACACTACAAAGCCCAGCAGCCCGGCCAGCAAGACCCAGACGCCTTTGCGGGCATGGGCAGGGGACTGACTATACTGCTGAATCGCATGGTCATTCGAGGCCTGCATGGTGGAAGCCGACAACTGTGGCCCCGGTGCCGGTGCGGCTGGCGCAGTGGCAGAGGGTGAGCCTGATGGCATGCTTGATTGAATAGTGGGTTGCATGGCTGTACGTGCTTATCCGGGAATCGCAGCGTGACTTGCCGCGTGGTACTGGTTTAAATAGGCGATACCTGCATCGCGTGGCCCCATATGGACGGCCTCGCCGCGTTTGAGTATCAGCAGGTCATCGGTGATCTTGAGCAGCCCGGAGCGATGTGAAACCACCACCACCGTGCACTGCATGGCCTTGCATGCCTGCAAAATCTGCATCAGGTGTACCTCGCCAAATTCATCCAGGCTGGCATTGGGCTCATCCAGCACCAACAGCATGGGGTCGCGGTAAATGGCGCGGGCCAGCCCCAGTAACTGCCGTTGGCCACCAGACAAGGGCAAGCCATGTTCATCGAGCCTGGTGTCATAACCCTGCGGCAGGCGCAAAATGGCTTCGTGCAAGCCGGTACGCTGGCAAGCTCGGATAATTTCCGCGGCATCCAGCGCGCCAAATCTCGCCACATTTTCAGCAATCGTGCCTTCGAGCAGCGACACCTGCTGTGGCAGATAGCCCACATGCGTCAAGGCGGCTGGCGGAAGTGCGGGCTCAATAGCAGTCCCATTCAGCCAGTAGCCGCCCTGCGCAACCGGCACCGCGCCTACCAGCAGGCGGGCCAGCGTGCTTTTACCCGAGCCGGAACTGCCCATCACGCACAGCACACGACCGGGCTGGATGTGCAGGCTCAAATCGCGCAATACCGGCTGCTGATTCACCACCACACTGGCCGATTGCAGTACCAGTTCGACAGGGCGTGTGCTTGCAGACGTAGCGACCATCCGGGCAGGCACGGCAGGCGCTGCCAGCACCTGCTGCACCTCAAGCGCAGCGGCGGTCGCCTGCACACACTGGCGCCAGCTGTGCACAATCACATCAAACGGTTGTAAAGCCCGTGCAATCAGCACATTAGAGGCAATCATGGAGCCCACGCTGATGTCACCCCGAATGGTGAGCACGGCGGCTACCGCCAGCATCAGCGACTGCATGGTATACCGACTCCATTTGTTCACGCACTGGCTACGATCACTCACACGCAAGCCCAGCGCCTCACTTTGCGTTTGCTGCTTGAGCAACTGTTGCCACTGCTGTTGCAAGGTGTGCATCATGCCCATGACATGGCTGGTTTGCAGGTGCCGGATTTTTTGCTGCAAAAATGCATCGGTCTGCTGCCGGGCCTGCTGGCTATGCTGCAAAGGCGCAGCCATTACCCGCTGATTCCACACCGCCACCACCCACTGCACCAGGCAAAACACCACGGCCGTCAGCCCGAGCACCGGGTGCAGAATGGTCAATACCATGATATACACCACACTCCAGGGCATATCGAAAAAGGCAAACAACCCGGCGCCGGTCATAAATTGCCTCACCGCAGTCAGGTGCTGCAACACCTGCGCGGGGGCAATCTGGTGACCAATCTTGTGGTCAGTCCTGTCAACCACCGGGCGCGTATCAAACGCTGCATGAAACACCTGCTTGCCATAATGCAGGTCAAACTGCACCCCGGTTTTGATCGCCACCGCACTGCGTATCCAGTCGGCCAGTGCCATAAACAACAACAATCCAATGGTCAGCAAGGTCACCGCCACCAGCGTCAGGGTATTGCGGCTCACCATGACCCGGTCATACAGCTGCAACATATACAACGTGGGCACCAGCATCAGCACATTGGTCAGCATGCTGAGCCAGGCCATCTGCAAAAAAGCACCGCGAAAAGGGGTCATCAATGCCAGCCACGCCGCGCGTGCAGGCAGTGGCATGCGGTCAGGGGTCGCTTTGTCCGCTGTGGAAGTGATGGCCGACACCGTCATTGATGCACCGCCTTTCCGGCATCCGCCTGAAAACTGGCCAGCACCTCTTTAGGTTTGCCATAACGCAACATCTGGCCTTGCGCCAGCACCAGCATCCAGTCAGCCACATTCAGCACATGCTGCAAATGGCTGATCACAACAAAGGTAGTCCCCTGCTGCTTCATGCGCATGATGGCTTGCAGCAAGGCACGTTCGGCAGCGCTATCCAGATTGGCATTCGGCTCGTCGAGCACCACAATGCGCGGCTTGCCATACAGGGCACGCGCCAGCCCCAGCAGTTGTTTTTCGCCCCCGGACAAGTACAGGCCCTCGCGGCCCAACAGGGTGTGCAAGCCCTGCGGCAACTGATCCACCCAGTCATGCATGCCCAGTAGCGCAATCACCTCGTCCAGCGCATCCGGGTCCGGCGTGGCAAACCGGCAAATATTCTCGCGCAGGCTACCGTCAAACACATCGACCTCTTGGGCCAGATACCCAACATAAGGCCCCAGCTGGGTTTTATCCCAGCCATAGACATCCACACCGTCATAGCGCACACGGCCACTGGTCGGCGCCAGCAGCCCCACCAGCAGTTTGGCCAAGGTGCTTTTGCCGGAAGCTGAAGCCCCAGCCACCACCAGCACCTGACCGGCAGACAGCTTGAACTGCACCTGGCGAATAAACGCCTCCTGCGTGGCTTTGCCGGGTTGCGGAATGGCATACGCCAGTTGCTCCACACTGATTTCACCGGTGGGCGGAGGCAACACCAGCCCGCTACGCGGACGCGCAGGCACCGCCAGCAGGCTTTCAATACGGCCATACGCCACCCAAGCCTGCTCAAAAGTTTTCCAGTGGCCGACCAGTTGTACCAGCGGAGAGAGTGCACGTGCAGCCAGAATCGAAGCCACAATCATCATGGCCCCGCCTTGCGCCAGCTCACCACCAATCACCAAGTAACAGGCCAGCCCCAGAATCAGACTGGTTTGCAGGGTTTGCAACAAGCGTGACAGCGCAGCATGTTTGCCCGCCAGCTCGGAAGCCTGTGCCTGTTGCCACAAAAAACCGTGCTGACTGTGCAACCAGCGCTGCTCAATCGGTGCCAGCATCTGCATGGCACTCACCACTTCATGATGGCGACTGACGCTGGAAAAATACCGCTGGGACTCCATCGCATGCTGGTTGGCCGCCTGCATCAGCGGCGTCACACCGGCCTGGTTATGCATGGTCAACACCAGCTGCACGGCCAGCCCCAGCAAGGTCAGCATGCCCAGCGCGGGGTGTATCCAGAACACGGCAAACAGGAATATCAAACAGAAAGGGGCATCGATCAGGCCCAGAAATGCTGAAGAATGCAAGGTATTCTTCAGCACCGAAAAATCAGAAAATACCTGCTGTGCAGGAAACTCATGCATGGAAAGTTTGGAGGCAAACGTGCGCTCA
Source organism: Methylophilus aquaticus (assembly GCF_030769565.1). Lineage (GTDB taxonomy): Bacteria > Pseudomonadota > Gammaproteobacteria > Burkholderiales > Methylophilaceae > Methylophilus > Methylophilus aquaticus. Next base: position 113,622 of record NZ_JAVCAP010000004.1, on the reverse strand, counting down.
AACACGCGTTGCTGCAACAGCTGCTCAAAGCGCTGTGCGCCACGCTGCAACAAAGTCCTGCGCTGCCACTCGAGGGCTTCCATCACCAGGTAAGCGAATACCGCCAGCAATGTCAGCATGAATAAAGTAGAAAGATTGCGGCTGTTAATGACGCGGTCATACACTTCCAGCATGTACCACGAAGGCACCAGCACCAGCAAATGGGTGACAACACCAAACAACCACACTTTGCGCCAGACAGGCCAAAGCGCAGGCAACGCCTGTTTAATGGTTTCAACTTGGGACAACATACTCACGACAAAAAATTCAGCATAGGAATATGGCAAGCGGGGTTAGCCGCTTGCCAATATCGTGATTAGACGATCACAAAGTCAGAAGTAGACAATGTATTCACACCAGTCAGAATGGCAATATCTACCTTCGCACCGCCACCATTACCATCAGCGTCATAGCTGAGTGTTTTAGTAGTTGTGTTGTAAACCAGGTAGTCATTGGCATCTGTCGGTGTACCCGTTGAGTTCACACGCAGCATGCTGCTGTTAAACCCTGCCAACTGACTGTACTGATCCAGGTGCAATTCGATTTTGTCGTTGCCACGGCTGAAGTCAGTGATGGTATCTACACCAGTCAGGTTGAATGCAGTGTCTGTGTAAGTCTGCACAGTGGTTGAAGAACCGGTGACCACTTCCTCATACACTTTACCGAAGACAAACGTATCCTTACCGCCACCGCCAGTCAACGTATCGTTACCGCCATTGCCCACAAACACATCAGCTTTGGTGGTACCAATAAAAGTCTGCTGGTTCGCATTGCCTTCAAAACGCAGACCATTGGTGGTCACGCCAGAAGCATCAACGACTACATTGTTGATGGTGCCGCTGTTGTTACCCAGGGTGTTGGAAAGATCCGATACAGTGCCATTAGCTTTAAAGTAGTAGTGATCGTTCAACAATTGCAAGTCTGTATTTTCTACATTCAAGCGACCCACCGTACCGCCCACTTGCACGACTTCCATAGATTGGAAGTTGTCATTGTTGAGCACCACAGTCCCGTTAGCTTTGGTGTTAGCGCCAATGCCGGTAGTAATACGCAAAGTATCCACGCCGTCACCACCCACGATTACATCGTGTGTAGCGCCAGTCGCGATCCACTCTTTGTTACCGTCATCTGCTTTAGATGTCGTACCTTGCACACCACTGCCAAACCCGCCGATCACAAAAATGTCATCGCCTTCGCCACCATCCAGATAATCAGCACCGCCATGACCAATCAGCAAGTCATTGCCGCCGTTGCCGTAGACTGTGTCATCACCTAAACGCATGGTCGCGTAATCCACGCCTTCGCTACCCAATACGATTTCATGCGCATCGCTGCCTTCGTTAGCGCCGTCAATGCGAGTGAAGCTACCTTCTTCACCTTCTGAAGCATCGTAGATAATGTCTACATTGTGGAACAGATTTGCAACTGAGTAATCGTCAAATTCGATGGATGCTTTGTCATACTCAACTTCCACAGCACCTACAATAGTATCGCTAGGCTCAAACTCTGCCTCCTCAAACTCAAGCTCAATGGTGACAGACTCGCTTGGACCACCAGCAACACCATAAATATGGGTACCTGGATTCAAGAAGCCTAAACTGAGTGACTCACCGTTTGCTTCCAATTGCTCAGCAGACAGTGTGATATTGACACCACTTGCCAACTCGATACGCTCAATACCTGTAAATGCAAGCCCCTCAAATTCACCCGACTTAGTAAACTCAAGTGTATCAACTGCGTTGTATCCAGCAATCGTTGTGGCAAACGTGCTAATTGCTGAAGACCCTGGGCGAGTAACAATATTCAAGCGAACATCAGTTTCTGCCTCTTCAGACATCTCCTGATCTTCAATTTCGACAAATTGATTTGTTACTGTATCAAAACCGAAGAGCGCACCCTCTTCTTCGCCGCCTTCCTCTTCTTCCTCTTCTTCTTCACTCAAATCTACATAGCGAGCAGCCTCGCCATTATTATCCAAGCCTGATACACCACCTACAATAAGTATTGACTCAGACTCTTCTTCATCACCAATGACAAAGCTATCGTTGCCGCTTCCTCCAACCAAAATATCGTTTGAAGTGGCAAAGTAAATATTTCCATCAACATCTTCATCACCCAATGTCGATCCTTGACCTTCAATATAATCAAAACCTTCACCTCCGATCAAAATATCATCACCATCACCAGCAAAGATTACATCGTCACCATTGCCTCCACTGATAATGTCATTTCCATCCCCGGTTTGAATATAGTCAATTCCATCTCCACCAGAAACTGCATTATTGCCGTTCCCCGCAACGATGATGTCATCACCTGCTTGACCAAGTATCACGTCATCACCATCTGAGGTAATAACGGTGTCATTACCAGCTCCAGCAAGAATCACGTTTGTACCGCCAAGATCAGTGATAGTGTTGTCTAACTCATTACCAATAATCACATCATTTCCTGCGCCACCCTCATATGAAATATCAGTTGCATTAAAAACTTTAATAGCCATTTCATGACTCCTTAATTAATTAAATACCCAAAGTATTATTTGGCTGGATAAAGCAACATCACTTTATCCAGCTGATTTAGTTAATTACCAATGTTAATAAGGTGATGTTGGTGTTGGAGTTACAGCCCCATTCGGAGGCACAAAACCAGTTACAGGCACCTCAATAAAGCGTTGATTCGCCGCTGGATTGGCGCCATCAGTACTTTGTTCTTGGAAGGTTTGGCGTAAACGGATCGCATTTGCTACTGCTGTGGGTGCCGCTGATGAACAAGAAGTTTTCACATAAAACATTGCAGAACTTGCCGTTGTAGACCCATCATCGTCACGAGCATTAACATCAGTTGTAAACTCTACCCAATTAGAGTTTAGATCAGCTTGCTGTTGAGCAGCGCTAGCTGAACCAGGCCAAGAATCTAGACCATTAATTGAAGGGCTAGAACCCAAACCCGTTAAAGGTTGTGCTACATCTCCAGGGCGATGTTGGACTGAGGTGAATGTGCGGCCTGCACGATAAACAACATCAGCTGTACTAGATGAACGAGAGTATGCTACCTCCACTGTTCTTGCGGTACTCGTAGATGTATCAACAAAACCACCACGCGCAATGCCATTTGCTTCAAAATATTGATTGCCAGCATTACCAGTATTGTAATCTGTTGTATTGGCAGTAAATTTCATGCCATAGATGCATTCTGTTTGTGCAGCATTCCGCCAGACAACATCAAGTAAAGTGCCAATATTTTTATTCGTATTACCTGAGTAGGTATTGTTCAATGTTACCTGGCGATTTGCAGTACTCACTAGACTAAATCCAGAAATTGGTGCAGTTAAATCCGTCGTTGGAGCAGGACTGATGTAGCAGGCATTATCTGGAGACGTCGTCGGATTCTTTACACTTGCGCCACTACCAGAACCTGAACCGAAATCTCCGGTAGGATTACAAATAATATAAGCTGTCGTCCCTCCAGAAATGGTAATTGGCGTGGTGGTTGGAATTGATTCAAATCCTGCCATGGCTTGCGAATAAACAACACCAAAAATGCCCAAAACCGCTAACCTTAATGTAGAAGCTTTCATTGTTATCTCCTAAAGAGTTAAAATAAGCGGGCATTTGTGGCTGCCCGACACCAATTCACCACAACTCTTTTAGTTCCTTGTAAGCGCTAAGTCAGTTGCAGTCGAATTCTTGTATTAATACATTAGTGTGGCTAACCACAAATGCACCATTTACTACCATTCGTTAATTTCTTTGTTCACCTAAGAGTTTGGTAACGTTAAATAAACTAAGCCAAAGTTTCATCAGGACTTTTCCCGCTATTGTTTATCCGGCACAAAGTGCCAGTTCAAGCTAAACCAAATACCTCTTGGCGCGCCTGGAGCAACAAAATTGGTAGTTAACCAGTCGCCGGAATTGTGGTTATATCCGTCAGGTCCAATGGCACCATTAATACTTGGTGAAAATGGGTTCACCCCTAAACGGCCTGCACTGAAATACTCTCGATTAAATAGATTGTTGATGAGTAAGTTTGCTGTCCACTCTTTACTCAGTTTGTAACTAGTTTGAAAATTGAATACTGCATACCCAGGGATTTTTCCGGGATTAGTAGTTGGCTGGCGATACGCTGTCTGGAAACTGTTAAAAGTCCCATCGGGATTAAATGTCCTTATGATTACTGGTCTTGCCACACCTTCGCGATGTTCATTATTTTCATTACCTCGCAGATAAGACCAAGAATGCAGCACAGCGCCTAAACCAACCGTCCATTCTGGAGTAACATCAAAACTAAAGTTTGCATTAAGGTTATGTAAAGGTACACCAGGGATACGGTCGCCAGGCTCGACCTCAATAAGCCCTCCTAAAACATCTCCACCGGAAACGAACTGAGGAGTTGCAGCACTATTCGAGGCGCTACCCGTGATGAACGAGCTACGAAATTTCGCATCAGTCATTGAGTAATTTAAACTGAAGCGCGCTCTACCCAAGTCGCCTTTAAGTCCCATCTCAACCCCTTGGCGACGCGTCTTACCAATGCTGTCAAAAAAGTTTTGGTTGGTGTTGTAAGTCACCAGGTAAATATCGTCTTTGAGTTCGGTACGGTAGTAACCCAAGTTCCATTCAAATTTATCAGCTAAACGGCCACGTGCGCCAAAATCGAATGTTTCAGCTTTTACTTGTGGCAAGTAAGGGTCGCCTGCCAATGTGCTTGGTAATTGACAGGAGCGTCCCAACGCAACACTTCGAGGAATAGTCAAGCCACTATCGGTGGTATAAGGTGTTTTATCAAGAGCACAACCAAGTTCAATGACACTTGGTGTTCGTGTACCTTGAGACCAATTTGCATATAAATTTAAATTTTCCTGGGCTTGCCAAGTTGCACCTAGTGATGGGTTTAAAGAGTAGTAAGAAAACCTCTCGGTTTCGGGTGGAAGAATATTATCTACAAATGGCGTGCGATAACCTGTTGGGATGCTGACCAAACAATCTGCTATTGACATCCCAACTGGGCACACATCGAATTCATTTGGTGCGTTTAGGAATCCAGAAAGATTAATTTCCGATTGGCCATAATCTCTTGCTGCGAGTGTATTGCGTACTTGCGTTTCGTTATAACGCATAGCTCCTGTCACATGAACAGTGTCAATTGGTGTCCAGGTTTCGCTTGCATATAAACTTTTGGTGATTGAAGTGCCATCAAAATTATTATTTCTGATTGGGACATCCGCAGCTGCGTAAATATCTAATGCACGATCGGGATCAAGTGTGCCATTACGCTGTGCATCAAAGAAGCCCAGCTGTTGGGAATTATTATATTCTGCATAATTTTTATCAATCGAAGCACCCATCATGAATTTGTGCTTTTCGAGATTCCAGTTTAACTGGAAAGACGCACCATCGACCTTTTGGTTGATACGACTATCTGTAATGACAGCTGTGGGTACTCCCTCAACATATCCACTTTTTCCATCATAAAGACCATCCACCGCTACCGGCTTATTGGTAACGGGATCCAGTAAAAGGTTGTAGGCAATACCAACATTCGCATTCGCATTTAATTGAGTATTTTGGCAGTTGGTTCCATTGATTGCCTGTTTAAAAGCAATAACGTGCTTGGCACCATCTGGGGTGTAATAGTAAGTGTTCGCGATACCCGTAAAGATACCGTAGTCAACGCCAAAACCCGCCATATCAGAAACAGCATTGTTATATCCAAACTGAACTGTATTGATCAGGTAGGAAACTTCAAAATTAGAATAGGATTCTTCAGGCCCATTAAACTCATTAAATGTGGGAAATTTATTTTGATAAACATATTGAGTTGTATTTGCATTGTAAGCAAACTGGTCTTTTGCTAGAGCCTCAATATAATCTGGTAAATCTTGATCCCCTAACAACGAATAATCTGCATTTCCATTATTGAACAACTCTGCCAAAAAAGGACTGGAACTAAAATCATTAGGATTGGGGATATCAATAACAATATAGTCCGGAATACCATATTGATTGTTACTTTCAAATAAGCACGTGTATTGATCTCCAGCGGCAAAGTTCTGACTGACCGCCTGATTACCATAGTCAGTGTAAACATCGGCGTTATTTTGATGGCGCTTACTATTTCTGCGATAAACCTGCCCCGTTACAGTAAAGGTGTCGTTTACAAAGTAGCTTCCCGATAGCTGAAACTGTGACAGTCGGTTTTTTGTCTCGTCTGGACTTGTAAAATTACTTCGTCGATCCTGCTCATAAAAGTTAGTCGGGACTAAACCATTCCCAGTCAAGTCAGTACCAACCCATAAGGTACTTAAATTAAGATCAAGCTTATCTCCACGATAACTTGCCTTACCGAAAAACTGATTTACCTTACTTGGAGAATTATTACGCCAGCCATCCTCCATAAAGAAATTACCTGCGCCGAACAACCCTACTGTACCGTTATTCCAGCCCGCCTCTGCCTGCAGATACTTACGTCCATAAGAACCCGTCAATACTTCCGCATCTGCACCAGCATTGTTAAACCCATCCTTAGTCTTCATGGCAAATGCACCGCCCAAAGTATTCAAACCAAAAATAGGATTTGAACCAGGAAACACATCAACACCAGCAAGCGCATTCATTGGGATCATGTCCCAGTTCACAACATCACCAAACGGTTCGTTCATACGAATCCCGTCCAAGAATACGCTTAAGCCTTGCGGAGTACCAATTTGCGGACCTGCCGTAAAACCACGATATTGCACATCCATTTGGAATGGGTTGCCTTGGTAGTCATTGACCGTCACTGATTGCAGCTTGCGGTTCATCAAGTCAGTAATGCTTAACGAATGCGCCTCTTTGATTTCTTTAGCTGAAATACTCTGTACGTTGCCAGGGATTTCATCTTTAGTGAGCGCCAAACCAGGCAGCGGGCCAATCTCATAAAACCGCTTGGCGCGTACTTCAACCTTTTCAACATTCACACTTTTATCCTCAACCTTTGGAGGAGCCTTTTGAATGTAGACGTTCTCGCCTTCAATTTTTGGCACTAGTCCACTGGTATCAAGAAGCCGTTGCAAAGCCTCTTTACGGGACATGCGACCACGCACTTCGGGCGCGGTTTTACCGGATACCAGATCATTAGGGAATGAAATGCTCATGCCTGCAGCTTTCCCAAGCGCGTGCAGCGAGGTTGCCAAAGGCTGTTTTGGGATATCCACATTAATCGGAACACTGAATGATTCCTCCTGCTGTTTTGGTATCGCGGTATTGAGCGTATCTGCAACACTTTCCATTGCAGATATCACCCCCATTGCGGCAATTGCATAGTGCATTGCCTGTCTATTTATTTTTTTTATACGCATCACTTTCTCCTCCATGCTGACTCATCGAGGAGAGAGGCAAAACCCTGATGTCGATTACAAATATTTACATAACTCAGTGATAGAGGGGCGCGACTGAGCAAGCGATTCATATGGGGAGGTTGAGTGCGTGGCGCTGGCGCCAGCACGTGTGGCGACCAGCGTTAGTTAGCGTTGGCTATTCAGCAAGGTGTATTGCGGGGTTTCTTGCACTTGTACGGCTGCGATATTGGGCAGGCCATGCAGAAACTGATCAATATTGTGAATATTGATATCGGCAGAGATATTACGGATTTGTCTGCCTTGTGACTGCACCGGCTTGAGGCGATAACGTGAAACGGTGCTGGCAATTTCACCCAGATCTGCGCGGTCAAACACGAGACGTCCGGTGAGGAACGCAAAGGCATCGGCAGCAGGGCGATTGACCAGCACGGTGGCGTGATTGGGATAGACTTCTACCACCTGGCCGTTGGTAATTTCGCGTGACTCTAAAGGGGCCTCTGTTGCAGTAGCCTTGCTCGGCGCGGCCAGCTTGGGCGCGACTTTTACTCGGCCATGGTCAACACTCACCCGGACCAGTTGGTCTAGCCGGTTCACGGCAAAGCGTGTGCCCAATACAGTGACGACTGCGGTATCGGTTTCGACCACAAATGGGCGCTCGGGGTCTTTTTCAACGTCAAACACCGCCTCACCTTCTTTGAGTAATACGTGGCGTTCGTGGCGATAGTAAGTCACTTCCATTTCGCTCTTGGCGCTCAAGGTCACTTTGGTGCCGTCATCCAGTGTTTTAATCGCGATTTGACCAACCGGGTTGAGCGCAGCCATTTGCATGACTGGCGCAGCTTGCCACACCTGATATTGCTGATGGGTAAAATAGCCGATCACACAGAACATGCCAATGACCATCAGTTGCCCGACACGACGCTGTTTAAGCTTGCGCTTGCTTTCCTGAGCCATAAAGGCTTGCTGCTCGGCGGCATCAGCCAAACTGGACAGTGCCTCTTTGGAATCGAGCTGACGCATGAGCCCTGCAATACTTTCGTATTCAGCCGCATGACGCGCATCAAGTGATAGCCATTGCTCAAACTCGCGACGCTCAGGAGCATCCTGCTTGGTATGCCGCATGCGGATATACCAGCGGGCAGCCAGTTCACTGAGGGTGAGCGGTTTGCGCATGACTCTTTATTGGGTTTGTTGAAAAGCGCGAATATCGAGCATGGCGCGGATCAGGTGTTTTTCCACCATATTAGTGCTGATGCCGAGATGGTCAGCAATTTCACGCTGTTTCATATCATCGACATGAAACAGCCAGAAGACCTGGCGGCATTTGATAGGGAGTTGATCCACAATCCGTTGCAGGTGAAACAGCTTTTGCCGGGTTTCGTACAATTGCTCGGGCGAGCATTCAAGCGCCATGGCCGATTCGTCGATTTGCTCTTCATCGACAAAGCGATTCAGGTAGCGGAACTCGTCCACCAGCAGGTGGTTCACAATGCCGTTAAGATAGGCTTGCGGAGATTCTTCGCGCGCAGGATGGCTGGACACGGCAAAAAACACCAGGGCATCATGCAGAATATCTTTGGCACGATGTATACAGGCCGTTCGGCGACCAATGCGCCGGAGGACATCGGAATATGCCCAGTTTAAATCGATACCGCACCACGCCAGAGAATCATTCATACCGCACCACCAACATCTTGATAGACTTGGTAATGGTTGCAAAACATGTGCCATGATGGTGCGTAAGCTATAAGCGATTGATTCTCAATTATAAAAAATTAGACCAGTGAATTTTTCCCGAAATAATATTGGTTTATATCAACCGCTTTGGATAATTATGGTTTATTTAAACCAACCAAAAGCCTAAAAATGGCCTTTATCTTGTAGCGGTTTATTTCCAGAAGTCCATGCCAGGGTCATCTGCTCATGCTTGGTATTTAGCATCAAAGCCGCTATATTCCCCCATCAACAGACCCGTTTCTTCATGTTCAGTCCAAGGCTCAGAGGAGATCAAATGAAGGATTTACAGCAAGAAGTTCAATTTAAACAAGCGTTAAAGCTCCATCAAGTTGGCAGCTTGACAGAGGCAAGGGGCTTATACCTCGATTTATTGAACGCTTATTCCAATCACCCACGTCTTTTAAACAATTTGGCCATGATCGAATTCCAACTTGGCCAGTTCCTGATGGGATTGGAGTACATAGAAAAATCAATAGACATTGACCCAACCCAATTTTCTGCTTACGGCAATCGAGGCGCCGCCTTATTTGCGCTTAACCGGTTTGAGGAGGCATTCAGTGACTATAATCAAGCAATTAGCTTGAATAAAAACTATGCTGAAGCGTATTACAACCGTGCAATCATAAACGAGAAATTTGGCAATCTGGCTGATGCACTTAAAGACTATGATCAAGCAGTAGCATTAAAACCAAACTATGCCAACGCATACAATAATCGAGGCAACCTACTCAAAGAGCTGAGAAGATATGATCAAGCAATATTGAGTTACGCGCATGCACTCAAGTCCAACCCGCGGCATGCAGAAGCATATTTTAACCGTGGTGTAATATTAAAAGAGCTAAAAAAATATCCAGAAGCCATCTCTGACTTTGATCAGGCGATCAGCTTAAAAAGCAATTATGTGGATGCTTACAATAATTGTGGCAATGCGCTTATTGAACTCAGAAAGTTTGAAGATGCATTAAGTTATTTTCAGAAAGCAATACAACTTAATCCAGATTATGCGTATGCCTATAACGGACAAGGCAATGTATTGATGGAGCTTAAAAGGTTTGATGAGGCGCTGTTAAGTTACGAGAAAGCGATTGCACTAAACACAAACTCCTCAGATGCACTTAACGGTAAAAGCAACGCACTACAAGCATTGAATCGGTTTGATGACGCGATAACTGGCTATGAAGAGGCCATCGCATTAGATCCCGCCTCCGCTGACACGTATGCAAACCGTGGCTTGGCTTTGCAAAGCCTGGAAAAACTAGATGAGGCAATTCAAAGCTTTGATAAAGCCATTGCATTGAACCCAGAAATCGCTGACCCGTATTGGAATAAAGCGCTACTCAAAATACTAATGGGAGAGTATGAAGAAGGTTGGAGGTTGTATGAATACCGCCGCCACAGAAAGGGACAAAAAGAAGCTTACCCAGTGTATGAGCAACCTTTATGGCTGGGTCAGGTACCGCTACATAATAAAGTTCTATATATTTATCCAGAGCAAGGCTTAGGAGATTTTATTCAGTTTTGCCGCTATGTACCTTTAGTAGAAAAGCTTGGCGGGAAAGTCATTCTGAGTGTGCCAGCACCATTATACTCAATAGTCAAAGCCATGGGACTCAATGCCAAGATTGTCAAGAAAGATGAAAAGATTGATGCATTTGATTTGCACTGCCCGATAATGAGCTTACCTCTGGCATTTAAAACTTCATTAGAAAACGTTCCCAATGCAGTTCCATATTTTTATGCTGACCAAGCAAAAAAGCGTGATTGGGAGCAGAAATGTCCGGTAACATCCAAAACGCTTCAAGTGGGATTGGTATGGTCAGGTTCAGCAGCACATAAAAAAGATCATGACCGCAGCATTCCGTTAGAAAAATTACAGCCTTTATTTAGCCTGCCAATAGCATTCTATTCCTTGCAAAAAGAGGTTAAAGAACAGGACATGGCGGGACTACACGGACTAAAACAACTGCACCAATATCAAGATGAATTCGTAGACTTTTCTGATACCGCAGCACTGGTAGATTGTTTAGATTTAATAATAACGGTTGATACCTCGGTAGCGCATTTGGCGGGTGCCATGGCTAAAAAAGTCTGGATACTGATTTCATATTTACCAGATTATCGTTGGATGTTGAATAGAGATGATAGCCCATGGTACCCAACTGCGACATTGTTTAGACAGCAAAATGTAGGAGATTGGGATCGCGTTATCAACGAGGTTAAACATGCATTAGAGAAACTATTGATAACAAAAACTTAATGGTCAGCAATTTTCTTGAAGCATCAAAACAAACGCAAAAAATAATTGCTCAATTACGATACTCATGGGTGATCGGTACCGTTTCTATCATGATAAGTGCGAAACTTGGCTATTCAGATGATCAACTAAAACCTCAAGTGATACCCACCAAAGAAAAAACCGGTTAAGCTTTGAAGCCTAACCGGTTGATCTAATTGCTAAATTTGGCGCGCCCGGAGCGATTCGAACGCCCGACCCTTTGGTTCGTAGCCAAATACTCTATCCAACTGAGCTACGGGCGCTAGGGTAGTTACAACCGTGTTGCAACAAGACCAGCATTATAACACCATTTTAAGATTTGTGGCATGGAACCAAGGTTCTGATTCATCCATTTTCCAATATTATGCAATGCTTTTTGCATTAAACAATATTGGCGGTGAGCGAGGGATTCGAACCCTCGATACAGGTTTAAGCCCATATGCTTCCTTAGCAGGGAAGTGCCTTCGACCACTCGGCCAGCTCACCGTTTTACAACCTTATCGCAGTGCTAACTGCTGTTCAACACCGCACTGAGTACTGCATTGAAGGGCGCCATACTACGCGAAAACCCTTCAAAAATCAACGCAAAATTAAAGAATGTTTTATGTGCTTTTTAAGCGTTTTCAAGATCAAACGCTTTGTGCAGAACACGCACTGCCAGCTCCATATATTTCTCTTCAATCACGACTGCGATTTTAATCTCGCTGGTCGAGATCATCTGGATATTGATGCCTTCTTCGGCCAATGTGCGGAACATCTGGCTGGCAATGCCGACATGTGAACGCATGCCTACACCAACCACTGAGACCTTGGCAATTTTGTCGTCGCCATGAATCTCGCGCGCCTGAATATGTCCCTGCACTTTTTCACGCAGAATACTGAGCGCCTTGTTCATTTCATTTTTGTGTACGGTAAAGGTAAAGTCAGTGGTGCCGTCTGCCCCTACGTTCTGGATAATCATATCGACATCGATATTGGCATCGGCCACCGGGCCTAAAATCTGATAGGCAATGCCTGGTTTGTCAGGCACGCCTGCGACAGTGATTTTCGCCTCATCGCGATTAAATGCGATCCCGGAGATGATTGGATTTTCCATGCTTCCCTCATTTTCTTCGAATGTGATCAGTGTGCCATCGCCTTCTTCTTCAAAGCTGGAAAGCACACGTAATTTGACTTTGTATTTACCGGCAAACTCGACTGAGCGAATCTGCAACACCTTGGAGCCTTGCGAGGCCAGCTCCAGCATTTCTTCAAAGGTGATTTTATCCAGACGGCGCGCCTCGGGCACAACACGCGGATCAGTGGTATACACGCCATCGACATCCGTGTAAATCTGGCATTCATCAGCGCCCAGTGCCGCCGCCAGTGCGACGCCCGTGGTATCTGAACCACCGCGACCCAAGGTCGTGATATTGCCGTTGGCATCGACCCCTTGAAAACCGGCCACCACACAGACGTAACCGGCATCCAGATCTTTTTTCAGGTTGTGTTGGTCAATATCCAGAATCCGCGCCTTGGTGAAGGCATCATCGGTCAGAATTTTGACCTGGCTACCGGTATAACTTTTGGCCTTAATGCCTAACTCCAGCAGGGCCAGTGCCGTCATGCCGATGGTGACCTGCTCACCCGTAGAGACCATGACATCCAGTTCACGTGGATCGGGGTCCGGCATGATTTCTTTAGCCAGGCCAATCAGGCGATTGGTTTCACCAGACATCGCCGATACCACCACCACTACCTGATGGCCCAAGGCCTTGTAGCGCGCGACGCGATTAGCCACATTGCGGATACGTTCGGGGTTAGCCACCGAGGTACCACCATATTTTTGTACGATTAATGCCATTATTCCGCTCTTGAAAACAATATAGATTAATTAAGTTTTTGCCCAACCCACTCAGCCACACCCGTCAGTGCTTGTGGTAGCTTGCTGGCATCTGTGCCACCCGCCATCGCCATGTCTGGCTTACCACCACCCTTGCCCCCTACTTGACCCGCCACATGGTTGACCAGTTCACCCGCCTTCACTTTGGCGATCAAATCGGCAGTGACGCCAGCAGCAAGGCTGACTTTACCGTCAGCAACACTCGCCAACACAATGACGGCAGATTTGAGCTTGTCCTTGAGCTTATCCATGGTTTCGCGCAGGGTATTGGCATCCGCACCTTCCAGTGTGGCCGCCAGCACTTTGACGCCGTGGACATCCTGCGCCTGGTTAAGTAATTCATCGCCTTGCGCACTGGCCAGTTTAGATTTCAGCCTGGCCAGTTCTTTTTCAAGGCTACGGCTGGCGTCAACCAGTTGTGTCACGCGCTCGGCAGCTTCAGCCGGCGTGGCTTTTACGGCGGCGGCAATCGCCTGCAGGTTTTTCTCGGTTTCACCGATATACGCGAGCGCACCCGTACCAGTCGTCGCCTCGACGCGACGTACCCCGGCAGCCACACCGCTTTCAGCTGTAATCTTGAACAGACCAATGTCGCCGGTACGACTGACATGCGTGCCACCGCACAATTCACGTGAGGAGCCAATGTCCAGCACGCGCACTTCGTCGCCATACTTTTCACCAAACAGCATCATGGCGCCAGTCTTTTGCGCGGATTCAATATCCATGACACGCGCCTGCGTGGCCTGATTGGCCAGCACTTCAGCATTCACCAAAGCCTCAACCTGCGCAATTTCGGCATCGGTCATTGGGGCATTATGTACAAAGTCAAAGCGGGTTTTTTCGGTATCGACCAGACTGCCTTTTTGCTGCACATGCGCACCCAGCACCTCACGCAAGGCTTTGTGCATCAAATGGGTAGCCGAATGATTGCGCATGGTGCTCGCGCGTGCCAGCAGATCGACCCTGGCCGTTAATGCATCGCCGACCGACAAGCTGCCCGTTTTAAGTACGCCATGGTGACCAAATACCGCCGCCTGAATTTTTTGCGTATCTTCTACAGCAAAAATACCGTTGGCAGACTTGAGTTCGCCGCTATCACCAATCTGGCCGCCGGATTCGGCGTAGAAAGGCGTGTCATCCAGCACCACCACACCCAAGTCGCCTTCACTCAGGGTATTGACCGGGCTACCATCTCTGTACAAAGCCAACACCTTGGCGGCTGTTTCAAGCTTTTCGTAACCGTGGAATGTGGTCGCAGCACCTTCATATTCCAGATTGAGCGCCATTTTAAATTTACCAGCCGCACGCGCCTGCTCTTTCTGGCGCGCCATGGCGGCATCAAAACCAGCAGTATCCACCGCCACACCACGTTCACGGCAGATGTCGGCGGTCAAATCCAGCGGGAAACCAAAGGTATCGTGCAGCTTGAAGGCCAGATCGCCGTTGAATACGACTGGCTTGGTTGCCAGTTCAGCTTCCAGAATCTGCATACCGTTTTCAATGGTTTCAAAGAAACGGTCTTCTTCCTGCTTGAGCGTGTCGGCAACGCGTGTTTGATTGCTGGCAAGCTCAGAATAGGCCTCGCCCATCTCAGCGACCAGATCAGGTACCAGCTTGTGGAAGAAGGCAGCGCGACAGCCCAGTTTGTAGCCATGACGAATGGCGCGGCGGATAATGCGGCGCAGCACATAGCCACGGCCTTCATTACCGGGGATCACACCATCGGCAATCAGGAAAGAGCAGGCACGAATATGGTCAGCCAGCACCTTGAGGGATGGACTGTCCAGATCGGCGGTATGGGTTTCACGCGCGGCCGCTTTAATCAATGCCTGGAACAAATCGATTTCGTAATTGGCATGCACGCCCTGCAGCACCGCAGAAATACGCTCCAGGCCCATACCGGTATCGACCGAAGGTTTTGGCAGCGGATGCATGACACCGGCTTCATCGCGGTTGAACTGCATGAACACGTTGTTCCAGATTTCGATAAACCGGTCGCCGTCTTCGTCTGGAGAGCCTGGAGGGCCACCGGGAATATGGTCGCCATGGTCATAAAAAATTTCGGTACAGGGACCACAAGGACCCGTGTCGCCCATCATCCAGAAGTTATCAGAAGCGTAGCGCGCACCTTTATTGTCACCAATACGTACAATCTTATCAGCCGGTACGCCGACCTCTTTATTCCAGATATCGTAGGCTTCATCATCTTCGGCATACACGGTGACCATCAGCCGCTCTTTGGGCAGTGCATACACCTCTGTCAGCAACTCCCAGGCGAACTGAATGGCATCACGCTTGAAATAATCGCCAAAGCTGAAGTTACCCAACATTTCGAAAAAAGTATGGTGACGTGCGGTATAACCGACGTTTTCCAGATCGTTGTGTTTACCTCCGGCCCGGACACATTTCTGGCTGCTCGTAGCACGGGTGTAAGCGCGTTTATCAAACCCGAGAAAGACGTCTTTAAACTGGTTCATGCCCGCGTTGGTAAATAGCAAGGTGGGGTCACCGTGCGGCACCAGCGAACTGGAAGCAACAATCTGGTGGCCTTTGGAGGCAAAAAAGTCTAAAAACGCCTGACGAATCTGTTTGCTGCTGGGTTTGCTGCCGTAACTAACTTTAGTCTTCTGGGCTGTCATCTTCTGCGTGTCTATTCAAAATTTTTTTAATTACATCAAACGTAAATCCGCGACTTTGCAAAAAGCGGGCCTGTTTGGCCCATTCTTCGCGGGTGGCCGCGGCCACTTTAAACTTTTTGCGCCAGACTTCTCTGGCGCGTTCAAACTCATTGCCCTGCAACTGCTCGACGGCCTCCGCAATCAGGCCATCATCGATGCCTTTTTCACGCAGTTCTTGTGCCACGCGCGCACTGCCAAATTTGGCTTGTCGCGCATGCACCATTTGCTCAGTATAGCGCGCATCACTTAACCAGCCACGCTGCTTGAAATCGGCCAGCAAGGCGGGAATATCATCCGTTTCACTGGCATACCCCTTGAGCTTTTGTCCGAGTTCGGCAAACGAATATTCACGCTTGCTTAAATACTCCAGCGCACGCTGGCGCAGAGATTTTTCAGGCTGCGCCATAATGCTTCAGACGAGGCCGGAATTAATCATCCTCACCACGGGGCGCCGCCATGACATCAGCCAGCACTTTGGCGTTATCACGGATGCGGGTTTCGATTTCACCTGCAATTTCCGGATGCTCACGCAGAAACTCCTTGGCGTTTTCTTTGCCCTGGCCGATCTTTTCACCATTGTAGCTGTACCATGCACCGGCTTTTTCAACCATTTTCAGGTTGGACCCCAACTCGATGATTTCGCCCAGCCGTGAAATACCTTCGCCGTACATAATGTCAAATTCGGCTTGCTTGAAAGGCGGCGCGACTTTGTTTTTAATCACTTTTACACGGGTTTCAGAGCCAGTGACTTCATCCCCTTTTTTAATCGCACCCGTGCGGCGGATATCGAGACGGACAGAGGCATAAAACTTCAATGCGTTACCGCCGGTGGTGGTTTCCGGGTTGCCAAACATGACGCCGATTTTCATCCGGATCTGGTTAATAAAAATCACCAGGGTATTGGTACGTTTAATATTACCGGTCAATTTACGCAGGGCTTGTGACATCAGGCGGGCTTGCAGGCCCATGTGACTATCACCCATTTCACCTTCAATCTCGGCACGCGGTGTCAACGCTGCTACTGAGTCCACCACCACGATATCGACAGAGCCTGAACGCACCAGCATATCGGCAATCTCAAGCGCTTGCTCGCCTGTGTCTGGCTGCGAAATCAGCAACTCGGGCACATTTACCCCAAGTTTAGCGGCATATTGTGGATCCAGTGCATGCTCGGCATCAATAAACGCGGCCGTCCCACCCAGCTTTTGCATTTCGGCAATCACTGACAGCGTCAATGTGGTTTTACCTGATGATTCCGGGCCGTAAATTTCGACGATACGGCCACGTGGCAAGCCACCTACCCCCAAGGCGATATCCAGCCCGAGCGAGCCAGTGGAAACCACCTGCAAGTCCTCACCAATGTCGGCGTCGCCCATGCGCATAATGGACCCTTTGCCGAATTGTTTTTCAATTTGTGAAAGAGCGGCGGCGAGTGCTTTGCTTTTGTTGTCATCCATGCTGGGTGCCTTTTTTAAATACCGTTGGGTGGGTAAAATGCGTTTAATCTGTAAACGCTATATAATCAAATAAATAACTGCTAATTATTTCATAAATCGACCATCAAGTGAAATGGCAAAGCCATGTTTTGTAGCATGCTACTTTCAACCCGTTGAGTGTCAACCAGTTGACTGCAACAACGTTAATGGTTAAGGGAGTATGATTTTGTTCCGCGAGAGGAGAGATTCAGTGAAATCAATTAAATGGATATCAACCGCAGCACTTGGTGTTTTGGCTGCCGCCAGTGCTTTTATGGCGTCCAATGCACAAGCGCATGACAATAACTGGTCAGTCGGAGTGGTGGTCGGAAATCCTTACCCACCTCCAGTCACGTATTACGCTGCACCGCCAGTATACTACGGACCGCCACCAGTCACGATTTATCGTCACCCGCACAGTACCCGCTATTATGGCCCTGCAGCTTACGGTCAGCCGATATATGCGGCACCAGTGATGGCTTATCCGCCTGCAATGCCGGGTGTGATTCAGTTTTCATATGGCAGCGGCGGCTACCGCAACTACGCGCCTGCCCCGCGCGGATATGGCAATGGCTGGGGGCATGGTCATGGCGGTCACCATCACCGCTAATCTGAAATTCGCTTAGCCGTAGTCAAGGCGACTGTTTTGACAGCCGCAGCAAACCGGCCAGCAGCGTGCTGGCCGCCTGCTGACGCACCAGCGCCCTATCCCCTGCAAAATGGCAGGTTTCCACGATCACTTTAACTGGTTTACCGGTTGACTCATGCATTGCCCAGGCGAAACACACCATGCCCACCGGCTTGAGCGGTGAGCCGCCGCCGGGCCCAGCCACACCTGTAATTGCCCCACTGAGTTGCGCCACACTGCGTGACAATGCACCGCGCGCCATGGCCTCAGCCACCGCCTCACTCACTGCGCCATGGGTATCAACCAGCGAGGCAGGCACCGCCAGCATGTCAACTTTTGCGGCATTACTATAAGTCACAAACCCGCGATCAAACCAGGCTGAACTGCCTGCAATGGCCGTAACCGCCTGCGCCACCATGCCACCAGTACACGATTCCGCCAACGCCAGTTGCCAGCCACGGGCCTGTAACGCCGGCCCCAACTGCAGGGACAACGTCTCCATTGGCAACGCTTCAGGACGCAGGCTTTCAGGGGAGGCCATCAAAATAACCTTTCGCCACTTGCAGGACGGCAATGGCCATGGCTGCCGCCAGCACATCATCCAGCATCACGCCCAGCCCCCCTTTCACACGCGCATCCACCCACGCAATCGGAAACGGTTTCCAGATATCAAACAGTCGAAACAAGCCAAAAGCTGCCAGCCCCCAAGCCAGACCGACCGGCACACTGACCAGCACCCAGGCCATTGCAACCACTTCGTCCCAGACAATCGCGCCATGGTCACTCACGCCCAGTGCTTTGCCAGTGACATGGCAACACCAAATACCCAGCAAGAACAACACCAGTAAACTGGCGTGCTGCTGCCACACGGGCAAGCCCATGAGTAACCAGAACAATGGAAAGCCAAGCAAGCTACCCACCGTACCAGGGGCTGTTGGCGCAAGACCGGTACCCATCCCCAGGCTCAAGAAATGCAGCGGATGTGACCACAATAAACACCAGTCAGGTGCGCGCAGCGTTGCGTTTTTGTTAGCCAAAATGATTGTAGCCTTTCTGCTGCAAGGGCATCTGTTTATCACCATCAAACACACTCAGTTCTGCTGCTGCCGTGACCACGCCAATGCGCGTTAATGGTAACGCCAGTGTCTGTGAAAGCGTGCTCAAGCGTGCTCGTTGATGCAATGGTGCAGTAAAACATAGTTCGTAGTCGTCCCCCCCCGCCAGCACCACTGAAGAAATCAAGGCTGGGGCAAGGGCGTCACCTGTGAGAACCGGTTTGGGAAGCGCCTGCCAATCCAATTGCGCACCCAGTTTAGATGCACGCAGAATATGTCCCAAATCTGCCAGCAATCCATCCGAAATATCCAGCGCAGCGTGCGCCAGATCACGCAGCGCCAGACCAAGCGCCACTCGCGGTTGCGGGTGATGCATCGCGATTGCGAAGCGACGCGCATCCTCTGCAGACAGTTGCATTGTTCCTAAACGCGACTGCAACCAGAGCGCGGCCTGGCCAAGCGTGCCGCTAACCCAAATATCATCCCCCGCTTGCGCAGCATCGCGCCGCAATGCCTTACCGGTCGGCACTTCCCCCATAATAGTAATCGCAATATTCAGCGGGCCGCGCGTCGTATCTCCGCCAATCAGGCTGACACCATACGCATCAGCGCAGGCAAACAAGCCGCGACTGAAGCCATGCAACCAGTCATGGTCGATTTCAGGCAGTGCAATCGACAGCGTTGCCCAGCGGGGGTCTGCGCCCATGGCCGCCATATCACTGATATTGACGGCCATGCTTTTCCAGCCAATCGCTTCAGGGTCAGCATCCGCAAAAAAGTGAGTACCGCACACCGACATGTCGGCAGACACGGCCAGCTGATAGCCGGCACGCACGCTGAGCAAGGCAGCGTCATCGCCTACACCGACGGCTACTGAAGGCGGTGCAGGACGCGTGAAATAGCGCGCAATCACATCAAATTCGGCCACTGCGTGTCTTCCACCATCGTTTCAGGATTGCCGCCAGCCACCAGGCGAGCAAGATGCCAACAATATCAGCCAACCAGTCAAACACACTGGGCTGGCGTGTGACGGTCAGCAGCCCTTGCAGCACCTCCATCAAGCCACCAAACAGGATCAACCCGACGAGCACCCATCGCTGGTAGTTGGCAAAAGCCCACACACCCCAAAACGCCACTCCGCCAAATGCCACAATATGCTGAAGTTTATCTTTATAGAGTGACGCATGCGGCGCAGGTGCCATTTCAATCAGCAGCAGATAGGTGAGCAGCACAAAACAGGCCAGAAAGATGCATTTGAATAATGTGTTATAAGCGGTCATCACTGGTCCATTAACGCGCAGCTGACTTGGGTCTGAATGCTTTGACCACACTGTCGACTGTTTCAAGATAAGGCATGGTTTGCTCGGGCGTTGCCAGCAAATCCAGGCAATAAGGCACCGCCGCAAAAATACCTGGGACGAGCACCTTGCCGGCCTCATCTTTTAGCCCTTCCAGCGTTTCCTGTATCGCTTTCGGTTGTCCTGGCAAATTAATGATCAAGCATTGCTTGCGCACCACAGCTACCTGACGCGACAAAATTGCAGTAGGCACAAAGCGCAGACTGATTTGACGCATTTGCTCACCGAAGCCCGGCATTTCACGGTCGGCAATCGCCAGTGTCGCCTCTGGGGTTACATCGCGCAAGGCAGGTCCAGTGCCCCCCGTGGTCAAAATCAAATGGCAGTCTGCTTCATCCACAAGTTGCCGCAAGGTGTCAGCAATCTTGGCCTGGTCATCGGCAATCAACCGACGCTCGACTTCGAAAGGTGATGCAATGGCTTTTTGTAACCATTCCTGCAATGAAGGCAGGCCTTTATCGGGATAAATACCTTGAGAAGCGCGGTCACTGATGGACACTAATCCTATGCGAGTGAATTGTTTTTGCATAACTCTGTCTGTGTTAATGTAGCAATACATCATAACACTACAAACAAAAATTATTTATCACGGAGAGCACTTCATGACACGCACCTGGGCACCCCTAGTTTCACGCATACCCGCAGTTTCAAGCGTATGTTTAATGATTGCTACATGCCTGACCAGCGCAATTTTGCATGCAGAAGACAATCCTTACACTACAAATTACCAGTCGCAAAATCAAGGCAATCTGCGTTCCATGCAATCCGAGCCCATCCCGCAATTATTCAGTGGCAAAAACCGTGATGACGACAATATCAGCATGCTTGAAAATGGCTTTGATCTGATGGGCTTTAGCAACTTTGAATCTGAAGAAGTTTCGCCGGACCTGGCACTGGCCCATGGCAAAGTTATACAGTCAGACGCAATTCTGGTGTACGTCAAGAAAGCACCTAACGCCTCCCCTTCGGCCAGAATGGAAGTTATCAAAGAAGCGGCCAAAAAAGGCAAAGCATTGACCGAAAAAGATGTTGCAGCACCCGGAAAATTTCGTTACTACGCCAGTTACTGGGCCAAACTGCCCGCCCCTGTACTCGGGGTGCATGTGATTAAATTGGTCCCTCGCAATGCGCTCGATGAGGATGAAAAAACAGAAGCGAAAACAGATGCAGAGGGCGTTAGACTGATTGCAGTGATTCATGACTCGGCCGCTGAAAAAGCAGGGCTGCAACGGGGCGATCAACTGCTCACGATCAATCGCGAAAAAGTGGAGGATGCCGCAGGACTTTCCAGCCTGGTCAGACGCTATCGTGGCAATGCAGTCAGCCTGCAAATCAAGCGCCGCGGCGAGCCCATGCAACTGGATGTACAACTTTAAATTGCGTCATCTCTATTTTCCGTCAACAATAAGAGCACTTCCCAACGGAGAGTAGCGTGTTTCAAACCGTATTTGAACAACAGGCCGCGCAAGAAGCGGCCGGAAAAATAGATGACGTTGCCTTTCTGAAAGCGTTATTTGATCATATCAGACCGCAGAAAAGCGACAATATTGAAGAAGCCGGCAAGGCGATTCAGGCACTGTGTTTCTTACTGCAGCAATACCCGGCATTTGCGGTCGCCTTGCGCAACAGCATATTGCGGCTGCTGGATGAGAAGAGTGTCATTTCGCTGTATTCGGACCATGGCATTCAATCGGACCTCGGCTTTTTCACCGAAATTTACCGGCGTATTTCGCGAAAACTGCTGCCTGACGTACCCGATCCCAAGTATCTCAAAGATGTGTTTGGCCAGATTTTCTACCGGGTAGATGACGCTGAGTGGGTGAGCGGCGTGCCAGACATTGTCTGGCGAGATTTCATGTATACGCTGGCATTACACGAGGGTGCACAGACATTACAGTTGGCGTGCGTTCAGGAACTCAAAGATGCGTTGCAAGTATTGTCTTATCGATTATCCGCCTCCGGCTTCGACCCGGAGCTGATATTACAGCATGAAGATCTGGAAAATAATGACTCCCCTTTCATTACCCAGAATATCGAAATCCAGAAGTTTTTATCGCTGGCAACACCCAATGCGCAAGACATCCAGCATTTATATGATGTGCTCAAACGCTGCGAGCAACTGACGCAGCAGATCCGCAAGGCGAACGCAAAAACCGGTACCAGCATTTCGCTGACCGCGCTGATGCAAAGAATGCTCCAGCAGATTGAGCGCATGCAGTTGCTGATTGATATTTTGCATGGCCTTCTGCTTAAACATGATGTCACGGATGCCATCACGCGGTTGCTCAAACGCCTGGTCTATGCCGAATGCAAGAAAAATAATTTAGCTGAGTATCTGCGCCATAATACCGAGTTGCTCGCCTTGCGTGTCACAGAGAATGCCAGCCACACCGGCGAACATTACATCGCACAGCACCGCAAAGAGTATTACAAACTCATGGGCTCGGCGATGGGCGCAGGCATCATTATCGCCTTCATGGCCATGTTCAAAGTCATGATTGCCAGCCAGCATCTGGCACCACTGACAGAAGCTATTTTGTTCAGTCTTAACTATGGATTGGGCTTTGTGATTATTCACATGCTGCACTTTACGGTGGCCACCAAACAACCTGCGATGACGGCTGCGACCATTGCTGCCAGTATGGATGACCACGGACATGACAGTAAAAACATCGGCAATCTGGTGAATATTGTGGCGCAAACCACCAGCAGCCAAACCATCGCCATTCTGGGCAATGTGCTGGTCGTGATTCCGGTGACCATGCTGATCGACTGGCTGATTGTGCAATACACTGGCCAGCATTTTATAGGGGTGGAAAAAGCGCACAGCTTGCTCGATAGCAACAATCCGCTGATCAGCCTGAGCCTGTTTTATGCTGCAGTCGCTGGCATCTGTTTATTCTTGTCCGGGCTGATTGCCGGTTATCACGACAATCTGGCCGCTTACAACCGCATTCCGGAGCGGATTGCACATTTATCATGGTTGCAACGACTGCTGGGCAAAGAGCGGCTGACGCGGGTTGCCGAATATATTCGTAATAACCTGGGAGCGCTGGCAGGAAACTTCTATTTTGGCTGCCTGCTGGGCTTTGCTTCAGGTCTGGGGGTTATGCTGGGCTTGCCACTGGACATACGTCATGTCACGTTTGTAGCTGCATTTTCCGGATACGCATTCTCTGCACTGGACTTTCAAGCCAGCTATGCCTTGATTGGCTATGCAGCATTGGGCATTTTCCTGGTAGCTACCATCAATTTGCTGACCAGCTTTGGGTTGGCCATTTATGTCGCCATGAAATCGCGTCAGGTGCGTTACCGCCACTGGAAGGCATTTGCCAAAGAGTTACTTGGCGCGGTGTATCACCAGCCGGGCAGATTTTTGCTCCCCCCAAAAAAATCACCCTGATCTGATGACACCCGAAGATGCGCTGGCAGGCAGTTTGCCCACCAGCGCCTGTCGCTGTTTTAAAACTGGCCTGCTTTTTTAAAATAGCCCATGGTTTAACCACATATGAGCCAGAATACTGGCAACGTACCCCAAGGCAATCGCAGGCATCCAGCGCAAATGTCCAAAAAACGTATAGCTGCCATGGGCCTGCCCCATCAGGGCCACACCGGCTGCGGAGCCAATCGATAGTAATGAGCCGCCGACGCCAGCTGTCAGGGTGACCAGCAGCCACTGCCCGACACTCATGTCAGGCATCATGCTCAATACAGCGAACATGACAGGAATATTATCCACCACAGAGGAAATTAGCCCGACAGCAATATTGGCAGTGGTTGCCCCCAAATCACCGTAAATGGTATGTGATAACAGGGAAAGATACCCAATAAAGCCCAGCCCTCCCACACACAGAATTACCCCATAAAAGAAAAACAGAGTGTCCCACTCGGCTTGCGCCACACGATTGTAAATATCATAGGGAACGGGATTACTCAGGTCACCCGATTTTTCACCTGTCATTTGCAGGTAATAAGAGAACAACTGTAACAAGCCCAGCCCTGACAGCATTCCGAGCACTGGCGGCAAATCGAGCAGGCTATGCGCCATGACAGCCAGTGCGATGGTCAATAGAAACAATCCAAGAATCACCAGCGCACCCCGTCGCATGGGCAACTGCACACTACTACCCTTGGGCTTATCTCGTGGCAAGGCAACATGCATGCATAGCGCGGGCACCAGCCAGTTTACAAGCGCTGGCAAAAACAGACTGAAGAAACTGGAGAACCCAACCACACCATTTGACGCATGTATATTTTTTTGCCAAACCATGAGGGTGGTGATATCGCCAAATGGGCTAAAAGCGCCACCGGCATTAGCAGCAACAACCAGATTGATACAACACAACAGCACAAATTGCTTGTGGCTACCACCCACAGCCAACACTACCGCGCCCATCAACAAGGCGGTGGTCAGGTTATCTGCAATCGGCGAGATCAGAAAAGCGAGCAAGCCGGTCACCCAGAACAAGCCACGATAACTCAGTCCCATACGAATCAGCCAGGTTCTTAATGCCTCAAACACTTGTCGCTCATTCAAAGCATTAATGTAGGTCATGGCTACAATCAGAAACAGCATCAACTCCGCGTATTCGAGCAAATTGTGTCTAAATGCTTCCGCCACGACGTGAGGCATCTGCTGTGACTGATAATAACAGGCGATTAAAGCCCATATTAGCCCGGCGGCCAGAATGACAGGTTTGGATTTTCTGAGATGAATAAATTCCTCGGCCATGACCAGCACATAGGCCACCAGAAAAATCACCAATGCTGCCACACCGGTCTGCGTACTGGCCAAGTCCAGTGCATGCACTGCCTCGGCATGCACTGAGCCTGAAAATACACTTAATACACACAGCCACATGAAACGGGTAAACATAGTCAAACTCACTTAATTGGTTGTCACAATCACTCTGACTTTCCCGGTCTTGGTTCTGACCTTCAGCCAATTTACAATTTGTTGCTGATGCCCTTGGTCCAGCGGCTGACTGCGCATAATAATCGCCACCAGCACCGGCGACTCTGCGGCAGAAGCACCCACCACTTCACCCAGCGAAACTTCTCCGAGATCAGGATACTGCACATGCAACTCCTCAATAGCATCCCGCCATATCTGATATCTGGCGGCCATCGCCAAAGATATTTTCTTCTGCTCCAGGGCCGCATCCGGGACCTGGGCTTTGGTGATCCGGTGATAGAGGTCGCTCAATATGGAGTCTCGGACCGCCGCCTCATTCATCACCTTGGATTTATTCTGATGTATAAGCAGGCGGCTATCGACATCCAATGCTTTCAACCTTTCCTGAATCTGTGCGATCGTAGCATCGTCCATTTCTTCACCGATCAAGGTCAAATCCACCACATGCTGACGATTGTCAATTTTGCTCGAGACGATGATATTGTTTTTAAGCAAAGGCTCTTGTGCCAAAAACTGGGTGACTCGGTTTTGATACACCTCCTCTTGCACCAGTTTGGTCGCCAGATAAATGCTGGGCGCAATGGTGAGCACAAGCACAGTGGAAAGAATATTTTTAATTCGTCTATGCTGCCGGGGATCGCTGTATTTTTTATGTGCCGGGTTCAGCACGCGAATAATCAGCATGGTCGACACTGCAATGTAGACGGTATTCACCGCAAACAGATAAAAAGCACCGAGAAAAAATCGCCAGTCCAGATTGGCCAGGCCATAGCCTGCAGTACATAAGGGTGGCATCAATGCCGTGGCAATCGCTACCCCGGGAATGACGTTTGACTTTTCTACGCGCGTCACACCGATGATGCCAGCCAACCCGCCAAAAAAGGCAATCAAGACATCCCAAATCGTCGGCGTTGTCCTGGCCAGCAATTCAGAGTGCGCATCTGATAACGGTGTCACCAGAAAGTATAAGGTTGACACCAGCAAGCTGATTCCTGCAGCAATCAGCAAATTGCGAAACGACTTGCGCAACAACTCGGTATCATCAATCCCCACCGCATAGCCAATGCCCATGATAGGCCCCATCAACGGTGAAATCAGCATGGCACCAATGATAACAGCAGCAGAATTGACATTCAGACCAATCGACGCCACTACGATGGCAAACATCAATACCCAAAGATTGGTACCTCTGAGTTCAACCCCGGCACGAATGGTGGTATCAATATGTTCGTCGGAGGCTTTATCCTCAGTCAGACTAAAGCGATGTGTAAACTCTTTTAACCAGTGCACAAGACCCGTGTCACTGCTGCTCATGCATCGCATCCTTCTCAATCACAAAGTGAAACACGCCATTTTCTTTGTTGAGTGACAACAAGGTGACAGGGTGATTGTCGATCAGATTACGAATATTCTGTTCACTGCCCACAGATGTGGTTTTCACCAACACAGTTTGCCCTGGTGCCATCGCATCAATGGTTTCTTTGGTTTTCAACATCGGCACCGGGCTGTCCAATCCGGTTAAGTCCAGTTCCATATCAATTTTTTTGTGCATGCTACCCTCCTAATAGTATGCGCCTTGATGACGTCTCTAAAGTGATGTCACTTAATCGCATTTATTTTAAATTTTTTTGGTTGTGAAACCCATGTGCGTTTTCACACAGTATGTTTTTGTACAACGCATACCCTAAAACTTTATGACTTATTGTTGTAAGCGGCTTACAGCCTCGGGCTTCTCCATAATCTCACGGATCATTTTAAATAGCTCACGACTGCTTTTTGGGGGCTTATTTGCCAAATGCTCTTTTTGCGCATTGCGAATCAATGTTCGCAGGCGCTGCACTTCCACTTGTGGATACATTTGAACAAACTCTTCCAAGGCTTTCGCATCTTCCAGCATTCTGGTACGCCAACGCTCCATATGGTGAAAACGGGCATTTTCCTCCTGATGTTTGCCCTCCCATTTTTGCAACTGCTCAACAATTGGCGCTAAATCTGTGTCACGCATCAAGCGACCAATATATTGTAATTGTCGGCGAATAGCGCCATTCGCAGTTAAGCGTTTTGCCTCAGCAATCGCATCACGCAATGACTCTTCCAGTGGTAATTTGTTAAGTTTATCTTTAGGCAACTCGACCAGTTTGCGGCCAACCTCCTGTGCAGCATCCGCCTCGGCTTTCAGCTTGGTTTTACTGGGTTGGGAATCTTCAAAGTCTTCAGTTGTCATGTTAAAAGCAATCTCTGCCAAATCACGGTATGATACCAGCTTTACCTGCCAACCAAAAAACAAGCCCCGTACAGCATGCAACCAGAACAACTTAAACAGATCGCGCAAGATATCATCCAATTGACAAAAGCTGCTGGTGCCAGCAGCGCCGAAGCAGAGGTCAGCTTTGGCACTGGACAAAATGTTTCAGTCCGCCAGGGAGAAACAGAAAATATCGAATACAACCGTGATAAAGGCTGCTCGGTCACCGTTTATTTTGGTCAACGCAAAGGCTATGCCAGCACATCTGACTTAGGATTACAGGCACTTAAAGATACTGTTGAGGCCGCATGCAATATCGCAAAATACACTGCCGATGACCCCTATTGCGGCTTAGCTGAAGCAGCACTGATGGCGACTGAGTTTCCAGACTTGTCACTGCATCATCCCTGGCAGATTGATGTGGATGAAGCATTAGCACTGGCCAAGCGTTGCGAGGCGGCTGCCCTGGCGGTAGACAGCACCATTACCAATAGTGAGGGCGCCAATGTTTACAGCCACAGTGGTGCATTTGCCTATGCTAACAGTCATGGGTTTATTGGCGGCTATCCGAGTTCGCGTCACAGCCTCAGTTGCTCGGTCATTGCCGAAAACTATGGCACCATGCAGCGTGATTACTGGTACTCCAGTGCGCGCGATGCCAACGACTTAAGTTCACCCGAGCAAGTCGGCCAGATAGCAGGTGAACGCACTGTCAAACGTCTGGGCTCACGCCCAATTAAAACAGGGCAATACCCTGTACTTTTCGAAGCACCATTGGCGAGCGGCTTGATCAACACTTTGATCAGTGCCATCTCTGGCGGCAACCTTTATCGAAAGTCCTCATTCTTGCTCGACAGCTTGGGGCAATCAATCGCAAGCCCTAAGCTGCACATTGAGGAAGATCCTTTTATTCTGAAAGGTGCAGCCAGTAGCGCCTTCGATAGCGAAGGGGTGGCATGCAAAGCGCGCACGCTGATAGATAACGGCGTGCTGCAAGGCTACCTACTTGGCAGCTACTCCGCGCGCAAACTCGGCATGCAATCAACTGGCAATGCTGGCGGTGCACATAACCTGCTTGTGCGTAGTACAGGGCAAGACTTCAAGCAGTTACTGCACACGATGCGGACCGGCCTGCTGGTCACTGAGTTATTGGGGCATGGCATTAATATGGTGAGTGGCGATTACTCACGCGGTGCGGCTGGTTACTGGGTTGAAAATGGCGTCATCATGCATCCAGTGGAGGAAGTCACGATAGCAAGCAATATGAAAGAAATGTTGCAGCATATCATCGCCATTGGCACGGACAGCATCCCGAACAGCTCAAAGCTCACCGGCTCTATTTTGATAGAACGCATGACGGTAGCCTCTTCAGATTAAATTTGCCTGAACAGTAAAAAACAAAAAGGCTTTGCAATGCAAAGCCTTTTTTACAATCATCAATACCGTCTGTTACTCTGTTGCTTCGAGCACCAGCAAAGTTTCATCAATAGCAGCCACCATGGCGGCCTCTGTCTCATCCATCGTGTTATTGCCAAGCTTGACGGACAATTCAGCAGATTGGACATTCAACACATCACCACTGGCGGAAGGTGTCGGCACATCATCTTGATGCACAGGCTCTTCTGCTGGTAGTTGCAATTCACCAGCCACATCAGCAGGCATCACGGACGTCGTCGCTTCAACCGCAGAGGATGTTGACTGATCATCTGGCACCACAGCGAGGGCATCCGTTGAAGCTGGGGCAGCCTCCTCTATAGCGGTCATGCCGATAGATAAAGCATCCTCACTCTGAGAGAGGGATGGTTGCTGTTCAGACACGACCTCATCAGCGATTGGACTGTCAGACTGCAGCAGCACGACAGCAGGCATATCCGCAGTGTCCTCCTGTGACTGGGCAGGCTGATCTGCTGGCTCATCATCGGCAGGTTCAAAATCATCTTGCAGTAACTCTTTAGGTACCAGTCCATCCTGCACCAGGCTTGCACGGCGTTGCAGATAGGCGTCACGCATAAAGGCGTATGGATCAATAGAGGCATTGTCAACCAGATCGGTTGCATCCAGCAACTGCGTCCTTCTGTCCAGCAACTGCACCGCACGCACCTGATTGTAGGTTCGCACCTCACCAATATTATGCAGATAGGTAATGGGGTCAGAGGTGGATACATCAACGACCAGACCACCTGCATCTCTCACTGTGCTAGGCCCCAAAATTGGCAACACAAGATAAGCGCCTGGACCCACGCCCCAGTGGCCGAGCGTTTGACCAAAATCTTCGTTGTGCTTCTCGATTTTATCCATGCTGGCAACATCAATAAATCCTGCCAGGCCGAAAGTTGAATTGATGACGAAACGTCCAGCGTCAGTGAATGCCTGTGCGAACTTGAGTTGCAACAAATCATTCACCACTGTGGTTAACGTGCCCAGGTTGCTGAAAAAATTGCTGATACCCGTGCGTACCGGTGAAGGTGCCACCGTTTTATAGGCTTTGGCAACCGGTTGCATGGCATAACGGTCAGCCACGTCATTGAATTTGTAAATCCCCCTGTTGATGCCTTCCAACGGGTCTTTATTGGCTGTTGCACAACCAGTGAGACCACACATCACAAGCATTACAGTAATGGCCTTAATTTTTTTCATATTAGTCATTTGTTAGATTACTCGTGCCAGGCACACTCGAAAGTACTGCATTAAATCCAGCCATAAAGCGCATACAAGCATAAATCAGCTGATACACACTTAGCAATTATTTTTATCGGAGCGAACACGACAAAATTGAGGCCCCCCGCATTATTGCTACCCTAACCACAACCTGTGACCGCCCGCTTGCTGGCGTTCAGTTAAATGTGATTATTTTACAACAAATGTCATTTTTGATTCACATTATTTTTGTAAAGCGACAATGCCAGCGCCCTTTGCCTAGCGTGATCAACCAATGGCAATGGATAGTCACCCACCTTGGGAGCAAATAACCGATCGCCCTTAAGTTGCCATGGCGCATGAATCGCCTTGTTATCCAGCGCCATCAATTCCGGCACATATTTACGAATAAACTTGCCTTGTGGATCAAATTTTTCTGACTGTGATTGCGGATTGAAAATGCGGAAATAGGGCTGCGCATCACAGCCGGTAGAGGCTGCCCATTGCCAGCCACCATTATTGGCTGCGAAGTCAAAATCAATCAGCCTCTCCGCAAAATAACGTTCCCCCCAGCGCCAGTCAATCAGCAAGTCTTTCACCAGAAAACTGGCAACCACCATACGCAACCGGTTATGCATGTACCCGGTCTGATTCAGTTGACGCATGGCTGCATCCACAATCGGGAATCCGGTACGCCCCTCGCACCAGGCCGCAAACCAGTCAGCATTATTGGCAAAGGGCAATTGATTATAGTCGGCTTTGTACGCCGACCCCTGTTGCAGGTCCGGGCGGTGGTACACAATCTGAAAATAAAAATCTCGCCAGATCAACTCACTCAACCAGGTAGCAGCGCCCGCATTGCCAGTCTTCATTAACTGAAATGCTGCACGCGCTAATTGACGGATAGAGATCGTCCCGAAGCGCAGGTGCACAGACAAATAGGAGACGCCTTTGACTGCAGGAAAATTACGCGCCTCATGATACTCGTCGATACGTTGCAGGAAGTCATTAAATAGCTGCTGTGCCCCTGCGAGCCCAACCGGCAAGCGCATTTCATGTAAATTGGTGCGCGAGAACCCCATCGATTCAAGCGCTGGCATTGGCTCAGGCGCACACCGGGCCAGGGAAGCGAAATATTTTTTTACCGGATACGCTCGCAGATAAAATGCATTCAGCTTGGCGAGGTGGGCATTTTTATAAGGCGTGAACACACCGTAAGGCTTGCCTGCTTGTGTCAGCACTTCATCTTGCTCAAACAGCACCTGATCTTTAAACAAATGCAGTGTTTTACCAGTGCTGGCCAGGAGCTCGGCCACTTGCGCATCACGTGCAATCGCAACCGGCTCATAATCGCGGTTGGCATAGACATCCGAAGCATGCAATTGCACGGCCAGCCGCGGAATCTCCTCTGCGGCACACCCATACCGCACCAGCACATCGCCTCCGGCCTGTTGCAAAACAGCTTTCAGGGCACGCACACTTTCCCAGATAAACTCGACACGACGATCCTGTTTGTCAGTCAAGCGGTTCAGAATGTCGGTATCAAATACAAAGGCGACACTGACGTGCTGATGTTGCCTGAGGGCGTAATAGAGGGCAGCATGGTCATCAGCGCGTAAATCGCGACGCAACCAGACCAGAGCGTTAGACATGATTATTCCCGGTGATAAGGATGTCCGCTTAGAACCGTGTGGGCACGATAAAGTTGCTCGGCCAGCATCACGCGCGCCATGCCATGTGGCATAGTCAGTTTGGACAGGCTGAACAGCCATTGCGCCTGCGCCTTAAGTGCCGCATGCAGACCGTCCGCACCGCCAATCACCAGCGAGACATCGCGCCCCATTCCCTGCCAGGATTTAAGTTTTTCCGCCAGCTGCAGGGTAGTCACTGCCTCTCCGCGCTCGTCCAGCGCCACCAGATAATCACGCCCAACGACTTCCAAGATGCGCTTGGCTTCTGCCTCTTGTACCACTTCGCTGTTTTTACCTGCGGCGCGCTTATCAGGCTTAATTTCAATGATGCGGCTTTCGAGCTCGCGAGGCATGCGTTTGAGGTATTCAGTGCAGGCTGATTCTACCCAGTCAGGCATTTTATGCCCAACCGAGATGATATTCAGCTTCATGCGCGAAGAGAAGTATAGGGAGAATTAAGCAGCAGAGGCAGCACGGCGCGTTTGTGACTCGCTCCACAGCTGTTCCAGATTGTAATAGGCACGCGTGGTTGGCACCATCACATGGACCACAATATCTTCGAGGTCAACCAGTACCCACTCGCCCTCTTTTCCACCTTCCACACCACGTGCCTCTACCCCTTTTTCCTTGAGTTTTTCGCGCACGTTATCGGCAATGGCTTTGCATTGGCGGGTAGAGTTACCACTGGCCACAATCATGTAGTTAGTGACCGAGGTCATTTTCCGCACGTCCATCACAGTGATATCAAAAGCTTTAATATCTTCCAGCGCGTCAATGACGGCCAATTTCATCTCTTCAAGTTGCATAGGTCAATTCTTATGATTAGGCGGCTTGGGCCGGAATATGGTTTTTCTGTTCGACGATACGGTTTTGCGCATCGACATAGACCAGTTGCGGATGATAATTACTGAGTTCAGCCTCTGTATATTGCGAGTAACTAGCAATGATAATCAGGTCATCGGGGTCGGCTTTGTGCGCCGCCGCGCCATTGACTGAAATCACACCGGAATGACGCTCAGCACGAATGGCGTAGGTGGTAAAGCGCTCACCATTGTTGATGTTGTAAATCTGAATCTGCTCGTATTCATGAATATTGGCAGCTTCCAGCAAGGCCTCATCAATGGCGCAACTACCTTCGTAGTGCAGCTCACTGTGCGTCACCCGCACCCGATGCAGCTTGGATTTCAACATGGCTCTTTGCATTGCGTCCCTTCGACTGAAGTTCCCGCCAAGGCGGAAAAGTTCGTAATTATAAGGTTATCAATAGCTTAGCGCAAAATAAATTTACACAAAAGAGCCCAATCGGGTTAATCCAGCAGCACCTCGATATTGTCTATCAGGCGTGTATTGCCCAGCCTGGCTGCCGCCAGCACCACGCAACCTCGAGTCTCCGGTGCGGGCCGACTCAGGTCCTGTTGGGCGCGAATCTCTACATAATCCACCTGCCAACCCCATTGCTGCAAACGGGCGACTGCTTTTGCCGTGATGCCAACATAGTCGCGCTCACCCGCCAGCAAGGCACTTTTAATCTGTTGCAACTGTGCATACAACTGCGCCGCCTGCACTTTTTCATCTGCACTCAAATAGCCGTTGCGCGAACTCATGGCCAGCCCGGAAGCCTCGCGCAGTGTCTCGCCCGCCACGATCTCAATGTCAAAATTGAGCTGCCTGACCAGTGCCCGAATCACCAGCAACTGCTGATAATCCTTTTTGCCAAACACCGCCAGATGGGGCATGACTAGATGAAATAATTTGGTCACCACCGTTGCCACTCCGGCAAAATGCCCGGGACGGCTGGCACCGCACAACATATCAGCAAACGGCGGCGGCTGCACCAGCACCGTCTGTTTCAAGTCTGCCCCATCAAAATCCGGATACATCTCCTCAACCGCAGGCGCAAACACCACATCCGCCCCCACCTGCTCTAGCTGCGCGCAATCTACCTGCAAGGTCCGCGGATAGTTGCCAAAGTCTTCATTGGCACCAAACTGCAAGGGATTCACAAAAATACTGACCACCACAATATCAGCCTGTGCCTTGGCCAAACTGACCAATTGGCAATGCCCGGCATGCAAATTGCCCATGGTCGGCACAAAGCCGACCCTTTTACCGCACTGACTATCCAAAAACGCCCGCAACGCGCGCGTGGTGTGAAAAACATGCATGAGACTTACCTGCAACTTAGCAATAAAACCAGCGCGCACTATAGCATGGCATGATGTTGGCTAAACAGCTTGAACATTGTTTTGAAATGCGTTGACCATATAGCGTGCACTCGATGTAAGCGTAAACGATTACAGTGAGAAAACCACCTTGCCTCGCGAGACTTCAAACCATTCAGCCATGTACCTAAAGCATATGCTGAAACATCGCCAATCCAAGATACTTCGAGATGATGCGGATTCCAATCAAATTCAACACAGTTAATATCAATGCGCCTATATTGCCCATATTAAGCACATTTTTAACCGGTATAAACAATGAAAGAAAGATGAGAGGGATGGCAAGATACATCAATGCGGGCGCAGTTTGCATCATTTGTATAATAAACAATACACTTAATACCAAACAAATTGTGCCCAGCATTGCTGCTTTTAACACCTCTGAAAGAGTGACATCGACCTCTGCTAATTGAAGAGCAAGCACACTCGAAATAACAATCGCAGCAGTAGTTATCCCTATAGCCATCATCACCATTAATCCGGCTTCCAATGAATAGTTAAACACAATCGCCAGAACGCACATAAACACATACATCATTGAAATCAACAAAACAAACTCCCCAATCCCCTTAATGAACTTTAATACCATGATTAAAGATGGCTCGAATATCGATGACTAAATCGCTAAAAAGGAGTTTTGAAAAATCACGCATTTAACAAAATCCTAACAACTCCGCGTCTTTAGTGAGTATCACATCCAATACTGAGCGTTGAGAAAGTTTACATCATCCGCCAGCGCAAAGCCCAAAACGAGCCCTCAAGCCATTGACAAGCCGGTATAGCACCCCCTATAGTCTCCCTGCAATCGCAAAAAAACATTAAAAAAACAGGAGAAGAAAATATGAGCATGGCGTCTGAATTCAAGCAGTTCGCACTCAAGGGTAATGTGATGGATCTGGCAGTCGGCGTGATTATCGGCGGCGCATTTGGCAAGATTGTAGACTCGATGGTCAACGATATTATCATGCCGATTGTGGGCAAGATTTTTGGCGGGCTAGACTTCAGCAACATGTATCTTCCGCTCAATGGCCAGGCGGGAGACCTGGCGTTGGCAGAGGCCAAGAAACTGGGGGCTGTACTGGCTTACGGTAACTTTATTACCATTGTGCTCAACTTTATAATCCTGGCATTTATTATTTTCCAGATGGTCAAGTTCATGAACAGCCTGAAGAAAGAAGAACCGGCTGCACCTGCCGCACCCGCAGCTACACCAGAAGATATTGTATTGCTGCGTGAGATTCGCGACAGTCTGAAAAAGTAAGTCAAAAAGGGCGTTCATGCGCCCTTTTTAGTGCTTAATACATGCTAAATGTCTGCCGGATTGGGTGCAACTTCATAACTTTGCCCACTACTTGCATCGCTACCGTCATTATTTAAAAAGACGACGACACTGACCTGATCGTCAATAATATCCAGCTCAGTGGTCGGATAAAACGCACCTTGCGCATCTTTGTTAATATTGTGATAGTGCCAGATCGAAGCCACAATCCGGCCAGAATCCTTGAGCTTCACATCTTCGGCTCTGGCTGGCTCGCCGAGCAATGCGATTATTTGAGAGCGATTTAATTTACCAACCGCATCCACAAACCCCTGCTCATCCGCCGGTAGTGGTGCCGGGGACTCGCCTGACCAAACAGACAAACTGACTGTTGCGAAGCTTGCTGCCAAGACTGCTTTCAAACAAAAATTTGTTTTCATCACGTGCTCCTTTGCAGGTTGTTAGGCGACTCACACAGCATTTAGTTCACGCATGAACTAAATAATCATTACACAGATTCCACAGGGTAAACCTCTTCAGGCAACTGTTCGATCAACAACGCATGCACGCGACGACTGTCAGCGCGCACTACGGTAAAACTCAAGCGATCAATATGAATATGCTCACCCCGTTTTGGCATATGCCCAAACCGGTTCACAACTAACCCGCCCACTGTTGAAAACTCTTCGTCACTGAATGCAGTGCCTATCGCCTCATTCAATTCAGCAATTTCGGTAAGCGCCTTGACTCGATATTTTCCGGCAGACTGCTGGATAATATTATCCTCATCCTCATCGTAGTCATATTCATCTTCGATATCGCCGACAATTTGCTCCAGTACGTCTTCGATGGTCACCATGCCAGCCACACCGCCGTATTCATCGACCACAATGGCAATATGATTACGATTACTCCTAAACTCTTTGAGCAGCACATTCAGACGCTTGGATTCAGGAATAAATACCGCTGGGCGCAGCATATCGCGCAACTCGAATTCCTCGCCGGCGTAGTACCTTAGTAAATCCTTAGCAAGCAATATGCCAATCACATCATTTTTGTTATCTTCAATGACTGGAAAACGGGAGTGAGCCGTTTCGATGACAAACGGCAGAAAGCTTTCTGGTGGACGGGCAATGTCAATCACATCCATTTGCGAGCGTGGAATCATGACATCACGCACTTGCATCTCGCTGACTTGCAACACGCCTTCGATCATGGACAGCGAATCACTGTCCATCAGGCGGTTTTCATAAGCACTGTGCAACAAAGTAACCAGTTGCTCACGATCCTCAGGCTCACGTAACAAAAAGTGACTGAGTCGTTCTAAAAGGGAGGGTTTATGTACTAATTTATCCGGCTCAGAAGCCATAGACTATGCTGAAACAGCATCCTGTATAACGAGACAGCTTTAAGGATACCTCAATTTAAAAAAAAGTGTCACCCTATTCCAGCAGAAAAACCGGACAATATCGCTGGCCAAACGCACCAAAAATGGGCGCGCCAGGCCAGTTTATGGCACAAGCGCGAGGGCCGACCCGCGCGATTTACCCGTAATTCAACCCCATGACATCCCGTACTTCACGCATGGTTTCGCGCGCCAGTTTACGGGCTTTTTCACACCCTTCAGCGACGATGTTTTTAACCAATGTAGGATCTTCTGCATATTCTGCCGCGCGCGCCTGTATGGGGGTCAGTTCGGCGACCACTCCATCGATTACCGGCTGCTTGCATTGAATACATCCAATCCCCGCCGTACGGCAGCCTTCCTGCACCCAAGACTTGGTGATTTCATCTGAATACACTTCATGCAACTGCCAAACAGGGCATTTGGCCGGATCGCCAGGATCCGTGCGGCGGATACGGGCCGGATCAGTAGGCATGGTTTTAATTTTGCGGGTGACTTCGTCAATAGGTTCCCGCAATGAAATCGTGTTGTTATAGGACTTGGACATTTTCTGTCCATCCAGCCCATACATTTTGGAAGCCG
This sequence comes from Methylophilus aquaticus, assembly GCF_030769565.1. Lineage (GTDB taxonomy): Bacteria > Pseudomonadota > Gammaproteobacteria > Burkholderiales > Methylophilaceae > Methylophilus > Methylophilus aquaticus. Next base: position 76,204 of record NZ_JAVCAP010000004.1, on the reverse strand, counting down.
GCGTGAGTTTGTAATCAGGCTCGACCAAGATAATTTTGCCGCCGCCTTCAAGGTAACCCAACAAACGTTCTTTATCACCCAGACTCAGGTTTTGCTGCTCTTCGATCATGGCACGTGCCGAGTCCAAGGCCTCATCATCACCGTTTTCCTGATACGCGGCACGCATTTCATCGTATAAGGCCGCACGCTTGGAACCCAGCTTTTTGATTGCCGCTTCGGCCTTTTCTTCAAAGCCTTTTTCGCGCCCGTAAATATGGTTGAAGCGCCGCGCAATTTCTCGGGTCAGCTCAATGTGCGGCACCTGATCTTCACCCACCGGCACCTGCGTCGCCTTATAAATCAGGATATCGGCACTTTGCAACAGCGGATACCCGAGAAAACCATAAGTGGAAAGGTCTTTGCTGCTGAGTTTTTCCTGCTGATCTTTATAAGTAGGCACACGCTCCAGCCAGCTCAATGGCGTCATCATACTGAGTAGGGTATGCAGCTCCGCGTGTTCAGGCACCCGTGACTGGATAAAAATAGTTGCGTTGGATGGGTCAATACCCGCCGCCAGCCAGTCAATTACCATATCCCAGACGCTGGCTTCAATAATCTCCGGCGTATCGTAATGCGTGGTCAGTGCATGCCAGTCTGCTACAAAAAAAAGGCACTCGCACTCGTGTTGCAATTTCAACCAGTTTTTGAGCACGCCATGATAATGGCCCAAATGTAATTGCCCGGTGGGGCGCATCCCCGATAAAACGCGTTCGACCGCCATAATAAGGTATTCCTAATCCCGAATAATTTTTTAAAAAGGTCAATACGCTGGCAATTACATCACCAGCGCATACAGTAATTGTTGAAAAAATCTTAACACAGGAGACAGGATCACACCCAGTATTCCGGTAAATAACAAGGCAATCAGGATAATCATGCCATAGCGCTCTATGCGCGCAAATTTTATGGCCGCCTGCATGGGAAGCAGACTCACCGCAATGCGGCCACCATCGAGCGGTGGCAGTGGAAACAGATTCAATACCAGCAACACCAGGTTGATCTGTATACCTGCCACACTCATTTGAGAAAGAAATTCCTGCGCAGATATTGGGAAAACCGCCACTCTAGTGAGCAATACGCCCCAGCATAAGGCCATGAAAAAATTGGAGGCGGGCCCCGCCAGTGCCACCCACAGCATATCCTGCTTTGGATGTCGCAGATTGGAGAAATTAACTGGTACGGGTTTGGCCCAGCCGAACAAAATTCCCCCAAGTAGCACACTGAGCGCCGGTAGCAAAATGGTGCCTATCGGGTCAATATGCTTGAGCGGGTTCAGTGTGATGCGCCCCAGACGCTCTGCAGTGAGGTCACCAAAATATTTGGCTGCATAGCCATGTGCAGCTTCATGCACAGTAATAGCAAACAGAATTGGCAGCGCATAAGCGGCCACTTTTTGTATCGCGGTTAGTTCCATTTCATACTTTCCAAAAAACTTACAGCTTTAAATACTGCGGCACCCAATCATGCATCGCAAAACGTCATGGCCATGGCGACACCCCGGAGCGCACAAGCTCGGGTGGCTCCTGTGTCAAATCAATCACAGTCGTCGCACCAACGTGAACGATGTCACTGTCTATGACAGCATCCAGGTGATGCTCCAGCGTTTCACGAATTTCCCAGCCGACCGAGAGTGGTACATCATCACCAGGCAATTGCAAGGTCATAGTGAGCAGTGGCGCACCCAGAGCCTCCAGCAAAGCCTGTGTGACGATATGTCTGGGAACGCGCAAACCGATGGTACTGCGTTTGGGATGATGCAAGCGCCGCGGGACTTCTCGGCTGGCTTCAAGCAAAAATGTATAAGGTCCAGGCGTATAGGCCTTCAACAAGCGGAATTGTGCATTGTTGACTTTGGCATAGGTGCCAATTTCTGCCAGATCACGACACACCAGCGTAAAAGGATGTTCATCATCGACCTGCCGAATACGACGGATACGGGTTTGCGCATCTTTATGATCCATCAGACAGGCCAGTGCATAACTCGAGTCTGTCGGACAAGCAATGACGCCGCCCTGCTGCAATAGCTGCACAGCCTGCTGAATCAGCCTTGACTGCGGGTTCTCCGCATGAATGACAAAATACTGCGCCATCAGGCATCAACCTAATACTGACGCCTCGGGCCAATCTTGCCAGACTGGCACACAGCCATCAGGCAAGTCAGGCAAACGCCCCATTTCCATATAAGACATGCCCGGACCATGATAGTCAGAGCCTTGCGAGGCTTTAAGATCAAACCGATGCGCCAATTTGGCAAACTGCTGATACTGCGGAGGCTGATGACTGCCAGTTACGACTTCAATCGCCGTGCCGCCATAACTTTTAAACTCATGCAACAGCAAATGCATATTAATAAAGCCCAAATCATAGCGGCCAGGATGCGCGAGCACTGCGACACCTTTACTTTCTGTAATCAAGCGCACCGCTTGCTGTAAGGACATCCACTGATAATCCACATAGCCAGGCTTGCCCTTGACCATATATCGTTTAAACACCGACTTCATGTTTCTGGCATGCCCGGCCTGCACAAGATGCTGTGCAAAATGACTTCTGGTCATAATCGCATCACCAGCCAGAGCTTTGGCACCTTCATAAGCGCCATGAATACCCGCTTTTGCAAGACCAAGTGCGATCTCTTTGGCACGCATCTCTCGCCCAGTACGAACAGCTTCAAGCGCTTGTTGCAGTTCCGCATGCTCGGGATCAATGTTTAAACCTACAATATGTAACGTCTGCCGCTTCCATGTCACAGAAACTTCCACACCATTGATAAAGTGAATACCTGCATTATTCGCAGCAGCGCGCGCCCGCGCAAGCCCGCCCAATTCATCATGGTCAGTCAGTGCCATCACTTTTACGCCCTTGCTAGCCGCATAGGCAATCAACTCTTCCGGGGTAAGCAACCCGTCAGAAATCGTGGAATGGCAATGTAAATCAATCAGTGCTGGCATAACAGACTAGGTTTGCTCTCAAGAAAATGCTGCAGAACTTTGCAATCATAGCTAAATCATAGCAAAATAGTGCTTTCGCTCCTAGCAGTGATTCAGACCACTGAACAAACGCATGCAAGTTATTACCGATTTACTACCCGTCATTCTTTTTTTTATCGCTTATAAAAAAGCTGGCATTTTCGTGGCCACCTCGGTCGCCATCCTCAGCACGCTGGCACTGATGCTGTACAGCTGGTTCAAGCATGGCAAGATCGAAAAAATGCTGATGATTAACGGGATTGTCATTACCGTGCTTGGCGGCATCACCCTGCTACTGCATGACAAAACCTATATCATGTGGAAACCTACGGCGATCTACTGGATTGCCGCATTGGGCTTGCTGATTAGCCGCTATGGCATGCAACGCAACCTGATTCAGAACATGTTGGGTAAAATGATGGCACCGCCTGCCCACCTTTGGGACAAGCTGAATCTTTACTGGGTTGCGTTTTTACTGGCACTGGGCGTGCTGAACCTGTATGTTGCTTTTCATTTCGAAGAGGCAGATTGGGTTAACTTTAAATTGTTTGGTGTCACCAGCCTGATGTTCGTTTTTATCATTGCACAGGTGTTTGCGCTAAAAGCTTACTGGATTGAGCAAAACTCACCACCCGCCTGACACTGGAGCTTAAAAAATGTTTTATATGATTTACGCCCAAGATACGCCAGACAGCCTTGCGCTTCGCCAGCAACACCGGCCACAACATCTGCAAAGATTACAAACATTGCAAAGCGCGGGAAAATTACTGTTGGCTGGCCCCCTGCCAGCGATAGATAGTCCAGACCCTGGCGACGCAGGATTTAGTGGCAGCCTGATTGTCGCAGAGTTTGAATCATTGGAAGCCGCCACTACCTGGGCCAATGACGACCCGTTTGTGCATGCCGGAGTGTATGCACAAGTGACAGTCAACCCTTTTAGAAAAACATTGCCCTGAATGGAATTGCGAGACGAAATCATTGCACGCTTGCAGCCACTGCAACCACTGCAACTGGACATTCAGGATGACAGTGCTTTGCATCGCGGTCATGCTGGTAACAACGGTGGCGGGCACTTTGAACTGACAGTCAAAAGCTCGCTATTTTCTGGAAAATCACAGATAATGCGCCATCGAATGGTGTATCAATATCTGCAAGATTTAATGCCTCATCGTATACATGCGCTCAGTATTAACGCGCTTTCTGCTGATGAGTCATCAGTTTGAAACAATCCTATTTTTTAATAACGCACCACTTTCCAAATCGTTTTAAAGGATATTGCATGAAATTTATTAAGTGTTTGTTGGCAATAGCTTGCTTAAGCGCATTACCACATGTTTACGCAGCTGACGCAGATGCGCTTGCCACGGTAAATGGCAAGCCTATCAAAAAATCGTGGGTAGAGTTTATTCTGCGCGATGCTGAAGCACGCAGTGGTCAAAAAGCCAACGACAACATGAAGGCTGCCGTCATTAACGAACTGGTCGGCTCCGAGCTTGCTTATCAGGAAGCGCAAAAAGCAGGGATTGACAAGTTACCAGATTTTGTTGCAAGCGAAGAATTGGCACGCCGCAAATTACTGGTGAATGCCTTCTTGGCCGACTTCATTAAGAAAAATCCGGTGACCGAGGCCGAGAAAAAAGAAGGCTACGAGCAGTACAAAAAAGAACTGGGCGACAAAGAATACAGTGCACGCCATATTCTGGTTAAAACCGATACCGAAGCCAAAGCTATTATTGCCGAACTGAAAAAAGGTGCAGACTTTGCCAAACTGGCGAAGGACAAGTCGCTGGATCCAGGCTCTAAAGACAAGGGCGGTGATTTAGGCTGGTTCTCCCCTGCTGGCATGGTCAAACCTTTTGCCGATGCGCTCACCACCCTGAAAAAAGGCGACACTACACCTGAACCAGTGCAATCACAGTTCGGTTGGCATATCATTAAATTGGTAGACACCCGCCCACTGCAAGCACCTGCTTACGACAAAGTGAAAGATGGCATTGAGCGCACACTTCAGCAACGTAAACTGGAAAAATACATGTTGAGCCTGAAAGACAAAGCTAAAATTGAAGTGACTGGCATAGAGAAAAAATAATCATTTAAATGCAAGTCCCGTTAAAGCCAGCGCAAGCTGGCTTTAACGCTTAATGCACCAATGCTAAGTATTTTTTACGCAAGGCCAACTTTCTAAGCTAAAATAAGAACTATTCTCATTCATATCATTCTATGCATTCATGCAACTGAACAGTCTCAACCCCGGTGAATCTGCTGTGATTGACAGCATCGAAGCTGACCAGGCACTTTATCAACGACTGAATGCATTAGGTTTCCGACCGGGAAAATATTTACAAGTGATCCGGCAAGCAGCGTTTAACGGTCCACTGCATGTCCGCATTGGTTCAACAGATGTCATCATCCGCACCCATGACGCACGTGCAATTCACTTACGTCCCTCACCACAACATCCCGAATCTCCAATTGTATGAAACGTGTTGCCCTCCTTGGCATGCCCAACACGGGCAAATCTACCCTGTTTAATCGCTTGAGCGGCGCCTCTGCACGCGTTGGCAACTGGCCGGGCATCACGGTAGACCTGATGAGCGCCAAGATACTGTTGGGAGGGCATATTGCAGAACTGGTCGACTTGCCTGGCCTATATGATTTACATGGATTTTCTGATGACGAGCACGTCGTCAGGCACTTCCTGAGCCACCACAAAGTGGATTTAGCCATGATCATTCTGAACGGTGCACAGATTGATCGGCAACTTTCATTGGCCCTGCAAATTCGCAGCCTGGGTTTACCCGCTATCTTGCTACTCAATATGGAAGATGAGGCAAAACGCGCTGGCATCACTATTGATACACAAGCCATGGGACGTCAACTGAACATGCCAGTCCTCGCCATCAGCGCAAAATATGGTAGCGGCTGCCAGCAGGCACTTCAGCTCGCCGCAAAGACGATTGCCGAGCACCCATCGCCATCACAACCACAGTTAATTGCCAGCAAACTGGAAGCAGATAACCAGATTGAACAGGAAATGCACCAGATTGTTGAAAGCACGGTACAGATGCCCTTGCAATTAAATGATGCGACCACAGACCGGATTGACCGAGTGTTGCTTCATCCATGGCTAGGGCTACCGCTATTCTTTGCGTCCATTTTTTTGCTATTTCAGTTTATTTTTACCATAGGCGCCCCGCTGCAAGAAGGCATGGCGTGGTTCTTTGACACCTTGCGAAGTGCAATACTTGAACCTGTGCTTGCCAGTTTACCTGCCTGGCTAAACGGCTTGCTGTTAGACGGCTTGTATACCGGCTTTAGTACCGTAGCGGCTTTTGTGCCTATTATTGTGCTGTTCTTTCTGGTCATGAGCATGGTCGAAGACAGTGGCTATCTGTCTCGTGCAGCCTTCCTGATGGACACCATCATGGCAAAAATGGGGCTGGATGGACGCGGCTTTGTCATGGTGCTGATGGGCTTTGGTTGCAATGTGCCAGCACTGATGGGCACACGCGTTATGCGCAGCCGCCCCATGCGTTTATTGACGATGCTGGTCATCCCGCTTTCACTGTGCTCGGCACGACTACAAGTGTTTTTATTTATGATTGCCATTCTGTTTGCCCCCTCGCAGGCCGCACTCGTCATGTTCTCGCTCTACATGGTCAGCTTTGGCACCATTTTTCTCACCGCTATCCTGTTCAAGGGAAAATTCAAAAGCCACGAACCTTTCGTACTTGAACTGCCGCCTTATCGCTTTCCGACCCCCAGACAAATCTGGCTGCGTGGCTGGCAAGAGGTGAAACATTTCCTGCAACGCGCCACCAAGTTTATCGTGATAGGGGTCGTCATGGTCTGGCTGCTGACCCACCTGCCCATGGATGCCGTACCCGCGAGCCCGGAAACATGGGCAGGCAGTATCGGACGCTTCTTTGCCCCCGTGCTTGATCCAATAGGCATCGATACACAATTGGCGATTGCACTGATTTTTGGCTTTGTTGCCAAAGAAATCGTCGTCGGTTCATTGGCGGTGATTTACGGATTGCAGGGTGATGCATTAACCCAGCAAATCGCCATGCACATCGATTGGGTGCAAGGCATGAGCTTTATGCTGTTCACACTGATTTACACACCCTGCCTGTCCACCATCGCCACACTCAAATCCGAAGGCAAGAGCGCAGGTTTTATGTGGCTCTCACTGATATGGTCGCTAGGATTGGCCTGGGTGATCAGTTTTATTTTCTATCAGACTGCACGTGCACTGGGATATTAAAAACACCCAATACCATCTTCTGCAATGCAGCACATTTAACAAGTACTAACGCATACAAACCTGGAGCACATAGCCAGCGCTCGATTTGCAAGCCGCCTGAAAAAGCATCACAGGTGCAGAGCCAGGCGACTGATCGAGAGGGATATTACTGCATGCCAAGCCGAGCCTACATGACACACTTGATGCTGCTCAAAAGCATTTATCGGGAATTTATGCCATTATAATAAGTGAGATATTCACAACCCGTCAGGAGATTATGTCATGCAAGCAAAACTACTGTTCATTGCAATCACCACGCTGTTAAGTACTGCTGCTCTTGCCAATAACCATGGCCACAATGGTCAGATGGAAAAATGCATGAACGCGGCGCTGGCCAAACATCCCGGCAAGGTCGTGTCACTGGAAGCCGAAATCGAAAAAGGGCGCGGAGCCATTTATGAGTTTGATATCGTGGGGACCGATGGTAAAGAATGGGAGGTCGAGTGTGAGGCCAAGACCGGAAAAGTATACGAAGAAGAACTCGATGTAGACCCCAATAGCGAGGAATTTAAATCCAAGGCCAAAGTCACCATGGAGCAAGCCAAGAAAACTGCACTGGACAAGTTTCCTGGCGACATTGAAAGCATAGAATACGAGCTTGAAAACGGTAATCCTGTTTACGAATTCGACATCAAACAAGCCAATGGCAAGGAAATCGAAGTCGAAGTGGATGCTGTGACAGGTAAAATAGGCGAGACCGAAGAAGAAGTATACGAAATTGGCAAAGACTGATTAATTCTAAAACTGGACAGCAGCTCAAGGGCTGCTGTTTTACTTTAGCCTTCATAGCACAGCTTCTGTAGAACAGCTAAGGCGTTTCACCTCGGTTTCTGCTAAAATAATGGTTTGAATTTTCATTAAAAATCCAATCGCCTCATGTCTAGTCAAGCCCATTTCCTCAGTCTGCGTGGCAGTGCCGCATTATCGCAATTCCGTTTAGACAAACTCTACAGCACCCTCAAACAAACGGCGCCCGATATCGCGCACATTGCGACTGAATTTGTGCACTTTGCTTTTAGCGAGCAGGCACTGGATAGCAGGACAAAAAATACGCTACAGCAAATTCTGACATACGGTCCCAAAACCGGTCATGAATCACCACAAGGTGAGTTGTTTTTGGTGATTCCGCGCATTGGGACGATTTCACCCTGGGCTTCTCGCGCGACGGATATTGCACACAATTGCGGGCTAGAAAATCTGTTGCGACTTGAACGCGGGATTGCTTATTATGTGACGACCCACAGCGGTCAACCGTTAAGCACGGCAGAAAAAAAGGCATTGCGCACAGCCATTCACGACCGCATGACAGAAACCATCGTCCCCGTTCTGGCTGACGCCGAAAAACTTTACCATCATGCGGATCCCAAGCCCTTGTCCAGCGTGGACATTCTGGCGGGTGGCAAAGCAGCACTGGAAGCCGCCAACAGTGACATGGGGCTGGCGCTCTCCCCGGACGAAGTCGATTATCTGCTGGAGAATTACGTCAAAATGGGCCGCAACCCGACCGACGTTGAGTTGATGATGTTTGCCCAGGCCAATTCTGAACACTGCCGCCACAAGATTTTTAATGCAGACTGGGTGATTGACGGCGTTCAGCAAGAGTTGTCGCTGTTCAATATGATCCGCAACACGCACAAGCTTAATCCAGGCACCACCGTAGTGGCGTACTCTGACAACAGTTCGATTGTGCAGGGCCAGAAAACCAAACGCTTTTACCCGGCGCCTGATCACAGCTACCAGTTTGTCGAAGACGACATGCATTACCTGATGAAGGTAGAAACACATAACCACCCGACGGCGATTTCACCGTTTGCCGGGGCGGCGACCGGTGCCGGTGGTGAAATCCGTGACGAAGGAGCGACCGGCATCGGCTCCAAGCCAAAAGCAGGCTTGACCGGTTTTTCGGTCTCCAACCTCAACCTGCCTGACTTTACACAACCCTGGGAAACCTCCTACGGTAAACCTGGCCGTATCGCCAGTCCGCTGCAAATCATGATTGACGGTCCACTGGGTGGCGCTGCCTATAACAACGAGTTTGGCCGCCCCAATATTGCCGGCTACTTCCGCACTTTTGAACTGGAAGCACCCGCAGCCGACGGCAACACCGAAGTGCGTGGCTACCACAAGCCGATCATGCTGGCAGGGGGTGTGGGCAATATTTCTGACAGCCACAGCTTTAAACACAGCATCCCGCCAGGTGCTGCCCTGATTCAACTGGGCGGCCCGGCCATGCTGATTGGCCTGGGTGGTGGTGCCGCCTCCAGTATGGACACTGGTGCCAATACCGAAAATCTGGACTTTGACTCGGTACAACGCGGCAACCCCGAACTGCAACGCCGGGCACAGGAGGTCATCGACCGCTGCTGGCAACTGGGCGACAAAAACCCAATCGTAAGCATCCATGACGTCGGCGCGGGCGGGATTTCCAACGCCTTCCCTGAACTGGTGAATGATGCCAAAGTCGGCGCCGTGTTCCAGTTGCGTGATGTGCATAACGAAGAACCGGGCATGAGCCCGCGTGAACTGTGGAGCAACGAAGCGCAAGAGCGTTACGTGCTCGCGGTGACACAAGACCAATTACCCTTGTTTGAAGCCATCTGTGCGCGTGAGCGCTGTCCGTTTGCAGTCGTCGGTATTGCGACCGAAGCGCGCCACCTGACCGTGGCCGATCGCCATTTTGAGAATCATCCGGTGGATATGGAGTTATCCGTCCTGCTGGGCAAACCGCCAAAAATGCTGCGTGATGTGAAATCTACCAGCAAACACTTGCAGGCGTTCGATTCCAGCAAGATTGATCTGCAGGATGCAGTCGCCCGCGTACTGCGCCTGCCAGGCGTCGCTGACAAGACCTTTTTAATCACGATTGGTGACCGCAGTGTGACCGGATTGATTGCGCGTGACCAGATGGTCGGGCCATGGCAAGTGCCAGTGAGTGATGTGGCCGTGACCTGTGCCGGTTTTGAAACCAATATCGGCGAAGCGTTTGCCATTGGCGAAAAAGCACCGCTGGCGCTGATTGATGCGCCCGCTTCTGGCCGCATGGCGATTGGCGAAGCGATCACCAATATTGCCGCAGCCCGCATCAGCGACATCGGTAATTTAAAACTCTCCGCCAACTGGATGGCCCCAGCGGGCCACCCCGGCGAAGATGCCGCCTTGTACGAAACAGTGAAAACCGTTGGCATGGAACTGTGCCCGGCACTGGGCATCAGCATCCCGGTCGGCAAAGACTCGATGAGCATGAAAACCGTCTGGCAGGAAAATGGCGAAAACAAGGCAGTGACAGCGCCCATTTCGCTAGTGATTTCAGCGTTTGCCAATACGCCGGATGTCCGTAAAACGCTCACGCCGCAATTACGCACGGACCTGGGCGACACCGAACTGATCCTGATTGATCTGGGCAACGGCCAAAACCGCATGGGCGGCTCATCGCTCGCTCAAGTCTACAGCCAGCTGGGCAATCAGGTGCCTGATGTAGACCAGCCAGCGCAACTCAAGGCCTTCTTCGCGGCGATACAACAGTTTAACAGCGAGGGCAAACTGCTGGCCTACCATGACCGTTCGGACGGCGGCTTGTTTGCCACGCTTGCAGAAATGGCGTTTTCTGGCCACTGCGGGCTGGATGTCGCGCTGACTTCCCTGTCCGGCGACACGCTTTCCGTGCTGTTCAATGAAGAGCTCGGTGCCGTCATTCAGGTACGCGCCAGTGATGCAGCGAACATTGCAGACGCACTGTCCACCACACTGGGGCCATGCGTCCACCGCATTGCCAAGGTCAATGATGGTCAGGACATTCACATCAGCCATGGCAACACCCGCTATCAGGCTTCACGCATCGCGTTGCATCGCCTATGGTCAGAAACCACTTACCGCATGCAAAGCCTGCGCGACAACCCGCTGTGCGCGCAACAGGAATATGACCGACTCCTGAATGCCGATGATACCGGCTTGCACGCCAAGCTGACATTTGACCTCAACGACAATATTGCAGCACCTTACATCAACTCGGGTAAACGTCCCAACATGGCAGTGTTACGCGAGCAGGGTGTCAACGGGCAAACCGAAATGGCGGCAGCGTTTGACCGCGCAGGCTTTAACAGTGTCGATGTCCATATGAGCGACATCATCAGTGGTCGCGTTTCGCTGCAGGACTTTGCAGGCCTGGTGGCTTGTGGTGGCTTCTCGTATGGCGACGTGCTAGGCGCTGGCGAAGGCTGGGCAAAATCCATTTTATTCAACAGCCGCGCACGTGATGCATTCAGCACATTCTTCAACCGCGCAGACACCTTTGCACTTGGCGTGTGTAATGGTTGCCAGATGATGAGCAACCTGCACAGCATCATTCCAGGCGCCGAACACTGGCCGCACTTTGTACGCAACAAGTCCGAGCAGTTCGAAGCGCGTGTCGCACTGGTTGAAATTTTGCCGTCTCCTTCGATCTTTTTTGAAGGCATGGCAGGTAGCCGTATGCCGATTGCAGTGGCCCATGGTGAAGGTTTTACGGAATTTACTGATGCTAATGCTGTCACAAGTGTGCTAAAACAGCAATTGGCTACAGTGCGGTATATTGATCATGCCTCAACACCTACTGAAGTGTACCCGTTTAACCCGAATGGTTCACCACAAGGGCTCACCGGATTCACCACGCAGGATGGCCGGTTCAGCATCATGATGCCGCACCCTGAACGGGTGTTCAGAGCGGTTCAGCATTCATGGCGACCAGACGACTGGCAAGAGGATGGTCCATGGATGCGTATGTTCCGCAACGCACGCAAGTTTGTCGCTTAAGATTTAAAACGAAACGATCCGGGCAAGATACACAAGTCCGGATAAAATTAAAATCAGGTGTTTGGAGAAATTATGAAATCGATTAAAGTTTTACTGGCCTTATTTTCCCTGTCATTCGCTTTACAGGCTTTTGCTCTGAGTGATGAGGATTACATGGAGTTTACCGAAGCACTGACAGGTGGCAATGTCAAAGTCGTTAAAAAGTTTGTAGAGGCAGAACCGTCACTGGTGAATCAGAAATTTTTCGCGTGGGAGCCACTGCAAATGGCAGCCTCCAAAGGGCGTCTGGATGTTGTGAAATATCTGATTTCCAAAGGCGCTGACAAAGACTATGTGCATCCTGCCAGCAACAACACCGCTTTTCATATGGCGGCGTTTATTGGCGACACGGCTACCATGAAATATCTGGCCTCCATTGGTGCTGATGTCAATAAAAAGCTGAAAGGTAACGTTTCTCTGATGCGTTACTTTAAAGAAGAGAAAAATCAGCCTATGGTGGATCTGTTGACACAACTGGGCACCAAAGATGATGGCTGCCAGGAAGAAAAATGCTTCTAAGCGTAGCTATCGAAGTGCACTGAATCAGAACGGTCATGCAATGCATGGCCGTTTTTTTATGTGAGGATCACAAGATGGTCACTTACAAAGCTCAAGCCAGTATTGTGTCCACTATGTAACGATGGTCACACACTTTTATCAAACCGGCTTTAAAATACAAACATCATTCAGGTTGGTTTACAACTTTCGGGGGAAGAGATGAAAAGTCACTTTAAAGCCACTGCATGGAGCCTTTTATGCATGCTGCTTGGCTCGAATATCTGTTACGCAATCGATCCAGCCATACCACTGGCAGCCTCCTGTGCTGCCTGCCACGGCCCACAAGGAAACAGCATGGGCGTCACCCCCACCCTGGCCGCGTTGAACCAGGATTATTTTATCCAGCGCATGCAAGGCTTTAAAGATGGATCTGTACCATCGACCGTGATGCACCATCATGCCAAAGGATTGACCAATGACGAGATTTCGGCATTGGCCTCCTATTTTGCAGCACAACCACGGCGCACACCAACTCCGTTGCCGCATCAAACCTTTCAGGGAGCACAATAATGCGTGAATTCCCGCAACATAATCTTTCCGCTGCATCCCGCAGACAATTTGTCCGCGCAGTGATTTATGGTGGACTGGCCTTTGCCGGACTCCCCGCCTTTGGTCGCGCAAGCAGGCCGCCACTGGGGCATGTGGTCGTGATTGGTGCAGGCTTTGCCGGATTGACTGCAGCCAAGTATCTGCGTGACTGGAGTGGTGGCAATATTGCTGTCACCCTCGTAGAACCCAATTCCCAATTCGTTTCCTGCCCGCAAAGCAACCTGGTACTGGGTGGCAGCAAAACACTGGATGACCTGAGTTTTTCGTACCAAACGGCTAGAAAGCGTCATGGGATAAACTGGGTAAAAGACAGCGCGATCGCCATTGACGTGCAGAACAGGCAATTACAATTAAGCCGGGGAACGCTGGCTTATGACAAACTGATCCTGGCGCCAGGCGTAGACTTTGATTACAGCCATATTCCTGGTATGGCGATACCAGTCGCGGATATTCCGCACGCATGGAAAGCAGGCAAGCAAACACTGCAACTGCGCCAGCAACTGGAAAGCATGCCTGATGGCGGCAATTTTGTCATGACCATTCCCAGAGGCCCTTACCGCTGCCCGCCCGGCCCTTATGAACGCGCTTGCCAGGTGGCACATTATTTCAAACAGGCAAAACCACGCAGCAAAGTGATTATTCTGGATGCCAATCCGGATATCACCTCAAAAAAAGGGCTGTTTCTGCAAAGCTTCAAAAATCAGTATGACGGCCTCATTGAGTACCACAATAACAGTGAAATTATCTTGCTGGATCCTGTCAAAAAGACAGTTAAAACAGATTTTGAACAGGTGCAGGCAGATGTGCTGAATGTGATTCCGCCGCAACTGGCTGGCAAAATTGCACAATCGGCAGGCTTAAACAATGTCGATCAGCGCTGGTGCGAGGTCGATTTTGTGACGTATGCTTCCAGTGCACATCCGGACATTCATATCATTGGTGACAGCATTTCCGCCGGGCTGCCCAAGTCTGCACACATGGCGACTTCACAGGCCAAAATCTGTGCCGCAGCCATTGTGGACATGCTGGCAGGACAATCGCCCAATCCGCTGCCCGTATTTGCCAACACCTGCTACAGCTTTGTCGATGACAAACAAGCCATCCATGTGGCAAATGTCTATCGCTATGATGCGCAGAAAAAAACCATGGTTTCAGCAGAGGGCGGGGGCGTATCTTTACAAGCCTCGGTGCAGGAAGGAGATTTTGCGCAAGCTTGGGCACAAAATATCTGGACAGATACGCTGAACTAATTGGTGATTACAAGCCTCGAAGTAAAGGGCACCTCTATTCATTCAAATTCCGTTGCGATACTGCGTTGCGCATAAAAATTTTCTCCTTACATATCCACTATATGCAGCGTCTAATTTTTTAATCGCGCCAAGGCTTGCTTAGCAATTTGAATGAATAGAGGCGCCCTAAACATAGATACTCCTCACAAGTTCGCATGCGTATAACAAAAGATGACTCAACATCGCACATGATCAAACTGTCAACACTAGTGGCAATGGTATGCACCAGTGTGATTTTTGCCGTCAGCTTGCATTATGTACGCGCCCAATCACCAGAGGTAGATGCATCTTTATCCAGCCTGCAAGTGCCGGATGGATTCAAATTAGAGCGGTTTGCAGATGTCAGCCAACACGGCATGCCGCGCATGATGATCTTCGATAAACAGGGCAATCTGTACGTCACGCTTGTCAATACCGGGCGTGTGTTACAGTTGGATACGGCAGGAAACAGTATCGTCATTGCGCAAGGATTAAACGCACCGAATGGGATTGACCTGCTGCAAGAGGATTTACTCGTCGCCGAACAAACTGGCATTGTCAGATTACATCGACACAATGATGGCTGGTCCGCACCTGTTCCATTCATACGCAACCTGCCTGCCGGCGGCCACGGCTTAAAGTCGGTAAAAGTTTCACCAACAGGCGATATATTTGTGAATGTAGGTTCCAGTTGCAATGTGTGTGTCGAAGACAACCCCATGCGGGCCACTTTGCTCAGGTTTACGCAGGATGGCCGTCCAGCAGGCGCTCTGCTGACCGTTGGTCGTCATACGCAAAGCGCCATCTGGGCGCATGGACTGCGTAATAGCCAGGGGCTGGCATGGCACCCGCAAACTGGCGAGATGTTTGCCACCAATGAAGGGGCTGATAACCGCAGTGCCGTGAAAAACGGGCAGATCAACGACGACACTCCTCCTGAACATTTAAATCGCATAGAGGCCGGTAAACACTATGGCTGGCCTTATTGCTGGGGCAATCTTGCGCAACCTGACAAGCTGTTTCAGGACCCTAATTTCACAAGTGATTCGAATACTTGTGCTGTCTCGCAAGCACCTGCACTGATGTTTCCAGCCCACAGCACGCCCATAGGCATCAGTTTTTTACACAACAGTAAATTTCCAGCGGATTACCAACCAGATGCCATAGTTGCACTGCATGGATCATGGAATCGTAAACAGCCCAGTGGTTATGCGCTGCTACGTGTACAATTCAGGAACCAGCAACCAGTGGCAGCCTTTCCTTTTGTGACAGGTTGGCTGCAAGGCACCCAAGCCTGGGGCAGGCCAGTGGACGTGATTGTGGGTCCTGATGGATGGCTTTATGTGAGTGACGATAAAACCGGCTGGATATACCGCATTCGCAGGCGTTAATAACCCAATTTAATCACACCCTGACCAGCGTTTTTGAAGGAGTTTTTAACATGAAATTTTTTACGCTTACCGTGAGCACACTGCTGCTCACATTAACCTGGCATGGCGCCATGGCAGAAACCAGTTCTTCCTTAGTCATTCAGGTACCTGAGTCTTTTTATAAACACCCAGTGCGACTATTAAACCCCTATCTAAACTATTGGCATAACCGCGCTGAGGCAGCCGAAGCTGTTGGACTAAGCAGTTTTCAGTCGCAACACTTTACCACTTCAAGTTGTGAGACAGAAGCCAAAGGCCAGGCACTGGTAGTCATCGAACCCAATATGTTTTACAACCCGCAAACCGGGGTCTTTTACAGTGAAATCACAGCCAAAGTGTATACCCAGTCAGCGGCGGACAGTGCACTTGGCAAACCGCTGATGACCGTCAAAGGCCAGGGCCAGTCACGCGGCTGGCTAACGCACAATGTTGAATATTTCACGCATCAATCCTACCAGCAAGCATTTGACCAGATCATTCAGCAGTTGCAGCAAAGCACAGCTTTCCAGCAGTCTGTAGCGCAGGCCCCCGTACAAACGTATCAAGCCTTGTGCACCAGTATTGATACGTTAAGCCAACCCAAACTCTTTTTTTAGGAGACTGTATGCCTTTGCAAAATTACGCACGATACCTGCGTCAACTATTACCTGTACTGCTACTCGGCAGCAGTCCTCAGTTGTATGCGCAGGCGCTGGAGCCAGTCAAGGGATTACTCACCCCTGAATCGGTCGTCCAGGACACGGATGGCAAAATCTATGTATCAGAAATCAATGAATTTGGTAAGGATGGGGATGGTCAGATTCGCGTCATTGATCATGGCAAAAATACAGTCCTGATCAAGGGCTTGGATGATCCCAAAGGCCTGGCTATCTCAGGAAAAATGCTTTATATCGCGGACAAAACAAAAATTCTGCGTGTGGCGCTTGACCACAAACCGGCCAAGGCCGAAGTGTTTGTAGCCGCCGTAGACTTTCCAAGAATACCCCAATTTTTGAATGATCTGGATGTCGATGCACATGGCAATCTGTATGTCAGTGACAGCGGGGATATCATGGGTGCTGGCAACGGCGGCGCGGTGTATAAAATCACCCCCAACCACACATTGAGCTTACTGATAGATGGCAACCAGGATCCGCGCATTCTCGCGCCGAATGGCTTGTTGTCTGATGCCAAGGGCACGCATTTGCTGATGCTGGATTTCACTTCCGGCGTGTTGTATGACTATACACTGGCGAACAAACAGCTGACAGAAGTGGCCAATGGCTTCGGCGGCGGTGACGGGATCGTGAAACAAACCGATGGAACGATTTATGTCAGCGACTGGAAGTCAGGCAAGGTATTCCGCGTCAATTCGGACCATACCATCACCCTGATCAAGGAAGGCTACCAGTCCGCTGCGGATATTGCATTGAGCCATGACGGCAAACATCTTTTGGTGCCAGACATGAAAGCTGGTGTACTGGATCCTCTGCCTTTAAAATAATCGCCCTCTCACAGCACAAAAAAAGCCACGCATGAAGCGTGGCGAATGTGAGAGGATACACATGAAACAATCAATCATTCGGGGAGTATCCCGCAGGGAATTCGGTCACCCCCCGAAGTCATGACTTACTTGCTTTGCGCAGACTTTTTATCAAGCTCCTTTTGAGAGTTGACCGCTGGCTGCGCGACAGCGTGTTTGGCGACCTTGCTATGCTTGTTAATCTCAATCTGGTCGTGCGGGGATGGGTTAGTCCCGGCCAGTACATGCAGTGAAAGTAATAGACCCAACATTGCCAATGCAGTTGTTTTCATCGTCTCGCTCCTTGAATCAATTATGATTTTGATCATGTGTGAGCCACCATCTGTCTGCCCACGATGAAACAATACGCCAAGCGCCTTACATGCAACTTACGCTTTTCTTGCACGAAACTTACAAATCAGAAAAGTCAGCAGAGTGCGATACACTGGCGTTGATTGAACTTGGGAACCATTTAGCATGCGCTTACTAATAGTGGAAGATGACTTTGTGATTGCCAACGGCCTGGTACGCGCGCTGACGCAAGCGCAATATGCCGTGGATCATGTGGCAGATGGCAAACTGGCACTGCGGGCCATACAGGATGGCGTATATGACCTGGTAATACTTGATCTGGGCTTGCCTGCAATGGATGGCGAACAAATACTGTCGCATCTCAGGCAACATGCCAACCCAGTAGCGGTACTGATCTTGACGGCCAGAGAGGATGTGGCCACCAGAGTCCAGGCACTGGATTTGGGCGCAGACGACTTTTTAACCAAACCTTTTCATCTGGAAGAGTTGGAAGCCAGAGTGCGCGCACTGATACGCCGCAGTAAACTGGGCAATAATTTACCCCTGCAATGTGCCAATCTTAACCTGGATATTGCCAACAAACTGGTGAGCATCGGCGACCAACCCATCACCCTCTCTGCACGCGAGTTGCATTTACTCGAGACCTTAATGCTGCGTATGGGAAAAATCATTACCAAAGACCAGATCATGGAGTCCCTGTGTAATTGGGATGAATCATTGGGAGACAATGCCATTGAAGTCTACATTCACCGACTGCGAAAAAAAATAGAACCGAGTGGTGCTAAAGTGCGTACCATACGTGGACTAGGCTATCTGCTTGAAGCGGAACAAACATCAGCCTCATGAAAGCCCCTAGCTCCCTCAAAAACCAGTTGCGCCTGTGGCTGTTGTTAACCATGCTGGCCGTACTTGGGTTTTCTGCTGCCATTTCCTATTCACGCGCCCTGCACTACGCAACCCAGGCTTACGATCAGGCATTGTTACGCACGGTACTCGCACTGTCTGACGAAGTCGTGATTGATGCTGATAATCGCGTAAAAATTGAACTGCCAGAAGTGGCAAGCCACTTGCTCAGTTACAACGATGGCGACACCATTTACCTGCGCATTACGGCCCCGGATGGCAGCCTGGTGTCTGGCAGCCCAGCCTTACCATTGCCAGCCAAGCTGCCAGCAAGCAATGAACATGTCTATTTTAACAGTGCCATTCAAGGCAAACCTATACGCGCAGTCGCTTTTGCATTACCAGTCAGTGCCGCGGCTAACGCAAGCAACATTCTGATTGAAATGGCCGAAACCACCGGCACACGTGATGCCATGGTCGCAGAAATGGTGGAAGAAATGCTGTTGCCACAAGTGCTGATGATGCTGTTGGCAGCTATCGTCATTGAAATAGGCATTCACTTTGCGCTCAAGCCCATGCATGACCTTAAAGAAGCCTTGCATCAGCGCTCACACCGCGACCTGAGCCCGCTAGAGACACACACTACCCTGCTGGAAATGCAACCATTGATTCACGCCATGAATGGTTTGCTTAAGCGCGTTAAAACCGGCATGCAACAACAGCAGCAATTTATTGCCGATGCCTCTCACCAACTACGCACACCGATAGCAGGCCTGCAAACCCAGGCAGAACTAGCGCTCAGAAATGTAGAACATCCGGCACAAAGAGAAACGCTCAGCTTTATGCTGCGCAGTGCAACACGCCTGTCACACCTGATTCAACGGCTGCTGAGCATGGCCAGAACAGATGCTGCCAGCACACAACTCAGACGAGACCCTGTGTCTCTCACCAGCATTATTCATGAAGAATGTGCGCGCTGGATAGGCGCGGCCACCGACAAACAACTGGAATTGGAAGTACAGATTGAAACCAGCCATGACCAGATTTTGGGCGACGCGCTGATGCTCTCCGAAATGCTCAACAACCTGCTAGAAAACGCCATTGAATATACGCCCGAACAAGGCGTGATCCAAATACGCCTCTGGAAACCGGACAAGCAACTGCTATTGCAGGTTACCGACAGCGGCATCGGCATTCCAGAGGATCAAATAGAACGTGTGTTTGAGCGTTTTCATCGCCTGGACCCCAATCAGGGAAATGGCTGTGGCTTGGGATTAGCAATTGTGGCTGAAATTGCAGAACATCATGATGCAGAAGTGTCCATTTCTGCAGGTTTAAGGCATCCACAGACACACACCACAGGCAGTCAATTCACGGTAAAATTCAATTCTTATGACCCATTGCCTGAGAACGCTCGCCTTGCAAGCGCTGACCCACAGCGACCCATCACAAAAATGTAGCCGGGTCGAAGCCTTGTGGCAAGGCTTGATCACAGGCCAATACAGTATTGTCGCTGATAAACACATGACACCCTCAAGCGCTATTCCTGGTCGGCCGCCACAGCCGGCACTGGTGCCGCCAGGCCAGGTTAAACGACGCGCAATGCATACAGCAGAAGGCCGAGCGGCACTGATTCATGCCCTTGCCCACATTGAATTCAATGCGATTAATCTGGCTCTGGATGCTGTCTGGCGCTTTGCAGGCATGCCGGATGACTACTATCGCGACTGGCTGCAAGTGGCCAAAGAAGAGGCTTATCACTTCACCTTGTTACGTGCGCACTTGCAAAGCCTGGGCAGTGATTATGGAGCCTTTGACGGCCACAACAGCCTGTGGGAAATGGTCGAGAAAACACAATCGGATGTATTGGCGAGGATGGCTCTGGTGCCCCGTACGCTCGAAGCGCGTGGCTTGGACGCCAGTCCGCCACTTAAACAAAAGCTGGTGCAGGCAGGAGACCATGCTGCCGCCAGTATTCTGGATATTATTCTGCGTGATGAAATTGGGCATGTGGCGATTGGCAACCGCTGGTACCACTGGGTCTGTAAGCAGCGTGCACTCGACCCACTCAGCACCTTTGAACAGCTATGTAGGCAGTTCCAAGCACCTAAACTCAAGCCTCCATTTAATATGGAGGCGAGGAAACAGGCCGGATTCAGCGAAGCCGAGCTGGCATACCTGAATGGGGAGTATTTGTAAAAACGAGGGGCAAACTAAAAAAGCCGGGGCTGACACAGACGCCGCTGATGATCATCTGGTGAACGGTTTTCTTGGTTCGAGATGCCTGAATGTAATTCTACCCTTACCCATGTCATAAGGTGACATTTCAATGGTAATTTTGTCGCCTGCCAAAATGCGGATTTTGTGTTTGCGCATTTTGCCGCCGGTATAAGCGATCAGTTTATGACCGTTATCCAATGTGACTCTGTAACGTGCGTCGGGCAGAATTTCCGTCACAGATCCTTGCATTTCAATGAGTTCTTCTTTAGCCATGTAGATAGATTCCTTTAGCAAATAAAAAAAGCCCGGATATCCGGGCTTTTTCCGGTGGATTAGTGACCTAATCCATGGAGTCGCGCTAACTTATTCAACGATTTGAATGTTGGCGGCTTGTTTGCCTTTAGGCCCAGTCGCTTCTTCATAAGAAACGCGCTGATTTTCTCTCAAGCTTTTGAAGCCAGCAGATTGAATTGCAGAAAAGTGTGCAAACAAATCTTCGCCGCCATTGTCTGGAGTGATGAAGCCGAAACCTTTTGAATCGTTAAACCATTTAACTGAACCTGTTGCCATGAAAATATCCTTAAAAAAATAAAAAATGGGAGCTATACCCAAGGACGAGGATCAAGATGGCGGGAAGTAACGATAAAACCAAAAGATAAAACCAGAAAACAACAACACTACTTGAGCTTCGTAAGGACGCACTATGCACGTTATATTTGAGAATAGCAACAACTATTTAACAGAAATTGAAAATAAATCAATTACATAAACATGCAAAGCGCGCAATTTTCAGAAAATATTTAATAAATAAGAGCTATATCCATATTGCATCAGGCAGAAAGCAGATTAGCCACCCCGTCCAACCCGACTACATTGAGCGCATACGTCGCCTGCTGCTGAACAACCGGTTTTGCGTGATAAGCCACACCGATTTCCGCTACTGACATCATTTTCAGATCGTTGGCACCATCACCAATGGCGATGGTTTGCGACGCCTGCAGGCCGAGCTGATCACGCAATTTAAGCAGCTCTTCTGCCTTGCGCTGTCCATCTACAATATCTCCAAGTACCTGACCGGTCAGTTTGCCATCGATAATTTCCAGAGTATTAGAAACGGCGTAATCCAGTCCCAGCGTTTGTTTCACATAGTCAGCAAAAAAAGTAAAGCCGCCGGACACCACCAAGGTTTTGATGCCGTGTTGTTGGCAGGTGTTGATCCACGCTTGCGCACCAGGATTAAATTGCAGACGTTCGTCTATCACTTGCTGCAGGGCCGATTCTGGCAGTCCTTTGAGCAGCGCCACGCGTTTGCGCAGGCTGGCGGAAAAATCCAGTTCGCCGCGCATGGCGGCTTCGGTGATTTCAGCTACTTGCGACTTGATGCCCATCATATCTGCGATTTCATCTATGCATTCGATACTGATCAGTGTCGAATCCATGTCCATCACGCACAGACCAAACCTGGGCAAGCGATGCGCGTCCTGCACCAGCGTGCAGTCAAGACTTTGCTGTACACAAAACGCATTCACTTCATCGTAAACGCCTTCTGCCACAGGTAAATAGTAGGCTTGTTCGGCTATTTGCATAAACTGTGCATGCCCGCCGACCAAGCCGTGAATGTGAGTGAGATGTGCCAAATGAATACTGGAACCTTGGACGACTAAACGCATCATACTCACCGCTTGAAAGTAAAAAGCTAATTATACCAGCAGCTATTAGAGTCGCTGATTTAAACGCATTTTTGGGATTTAATCCGTTTATAGTTTGCGGCAAGCAATGGTATTCTTGCAAAAATTGTAAAAACAATCAAAACCCCCGGGGAAAGTAATGAAACAAGATTCACAAACCTTGCAATGGCTCAACTTGCCTAACCTGCCTGTGCCACTCAAGGCTTTATTTGTCGGTTATTTGCTGGTGATTGGCGTTGGCCTGTGCATGGCTGGCTTGCAGATCATGCTCACACACGGCATGGCGGACGGCAAGGTAGGATTATCTGTGAATGATATTGTGTACAGTTACTACGGTGACCGTAGCGGCACCAAACTGGCCAGCAAACTGAATGGCTCCATGTCAGACAAGGCTCCCTTGGAAGTGCGTCAAGACATTATCAAGTGGGCACAACAAGGCGCACCAGAAGACCAGTGGGCACCGCACTTCAAAGAGGTGTTTGCCAAGCACTGTGTCATGTGTCATAGCCAGATTCCGGGGATTCCCAACTTCACCAAGTACGAAGAAGTGAAATCACGTGCCGAAGTGAACGAAGGGGCCACGATCAGCGGATTGACAAGGGTTTCACACATTCACTTATTCGGCATCAGTTTTATTTTCTTCTTTATCGGCCTGATTTTCAGTTTTGCAGTGAACGTCCCCAGAACACTCAAAGTGGTTGCGATTATTTTCCCGTTCGCATTTTTGATTGTGGACGTGATGTCGTGGTGGCTGACCAAGCTATCACCGCACTTTGCCTGGCTGACGATCATCGGCGGCATAGGGTATAGCCTGGCATCGAGTTACATGTGGGTGGTCAGCATGTACCAGATGCTGGTGTTGTCGCGCAATGGCAAAGTCTATGGCAATGCCTGGGCAGAGGATTTGTAACGGCTCCAATCACTTAAGAGAGCATCTGGCTTTAACCATAAAACCGCGCAATCGCGCGGTTTTATTTTTTGGCCGGGTATTTGGCCAGTTTGCGCTGCAAGGTGCGGCGATACATATTCAGGCTTCGCGCAGTGGCTGAAATATTACCTTGATGTGATTGCAGCACACGCTGAATATGCTCCCATTCCAGTCTGTCCACCGACATCGGATTGGGCGCGATTTCGGCCTGGGTATTGCCTTCGGTTTTGTGTAAGGCTTCTACGATATCGTCAGCGTGAGCGGGTTTGGATAAGTAGTGGGTGGCGCCCAGCTTGACCGCTTCCACGGCGGTGGCAATGCTGGCATAGCCAGTCAGTACCACAATGCGCGTCTGTGGGTCGCGCATGTGCAATTGCTTGACCAGCTCCAGCCCGGAGGGGCCGGGCATCTTTAGATCTATCACCGCGTATTCCGGCTCAAACTGGTCGGCCAGCACCATTGCGGAGGGCACGTCCTCGGCGGTTTCCACCGCAAACTGGCGCTTGCGCAAGGCGGTTGCCAGCACCTGCCTGAACGTTTCATCATCATCCACCAACAGCAGTTTAGGCAGTTCTGTCATGGTTGACCCTTAGTATCAGACTATCCAGTGGCAACACGATATGGGTGAGCGTGCCTTGTTGCGGATGCTTGCTTAATGTGACCGAGCCGCCAAATCGCTGAAAAATCAGGCGTGACAAGTACAAGCCCAGGCCCAGCCCTTCTTGCGCCTTGGTACTGTAAAACGGTGTTCCCAGTTTTTTGCTGGCATTTGCACTCAAGCCAGGGCCGAAGTCACGAATATCCACATGTAACTGCAGGCTGTCATCAAGCACAAGCCAAGTGGCGTGTACTGCAATTTTTTCTGGCGAAGCATCCGCTGCATTATCCAGCAGATTAATCAGGGCATGGCGCAAGGTACGGTCAACGCTGATCACCGGGGGTTGCAGTGTTGAAGCGCACTGGTATTCAACCTTTACGGCGGGACGGATATCCTGCCAGCGATGCAGGGTTTGCAATAAAAAAGTATACACATCCACCGGACTACCTGACTCGGCTTTGGCCTGTCCAACAGAAGAGGATAATGAAGTCAGGATTGTTTTACAGTGTCGAATCTGCGCTTGCAGAATCTCAAGCGAAGTCTTGAGTTGCGCATCCTGCGGATAATCATGCAGCAACTCCTGCGTGACCACAGCCATGGTCGACAGCGGGGTGCCCAACTCGTGGGCAGCCGCAGTCGCCAAGGTACCCAAGGCCAGCACCCGCTCGCTTTCCAGCACTTTTTCACGCGCATGCGCCATGCGCAAATCAGACTCGCGCAAATTCTGGCCGATGCCTGTCACAAACAGGGCGATGATGCCTGCACTGATCACAAACCCCAACCACATGCCGACCAGATGAATATCCAAACTGCGGCCATTGATAAAGTGCATGTGCAAATGCGAAATCGGCTGGTAGTAAAACACCAGCAAGGTATAGCTGACAACCATCAGCCCTGCCAGCAACAATACGCGACTGCGTTTGAGGGTGACAGTCGCCACACTCAGCGGTAACAAATACATCCATACCAGCGGATTGCTATATCCGCCTGTAAAGTAAAACAGCAAGGTCAAGGCGCATACATCAGCCAACAATTGTAAAAACAGTTCTGCCTCGTGGATGGCACGATTGCGTTTCAGCCTGTAGAGCGAGATGACATTGAGCAACACCATGCCAGTCATTGCCAGTGCAATTGGCAGCTTGGGCAAGGGAATATGCAGGCTGAACAAGATCGCTGCAATGATCAACAAAAACAAAATCATCACGGTGCGCAACATAAACAGGCGCATCAGGTTGGAGCGAGAAGGTTTGTCAGGCATGGACAGCATAGCCGCCATTATAGGCAACTGACAGAAAACCGCGACTGCGACAGATTGTCACGCGACGTTATGTCACTTTCTGTGCACCCCCTATTTTCTTAAGATGCGCTACCCCAAATGCCTTTTCTAAAACACGATTCAAGGGAGCGCAACCATGTTTGATTACCCGATTTTTGAAATGCCCTTGCTTGGGCATCGATTTCTGTTTGCATTCGATGCCATTTTGCATGTGTTTATTTCACACGGCGCCGCCGTAGGCGGTAGCATCATTTTAATGCTGAGCCAATGGCTGGCGATTCGCAATAATGATCGAAAATTAGATGAACTTTCATACAAAATATTATTTACCTTTTTCATTCTGGCGACGGCAGTAGGCGCACTCACAGGCATCGGCATCTGGATTCACATCAACATCATCAATCCCGCCGCCATTGGCGCGTTGCTGCGGGTGTTTTTCTGGAAATGGTTTATCGAATGGATTGTGTTTAACGTCGAGATGATTTTCTTGCTCTGGTGGTTCTTGAGCTGGAAATCTGCACCATTGGGCACGCCTGCCAAGGCCAAAAACTTTAAACTCGGCATGACCTATGCCATTGCTTCATGGTTCACCATGGCGATTATTACTGCCATTTTGGGCTTTATGATGACGCCAGGCAATTGGCTAAAATCGTACTTTCCCGCAGAGCCGGACTATTTAGCCGCCTTATTCAACCCGTCATGGATTCCGTCTTTAGGCTTCCGTACGTTCTGGTCAATTGCCTGGGCTTCAGCCATGGCCATGTTGCTTTCTTGGCTATTTACCCGCAACGACACTGAACTGCGCCAGAAGGCTATGCGTTTATATGGCACCGTGCTGTTGGCGTGTATTCCGCTATTCTGCCTGTTTGGTGCCTGGTATTACGACCAATTTCCGCAAGCAGCCAAAGACTTGTTCTGGATGGGGGCGATTACCCGCCGTTTGGCCGCACACCCTGAGTATGCCACCTATCTGATGGTCGGTTTGTCCTCCATGGTATTGGCAGGGGCAGTTTCGCTGTATGCAAAACCCAAACGCACCCCCCTGGTGATGGCCGTCATCATGTTGTTTGGCTCCATGGGTTTGATTGGCGAATTTGAACGCGTGCGCGAGTTTGTACGCAAACCTTACATCATTTATGACTATATGTACGCCAATGGCGTGCGCGTGGCCGATGTGCCTTACCTCAACAAGGACGGTTATTTGAAACATGCGGCATTTGTGCCGCCTGAGT
This sequence comes from Methylophilus aquaticus, assembly GCF_030769565.1. Lineage (GTDB taxonomy): Bacteria > Pseudomonadota > Gammaproteobacteria > Burkholderiales > Methylophilaceae > Methylophilus > Methylophilus aquaticus. The sequence continues at coordinate 49,663 of NZ_JAVCAP010000004.1, read as the reverse complement.
TCCGTAGCGTGACGCCAGACAACAAACTGATGGCAGGCAAATACTTGTATCAGATGCAATGCCGCTACTGCCATACCGTCAACGGCATCAACGCGATACGCACGCGCATTCAAGGCATGGACGAGCAATCTATTTTCATCCGGATTGGTGCCCTTAACTCGCCAGCCACGCCTTTTATGCCACCCTTTACCGGCACTGAAGAAGAGCGTCACGCCCTGGCTGCCTATCTCGATTACATCCGCGTCAACAAGGTGGAGTCAGAAGATGACCTGGTCAAATCCTCCGCCCCTGTCTACGCCCATTAACCGTATTGTTGAAGGAAGATCACAATGAAATTTAATATTATTCCAGGTGACATCCCCTTGCCACTGCCCACAGGTGGGCTGGAGTTCATGGAGCCCGTGTTTCATGCCTTGCTGGTGGTGTCATGGGTAATCCATATTTTATTTATCAACGTCTTGCTGGGGGCTTCATTTGCCTCGGTCTATTTTAATAAACGCGGGGTCAACGAGAAAAACCCAGTCTTTGACAAAGTGGCCTATTTACTCACCACACCTGTGACAATTTCAGAAAACATGGGGGCCTTATGGGGCGTGGCACCGTTGTTGCTGGTGAGTATTTTGATTACACCTTTGTTTTACTCGGCCTCTATCATGAACTCGCCGCACTGGTTACACATCATCTACGGCAACATCGTGGCTTTTTTGCTTTCTTATTTGTACAAATACACTTGGCATACCCTGCATGCGCGCAAATCCTTGCACATCCTCATCGGCACCATCGCCGTGGCCATGTTTTTCACCCTGCCATTGGCGTTTATGAGCACCGTGCAATTGGCGATGACGCCAAGCACCTGGACCTACCACACCCATTTTTGGGACATTTTACTCAGGTCTGATACTTTCTTCCGCCTAGTGCATTTCTATTTGGCCAGTTTTGCTGTGACAGGTGTATTTATGCTGGTTTACGGCATGTATAAACGCCGCAGCGACGACCCTGAAATTGTAGAAGCTGGCAAAGTGCTTACCCGTACAGGTAAAAGCTGGTTTTTAGTGCCTACTGTCATCAACCTGTTTATCGGTCCACTGGTGCTGTTCAGTTTCCCTGACTACGGCATTGAAGCATTTTTCAACCACGGCTTTCACTGGCTCATTGTGCTGACGGTGCTGGTGGTGGTGTATGCAGGCTATCAGCTACTCAAGGATTTTTTTAACGATGACCTGCCAGCCAGCAAAGTATGGTCGGTGGTAGCAGTGATGTTCATCGCCGTGGTGTCGATGGCGACCTTGCGTCATGGCATGCGTATGGGCTTGATTTCTCCTGTGTTGGCCGCCTCAAAAGCCAAAACCGAAGCCTTCCAGAAAGAATCCTTGCTGGCGTTTGAAGCTGCGCAAAAAGCCCAAAGCGAAGCACCTGTGGTCACACAACCTGCTGGCATGGCTTTGGCAGAGAAACACGGCTGCCTGGCTTGCCACAATGCCGAAGTCAAAGTCGTGGGGCCTGCCTACAAAGACGTGGCGCAAAAACACTACAGCGCTACACAAATTGTGCAGCTGGTGCATCAGCCCAAGCCCGAAAACTGGCCTGGCTACATGCCTATGCCACCGATGCCACAAGTACCGCCTGCGGATATTGCGCAGATTGCGGATTGGATTAACAGTCTGAAATAAGCAGCGCAAAACAGACGCACCTTGCTCACCCAAGGTGCGTCACCTTACTGCGACAACATGCCGCATGGGCAAGCTGACTTGCCATGACTACAATGGGGTTTGTGACGGTGATTTGTGGTGAGCCAACCCCTGAGATTGACACATCGTTACTGAATCTGCCGAAAGCCCAATCATGCTGCTGTTTGAACACCCATCCGACACCCATACGCGTATCGTCATTCAACACAATCAATCCTGCTCGCGCACGTTGATGCATAAAATCATCACGGGTTTTTCAGTGTGGTTTTTGCTGATGCTTCTGGTCTGTCTGCAATTCAATGCTTGGCCTGTGATGCTATTTGCGTTTTTGAGCATCCTGGCGGTGACCTTGTCATTTCAATATAGCCTACAACAAGCGGCCAACCATGAGCAAATGACCTTACAACCGCCACAATTGGTATGGGAAGAGAAAAAGAACGGACAATATCGCCGCCATACCTTTGTCAGTGGCTGGCTGAAAGTGGAGGCCGCATTTGCCACCAATGGCGATTGCGAGCAACTGATGCTCTCTGTCTCGGGCAAACGTTTGACCATTGCCCAACACGCCACCTATGAAGAACGCGCGCAACTCTATCAATTTTTAAAATCAAACGTTGGTCAAGCCCGCTAACTCATTTAAGGGTGCCTCTAAAAATTCAAATTACTAAGCCAGACAAGGCGCGAGTAAAAAAATTTGACGCCGCATATAGTTGATATGTAAGGAGAAATTTTTTATGGGCAACGCAGTATCGCAACGGAACTTGAATTTTTAGAGGTGCCCTTAATGCCGATCTCAATGTAACCTGCCTGATGGCAGGTTTTTTTTCACCTCAAGCTAGCCTTGTGCCCGCATTTGCGCGAAAATAGCCCCTTAATCATCAGAATTAATTTTTTTCATGAATCTGCACGAATATCAAGCCAAACAACTGTTACAAAAATACGGTTTGGCCATCCCGACCGGCCTGGTCGCCCAATCAGAAGAAGCTGCCGCTGCCGCCACCAAGGAGATTGGCGGGGAAGCCTGGGTAGTAAAGGCGCAAGTCCATGCCGGGGGACGCGGTAAAGCGGGCGGTGTAAAAGTCGTCAACTCTGCGCTCGAAGCACAAACTGTTGCCGGCAGCTTGCTGGGCAAGCATCTGGTCACCTATCAAAACGCACCTGATGGTCAACCTGTTCATCAGGTACTGGTGGAACAAACCTTGCCCATCGCGCGTGAACTGTATTTATCCATGCTGGTAGATCGCAGTCTGGAACGGGTGGTGATGGTAGCCTCGAGTGCTGGCGGCATGGATATTGAAGAAATTGCGGCAACACAGCCGGAAAAAATATTGCAGGAAGTCTGCGACCCGCTCAATGGACTGGTGGATTTTCAGGCACGTAATCTTGCATTCGGTTTAAGCTTGGCTGGCGAGCAGATTGCAGCCTTCACCAAGCTGGCCAAAGGACTGTATAAACTGTTTAAAGAAAATGATTTGTCCTTGCTCGAAATCAATCCGCTGATTGTGACGGCCGAGGGCAAGCTGGTGGCACTCGATTGCAAAATGACGGTGGATGACAATGCTTTGTACCGCCAGAAACAGTTTGCAGAAATCCGCGACTGGTCACAGGATGATGCCAAAGAAGCCGAAGCCCACCATGCTGGCCTCAACTATATTGCATTGAATGGCAATATTGGCTGTATGGTGAATGGTGCTGGCCTGGCGATGGCCACCATGGATTTGATTAAATTACATGGCGGCATGCCAGCCAACTTTCTGGACGTAGGGGGCGGTGCTACCGCAGAAACCGTAACAAAAGCCTTCAAAATCATTCTGGCCGACCCGCAAGTCAAAGCGATTCTGGTGAATATTTTTGGTGGCATCATGCGGTGTGACATTATTGCCACCGGCATCATCACCGCGGTCAAAGAAGTGGGCATGACGATTCCGGTGGTGGTGCGCCTGGAAGGTACCAATGTCGAACTGGGCAAACAAATGCTGCGCGACAGTGGCTTGAATATTATCTCGGCAGAGGGGCTGACCGATGCAGCCAAACAAGCCGTTAAAGCAGTGAATGAAGGTGTGTAGTCATGGCGATTTTAGTCAATAAAAATACCAAAGTATTGTGCCAGGGCTTTACCGGCAAACAGGGGACCTTCCATTCCGAGCAAGCGCTTGCTTATGGCACGCACATGGTGGGAGGCGTAACGCCTGGCAAGGGGGGCCAGCTGCATTTAAACCTGCCGGTGTTTAACACCATGCGTGATGCCGTACGTGAAACACAGGCCAATGCCAGCGTTATTTACGTGCCACCACCGTTTGCTGCCGACTCGATTCTGGAAGCTGCCGATGCCGGTATTGCACTGATTGTATGTATCACCGAAGGCATTCCGGCGCTGGATATGCTGAATGTCAAAGCAGCCCTCAAAGCCAACGGCGTCAAACTGATCGGCCCGAACTGCCCCGGCGTGATTACCCCGGATGAATGCAAAATCGGCATTATGCCGGGCAATATTCACCAACGCGGCAAAGTGGGTGTGGTTTCGCGTTCTGGCACGCTGACATACGAAGCGGTGCACCAGACCACGGCATTAGGTCTTGGGCAAACGACCTGCGTGGGAATTGGGGGCGATCCGATCAAAGGGCTGAACTTTATTGAATGTCTGGATCTCTTCCAGAAAGACCCTGAAACTGAAGCCATTATCATGGTGGGCGAAATTGGTGGCAGCGATGAAGAGGCTGCAGCCGACTTTATCAAACACCACGTCACCAAACCGGTAGCCGCTTATATTGCAGGCCTCACTGCCCCCAAAGGTAAACGTATGGGCCATGCCGGGGCGATTATTTCCGGGGGCTCCGGGCGTGCAGAAGATAAAATTTCTGCACTGGAAGCGGCTGGTTGCGTAGTTGCAGACTCCCCGGCTGGTCTGGGCAAAGCCGTGCTGCAAGCCATGCAGCGCGCTAAACAATAATGCTGGAGGCTGCATGAACCATACGCAATGGACTAAACACTTACTCTGCCAGTTACTGATTGGCTTGGGCCTAGTGTGTGGATTGTCGCTGAACGCAATAGCTGCGGACAAGCAAAATACAGAGGAAGTCAGCATGAGCACAGATGCGGATGTGCCCTACCTGATGATTGCTGCATCCAAGGGCGATGTGGCCACCGTCAATGCCTTGCTTAAAAGCGGTGCCAACCCGAATATTACCGACGCTGACAAAATCACCGCATTGATGTACGCCGCGCGTAAAAACCGCGCGGAGGTGATTCGCACACTGATAGACCATGGTGCCGAAGTTAACACCAGGGACCAGGGCGGCTGGACGGCACTGATGTTTGCCGCAAAAAAGAACAATATTGACGCAGCCAAAGCTTTGATGGAAAAAGGGGCTGACGTTAAAGCACGTGACCCGGCAGGTTGGAGTGCCTTGGGCCTGGCAGCCACTTCTGGCTTTAGTGAGCTGGTTGACTTGATTATTGCGCGCGGGTTTGATGCCAATGTTAAAAGTAGCGATGGCAAAACAGTATTGATGTATGCCGCCCAAAGTGGAGACGTGCCGACCATTACTGCAGTGTTATCTCATGGTGCGGATGCTAACCTGAAGGACAAGCTGGGCACTACGGCACTGATGATTGCCGCCCGCGAGGGCCATGCACCAGCCGTGACCTATCTGGTGGAGCATGGTGCAAAAGTGGACGAGGAAGATGAGCAAGACTGGACAGCGCTCACATGGGCTGTTAAAAAAAACCAGTTCGAAGTGGCCAAAACGCTGCTTGATCACCAGGCCGATGTCAATCAGAAAGATAGTCAGGGAACACCTCTGCTGCATATCGCTGTCAGTAACAACGCGCCCGACATGGCGAAACTGCTGCTGGAAAACAAGGCGAATGTCAAAACGCGCGACCAATATGGCCTGACCGCCTATGTGTATGCACTGAAGGCACAAAACCCTGCCTTGGTCGAACTGATCAAAGCCGCAGGTGGCCGCTATTAATGCCATTCGCAGTATGAAACTCGCCATTGCCCAAATGAACAGTGTAGTTGGCGCCATGCAGGCCAACGCCGAACATATTCTCGTCTGTGCGCAGGAAGCCTATGCACAAGGTGCGCGCATGCTGCTCACACCAGAACTTGCATTATGTGGCTACCCACCCGAAGACCTGTTGTTCAGACAAGACTTTTATGCCGCCAATCAACGCAGCCTCACCTGGCTGATCAGCCATTTACCTTCAGACATGGCAGTAATTATTGGGCATCCACATGCGGTTTCCGGCAAACGCTACAACGCTGCCTCAGTGATCCACTCTGGCAACATTCAGGCAACCTACCACAAACACATCCTGCCAAATTACAGTGTATTTGACGAAGAGCGTTATTTTGAAGCAGGGCATTTACCGGTAGTGTTCGAATGGCAAGGCACACGTTACGGCTTGATGATTTGCGCTGACAGCTGGGAGCCCGGCCCCGCGTTACAAGCCTTGCAAGCCAACGCGCAAGTCCTCCTCACCATCAATGCCTCACCCTACCACATACAAAAACAGCTGACCCGCTATCAGGTATTGCGGGACAGGATCAAGGAAACCGGCTTGCCGATGATTTATGCCAATATGGTAGGTGGGCAGGATGAACTGGTATTTGATGGCACATCGTTCGCCATGAACAGCAAAGGCGAACTCATGCAGGAGCTGCCAGCTTTTGAAAGCCATCTGGGATATATCAGTTTACAGCAGGGCCAGCCTCTGGCGGCGGACATCCCCGACACACTTAGCCCTGAAGCTGCCGTTTACACAGCACTAAAACTGGGCCTGGCTGATTACGTCAATAAAAACGGCTTTCCTGGCGTGGTATTGGGCTTGTCCGGGGGCATAGACTCGGCACTGACACTGGCGATTGCGGTAGATGCCCTGGGCAAGTATCGCGTCAAAGCGGTCATGATGCCCTCTGAATTCACTGCAAGCATCAGCCTGGAAGATGCCGCCTTGATGGCAAAACTGCTCGGCGTAGAGTATAGCGTGCTACCGATCAAGCCCTTGTTTGAAGGGTTTTGCAGCACACTGGCTGAAGAGTTTGCAGGCCAAGCATTTGATACAACCGAAGAAAACCTGCAGGCGCGCATCCGCGGCATGTTGCTGATGGCGATCAGCAATAAATTTGGCAGCATGGTGATCACCACCGGCAACAAATCAGAAACTGCGGTGGGATACAGCACCTTGTATGGCGACATGGCTGGCGGGTTTGCGCTGATTAAGGATGTGCCTAAAACGTTGGTCTACAAACTGGCAGAATATCGCAACAGGCTGGGCATGGTAATTCCAGAACGCATCATTACACGTGCGCCCAGCGCCGAGCTGCGTGCAGATCAGACCGACCAGGACAGCCTGCCATCCTACGAGATTCTGGATGGTATTATGGAGGCCTACGTCGAGCGCGACAAAAGCCCGGAAGACATTATCCGCATGGGGTATGCTGCCAAAGATGTGCAGCGCGTCACCCGCCTGATTGATCGCAATGAATACAAACGCAGGCAGGCTGCCGTCGGCGTGCGGATCACTGAGCGCGGCTTTGGCAAAGACAGGCGCTACCCGATTACTTGCCGCTTGGCATTTGAATAAAACCCTACCCTTGCGTAGAATGACAAAAAAGAAATAAACACGGAGCACATATGAAAAAAATCGAAGCCGTCATCAAACCCTTTAAACTCGATGAAGTTCGCGAAGCCTTGTCTGCGATTGGCGTAAATGGCCTAACCGTGACAGAGGTTAAAGGCTTTGGCCGCCAGAAAGGGCATACCGAACTCTATCGTGGTGCCGAATATGTCGTCGACTTTCTGCCAAAAATCAAAATTGAAGTGATTTTGGCTGGGGATATGGTGGACAGTGCCATTGAGGCAATTATCAAGGCAGCGCACACCGGCAAGATCGGTGATGGCAAGATTTTTGTCACCAGTGTTGAGCAAGTCATTCGCATCCGGACAGGTGAAACTGGCGAAGCTGCAATCTAGAACTAAATTCCTTTCACGCGACCAGCCGCCGAAAGAGTGGCAGGTCACCCTCACTAGGGTCAATCATGTCCCCTGTCCTGATTAAAACCATCCTGTTGCTCAGTATTTCCAATCTGTTCATGCTGTTTGCATGGTATGGTCACCTGAAAAATCTGGCGAGCAAGCCCTGGATTATTGCAGCGCTGATCAGCTGGGGTATTGCCCTGGTTGAATACCTGTTTCAGGTGCCAGCGAATCGCATCGGCTACACCGAGCTAAATCTGGCACAACTAAAAATTCTGCAAGAGGTGATTACGCTCACACTATTTGTCCCCTTTGCGCTGTTTTACATGCAGCAACCGTTGAAATGGGATTATGTGTGGGCAGGATTGTGTCTGCTCGGGGCGGTCTATTTTATTTTCAGGAGCTAGCCTCAGACACTGACCCGAAAGAGCTATTTATTTGCATGAGCATGCTGTTCATAATTGTACTCATCAAATAGACGAAGTCATCCAATCGGGAGTGTTGCATGTTTATCAAATTATTAGTGTCTGCCCTGCTCCTGATTCAAACAAGCAGCTTTGCAGCGACAGCAACAATGTTTAACACTGACCCGCTCATGGCAACCGACTATCGCTCTACGCATGCAGACACTGCAAAACCTGTTGCAGAACCAGAAACAGAAGAGATGATACTGATGGGACTCAGTTTGATGGGAGTGATCGCTTTCCGTCGCAAAGTAAATGCATAAGCACTCGAATGCTTGGCAAGCTTTTTCAAACCAGCTATAAATAACCCAAAAAAAAGTAATCTGGTTAAAAACTCTATTTAATTTTCGGTAAACAGCTGGCGTACAGCCTGCAGATCCTCAGGGGTATCGACACCAGTAGCAGGGGCTTGATCTGTGACAGTAACGGCAATTTGATAGCCATGATACAAGACCCTTAACTGCTCCAGACTCTCGACTTTTTCGAGTGTAGTCGTGGCCAGGGTCGCATATTGTTTGAGAAATCCGACCCGGTAGGCATAAATACCGATATGTCGATAAGCTTGAATAGCCTGTTGATAAACCGTATCACGTGGGTAAGGAATTGCTGCGCGACTGAAATACAGCGCTTGTTGCTTGTGATTTAACACCACTTTAACAATATTAGGGTTATGCAAAGCATGCGCATCATGCACCGGGTGGCATGCTGTAGCCATTACAGCTTGTGTGTCCATAGCCAACATTTGAGCCACATCGTTAATCAATGCAGGGGAGATCAGCGGCTCATCGCCTTGCACATTGACGACAATCATCTCATCTGCCCACCCTAACTGCGTCACCACCTCGGCAATTCTGTCGGTGCCTGAACTATGATCTTCACGCGTCATCACCGCCAAATAACCATGCTCCGCAGCCACCTGCATAATCAGCGAATAATCGGTAGCAATCACTACAGAGGCTGCCAAACTTTTGCTGGCCTGCTCAGCCACCCGCACCACCATCGGTTTACCTGCGATATCCAGCAGCGGTTTTCCCGGCAGGCGGGTACTGGCATGACGGGCAGGAATGACAACATTAAACATGTTTACTCACTATACTCATGCTCTTCAAGGCGTCGCGCTTCGTCTTCAAGCATAACCGGGATACCATCACGTACTGGATAGGCCAATCGTGCATTTTTTGAAATCAACTCTTGTTTTTGTTTATCATAGACCAGAGGCCCTTTAGTCACAGGACAGACTAAAATTTCTAATAATTTAGGATTCATATTCGCACTCCATTGCGTTGTTCCAACAAGCCCAGCACACAGAACATCAGCGACTTGGTGTGGCCTATCGGCTTTAATTCAGCATCCACCGGCAAATACCAGGCATTTTCCAAGCCCAGATGCCGACATTTTACGGCATCCTTCTCGGTCATCAGTATGGTTTTTTTTCCAGTTTCGGCAAAGTCCTGTGGGGTATACATATGATGATCGGCAAAGACACGTGACTCAAATTGCAACCCCTGCTGCTTCAGGGTATCAAAAAAGCGTTGCGGGTGGCCGATACCGGCCACTACAATTAACGACTCGCCACGCAAAATATCAACGGTAGCATGTCGTGAAGAATCGCTCACGGCCAGCCAGTGTGCACTGTGCAACTGAAGTTGAAAACTTGGCAGGGTGTGTGCCGAATCGGGCAAATCACCGCTTTCAATAATCAGATCAACGCTGGCCAATCTCTGCAAAGGCTCACGTAATGGACCCGCAGGGAGTAATCGATGATTCCCCAAGCCTCGAGGACGATGCACCACAGCAATTTCTATCGTACGTTGCAAGGCATAATGTTGCAGGCCGTCATCACAAATCAATACATCACAAGCAGGATAGGCGTCTAACAATGCTTGTCCTGCCAGCACACGCTTGGCATGCACCCACACAGGACACCCGCTGCGCTGCGCGAGTAACACAGGCTCATCACCAAATAAGACCGGGGCACTGCAAGCACTTACTTCTCCGTGGTGCTTTCCGCCGTAACCGCGACTCAAAATTCCGGGTTGATAGCCGGCAAGCAGTAATTGTTCAGCAAGCCACAATACTACGGGGGTTTTACCCACTCCACCGACTGAAATATTGCCAACCACAATCACCGGGACCGCCAGACGAGTACTGGAAAACACTCCACACTGGTATAAGCGTTTACGGCAGGCCGTCAATGCTAAAAACACCCATGAAAGTGGCAACAACAGGCATTGCGCCCATCCAAGCTGTTGCCATTGTTGTTCAAACCATGTGCGCAAAATTAATCTTCTTGGAACTCTTTATGATAAAGCTTGCTGTAATAGCCATTCATTGCCAGCAACCCCTGGTGTGTGCCTGTTTCTACGATTTTTCCATGATCCATGACAATAATGCGATCGGCATTTTCAACAGTGCTGAGGCGATGGGCAATGACGATGGTGGTCCGCCCTTGCATGACGGCATCCAGCGCTGACTGCACATGCAACTCAGACTCACTGTCCAGTGCCGAGGTCGCTTCATCCAGTAGCAGGATAGGCGCATTTTTGAGGATGGCACGCGCGATGGCAAGACGCTGCCGCTGCCCGCCAGAGAGCCTGACACCACGGTCGCCAATTTCACTGTGTAACCCAAGTGGCATTTGCTGGATAAACTCCCAGGCATTCGCCGCTTTGGCTGCCGCAATCACTTCAACCTCAGACGCAGCGCGCAAGGCACCATAGGCAATATTGTTGAAAATCGTATCATTAAACAAGACGATATCCTGACTCACCAGCGAGAACTGGGCGCGCAGATTCTCAAGTTGGTAGCTGCGTACATCTTTACCATCGAGCAGGATAATGCCTTCTTGTAACTCATAAAAACGCGGCAACAAATTAACCAGCGTAGTTTTTCCACTGCCAGAACGGCCGACCAGTGCCACTTTTTCACCACTACGAATATCCAGACTCAAATCATTCAATGCATTACGCTTGGCCTGCGGATAACGAATGGTCACCCCTTTGAAAGCGATTTCGCCGGCTGCACGCACGGTATGGTGCTGGCCTTCATCGAGCTGGCTGTCCAAATCCATCAGGTCAAACACACTTTGTGCCGCAGCCAGGCCGATTTGCAAGTCTTCATTGGCAGAGGTAATGTGTTTGATGGGTGCAATCAGCATCAGCAAGGCGCCAATAAATGCAGCAAACTCACCCACGGTAAACTGCTCGAATGCATAATAAACAACCATCGACAGTGCCAGTGCAGACAACACTTCAATTACGAAGCTATTAAGGCCGGAAATACGGGCGGTACGCAGTTCGAGCATGCGGTTTTTACTTACGACTTGTGAAAAACGCTCATTTTCAAACGCTTGAGCGCCAAAGATCTTCACAATCCGCTGACCGGCAATCGCTTCTTCTGCTGTTTTGGTAATTTCACCCACGGCCTGTTGCACACGCTTGGCATTGGCCCGTAATTTGGGCGTAGACTTGGACAAATACCAGCCCATTAAAGGGGTGACTGTTGCAAAAATAAGGGTCAGGCGCCAGTCCAGGTAAAGCATGTAGCCCACAAGGCCAACCACCGTCAACACATCGCGCAGGACATTTAATGCGGTACGTGTGACAACGGTAGAAAGCTTTTCAATATCGTAGGAAAGTTTGGAAACCAGAATACCGTTTGAATTCGCATCAAAAAAATTGACGGGGAGTAACATCAGCTTGGCAAACACTTCTGTACGCAAGGTTTCCACCACCCGCCTTGCAACCACACGCAAGCTGTATACGGAGAAAAAGCCAGCCAGTGCGCGAACAAACATCAAGCCAAACAGCATTAGCGGCAGGAGATGCATTTCTGCAGAAGCCCCTTTGGAAAAGCCCTCATCAGTCAGCTTTTTAACCATGGCCAGAAAAGCAGTATTGCTCGATGCCAACACTGCCGTCGCCAGCATAGACAACAAAAAATGCAGCTTGTAATGCCAGGCATAGGCAAACAAGCGTTTATAAAGCTGCCTGGAATGCGCCACTGGCGTAAATTCTTTTTTCTGTTTACGTGCCATCCGTCTAACCGGCCTCATTAAAAACAAATAGCCCGCCAATATAGACGGGCTCGTTGAACATACAAATCGTATCAGGCATGCAATTAGTGGCTGTTAGCCTGGGTAGCAAAAGTAATATGACTATAATTGGCCATACGCGCCGCCTCCATGATATTGATCACAGACTGATGGGTAGCCTTGGCATCGGCATTAATCACAATGGTCGGCTCCTTACCATTATTTTCGCCTGCGGCCTGCGTCATTGCAGCCGACAACTCCGAAACAACCGCACCATTGGCTTCTTTGCCATTAACGGTATAACGGCCTTGGGCGTCCACTTCGATATCGATCGTGACTGGCTTTTCCTGTGGAGCACTGGCATCAGCTGTTGGCAAATTGATTTGTAATTCGCTGGTGCGGGAAAAAGTTGCGCTGACAATCAGGAAAATAATAATTACCAGCAGCACGTCGATGAGGGGAATAAAGTTGATCTCCAGCTCTTCATTCCGCATACCACGTTTAAAATTCATTGTTTACACCCTTGAGAGTTTACTCGGCTGAGACTGCGAATTAGCGGTCACCATGCATGATTTCTACCAGCTTGATGGCCTGCTGCTCCATATCCACCAAAAAACCGTCAACCTTGCTGCGGAAGTAACGATAAGCAATCATGGAAGGGACGGCCACTACAATACCCGCTGCCGTGTTGTAGAGGGCCACTGAAATACCGCGGGCGAACTGGGCAACATCATGGCCGCTATTGGTAAACGAACCAAACAGTTCCACCATCCCGATCACGGTTCCTAGTAAGCCGAGCAATGGTGCTACGGTCGAAATGGTGCCCAGTGTAGGCAGGTACTGTTCAAGCTTGTGTGCCACGGCACGGCCAGTTTCCTCAATCGCCTCTTTAGTCACTTCACGCGAGTTGTTTGCGCTGGACAATGCGCTGGCAAAGACTTTACCAAGCAGGGAATGCGCTTCAAGACGTCCCAATGTTTCCTTGGTCACGCCGCCCTGCTTCAGCCAGTTTTGCACTTCAGGAAGCAATTGTTCCGGGGTCACCACCGAAGCACGCAAGGCCCAGAAACGCTCAACAATAATTGCCAGAGCAATGACCGAAGCAATAATCAGAGGCCAGATAGGCCAGCCGGCCGCCAAAATAATTTCCCACACAGCAGATACTCCCTTTAATTTCAAACTTCCGCTACTTTAGCGTTAAGTAGGCTTAAGGGCAAGTTCTGACGGGTATCCAAATCGTTACAGGGCCGGGGCTTCCCAATAATGCGGCGCGATCACCCGCCATCTTTGTACTGCAGGTGTTTCGCCGGTCAAAAAGCTAAGCAACACTGCACCATCCATATCCGAGCGTAAAACCTGTGCACCCACCGCCTGATAGCGGGCCAGAATTTCGCGTTTGGGATGCCCAAAACGATTCAGATACCCCGCAGTGGCTATTGCAAGCCTGGGCGAAACCGCATTGACAAAGGCATGACTAGAGGAGGTTTTGCTGCCGTGATGCGGCATGGTGATTACCGTCGCTGCAAGATCTGCAGGTGAAGTTTGCAACAGATAGCGCTCAGCCACTTTTTCAATATCCCCAGTCAACAACAGGCTACCATGTGCCGAGCGTATATGCAGCACACAACTCTTATCGTTATCCTTTGCGGTCATCAATAAGGCTGTATCTGGCGAAAGCAGTTGAAACTGCACCCCGTCCCATTGCCAGCGGGTGCCAGTCAGACAGGGCTGGTGCACTGGTTGATGTCCCCGTATAGGCGTGGTTTGCGCTATTTGCTTAAAAAACACAGCTTCCGGCGTGAGTGAACTGAGGATGCCCAGTGCAGGAACACCTGCCAGCACAGAGGCCATGCCCCCTACATGGTCACTGTCATCATGCGAAATCATGGCAATATCAAGCTGCCGGACCCCAAGGTGACGTAAATAGGGCAAGACAATGCGTTGCCCGGCATCACTGTCTGCACTGTAGGCGGGGCCAGCATCATACAGCAGAGTATGGTGTGCCGTTTGCACCATCACACTTAAGCCCTGCCCGACATCCAGCACCGTGACCTGCATTTGACCGGGTTGCAACACCGGGGCTTGTGGCATACATACAGGCAAGCACAGGCAAAGTCCTGCCCAGCGAAGGGGCCAGCCTCGCGGCATCAGTAGCATACCTATCCCCAGCAAGGCAAGCAGCCATGCCCACGTGGGTGGCGTGGCTTGATACCAGACCGCCCAAGGCAAGTGTTGTAGCCACTGCAACGCCTGCATACACCCATCCAGCACACTGGCTGCACAGCGCAACAAGACATCCAATGGCAGAAGTGCACCGGCAATCGCGACAGGGACAACCGCCAGACTGATCAGTGGAATCGCCAGGGCATTGGCCAACGGTGAAACCAGCGACACTTGATTAAACATGGCAATCAGCAACGGCAAGAAAGCAACCGTCACTGCCCATTGCGTTTTACCGGCCGCCACCCACCATGGCGGCGGCTTTAAACGGCCACCCATGGCAAAAGCCAATACGGCAACAGCACCAAAGGAAAGCCAGAACCCGGGAGCCAGCACAGCCCACGGATCGCGCAACAACACGACCCATAAGGCTACACAGAGTATCCACGAAAAAGGCAAACGCTGCCTGAGGTTAAGCATGGCCGCGACGGTGAGCAGCATATACAGGGTGCGCTGGGTTGGGATTGAAAAACCGGCCAGCGCAGAATATAGAATGGCAACGATGGCGCCACCCATACTCGCGGCCTGACGCGAGGGAATGCGCAACGCCCATTGCGGCTGCCGACGCCACAACCAGCCAATCAGTCCATAGCCCAGCGAGGCAAGCATGGTGATATGCAGCCCCGAAATACTGACCAGATGATTGATGCCGGTATCCACAAACAATTGCCAGTCTGCGCGCGAAATCTGACTGTCATCGCCGATCACCAGCGCCCGCAACACAGCACTTTGCGGGGTGTTGCCCAACACATGGCTGAGTCGACCACCCACGTGTTCACGCCAGCGCGCAATGAGTGTGTTTGGTTGCCAAACCAGCGCATCCAGTCGCTGCATAGGCGCTTTGCTGACAATATTGCCTACCGCGCCGATATGGTTAGAGAGGCACCACGCGGCATAATCAAATCCATGTGGATTCCGTGTGGCGTGCGGTCGCTTCAGCCGCACTGAAAATTGCCAGCGCTCCCCCGCATGCACTATCGGTAAAGCCGCAATCGTTTCAGGCGACGCCTGTCGATACTGCTGCTGATACAGGCTCAGATGCACCCTGGCGGGAACCGGGCAGTGCTGACTGTACACATGTTCGATCAGTGCATCCACATGCTGCCCACGCTGATCGCGTGCGGGGACCCCCACAATGCGCGCCTGCACGATGATCACCTGCCGTTCACAGGCGACAGGCAGTGTATCTTGCAAGCGCCAGTAGGCACGCCCTTGCGCATAGACAAAGCCCAGACTAGCCACACTCCATACGCATAGCGCATAAAAAATCATTTTTTTAAAGGATTGAAAATACCTGATACGCAGCAGCCCCATGCCCAACACCACCGGCAACAGAAGTGCACAAAAAGCAACAGGCGACCACACGGTCGCCTGTTGCTGAAACAGCCACACACCGAACAACCACCCCACTGTGATGCCCGGCATAGTTACGTAACCTTAAAGAGGTATCAGTGTGCCGTCCTGCAACCGGTATTGCCTTTGTAACCGGGCGGCCAGCGACAAATCGTGGGTCACGACCACCATGGCGGTGCCCAGTGTGGACTGAATCTGCAGCAGCAACTCAAAGACTTGCGCCGCGGTCTGCCGGTCCAGATTGCCGGTGGGCTCATCCGCCAGCAAACAGCGCGGCTCGGTCACCAGTGCGCGCGCCAGTGCGGCACGCTGGCGTTCACCCCCGGACAACTCTCCCGGCGTATGCTGCAAGCGATGCGACAAGCCAACTTGTGTCAGATAATGCTCGGCCTGCGCAAGCGCCTGCTTGCGCGGCATGCGCCGGATCAGCAGTGGCATGGCCACGTTTTCCAGCGCAGTAAATTCTGGCAACAAATGGTGAAACTGATAAACAAAACCCAGATACTGGTTACGCATGGCGCTTTTCTCGGCTTCGGCAAGAGTGGCCAGCGGCTTGCCCATCCACTGCACTTCACCCTGCGTCGCACTATCCAGTCCGCCCAGCAAATGCAGCAAGGTACTTTTGCCGCTGCCTGAAGCCCCGACAATCGCCACATGTTCGCCTGCGGCCACCTGCATATCTACGCCAGTGAGCACCGAGGTCTCAAGCCCATGGTAAATTTTGGCCAGACCACTGCACTGCAATACATGATCAGTCATAACGCAAGGCCTCCGCGGGATTCATGCTTGCGGCACGCGCACTTGGGTACAGGGTGGCCACCAGACTGAGAACAATTGACAAAGCAACGATGGTACCGACATCTGACCACATCAGCTTGGAAGGCAAGTCACTGATGTAATACACATCTTTAGCCAAAAACTGTACGTTAAATGTTCGCTCAATCCACGGCACCACGGTTTCAATATTCAGAGCGAGCAATACGCCCAACAACGCGCCCGACACGGTGCCAATCACGCCGATCATTGCGCCCTGCACCACAAACATCCAGCGGATGGCCTGCGGCGTTGCGCCCATGGTGCGCAAAATGGCAATATCCGCACGCTTATCAGTCACGGCCATCACCAGGGTAGACACGATATTAAACGCAGCCACCGCCACGATCAGCGCCAGAATAATAAACATCACCCGTTTTTCCAGCTGAATGGCTTTAAAAAAATTGGCATGCTGCTGCGTCCAGTCCGTCACATAATAATTGGGGCCCAATGCCTGGACCAACTCGCGGCTGACGCGGTCAGCCATAAACAGATCTGCAAGCTTCAGGCGCAAACCGGACACCTGGTCACCCATGCGATACAACTTGGCGGCATCTGCCAGATGAATCAGCGCCAGGCCTGCGTCATACTCATACATGCCGACCTGAAAAATGCCGGTCACATTAAACTGCTTGATACGCGGCACCAGCCCGGCCGGGGTCACCTGCCCTTGCGGGGCCATTAACACCACCTTGTCGCCAATATGCACACCCAGGGCCTGTGCCAGATCGGCACCCAGCACGATATTAAATGCGCCCGGCTGCAAGCCCTGCAAACGGCCCGCTTTCATTTGGCTGGACAAATCAGAGACTGTCGCTTCCTGGTCAGGCAACACCCCGCGGATCAACACGCCCTGTACGGCCTGATCGTAGGTCAGCATGCCTTGCGCCAGCACATAAGGGGCCACCCCCTCAATCTTGCTGGAGACGGATTTGGCAGGCAGAGCACGAATCTGTTGCTGTACTGCCGCCCACGCCGGCAAACCGGCATCATAACCACGCACTTCTATATGCGAAGCCACACCCAGAATCCGGTTGCGCAACTCCTCCTGAAAGCCGTTCATCACCGACAACACCACGATCAGCGCCATGACCCCAAGTGCGATACCCACCATACTGGTCAATGAAATAAACGAAATAAAATGATTGTGACGCTTGGCGCGGGTATAGCGCCAGCCTATCCACCACTCATAAGGCAGGCGCTGCACCAGTCGGTCCAGAAGCGCAGATAAATAAACATTCTTCATGCGCGCATGTTAACAGTTTTAAATGCCTGTGCGATATAAGCAGGCAGATTTTGAGGCCTCGCAATGCCCTACGTGCCAGGATACCGCACGCGAAAAGCAAACACCCCCAGGCCTGCAGCGTCAGTCAACTCCGACGCAAGATTGGGTATTTCACCGACTGATGGCTTAGCCAGCAGCCTCTACAATGTGCCTCAGGTCAATCACATCTCGCAATGACCTGCCTACGTATTCTAAAACTGAGGAGAGCGCACATGAATAAAGATATTTTCGAAGGTAACTGGAAACAACTGAAGGGTAAAGTACAAGAACAATGGGGCAAGTTGACCAATGATGATCTCGACGTCATTGAGGGCAAACGCGATCAGGTAGCAGGCAAAATCCAGGCGCGCTACGGCATCACCAAAGACGAAGCCGAGAAACAAATTCAGGCGTGGGAAGAAAAACGCAATCACTGAGTTAACTAGAGCGAGTTAACTAGAGCATGTAAAAAAGCAAGCGCTGGCTTGCTTTTTTACATGCTGAGGCCACAGGCACCGGGCTTAATAACCAAAGCACCAGCACCTCCGCTGATCCGCCCATTAACCAGTATTTCTCAATCCGGCAGCAATGCCGTTAATCGTCAACGGAATCGCCAGCTTCAGCTTTTCATCCGTTTCACCATTTCGATAGCGCTGTATCATTTCCACTTGCAAATGGTTGAGCGGATCCAGATATGGCAAGCGGTCTCGGATGGATTTTGCCAGCACAGGCTGGCTAGCCAAGCGCTCAGTGGAGCCCAGCAGCACATTGACGGCATGGGTCGTCAATTTATGTTCCTGTTCAATACGGCTGAAGATTTCTTCCCGCAAGGCACGGTCAGGCAACAGGTGTGCGTAATGCCTGGCGACAATCAAATCGGTTTTAGCCAGCACCATGTCCACATTATTAATCAGGGTGTTAAAGATGGGCCAGCCTGCCAGCATTTCCCTGAGCAAGCTCAGGCGCGCCTCTTTGGCGCTGCTGTCCTGCGTGAGAAACTGATGGATGGCACTGCCCAGACCAAACCAGCCAGGCAATAGCAGGCGGCATTGACCCCAGGAGAACCCCCATGGAATCGCGCGCAGATCTTCAATGCGACGCGTTGACTTTCTGGCTGCAGGACGGCTCCCCAAGTTCAGCCCGGCAATTTCATCGATGGGCGTGGTATGAAAAAAATACTCGGCAAAACCGGGGGTTTCATAGACCAGGCTACGGTAACTGGTCATGGCTGTGGCTGACAGGGTTTCCATCACTCCTTCAAAGCTCCGGCGTTTGGCCGGTTCCAGCTGATCCGAGGGAAACAGACTGGCATCCAGCGTAGCCGCAATCAAGGTTTCCAGATGCTGCCGTCCGACCACTGGATCGGCATATTTGTTGGCAATAATTTCACCTTGTTCGGTGAGGCGAATCTGGCCGTCAACGGTACCTTGCGGCTGGGCCATAATGGCCTGATATGTTGGGCCGCCGCCCCGACCGACCGTACCGCCGCGGCCATGAAACAGCCGCAACTTGACTTTGGCCTGAGTGAACAACTCCACCAGGGAGATTTCGGCTTTATACAACTCCCAGTTCGAGGTGAGAAAGCCACCGTCTTTATTGCTGTCAGAGTAGCCCAGCATCACCTCCTGCTCGTTGCCCTGGTAGCGGATGACATGGCGGATGCCGATCAGGCTGAGCCATTTGCCCATAATCATGGGCGCATCGCGCAAGTCGGCTATCGTTTCAAATAGCGGGACAATATTGAGATCTACCTGAATATTGGCCGAGCCCCACACGCCACGCAGCAAGCCGGTTTCTTTTTGCAACAGGGCCACTTCCAGCAGGTCTGACAAGGTTTCAGTGTGCGAAATTATATATTGGCACACCGTATGGTCACCAAACCGGGCGCGCATTTCACGTACGGCTTCGAGCACACCGATTTCCTTGTGCACCAGCTCAGAGTATTGCTGAAAAGGCGAGAAAAGCAGACGGGGCTGCTTGAGTTCTTCAAGTAACAGCCCTATTTTCTCGTCTTCGTTAAAGCTGGCGTAATCAAAATCGTAACCGGCCTTTTGCAGCAACTCGCTAATGACCGCCTCGTGCACATCAGAAGACTGGCGAATATCGACGGTGGCCAGATGGAAACCAAAAGTGCCAATGGCTTTCATCAACTTGCCCAGTCGCGGATAGATCAGAGATTCCCCCTGATGCTGCCGCAGCGAGTCCGCAATCACCTGCAAAACACTCAGCAAGGCCTCCGGGCTGTCATAGGGCAAAATATCCATCGTCTTGTCCATCGACCACTCAGCTTCTGGCAACAGCGTGGTCGCAGTGCGCAACAGGCGATCATAAATGCCATTGAGCGCCAGACGGTAAGGCTCATCCAGCCGGTGCGGTGACTGGTCTTGCGAGTGTTTGGCCAGCGCCAGCACTTGGTCATCCACACCCACCAGCCGGGTGGAAATCGCCAGCTCACGCCTGAGCATGGCCAGTTCCTGTAAATAAAACCGGAACAGGGTCACTGCCTGTAAGCGCACGCCTTCACGCAGCGTCATCCCATTCACAAACGGATTACCGTCACGGTCACCGCCTATCCAGCTGCCCATACGCAAAAAACTGGGCAGGCTGTAAGCGGACTGGTCGGGCATCAATGCCGCCAGATCACGCTCCAGGTCTTGTAACAAGGCCGGAATCACATGTAGAAATGTACTGTCGTAATAGGTCAGTGCATTTTCAATTTCATTGATCACGGTCAGCTTGGAGAAGCGCAGCATGCGGGTTTGCCACAAGGCACACACCGCCCCTTGCAGCAGCAGGCTATTGCGTTCAAGCTGACGCGCGGAAACCAGTTGTGCCCGCTCACCGAGCAACTCCGCCAGTGACCGTTCAATATCCAGTACACTCTTGCGTTGCACCTCGGTCGGATGCGCAGTGAGCACTGGCGAAACCAGCGCATCGGCAAAAAACTGCTGAATGGTTTCTGGGCTGACCTGTGCGCTGCGCAACTGCGCCAGCGAATGGGCCAGCATGCCTGCAGCGGGTGCGTTTTCATTACAATTGGCCAGTTGCTGGCCATAAAGGTCTTCAGCAAGATTCACCAGATGCTTGTAATAACTGAATGCGCGGACCACACACACGGTTTGAGCAGGCGTTAACCCGGCCAGCAATTGTTCCAGTTGCAAAGAGGCTTGCTGATCATGTGTCTGATGAAACTTGATGGCCGTCTGCCGGATCGCATCGATATGCTGAAATGCTTCTTCCCCCTCAATGCTACGAATGGCATGCCCCAGCAAGTCGCCCAGCAATTGGATATTCTCGGCCAGCCGGGTTTCTGCAGAAACCGCCGCTGTTGCCGCCAGTTTTTTGATCATGTGGCCTCTCCTCGTGCGCTTTGGAAAATCGACGATCGATTCAGCGCTTATATACGCTATAGCAACAAGCAGACCACGATCAACAAGAGGCCTTTTTCAATATTTGGCAACTGCCTTCAACGCAAACACCACCGCCACATCGCATGAAATGCATACACTTTCTTATTACACATCAAACAGTTATCACAGATAACACGTACAATCACACTGAGGCCAACATGGCAGTCTGATGGTATTAAAGAGACTTAAACGCGATGGCATTCAAAACAGCATGCATTAAAATGCACCGCAACGCAGCCCGTAGTGCACCGATTTGATGCCGTCATTCGCCACAAGCCGGTTTGGGCAAAGCAGCGTATTAGGTATACTGATTATGTTTGTATTCTCTGGGAAAAATGATGTGGCTGCATCTGGATCTACCCGGCATTCATTTCGCCAGGATTAGCCTGCACAATACACCTTTGCAAGCATCCCACCTGGAAACCTGGATCGATCATAATCCGGTACTGTTGCGCCTGCTGGAAGTATGGCAATCTCTGGGACACCATGGTGAATGGCAGCAAGACGCGTTTATGTTGTGTGTGTGTCTGGCGATGTGCGTCATGCTGTTTCTGGCGGGCACGGTGTTCGCCTTGTTTGTACAATCACTTTGGGGAATTTTTACCACAGTCACTCAACAGTCTGAAAGCGAGCAAAAGTAGTTTCGTCCAACACACCACCCAACATTTTCTTTACTGCAATTGAAGCAACTGCTGACGGATCACCTGCAACTCCTCAGTAGCATCAGCAAATGTTTCATATTGGCGCCCGGCAGTGCGTGCATACCAATACTTGCTATTCCAGACGTCGCCTTCAATTTTATGTAACACCGCATGAATCCAGTTGGCGAGTGGGTCGCTATCCTCTTGCGCAATCAGGTGTGCGCCTTCCCAGTCACCCGCCAGTGCAAGCTCCACAGCGTATAACCATTGCGTTCTCCTGGTCATCCGTCAATACCTGATTAACGTGGGTACTCGATGGTGCCTTTTTGAATAAACTCAATTTTGTAGCCGTCAGGATCTTCTACAAAAGCAATCACAATGGTGCCATGTTTCATCGGCCCTGCTTCGCGCACCACCTTGCCTCCCTTGGCCTTGACCAGATCACACGCAGCATAGGCGTCATCCACTTCAATAGCCATATGTCCATAAGCCGTGCCCATGTCATAGCTTGTTTTACCGTAGTTGTAGGTCAATTCCAGCACAGAGTGCTCATATTCGTTACCATAGCCGACAAATGCCAGCGTAAACTCGCCATCCGGATAGTCTTGTGTACGTAGCAACTGCATGCCCAACACCTGCGTATAGAAATCAATCGAGCGCTGCAAATCGCCCACGCGCAACATGGTATGTAAAACTCTCATTCTGGTCTCCTGATTAATAGAAGGCATTTCTGTCTGTGCACATGGCAATGACAGAAACACACTTAAGCCAATATCCAGCCTTTAGCCCTGGGTAATGCGTATATATTTTTCCATCAGCGCCTCCTGCGTTTCGCGGTGATCCGGATTGAGCGGAATGCAGTCTATCGGACACACTTGCTGACATTGCGGCTTGTCATAATGCCCGACACATTCTGTGCACAGGTCAGGATTGATTTCATAAATCTCCACCCCTTGCGAAATGGCCTCGTTCGGACACACCGGCTCGCATACATCGCAGTTGATGCACTCATCAGTAATGATCAAAGACATCGTTTTAACCTTGTACAGCTGCTATTTTCTGTTTAATTGCCTGCTCAACCACAGGCGAGACAAACTGGTGAACATCGCCCCCCAGTCGCGCCACTTCACGCACCAGACTGGAGGAAATAAACATATATTCTTCGGCGGGCGTGAGAAAAAGGGTTTCCAGCTGAGGAAACAATTTTCGGTTCATGCCCGCCAGCTGGAACTCATATTCAAAATCACTGGCGGCACGCAAGCCACGAATCACCATTTGCGCGCCTTGCGACTGTACAAACTGCATCAGCAGACCGTCAAACCCCATGACACGAATATTGTCGCCATGAAACACCGATTGCGCCAGAGCGACCCGCTCCTGCAAACTGAACAGGGTTTGTTTGCTGGTACTGCCCGCCACCGCCACAATCACCTCGTCGAACAGGTTGGCAGCACGACGCACGATATCTTCATGGCCCATGGTAATGGGGTCAAATGTCCCTGGATACACTGCAATTCTGATTTTATGCATGACTATTTTTCCTGACTGAAGGCGATTGACCACCTGCAGGCGTTCTTATCACTCGAGACTGGCCGGGGCGGCTTGCAGTAAATGATAAAATACTTGCCCGGCTTTGCCGGATTTTACCACCTGCCAGCGTGCATCGGATTTTAACGCATATTCGGCTTCTACATATACATAGCCATCAGTCGCAAGATGCGACGCCAGTTGCGGTAACAATCTGTCCAGCCACCCTTTGTGATATGGCGGATCGCAAAAGATCACTTCAAAGCGTTGCCGATTTTGCGCCAGAAACTGCAGTGCATCCTGCTGCAAAATATGGGCTTGCGTCGCCCCCAACACCTGTCTATTTTGCAGCAGGGCCTGGGCAGGCAAGCGCGCCAACTCCAGCATGGTCACGCTGACCGCGTTCCGTGACAGGGCTTCAAAGCCCAGGGCGCCCGTCCCGGCAAACAGATCCAGACAATGTTTACCCGTCAGTTCCTGACCCAACCAATTGAACAAGGTTTGCCGTACCCGGTCCGGTGTTGGCCGCAAGCCTTCGGCATCGGGAAATTTAATGTTCCGGCTACGCCATTGTCCGGCATTGATTCTGACCTGATTCATAAGTAGTGGCATCGGCTTTGCTGATTACGGAACATGCATTATAAAGGCACTCTGCAAAAAGCCGAATGCCGACAGCAAGCAGCATCCGCAGATGCTGCCATGCCGCACAGTAAAACCTTGCGTTCAAGAAATTGGGGGGCGCACAAAAAAATAGAATGGATGCCGTCTGACTGCCAGGCAGACCCATCCGAAGACAATCTGACCTGGTTTCCGGTGATTTTTTGTGGCACCTGCCAGGTGCTCTTTTATCTGACTGGCTAGCCTGCAGAAACCGTTTGCGCTGATGGGCATGTAACAGAAACAGCGCTGACTGTTTCTACCCTTGCTTACTCTTCAGCACCCACAATCACTGTCACAAAATTTTCAGGCTGAACTCTGCGCTGAAATGCATCGTGTATTTGCTGCGCAGTGACTTTACGCACGTTGTCATTAAAGCTGTCGAGATAATCCAGTGGCAGCTTGTAAAAGCCGATCACATTCAGATACTCGAGAATTTTATTGTTGCTGTCTATGCGTAACGGAAAACCGCCGATCAGGTTGTCTTTGGCGGCTTGCAACTCTTGTGCAGTCACGCCTTTTTCGACAAACTGACGCACGGTTGCGTTGACCAGTTGCAAAGCCTCTTGTGCTTGTTCTTTTTTGGTTTGCAAACCAATCTGAAACGGCCCCAGCTCTGCCATCGGCATAAAGTAGCTGTAAACTGTATAGGCCAGTCCACGCTTTTCACGCACCTCTTCGGTCAGGCGAGAGACAAAACCGCCGCCGCCTAAAATATAGTTGCCTACATATAACGGAAAAAAATCAGGATCGCCGCGTTTATTGCCCGGTTGCCCCAGCAGAATATGCGCCTGTGTTGCCGGATGTGGCAATTGCTTCATGACTGGCGCACGCAATGGCTTGACTGGCGCAATCGGTGGAACTGCATGCGTTTGTGGCAACCCGTCGCTGAGCTTCTCGGCAATCGCATGTGCCTGTGCCACACTCAAATCACCCATCATGGCGATGACCGCAGATTTGGCAGCATAATGCTGCTCATAGAATGTGCGCAAATCAGCAGTCTGCGCTGATTGTATTGTGGCCACCTCGCCACTTTCATCCTGGCTGTAGGGGTGCATGCCGTACACAGCCTGCATAAAGGTTTTTTTGGCGATGCTGTCCGGTTCGATTTCAGCTTCCTGGATCCCGGCAATCACCCTGCTCTTTTCACGCTCCAGCACGACAGCAGGAAAATCTGGTCGATGCAATAGAGTGGTGAAGGTTTCCAGCGCTTTTTCCTGCTCACTGGTCAGCGTGCGCAGTTTAAAGCTAGCGCGGTCCGCATCAAAGCTGCCACCGAGAATCGCGCCGATATCGGCGAAACGATTGGTAATAGTTTCTTCATTCAACCCTCCCGCACCCAGTGTCATTAAATAGTGTGTGAGCGCAGCAACGCCTGAAGTTTCAACAGTATCATGCGCCTGCCCTGCCGGAAAATTGACACTCACATCCACAATGGGCAGATCATGATTTTCAACAAAATAAACCTCGGTCCCTTGGGCAGTGGTCCAATGCTGAATATCGAGCGCGGCTTGAGCACTCGGGGACCAAGCCTGTAAAGTAATGGTTAACACACTGCTGGCGATTAAGTCTAAAACCTTCATTATATTTCCTTGCGGATGCCCCACACAGGGTGGCATCGTTTTTTTGCTGTTAAATACGTTATTTGACTGCCATGCGACAGTCTTTTTAAACCACCACTCGCAATCCATCTTGGCCAAGGCAGTTAATGTTGATGCGGCCGTCCTGCTGGCTTTGCATTTGGATCCAGCGGCTGCGGATCCAGGCTGACAAAGGACATCTGATCTGGCACCAGGTATTTTCTGGCCACCGCCTGCACTTGCTCTGACGTCACAGCATTGACTCTTGCGGCATTGTGCTGCAACAAGGTCAAAGGGTAGTGCGCGGTTTCGAGCTGCCCAAGCTGCATGGCCTGATAAAACATGGAATCACGCTTATACACATCCGCGGCTACCACGGCGGCTTTCACCCGACGCAATTCATCATCCCGCACACCGTTTTCCTTGACCTCGTCAATTTGTACCCAGATCGCTTTTTCCAGGGCTGAAATGGTGACACCTTCGACAGGAGATGCGCCAATTTCAAACAATGCGGCCTGACCACGCGAGGTACTGTCGTAACCACTGCCCATATCCAGCGCGATGGCTTGCTCGCGCACCAGTTTCTGGTTCAGCCGGGCAGAATCATTACCACTTAAAATGCTAGACAAGACTTCCAGTGCATAGGGCTCCCAATCCTGTTCGCTGTATGCCTGACTGTTTTTGAGTACCGGGGCATGAAAACCCATGACAAAATAAGGTAACTTGGCCGGCGCTTTGACCACGGCACGGCGCTCACCCATCTGCACAGGCTCGACCTGCGGTTTGCGGACGGGCAAGGGCTTGGCCGCCAGCTTGCCAAATGTGTTTTCTGCCAAGGCAAACACGGTTCTGGCATCGACATCGCCTACCACCACCACCGTCGCATTATTTGGCGCATACCAGGTTTGGTACCACTCGCGCGCATCCTCTGCCGTCATGTTTTCGAGATCGTTCATAAAACCGACAATCGGCCGACCATAGGGATGCGCATGAAAGGCGGTGGCTTGAAATTGCTCACTGACGCGCGATTGCGGTTTATCCTCTGTCCGCCAGCGACGCTCCTCCTTGACCACTTCAATCTCTTTGGCAAACTCGGCATCGGTAATCTGCAAATGGGCCATACGGTCCGCTTCCAGTTCAAACGCCAGCGGTAGTCGTGATTTTTCCAACTGCTGAAAATAGCAGGTCGCATCCATGCTGGTAAAGGCGTTTTCCTTGCCGCCAGCGGCAGCAATCTTGCGTGAGAACTGCCCTGCGGGGACCACCTTGGTACCTTTAAACATCATATGTTCCAGCACATGCGCCACCCCGGTTTTGCCATTGACTTCATCCAGCGCACCGGCACGATACCAGACCTGCGATACAACGACAGGGGCACGATGGTCTTCCTGCACAATAATTTTGAGGCCGTTCTTTAAGGTTTTCTGAACCACCTCTGCCTGCGCCTGCATTGACAAGGTGGTGAGGCATACAGAGGCCAGCAGCATCCGCTGCCAACGCTTAGGGAATGATTTTTTCATGATGTGATTAATAGTGTGAAGGTGGCTTTACTTGCTAAAAACAGTCGTCTGACCGTGAGGGCGAGCGCTAAGTTCGCCCGCGCAGTTGGTATTGTCCGGCTTTGTCATGGCGATAAAATGCGATTGGGCTTAAAATAGTCATATTAATCCGTTTTGACCTGCCATGTTCAATCCATTTGCTAAAAAATCTGCCGAGACTGCGCCTGCGCACGTCGAAGAAAAAAAGACAGCGCCAGTGCCTGTCGAAGAACAAAGTACCAGTTGGACGCAACGCCTGAAAAATGGCCTGGCGAAAACCCGGCAACAACTGGGCGGACAACTGAGTGCTTTATTCGGTGGCGGCAAAATCGATGAAGACATCTATGAAGAGCTGGAAACCATCCTGCTGACCTCAGACGTGGGCATCAATGCCACGCAACATCTTCTTGCACAATTGCGCGCGCGCGTCAAACGTCAGGACCTGCAAGATACACACGCACTCAAGGGCGCCCTCAGAGAAACCTTGCTGGAACTGCTGAGCCCTTTACAACAGCCGCTGAATGTGAAAACCCACCAGCCATTTGTGATGATGATTGTAGGGGTCAACGGCGCTGGTAAAACCACCACCATTGGCAAACTGGCCAAGCGCCTGCAAGCAGAAGGAAACAGCGTACTGATCGCGGCGGGTGATACTTTCCGGGCCGCGGCCAGAGAGCAGCTGCAAGTCTGGGGGGATCGCAATGACGTGCATGTGGTGGCTTCAGAAAGTGGCGATCCGGCGGCGGTGATTTACGATGCAGTGAATTCAGCCATGGCAAAAAAAATAGAGGTGGTGATTGCCGATACCGCAGGCCGCCTGCCCACCCAGTTGCACTTGATGGACGAAATCAAGAAAGTGCAGCGCGTGATCGACAAAGCACTGCCGGGCGCACCGCATGAAATTTTACTGGTTCTGGATGCTAACACCGGGCAAAACGCAGTCAATCAGCTCAAAGCCTTTCATGACGCGCTGGGCGTCACTGGCCTGGTGCTGACCAAACTCGATGGCACGGCCAAAGGCGGCGTGATTGCAGCGATTGCCCACCTGAGCCAGCAATCTGCGCGCCAGATTCCTGTCAGGTTTATCGGTGTAGGTGAAAGCATCGATGATCTGCGCCCTTTTGATGCGGCAGCGTTTGTTGATGCCCTGCTGGATGATTAATTCGCTATGAGTATTGCACCCAAACAACCTGCCATGATTGTGTTTGACAACGTCGGCATGCGTTATCCCAATAGCGCGCATTTGTTTCGCCAGGTCAGTTTTAAAATAGACAAAGGCGACTTTGTGCTGGTCACTGGCCACTCTGGCGTCGGAAAAAGCACATTGCTAAAACTGATGGCGGGCATAGAGTTGCCCACCGGCGGCAATATTTTAATCAACCAGCAAAATATCGGCCAATTGCATGCGAATGCCATGCCTTACTTGCGCAGGCGTTTTGGCCTGGTATTTCAGGACCACAAACTGCTTTATGACCGCAACAGCTTTGACAACGTGGCGCTGCCACTGAGCATCCAGGGCATCACCGGCGATGAAGCGGCCCGCCGGGTGCGTGCTGCGCTCGACAAAGTCGGCCTGCTCAACAAAGAAAAAGCCCTGCCCATCACCTTGTCCGGCGGTGAGCAACAGCGGCTGGCCATTGCGCGTGCCGTGGTGAGCCGCCCTTCGATTGTGATTGCAGATGAGCCGACGGGTGGTCTCGACAAAACGGCGGCGCTCGAAATCATGCAATTATTAAAAGCATTTAATGACGTGGGCGTGACCGTGGTGATTGCCATGCATGATGTCACGCAAGTCAGCGCGATTGCCTACCGCACACTCCATATCGACCATCAGATGGTCAGCACCCTGCCTGCGCAGGGGGCGATCTTGTAAGGATGGCAGGATGAAGAACTGGTTCAATCAACATATGCACACCATGCAACTGGTCAGCCTGCGGCTGCGCGAACACTGGCTGAATACCCTGATTATCTGGATGGTGATCGGCATTACGGTCACCCTGCCAGGCTTACTGTTTGTCAGCATAGACAATCTGCAAGGCGTTGCCCGCAATATCAAGCAGGACGCGCAGATCAGTGTATTTCTCAAAGCGGACCTGAATGGCAACCTGACCCAGCGGCTGATCAATGACACGCAGGCCCTGCCGCAAGTGAAAGAAGTGCGCTATGTCTCCAAAGATGATGCACTGGCCCAACTCAGCCAGCAGTTCTCGCAAAAAAACATGCTGGCGGACCTGCCACAAAACCCGCTGCCGGATGCCTTGTTTGTGACCCTGGTGGACACCCAGCCAGCCACCGTCAAGCCGGTACAGGATGCCTTGCATAAACGCAGCGAAGTCGAAGAGCTGGTGGTGGACAGTGTATGGATAGAGCGGCTACACAGCATGCTGAATCTGGGCAAGCGGATTGCGCTGATTTTTGCCCTATTGCTGGGGATTGCCATGATTACAGTGATCAGCAATACCGTGCGCATGCAGGTACTTACCCATGAGGCAGAAATTGAGGTCAGCCGCCTGATCGGCGCCACCCACAGCTTCATCCGTCGCCCATTTTTGTATATGGGTAGCGCCTACGGTCTGGGCGGAGGCATCATTGCCGTGCTGTTGCTGGCTGGGATTGTATGGTCACTCAAACAGCCTGTACAACTCCTGGCCAATAATTACCAGAGTGACTTCCAGTTGGTGTTTCACCTGGTGAATATCGGTGGATTTATCTTGTGTATCTCCACGGTCATCGGCTGGATTGCTGCCTTTATAGCGCTCAAGCAAAAACGCTGAGCGCTTACATTCCTTTTTACTTTTTTTAGCTAACAAGGATTGTATTCACTTTTGAGTGGTGGCTGGATGAATGCATTATTTATTTCGCCCTTATTAAGAGTGCTTTTCTTTGATTGGATAAGCATTGGCTCTTATATAGTGAGTAATAGGTGACGTTGCTTTTCGCCTATCGGCGAGTCACTTTTCTTTGCTTGCACAAAGATAAAGTCACCAAAAGAAAGTGCACCTCAACTTCCGCTTTTATCCTGCGTTGCTCACCAAAATAAGCGCTCGCGAAACTCATCCTAGTGGGCTGCACACACCGCAGCCCACTGCGGGATTCAGACAACCGCTCGCTTGATCTTATTTTGCCTGCGCTACTCGGCGCGGCAGATGGGGACCCCACCACCTCACCCCGGCCCTCTCCTGCAAGGAGAGGGAGAAAACTAGATGTTGTGTGTTTGATTGAAACAACTCACCACAGTATAAATTGATAAGCTGCTTGTAAAATGCAAATCTCGCACGCATCCATTCCGGGGGCCCCATCTGCCGCACGCTTTGATTAGATCAGTGCAACGCAGGGTTGGCGCGAGTTCTCGGTCATAGGCTGTCCGAATCACGCAGCAGCTCACGACTTTTGTGAGCTGCCAGGTTGAGTTTCGATGGACGCCCGACAAACCGAGTAGCGCAAGGATAACGCGGAAGCTGGGCTGCACTTTCTTTTGGTGACTTGTTCTTTGTGCAAGCAAAAAAAGTGACTCGCCGAGAGGCGAAAAGAAACCTCACAACGCAATACAAACAGTCATGACATTGGATCCCTCTTGGCAGTGGGCCGTCTACACAATCCTAATCATTAGCAAGCGTGAGTGATTAGGAGGTAAATATCCTCAGTTACTGTGACACGTAATTCGGCCCACTGCCGCCCTCAGGGGGCACCCAGGTAATATTCTGGGTCGGGTCCTTGATATCGCAGGTTTTGCAATGAATGCAATTCTGCGCATTGATCTGCAGGATTTTCTCACCCGCCTGTTCAACAAACTCATACACACCTGCCGGGCAATAGTACTGTTCAGGCCCAGCAAATCGCGGCAGATTAACGCGCACAGCCCGGTCGGCCACGGCCAGTTTCAAATGACACGGCTGCTGATCATCATGGCTGATATTGCACAAGCTGACCGAGCTGAGTTTATCAAACGTCAGCACGCCATCCGGTTTGGCGTAGACCGGCTGACGGCTTTGCGACGCTTCAGCCAGCGTGGCATGATCCGCAGCATTGTGTTTGAGTGTCCACGGCAAACGGATATCCCAGCTAGCCAGCCACATCTCGATACCGCCCAACAGCGTTCCCGCCCAGGTACCCCAGCGGGACAGATAAGGTTTGACATTGCGCACGGCAAACAACTCTTGCCAGACCCAGGAAGCACGTAGTGCTTGGGGATAACTCGTCAACACTTCCGGGCTGCCCTCGACAATGCCTTCAAAGACGGATTCGGCCGCCAGCATGCCGGATTTCATGGCGTAATGCGTGCCCTTTATTTTAGGCACATTGACCAGGCCCGCACTGCAGCCCAGCAACACCCCACCCGGAAAAACCATTTCCGGCAAGGATTGCACGCCGCCTTCGGAAATCGCGCGCGCGCCATAACTCAGGCGTTGGCCGCCTTGCAGCAAGGCCTTGAGTTTGGGGTGTGTTTTATAGGTCTGGAACACATCAAAGGGTGACACATAAGGGTTGCGGTAATCGAGGTGCACCACGTAACCGACCGACACCAGATGTTCGCCATGGTGATATACAAAGCCGCCACCGCCCGTGCTGGCATCCAATGGCCACCCCAAAGTATGCGCAACCAGGCCTTTCTGGTGATGTTCCGGTTTTACGCGCCACACCTCTTTAAAGCCGATACCATACTTGGCTGGGCTGGAGGCAGCACGCAACCCGTAACGGGCCTCCAGTTGTTTGGTCAGCGAGCCGCGCGTGCCTTCGGCCACCAGGGTGTATTTGGCACGAATTTCAATGCCCGGCGTGTAATTGGCCGTGGGCTGGCCTTGCTTGTCCAGCCCCATATCACCGGTGATCACACCGCTCATGCGCCCTTGTGCATCATAACTGGGGCTTTGCGCAGAAAACCCGGTATAAATTTCCACGCCCAGCGCTTCCGCCTGTCCTGCCAGCCAGCGGCAGACTTCGCCCAGGCTAATGATGTAATTGCCATGATTACGCATGAGGGGCGGCAAACTCCAGGCAGGCAGGGGCCATGCCTTTTCTTCGCCCAGCACCACAAACGTGTCTTGATTGACGGGCGTGTGCAACGGCGCGCCCAATGCCTGCCAGTCTGGAAACAATTCCTGCAACGCTTTGGGGTCAAGCACGGCACCCGAGAAAATATGGCTGCCAACTTCGGCACCTTTTTCCAGCACGCATACGCTGAGCTCCTGATTGTTTGCCTGCGACAATTGTTTCAGGCGTATGGCTGCCGACAACCCGGCGGGGCCCGCCCCTACAATCAACACATCATATTCCATCACATCTCTGGACATTTTGTTCTCCAAGGCATTAGGGACCTTTCTCAGGCAATTTCAGGGAGCGGGATCAGGTCGCTGCGGCTTACCCCTGCGGTAAAGGCCTGACACAACGCCAAAAACTGACGCATGCCTGCGGTTTGGTATTTTTGCCTGTGCCATAAAAAATAAAAATTTCGATTAAATTGCAGCGAATCACAGCTAATTGGCACCAGACTGCCACGACGAAAAGCATCTTTAAGCGCCAGCCGGGAAATGCAGCCGATGCCCAAACCCGACTCTACGGCCCGTTTGATGGCTTCGGTATGCTCAAGTTCAAGCGCAATATGCAGCCGCGAATAATCCTGCTGAAAAGCGCGGTCGAAAGTCTCACGCGTACCAGACCCTTTTTCACGCAGGATCCATGGCTGTTGCAGCAGGATTGCCCGATCTATGTGCTGCGCGCCTTTGATGTTGCGCACCAGCGGATAGTCGGGCGCTGCAAACATCACCAGTTCATCGGCGATCCATGGCACCACCTCAAGATCCGGATGGTTACACTCGCCCTCAATCATGCCGAGATCCAGAGTATGGTTGGCAATTTGTTCGACGATGGTGCGGGTGTTATGCACCTGCAACTGAACCCGACTTTGCCGGTTTTGCTGTAAAAATTTAGCCACCAGCAACGTCGCCAGATAGTTGCCTACCGTCAGCGTTGCCCCGATCTTCAGATGACCAACACTTTGCTGCCCCTGCAACATCTGCTCTATTTCGCTGGCGCGGTCCAACAACTCCACGGCTCTGGGGAGCAACTGCTGACCAGTTTCGTTAATGCGCAAAGTTTTACCTACCCGGTCAAACAATTGAACTTCAAATTGCTTTTCCAGCTCAATCAAAGCGGTGCTGGCCGCCGACTGCGAAAGCGCCAGTAATTCACAGGCCCGGGAAACACTGCCTGTGCGGCTGATCGCTACAAAAATTTCTAATTGCCTGAATGTATATCTCATCGCATTTTAAACTCGGCATCATTAATCTATTAAATAGATATATATTATTTTAATTATCAATTTAATAAATATTATACGTGAGCCTATAATGGCCAGCAACTGATTCAAGGAGTCTTAAATGAAAATATTGGTCGCGATCAAACGGGTCGTGGATTACAACATTCAGGTCCGTATCAAGCCTGACGGTTCCGCTGTGGATATTGAAGGCGTCAAAATGGGCGTAAACCCGTTTGACGAAAACGCGATTGAAGAAGCCATCCGCCTCAAGGAAAAAGGCATCGCCACCGAGATTGTCGCCGTCACCATCGGTACGCAGGTCAACCAGGACATTTTGCGTCACGCGCTGGCCATGGGTGTAGATCGTGCCACGCTGGTGGAAACCTCGGACAGCCTGCAACCGCTGGCGGTGGCCAAGGTACTGAAAGCGGTGGCTGAGCGCGAACAACCTGCATTGATTTTGCTAGGCAAACAAGCCATCGATGATGATGCAGGCCAGACCGGGCAGATGCTGGCGGCCTTGCTCAAGTTGCCGCAAGCCACTTATGCATCACAGATCAGCATTGCCGACAATCAGGCGACCGTGATCAGGGAAATTGACGGCGGCACGCAAACCCTGAGCGTCAATCTGCCAGCAGTGATCACTGCCGACCTGCGCTTGAACGAACCGCGTTATGTCAAATTGCCTAACCTGATGATGGCACGAAAAAAACCGATTGAAACCCTTGCACTGGACACGCTCAACTTGTCACTGACCAACAGTGTAGAGCTACTGAAAGTAGCCACCCCCACCGAGCGCCCGGCGGGTGTGATGGTCAAAGACGTGCATGAATTACTGAGTAAATTGCGGGCGCATGAGGGAATCCTGCCATGAGAACATTGATTATTACCGAACATGACGGCCAGCATTTGAACGCACAAGTGGCGCGTGCCATCACCGCAGCCCAACACTGGCAACAGCCAGTGGACGTATTCATTGCGGCATCACACACGGAGACACTGGCCGCGCAGGCAGCTGCCTTGCAAGGGGTCAGCCAGGTGCTGGTCGCGACCGATGCGGCTTTGCAGCATGCCACAGCAGAACACCTGGCTGCGCTGATTGTACCGCTGGCGGCTAATTACAGCGTCGTGCTGGCTGCGCATAGCGCCTTCAGCAAAGACCTGTTGCCACGTGTGGCGGCCTTGCTCGATGTGAACATGCTGTCCGACGTGCTGGAAATCCTTAACGCCAACACCTATGTGCGCGGCATGTATGCCGGTAACGTACTGGCCACCGTGCAAAGCAGCGATGCCAAACAGGTATTGACCGTGCGTGGCAGCAAGTTTGCAGCCGCCGCCACTGGCACCAGCGCAGCCACGCAAACCGTCACAGTGCCTGCCGCGCCACAGGGCAGCCGCTGGGTGGCAGAAGCCTTCAACACATCCGAGCGTCCACCATTGGCCGCCGCCAAAGTGGTGGTTTCCGGTGGTCGCGCATTAGGGAGCGCGGATGCCTTTACCCAGGTACTGGCACCTCTGGCCGATAAATTGCATGCGGCCATCGGCGCCAGCCGCGCCGCGGTGGATGCAGGCTTTGCGCCTAACGACCTGCAAGTCGGCCAGACCGGCGTGGTAGTGGCGCCTGAGTTGTATATCGCGGTGGGCATTTCTGGTGCCATCCAGCACGCATATGGCATGAAAGACAGCAAAGTGGTGGTTGCCATCAATCAGGATCCAGATGCGCCTATTTTTAAAATTGCCGATTACGGGCTGGTGGCAGACCTGTTTGAAGCCATTCCGCAATTGACAGCGGCCTTGTAAGGAAAGAGATTCACCCATGAGCAAATTTTCGAGCGAAACCATCCTGAGCGTGCACCACTGGAACGACAGCCTGTTTAGCATTAAAACCACCCGCGAAGACAGCCTGCGTTTTGAAAATGGCCAGTTTGTCATGATCGGCCTGGAGGTCGATGGCCTGCCACTGACACGTGCCTACAGTATTGCCAGCCCTAACTATGCAGAGCATCTGGAGTTTTTCAGTATCAAAGTGCCGAATGGTCCGCTCACTTCCCGTTTACAGCATGTCAAAGTGGGTGACCAACTACTGGTTGGGCGTAAGCCAACTGGCACCCTGGTGATTCATGACCTGAAACCCGGCAAACACTTATACCTGCTTTCTACCGGGACAGGCCTCGCCCCGTTTATGAGCCTGATTCAAGACATCGAGGTGTATGACCGCTTTGAAAAAGTGATTCTTGTGCATGGTGTGCGTACCGTCAGCGAGCTGGCGTATGCCGAGTTTATTAGCCAAACCCTGCCACAACATGAGTTCCTCGGTGAAGAAGTCAGCCAAAAGCTGATTTATTACCCCACAGTGACCCGGGAACCGTTTAAATACCAGGGCCGACTCACCGATTTAATTGAAAACGGCAAACTGTTCACCGATATCGGCCTGCCGCCACTGAACCCGGCAGAAGACCGTGTCATGATTTGCGGCAGTCCGCAAATGCTCAAAGACACCGAAAACCTGCTGGATGCACGTGGCTTCCAGGTCTCGCCCAAAATCGGTATCCCCGGTGACTACGTCATCGAAAAGGCGTTTGTCGAAAAATAAACCCGCACGCCTCAGAGACAGCGCGTCCGACCCGGCGATCCTGATGGAAACGCCAGGGTGACGATGGCCTGTTGCTGTGGTTTAATCAAGGGCTCCTCATTCAATGCCACGACGCCTCACCCAGTCTTATGATGATTGCCATTGCCACCCCCGCCGATATCCCCGCGCTCTGCGGGCTGCTCTCGGACCTGTTTGCACAGGAAAGCGAGTTCCAGCCTGACCCTGAGGCCCAACAGATGGGGCTCAGTGCCATCCTCCATGACGCTGCTGTCGGGCATGTGATCGTTGCAAGAAACCCCGCAGGGGAAGTCATCGGCATGCTCAGCCTGCTTTACACCATGTCCACCGCGCTGGGTGGGCGGGTGGCCCTGCTGGAAGACATGGTGATACAGGCTGCACATCGCAACCAAGGCGTCGGTAGCGCGCTGCTGCACTATGCCATTGCCATGGCGCAAGAGCAGCAAATACGCCGTATTACCCTGCTCACCGATGCCGACAATAGCGCGGCCCAGCGCTTTTATCGCCGACAAGGATTCCAGCCCTCGCCCATGCACCCCTGGCGGTTGCTGCTGACAACCGCCCCCGCCGCGTGATATGGTCAGGGTTTAAAGGATAGGCACATGCGTACACTTGGCAATATTCTCTGGTTTATTTTAGGCGGCGGCCTCATGGGCCTGGCCTGGTGGCTGACGGGTCTCGTCGCTTTTATCTCCATCATCGGCATCCCGTGGGGCAAAGCCTGTATTGTCATGGGCAATTTTTCGTTCTTTCCGTTTGGCAAAGAAGCCGTTAACCGTGACCAGCTCACGCAAAGAGAGGATATCGGCACCGGTGTGTTTGGCTTGATAGGCAACCTGTTATGGCTGCTGTTTGCCGGTTGGTGGCTGGCGCTCGGCCACCTGGCGTCTGCACTGTGTTGTGCCGTGACGATTATTGGTATTCCGTTTGCCATCCAGCATATCAAACTGGCCGTCATTGCCTTGTTCCCGATAGGTAAAACCATCGTCAGCAAAGAAGTCGCCGAAAAAGCCCGTGGCCCGTTTTTTTAATGGGCGGTATGGCGTTGCCCGCCCCTGTCCACAACCCGATCTCTGCCAGTCCTCAAGCCGGGCTATCGGAGATACGTGCGCACTTTAACCACAGGCAGATGCATTAAAAAAGGACATTGACTGCATGGGAGAACATGTACTCGCGATTGTATTTGCACTTTTTCTGGTATTGCTCAACGGTTTTTTTGTCGCCGCAGAATTTGGCATGGTCAAGTTGCGCAGCACCCGCGTGCGCACCATTGCCAAAAGCCTGGGCTGGCGTGGCAGAGTATTGGCCAAGGTACACGGCAACCTCGATGCCTATTTATCCGCCTGTCAGTTAGGCATTACCCTGGCATCGCTGGGGCTGGGCTGGATAGGCGAACCTGCCTTTGCGGCTTTGATTGAGCCTGCACTGGTAAGTGTTGGCATTCAGAGTGAAAAACTAATCTCCGGCATTGCCTTCGTCACAGCTTTTTTCAGTATTTCCTATTTGCACATTGTGGTGGGGGAACTGGTGCCAAAAACCCTGGCGATCCGCATGGCCGAGCGCATCGGCTTATGGACGGCTCCCGGGCTGTTTGCATTTTACTGGGGGATGTTTCCTGCCATCTGGCTGCTCAATCAGAGCGCAAATCTGGTGATCAGAGCGCTCAAGCTACAACCCAAAGAGGGGAACGATGGGCAATACTCGCTGGAAGAGCTCAAGGTTATTTTAAGAAGCTCGCGGCCGACGGCGGACTTTAGCGCAAGCGAGTGGAAAGTGCTGGCGCAATCGATTGATTTTCGCGAACTGGAAGTCTCTGACCTGATGCGCCCGTTTCAGGAGGCTGCCGTATTGTTTAAAGAGGAGTCATTCAAGCGCACGCTGGCACGTATCGCGCAACATCGCTACAGCCGCTACCCGCTCATTGCCAGTTCAGGCCAAGTGGTCGGCATTGTACATATCAAAGACCTGTTTATCGCCATGAGCAAAGACCCTGCATTCAACGACCTCTGCAGCATGATCCGGCCTGCGCACTTTGTCACCCCTGAAACACCCGCAACGGCGCTATTTCGACGGCTACAACAAGGCGCGCCGCATTTAACGCTGGTGGCCTACGATGATACCTCACCGGTTGGATTTATCACGCTGGACAATCTGCTCTCGGCGCTGGTCGGCGATATCCGCGACGAATTCAGACCATCCCAAAGCGAGTGGACAAGGCTGGATGACGGCTCCCTGCTGGGTAAAGGCACCTTGCCGATTAACACCCTTGAACGCGCGCTGGGCATCGATATTGCCTCTGAAGAAGCCGATACCGTGGCCGGGCTTATTCTATGGAAGCTCACCGAGTTGCCTAAAGAAGGTCAGCGCATTGGGTTTGATCAGTTTGATGTGGTGGTCAAAAAAATGGCGGGGCCCAAAATACTGCTGGTGCGGGTGTATCCAAGTACACAACACGCGGACCTTGCTAGCCACCATTAAGAGGCATGCAAACTATCGCCTCACGTGATCTTTCATGCCCAGCGCAGCCACAATCGCCAGGAAAAACACACTGGAGAGCAAGAGAAAGCCCTGCGCATAAGCTGTAAAAATACCGGGGGCCACGCTGCCAAGCACATGCTCACGCCACTCTACAAATACGGCAATCATGGTCACGCCGACCACGCCACCTAGTTGCCGGGCATAGCTGACCACCACGGATGACTGGCCAAGTTCGTGCGCCTCCATTTCATGCAGGGTAGCGAGGTTCAGCGCAGGCAGGATCAAACCTAAGCCAATGCGGCCAACCACAGTGGCCGCCACAATTTCCCAGTATTGCAGTGTGTGTGCGGCGAATACAAACATCAGAAATGACAGACCAAACACCCACAAACCCCAGAGCGTGATGCTGCGCGGTGAATATACATCAGCCATGCGTCCGGCCAGCGGAATCGTCAGCACCAGCGCAATGCCTGACGGCAGCAATAACACCCCGGCAGCGGTCGCGGTGTAGGCCAGAGTATGCTGCAAAAATACCGGAATCAGGTAGGTCGAGGCATACAGGCCAAAGCCGTAGGCAAAGGCCACCCAGGTGCCACGGCTAAAGGTAGGCTTGTCAAACAGATGCAACTGGATAATGGCGTGTGGCAGACGACGGGCGTGGCGACGGTAAATCACCACCAGCCCGACAGCCAGCAGGAGATGACTCCAGGTCCAGCCTGCGTAAAGGCCGCTGTGATGCAAACTGGAAACAAACTCAATCAGCGAAATAGTGGCCATGGCCAGATACACCAGACCCAGCCAGTCAAAGGGTTTCACTGGCTTTTGTTGTGGAGCAGGCAGCCACTTCCATGCAGAAAATATTGCCAGCAAGGCAAACGGCACACTCAGCAGAAAAATGGCAGACCAGCCAAACTGGTCGAGCATCCAGCCGCTGATGGAAGGCGCAATCGCCGGGGCAAATGCGATACTGACAATCAGGATCCCGGAGGCGCGGCCTTGCACATCCGGCGGGAACAGTCGCATGAGCGCCATGATGCCCAGTGGTTGCAAGACACCAGCGGCCAATCCCTGCAACAGGCGGGCAATCACCACCAGCGTAAACGATTTGGCGAGAAATCCGGCAATACTGGCTAGCACCAGTAACCATAAACTGGCAGTAAACACCCGGCGCAGTCCAAAGCGTTCCATCAGCCACGCAGCGGGCAGCATGCTGATGGTCATGGCCGCGAGAAAAGCGGTCATCGCCCACTGCACACGGTCCTGCCCCAGGTGGAAGTCACGGGTGAGTGCTGGCACGGCCACGTTAAAACTGGACGTGCACAAGACACCGGCAATCGTGCCAATCCCGACGATAGACAACACCATCCATTTATAGCGCGCACCATACTGTTGTGAAAGTGCTTCAAACGATTGCGCCGATTTAAACATGCTCACCTGTCATGATTGACCTCCTGCAAGATAGACCTCACACACGCAGCAGAGTGCCACACCTCAATGTGTTGTGGCACAAAGGCAAAGTGAGCGTGCTTTGCAGACCACCTTATCATGCATTTTTTGCAGAGTCACCTGCTGAATGTCCTGCAAAAATGACAGGATTGATTAACCAATCGGCCCAAAGCGTGTCATCGCCTGGCGAGCCCATTTCTTATCTATTTGATTTTTATAGGCAATCGCTACCGGGCCAGGCATGACCGCACACTGGCACCGATTTTGCTGGATTGGGCTTATTACCCTGAGGAGAATGTTGTGAAAAAATGGATCATGATTGCCAGTTTGGCACTGTTTGGCAGTAGCGCGCTGGCGGAGGAAACGCTGAGTTCTGAAATTGCGAACCTGCAGCACAATTGGGCCAAGGCCACCTACCAAACCGCCAAAGACCAGCAGGAACCAGCATTTAAGTCCCTGGTTGAGCAAGCACACCAGTTGTCTACACGCTATCCGGAGGCCAGCGAGGCGATGATCTGGGAAGCCATCACCTTGAGTGGTTACGCTAAAAGCATGGGCCCCCTGCACCCGGTCAATGCTTTGAAAGCAGCCGAACAGGCCCGTGACTTATTGCTGGCCAGCATTAACACCAATCCACAAGCCTTGCATGGCTCAGCTTATACCACGCTGGGCTCCCTGTATTTCCGCGTCCCCGGCTGGCCGATTGGCTTTGGCGACAAGAAAAAAGCACGTGAATATCTTGAAAAAGCACTGCAACTGAACCCGACCGGCATAGACAGCAACTATTTCTATGCAGATTTTTTACGCGCCCAGGGCGAGTATGCACAGGCCGTGACCTATTACCAGAAAGCCTTGCAAGCCCCCGCCCGCGCCGGACGTGAAGATGCAGATGCAGGCCGCAGACAAGAAGTCGAAGAAGGCCTGCGCCTCGCGCAAAGCAAATCCAAATAACGTAAAGGCCAATCCATTCATGAAAGCAATCAGCAGCCTGATCATCACCGGTGCCTTACTGGCAAGCACCTCGTTTCCCGCCAGTGCAGAAGGCTTTTATGGCGGCCTCAACCTTGGCCTTGGCATGCCGGATTTGCGCACACCCAGCGGCGTTGATAAAGACAAGCAGGCGGTGGTCGGCGCATTGGCTGGCTATAAATTCAATGACTATTTTGGCATAGAGGGCCAGTACACCGGCATTGGTAAAGTGACAGATAACGTAAGTGGCAGCGTCAAGGCCGATGCACTGAGCCTGACCGCAGTGGGCTTTGTGCCACTCAATGACGGATTCAACCTGTATGGCAAACTCGGGGTAGCTTCGACCAAAAGCAAGGTGAGCGGTGACCTGCCTGTTTACAGCGATGCCACGCACACCGGTGCAACCTATGGCCTGGGGGCCGAATACCACTTTGATAAAAATATCGCCATGCGCGTGGGCTGGGACCGCTACAAAGCAGCAGTCGATGTCACCGGTGGCGGCTCAAAAACCTTTGATTCAAACGTCACCAGCGTGGGCTTTACCTACAGCTTCTAGGCCAAGACGTAGCCGCAAAGCAAACAGGCCAGCAATTGCTGGCCTGTTTTTTTAATACACAGTCTGCCTAAAATTTGATTTTAGACGCGACCAGAGAAGCTGCCGCTGTGCGCGTCTCAACGCCGAGTTTTTGAAACACGTGCTCCAGGTGTTTGTTGATGGTGCGCGGGCTGGTACCCAGGATCTCGCCGACATCCTTGTTGGTTTTACCTTTGACGATCCAATACAACACTTCGGACTCCCGTTTGGTCAGCTGGAACAACTTGCCCAGCGCCTCGATCTGCGCGTCATCCGAGTGCTCGCGCAACACCACCACCCACTGCTCCTCCGTGGTGTTAGCCACGCTCATGCTGAGCCTGGCATTGCCCTGGTTAACGTTGAGGCCCTGCATGGGCAAGCCACTGGCAAACTGCTGCACGCAGCTTTCCAGCCACTGGTAAATCATGGGCGGTAATCCAGGTGCGCTGTTACCGGCCTCTTTGGCCGCCCATTCGCCAAAATACTGCTGCAGGTAATGCTTGGCCAACGGCGTTTGCCAAATCAGGCGCTTGTCCTGAGGTAAAATTGCAATCGTGGCCTGGCCAAATGCGTCCAGGGCCGAGGTGGCCTGCTGCATTTTGGTCGCATTCTGGATGTGCGCCCGCAAGCGCGCCAGCACTTCTGCCGGACGCACTGGCTTGGTCACATAGTCTACACCGCCAGCATCAAACGCCATGGTGACATGCTCGACCTCAGTCAGGCCGGTCATAAAAATCACGGGAATGTGCTGGGTTTCTGCGGCCGCCTTAATACGGCGACAAGTGGCAAAGCCGTCCAGGCCCGGCATCATGGCATCCATCAAAATCACCTGTGGCTGCATCAGGTGTGCGACCTGCAAGGCCATTTCACCCGAATTGGCAACGTAAACATGGTAACCGGACTCATCCAGCGCATCATGCAGATAGGCCAGATTTTCCGGCACATCATCTACAATCAATACGGTATGGTTTGGACTGGTCATTTTTTCTGGTACTCCTCAATCAAGCTTTGCAGTTTAGCAAAATCAAAGCGCTCCATGGCCTGTTGCAATGCGTTAATCATTGTATGGTGCTGCGGATACTGGCGCGTGAGGGTCGCCAGCACCTCACGCGCACCCTTAACGTACCCCATGCGGGCAAATTGCATCAAATTTTCCAGCAATGCGGGCGCAATCACCGGCAAATCTGCCGCTGCCATGTTGCTAGTCGTCTCAGGCAGCGGAAGTGGCGCAGTCACCGCATACTGCCACTTCAATGCCAATGATTTACCAATCCAGTCCAGTATTTCGGCCAGGTTCACCGGCTTCACAAAAAAATCCTGCGATGGAATCTGCGCCTGATTATCCAGATTTTTATCGTAAGCATTGGCCGACACAATCGCTATCGGAATGGCTGACTGGTGGACCTGACGGATGATATAAGCGGCTTCCCAGCCATCCATCACCGGCATGGCCAGATCCATCAAAATCAAATCTGCACGCACCTGCTGGTAGGTGTTAACACAGACCTGACCATTGCCCGCTTCATGCACAATAAAACCCAGCGGTTCCAGCGTATTTTTCAGCAGCTCCCGGTCTACGGCTTCGTTATCCACCACCAGAATAGTTTTGCGCGGTCCTTCATAGCCAACATGTTGACGGACCGCCTGCTTGGCCAGATGTGCCGTTTCGCGGATTTGTGACAGGAACAGGCGAATCTCGAAACGCGTGCCCTGCCCGACCACGCTGTCAAAATGAATCTCGCCGCCCATCAACTCGGTCAGCAGCTTGCTGATGGTCAAGCCAAGGCCCGTGCCGCCAATGCCCACATTGTCTGCCGCGCTCCCACGTTCAAATGGTTCGAATACTTTTTCAACCTCATCAGGCGCAATGCCCGGCCCGGTATCTTCAATGTCGATTTGCGCAATTTCACGCGCATAACTGACTTTAA
Source organism: Methylophilus aquaticus (assembly GCF_030769565.1). Lineage (GTDB taxonomy): Bacteria > Pseudomonadota > Gammaproteobacteria > Burkholderiales > Methylophilaceae > Methylophilus > Methylophilus aquaticus. Next base: position 6,229 of record NZ_JAVCAP010000004.1, on the reverse strand, counting down.
ACCGCACACTGCCCTGCGTGGTAAATTTCACCGCATTGCCGAGAATATTCACCAGTATCTGCATCAGGCGTTTGTGGTCTGCACGCACATACTCCGGCAACGTACCCACCTGCTCAAAGTAAAAAGACAAGCCTTTGTTTTGCGCCTGAATTTCAAACATGCTGACGATATGGGTAATAAATTCGGGGAAATTTAACGGCTTGATATCAAACGTCATTTTGCCGCTTTCAATGCGGGCAATGTCCAGCGTGCTTTCAATCAGCGAGAGTAAATGCTCACCACCACGGCTGATCGTTTTAATTGCCTGCCGCCGGTGCGCCGGAATACTCTCGTCATTGGTCAGCAACTGGGCGTAACCGAGAATACTGTTCAAGGGCGTGCGCAACTCATGGCTGATGCCCGTGATATAACGACTCTTGGCCTGGTTAGCCTCTTCAGCCAGTCGACGCGCTTTTTGCAACTGCACATCGGTTTTCTTGTGCGACTCAATCTCTTCCAGCAAGAGTCCGGTCTGGCGGTTGGATTCCTCCTGCGCCACCCGCCGACTGGCTGAAGTAAGCACTAACCACCATGCCACAATCCCGCCCAAAAACAGCAACGCAACAAACACTTTCAAATACCCTGAACGAAAATACTGCATCAGCTCGGGATATTCGCGGCCGATGGTCAGCGCATCATGCAGGTAAATCAGACCGATGGTGGCTCCAAACAAAATCATTGCAATCACCATCAACAGCAAAAAGTGCGCAACGCCTCCATTTAAATGTGGCCATAAACGTTGAGGCAAAAACTTTTTGTTCAAGGCCTCCCATTGCGCACTCAGCCGCCCCTGTGGTTTGCAGGCATCGTGGCAACGTGCATCCAGACAGCAACACAGCGAACAAATCGCGCCGCCATAAGCCGGGCAATGCGCCATATCATTCATTTCATATTCACGTTCGCAAATCACACATTGCTGCGTCTTGCTGGGTTGCAAATATTTAGGGCGTTGCCGTGCCAGATAATATTTTCCCTTGGTATACCATGCAATCAATGGCGAAAGCAGCATGGCCGTGAACAGCGAAATAAACGTCGAGAATGACTGAGCCAGCGGACCCATGGCGCCTGTATAGGCAATGATAGAAACTGCCGAGGCCACAAACATCGCGCCGACCCCGACCGGGTTAATGTCATACAAATAAGCCCGCCGAAACTCGATGCCTTTCGGGCTTAAACCAAGCGGCTTATTGATCACCAGATCCGCCACCACAGCCGCAATCCAGGCAATCGCAATATTGGCATACAGCCCTAATATTTCTTCCAGTGCCTGAAACACATTGAGTTCCATCAGCACAATGGCAATCATCACATTGAACGCCACCCACACAATGCGGCCAGGATGGCTATGCGTAAGCCGTGCGAAGAAATTCGACCACGCCAGAGACCCGGCGTAAGCGTTAGTCATATTGACCTTGATTTGTGACACACACACAAACAGCGCGGTCACCGCCAAAGCCACCTCAGGGTTACTAAACACCTCGCTAAACCCCACCCAGTACATATGGGTTGGGTTAACCGCCGAAGTGAGTGGCATATCACGGTTAAACACCATATACGCCAGCAAGGCCCCGGCAAACATTTTGAGCATGCCCAGAATCACCCAGCCCGGTCCCGCCATTAACACACCCAGATTCCAGCGCCAGAAGTTTTCCTTGTTGCGCGCCGGCATAAAACGCAAAAAATCCACCTGCTCGCCAATCTGCGGAATCAGCGCCACGCCCACGGCCGTCGCCGCGCCAAACAACATCCAGTTAAACTGCCCACCCTCCGCATGCACCCCGGCAAAACTACTCAAGCGGTGCAAAATATCGTGGTCGGCATGCAAAATCGCGAAAAAAGGCAAAAACATCAGCGCAATCCACACCGGCTGCGTAATCATTTGAATACGGCTAATCAGCGTCACCCCATGCGTGACCAGTGGAATCACAATCAGCGCACTCACCAGATAGCCCAGATATAAAGGCAGATGAAAATAAAGCTCCAGCGCATAGCCCATAATCGCCGCTTCGAGCGAAAACAGAATAAACGTAAAACTGGCGTAAATAAACGAAGAAATCGTCGAGCCGATATAACCAAACCCGGCCCCCCGCGTCAGCAAGTCCATGTCCAGACCATAGCGTGCAGCGTAGTAACTGATAGGCAGCCCGGTTAAAAAAATCATCAACCCCACCGCCAAAATCGCCCACATGGCATTGGGAAAGCCATAATTAATCGTAATCGTCCCGCCAATCGCCTCCAGCACCAAAAACGAAATCGCCCCCAAAGCGGTATTGGAAACCCGCAAAATAGACCACTTGCGAAACGCCCGCGGCGTATAACGCAAGGCATAATCCTCTATCGTCTCATTCGCCACCCAATTGTTATAGTCGCGACGAATTTTCACGATACGCTGTATCGGCTCGGCATGGGTTTCGGTAGACAATCCAGAAGCGGACGGGGTAGACAATCAACAATCCTTCAGTATTAATAGCCAAGTTGGGAACAAGGCACGGTTTTTCCCGAGCATATACTAGGATAGTTAGATGATGCAATCACTACGTTAATTGACGTAGGCACCCCAACATTATTGGGGTCAGATTGATTTAGCATAAAGCAGTTGCTAACATCAATCTGGTTAAGCTACACAAAGCCAACTAATATAAATAAATTGTGCTTAATGAAAAGAATAAAAAACTGTCCATTCGGAAAGGGGCGACCGGTGTTAAACAAACATGTCTTTGCAGCTTATTTAAATCAAGCCACGCACAACTATCATTTATTGCTGAATGATATCGCTCAACGAATTGGCAAAAAAGTAATTGATGAAGAAAATCTACAGAGCCATCCTATAATTCAACTGCTATCAGACAGTAAGGATGCGAGGCAACCTCTACGAGCAATTAATGCCTTAAATAAAGGCTTGGGGTTTATAGAGCGTCTTCAACGTCGAATCATGGCATATCGCTATTTCAGTTCAGTTAAAACGGAAACAGCAGAGACCGACCAAAAGAAAAAGCATATTAGAAAATCTCAAGAATACAGCTTGCTACCAAATGATTACGCATTTCTACTTAAGCTACTTGCAAGCACCTTAAACTATGAGCGTAACTATGCTACTCACGCCTATCATCCACCAAAGTCGCCAGACCAAAATCTGGTTGGCTTTCTTTATGACATTTTCGATATGGCGGTTCGTGTCTGCAAGACACGCCATCAGCTAAATGAACATGACCTCAAACATTTGCGCCGAAAAATTCGGAATCCAGACAAATCAAAAGACGCGCCGAAATCAATTATCGATCCAGGATTCAAATACTGTTTTACAGACAGTGAAGGCTTTTTTACGGACTATGGTCGTGCTTTTCTGACTTGCTTATTCCTGAACAAACAGGACAGCTATCATTTTTTAAAACAGCTTAGTGGTTTCAAAAGTAGCCATACAGCTGCGCATAAAGCCACGCTTAAAGTATTTACTTGTTACAGCATTCGGCTACCAAACGAACGTATAGACAACTCTACTGATACGCAAACATTGGGGTTGGATATGCTAAACGAACTCGCTCGCTGCCCTTCATTATTATTTCCAGTCTTGTCAAAAGCTGACCAAGCGGCTTATGAAATCCCAGTAGAAGATGCAGAGCAAAATCAGACAGATGATGGTAACGAGATTCTTTTTATTCGTCATGGCGAACGTTTTATACCTTTGATGATGCGCTATTTTGATGAAACCAAGGCATTTGAAAAGTTACGTTTCCATATTGATTTAGGTGATTTTTATTTTGCTGCCTACCCAAAAACGCTCTATGACGATGTGAAAGACACCCGCAGGCTCAAGCAAAAACTGCATACTTTCGCGCGTTTAAACGAGGTGGAGCAGGCCCCAATTCCGCAAGAGTGGCAAGCTCTGATTAAAGACAATAGGGAAATCACCAATGCTGATTTAAATCCATATTTGGTAGACACTACGCCGCACTATCATCTGCTTGATGACAATGTTGCACTTAAAGTAGTTAAGCCCAACCAAGCAATTTATCCACAACTTTTACCACATGAAACCATTGAAAATCGTTACAAATCACCTTCAAACGAGCAACCCGACTTTTGGCTAAGCAAACATGAAATGTTGCATCTGTCGTTTTTTCAGCTACTACGTGAAAAGCATCCCGCACTTCATCAAGGTTCAATAGAGCAATTGGTGTTTCAACAGTATAAAGAGGCTTTGCATCGTTGCTTTGATAAACTTGCTGAACAGCCCGCGCGATACACAACATCGCAAGCCATCTTTGACCTTACACAACAATATACATACAGTCCGCTCAAGCAAGCAATCATGCCGGATGAAATACCAAAAGTGATTAGAGATGCGTTGATGAACAAGCGCAGTCGTTATCAAGCCAACGCGCTCTCAACCATTAGCACCCTAATGAACATTGGTGAAAAGCGATTAGCTGCGCTTGAACGCAGTACCAGTGCGGACAAAAAAGATAAAAGCAACCGACCCGGTGATAAAAAACAACGTCCAGTCAAAGCAGGCGTGATGGGCGAAGATTTAGCAGATGACATTGTGCGTTTTCAGCCACCGCAAGATGAATCGGACAACAAAGGTAAGCCAACAAGCCTGATTGTAGCCGAGCTACAAGCAAGATTGGCTTTTTATGGCCGAGACAAAGCCCAACTGCCTAATTTATGCACAGCGATGAAGCTAATAGATAATGCTGATGCATCAAAAAACCATCCCTTTTTAGCTACTGTGCTTAAAGAAAGTCATGCTGGCATTATTGGCTTTTATCAAAGCTATTACCGCGCACGAACCCATTATTTGCAAAGGGTAGAAACCGATATTACACAAAACGCCAGTCATATCAGCCATTACCACTGGTTAAAAACCCCCACCCGAGACAAGCCAGACTTTAACGTCAAACGACATATTGAAAAACTCAAAGCTCAACCTGTGAACTTACCACGTGGTCTGTTTTTTCCGTATATCAAGCATGCATTGCTGCAACTCAACCATGCCGTACTCACACACGCGATAGAGCAAAGCGAAAAACTCAATACAAGCTATTTAATTGCCTTGTATTACACACACGTGTTGCAAGATAAACCACAAGTAGTTTATGAAAAAAAGCGTGAATACAAACTTGTAGCACAAGCATATGACAACAGAACCAATCAGTTTCAAGCGTTATCCGCACATGCTATTAACACACAACAGCCTTACGGCTCTGCGAACGCGTTACACACAAAAATTAAAGAGCATTTGCAAGAAAAGTACCCGACAGAATCTAAAACTCAACAACAGGCTGCCTACCGTAAGTTTGAACAGAACGAGAAAAACATCCGCGCAGTACGCACTCAAGACCAAGTGCTATTTTTAGCCAGTCAACAACTATTGGCGCTCAATCATGGCCTTAATCAAGAAATCAGCCAGCTCAAACTGCACCAGTTAGATAAAACACTGCTAGACAAACAAACGTCTTACCAATTGGCCATACACGGGAAAACCATTAGCCAAGCACAAATACGCATTAAAAAAATTGGCGAGTTTCGGCGATTTTTAAAAGATCGCCGCCTAAAAGGCTTGCTCAATTATTACGCGTCTCACAACATCCCGCGCGAAGTGATTGCCAAAGAGTTAGAAGCGTACCAACGTTGCCGCCTCCAAGTATTTGAACGCTTGCATGCGTTTGAGCTGCAAAGTCACCAGCGTTACGGACTAGATGCTCATTACAAAGGCAGTGAACATGGACAATTGCTCAGTGCTTACTTTAAAGCCCAGCCCCAAGCAGATGCCGAAACCAAAATGCACTGCATGCTGGTATTGCGTAATGCCTTTGCACACAACCAATACCCTACGCAGCAAAGTCAATACCCGCGGGCGAACACCATGCTCGACCTGGCAAAACAGCAATTGGCCGATACCAGTGCACCACAAGTGGCAGAATATTTTTTAAACCAAATTGAGTCGCTATATCCAGCGCCACTTAACTTATAACTTAGGGTCATCGATATGGAATGCCTACTCAAACTACTCAATAACGAAGTTACTGCAAGTTACTTTCAAGGCTTCGCCACTTTAGTCGCGGTGTATTTAGAGGTGGACCCGGAAAACTGGACAGTGTTTTAAGTGATATTCTTGCTTAACCTTGCAGCCGATAGGCGGCAGAAAGCAGAGAAAGAAAGCAATGAAACGTACCCGAAGAACCCACGC
>NZ_JAVCAP010000039.1 GCF_030769565.1 Methylophilus aquaticus | reverse complement strand
GTTGCTCTAAAACCATGCGCACTGCGCGCGCCTTGACTTCCGGGGAAAATTTGTTTGTGCTCTTCATCTCGATATTCTCTCATCTTAAAGAGCCTCCTCAAATTACGGGGCGGTTCATTACTGGCGTTGGTTGTGCAAAAGACTGTTGGCAACCGACCTGGGAGAATTGAACCAAGAGCCATCAAGCGACGACCAAAAGCCTACCCCTTGCTCATGCAAAAACGAACTCTCGCCAGAGAACAACTGATGCAATTCGGGCATCCAAAAAAGCTTAAGTAAGTGCTATTCTACTCTGACCCGAATAGCATTAATGAGTGGCTGGTTGAATTACGCCGCATCTTTTTCAATCCCGTTCTCGAACAAGCAAGAAGGCTCTTCTGATCCGTCTTCTGCCCAATAACGCCAAAGGCCTTGTTCCTTGCCTTCGTGGTATTGGCCTCTCGCTGCCACTTGACCGTTTGAGTGGTAGTCAATGCACTCACCTTGCTCTACGCCGTGCTCGTACTGGAGTTCGCTAGCCTTCGAGCCGTTCTCATAAAAAGCTGTGAACAGCCCATGCCGAACCCAGCGCGTTTTATCCTCGCTCATGTAGCGTGAGTATCGGTGCTTGATTGCACCGGACTCAAACGGGATTTCAGCGATTTGGATATGCATCATTGACTCGCAAAGAAAAGCCTAACGCCTCAGTTCACACGCGTCCTTGCCGGCGCGAAGCGGCGGCGAGGACGTCGGAGTGGAACTGCTTGTTGGGCGGCGCCGATATGGATAAGATGCTACGAACAAAGAGCACGGATGTGAGCCTCAAAGTTTGGGAACGCAGCCTGCGCACTCCGAACGACCTCCCACAGATCACTGCTGAGATCGATGCCGTTGTCACTAGCTAACTTAGCGAAGGATTCGTGCACAGGACGCTGTAGGCCCTCATACGCAATGGCCTCATAAGGCCCAATTCCACCCGCGAGCAGCCTGATGTAAGCGCGACTGTTTGCAGCTACTACACCCAACTCACCCTCCGATCCGAAAAAGACAATTGGCTGATCTTCGATTGGCTTTTCGCCATCGACGCGCCACACCGCAGCTCTACCGCCTGTGCCGTCTCCACCGAACACGAGGAAGGGAGAGTAGTCCGCAATAGGATTGCCGGTCCATGCCATAAACCAGCGTCGAGTTTCTTCTGGCGCCTCGAACTCGGGCTCTGGATAGAAATCAATGTACTCGCCATCGGCATGCTCGTATTTAAGCTTGCTCGCTGCTCGCAGAAGATTAGGAAGGCTAGTCATTTGCGCTGCCTCCAAGCCGCCCAACGAAGCTGTATAAAAAGTATCATTTCCACATCTTGCCTGTGCGGTTTGGTTAGGTCAATATGGCAAAATGATCTTGGACACTTGAGACCACATGGCCCGTTATAAATACATCGACACCAGCCCGCGTTTTTTAGCGGTAGATTTGCATAAACAACTTCTGCCGGGCAGTTTTGAATATGCGCTGAATTATCTGCTAGACCATGAAATAGACTTGAGCGGTTTTGATCACCAGTATTGCAACGATGCGATGGGTGCCTGTGCTTATCCGCCAGCCATGTTGCTTAAAGTCATCTTGTTTGCCTATGCCCAAGGCATGGTCAGTAGCCGTCAGATGGCGCGTGCCTGAGCACGATGGGGTTACCCATTAGCCATCTCCTGTCAATAAGGCGAGCAACACTCTGCACGACGAGGTGCATTTTTGATGCTCACCCGCTTTAATACGTCACGCTACACTTGGTTCTCAATTGTTTATCGGT
>NZ_JAVCAP010000038.1 GCF_030769565.1 Methylophilus aquaticus | reverse complement strand
CTTTGATATTATTGGCCTAAAGTCTAGCCGATGTCACTCGACTCAGCTGACTCAATCACAGGCAATAGTGTAAGGCTTGTCGGAGATTTTTGTTCAGCAATGACATGATACGAGGTCTAGCATCTTAGCAAATAGAGTCATTATTCTAATAAAAACTGGAGCCAATTGCCCCGATCTAACAACATCATGAATGTTAATGATTACCTCATCAATTTCTACTGCAAGCCCAAAGTATTAAACGTTGATAAGCGCCACAGGATACTGTGCGACAAGGCTATCAGCCGTCACCAAGGTAACACCCTCTACCAACGTTTGTGATAACAGCATACGATCAAATGGGTCTTTATGAAGGTCTGGCAGAGTTTCAACACTAATCGCGTGTTTGCTGTTGATCATAATTTCTTCAAATCCGTTATCCAGCAGGCTGCGTCTTAATACGGCCAGATCAACTTTAAAATCAGCACGCCCCAGTTTGTTTTTGATGGCGATTTCCCACAGGCTAGCGCTGCTGAAATACAGTTGGTTTTCCGGGTTTTCAATCAGGGATTTTGCGTTACTTGAAAGCTGATCCGACCCTGCTGCTGCCCACAGCAGAATATGGGTGTCCAACAATAGCCGCATATTATTCCACCCCAAACAGGTTGGCGATTTCGGCGGCACCCATGACGTCAAAATCCTCTGGCACCTGGATTTGGTCTTTCATAAAACCGATGCGTTTGGGCGCAGATGCCTCTTGAGCCTCTAGTCTAGTTACTTTTACCAGAGGCTTACCTGCCTTGGCGATAATGAAAGACTCTCCATTCACAGCTTGGTCCACCAATTTGGAAAGCTGTGTTTTTGCTTCGTGTATGTTGATAATTTGCATGAGACGCTCATTAAACTAAGTTTAGTTGGTTTAGTTTAAACCTCGGATTGTTTTGCGTAAAGATTTTTTTAAACCATGACAGGTTACAGGCCTGTGGAACAACCCAGCATTTATGTTCGGTCGAGTAAAAGCAAAGGGGGCTCGTTTGATTGTGTACTATCTGCTTTAAACAATAAAAAAGCCAAGCTAGTGAACACTATCTTGGCTTTGTTTTTTTACTTGTGGTGCGCCCGGCGAGATTCGAACTCACGACCCTTGGCTTCGGAAACCAATACTCTATCCAGCTGAGCTACGGGCGCAATGGCGCGATTATAGCAAAGTTTCGGAGGCTTTCTTTGCTGATTGCCGGGGCTGGCTTGAGTATTTTTTGCGTGGTGGCTGGCATGGCATGGGCTGGTATGGTTTTTTTTAATGTTCTAGTGCGGACTAGGCCATGTCAATTGCCTGTCATATCGCTTTTGTATGCTCTTGTGAATAAATGGATATCAATAAATTCACACGAGAGGTTTGCAATGAAAAAACTGTTTTATATGACCAGTCTGGCGTTGTTGAGCATGTCTGCGGCACAGGCGGCCACTTCATCTGTTACGTTTTCAAAAATGTGGACTTACGACCATGCCAGCACAGGCGTGAGTGGGTTGTTGTCGGAGATTCCTGCGTATGATCAGCTGACCAATACGTTGTGGGTGGCCGGGGTGACGGGCGTGGATGTGCTGAACGCAACATCCGGTTCATTGGTGCAGCATATTGATACGCGCAGCTATGGCAGCATTAATAGCGTAACGGTTAAAAATGGTGTGGCGGCGTTTGCGATTGAAAACAGTGTGCGCACCAATGCGGGTGTGGTGACCTTGTTTGATACTTCTACACGCAGTTTGCTGGCGGGGACTAACACGATTGCGGTGGGGGCTTTGCCGGACATGCTTACGTTTACGCCGGATGGTTCTAAATTGCTGGTGGCCAATGAGGGCACGCCGAGTGTGTATGGCAGCAAAGTGGGTAACACGGTGCCTGCCAATTACGGCGCTTCTGCCAGTGACCCGGTGGGCAGTGTGACGGTGATTGATATGACCACCAGAGCCGTGGCAGCCACGGCCACCTTGGGCGGCGTTGCGACGACAGGGACGCATATCCGCACCAATACCGGCATGGATTTTGAGCCAGAGTATATTGCGGTGAGCGCAGATGGCAGCAAGGCCTATGTGACGTTGCAGGAGGCTAATGCGATTGGTATTCTGGATTTGAATACCAATACTTTCCAGTCAGTGGTCGGCTTGGGTGCCAAAGATTTCAGTGCGCCGGGTAACCAGATTGATCCAAGTGACCGTGGCGGCATCAACTTTGTCAGCCCTAACGTCAAAGGCTTGTATATGCCTGATGGCATCGCGACTTACCAGTCTGCTGGCAGCACTTATTTGGTGATGGCGAACGAGGGGGATTACCGTGAGGATGATGCGGATAAAGCCCGTGCTTCCAGTTTGGGCGTGTCGGGCGATGCGGCACGCTTGCAAATTTCAACCACCGATTCAACCGCGGGAGATTTGTATGTGGCGGGTGCCCGTTCGTTCAGCATTCGTGATGCAGCAGGTGCGCTGGTGTACGACAGTGGCGATATTCTGGATAAAGAGGCAGCCTTGCGTGGCATTTATGATGATGGCCGCAGCGATGATAAGGGCGTGGAGCCTGAAGGTGTTGCACTGTTTCAACTGGGCGGTATGACGATTGCTGCGATTGGGCTGGAGCGCACTACGCAGGCGGCGATTGCCTTGTTTGATATCACTGACCCTAACAAAGTCAGCTTTCTGGATATGATCGTCTCAGCGGGCGATATTTCACCGGAAGGGCTGGTCTCGTTTACAGCAGCGGGTAAAACCTATCTGGCGTTTGCTAACGAGGTTTCCGGCACGACTTCGGTGTATCAGGTGGCGGCAGTGCCTGAGCCTGAGCAGGCGGCGTTGTGGCTGGCAGGCTTGCTGGCACTGGTGCAGGCCAAGCGTAAAAAGCGCGCTTAAGCTACGCACATTGCTGTAAAGCACATGGTACAAACCCCATGCCACTGGCATGGGGTTTGTTGCCTTTTGGGGCGGTGCAGCTTGGCGCGACAAAGGCTAGCCGCGGCAAGCCGCTGTAGGCTATAATCCATGTTGTTTTTAATAACGGATTAGGGATTTGAAAATGGCAGACCAGGGTAACAGTTCGTCCAGCTTCAAAGAGTTGATGATCGTCATTCCAGGGGCGATTCTTGGCTTTACATTGCTGGTTTCAGTATTGGCGTATTTCTTTGGTGTGATTGGCGGCGAGAAACAGGAGCCATCCAAAGAAGTGGTGGCCGCAGCAGAGCAAAAGATTGAAGCGAATATTCAGCCGGTGGCTACTGTTGAGGTGGCTGAAGCTTCAGGCGCACACGTTGAAAAAAGTGGTGAAGAAATCGTCAAAGGCGTGTGTATTGCCTGTCACGGTGTGGGCGCGTTGGGTGCACCAAAACTCGGGGTGGCCAGCGATTGGGCACCACGTATTTCGCAAGGCTATGAAACATTGGTCAAGCATGCGATTGAGGGGATCCGCAGCATGCCGGCACGGGGTGGTAATGCCGAGCTGAGCGATCACGAAGTGGCAGATGCCGTGGCTTATATGGCTAACCAGGCCGGGGCCAAATTTGATGCTGCCAGTTTAAAGAAATAATGGTTGCACAATCAATCAAGCCGCTTGTTGCAAGCGGCTTTTTTGTTTCTAATGCAGCATGATGCTGCAAACAAGGGATGGATATGGCGAGATATGCCATTGGTGATATTCAGGGCTGTTATCACTCGCTGATGCAGTTGCTCGACAAGCTTGGCTTTGCGCCAGGCCGCGATCAGTTGTGGCTGGTGGGCGATATTATCAACCGTGGCACGGGTTCGCTGGCCGTGCTGCGCTGGTGTTATGCGCACAGGCAAAGTATCCGCATGGTGCTGGGTAACCACGATTTGCATGCGATTGCCGTGGCGCACGGCGTGCGGCGGCCACATCGTTTTGATACCCTGCACGAGATTTTTGAGGCGCCCGATGGCGGTGAGTTGCTGCACTGGCTGCGGCAACAGCCGCTGATGGTACTTGAAGAGGGGTATGCCATGCTGCATGCAGGGCTGTATCCACAATGGACAGTGCCACAAGCCAAGGCTTTGGCTGAAGAGGTGGAGGCCGTGTTGCAGGCGCCGGATTACGCCCACTTTTTGCATGATATGTATGGGAATACCCCGGCGGCATGGTCTGATGGATTGACTGGAATTGACCGCTGGCGTGCCATTACCAATGCGTTTACCCGCATGCGTTTGTGCGATGCACAGGGGGCAATGGAGTTTGCGTTCAAGGGTGAGGTGCAGGCTATTCCTGCCGGGTATTACCCATGGTTTCAGGCGCCAGATCGCCAGTCTGTTGGGCAGCAAACCCTCTTGTTCGGGCACTGGTCCGCCCTGGGCCTGCATCAGGGCGATGGCGTGATTGCGCTGGATACAGGTTGTCTGTGGGGACGCCAACTCACAGCCTGTCAACTGGAAACCGGCCATTTCATCCAGGTTGACTTGGACCCGCGTGACCGTCCGCCCGGCATGGCGGGCGATTAAATGCCTGGATATCTGCCATGAGTCTCGATCTGGGCATGGTGACCGCGGCCGCCTTTTTTGCCGGGGTGGTCGATGCAATTGTGGGGGGTGGCGGTTTGATCACTGTGCCTGCACTATTTACCACATACCCCAATATGTCCCCCGCCTTGTTGCTGGGCACTAACAAGTGCTCCAGCGTGTTTGGCACCAGTGTGGCTGCATTGAATTATGCCCGGCGGGTAACGCTGGACTGGCGCTGGCTATGGCCTGCCACCGTGGCGGCGTTTGCGGGTGCTTTGCTCGGCGCGTGGACGCTGACACACATGGACCCGCGCCTGTTGCGCCAGCTGTTGCCGGGTATTTTGTGTGCTGTGCTGGTTTATACCCTGTGTAATCCACGGCTGGGTTTAACCCATGCACCGCGGCAGAATGTCCGTCACACCTTGCTGATTACGCTGGTGGTGGGGCTGTTGATTGGCTGGTATGACGGATTTTTTGGCCCAGGCACGGGCAGTTTTTTTATTTTTCTCCTGGTGCGGCTGGTGGGGCTGGATTTTTTACATGCCTCGGCCTATGCCAAAGTGCTGAATGTGGCCACCAATCTGGCGGCCTTGTTATTACTGGCGTCAGTAGGGCAGGTCTGGTGGCTGGCAGGCCTGCTGATGGCGGCTGCCAATGTTGCAGGGAGCTTGTGCGGCACCCACCTGGCAATCCGGCATGGCGCCGGGCTGGTGCGCAAGCTCTTCATACTGGTGGTATTGGCGCTGATTCTTAAAACTGGCTGGCCACTGATGGCTGGGTTGTGACAGGCGCTACCGCAAAAGCCTGTAATTGCGCTGAAATTTTTGCGTGTATTTCTTTGGCCAGTTGCTGCCGGGTTTTGCCGAGGCTGGCAACCGGGGTACAAAAATGCACATGGATCACCGGTTGCTGCATGTGCAGGAAGGTATTCATCGAGTCGATCAGGGTGGTATCCCCTGCGTAGGCAGCATCCATGTTAATGCTGCCATCTGGCAGAGGATAGCGGATGACCATCGGGATAATCGGGGCTTCCGCCTGCACTGCCGCCTGAATCAGGCTGCTTTTAAACGGGAGGACGCTGAGGCCTTCTGTCGTGGTGCCTTCGGGAAACACGCACAGATTGTCATTCAGCTTGAGGGCATGGCTGGCAATATTGACCACGCGCGCGGCGTCGCGGTTGCGTGTGCGGTTAATAAAAATCGTCCCGCATTTTCTCACCAGGTAGCCGAATACCGGCCAGCTTTTGATTTCGACTTTTGCCACAAAGCGCACCGGGATAATGCTGTTGATGGCATGAATGTCTGACCAGGAAACATGGTTGCCAACCAGCATGGTGCCATGTGTGCGAATATCCGGCACTGTGCCGGTAGTGATGACACGCATATTAAAACAATGCAGCAGGCGCTTGCACCACCATTGGATGAGGCCCAGCCGCATCCAGCGGTTACACACAGGTAGTACCAGCGCTGCCAAGGCGAGGCCGGAGAAGGTGTGCATGACGATGCGGGCGATACGCCACCCGCGGACTAAAGAATGTGTTGACTGCAAATTATTTTAAGAAATGCGCTGCATATCTGGGGTTGATGCGTGATAACGGTAACAATACCAGCATATCGGCTGTATTAAAAGCCGGATCCCAAGCGGGTTCGCCGCAAATATAGGCGCCCAGGCGCAAATACCCTTTGATCAGTGGCGGGCAGGTGACCGGCAATGATTGATTCAGTGCTTCAATAGGTAGGGCGTGGTGCGGGAACACGCGATATTCGGCAGGCGAGAGATGGTCATCACGCAAACTGTTGAACAGCGAGGCGGCAAAATGCCCGCCATCGTGCATGGAAACACTGGCGCAGCCAATCATGTATTCATACTGCCGCGCCATCATGTATTTGGCCAGCCCCGCCCAGAGCAGGGTAATGGTGCCGCCAGTGCGGTAGTCAGCATGTACGCAGGCGCGGCCTACTTCTACCGTACGGTCACTTAATGGGGCCAGGCGGCTCAAATCAAATTCACCTGCCGAGTAATAGCCTCCTGCCAGCATGGCTTGCATGGGGTTGAGGATGCGATAAGTGCCGACCACTTGCTGCGTGGCTTCGTCACGCACCAGTAAATGATCGCAGTAGGCATCAAAGCCGTCCACATCCAGACCTTGGTGGCCTTTGATCTGCGCACCCATTTCCTCGGCAAATACCTGGTAGCGCAAGCGCTGTGCTTCAGCCACTTCTTCGGCGCAGCTTGCCAGCGATACCACCAGGGAGGATTGTTTCTTCTGCCGCCCGTGAATGTCATTCGATAAATCGATCTGGCTTGGCAGGTCAGCATGGCTTGCGTCAACGTGCTGAAGTTTTGAGTCTAACATCGCGCTTCTCCTTCAATATTTAGCGAAATGATAGGGCGGCTCTATGAATGATTGTTGACGGCTGTGTGACAGTTATATGAAGCCGAAAAACAAAACAGGGCGACACTGTCGCCCTGTTTTAAAGGTGTGGATGCTTGCAGAACGGTGTTTAGTGAGACACGCGTGAGGTGCCGCCATTTTCGACAATACGTACACGTTCACCCGCTTTAAATTCCTCGTCAGCCTCTTGCACAATGGCTACCAAGCCGCCACCATCGAGTTTGACGGTGATTTCGTAGGCGTTTTTACGCGTGACTGCCTCTTCTGCGGCCGATCCTGCCAAACCGCCAGCGACGGCGCCTATCACTGCAGCAATCGCGCTACCGCGGCCACCGCCAATCGAGCTACCCGCAATGCCGCCAACAGCACCGCCGGCAATCGTCCCTACAGGAGACTTGGTGCCTTCGAGCTTGACGCTGCGTACACTTTCCACCACGCCGGTTTTAACCGTTTGCGCACGTCGGGCTTCATCCCTTGAGTACACGCTACCAGAGTTTGAACTGGCGCAGGCAGCCAACACACCCACCATGACCGAGACTGCTACCCACTGCAATACACGTACTTTCATATTTTTCTCCTTACTATCGTTACACCTATACTGACATACCCAAACTCGGGTCTTCCTTGATCGCATCTTGTACCAGCGCGTGGCTGTAAATGTGTTCAATCTGTTCACGGTTGGGCTGATGGTTCTGGCCACCGCGGCTGCCTATTTTAATCGCACCCATTGTGGAGGCCAGTCGTCCGCACGCTTTCCAGTCCCAGCCACGTGCAATGCCGTACAGTAATCCGGCGCGGTAAGCATCGCCGCACCCGGTTGGATCGACAATTTCCTCTGCTTTAACGCATGGAATGTCGTGGCGTTGACCCTCTGCATAGATTTGTGAGCCTTCACCACCCAGTGTCACAATCAATGCTTTCACCTTGGCCGCAAGTTGTTCCAGCGTCAGCCCTGTTTTATCTTGGATAATCTGCGACTCATAATCGTTCACTGCCAGATAGTCGGCCATCTCAATAAAGTGCATCAGCTCTTCACCGTTGAACATGGGCAAGCCCTGGCCCGGGTCAAACATAAACGGAATGCCTGCTTCAAAGCATTCACGGGCATGCTGGAACATGGCGTCACGACCATCCGGTGCAATAATGGCCAGCACAATGTCTTTGGCATCCTTCACGCTGTTGGCATGGGCGTGCTGCATGGCACCCGGGTGAAAGGCGGTGATCTGGTTGTCATCCTGGTCGGTGGTGATAAACGCCTGTGCGGTAAAGCTGCCCTTGATTTGTTGGATGTGATTGCGGTCGATGGCGTGCTGATCCAGCCAGGCCTCATAAGGCGAAAAATCGTCGCCCACGGTCGCCATGATGCGCGGGTTGCCTTCAAGCAGTTGCAAGTTATAGGCAATATTGCCCGCAGTGCCGCCAAACTCCCTGCGCATTTCGGGGACCAGAAATGCCACGCTCAGTTTATGGATTTTGTCCGCAAGAATATGGTTTTTAAACTGGTCTGGAAACACCATGATGGTGTCGTAGGCCAGGGAGCCGCAAATCAGGATATTCATTCAGTGTTAAGTCTAGTCAAAAAAGAATCAACTATTATTGCTGTGCCAGCGCGGGCTGGCAAGTTAAATATCGGGCTAAAGCCAGCGGCAGCGCGCCCGACGGCGATGTGAAGGGTCAAGATTGCTTGAGTGCCAGATCAATCAGCGTTTTAGCCGCTTTTTTTGCCGACTTGATTGCGCCTGAGCCGCGCTTGATTTGTTCGGCCTGCACTGCGCCTTCAAACAGGATGGAGAGTTGCAGTGCGAGGCCGTCGGCATCCTTGATGTTGGCTTCTTGTGCTAGCCGGGTAATAAACTGACGGAATTCGCGAGATTGCTGCGACGACAACTGGTGGATACGATTTTCTTCATTGGGAAATTCGGCAGAGGCTTTAATAAAGGCTACGCCAACAAAGGTGGGTGAAGTGACCCACTCTTCAATAAAGTCGAACAGTTTTTGGATTTTTTCGTCCGGTTTGTCACCGAGGCCGCCCAGCTTGTCATTCATCCAGCTCTGAAAGTCCTGATGACTTTGCTGCAACACGGCCAGGATCAATTCTTCTTTGGTTGAAAAATATTTGTACAGCGTCATTTTTGTGGTGCCAGCGACAGCCACAATCGTATCCACCCCGGTGGAATTGATGCCACGGGTCTGAAACAGGTCAGTCGACACCTGCAGAATTTTTTGCTTTAACGCATTCATAAAATAATTATAGCACTCTATACCGTCTTGTATACTGCCTTGGGGATGTATTAGGAATTAATCCTATTGATTGACTTTGGTTATCGTGTTAAATATACTATACCGTATAGTATATTTTCGTGTACGAAGCGTTATTTAACCAAGGAGAAAATCATGACTAAAATGAAATCTGTATTGTTCACAACCTTGCTGGCTGGTTTTGCTTCCGCAGCATTAGCGGCTGAGCCATTATTTGTGGTCAAGTCAGTAGAATTGAATCAGCCGGTAGAGGTGGTCTGGGAGAAAGTTTCAAACTTTGGTGATCTGGGTGCATGGCATCCGGCCGTTGCCAAGACAGAGATCGTTTCTGGTCAGGCAAGTAAAGCGGGTGCCAAGCGCGTATTGACCTTGCAGGATGGCGGAAAAATTAACGAAACTTTGACTGCGTACAATCCAAAAGGCAAAACCTATGCCTATAAGATTACTGATGGTGTATTGCCGGTGAGTGAGTATGCATCTACGTTGAGCGTACACAGCAACGGCGCTGGCAAATCAGTGGTTGTATGGGAAAGTCACTTTTTGCCGAAAGCGCCTGCGGATGAAAAAACGGCTTCCGATACCATCAAGGGTGTTTATGACGGTGGCTTGAATCAGTTGAAAAAAATCTTCCCATAACATTTCAAGCGTATTTAATCTCGAATAGTGGGCGAAGGAGGGGTGCCATTACCTGCATGCAGGTAATGGCATTTTTATTTGGAGTTGGCCATCAGTTTGGGTGTGTAGTTGCACTGCACCTGATCAAGTAACTGATTCACCAGAATCTGTTCTTCACGATTCCCTGTCACATGGCCGTTGATCACATTTTCAATGTAAACACTTTTGAGTCGTTCGGGCAGTTGAATGGCTTCTATCAGTCTGCAATCACCATGTTTCATTGTTTCCAGTCGACTATATATGGCAGCAGTTTCAGCCGGACTGGCTTCTTGTGATAGTGGGCGAGGTGGAGGTTCATGTGTGACAGTGGCAACCGTTGTTGGTGCGCTGTCGAACTGCATATGCCAGAAGTATCCGCTGGAGATGCCCAGAACCAGCGTCAGTGCAACCACGCTGTAGTTGCGCACAGCCAGCCAGTCAATCTCACGTTGCGTCTGTTCATTAATTAACGCCTGTGCCGCCTGTTGCGCGTGCAGCAGTGCGGTTGAATCCGGGTGCAGTTGTTTTTCGCGACAGGCACTCACTGCCATAAAATACAGTTGATTGGCCAGCATTTCGGGCAGGCGCGCACCCGCCAGTTGCGACTGGATGGTGAGGTAGGCTTGCAAGCGATAGGCTTGCTGGTCGTTATTTCGCGAGTCGGACTGGATTGCGAGCGGACTGGAAAGCAGATCGTCGAGAATGTTAAACAATCCCAGCAGTTTCTGTTTGGGGCGTTTGCCGGATTTATCCAGCATCCGAATCAGCCAGTCAGATTGCAGCAGGTGATCTGACATGATTAAAACGGTTTAACCACGACCAGAATGACCACTGCAAACAGCACCAATACCGGCACCTCGTTAAACCAGCGATACCAGATATGCGAGTGCCTGTTTTGCCCTGCAATAAACTGCTTGAGCAGCCTGCCGCAATAATGGTGATACGCCACCAGCAGGGCGACCAGTGTCAGTTTGGCATGCATCCAGCCGCCGCTGATGCCGTATCCTTGCCAGAGCCAGATGCCAAAAATAAGCGCCAGTACTGCCAGTGGCAGCATGAATCGGAAGAGTTTTTGTGCCATCAGGATCAGTCTGGCATAGGCGGCAGGCTCCTGCTCCATGGCAAGGTTGACGAAAATGCGTGGCAAGTAGAACAAGCCGGCAAACCAACTGATCACAAAAACGATATGGAGAGCTTTGATCCAGTACATATTCAACGGCTTTCTTGTAGATAGTGTGTCGGTGGATCAGTGCTGCTGTTGGGCAATCAGGCTGCGCAGCTGCGCAAAGTCAAGTTCGCCGATCACTTTTTGCAGGCGGTTGCCTTTTGCATCAAACACAAACGAGGTGGGTGTTAAATTGACATTACCGAAAGCTTGCACCATCTCGCCGTAGCCATCATGCATGACGGTGAACGGCAAGGCTTTTTGTTTGCTGTAATTCAGCACCTGGGCGGGTGGGTCGTAAGGCATGGCAACAGCGATGACTTCAAAGTTTTTGTTTTTGTACTGGTTGTAGGTTTCTATCAGTGCCGGCATCTCCTTGATGCAGCCCGGGCAGTCAGTAGCCCAGAAGTTAACGAGCACGGTTTTACCGCGCAAATCCTGCATGCTAATTTTTTTGCCATCCAGTGTGGTGAATACCACATCAGGCGCTTGTGGCTTTTGCATGACGGCAAATGCCAATCCGGCAAGCAGAGCCAGCGCCACGCATGGCACTGCCCATTTTTTCATTGAAAATTTGTTTGGCATGGTGACGTATAACCTTAAAAACCCTAGTACGTTTAACGTGTTTGTGACATATTCAGCGTGGTATAATTGACTTTTGATTTTGATAAATTATCAATGAACGCACCTGTTAACGCAGATTTGTTGAAGCACAATTCTACTCCTCTCACGCGTTTGCGCGAAATCCCGTACAACTATACCTCCTTTTCTGACCGCGAAATCGTGATTCGGTTTCTGGGTGAGGATATTTGGGATGTTCTCAACACACTGCGCGCCGAGCGTAAAACTGGCCGCAGCGCCCGTATGTTATTTGAGGTGCTGGGCGATTTATGGGTGGTGTCACGTAATCCTTACCTGCAAGACGATCTGCTGGAAAATCCCAAACGCCGTAAAGCATTAATCGAGGCTTTGTACCACCGTATTTCTGCGATTGATGAGCGTAGTGCCGGCAATGAGAAAGTGCAAAAGCTGGTGACTGCCGCAACCCGTGCAGTTGAGAAATTTGCAGATGACTTTAAACAAACGGCTGATCTGCGTAAAAAAGCCTTGGCTAAACTAACTAAATTTACGCGAAAAGATAACGTGCAGTTTGATGGATTGGCGCGTGTTTCTCACGTCACTGACGCGACCGACTGGCGCGTAGAGTATCCGTTTGTGGTGATTAATCCGGATACTGAAGCCGAAATCTCCTATCTGGTCCGCACCTGTATCGAACTCGGCCTGACGGTGATCCCGCGGGGAGGCGGTACCGGTTACACCGGGGGTGCCGTACCATTGACGCCGTTGTCTGCGGTGATCAATACCGAAAAGCTGGACCAGCATACCGGTGTGCAAATGCGCACCTTGCCAGGCGTCGCGCGTCAGGTGGCTACCATTGAATGTGGTGCCGGTGTGGTGACGCGCCGCGCCATGGATGCAGCGACCGAAGCCGGACTCGAGTTTGCGTGCGACCCAACCTCTGCCGATGCCTGCTGTATCGGCGGTAACGTGGCGATGAACGCTGGCGGTAAAAAGGCCGTGCTCTGGGGTACGGCGCTGGATAACCTCGCCTCATGGCGCATGGTGACACCAGATGCGACCTGGCTGGAAGTGGAACGGCTGGACCACAACCTGGGCAAAATTCATGACATTGAAATGGCGCGCTTTAAAATCAGCCGTTATGACATTGACCATAAAAATCTGCTGGATGAGCCAGAGATTTTAGAAATCCCCGGCCCAAGCTTCCGTAAAGTCGGCTTGGGTAAAGATGTGACAGACAAATTTCTGTCTGGCTTACCTGGCATTCAAAAAGAAGGCTGCGATGGCCTGATTACTTCGGCCACTTTTATTCTGCACCGCATGCCCAAGCATGTGCGTACCATTGCGCTGGAGTTTTTTGGCAATGTGTCGCATGCAGTGCCTGCGATTGTCGAAATCAAGGATTACCTTGATGCAACCGCCAAGCAAGACCCTGCCGTGATTATGGCGGGTCTGGAGCACATGGACGAGCGCTACATCAAGGCGGTTGGCTATGCGACCAAAGCTGCGCGCCAGCAACGTCCGAAAATGGTCTTGTTGTGTGACATTGCTTCGGATGACGAAAATGCCGTGGGTGAAGTCGCCTCTGCAGTGGTGCGCATGTGTAATGCCCGCGATGGCGAAGGCTTTATTGCAGTCTCTGCCGAGGCGCGTAAAAAATTCTGGCTGGACCGCTCACGTACAGCGGCCATTGCCCGCCATACCAACGCCTTTAAAATCAACGAAGATGTGGTGATTCCACTGCCACGTCTGGGTGAATATTCAGACGGCATCGAACGCATCAATATCGAGCTTTCCATACAGAACAAGCTGCGCCTGGTGGATGCGCTGGAAACTTTCATGCAGGGCGATTTGCCTTTGCAAGCGGACGAGGACGGCAATGCTGATCCGGAAGGTGTCAAATCCAAACAGAATATTGCCCTGCAATTGCTGCGCGACCTGCGGGCGAAATGGCGTTTGATTTTGAACACCCTCGACGAACCTGTCAGCGTGCTGGGTGAGATGGGTAAACCCTACGCGCGGTATGAAAATGTGTTCCGTGCCGTACAGTCTTATGATTTGCGTGTGTCCTGGAAGCGTGAACTCAAACGGCCAATGGCAGATATTTTCGCCGGTCGCGAGTTCCAGAAAATTCTCGACAAGCTGGATGAGATCCAGAAAACCGTGCTGAAAAGCCGCGTATTTATTGCGCTGCACATGCATGCCGGTGACGGTAACGTGCACACCAACATCCCGGTCAACTCCGACGATTACGGCATGATGCAAGATGCCCACGCCGCTGTGGCGCGCGTGATGGCACTGGCGCGTAGCCTGAATGGCGTGATTTCCGGCGAGCACGGCATTGGTATCACCAAAATGGAATTTTTGGACCAGGCCACCATTGACACGTTTACCGCCTACAAAAAGAAAGTGGATCCCAACGGCCACTTTAACAAAGGCAAACTGCTGGCGGGCTCAGGCCTTGAAAATGCCTATACCCCGAGCTTTGGTCTGCTGGAGCAAGAGTCCATCATCATGGAGCAATCTGCCATTGGCGAGATTGCCGATGATATTTCTGACTGCCTGCGCTGCGGCAAGTGTAAGCCGGTGTGTTCAACGCATGTGCCACGTGCCAACTTGTTATATTCACCCCGTAACAAGATTCTGGGCACCTCGCTGCTGATTGAGGCTTTTCTCTACGAAGAGCAAACGCGCCGTGGCATCTCGCTCAAGCATTTTGATGAATTCAACGATGTGGCTGACCACTGCACGGTCTGCCACCGTTGTGAAAAACCGTGCCCGGTCAATATCGACTTTGGCGATGTCTCGGTCAAAATGCGCAACTTCCTGCGTGAGCAAGGTAAAAAAACATTCAATCCGGGCACCGCAGCCGGTATGTTGTATCTGAATGCCAAAGATCCGGCCACCATCAAGTTCTTGCGCGCGACCATGATCGGCATGGGCTACAAGGCAATTAACTTTGCTAACAGTCTTGCCAAGAAGTTTGGCTTGCTCAAGGACAAGAAAGCCCCACCGGCCACGGTAGGTAAGGCAGAAATCAAGGCGCAGGTGATTCATTTCATCAATCGCCCGATGCCGAAGAAAATGCAGTCCAAAACCTCACGCGCCATGTTGGGCGTGGAAGACGACACCATGATCCCGGTGATCCGCAATCCGCAAAAGGTAACCGAAGATTCCGAGGCTGTATTCTATTTCCCGGGTTGTGGTTCCGAGCGCTTGTTCTCAAACGTTGGTCTGGCCACGCAAGCTATGCTGTATGAGGTGGGTGCAATTACCGTGCTGCCGCCAGGCTATCTGTGCTGCGGTTATCCGCAAACCGCGTCTGGCAATCATGACAAAGGTCAGGAAATCACCGCCGATAACCGCGTACTGTTCCACCGTGTGGCCAACACGCTCAACTATCTGGATATCAAAACGGTGATCGTGTCTTGCGGTACCTGTATGGATCAGTTGCAGAAATACGAGTTCGAGAAGATTTTCCCGGGTTGCCGCTTGCTCGACATCCATGAGTACCTGATGGAAAAAGACATGCGACTGCAGGGTATCACGGGGACGCGGTACATGTATCACGACCCATGTCACTCACCCATGAAGACCTATAAGCCGTTGGAAGTCACTAACAAGCTGATGGGGGCGGACGTGGCGCTGAATGACCGTTGTTGTGGTGAGTCAGGGACATTCGCAGCAGCACGTCCTGATATTGCGACGCAGGTCAAATTCCGCAAACAGGAAGAGCTTGAAAAAGGCATGGCCAAAATGGGCTTGACCGTGGGCGCGCCAGAGCAGCCAGTCAAGATATTGACTTCCTGCCCAAGCTGCCTGCAAGGCCTGTCACGCTACGGTGATGATACCGGCATTGAAGCTGACTACATTGTGGTTGAAATGGCCAAGCATTTGCTGGGTGAAAACTGGATGGAGAGCTATATCCAGAAAGCCAATAACGGTGGGATTGAAAAGGTATTGCTGTAAAAATCACAAACCCCGCCAGCGCGGGGTTTGTGATTGCATGCGCACATGTAAAGACAGACGCTTCTGCTAAGATAATATCTGTTATGGCTTGCGGGCTTTAAGGTAGACATAAATGCCCGCCCAGGTCATCACCACAAAAATCACGGCAATCACAATAAAACTCATCAAACCATAGTCTGTCGATAGCAAATCAATCAAAATTTTCATAAGGTTTCCTCCTGTAAGCGAGTCATCTGGCAAGCAACGAATCTGATGAGTATTTTGAACCCTATTACAAGCAGGGTTTTTGATGTAACGCAAAAGTGATGCAAGCGGCAAACGCTGAAATACACGGTAACTGCCACGCTTAAAACTTAGTTCAGGAAACGTGACGTATGAATATTTATCCACTGCTTAAACCGCTGCTGTTTCAATTGGATGCAGAGCAGGCGCATGACTTGACTTTACAGTCACTCAGGCGTGCTGAGAAACTTGGGCTCCTGGCGTTGGCGGCTGGTCGGTTGCCAGCACAACCGACACAAGTGATGGGGCTGACTTTTTCCAACCCGGTTGGCCTCGCCGCAGGCCTGGATAAAAATGCTGCCGTGATTGATGGCATGGCAGCGCTCGGCTTTGGTTTTATTGAAGTTGGTACTGTCACGCCACGCCCGCAGCCGGGCAACCCCAAACCACGTTTGTTCCGTTTACCCGAAGCGCAGGCCATTATCAACCGCTTTGGATTTAACAACCTCGGCGTGGATCAGCTGATCCAGAATGTCAAGGCGTCCAAGTTCAAGGGGACATTGGGCATTAACATCGGCAAGAATTTCGATACGCCAAACGAGCTGGCGGCAGAGGACTACCTGATCTGCATGCGCAAAGTGTATGCCTACGCCAGTTACATCACGGTGAATATTTCCTCGCCCAATACCAAAAACTTGCGCGCCCTGCAGGAAAAGGAAGCCCTGGCGCAACTGCTGGCAACCCTTAAAAAAGAGCAGGCCATCTTGTCACAAGTGCATGGAAAATATGTGCCGCTGGCATTGAAGATCGCCCCCGATTTAACGCCAGAACAAGTGCAGGAAATCGCTGGCTTATTGATGCAGCACCGCATCGACAGCGTGATTGCTACCAATACGACATTGGCGCGTGACGCAGTGCAAGGCTTGCCGCATGCCGAAGAAACTGGCGGCTTGTCAGGCGCGCCCGTCAAAACCGGTTCGACACGCGTCATCCAAACCCTGGCCACTTCACTGCAAGGCAGCCTGCCGATTATAGGCGTGGGTGGTATTTTGAATGGTGAGGATGCCAAAGAGAAAATGGCTGCGGGTGCCAGCTTAGTCCAATTGTATAGCGGACTCATCTATAAGGGGCCACAACTGATAAAAGACTGCCGCAAAGCCTTGCTGTAATGGCATTGCCCATTCTCTACTCTTATCGCCGCTGCCCCTACGCCATGCGTGCCCGTATGGCGATCTGGGCGGCGAATATTCAGGTCGAAGTGCGCGAGATTTTCCTGCGCGAAAAGCCTGCGCACTTGTTGCATATTTCGCCCAAAGGTACCGTACCAGTATTACAACTGCCTGATGGCACCGTGCTAGAGCAAAGCCTAGATATCATGCAATGGGCACTTACACAAAATGATCCGCAAGGTTGGCTAAATGTAGACCGTGAGGCGGTGAATCACCTGATTGCCATTAACGATGGCGAGTTTAAACAAGCGCTGGACCGCTATAAATATCCCGACCGCTATCCTGAGCATGCGCAACCCTTTTACCGTGAACAGGGCGAGCATTTTTTGCAAAGGCTGGAAGCTGCATTAAAGCAGCATGACTATTTGTTGGGTGAAACAGCTAGCATGGCTGATGTCGCAATATTTCCGTTTATCCGACAGTTTGCCGCGGTGGATGCAGCGTGGTTTGCTGGTAGCGAGTATGTGAAATTACGTGGCTGGTTAGATGGGTGGTTGGAAAGCGCGTTATTTGCACAGGTGATGCAGAAGTTTCCGACTTACACAGAGTAAGTCTTTCTGGTGAAATAATATTGTTTGTAAAGTTTCAACAGAAAGGATTGCCTATGGGCGCAACCACACAAAATACCGTCACCCAAGCCGATGAACAATCGGTGCTAACCAAAGCAGTAAGCCGCGCGGCTGAACGGTTGCAGATTTCCAAAGCCTCGTTGGCAAGCATTCTTGGTCTGAGTCCTGCCACCATCACCCGTCTGTACAGCGGTGACTATATCCTCGACCAAAAACGCAAAGAATGGGATTTTGCCTTGCTGTTTGTCCGCGCATTCCGCTCGCTGGATTCCATCGTCAACAATGACGAAACCGCCCGTGTCTGGTTAAACAATCCAAACCTCGCGCTCAATGCGCGCCCCATCGACCTGATTAAACAAACTGAAGGCCTGGTCCGTGTCGTCCAATACCTGGACACCTCACGCGGTATCGTCTGAGGCTTTTGCCTGGGCATCATTAGCCTGACGCATGGTCGAGGCGCAACATATTGCCTCCACCATGAAGCTGGTCGATACCGAAGCCGAGCAAACCTTGCTTGAAACATTGCTCGATAGCAACAAGCCGTCTTACGCCGCTAATACCCAACAACTGGACTACCTGCTCGCTACGCCATTCCGTTACCCCAGCCGCGCTGACGGCTCCCGTTTTCGCGGCCCCAATGACCCCGGCGTATTTTATGTTGCAGAAACCGTACGCACCGCCGCAGCCGAGCTAGGCTATTGGCGCTGGCGCTTTCTCATGGATGCGCCTGCACTCAGCCGCATAGAGCCAGTACCTCACACCGCCTTTCAACTGTCATTCGCCACACAAGCGATTGATTTAAGAAATTCACCGTTTAATCAAGACCCTGTATGGCAACACAAAACAAATTATCAAGCTACGCAAGCTCTAGCAGTCACAGCAAAGGATGTGAATTTAGGCGCTATTATTTACACCTCTGTGAGAGACCCGCAACCAGCGTGGTGTGTTGCGGTATTGACTCCGCAAGGGTTTAAAGAAAATGCACCTAGACCAGAAAAACAGACGTGGTGGCTGGCTGTGAATACTCAAGAAGTGATTTGGCGTAGAGACTATGAGTCGTTTACTTTTAATTCTTTATTATGGCAATGAATTTACGTGCAGTTGAGCATAAACGTATGCACGATTAAGAGGGCTTAGCTGATTTTAATTTATAGAAATGCCCATTAATCAAGTCTGATGCCTCCGTTTTGCAGATTCACCCAAGAATTGACACCATATAAAAAGAGTATAGTATATCTTTTTGTATATACTTTTGGCTTGGAAGGGGTTTGCGATGGAAGCAAAAAAAGCAAAACTATTCAAAAATGGGGCAAGCCAAGCGGTAAGGTTGCCCGCAGAATTTCGCTTTGAAGGGAATGAGGTTTACATTGCAAAAAACCACGTCACAGGGGATGTGATACTCTCTTCTCGCCCTGGCAATTACGCTTGGGGGGATTTTTTTCAGAAATTACACAGTATCAATACTACCGATGATTTTATGCAGGATAGACCCATGAACACACCACCTCAAGAGCGCCACTTATTTGATGGTGAGCTTGAATGAGTGTGTTACACATGCTCGATACCGATACGGCAAGCTATCTCATCAAAGGCAAGTCTCCACAAGTAGAAAAAAAGCTATCCCTATTAAGCCCCGCGATGGTTTGTGTTTCCGTGATCACACAGGCAGAACTCATGTACGGTTTAAAACGCCTCGCTGAAAATCATCCCTTACAAAGCACTGTCAGGCAATTTTTAACCATCGTTAGAGTTTTACCGTGGGATAGTGAGGCTGCAAATGACTATGCAGAGATCAGACATCAACTCGTCACAAGTGGTCAACCAATAGGCGAAATGGATATGATGATCGCCGCCCATTCACTCTCCGCTAACGCGGCATTAGTCACCAACAACACACGCCATTACGAAAGAATAGAGGCGCCATTAACCTTATTGAATTGGGCATAGCTAGAAAAGCGGAACCATAAATGGGATTTTGGGGGTAGGCTAAAATGATCATTTAAAATCAATCGATACTGACCCCATCGATTCTGATAGAGTTCGTACAAAGGTAATGTTCAAAAGAACAGGAAGTGTTGAAGATCATTCAGATGAAGTTGAGAACCTGAGGCCTTTGATGACTGAAATTGAATCACTTATCCAAAAGAGACTTGCATCACATGCAAGATCATTTGGAAGTTAATATTCATCTGGGAACTCATAGAACCAACTTACCGCTAGAGGTGGCCCCGTTTAGTTGGACAGAATGTTTGCTTTTTTAAGTGAAATATCTTGCGATTCTGTTTAAGCTGCCTTGGGTGTTGCGGGCAGGTGTTTAAAGTAAAACTCATCCGGC
>NZ_JAVCAP010000037.1 GCF_030769565.1 Methylophilus aquaticus | reverse complement strand
CGGATGAGTTTTACTTTAAACACCTGCCCGCAACACCCAAGGCAGCTTAAACAGAATCGCAAGATATTTCACTTAAAACTTCAAAGATTCTGTCCAACTAAACGGGGCCACCTCTGTTCTTGAATCTTGCGAGTCAGCGTATTTCTACCCATACCTAACTGATTCGCAGCTTCAATACGGCGGCCATCGGTATGGGCTAGGGCGCTCGTAATAAGGATGCGTTCAAATTCCTTGGTTTTCGCATCCAATATGTTGGTTTCGCTACGATTGAGCGCATCAGTGACTTCTTGTAAGAGAACATCCTGCCAAAATGGCTACCTACTTTGCCAGCCAATTTTTGAATTCTTTTATTAAGTGTATGATGTCATGATGCACAGTAAACGATTTAGTTGCTCAGTAAGAATAACGCACCATGCTAGGGAGCGTATGTCAGAGCGTAATATTTCTGAGTCATTGATTCTAGATTTGATAGAAACTGGCGAAATACGCAAAAAAGATGAAGTGCGTTTATGGATTTTTAAATCTTACACTGGCAGAAATGATAATTTGTTGTGTGTTGCTGTTGTACTTGAGACATGTTTAGTGGTTAAAACAGTGATGCATCATTTTGAACTGGAGCAGTGAAATGAGAACTACCTATTATCCCGAAGATGACATTTTGAAAATGGTGTTTAATGACCAGCCTATTTTGCGTGAAACATCGCAAGATTGGAATGTAAATATTAGTTATGCTGCAGATGGCAGTATAGTTGAAATGGTTATTTTAGATGCGGTTGGTTCAGGTTTAATTCCATTTCATAGTGGCGACTCACTAAAAGCGGCTTAGTGAAATTAAAGCATGCTATCTTTGTGTATTTACAATTACGCGTAGCCGTTTATTTACAAGACATTAATCATCTATCCCCAATTCCTGAATTTTACGCGTGAGCGTATTTCTTCCCATCCCTAACTGGTTGGCTGCTTCAATTCGACGTCCATCGGTATGCACAAGGGCGCGCGTAATCAGCGTGCGCTCAAATTCCTTGGTCTTGGCATCAAGAATATTGGTTTCTCCCCGGTTAAGGGCATCAGTGACTTCTTGTGCCAGCGCTTCTTGCCAGGAACCACCGCCACTTTGTTTGTTTGAGTCTTCTTTCAGCTCTTGTGGTAGGTCGTTGACATCTACATTTTGCCCAGGCGCCATGACTGTAAGCCAATGGCATACATTTTCAAGCTGACGAACGTTACCACTCCAGTTGACGGACATGAGGTACTTCAGGGCCGCTTGCGACAGTTGTTTGGGTTCTACACCGAGCTGTTGTGCGCTGTGGGCTAAAAAATGCTTGGTCAGCAGGGGGATGTCTTCACGACGCTCGCGCAATGGCGGCAGACGCAGGCGTATCACGTTTAAGCGGTGGAAGAGATCTTCCCTGAACAATCCATTTTTAACGCGCTCTTCAAGATCCTGGTGAGTAGCCGCAATCACCCGTACATTTACTTTAATTGGCTGATGCCCACCCACGCGGTAAAACTGTCCGTCAGACAGCACACGTAACAAGCGTGTTTGCAGATCGGCAGGCATGTCACCAATTTCATCGAGAAACAATGTCCCGTTATCAGCCTGTTCAAAGCGTCCTCGTCTGGCGGCGGCGGCCCCGGTAAAGGCGCCTCGCTCATGGCCAAATAGCTCTGATTCAAGCAGATCTTTGGGAATCGCAGCCGTGTTAATGGCAATAAACGGCTTGTCCGCACGTGGGCTATGTCTGTGCAATGCGCTCGCGACCAGTTCTTTTCCACTACCAGACTCACCATTAATTAAAACAGTGGAATGTGAGCGACTCAGGCGACCAATGGCGCGAAAGACCTCCTGCATGGCAGGCGCCTGACCAATGATTTCTGGTGTTGGCTCATTGTCTTCTACGGCCTCGACCGCCTGACGCATACTTTCATCTACTGCGCGTTTGATGATTTCAATGGCTTGGTCTACATCAAAAGGTTTGGCCAAGTACTCAAAAGCACCGCCCTGAAAAGCAGCAACAGCACTCTCGAGGTCTGAGTAAGCAGTCATAATAATCACCGGAATATCCGGGTAACGTTGTTTCACTTCAGATAAGAAATCCAGCCCTGAGCCATTCGGCATACGAATATCGCTCACAATGACTTGTGGCTGCTCACGATTCAGCGCATTAAGCGCCTCTGCTGGTGATGAGAACGTTTTGAATTCGAAGTCAGTACGCGCCAGGGCTTTTTCAAACACCCAGCGAATTGATTTGTCATCATCTAAAATCCAGATTGGCTTCATAGCTTTTTCTCGTTGATTATTGTACTGATTTAAGCTGCGTACTTTCTATCGGTAGCAGAATATGGAAAATGGTTTTGCCAGGCTGTGACTCGCAGTCAATCATGCCATGGTGCTGTGTAATAAAGGTTTGTGCCAGCGCTAGCCCCAGCCCGGTACCACCTTCTCTTCCCGAAACAAGAGGATAGAAAATGCGCTCTTTAATACCGGCAGGAATACCAGGACCGTTATCAATAATTTCCAGATGAATACCTACACGGTAACGTTTTCTGGCCAAGGTGATCTGGCGCTCGGCACGCGTGCGGAAGGTGATGCTGGCATCTTTAGTTTGGTGTTGTTGCATGGCTTGCGCAGCATTACGCGCAATATTCAATACGGCCTGAATCAGTTTTTCACGATCACCTATCAATTCGGGCAAGCTGGTGTCGTAATCTCTGATCACGCGAATATGATTAGGCGATTCTGCCAGTAACAAACTGCGTACGCGCTCCAACACCTCGTGGATGTTAGTCGGCTCATATTTAGGTACACGATGCGGTGCCAGCAAGCGATCCATCAGGCTGTGCAATCGATCAGCCTCTTTGATAATCACCTGGGTATATTCTTTAAGAGAAGGCTGCGGCAGCTCAAATTCAAGCAATTGTGCCGCACCACGCAGGCCACCCAACGGGTTGCGAATTTCATGTGCCAGATTACGCAGCAACTCTGAGTTTGCCTGTTGCTGAATCAGCATGCGCTCTTCGCGGGCAATGCGCAATTGCTGATCCATTTGTACAAATTCCAGTATCAGCATATCTTCAGCCACTTGATTGAAGCTGCTGGAAATAGGTGTCACCGTACATGTAACAGCTGTTGTATGTTGACGTTGTGTCGTCAGCAAAAACTCATGCTCACGGTATGGGCTTTGGGTTTGAATGGCATTGGTCACTGCCATTTGCAGGATTTCGCAGTTTACAAACACATCATGGATATGCAGTCCATGAATTTGATTGGCACTAAACGCAAACAATATCTCCGCACTCGAGTTTGCATAAGTGACCTCAAGTTGGTTGTTGAGCAATATAACCGCTGTAGCAATGTGCTCTAGGCCGCTAAACCCGTTTGGAGAACTTTGAACCATATCCCTGACTTAATGATGAATAAACTGCGCACTCTTATAAAGCAAAACGTAAGCCAATTTTTGTTAACAGTGCATGTTTAATTAGAGAACCCCCAAAATGGTGCGCTTTAATGATTAAGTTCTTTGTTCAGAAGTTCGATATTCCTTTCATGCGCTTGAATTTCGGCTTCAATAATACGCAGCTTTTCTTCATACTTGGCTACGTTACGAAAGGTTTTTCCTTGGGCGGTACGATAGACTTCCGGATTGTTCCTAGCTTCTTCGTATAACACCTTTGCATTTTCAAGTGCTTGTTTTTCTTGATCTAATTCACTTAGTAAAATTTCTTTTCGTTTCAAATCACGCTGATTTTGCGTTTGATGATCCACTTTGGGAAAACTTGCAGGACTGGGACTTTTAGAAGTGATATTGTTTTGTTTTGCTGGCGCTTCTGTTTGTGACTGCTTAGGACCTGCGATAATCAGCTCTGACTTGCCACTCCTTGCAGGCTTTACATTAGTGTAGGTTACAACACCATTTTGATCAGTATATTTGTAAATATCTGCATTACAGTCTATGGCCAGCAGCAAACACGTGGCAGCGGTAAAAAGTCTTTTCATAGCAATAGTTTAGAGTAGATTGTTGACTATATCAACGTCTGAAAAGACTATGCAGTTGACGTAGTCCTGATGTGAGACAAAAAAACAGGGCAGCCATAGCTGCCCTGTTTTGGTGCGTTATCTTGTGATTAGCAAGAGTAGTAAAGACCAAACTCAACAGGGTGCGGAGTTTGACGCAGTTTGGTGACTTCTTCCATTTTTAATGCAATGTAAGAATCAATCCAGTCATCCGAGAAAACACCGCCACGAGTCAAGAACTCACGGTCTTTATCCAGATACTCAAGCGCTTGCTCTAATGAGGAACAAACGGTTGGGATCAATGCATCTTCTTCTGGTGGCAGATGGTACAAGTCTTTAGTGGCTGGTTCACCTGGGTGAATTTTATTTTGCACACCATCAAGACCTGCCATCAGCAATGCTGAGAACGCCAGGTAAGGGTTGGCAATTGGATCTGGGAAACGTGCTTCAACACGGCGTGCTTTGTCTGAATGTACAAACGGAATACGAATCGCTGCAGAACGGTTTTTAGCGGAGTAAGCCAGTTTTACTGGGGCTTCGTAGTGCGGTACCAGACGTTTGTAAGAGTTAGTGCCAGGGTTGGTAATGGCATTCAAAGCACGTGCATGTTTGATGATCCCGCCGATGTAGTACAACGCAAAATCACTCAGGCCAGCATACCCATTCCCTGCAAACAGGTTTTTACCGTCTTTCCATACAGATTGGTGTACGTGCATACCGGAGCCGTTGTCACCAAACATGGGTTTAGGCATGAAAGTCGCTGTTTTGCCATACGCATGAGCTGTGTTTAACACCACGTATTTAAGAATCTGCGTCCAGTCAGCACGTTGTGTCAACGTTGCAAACTTGGTACCGATTTCACATTGGCCAGCAGTGGCTACTTCGTGGTGGTGCACTTCAACGGGCACGCCCAACTCTTCCAGCGTTAACACCATTTGTGAACGGATGTCGTGCAATGAATCAACTGGAGGAACAGGGAAATAACCACCCTTGACGCCTGGACGGTGCCCTGTGTTGCCGCCTTCGAATTTTTCAGCAGATGACCATGCAGCTTCTTCGGAGTTGATTTTAACGAAACTACCACCCATGGTGGCATCCCATTGCACGCTATCAAAAATGAAGAACTCTGGTTCTGGGCCAAAATAGGCGGTGTCGCCCAAACCGCTGGATTTCAAATAAGCTTCTGCGCGCTTGGCCAAGCTACGTGGGTCACGGTCGTAACCTTTACCATCTGTAGGGTCTACCACATCGCAAGTCAGCACCAGTGTTGGCTCGTCAAAGAACGGATCAATGAATGCAGTGCTTGCATCAGGCATCAATTGCATGTCAGACGCTTGAATGCCTTTCCATCCTGCGATGGAGGAACCGTCAAATGCATGGCCTTCAGTAAATTTATCTTGGTCAAAGGCTGAAACAGGCACTGTGACGTGCTGCTCTTTACCTCTGGTGTCGGTAAAACGGAAGTCGACAAACTTGATGTCGTTATCCGCAACCATTTTCATAACGTTTGCTACAGACATTACATTCTCCTCAGTGATCAAGGTCTAAAACAATCAATTTTTCATACGAAAAATCGAGACATGTCGCGGATGTCCCGAAACGTATGTAAATATGAACAGTGGATTTTTAATAAATCTTAGTGTGTAATCTTAGCAGGAAGCATGCCACTGAAAAATATGCTTTTATGGTGCTTTGACAATAACTTGAATAAAACCCGCAAAACAACTTGCACTAATGATGTGCAAAGCAACAAATTGGGCACCAATTTGGTGCATTATAGGGGTGGGTGAATTTAGCAGGTATACTCGCATATCTTTCAAAAGTTGTAGTCGCTGTTAAAAAGAGGTCTATTTTGAGCACAGTTGAACAAATTTTAAATCAGGCGCACCAGCGTGCCAGAGAAAATAATATTGCCTATGCTGGCTTGCTAACCCCACAAGAAGCCTATCTCCTTGTCGAGCAACATACTGAAGCTGTTCTGGTTGATGTCAGATCGCGCGCCGAACTGGAGCTTGTTGGCCGTGTCCCGTTTGCCACCCATATTGAATGGGCATTTTATCCCGGCATGGTGGCAAACCCTGATTTTGCGCAGCAATTACAGGCACAGATTGATAAAAATAGCACCGTCATTTTTATGTGTCGTACAGGTGGACGCAGCCATAACGCGGCTTTACTGGCGCAACAGCTGGGTTATGCAAAAGCGTTTAACATGATTGAGGGTTTTGAAGGCGAAGCTAACGCGCTGAAACAGCGGACGTTGATCAATGGCTGGAAACACGCCGGGCTGCCTTGGACAAACTGATTACCTTCTAATATGAGTATTGAAAAGTACGCGGTCATCGGTAACCCGATAGAACATAGCAAATCACCATTGATACACCAGGCCTTTGCGAGACAGTTCGGCAAGCAGATTCATTATGAAAGGTTGCTGTCTCCACTAGACGGCTTTTCATCCACTATAAAACGCTTGCAAGCTGAAGGTTATATCGGTGCCAACGTGACAGTACCGTTTAAATTTGAGGCCTATCAGCTAAGTTATCCAAATTTGACAGAACGCGCTTTATCAGCGGGTGAGGCAGTCAATACGCTGACATTTACTGCAACCGATATTCAAGGTGACAATACCGATGGTATTGGTTTACGTAATGATATTGAGGGCAATCTAGGTTTTGAAATTCGAGGCAAAAATATCCTGATTTTGGGTGCGGGCGGAGCCGCACATGGAGTATTAATGTCCTTAGTAGGCGCGAATAGCCTAACCATCGCAAATCGCACCTTGGCAAAAGCCCTCAAAATGATCACTGGGCTCTATCATGACTATGATGTACGTGCAGTTGAGTATGAAAATTTAAACGTTCGTTATGATTTAATTGTCAATGCCACATCTGCTGGACTGACTGATAGCGCGCTCCCTTTGCCTGATCGTATTTTTTCAAGTGATACCTTGGCCTATGACATGATGTATGGGCGTGAAACGCCGTTTATGCATCAAGCGCGTACCGCTGGAGCACAAGTAGCCGATGGGCTTGGCATGCTGGTCGAGCAAGCTGCTGAAGCTTTTTATCTTTGGCATGGCTTGCGACCAGCAACCTCCCCGGTGATTGCCGCCATTCGACAACAACGATAACAACCAAGCCCAATGAAACACATCATTAAAACCTTGCTGTGGTGGGTGTTAGCATGGGTGTTGTTTTATCAGCTATGGATACTTGGGCATATCTTGTGGTGGGTGAATCACAACCCAACCTCGACCGCATTTATGGAGGCACGCATCGAAATCATGCAGGAAAAGCGCGCCGAGGCTACGTTACAACAACGTTGGGTCCCTTATACGCAGATCAGTAAACATCTCAAACGAGCCGTCATTGCGGCTGAAGACAGCAAGTTTGTGGATCATCAGGGATTTGACTGGGTGGGGATAGAAACTGCTTTTGAAAAAAACCTCAAAAAAGGCAAAATTGTGGCTGGCGGCTCTACCATCAGCCAGCAACTGGCGAAGAATCTTTTTTTATCAGGGCATCGAACACCGTGGCGCAAAGCGCAAGAAGTCGTCATTACATTTATGCTGGAAAAGCTCATGACCAAACGCCGCATCCTTGAGATTTACCTGAACGTGATTGAGTGGGGTGAGGGCGTGTTTGGGGCTGAAGCGGCATCACGCCATTATTTTCATGGCAGCGTCCAGGCGCTGGGGCCTGCCCAGGCGGCGCGATTGGCCGCCATGATCCCTAACCCGCGTTTTTATGATGTACATCGCAGTACACGCTACCTGAGCCGCCATGCAGCCACCATACAGGCACGCATGCGATTGGTCAAAATACCCTGACTTTAAGGGCTTGTTTGCGTGATTGAAGCCAAACACCTCCACCTACAATATTTTATATAAATATTTGTGTGTGGCCTAACCACATCCGTATTTAGATGCGCCATGACTATATGGGGCATTGGGGGCAGATTGCATGTTGACCTTAGCCCTTTACAGCGAGATGTTCACAGGGTGTAAGGTAACGGCCAGTTAAACTGGCCGTATTTTTTAAATATCCCTCAAAAATCACGCGTATATTGTGTCTGTTTAAGACGTGCCGATATCAAACATAGTATCCAGATCCTGCTTGCGGTAAGTGCGTAGCGACAGCATGGTTTCGGTGCGAACAATGCCGTTGACCGCCGCTAGCGCATGCGTCACGAGCGCAGAGAGCGCCTCAGGCCCGCTCACTTGAATCACCGCCACCAGGTCATATTGACCGCTCACTGAATAGACCTCGGAGACATGCGACATCGCCGCCAGTTGTTCAGCCACCGAGGCAATCTGCTGGCGCTCAGCGTTTACCAGCATAATACAAGTCATCATAAGACCTCCTGCTTAAAGTCTCCGCTGACGTGCGGCGGAGAGTGGGCTATTCAAACGGTTTTTGTCTGTACCTGCATTTTCGCGCTGCTGGGCTGATGCCGCTGTAGCAATGCCTTGTGTAAATATTGAAAGTCTGCCGGATCTATCGGTAAAAACCATTGCTTGAAACGGGTGGCAACGCCCAGCGGCAGTCGCATATCGGCTAATAGTTCGTCAATGTGATGCACCGAAAAAGGGATGATATTGGTGCCTTTGGAGTGCTTGCCCTCATTGCGCGCTTCCATCCATGCCAGGCGCTCCTTGATAGTGCTGCGCTGTACATCGGCGGGGGGCAGCTTCATCTTGCCGCCCATCCAGTCTGCCAGCCAGTAAGCGCCCACTTCAGCATTCAGCTGGCTAAAGAATGAAGAGTTGTAGCCATTAAAGGCGAGACCAGGCATGCCTACCGGAGCCATCGAGCGATAGAGCACAAAGTTGCCTTCAGCATCGGTGACATATTGCATGACGTCCTCTGTTAAAAAAGGCACACGTTGATGCCAGCCTGTCCCGCAAATCACAATATCGGCGGGCAAGCGGCGGCCATCACTTAAATGTGCATAACGCACGCCATGTTCGATGCTAAAGCCAGTGATGCTATTTTCTTTGGCAACGTGAATATGACCCGCCTCCACGCTTTCAAAGAAGCCTTCTGTCACCAGGCTGACGGTACTGCGCGCAATTGATTCGAGCGGTTGGTCAGGTTTCAGGCCGAGCTTTTCCAGTCGGCATTGGCGGTTGATTACCCACTGCACCTGGTTGAGCATGCTGTTGCGGATCGGTTTACCGATACCGTGCAAAAATCGCTCAATGCCTTTCAGGCGGATATATTTAAACAGACCTTCGCCCATGCGCGTCAAAAACAGATATTTATAATTGAGCACGTTCATGAGGCGTTTTGGCACTTTCCAAATCAAATGTCGCGCCACCACCGTGGTGCTGGCAGCTTGCTGGCAAACCGCCTGTGCCACATCAGTAGACGATTTGCCGTAACCGACGATCAGCACATGCTTCCCCTTGGCATCTGCCAACTCCTTGAATTCGCTCGTGTGACAAATGCGGCCACCAGCGACGATAAAAGCCTCTGACCCTGGATACTCTGGAATCATGGGCTGCGAAAAAATCCCGTTGCAGACAATCAGAAAGTCAAAGTGACGTGTCTCCTCCTCTTTACCTGCGGCCTTAACGGTGAGTTGCCAGCCATTGCCCACTGGCTGCGCCGATTTCACTTCGGTATTCAATGCCAGCAGGTGCGCAAACTTGAAGTGCCTGGTATAGGCATCCAGATAGTGCTGCACCTGCTCACCGCTTGGCCATTCAGGATAGTGTTTGGGATAGGGGAAATCTGAAAAGGCATAAGTGGACTTTACATTTTGCGTGGTCAGATTGGGATAGCGCCTGGACGCACTCCATACCCCGCCAACATCGGCTTCTTTCTCAAACACCGTCACCTGGTGACCAAAAGCTGTCAGCACTTTTGCTGTACTCAAACCGGCAAACCCGGCACCCACAATCGCAATATTCATACGGTTTCCTTTGTGCTTAAAAATCATACAGGGCCTATCCCTGCATCGTCGGGTGCAGTATTGAGCGAGCCAAGGTTGCCGACTATCCAGAAACCGCCTGCACTATCCGCGTTCGGCAACAACTTGCATGGGCGCTGCATTTCGCTGCGCAATGCGGATAGTGACTGCATGGAGCGGATAGCCCCGCCGTCTGCACTGCGAGAAAGTAGCAACCACAACGAAGGTGATCACTGGCCTTCTCACTCTTCAACCGAGCAAGCGAGACGAACAATGGGAAAGATGATAGAAATCAGCGCGCAATCTCCAGCCTTTAAAGGTTATCTGGCGTTGCCTGCCACCGGCAGCGGCCCTGGCCTGGTGTTATGCCAGGAAATTTTTGGCGTGAATGCCAATATGCAGGCGATGGCAGACCTGTATGCCGAAGAAGGCTACATGGTGCTGGTGCCGGATTTGTACTGGCGTTTACAGCCTGGCATCAGCTTGACCGATGCGGCAGAGGATATGCCAGCTGCACTCGGCTATTACCAGCGCTTTGATGAAGCCAGCGGCATGCAGGATGTGCAGGCTGCCATCACCTGTGTGCGCAACCTGCCTGGCTGTAGTGGGCAAGTAGGGGTGATGGGCTATTGTCTGGGTGGCAAGCTAGCCTATCTGGCAGCCAGCCAGACCGATGCCGATGTCGCAGTCGGCTATTACGGAGTGGGCATCGAGCAGGCCTTGCCTGCCATGGCAGAGCTGACATGCCCGCTGCTGTTACATATCGCCGAGCTGGATGCCTTTTGTCCGCCTGCTGCGCGCGAGGCCATCCTGGCCGCAGCCGCCACTCAGCCACTGGTTAAAACCCAGGTCTATCCCGGGATGGACCATGCCTTTGCCCGTGTCGGTGGCGCCCACTACCATGCGCCTTCGGCTCAAATGGCCTACAGCCGTACCTTGAGTGCTTTACGTAAGGCCATCGGCCCCGATTACGACCTCAGCGCGATTGCCGATCACCATTTCGCACTCGAATTTGCCACACGCGATGCTGAAGCCACCATGACCACCATGGTCGCCGAGCCTTATGTCAATCATGTGCCCACCATGACTGGCGGCGTTGGTTACGCCATGTTGCGCCGTTTTTACCAGCACCACTTTATCCATAACAACCCGCAAGACATGGACATGACCCCAATCTCGCGGGTAGTCGGTGCCGATCGCATGGTGGATGAATTTGTACTCAGTTTTACCCATGACTGTGAAATCGACTGGTTGCTGCCCAATGTGGCACCAACTGGACGCCATATCGAGATTCCCATGCTGGTGGTAGTCACTTTCCGCGGAGACAAGTTATACAACGAGCATATTTACTGGGACCAGGCCGGTGTGCTGGTGCAAGCAGGTTTGCTTGACCCGGCGCTGGTACCCGCCATCTGTGGCGTGGAGCAGGCGCGCAAGCTGCTTGACCCGGCCCTGCCTTCCAACACGCTGATGGCCAACTGGTCACGTAGCGCCAACGCATGAGGTGCGCCATGAAAGGGATTGCAAACAAAGTCGTGATCATTACCGGTAGCGCCACTTTGATCGGTGCCGCCGTGGTACAGGCCTTTTTTGAAGCGGCCGCCAAGGTGGTGGCGGTGGATATTGATGCACGAGGCGCAGAGGTGGCCGCTGCCATCAGCCCGCAGATTCTGTTTCAGCAGACCGACATCAGTGACGATGCCGCCTTGCAGCAACTGGTGGCCACTACACAGCAACAGTTTGGTGGCATCGATTTTCTGGTCAATCTGGCTTGCAGCTATGTCGACAACGGTTTTGCCGCCAGCCGTGCCGACTGGTTACACAGCTACAACGTCAATCTGGTCAGCAGCGTCATGCTGGCCAAAGCTTGCCATGCCGCCATGTGCGCCCGTGGCGGCGGTGCCATCGTGCATTTTTCCAGTATTTCCGCCAACGCCGCACAAACCGGCCGCTGGTTGTATCCGGCCACTAAGGCCGCCACCGAGCAACTGACGCGCAGCATGGCGCTGGATCTGGCCACCGATAACATCCGTGTCAATGCGGTGGCACCTGGCTGGATCTGGTCACGCGTCATGGACGAACTCACAGGCGGTAACCGCGCAAAAACCGACGCCGTGGCCGCGCCATTCCATATGCTCAAACGCGTCGGCGATCCGCACGAAGTGGCAGATGTGGTGCTGTTTTTGTGCTCCGACCATGCCTCGTTTGTCACCGGTGCCGTCTATGCCGTTGATGGCGGCTATGGCGCACTCGGACCAGAGCAGGCCGAACCTGCGATTCCAAAGTTAGCGAGTTGAAGCAGTTGTTAACCGATCACCAGAACGATTTTTTAAGTATTTTTTGAAAGGACTTTAAGATGCAAATGCGCACCCTCACTTTGGCCATCCTGGCCGCAACCACACCGCTGCTCGCTCAAGCCTATGACCTGCCAGCCGTCAACCTTGGGTTTACCAGCTTTCTCGATGGTGCCCCGCCTGCAGGCAATGGCTGGTACTTTACCCAGTATATTCAGCAATACCATGCCGACAAATTCAAGGACAACAGTGGCGACAGTCTGGCCTTGCCTAAACCCAAGGTGGATGTCACCGTCAGTTTGTCGCAAATCCTCTATATTTCCGACATCAACGTTGCCGGGGCTAATCTCGGGCTGGACGTGATTGTGCCGGTAGTGAGTCCGCACACCAGTTATGGCGCCTCCAATAGCGCGTTTCCCAAGGCGGGGGAGAGCGGAGTGGGTGATTTGCTGATCGGGCCATTTTTACAATGGGCGCCCATCATGGGGGAGCAAGGCCCCAAATTCATGCACCGGGTCGAGTTGCAATTTATTCTGCCCACGGGCGAATACAGTTCCAAGAGCGAAATCAATCCTGGCAGCAATACCTGGTCATTCAACCCCTATTGGTCAGGCACCTATTTCTTTACCCCGGAATGGACAGCCTCTGTGCGGGCTCATTATTTGTGGAATGGCAAAAACGATGACCCCAACCGGGGCTTTGAGGCGCTAGGGGCCAGAACCACGCGCGCAGGTCAGGCGTTTCATACCAACTTTGCCATGGAGTATGCGTTTACCCCGCAATTGCGCTTGGGCATTAACGGCTATTACCTCAAACAAACCACCGATACGCAAATGAATGGCGATGATGTTAAAGGCCGTCGCGAACAGGTGCTGGCCTTAGGGTTGGGCGGCGTCTACAGCTTCTCCAAGGAGAACCACCTGATGTTTAACTTCTATGACGAGATGGCAGTAAAAAACCGCACTGAAGGTGAACGTTACAACCTGCGCTTTGTGCATCACTTTTAATTCGCCGAGGTCATCATGAATGCTATTCAAGCACAAGCCATCCAGTTTCAGCCTGGCAAATCCCAGCCCGCGGAACCCTTGCTCAAATTCCCGACTGAAGATGGTTCCCGCATTCCGTATGCGGTCTTCAGTTCACAAGCAGTATACGAGCTGGAGCAGGAACGTATTTTCCGCGGCCCAACCTGGAGCTTTTTGGGGCTGGAAGCCGAAATCCCTAACCCTGGTGATTTTAAAAGCACCTTTGTCGGCGACACGCCGGTGGTGATGACGCGTACCCAGCAAGGCGGCCTGGCCGCCTGGGTCAACCGCTGTGCGCACCGTGGGGCCCAGGTTTGCCGGCAGGCCAGAGGTAATGCCAGCGAGCATACCTGTGTTTATCACCAGTGGAGTTTTGACTGCGAGGGCAACCTGCAAGGCGTACCATTCCGCCGTGGCCAGAAAGGCATGGCGGGTATGCCCAAAGACTTTAATCCCAAAGAGCACGGTTTGAAACAGTTGCGTGTCGATAGCTACAAAGGCTTGGTATTTGCCACCTTTAGCGAGAGTGTGGCGCCCTTGCCCGAGTATATCGGCCCGGAAATGCGGCCTTGGATAGACCGTATTTTCCATAAGCCGATTGAGTATCTGGGATGCACCCGCCAGTACTCCAAGTCTAACTGGAAGCTGTATCTGGAAAACGTCAAGGATCCCTACCACGCCAGTCTGCTACATCTGTTTCATACCAC
Organism: Methylophilus aquaticus; assembly: GCF_030769565.1. Classification (GTDB taxonomy): domain Bacteria; phylum Pseudomonadota; class Gammaproteobacteria; order Burkholderiales; family Methylophilaceae; genus Methylophilus; species Methylophilus aquaticus. The sequence continues at coordinate 8,775 of NZ_JAVCAP010000037.1, read as the reverse complement.
CTTTAATATTTTTCGGGTGGGCATGAAGGCGCGTTCGATTCCGGATGCCACGCACGGCTTGCATAGCATTATCACGGCCACTAAAAACGAGGTGGAAACCGCTGATGCCTACAAGGCGCAAGCCATCCGGTCGTTTGACGAGGGTTTTCAGCTCAAGGATGACAGCCTGCTCGGCCAGATTCAGGAGTTTGAAGAGCTGACCACCAACCATATTCAGCCTATCTTTCCGCAGCTGGTGGTACAGCAAATCCACAATACGCTGGTGGCGCGGCAGTTGCTGGCCAAAGGCCCCAACAATTTCGAGCTGATTTTCCACTTTTTTGGCTATGTCGATGATACGCCGGAACTGCGGGCCATGCGGCTTAAACAAGCCAATCTGGTCGGTCCGGCAGGCTATATCTCGATGGAAGATACTGAAGCAACCGAACTGGTGCAGCGCGGCACCGTGCGTGACGGCGACGCCTACTCAGTGATTGAAATGAGTAAAGACCAACCTGACCAGCAGGACACGCTGATCACCGAGAGCCTGATCCGCCGTTTCTGGGTCGGTTATCAGCAACTCATGGGTTTTTAAGGAGTACACACCATGCAAGAACTACAGACTTGGTTTGAAGTGCAACAGTTACAGCAAGCCTATATTGCGGCGCTGGATAACGACCAGTTGGAGCGCTGGCCACAGTTTTTCACCGAAGACTGCCACTACAGCATCGTGCCAAAAGAAAACTTCGATGCAGGCCTGCCCATCGGCATGATTTATTTTGATAACCGCAACATGCTGGAAGACCGCGTTACCTCTTTGCGCCATGCCAATATTTTTGAAAGCCATACCTACCGTCATATGACTTCTGGCCTGATTGTGCAAGCCAGCAATGACGATGAGGTGCAGGCCGAATCCAGTTACGTGGTGGTACAAACGCTGCAAAACGGTGAGTCACAGGTGTATCAGACCGGCCGTTATATCGACCAGATTGTGCGCACCGAACAGGGCTGGCGCTTCAAGCGGCGGCAGGTGATTTATGACACCTCCCGCGTACAAACTTTGCTGGCGACCCCGATATGAGTACCGTCCACTTACATCGCTGGCTAGACATTGGTGCCGTGGAGGCGTTTAGCGAAGATGAGCCGGTCGCGGTGGAGGCGGGCGGCATGCAGATTGCCATTTTCCGGCTGGAGGATCAATTGTTTGCGCTGCATGATTTATGCACGCACGGCGTCGCGCGGTTGTCAGAGGGTTATGTTGAAGAGGGGTGTGTCGAATGCCCTTTGCATCAGGGCTTATTTGATATTCGCACCGGGGCTGCCAAGTGTGCACCGGTGACCGAGGCCGTGCGCAGTTTTCCCGTCAGGATACAAGAAGGGCGGGTACAGGTGGCGGTTGAAGCCGGGGCACCACCTGTCCAAGCGCAGCCAGCAGCGATAGAAGTGGTGTTATCCAGCGTAGAGAAAGTGGCGCCGGATGTGGCGCTGGTACGCATGCAATTGCCTGAAGCACATCGATTGAGCTACCAGCCTGGCCAATACATAGATATCCTGCTGGGTGACCAGCGGCGAAGTTACTCCCTGGCCCAAGTGACATCGAATACGCTGGAATTACATATCCGCCATCTGCCGGGCGGGTTGTTTACAGACCAGCTGTTTCATGAGCTGACACCGGGGACCCCCTTAAATATCGATGGCCCGCATGGGCAATTCACGCTGCAAGCCAGCCAGAAACCTAAAATCATGGTGGCGACCGGCACCGGCTTTGCGCCGGTCAAGGCCATGCTGGAAGCGCTGATTGCTGCCGGTAATGAGGCCCCGGTGACGTTGTATTGGGGTGGCCGCACCTTACCGGACTTGTACCAACACAGCCAATGCCTGGATCTGGTCACCCGTTATCCCTGGTTTCATTATGTGCCGGTGTTATCTGCCGATACGCCCGCGCATTGGCAGGGTCGGCAAGGCTACGTGACTGATGCGGTCTTGCACGATTGGCCAGAATTACAGCCGTTTGAGGTCTATGCCTGTGGCTCCCCGGCCATGGTGGCTGCTGCGCATGAACGGTTTGTGGCGCATGGCCTAGCGTCCACGGCATTTTTTGCCGATGCCTTCTATTCGCAAGCTGACCGTCGGCAAGCCGCTTAAGCAGCCTGTGTCTCGCTGGATGCGCCATCTGGAGTTGATGGCCCAAGCGGTGACACAGGCTGTTTAATGTCTAATCAAATTCTCCCTAAGCCTTTGTACACTTGCTGATGAGTTGATGATCAAGCCTTGAGGTCTTTTAAACCTTGAAATCTGGTGTTTGACCTGGTTGCATGTCGTCCTGCCAGGGTGAGTCTAGAACGATTGTTAATGTCCTGGGCCAAAGCGGCGACTTGCTGAAGGGGATTCGCCAAAGCGTTTTTTATAATCAATCGCAAAACGGCCCATATGGTTAAATCCCCAATGCATGGCAATTTCAGTCACTGACAGGTGGGCACTGTGTTCAGACAACAGCATTTCACGCACCCGATCAAGGCGCACTTGCCGCAAGTAATCCATCGGGCTCAAGCCTCGATAGCGTTGGAAGCCGGCAAACAGGGTACGTGCACTGACCCCGGCAATCGCTGCCAAAGACTCTATGGTCATGCTGTCGGCGGTATGATGCTGGATATAGTCTTCTACCCGCTTGATGTAGAACGGCGCAATATTGGTGACAGGGGCTTTCATACACAGATTGTGGGGTTGGCCATACAGCAAGGCATTAAAAAGGGTGGATTCAAACTGCTCAAACACGATAGGCTCACGTAACTGCGGATACGGGCTCTGCATATTGTCAGCAAGCATGCTCACCAGCTTTAAGAAATACTGTCCTGCAGGCGTTTCAAGTGCCAAGTCAGGATGAAACTCCAGCGGTTTTTCGAGTTGTTGCATCCCTAAATGCTGCGCACAATGTGTGTCCAGCCGAGCACGCTCTATACGTAAAATGATGTCTGCGCTGCCCGCTTCCCATTCAATTTCCAGCGGCAAGGTCGGCGATACCAGAGAGGCGTTGTGAGGTGTCGACAAAAAGCGGTGATTGCCGCAACGGATGGTGGAACTGCCATTCATCGGGATATGCACCAGAAAAAAATCATTCAGCCGGTCCGGGTCTATCACCACTTCGTGCTGGTACTGCAAGCGGTTGAGCGACAAGGCCCCCTGGCGGACATGATGCATGCTGGCAATGCCCTGTTCACGCCGGTCACGGATTTTAAGCCTATGTGGCTTGAAAATGTCGCCCACGGTCTGTTGCACTTCATCCATGTCCGAAGAACAAAACAGCCGGTTGTCCTCATTAAATAATGTCGTCTCCAACTGCGTAATCAGTGCCGAAACACTGCGATCAGTCCGGTTTGCTTGCTCCAATATAGTGCTACCTAACACAGTCATGGTGCGCCTCTCTCTTCCCTCTGGCCCGAGGTTCTGCAGTATCCGGATAGTGGCTGCATTTTTTGGATACCATCTGCTATCTATCTGGATTAAAAAGAAATTTTTACTGTTATAGGCTTAAAGTTAGCAAGATGTATACCATCCCTGTTGAGGATGCGATGCAGAAAAAGTCAGGCCTGCATAAGCAGGCCTGGCGAGGGAAGTGCATGTCTCTGGAATCAGGACTTAAGTTGTTTGAGTAGCGGGATCAGATAGCGGCCCGTGTAGCTGGCACTATTCTCTGCCAATGTTTCCGGCGTGCCTACCCCGACCACCACGCCACCGCCATCTCCGCCTTCAGGGCCCATATCAATCAGCCAGTCAGCGGTTTTAATCACATCCAGGTTATGTTCAATAATGACTACGGTATTGCCTGCATCACGCAAACGGTGAATCACGTCTAGTAGCAACTGGATATCGGCAAAGTGCAAGCCTGTGGTCGGTTCATCAAGTATATACAGTGTACGGCCGGTGTCACGTTTACTCAATTCTAGCGCCAGCTTGACACGTTGCGCCTCACCGCCAGACAAGGTGGTGGCCGACTGACCCAGTGTGATATAGCCCAGGCCGACATCGAGCAATGTTTTCAGTTTGCGTTCGATCACTGGCTGCGCATTGAAGAACTGGTGCGCCTGTTCTACCGTCATCGCCAGCACTTCGTGAATATTTTTGCCTTTAAACTGGATCTCCAGCGTTTCGCGGTTATACCGCTGGCCTTTACATACATCACAAGGGACATACACATCTGGCAAGAAGTGCATTTCAACACGCAGCACACCATCGCCCTGACAAGCCTCACAACGGCCACCTTTGACGTTAAAAGAATAGCGGCCAGGGCCATAACCGCGTGCACGACTTTCAGGCACGCTGGCGAATAAGTCACGAATCGGCGTAAATAATCCGGTATACGTCGCGGGGTTTGAGCGAGGTGTGCGGCCGATCGGGCTTTGGTCCACATCCACTACCTTATCGAAAAACTCCAAGCCCTCAATACTTTCATAAGGAGCCGCTTCGGTGCTGCTGCCATACAAATGGGTAGCCACCACACGGTAGAGCGTGTCATTTATCAAGGTAGATTTGCCACTACCGGAAACCCCGGTGACACAGGTGAGGAGGCCGACCGGAATTTCCACGCTGACATTTTTCAGATTATTGCCGGTGGTGCCATTCAGTTTGATCCAGCGTGCAGGATCGGGCTGAGTGCGTGGCATCTTGAACTGAATCTGCTTTTTACCACTGATGTATTGCCCGGTCAGCGAGTTGGGGTCTGCTTCAATTTGCGCGGGGGTCCCAAACGAGACAATATTACCGCCATGTTCTCCGGCCCCCGGACCAATATCAACCACAAAGTCAGCCATTTGAATCGCATCTTGATCATGTTCGACCACAATCACGCTATTGCCGATATCACGCAAACGCTTGAGGGTTTCCAGCAAGCGGTCATTGTCGCGTTGATGCAAACCGATAGAGGGCTCATCCAGCACATACATCACGCCAGTCAGCCCGCTGCCGATTTGCGAGGCGAGGCGAATACGTTGTGCCTCTCCACCAGACAAGGTTTCGGCCGAGCGCGACAGTGATAAATACTCCAGCCCAACATTGGTTAAAAACTTCAGACGACTTTCAATTTCCTTGACGATCTTGTCGGCAATCGCCAGTTTCTGGCCGCTCAACTGTAAAGACTCAAAAAAGTGCAACGCGACCTTCAGTGGCACTTCGCAAATCTGATGAATGTTTTTTTCACCCACTTTGACGTGCCTGGCTTCTTTGCGCAGTCGCGTTCCCAGGCAATCAGGGCAGGTAGTCGCATTGATGTATTTGGCCAGTTCATCGCGCACTGCACTGGAATCACTCTCGCGATAGCGGCGTTGAAGGTTGTTGATGATGCCCTCAAACGTATGCGTTTTCCCAAAAAAAGTGCCGCGCTCATTGAGGTATTTAAAGGTAATCTGCTCTTTGCCAGAGCCAAACAGCAAGATCTGCTGTATTGGTTCTGGCAGATTTTCAAACGGCGCTTCCAGATCAAAATTGTAATGCTGGCTCAAGCTGGACAACATCTGGAAATAAAATTGATTGCGCTTATCCCAGCCCTTGATGGCGCCACTGGCAAGTGACAAATGCGGAAAGGCCACCACGCGTTTGGGGTCAAAAAAAGTCACATTGCCCAGGCCATCGCATTTTGGGCAAGCACCCATCGGGTTGTTGAAACTGAACAGGCGCGGTTCGAGCTCTGCCAGTGAGTAATCACACACCGGGCAGGAAAATTTGGCCGAAAACAAATGCTCTTTTTCACTGTCCATTTCGAGCGCGATGACTTTGCCATCTGCCAACCGCAATGCAGTTTCTACAGATTCGGCAATCCGTTGCTTCATATCCTCACGCACTTTTAGCCGATCGACCACGACATCCACATTGTGTTTTGTGGTTTTAGCCAGTTGCGGCAAAGCATCCATTTCGTAGATTTTGCCGTCAACGCGCAAACGCACAAACCCTTGTGCTTTCAAGGTATCAAACAGATCCAGCTGCTCGCCTTTGCGGTTGGCCACGACAGGAGCCAAAATCATCAGCTTGGTATCTTCAGGCAGCTTGAGAATACTGTCCACCATCTGGCTCACGGTTTGCGCTTCGAGCTTGATGCCATGCTCCGGGCACTCGGGGTCGCCCGCGCGGGCAAACAGCAAACGCAAATAATCGTGAATTTCAGTCACCGTGCCCACGGTCGAACGCGGGTTGTGCGAGGTGGATTTTTGTTCAATCGAGATGGCAGGCGACAAGCCTTCGATCAAATCGACATCGGGCTTATCCATGCGTGCCAGAAACTGGCGGGCATAGGCCGATAAACTTTCGACGTAGCGGCGCTGCCCTTCCGCATACAGCGTATCAAATGCCAGAGAGGATTTCCCTGAGCCGGATAACCCTGTCACCACGACCAGCTGGTTGCGGGGAATATCGAGATTAATGTTCTTGAGATTGTGGGTGCGCGCCCCGCGAATTTTGATAAATTCCATGATACTTTCACGAACAGACAGCCAACCTGATAATATACGCAATTATTTTGAATTAAGCCAAGTTTTCTTCCTGATTCCATGCAGTTCTCCGAAAAAATGACCCGAATAGAAACGCGCGCCACCGCGGCACTCGCCTCTATCTATGGGCTGCGTATGTTAGGCATGTTTTTAATCCTGCCGATTTTTGCCATTTATGCCGAAACGTTAGAAGGGGGCCAAAATCATGCGTTGATTGGACTGGCCCTCGGTGCCTATGGTTTTATGCAGGTGATTCTGCAACTGCCTTTCGGCATGGCTTCTGACCGTTTCGGCCGCAAAAAGCTGATTTACCTCGGGCTGCTCTTATTTGCCATCGGCAGCGTAGTGGCAGCATCTGCACACGATATTTACATGGTGATTATCGGGCGCTCCATCCAAGGGGCGGGCGCCATTTCGGCAGTGGTGACGGCGCTGGTCGCGGATTCAACCCGGGAGGAACATCGCACCCAGGCCATGGCGATGATAGGCGCGACCATTGGCCTCACATTCGCAGTCTCTCTGGTTGCAGGCCCCCTGTTAAATCAGTGGATAGGCGTATCAGGCATTTTCTGGCTCACGGCAGTCTTGTCGATCATGGCCATTTTTGTTGTTAAGTATGGCGTGCCTGATCCCTTGGAAGTCCATTTTCACTCTGATGCACAAGCCGCCCCTGCAAAAATGAAAGAGGTGCTACACGACAGGCAGTTACTGCGCCTGAACTTTGGCACTTTTTGCCTGCACGGCGCCCAAATGGCCATGTTCATGGTGGTGCCTTTTGCGATCAAGGCCAACACGGGATTAAACGAAAATGCACACTGGAAAATTTATCTCCCGGTACTGGTGATTTCTTTTGTGCTGATGGTCCCGGCGATTATTTATGCTGAAAAGAAAGCCAAACTGAAACCGGTATTCGTCAGTGCAGTTGCCCTGATGCTGTTGACCCAGCTGGCTTTTATGGTGAGCCTGAACAGTCTGGCTGGCATCGTGGTAACGCTGTTTTCATACTTTGTGGCCTTTAATATTTTAGAAGCCTCATTGCCCTCGCTGATTTCCAAAATGGCACCAGTGGCATCCAAGGGCACCGCCATGGGCGTGCACAACACCGCCCAGTCTTTTGGCATGTTTTTAGGCGCCACCATGGGTGGATGGCTATCGCACCATTACGGTAACAGTGTGGTGTTTTTATTTTGTGCGGGCCTGATGACCATCTGGCTGCTACTGGCATTAGGCATGCAAGCGCCCCCCAGTGTGAAGACTAAAATGTTCCACATACAGGGGTATAATGATGCGCAAGCTGCAAAACTGGCGCAGGACATCCGCGCCATGGAAGGCGTGTATGAAGTGGTCGCCATTCCCACTGAAACCATGCTCATGGTAAAGTTGGAAAATCAGCGTAGCAAAGAATTTCAGGCGGCATTGTCGCAAGCAATCATGAATCGGATAGGGAGTTAATCATATGGCATCGGTGAACAAGGTTATTTTGATGGGTAATCTGGGACGTGACCCGGAAGTACGTTATATGCCCAACGGTGAAGCCGTTGCAAACTTCAGTATTGCCACCACTGAAAACTGGAAAGACAAATCCGGCGTCAAGCAAGAAAAAACCGAATGGCACAATATTGTCATGTACCGCCGTCTGGCCGAAATCGCCGGTGAATACCTGAAAAAAGGCCGCCCAGTTTATATTGAGGGCCGTCTGCAAACCCGTAAATGGGAAAAAGATGGCGTCACCCGCTACAGCACCGAAATCGTTGCCGACCAGATGCAAATGTTAGGCACTGGCCGTGAAGGTGGTAGCGCCTCTTATGAAGGCGGCGAGATGGATCAAGGCGGTGGCATGGACGACTACAACCAGGCGCCACCACGTCAGCAGCAACCTGCGATGGGTAGTGGTAATGCTGGCGGCGCAGCAAATCGCAACGCTTTCCAGCCTGCTAGCAAGCCAGCTGGCAATTTTGACGATTTTGATGACGATATTCCGTTCTAGAAACTACTAAAACTCATAATGTAAATAAATTAGCGGAGCCAATTGATTTGGCTCCGTTTTTTTTGTTTACATCATTCTGATAACTAAGTTATAAATTATGTTGTATTACCTCCATGAAAATATAAATTTTCTAGGGATATCGCTATTTTTTTAAAAGCTAAATTGACATCAAGTTTAGAGAAACATATAAGTAAATTAATCAAGAATTATTTATATAAGAGGTGGCCCCGTTTAGTTGGACAGAATCTTTGAAGTTTTAAGTGAAATATCTTGCGATTCTGTTTAAGCTGCCTTGGGTGTTGCGGGCAGGTGTTTAAAGTAAAACTCATCCGG
>NZ_JAVCAP010000036.1 GCF_030769565.1 Methylophilus aquaticus | reverse complement strand
CTTTGATATTATTGGCCTAAAGTCTAGCCGATGTCACTCGACTCAGCTGACTCAATCACAGGCAATAGTGTAAGGCTTGTCGGAGATTTTTGTTCAGCAATGACATGATACGAGGTCTAGACTAGATATGTGGCATGTTGCATACGTGACTTCAGGGTCTGGTTTTCTGAACGCTGAGTTATGAAGATATAGAAACACCATACGGTGTCTTGCAAAGCAGCATTTGCACATAAACTAAAGCCGCAAATCGCGGCTTTTTTATTATCCCGAAACCAAGAGACATACTCGATGGATTTAATCAGTGCAACGCACTTAGCACCCCTGCAATTGTTGGCTTTTACACTGCGCTGCCAGTTGGGTGGCAGAGGTTTTTTGCGCCTCTGTCATTTGTGCGGAAAGATAACTGAGCATTTTGGTGTGGCGATGGATAAAGCGTTTGTCTTCGTTTTGCGTCGCCAGCATTAACCACATGGCGGCCTTGACGGTATTTTGTTCCACCCCTGCCCCTTGTTGGTAAAGCTCGCCCAGATAGCCTTGGGCTTCACTATTGTTGTGACTCGCGGCCAAGCTTAACCATTTCACCGCAGCAGGCATGTCTTGCGCAATCACCTCACCCCGCAAATACAGCATGCCTAAATTGAGTTGTGATTTCACATGCCCTTGCGTGGCCGCTTGCGCGTAATAGGCCACCGCCTGCGGGTAGCTGATGCTCTGAATCATACGCTGAAACACCAATGACCCCAGCGTGTACTGCGCCTCTTTATAATTTAAATCTGCCGATTTTGTGTACCACTTGACCGCTTCATCCATGCTTTTGGCCACACCATCGCCGTTCTGGGACATCAGGCCCAGGTTGTAGCAGGCTTTGGCATCGTTTTGATTGGCGAGGGACAGATAAATGGCGTGGGCGGCGGCATAGTCTTTTTGTGAGAGCTTTTGTTTGGCTTCTTCTAAGGTGTTTGCCTGCGCCAGACTGGCCGCACACAGCGTCAATAGCATCAACCCGGTGGCTATCGTTCTGGATAATAATCCCGCCCAAATCATGTTCCCTGCTTGTGTCATGGCTGTTGTTCCTTGCGTGTTGTGGTGTGAATCGAAATCCATAGGATCAGACCCGATAGGTTTCAATGAGTGCTTTATTCATGTTCGTCCATACAGTTTAATGCTTAATCAAACTAACCCCATCCATTGGGCTGCACCACGCGATGAGGCTTGTACGGCTTGTTGATAGGTGGCGGTTGCTGGCATGTGGTCCGCCAGCTGGTGTAGTGAACGATAACCGGGGTCCAGGCGGACATCTTTCTCGCGGAAGATGCTGTGCTCTTTGGCGTAGGTTTGTGCCAGCGCCCTCAGCGATTCGGCAAGGGGTTTGTTCGGCGCGCTGGGGGTAAAGTCGCCCAGCAGCCACAGGTGCACATCTTCCTCCCGGGAGTAGCCAGCTTTGGGGTCAGCCAGCGTAAATGCATGCGCGATCCTGGACTGGTTTTCTACTTCTGCCGGGTCACCATAGGCCACTTCAAAATATTTCACCGCACGTGTGAGCAGTGATGTCGGGCCATCAATCGGCACCTGACCTGCTGCATAATAGCCTGCAATTGCGCGCAGGCTTTGTAAATGGTGCTCTTTGCCCACAAAATGGATGGTTTCACCGCGTGCTTGCAGCGCTTTAATGCCCGCAACCATGTCTTTGGTCGCGGCGTAGATCAGGGCCCCCGCATTATCAGAATTTTTGCGGGCAAGACTGTAATTGATCATGGCCGTGCCATTGCAATACAGCTCCATTGCGCTGGTGGCGGCCACTTCGCCCTGTGCATCAAGCACCAACGAGACGGCCATTCTGGTGCCGTTTGCATTACCGCCTGCCAAGCCAGCCAGCCAGTTTGCTAATTGCTCGGCAGGCCACTCCGGGTACTGTGCTCTGGCAAGTGCAAATACTTGTGGCAGCAGCCGGGTTTGCTCGGACACGCTTAAATTTTGTAGGCGCGCAGTTGTGTATGCAGGCGGCAAGGTGAAATCGTAGGTCATGTGTTTGACTCACATTGAATCATTGGCGTGCGATCTGCCTTCGAGATTTACAAGGTTAAAGATTGGTTCGGAATTAATGTGCAACCTCGGACACTGTAGACTCTTCGCTGATTTTGATTTCACCACATTTATTCATCTTGGCCGTGGCACATGCGTATTTATCGGTTTTTGCCAATGCGCGCGCTTTTGCCATATACATATCGCCAGCCGCATTATTCTGCATGCCATATGCGGCCTGCGCCAGATAGTAATAGGAGAGATCAAACATGTAGTTGATATGAGTGACTTTATGCACCAAGCCTCTCCAGTCTTGTTTGCTGTGCAGCCCTTTTAAGTCACTTTGATTCATATAAAACTTGAGCCCACAGGTTTCACATTGCATTTCTAGCGTACCGGCCTTAAAGGCTTCAAAGTCGCTGGAATAAAAAGCGATGGCTTTGCTGGCGTCTATCGCTGGTGGGTCTATCAGGCTGGATTTGCCTTCTTCAATCACCCTGACATTGGAGGTGTTTTCCAGCCAGTCATTTTTGGCGGTGCGTACATAAATATACTCAGGGGTGTAATCGGCATACACCGGCAATCTTGTTTCATAAATCTTCAGCATCGGCGCTTGCAGGGCTTGTAGTGCTTCGATGCGGTTGGGCGGGGAAGGGTGTGTGCTTAAAAAATCACCTTTGCTTTTGTTGCCGGTGGCTTCCATCATTTTTTCCCACAAGGTCACTGAGGCCGCCGGGTGGTAACCTGCCTGTGCTGCAATTTCGATACCGAGTTTGTCGGCTTCAGTTTCTGCGCCCCGGCTGTTAGGCAATGTGACAAAGGCGCCCCCGGCAAGAATGGCTAACTGGTTGGCTGTTTGCACATTGTTATTATTTTGTTGTTGAGAACCGTTACTCGCGGCGGCAACGGCAACCGTGGCAGTCGCGACGGCGATTTTGGTCAGGATGTCCACCGACATTTTTTCTGCGGTGTGGTTAGCCAGTGCGTGTGCAATTTCGTGGCCCATGACTTGCGCCAGTTCATCATCTGTCGGTTTCACTTTTTCCAGCAGACCCGTATATACCGCCATTTTTCCACCGGCCATGCAAAAGGCATTGATCTCTTCCGACGCAATCACATTCACTTGCCACTTCCATTTTTGCGATTCCGGCTTATACAAAACGGCCCGTTCAACCAGCCGGTTGGTGATTTGTTGCACACGCTCATTCTCGACAGCATCTGCACTGATCTTGTTATCTTTGTCATACGCGCTGATCATCGAGCTGTACAGTGAGGAGCTTTTATTGATGGCCGCATCTTCAGACACGATCATCAATTGTGATCTCCCCGTCATATTGTTGGTGACGCAGCCTGAGAGAAGCGTGGATAAACCAAGAAGACACCCCACTAAAATAGCTTTCATTTTTGAGCCTTTTATATTTTTAAACAACTATAAATACATTCAGTGAAAATTCAACCCTCACGAGGCGTGAAGGTTGATTAGCCCCGTTCTTGAAACGCCACATTTCAAAATAACAAAAGCCACAAATAGCGGCTTTTGATGGGACAGGGCTTCAATTTATTTTGTATGTAACCTGGCATTCAGCTGATCTATCACCTCCGCCCAGTCGGCGTCTTTCAAAATCTCTTCACGCAAAAAGGTGGCTTGTGCGGGTGCCCAGTAAGGCGCGTCGGCCAGTGAGATATAACTAGCTAAATGGCTGTGCGTTTGAATAAAGCTGTCGATCTCGGCATCAGTGGCGGGTAAGCCGAGTTGTGCGAACAGGTTATTAAGGGTGTGTAATGAAGCTTCCATGAGACTGACTCCTTGGTCGTTATACGAAGCAATCCAGCGCGGGCAAATCTGACCTCGGTAGGAATTGTAAATGTATGTATAATCCTTAACGCAGTTTTGGTGGCTTTTCGAAGCTTTGACTTTACATTAAATAATCAGGATATTGCATGTCTAAAATAATAAAACGAGTTTCTACACTGTTAGTACTGGCTGTATTGAGTGGTTGTGCTGCGGCGCCTGCAAACAAGCAGGCGATGATTGTGAGCCCCGTGAGCCAGGTGAGTGCTGAGCAAAAGGGTAAGTTTGTGGTGAATACGGTGGCTGGCGGAAAAGCGACCAATCCATTTTGGACTTCACAGGTGAGTAATGAAAATTTTGAAGCTGCATTAAAAGAGTCTCTAGCGTTGTCCGGGTTATCCGGGCCTGAGGGTTCTGCAGGCAAGTATAAAATTGACGCCGAGCTGGTTTCATTAAAGCAGCCGGTGTTCGGGTTGACCTTTGATGTAGTTTCTACGGTGAACTACAAAGTGGCCGGTGAAGGCGTGGAGAAGGTGTTTCCTATCGTCGCGACGGGTACAGCCACCACCTCTGATGCTTTTGTGGCCATTACAAGATTGAAAATTGCGAATGAAAAGTCCATTCAGGAAAACATTAAGGCGTTTATTCAACAACTTTCATCGAGTACGCTTAAATAGTTTTAAAGAATAAATGGACGGGGTTTTGCGCTTGCAACCTCTCGTTTCAGAGTAAAAAAGCCGCCATGTGCGGCTTTTTTACTGTGTACTCAATAGTTTGTGGTTACAGCAGTTCTTCCACGTGCTTTTTAATATTGGCGGCCATTTTGGGCGTGGGCAAATCATTGGTATCCGTGCCAAACGGGTCTTCAATTTCTTCGGCAATCAGTTCCAGGCTGGCGAGTACGTAAAAAATAAATACCACGACCGGGATCACGTAATACCCCAGGCTAAATACGAAGCCAAACGGCAGGGTGATCACGTAGAAGAAGATGAATTTTTTAATAAACGCGCTGTATGAATAGGGGATAGGCGTATTTTTAATACGTTCACATACGCCGCATACGTCAGTAAATGATTTCAGTTCTTCGTTGATGATAAAAAACTGGTCGCCGCTGATTTTGCCTGTGGTGTAGAGTGCGTTGGCTTTTTGAAACAGGCGTTTGGCCACCTGGTTGGGGTGGTGTTTATGGTGATCAATTTCGAGATCCAGACCTTCGAACAGCATTTTGCTGACATCTTCATTCAACAGATGTTTCGACAGTACAGCGGCATAGGCCGGGATGATTTTTCTGAAAAATGCGCGGTCATTGTCGTCAGTCAGGTAAGCGGACAGTTTGAGCGCGAGGTTGCGACTGTTATTGACCAGACCGCCCCAGGCTTTTCGACCCTCCCACCAGCGGTCATAAGCGGTGTTGGTCCGGTAGGCCAGCAATAATGACAAGACAAAGCCGACGGTAGTATGAATGAGTGACAGGTTTTTCACATGGCTGCTATCAGCCAGTTTCCAATATTCTATTTCGAGATAGGCAATGCCACCCGCGTACAGCCCGATGAAAATCATCATGGGGATGAGCCGCCGGAAGGTATCCGACTCATGAAAACGGAAGATGAAAATTATCCAGTCTTTGGGGTTGTATTGAATCATGGTATGCGATGCGTTTAGAAACAGGCATGAGTTTAACATGGCGAGGCGATTACCCTTTCCGATAGCCTGACGAATTCGTTGCATACCGTCAGGTAAGTCTGCACCAGGCTTGTTCGCCCCGCGCCAACACCGGCTGAATATTATTTATAGGGACTTTTGCACCCATTAAAAAAGCGACTATTGTTGAGAAAATAACCAAATACCCGTCATTCCCGCGCAAGCGGGAATCCATTTTAATCACTCACTCATATGAATCTCCGCTTTGCGCGCATTGCCTGCTAAAACACTGCGCGAGGATGGCTAAAGGATGCGTTTTCAGGATTTACTTTGCTTAGTGCAAAAGTCTTTTCTAAATTTTTTTAAAAAAGGATGTAAGGGGTATTTGTTTGGTTCGACTAAAGGGTGCAGGACAAATTTTCTGTTTAATTTTTAATTTATTCCTTTAGGAGATCGTATGAAAAACACTCAAAAATTGGCGACCGCAGCATTGTTAGGTCTGTTCACCGCGACTGTAATGAGCGCTGCCCCCGCTTTTGCTGGTGATGAAGGCAAGTCCGGCTGTAGCGGCAAGGATAACGCCAAGATGGAGAAGGCCAACTGTAAAACTGCAGACGGCAAAGAGAAGCATGCATGCAAAGGCCATAACGCCTGCAAAGGTCAGGGCGGTGATGGCAAAAATGCGTGTAAAGGCAAAGGGTCTTGCGCAACGGATAGCAGCAAATAATCTGTTCATTTTATTGAATAGCATCAAGGCGGCGGGGCAGTGGCCCTGCTGTTTTGAAAGGAGCTAGCTGTCATGCAACTGACCAACCCTCTGCCCACTTTGGGTTTTGGACTGGGCCTCAGGCCCACGCATTATCCGTTTATTTTTGAACACCAGCCACAGGTGGACTGGTTTGAGATTATTTCGGAAAACTTTATGGATACCGATGGCAAGCCGAAACGCAATCTGGCGCGTATCAAAGAGCTGTATCCGATTGTGATGCATGGGGTATCACTGTCGATTGGCAATGTAGACCCGCTTAATTCTGAATATCTGACCAAGCTGAAGGCGCTGATCGACTGGGTGCAACCGGCCTGGGTGTCGGACCATCTGTGCTGGACAGGTGTAGCCCACAAGAATACCCATGATTTGCTGCCACTGCCTTATACGGAAGAATCGCTCAAGCATATCGTGCAGCGTATCCGCCAGGTGCAGGACAGGCTGGGGCGCAGAATTGCCCTTGAAAACCCGTCCACCTACCTGGAGTTCAAGCACTCGACGATCCCGGAAGCTGAATTTATTGCGGCGATGGCTCAGGCGGCTGACTGCCATTTGCTGCTCGACGTGAACAATGTCTATGTGAGCTGCTACAACCACCGGTTGGACGCCCAGAAATACCTCGATGCCTTGCCACTGGAGCGCGTGATCCAGATTCACCTTTCCGGGCATCGAAATAAAGAAACCCATATCGTAGATACCCATGATGACCATGTGACCGATGCCGTGTGGGCGCTGTACAAACATGTGGTGCACCGTGCCGGGCGAGTACCCAACACCATGATTGAGTGGGATGACCATATCCCGGAATTTCCGGTGCTGCTCGCCGAACTGGACAAGGCGCGGCTGGCCGCCCGTCACGCGGCTGACCATGTGCTGCCGCAAACAGTTCGGCCCGTTGAGGATATTGCCCGGCCAGCGGATATGCCTCTGATGCATGCGCAGACCCGATTGCAGCAGGCCATTGTGTTGGGCGATCGCTTTGACAGCCTGCCAGCCACGTGGATACGTGCCAAGGCCGATTTTGCGCCACATGCGCAGCTGTCGGTGTATGCCGATGCCTACCGTTACCGTTTGTTTGACGTGGTGGCGGAAGATTATGCGGTACTGGCGCATTACCTGACGCAGCCGGTGTTTACCCAACTGCTGAATGAATTTATTGCAGCGGTGCAACCGGAGCATTTCAATATTGGCCGGTTTGCCCTCAAGCTACCCGCGTTCATAAAAACCTATTTACCGGATGATCGTTTTGCCCACGGACTGTGTCAGCTGGAAACCCTGGTGGCGCAAATGACAGACCCGCCTGAAACCGCGGTGCTCGAGGTCTCCCAATTACAGGGACTCACTGCGGAAAGCCTGATGGATTTGAAACTGCGCCCCAGGGCTGCCCTGGCGCTGGTTCGGTTTGAGCATGCAGTCAACGCCTATTACCAGGCGGTGATGGATGAGGTGCCAGCAGTGACAGTCGAGCATGCTGACGAGTCTCTGGTGGTGTTTCGGCATGAAGATGTGGTGTGGCGCATGACGCTAGAGGCGCAGGAATTTGCCCTGTTAACGGCATTGTTTAATGGTGCCACAGTGGGCGAGGCGCTCTCGGTAATGGATGCGGCGGATGGCCCAAAAGTGCTGGACTATTTTTCGAAGTGGATGAGAAACGGGTTGCTGGCCGCAACGGATGCGGCAGACCCCCCCCCATAAACAACAGGAGAAAAAAGATGCGTGTTTTATTTGATGGATTGATTGCCTGGCCCAAGCAAGTGGCCGCACATTTTGAATGGCTGGGCCCATTGGTCGCCCGCGTGGTGGTGGGTTACACCTTTATGCTCACCGGCTGGGGCAAGCTGAATAATCTGCCAGCGATTATTGAAAATTTTGAGAGTTGGGGCATTCCCTTTCCAGAGTTCATGACGCCTTTTGTCTCGGGTTGGGAGTTTCTGGGCGGGCTTGGCCTGATACTGGGGCTGATGACCCGAATTTGCGGGGGCGCACTGGCCGTGGTGATGGTGGTGGCGATTATTTCGGCAAAACTGTCGGACGTTGACTCGCTGGAAACCCTGCTCGGGTTTGAAGAGGCCACTTACTTTGCCGTGTTTACCTGGCTGGCCATCTGCGGCGCAGGCCAGGCTTCGCTGGATTATCTGCTGGAGCGGATGTACGCAAACAAATAAAGCCGTCTGGACAGAAAAAAGGCTATCTGGGCACTGCCCTCACGCGTCCGGGGTGGTTTCCTGCGTGGATGGGTTTGCAGTCAGCATGGCGCAGGCCAGCGCACCCACCTCACGCACGGCCTGTTCAATCGCAAGCGTCCACAGGTGGCTGAAGTTGAGTCGGATGTAATGGGTGAATTCTTTTTTGCGCGAGAAGATGGTGCCGGGGGCGACCGTGATGCCGTTGTCAATCGCCGCGCGATAGAGTGCGAGGGCATCAATGCTGGGGGGGAGTTTAACCCAGATCACATAGCCACCTTGCGGCACCGAGAGCTGTGACCCTGCCGGGAAGCTTTGCTCAATCACATTGCGCATCAGCACGTAATTGGAACGCAGCGTGTGGCGTAATTGCTTGAGGTGCTGCTCGAAGCTGTCGCGCTGCATGAACTTGGCAATGGCAATTTGTGGCGCCGAAGTGAGCGAGAGGCTGTTGAGAAACATCAGGCGCTCGACTTCCTGGCGGTAACGTCCGGCGCTGGTCCAGCCGACACGGTAACCCGGTGCCAGCGATTTGGAAAACGATGCGCAATGCAGCACCATGCCTGTGCGGTCATAGGCTTTGGCAGGTAGCGGCGGGTGCTCGCTGAAGTAGAGCTCGCTGTAGACATCGTCTTCAATCAGCGGGATATTCTGCTCGGCAAGAAAAGCTACCAGGGCCTGTTTTTTGGAGTCGGGCATGACAAAGCCCAGCGGGTTCTGGAAATTGGTGGTGAGGATGACGGCAGCGATGCGCACATTGTCAGTCATCGCGCGCAAGGCATCGAGCTCGATGCCGGTATTGGGATGTGTGCGCAGTTCAGCCACTTTCATGCCCAGGCGTTCCACAGTATGTGCCAGCGCGTAATAGCCGGGGGATTCGAGTGCAATGGTATCGCCCGCTTTGGCCACGGCTTGCAGACAGAGGGTAATGGCTTCGGTGGCGCCGTGGGTGATCACAATCTCGTCCGGCGACACATCCATGCCATTGGCCAGGTAGCGGCGCGCAATCTGCTGGCGCAGCATTTCGTTACCAGGGGGCAGGTCGCTCAGTACGCCCCATTCACCTGCGTCGTCAGTCAGGGCTTTTTCATACTGGTGAATTTTGCGCAGCGGGAACAGCTGCGGATCGGGGAACGGTGAGCCCAGCGGGACGGTGCCAAATTCGCGGATGGATTTAAGCGTAGTGAGGACTAACTTGCTGGCATCCACTTCGGACAGGTTGAGGTCTTTGGCCAGTGGCGAGGTGGGCTTTTGTTGCAGGCGCTTGCGCGGTGTGACGTAATAGCCGGATTGCGGATGGCTGCTGATCACGCCCTCTTGCTCCAGCAACAGGTAGCTGCGCAATACGGTGCTGATACTGAGCCCGTATTTCTGGCTGGCTTGCCGCACCGAGAAAATTTTTTCTCCCGGCCGTAATACGCCTTCATCGATCATTGCGCGTATGCGGGCAGCAAACGAGACATAAAGCTTCATGGGTGGCCAAGCTGGGAGGGTGTCTTAGATACCTGCCATTATACGGTAGCGATGCCTGATCCGTGCATGCCGCCTGCGCTGATGTGGCTAACAGTTGGACTGGTGTCTTGCTTGGGGTGAAGCGTGTTCAGGCCGACTGCAAGGCCAGGGCGACTGCCGCGCCTTCGGCGGTCAGGCTGGCAACCAGCCGTTCTTTGTGGATATGCACGTGCACCAGCGCCTGTTCACTGAGCGCGGTCATCAGGCGTTGCAGGGTGCTCATGCGCAGTTCCAGCCGTTTGCACAGGGCGGCCAGTGAAACCTGGGCGCGACCCTGCGCGTGCTCGGCATTCAAACATTCCAGAATGCTCAGTAGCATGACTGCGCCAGGGTCCAGCGGCATGCATTCGGCGGATACCAACTCAGCCGATAGCAACTCAGCCGATGCCTGGCCAGACGCCCCCGGCTCAGTGGCTGCCAGTGTAGGCTCTGTAGTAAACAGGCTTGCCAGTGCCTCATCGTGCTCAAGCAGCATGAGCCACCTCGGGTGCAGTGGTTTTTTCAATGATCACCGGAATTGACTTGGAGGTCGGTGTGCGTGAATCATCAGCCACGCTTTGCAGAGGCACCAGGTTGTTGGTTTCGGGGTAGTAGCCGCTCAGGCAGCCCGCCGGAATGTCGTAAGACACGACCAGAAACTTGTCGGCACGGCGGGTGACGCCGTCCTGCCAGACGCTGATCAGGTTGATCCAGTCACCAGCTTGAAGACCCTGGCGCGCGATATCTTCAGGGTTCATGAAAATGACACGGCGCTGGCCAAACACGCCGCGATAGCGGTCATCCATGCCATAAATGGTGGTGTTGTACTGGTCATGCGAGCGCGTGGTCATCAGCACAAACAACTGGTTGCCATAGTGTGCGCGGGCCTGATGGATAGGCGAATTGCTTGGAATCGCCTGTAGAGTGAACTCGGCCTTGCCCGACGGCGTGTTCCAGATACGCTCGCTGGATGGCACCGGCATGCGGAAACCGCCAGGGCGCTTGATACGTTCGTTATAGTCTTTAAACGCCACTGGCATAGTCCGCTCGATCAGGTCGCGGATCTTACTGTAATCTCTGATCAGTGCCAGCCACGGGGTTTTGCTGTGCCTGAGCGTAGCCTGTGCCAGGCGGGCGACGATGGCGGGCTCGGAAAGCAGCTGTGGCGAAGCCGGTTTGTTCATGCCGAAGGAGACATGCACCATGCTCATCGAGTCTTCGACCGTCACGCCTTGCGGGCCGCTGGCTTGCGTATCGATCTCGGTGCGGCCCAGACAGGGCAATATCAAGGCTTGTGTGCCATGGACCAGGTGGCTGCGGTTCAGCTTGGTGGTGACGTGCGCAGTCATCTCGCAATTGCGCATACCTTGCCAGGTGCGGTCGGTATCGGGGGTGGAAATCGAAAAGTTACCGCCCAGGCCAAAGAAGCATTTAACCTTGCCTGCGATCATCGCTTCAATCGCGCCGACGGCGTCGTAGCCCGGGGTTTTGGGCACGCGGATGTCAAATACGCGTTCCAGACTCTCGAGAAACTCAATCGGCATCTTTTCATATATGCCGACCGTGCGATTGCCCTGCACATTGCTATGGCCGCGCACCGGGCACAGGCCTGCGCCCTCCTTGCCGATATTGCCGCGCAACAGCATTAAATTGACCAGCGTCTTGATGGTGGCCACGCCATGTTTGTGCTGGGTAATGCCCATGCCCCAGGTGGCAATCACGCGGTCGCCGGTGGCGTAAATACGGGCGATTTCTTCAATCTGCGCCAGTGGTACGCCAGATTCCTCGACAATCATTGCCCAGCTTTCCTGGCGCGCATCGGCGGCAATCGCTTCGAAATTGCGGGTGTGCTCGGCGATGAATGCCACATCCACCACCCGCTCGGTGCCGTGCTGGATCGCTTCGTCATCCCACTGGATGACAAACTTGATCATGCCTTTGATCAGGGCCAGGTCGCCGCCCAGTTTGGGCTGGATAAACAGGCTGCTGATCTGGCTGCCCTTGAATGACAGCATGTCGAACGGGCTTTGCGGGTCGGCAAAACGCTCGAGGCCACGCTCTTTCAAGGGGTTGATCGCCACAATGCGCGCGCCGCGCTTGGCGGCTTCACGCAACTCGCCCAGCATGCGCGGGTGGTTGGTGGCCGGGTTCTGGCCGAAAATCAGCAGGGTGTCGGCATGCTCAAAATCATGCAAGGTGACTGATCCCTTGCCGATGCCGACTGTTGCAGGCAAGGCGATGCTGGTGGATTCGTGGCAGAGGTTGGAACAGTCCGGGAAGTTATTGGTGCCGAATTCGCGCACGAATAGCTGGTAAAGAAACGCCGCTTCATTGCTGGCGCGGCCAGAGGTATAGAAAATGGCTTCATTCGGGTCGGCCAATCCGTTGAGATGGTTGGCCATCATCGAAAACGCGTCATCCCACGACACTTCTTCGTACTTGTCGGTAGCCGGGTTGTAACGCATCGGGTGGGTGAGGCGGCCTTCATTTTCCAGGTCAAAATCACTCCAGCCCATCAACTCGGTCACGGTGTGTCTGGCAAAAAAAGCGGGCGGTACGCGCTTGGCTGTGGCTTCTGCAGCCACTGCTTTTACGCCGTTTTCGCAAAACTCGAAGGTAGAGGTATGTTCTTTATCCGGCCAGGCGCAGCCCGGGCAGTCAAAGCCGTCTGGCTGGTTCTGCGCCAGCAGGGTCATCACACCCTTGACCGGAATTTTTTGCAGCGCGAGTTGCGCGGCGACTTGCTTCAGGGCACCCCAGCCAGCGGCAGGGTGATGATAAGGCTTGATCGAGGCTTTGGGTTGCGACATAGGTCCTGATGGTTTGCAAAGGCTGGCTGATTAAGGCCCAAGGCTGGTCAGCGCGTATGCGGAATAATGATGATTGCAATCGTAAGCCAGCTAACGCCAGCAAACCAGATACAGAATCGGAGAATTTTTAGGGTACAGTGTTTTTTGCGCACGCTTGATGCCACTGAGCGAGTGCTGTGATTGCGTGCGTTGAGTGGACGCTGTTCGCTGCCTTCGGCTTGAGATCAGCCTTGTTTTGTAAAACGTGAACTTTGCCAAGACCGCTATGCAGGAAAGTTGCGGGTATAGCATGCTGGATCATGCGTATTTAAAAGTGCCGCAAAGTCATCTGGCGACAATGGAATCGAAAACAGGAATCCTTGCAGCATGTCTGCGCCCAGCGCACGACATAGTGTTGCTTGCTCCATCGTTTCCACCCCTTCGACGATCACATCGAGATCCAGGCTCTTTGCCATGATGATGATGGCTTTGAGTATCCGCCTGTCGGCTTCATTTTCTGGCGCGTTTTGTACAAAAAAGCGATCCACTTTTAAGATGGAAGCAGGTAACCATTTTAAATAGGACATCGATGAGTAGCCAATGCCAAAGTCATCCAGTGCGATCTTTACGCCTAGTGACTTGATGCGATTTAAAAGACGGGAAGTTCTCTCTAAATCTGAAACAAGCACGCTTTCAGTGACTTCTATCGTCAGGCATTCGCCAGAGAGACCAGCAAGTTCAATATCGCGCTGAATGTCAGTATGCATGTTTTCTTGACGTAACAATTGTTCGCTGGCATTCACCGCTAATACAAATTGCGCATCGATGAGCCCAGCCTGACGCCATTGGGCAATCTGCATGCACGCCAGCGCTCTGTTTCGGGTATCAATTGCAGCCAAAAATCCGAGCTCTTCAACCACATCAATAAAGGCCGCGGGTGGCAGCAGGCCTCGGGTTGGGTGGTTCCAGCGCATCAGCATTTCTGCACCACAGACCTGGAAATTTCTTGCGTTGATCACTGGCTGGTAATATTGCACAAGTTGTTTTTGCAGCCGCCCGGAACGGAGCTCTCCTTCAAGCATAATGCGGTTGAGGATCTGGTCTTGCAACACTTCGCTGAAAAAATTAAAGCCATTGCGTCCTTCACGTTTGACCTGGTACATCGCCAGGTCGGCGCGCTTCAACATGTCTTCGGCATTGGTCGCACAGCGGGGAAAAGTGGCTATTCCGATGCTACAGGTGACAAATTGCTCGGTGTTGTTCAAGACAATAGGCTCCCGCACGCTTTCAATCACACGCTGCGACAGCGCGCCGACCGAGGTTTCAGTTTCCAGATCGTGGACGATGATTGCAAATTCGTCGCCACCCAAACGGCATACCACGTCGCCTTCCCGGACCACGTCCAGCAAGCGTTGCGCAATCTGCTGTAACAGTTGATCGCCGGAGTCATGTCCCAGGCTGTCGTTAATCATTTTAAAGTTATCGATATCCAAATAAATCAGGCCCAGTTGGAAGTTCAGACGATGCGCGCGCTGAATGGCTCCACGCAAGTGCTCTTCAAAATAGTAGCGGTTCGACAACCCCGTCATCGGATCATTTTCGGCCAGATATTTCAGGCGTTTGTGCGTATCAATCAGCTTACTATTCAGCGCATGACGTGCCTGGGCATGGACCAGTGCTTTGGTGAGATGACGTTCAGAAAGCTCTTTTTTAAGTAAAAAGTCTTGGGCGCCAGCAAAAATACAGTTTCTTTCGATGGCTTCGTTGTCTTCCATGCCGGTGAGGATGACGACGGCGGCGTGTTTTTCGGTGTGCTGCGTGAGTTGGTTTAACACGTCGAGACACTCCATATCGGGTAAGCGATAGTCAAGCAAGACGATATCAAACGTACTTTCTTCATAGAGTTTCAGTGCTTTCACCGCGGTACTGGCGTGCACAATGTCTTTGACTAAATTTGGGTTTTTTAAAACACGAACCACAGCCATTCTATCCAGCTCATCATCATCCACCAGTAGTAGTCGCATGCTTTATTCCTTTGTCACAGGTAGTTCCACCAGCCGCCAATAATGCTCAATCAAGCCCATCACCTCAAGAAAATCTCTATCCATGTGTTGCTTGAACACATAGCCTGCGACATGTTTGCGGTAAGCTGCGACCAGGTCTTCATCTGATTTTGAGGTGGTTAATACAAAAACCACCGCATGCGTCAGTAGCGGATCTGTGCGTAATACCTCGAGAAACTCCAGTCCATTCATGCGCGGCATGTTAAGGTCAAGCAAGATAATATAGGGCGACGGTACGGTACCCGACCGCAATAATTCCAGTGCCTCGCGTCCATCGCGTGCACGAAATACAGTGTTCAAGAGTCGTAATTTACGCAATGCGCGTTCCAGTGCAATGGCGTCAATGTCGTCATCGTCGACGATGAGCAGTGACACTTCCCTATAGTTTTGCTTCTGCAGGATTTGCACGGATCAACCTCTCTTCTATATTGATTGGCCAGGTAAATCGTATAGAACAGCCTCGTTTTCCGTCTGAAACAATGTTGGTCGAGCCGCCATAGGCCTCGACAATTTTTTTTACCAGCGCCAGGCCCATGCCGCTGCCTTCGACTTCATCGCGGGGGCGCAAGGTCTGAAACATGATGTAAACCCGTTCTTGATATTCTGGTGAAATGCCCGGACCGTCATCCGTCACACTGAATTCATAGTACTGTTTATTGGCGAGGCGGGCGTCCAGATGAATGTGACCTTGTGACCTGTCGTGATGTTTGATTGCATTGGTAAACAGGTTGCGCAGTACCTGCTCCAGAGGGGTTGCCAAGGTGTAAAAGGTGGGCAGGTCTTCGGCAACTTCAAGGGTAAACCCTTCGGGGGGTGTTTGCATCTCAAAAATGGTTTGCGCCAGCTTGCCGAGCTCGATTTGACTTACACTGCCCTCCAGACGCCCGGCACGTGAATAGGCCAGCAGGTCATCGAGCAAATTTTCCATCCTGCGCAGGCGTCCGCGTAACAAGGACATATGCCCGGGAATGGCGTCCATTTGCCCATGATTGAGATCCTCTTCAATCCAGTGTGATATCTGAAAAATGCCACGTAATGGTGATTTAAGATCATGGGATGCGACATAGGCAAATGTCGCCAGCTCTTTGTTACTGCGCTCCAGTTCATCCCGGTGCTCGGCCAGTTTTGCACTCGCTTTGATCCGGGCCGAAATATCTGTGATGGCCGAGAGTACTTTCACGCCATCGTCGGTTGCAATCGGGTTGAGTCCGACTTCTACCGGAAACTCGCTGCCATCCTTGCGGCGGCCATACAAATCGCGGCCAGTGCCCATGGCGCGTGGGCTCAGGTCGGAAAAAAACGAAGCACGGTGATGCGGGTGCTGGTGGCGGAAACGTTCTGGCAGCAGGGTGTCTATCGGTTGGCCTAGCAGTTCAACGCGGCTGTAACCAAAAATGCGTTCGGCCTGCATATTTACCATTTCGATGATACCGGCTTTGTTGACCATGACCATCGCATTGGGTGCCGCTTCAACTACTTGCCGGAAGCGTTCTTCCATGCGCTTGCGGGCGGAAATGTCAGTGATGGCCGAGAGTACTTTCACGCCATCGTCAGTTTCAATCGGGTTGAGTCCGACTTCTACCGGAAACTCGCTGCCATCTTTGCGGCGGCCGTACAAATCGCGGCCGGTGCCCATGGCGCGTGGGCTCAGATCGGAAAAAAACGAAGCACGGTGATGCGGGTGCTGCTGGCGGAAGCGTTCTGGCAGCAGGATGTCGATCAGCTGGCCTAACAGTTCAACGCGGCTGTAACCAAAAATGCGTTCGGTCTGCGTATTGACCATTTCGATGATACCGGCTTTGTTGACCATGACCATCGCGGTCGGCGCTGCCTCCACTACCTGGCGAAAGCGCTGATTGGCGCGCTCGATATCTCCAATATCATCATGCATGACCCCCCCTTTGCCTCAACCAACATTTGTTTGATGTTTTTACAGTGTTGCGGTGCAGAGCACTTGATAAAAACATCGCCTGATGTGTTGCCCTAAGTCTGCTTTGGCAGGCATGGTTTGCGCTACGTGTTTAATGCTGATGCGGTCACCGCTTGTTGCAGGTTTTATATAGTGTACTCTTGTATCGGACGTTATGGGATGCCAAGCAGTTTGAGATACTCCTCCAGCGTCAAGGTCAGTTGCTCCAGAGAGTTTCCTACTTGGTCCAAATGTTCATTGGCGTTCAGGTGGAGTTTTTCCAGCAAGGCTTTGTGTTGCTCAATGGCATCCAGATGGGCTTCGAGTTTTGCGTCTTTCAGTGCTTTGTTCATGATCAGTTCTCCTGGTAGGGCTGTTAACTGTAACAGGCTTTTTGTTGTGTGCGTTTAGTTTAAATCAACCAATCTGCGTGGCGATTACGTGAGCATATATTTCAGCAAAGGGCGCCCTCGAGTGCTGGGTTAACAAGCGGCCCTGGAGGGTGCAACACTGACCTTGTTTCGTCCTGACTGCTTGGCGTTGTAGAGAGCGGCATCCGTTTTCACCAGTAATCGCTCTAGGCTGGCTTGCTTCCCCTGTGCTACTGCAACACCAATCGAAATGGTCAGATGAATAGACTGCTGACTGTTTAGTGTAAATGCACTACTGGCGGTACTTGCGCGCAGACGTTCTGCGATTTCAAGCGCTTGCTCGAGGTTGGTTTCGGGTAACAACACAGCAAATTCTTCACCACCATATCGACATATTAAATCGATATCGCGTAACTGCAGTTTGCATAGTTCGCTGAACCGTTGCAGCACACTGTCTCCCGCGTGATGGCCGTAGTTGTCATTAATTCTTTTGAAGTGATCAATATCTATCATCAGAAAAGTAAGGGAGCCGCCATAACGATTCCATCTTGCAAGCTCGTCGCTGGCTCTGTCCATAAAGTAGCGTCGATTGGGCAGTCCGGTCAGAAAGTCGTGATTGGCTTGTGCCTGCAGTTTTTCCTGTAGGGACTTGTATTCGGTAATATCTTGTATTTGTACTACAAGGTGCAAGATGTCGCCGGTCTCGTCTTTGAGGGATGAGTAAGTCAGTAGCGTCCATAGGATAAAACCATTGTGGTGAATAAAGCGCTTTTCAATCTGGTAGTTATCACGCTGACCAGTCAGCAGCTCCTGCATCAGTGACTGGTCGATTTGCAGGTCATCGTGGTGCGTGATTTGCTGGATGGTTTTTTGGCATAAACTGGTCTCGTCGAAACCGACAATTTGGCACAGAGCGCGGTTTGCTTGCATAAAGCGGCCGGTGAGTTCGACAAGGGCCATGCCGATAGCAGCAGAGTCATAGGTGGAGCGAAACAGCTTTTCAGACTGAAAGATCACATGGGATGCATCAGAGGCAATTTTTGCGTATTTACGCTCACTGCGCTGGTAGAAAAATAAGATTGCCAGCGAGATCACACTAAAAATCATAAAGCAACTTGCCTGGATGATCGCGCTATTCCGCCAGTGCTTGAAGATCCTATCCAGATCACGGCTGACGGCCACCAGCAAAGTGCTATTCAGCTTCAAGTGATGATACGGCAGTGTTGTTTGCGCAATCATGCGGTACTCTCTAGTGGAGTAAAGTTGCCCGCTAAATACCGTGACGGCTTTGCCACTGCGCATATGCCGGGAAAAAAAAGAGCCGGGGACTGCCAGATTCATTCCTTGCCGTATACCGGTTTCCGGTGCGCTGATAAACAGTGCGCCATTGCTATGTACCAGCGAGCTTCGACTATCTGCCGCGTAAAGTACCGATGCCAACAATGGTTTGAAATACGCAGGGTCAAGTGTGGTTGTGACGATGCCAGCAAACTCGCCGTGCTTGCCGGGGATCATGCGTGTCAGGTTGATGACAATATTCGCGCATGCCTTTAAACGGCGGTGAAACATACAGCATTTCCGCATCGGGCGATTGTCTGACCGCTTTGTAGTAGTCGCGGTGGCTGAAGTTCATGCCAATATACTGCGGAAAATTGCTATACATCAGCGTGCCTTTGGCATCGATTACACCGAAGCCGCGAATACCGGGCATCACATTTGCCATGCTGGCCAAGCGGTTAGTGGCTAACTCCGGGGAGCGCTGCCACTCCGGTATTGCCTGCATAATGGCCAGCAGCGCCTGGTTTGCTCCTTGAAACTGGAATTCGATGTTTTTTGAAATGACCTTGGCCTGCGTAATCAGCCGGTCATGTTCGTTGGCTTCGACTTGTGCATGCTCATTGTAAATATTGAAAGCAACAAGGCCGCCAAGTAACGTCAGCGCGACCACAAGCTCTATCCATTGCACCAAGGCAAAGCGGGTGATTATCTTTTTATGCATGCTCATGAGATGGCTTTTTTTATCCAAGCCCAGGCCAGTGATGACTGCCTGACCCTGTCAAGCGTCCAGTATGATCGCCTGATGAGTAACTCTACACCTACATAATCCATCTTAGCAACTATGGATGTGGATTGGTTTTTTGCGCTATTGCATACACATGCGGGATGCCATACTGGAAACTTGTAATCAGACCACGTTGACCCACGAGGTGTAATTCCGCTTTAATATGAGCATATGTCCACACAATTAATCCAGCGATACCTGCCGAATTATCCTGCCCATTTGCATGCCCAGATCGGGCAGTTGCACGCGCAAGGACAGTTAGGGGTCTATTTACAGCAGCGTTATCCGCAGCAGCACGCAATTCAGAGTGACAAAGCCTTGTATGATTTTTGTGTTGATCTCAAGCAACGTTACCTCAAAAATGCACCCTTGCTGGACAAGGTCACTTTTGATAACCGCCTGACCATCGAAAAACAAACGCTGGGCTTGAACACTGCCATTTCACGGGTACAGGGTGGCAAGCTCAAGGCTAAGAAAGAAATCCGCATTTCGGCATTTTTTAAAACTGCGCCACTGGCATTTCTTAAAATGATCGTGGTACACGAACTGGCGCATTTGAAGGAGCGGGATCACGACAAGGCTTTTTACCAGCTATGCATGCATATGGAACCCGAGTATCCGCAATATGAGTTTGACTGCCGGGTATATTTGTTATGGCAAGCCTTGGCTAACACTACCCATTCATGACGTTTTCCCATTGAAGCAGTGAAGTATACTGGCATAGAATCTGTTGCTGGATGATTTTGTCGAGGTTGTTGGCATGTGGTTTAGGTTTACGTTGAAGGATTGGATGTTATTGGGGCTGCTGGCCTGTATGGTGAGCCTGCGGGCGCAGGCGAGTGAAGATGTGACTACAGATGGTCGGTCATTTCAAAGCTTGAGCCAACATGAGGTGTTGGCATTATCTGCTGCCGAGCAGCGCGCCTATGCGGCGTGGCTCAGCGAGCAGCCAGCGGCTGCGCCGGTTTCCGAGGGCCCCAATACGATGGACATGTCTTCGGATTTTTCAATGTAAGTGTGCATCATCATTGCGTCTACTATTGTTGAGGCTGGGACTTAATCTGCATGCAAGCGGCTGTAGATAATGCCTGCCTGCTATCTAGCCGAACAGATCATCCAGCGGATTTTTACCGCCAGTGACAGAAGGCGTTGACACGCGCCTGGCGGTGAACTCTTCTTCAATATGGTCCCGGTAGTAACTCCATTGCGCACCGGCATTTTGCAGCGCATGCCAGATACTTGCACCGACATTGGCATGCTCCAGTGCACTGCCATCTTCCAGTTCGATCCTTAACAGGCGCTTGGCTGCATCATAGCCGATGGCACGTAACTTCCCGGCATAGACTTTGGTCATTTCCATGAGCGGGATGAGGCCCTAGTGGCAGCCGCCAGATGAACAGCCACAAGATTTTGCTTTTGGTGTGAGCGGTTTTTTTTGCCAGGCTGATAAAAAAGCCTCTTTGCTCATGGGCTGGATATTCAGGGATTGTTGCAATGCACCATCGACTACCTTGGTCTGGTAATGCTCGAAATGCTTGAGATACCTGGTGTAGGCACGGTCGGTGCCCAGCAGGGATTGCCATCGGGTCCACAACCATTGTTTTACTTTGAACAGTGTTGATTTAAACATATGTTTCCTTTCAATGCCTGTATTTGCTTATTATGCGGCAGCATGGCTGGCTTGACCAAGGCATTTCATGCTTATGCGTGCCTAGGGTATTGCAATGCAACCTTGTCATGTCTATATCAGTCAGACAAGTATCCCGGCATTCAGTTTACTGCGTACAATGACGGGAGGGGCATGATCGTATGGTCTGTTTTTAATCTTGATGTTAAAGGAACACATGAAACGTTTTTGGATGGTATGGATGGTTGTACTGACCTGTTTGAGTTTATTGGGTAGCGTGGCAGAAGCCAAACGGTTTGGCGGAGGCAGCAGCTTTGGTAAAAACCGGTCTGCACCCACCAAGCAAATGCAGCGCGCACCTGAGCCTGCGCCGCAACCCGCAGCCCCGGCGCAACCAGGCGGTGCCAACCGATGGTTGGGGCCTTTGGCCGGGCTGGCAATCGGTGCTGGATTAGCCACACTCTTCTCCCATGGTGGATTGGGCGACTTTGCCAATAATCTGAGCATGATACTCATGGTGGTGGCCGGTGCCGCATTCCTGGTATTTCTGGTCAACAAGTTGCGCAAACCCCAGCCTGCAAACATGCGCTATGCGAGTGCGGGCAGTGGTTATCCGCCCGCCGGGTTTCGCAGCGAAAATACCTACAATAGCGGCATCACCAGTGGTATCAGCACTGGCGCAGGCACACCACAGGCATTGACGATTCCTGATGATTTCCCGATGGAGGGTTTTTTGCGCAGTGCCAAGGCCTGGTTTATCCGTTTGCAGGCCGCCAATGATCGCAGAGATCTGAATGATGTACGTGAATACACGACGCCGGAAGTGTATGCCGAAATCAGCCTGCAAATGCAGGAACGCGGTGACGCCACGCAGGTGACGGATGTGGTCAGCATTGATGCAGAGCTGCTGGAAGTGGTGACTGAAGGTGATTACACGATCGCCAGCGTACGCTATACCGGCCAGTTGCGTGAGAATGATGGCCCTGTCGAGCAGATTGATGAAATCTGGCATTTGCAGAAAGCCTTGCAGCGTAGCAATGCTCCCTGGTTGCTGGCAGGGATACAGCAAGTGGCCTGATTGCGTCCATTGGCCGTACTCAAAAGACCTGGCCGGGGCCAGGTCTTTTTTATTGCCTTTTCGAGCCTTGCCTCTGACGCCTACTCGGCGTACGATAAATTCGTCACTTGGAGAGAGCTATGAAAAAATCATTTTATATCGACTATCCGCAAGAGCATTACGAAGGGCAGGCACACCGCTATCGGTGCGTGTTCTGCAAGCAGGAGACCACCAAAATCAACGGCTTGCTCGAAGGCCATTTGCCGACTTGTGATTATCGTATTGCACTTGAAAAGGCCGGATTTGAATGTAATGCCAACAAGCCCAGGCCTAGTCTGGATACAACGGATGAAGAAGATTAAGCTTGACGCTTGCACTCTTGGCCTCCACATGCACTGACAGCATTCTCTCCACATTTTTTGTGGATAACTCTCTGGAGTGTTTGTTGGCTAATGCCGGAAGTCCTTGATTAGGTAGGTAAACACCGGGCTGCCTGATAATGAGGCTGCCTGCGCCAAGCTGTCGCGCGCCGCGCATACAAACTTATGATTTAAGCGAAGCGATATCAATCACAAAGCGGTATTTGACATCGCTTTTCAGCATGCGCGCATAGGCTTCATTGATGTCAGCGGCGCATATCATTTCCACATCACTCACGATATTGTGTTTGCCACAAAAATCGAGCATTTCCTGGGTTTCGGCAATGCCGCCAATCAATGAGCCAGCCACCTGGCGGCGCTTGGTGATCAGGTTGGCGCCATGCACCTCCAGCGGGTCCAGCGGCCCCACCAGGACGATGGTTTTGTCACGTTTGAGCAAGCCGATATAGGGGTTGAGATCATGGGCGACCGGGACAGTATCGATAATCAGGTCGAAACTGGCCGCATGTTTGGCCATGTCATCCGCATCTTTTGAGATCAGCACCTCATGTGCGCCCAATCTGGTGGCGTCCGCGGCTTTGCTGGCAGAGGTGGTAATCATCACCACATGCGCACCCATGGCTGCGGCCAGTTTCACCCCCATATGGCCGAGGCCGCCGAGGCCGATAATGCCGACTTTCTGCCCTGGCTGCACATCCCAGTGGCGCAGGGGTGAATACAGGGTAATGCCCGCACACAATAATGGCGCCACCGCTTTGGTGTCCAGATTCTCCGGTACGCTAAGCACAAAGTGTTCATCCACGGTAATGCGTTCTGAATAGCCGCCAAAGGTCAGCCCGCCGTGTTTTGGATCTTTGGCGTTATATGTAAACACCGTGTTGTCGCAGTATTGCTCTTCACCGGCATGGCACTCTTCGCAGTGGCGGCAGGCGTCGACCATACAGCCGACGCCAACCAGTTGCCCCAGCTTGAATTTTGTTACATGCGTGCCGACTTTGTTGACGCGGCCCACAATTTCATGGCCCGGCACCATCGGGTAAAGTGAGCCACCGCCCCATTCATTTCTGGCCTGATGAATGTCTGAGTGACAAATGCCGCAATATGCAATATCTATCAGTACATCGTGTGGGCCTGGCTCACGACGGTCTATGCTCATGGGGGCGACTGGCGTGGTCGCGTTTTGTACGCCATAGGCGGCTGTTTTCATGGTGTTCTCCGATTCCAGATGTCATCACGGGGTTTTGCTGCAGGAAGCATCAATCGCAACCAGCTTAATGCATCTATTTTATAAAGCTTGTTCGTTTCAATACAGACATTTAAATGGAATTCAGAATGGTGCAATGTGGGATGATGGCCTTGATTCTGCAAGGCAATAAAAAAGGGCCTGATGGCCCTTTTGGTGAAAGCAATTAATGCGTTGTCCGCTCAATCTCGGGCAATGCCTCATGCTGTATCGCCGCTTCAAATGCGGTGAGTCGTTTGTAGACAGACAACAGTTCGACAATCGTGGTCCAGGAATTGACCAGATACTGGAATGAATTACTGACTTGCGAGAATGCCGTCAGTATTTGTTGCAGCAGACCAAAGGTGATTTTTCCTGCGGCAATGGTTGGCACCAGAATCAGGTAGGCAAAGATATTGTCTGCTTGTAAATACAGGCTGCGCGCCACATTGAAATACATATAGTGAAAATACAGTCGGAAGTAGTTCTTGCGAACATCTGCAAACAGCTCTGACAGTGTTGCCGGTTGCGCACGCGCCGCATCATCTTCGCCGTAAACCAGTTCTTTGCGGTAGGCTGCTTCTACGCGCTGGTTTTTGAACTCCAGCCCCGGCAGTTTGATCCCCACGGCGGCCAGTAATAATGTGCCAAACAGTGACCAGGCAATCGCTGCCGAGAACAAGGGCGCAGGTATCTGTCCGAATACCGGTAGCTCACTGACGTAAGAAGAGAGACTCCACAGCACAGGCAAAAACGCGAAAAGCGTCATGACTGCTTCAACCATCGAGACGCCCAGGCCTTCCATGATGGTGGCGAAGCGCATGGTGTCTTCCTGCACCCGTTGCGAAGCACCTTCAATATTGCGCACTTGCGGCCACTGGCTGGTGTAAAAGGTGTTCATGGCCGTGCGCCAGCGGAAAATATAGTGGCTGACAAAAAAGCGCGTGATGACATAAATGAAAATTGCCACAAACGCGATTTCGGCAAATTGCAGCATCAGCATATACAGTTCTGCTGTCGTCACCTTTGAGTTGGGTGACAGCGCGGCCTGTACGGCATCAAAAAATGGACGGCGCCAGTTATTGATGGCGACCGACACTTGCACCGAATAGTAAGTTGAAAACAGAATAAAGGCTGAGCCCACGATAGACCACCATTGCCAGCGGCTCGGCTGGTATTTAAACCAGAAGGCTGCAAACAGTGCCACGCTGATGGCGTAATAGAGATAAAACAGCTTGAACGCATCGGTGACAAAATGCCCCAATCCGATCACCGGCTCCTTTTCATCAATAGACAGACCCAGCATAGTGCCCAAGGCAGCACTAAATTCAAACCACACACCACAACAAATAATGGACCAGACAATGACAGAAGGCCAGAACCAGCGCGAATCAGGAAAAAAGGACTTGAACATAGATTTTTCTTAATGATGTTTTTGCCAGTGTATTGCCTCCGACAAAGACCTGCAACAAAAAAGCCTCCGAATGGAGGCTTTTAAGTACTAGAGGTTTCCCCTGAAGCAGCAGTTTATCGGCGTGGCGCTGACGCTGATCAGGTGCGGATCCCGATGTCTTTTGTTTTTGTGCGTATGTAAAACCGTTCTTTTGGCAGCAGCAGGTTTTTGCGATGCGTTTACTTGTTTTTTGAAGGGCACTGCCTGCAATTGCGGCAGTGCAGTATGTGTTTGCATCAGTGGCTCTGTGGGGTTGGTTTTAACCTCTGCCGGGGCGTGTTGTTCAAAGGTGATCATGATGAGTGCCAATACATTGACAAAGATCATCTTGGGAACCATGTATGATTTTGGAGGGTACATTTTTAGAGGCCATTTATCCGAACTGCAAACGCTTTATCTATGACGTAAAAATGCGCTTACGCCAACCATTGGGCTGGGTGATACGGTGTGCTGAATCAAGACCAGTAATGTAATGATAAAGACGCTTGGCTACAAGCAAGCAGTAGGTAATCTCTGATTTGTTTGTCAGAAATGCTTTACGCACATAAATATTTTCGCGATCAGCAAACAATTGCATGGGCGCATGGTCATATTTTCAGGGTTGTTAACTTATTCCTTTATAAAAATCCGGGATTGATGATGAAGCCACTAATAATGACTGCCGTTGGATTGCTCTTTTGCCGGGCTCTGGCGCAAGCACAGCCGAGCATGGTAGAGACCCTGGAGTTAAGTCATTCCATTGTCATGGTGACTACCGACATGCCCGGCGGCTCCAATGGCAGAGGATCTGGTGTGGTGGTCAGTCCAGAGTATGTGGCAACCAATTGTCATGTACTGGCAAACAGTAATGGTGCGAATATTGCCAAATTCCGGGATGGTTATCAGCCGATTGCGCTTAAGGCTCACTGGAGGCGAGATATTTGCCTGTTGAAATTTGACCCGCTGCCATTTAAGCCGATTCCAATGCGTGACAGCACGACGCTCAAGTATGAAGAGGAGGTGTTCAGCCTCAGCTTTCCAGCGGCCGCGCCAGTGCCTCAGCCTTCCTATGGCAATATTAAAGGCATCCATCGCTATGATGGCGGCCTGATTGTGCGATCCAACGCTTCCTTTTCAATGGGGTCTAGCGGCGGGGCGTTATTTGATCAGGACTTTAACCTGATTGGATTGACGACTTTTAAAAGCCCGGGGCACCGTGCTTTTTATTACAGCTTGCCGGTAGAGTGGATCAAGGAGTTGATGGCCTCGCCTGAGATCACTTCTCTGAAAACGCAGGAGATGCCATTCTGGGCTTTGCCTATGGCGCAACGTCCGTACTTTATGCAGGTGGTGATTCCTTACCAGAATGAGGAGTGGCAGACACTAAAAGTGATTGCCAGCCAGTGGATTGCTGAAGAGCCTGGCTCAGCCGATGCGTGGTATTTTCTTGGCCTGGCTGAAGAAGGCTTGCAACAGTTGGAGCTGGCCAAACGCGACTTGCGCAAGGCTTATGTGTTAAACCAGCGTGACCTTGACGCCATGTTGGCTTTATCTCGCGTGGCCTTTGCGCAAAAAGATCTGCCGGCACTGGAGTCACTGCAATTGCCTGTCAGCGCGCTGGATAAAGAGCAGGGCGCCCAGATTACACTGAAAATTCAGCAATTGAAAAACGGCAGCTAGCTAAAGTGCGTGTTTGAAGGTTAACACTGCCAGCGTTGCCAAACACACGACCACCACCAGCGTGACCTGTTTACGCAGATTATAAAACCAGCGCTCAATCATGCCATCTGCCGCCAGTTTGCGATCAATCAGCAGCAAAGCCAAAAAGCAGGTGATTTGAATTAAATATTGGGTCAACGGCACCAGCATCAGTAACGAGAGCCACGCCAGCAAGGCAAACAGATTGCTGCTCACCAGTAAGTTGATGCGAGCAACATGCGCCTGCGATAAAAATACCCCCCAATGCATGCCCCCCAGAAAAGACAGTATGACTGCGCCATAGGTCAGGCTAAAGTAGCTGGTGTGATAAGCGCTGACGCCTGCCAGTTGTGCAGCGACGGCAGCCACGAATGGCAATGCGCCTACGATGGTGAGAATACTGGCAAGTTTTATCTGCTGTTTGTTCACGACTTTTCTCCTTGGGTCAGAGGACTCAGACTGTCATTTCTGTGTTTGGTTTTGTGTCGGTTTTGTATAAGGGCACCTCTAAAAACTCAAATTCCGTTGCGATACTGCGTTGCTCATAAAAAATGTCTCCTTACATATCAACTATATGCGGCGTCAAATTTTTTTACTCGCGCCAAGGCTAGCTTAGTAATTTGAATTTTTAGAGGCACCCATAAGGCCAAACCGACCTGAACTTGCGGTAGTGGCGGCAATCTATGACAGGGAGTAAGCGCTGCCCCCAGAATGCCGCACACTTTGTTAATAGCCATTTACCGAGAGTTTACAGATGATAAAATTTCCGCGCATGTTTTTCCGCATAGCCATCTTTTTCATGGTCCTTTTTTCTGCACGGGCACAGGCCGAATCGGGCATAGACCGTGAGACTGAAACCGCAGTGCCCCGCGCCAGGAACTTGTATGGTATTGGGCTCGGGGTGCTACCTAAAACGTCCGGCGCTGACGAATACCGGGCACTGGTGTTGCCGATTATCAATGCCAACTATGGCGACCGTTTTTATATTAATGCCTTGCAGGCAGGGGTGTGGTTACTGGATAGCGAGGACAAGCGCCTGCGTGTTGGTCTTGCGGCCGAGGCGAGGTTTGGCTGGGATGCCAAAGATGGCAGACGTACGCGCGGAATGGAAGACCGTGATTTTTCGATTTTTGTTGGCCCCAATGTGCGCTGGCAAACCGAGCTGGGCACCTTTAACGCGCAATGGACTGCCGACGCCAGTGGCCACAGCAATGGCCAGCAGGTGCAGTTGCAATACATTAAAAGCCTGATCCGTAGCCCAGAGTTACGATTAAATGGACTGTTGGGTGTGACTTGGAATAATCAGAAATTCAACGATTATTATTTTGGCGTCGCAGCCAGTGAAGCCAGTGCTACGCGTCCGCAATACCGTGCAGATTCCGGTGTGGAGTTACAGATGGGCGTGAATGGAGTGGTGCCGGTCATGCAAACCCACTCTTTTTTGTTTGGTGCTTTTGTCACGCGCCTGAGCCATGCCCAGTATGACAGCCCGATCACGGAAACCCGCTTGCAGCCGTTGGCATACGTTGGTTACAGCATTCCGTTTTAGGCTTGCAAGCAACTATCGGACGTGTGTGCTGAAAAACTGCCAGATTAGATCGTTGGCAGAGATGGCCGTGCTGCCAGCGTCACCGCCTCTGACTTTGTTGCCGCCTGGCCAGGCATGGCCACCGCGCTCGGTGACGCAGAGCTTGACCTCGCTTTGTTGATTGCCACCGCCATACAGTTCACAGTATGCGCCTGGTACAGCAAGTACCCGTTCAGGGCTTGAGGAGGTGTGCAGTAAACGGATCCATTTTTGCACAATCGCAGGGACGGCATTGAACGACACTTTTGTCGGTGACTTTTCGCCAACGCCCCCTTGAAACGGCACATGGTCATCATCCAGTGCATGGATATGTAAAATCGATACGGCCTGGGATGGATTGCATTCCAGGGTGCCATCCGTGCCAGCCACTGAAGCCACTGCACTGATCAGGTCTGAAAGCTCGCAAGCCAGCCGGTAAGCCATCATGCCACCGTTCGACATGCCTTGTGCATAGATGCGGCGGGGGTCAATATTGGCGCGCTGTTGCATCTCGTGAATGATTTGCCGAATGACAGCCACATCGTTAATGTTTTTTTGTTGTGCGGCACCACAGCACTTGCCTGCATTCCAGGTGGCCAGCCGGCCGCCGGGTAAACGGCTGTAGCCATTAGGAAACACCACAATGTAGCCATGCTGGTCAGCCGCCGAAAGCTGGTGGTAGTAAGATTCGTTGGCCTGAATGCGCATATTGCCACCCCCGCCATGCAGTGCCAGCACCAATGCCATCGGTTTACTGCCGTCATATTGCGGGGGTACATGTACCAGATAGGCGCGCTTCTCAACTCCGGCCGCCGTTTCAAATGCGCTGTCTCCGGACTGTATTGCCGCCATGCACACGGCATGAAATTGCATGCAATAACACAGCAGGCAGAGGCAGACAAGGCGTGATAAAGGCATGACAGGCTCCCTCAATGGTGGGTGTTAAGATTGCCTAACGCTGTTTGAAGCCAGCAGGTTGACTTGCTGGCTACAGCGCGGTATCAAAGCGTATATTGTTTATGTGCAAGACTCAGCAGTGAGTCCAGTGCCAGCGGCGTTGAGTACAAAAAGCCCTGGGCCATGTTGCAGCCAAATTGCTGCAACAATTCGGCTTGTTTTTGTGTTTCCACCCCTTCTGCCACCAGTTCTTTTTCCATACTGCCGACCATGGCAATGATGGCCTTGATTAACTTGGCACTGGTGGGGTTCAGTTCAATATCCTGAATAAAGGAGCGGTCAATTTTGATCTGCTGCAAGGGAAACTTGAACAGGTAGCTGAGTGCCGAGTGCCCGGTACCAAAGTCATCGAGTGCAATCAGCATGCCCATGCCAGTGAGCTGATTGAGTTTGATCAATACGTCGTGCGAGTACTCCAGCAGCAGGCTCTCGGTGATTTCCAGTTTAATCCATTGTGGCTGGCATTGGTGCTGTAATAGCAGTTGACCGACTTGCTCCACAAACTTGGGGTCGTTGAACTGGCGGGCCGACACATTCACTGACACACGTATGCCGGGATTGGACAGGTAGTTGATCTGGTAGGCAGCATCGAATGCATAAGCCATGATGGTTTTGCCAAGCACCAGCATCAGACCAGTATGCTCGGCAATCGGAATAAATTCTGCCGGGCTAACAACCCCCAGTGTTTTTGAATGCCAGCGACAAAGCGCTTCCACGCCATGGATGCGGCGATCTGACATATTGACAATCGGTTGAAACACCAATGACAGTTCTTGCTGCCTGATGGCCGTACGTAAAGCATTTGCCACATGAAATCGCCGTTCAGCCTGATGGGTAAAGCCGACGTCATAGCAACACCATCTATTGCGCCCGCCATCTTTGGCCCCATACAGTGCAGTATCGGCAAAGCGGATCAGATCCTCACTGTTGGCGGTATGATCCGGGTACACCGCAATGCCGATACTGGCAGAAATATAGTATTCAACCTGATCAATCAGGTAACTCTGGTGCAGGGATTGCAAGCAGTGGCTGGCCAGAGTTTTGGCCTGGCTCAGGTCTTGCATGTGGCGCAGTATCATGGCAAACTCATCGCCGCCCAGTCGGCAGCAAAAGCCGTCATCTGGTGTGAGTGTTTGCAGTCGTTGCGCGACTTCCTGCAATAGTTTGTCGCCAATATCATGGCCCATCGAGTCGTTGATGGATTTAAAACCATCCAGATCCAGCATCAGGAATGCAAATTTTTCGTTTACCTGCCGGGCATGGCTGGTCGCCTCTTCCAGCTCTTGGGCCAGCAAAATACGGTTGGGCAGTCCGGTCAGCGCATCATGGTGGGCCTGGTGTTCGTTGCGCAGGCGTGATTCATGCACCATGGTCACATCCTGCACAACGGCGATGACGCCGCAAATCTCATTATCTTTGTTACGCCGCGGGATCAGCCTGACATCATGGGTACTGTGACCGCTGGCATCGCGGGTATGTACCATATCAAAAAATACGGGTTCCCCGGTCGCGATCACGGTATGCATATGATGCATGTAGTCATCGGCGGTCAGGTTGACCACAAACGGGCTCCACGTCTCTGCCGGGGTCTTGCCAAGAAATGCGCGGCCGTCGGTACGAATCAGTTTCGAGTAGTAGTCATTGACCAGGAGGCGGCGGAGTGACATGTCGTACACCATGATCGCAATCGGGATGCTGTTCATCAGCAAGGCGTATTCGTTTTCAAGTTCGGCAATTTCTGCTTGCAGTCTGCGTTCCTCTGAAACATCACGGGTAAAGCCAACCGTGCCGATCACGTGCTCACTGGTGCGCGCGGCCGTTTTGTGGGTATAGCCCCAATAAAGCGTGCCATCGGCCTTGCGAATTTTCTCAACAATCCGTTTTTCCTGGCCGGTGTGCAGCACGTGCTGGTCATCGGCTCTGAATTGTTGTGCCATCTCGGTATCAAACAGGTCGAAATCATTTTTACCCAGCACATCGCGTGGGTGGTCAAACCCAAACTCTCTGCAGAACTGCCGATTGACACTGACAAACATGCCAGAGCGGTTTTTCATCCAGATTGGAAAAGGAAACCCATCCAGCAAAGAACGCATGTAGGCTTTTTGCGCGTGTGAGGAAATCTCTTGCAAGTGTT
Organism: Methylophilus aquaticus; assembly: GCF_030769565.1. Classification (GTDB taxonomy): domain Bacteria; phylum Pseudomonadota; class Gammaproteobacteria; order Burkholderiales; family Methylophilaceae; genus Methylophilus; species Methylophilus aquaticus. The sequence goes on along the minus strand of NZ_JAVCAP010000036.1, from coordinate 31,049 downwards.
GCTGTAACGCATGGTGATAACTGTGTGCCAATACCCCCAGACATTGCAACTGCCGGTTGATGATGGGGTAAAAGCTAATAACGTTGTTGATATCGAGACTGAATTTACCATGGTCAAAGTGGCACACCATCTGAGTGGCCTCTTGGCTACTCATGGTCACTTTTAATTGCTGGTTATACTCTTCGCGTTGCGCAGGGCTAAAGCATGCCGAAAGCTCTGTCAGTGATGTAATCTCCAGATCTTGCTTGAGTGCATGGCTGATATAGACAGGCGTGCCCTGTGCATCATGCAGAATGACGCTGTCCGGCATTAGGTCAAACAGTGCTGATATGGCTGGCAGAAAGGCATGCATATCATGCAGGTCGCCAGCTGTTTGCATGATGGTTTCAGCGTTTGCGGGTTGGGTGACAGACATATTCATCGTCTTTAGTTGTCTCAACGCAGTCGAGTGTACATCAATTGCAACATTTCGGCTTGCTAGCCGAATGCTCGGGCTGTGTAGACCAAATCAAGGTTGACGTCTGCGCAACAAATCTCCTAATCTGCATGGGTATGCAAAATGCACAGATCACGTTGAATCCGCCGCCGCTTGTGGTCGGCATCTTATTGGCCGCAGGCTTTTCACGCCGCTTTGGCGATGCGGATAAACTGTTGCAACCCTTTGAACAGGATGCCACTGTGGCTGAGGTGTCGGCGCGTCATCTCCGGCAGGTCATTCCCTTTGTGGTGGCTGTGATTCGCCCTGAAAACAGCACCCTGCATGCTGCATTGTCGGCTTTGGGGCTACAGGTGGTGATGTGTGATGCACACGAGATGGCTGACAGTTTGAAATATGCCATTCAGGCGGCACAAGCGCTATTCCCTGCATTGTCCGGCTATGTGCTGGCTTTGGCAGATATGCCATTGATTAAGCCTGCCACCATCTTTGCCGTGGCGCAGCACATACAGACGGGGGCGCAGATTGTGCAACCTGTGTTTCAGGGAAAGAGAGGACACCCTGTCGGATTCTCCCGTCGCTTCACGCCAGCATTGCTGTCTGTGCAAGGAGATCAGGGCGCGCGCGGAGTGCTCAAACAGTATGCGGAGGAAATCACGCTACTGGAATGTACCGACCACGGTATTTTGCAGGATATTGATACGCCGGAGGCCTTGCGCGAAGCGCGCTCAGGCAGCGGCGAGACGGGTTTCGGCCGCAAGACCATTGATTTGTAACTGGGCTCTGACCTGAATCAGCTCGGCGAGAATGGAGACTGCAATTTCAGCCGGGGTGCGGCTGCCAATACGCAAGCCCACCGGACCATGCAGGCGGTTGACTTCCTGTTCATTTAAATCAAAGCTGCGCAGACGTTGTTTGCGCTTTTCCTGGTTTTTGACTGCGCCCAGCGCCCCGACATAAAACGCGTCCGATTTCAGCGCCTCCAGCAAGGCCATGTCGTCCAGTTTCGGATCATGCGTCACCGCCACAATCGCGGTGTGGTGATCCGGCTGCATATCCAGCACCACATCATCCGGCATGCCGCTCAGCCAGTCTGCGTCTTCCACATGCCATTCTGCACGCATTTCTTCACGCGGGTCACAGATCAGCACGTGAAAGTCCAGCGCCTGTGCCATGGCCGCCAATATTGAACCCAGCTGATTGGCCCCAATCACCAGCAGTCGCCATTGCGGGCCAAAGTAGGTGTGAAACCATTCACCGTCGATATTGGGCTGGCCTTCCGGCTTGACATGGCGCAATACCACTTCGCCTGTGTACAGGTGAATGGAGCGCTTGAGCAGCCGCCGTTCAGTCAGGCTTTGCAGCATCGGCGCCAACTGTTCGGCAGCATGCAAGGGTTCGGCAAAAATTTTCAATTGCCCGCCGCAGGGAATCCCAAAACGCTGGGCTTCCGCTTGATTGACACCGTACTCCAGAATGCTCGCATGGTCAGGCAGCGTGCCTTTGCGGGCATGGTCTGCCAGATCATCTTCAATACACCCGCCTGACACCGAGCCTACCAAATGTCCATCATCGCGTACCACCAGAATGGCGCCAGGCAGGCGGGGGGCTGAGCCCCAGGTTTGAATGACCGTGAACAAATGTACACGATGGCCTAGCCGTAGCCAGTCATGCGCGCGTTGCAGTACATCCAGATCAGAAGATTGCATCAATGTGAGTGACCTGAACTGTTAGGCCAACTGGTTGGCAATGGGGAGCGACCGCAGGCGTTTGCCTGTCGCCGCAAAAATGGCATTGGTGACCGCCGGAGCGACTGGTGGCAGGCCGGGTTCGCCGACGCCGCCCATTTTTTCACTGCTCTGCACGATGTATACCTCGACCTTGGGCATGTCTTTCATGCGCAATACCTGATAGTCATGGAAGTTGGATTGCACCACTTCACCGTCTTTAAAACTGATCTCGCTACTGAGCGCAGCACCCAGTCCAAACGCAATCGAGGACTCCATTTGTGCTTTGACGCCATCCGGATTCACGGCCAGTCCGCAGTCAATCGCCGTTACCATGCGGTGTACCTTGACCTGGCCTTCCTTGACCGACACCTCGGCAATTTGGGTGACAACACTGCCGAATGATTCGTGTACGGCAATGCCTCTGAATATGCCTTCTGGCAGTGGCTTGTCCCACCCCGCTTTCTCGGCAGCCAGATTCAGTGTCGCCAGATGGCGCGGATGGTTTTTCAGCAACTGGCGGCGATAGGCGACGGGATCCTGCTTCGCAGTATGGGCCAGCTCATCAATCAGGCTTTCCATCACAAAGGCCGAGTGGCTATGCCCGACCGAGCGCCACCATAAGACAGGTACGGCAGAGGGCATGGTATGCAGTTCGACCTGATGGTTGGGCAAGTCTTTGACATAGGGGGAATCAGCCACACCCTCTACCGAGGTCGCGTCGATGCCGTCTTTAATCATGACTTTTTCGAACGGCGTGCCCAGAATAATCGATTGCCCAACCAGCGTATGTTGCCAGGCCTGTGGCTTGCCGTCAGCGTCCATACCAATGCTGGCACGATGGACAAACATCGGGCGGTAAAAGCCCCCTTTGATATCGTCTTCACGGCTCCACACGGTTTTCACCGGCATGCCTGCCGCCTTGGCGACTTCTACCGCTTCCGAGACAAAGTCAGCACGCGGATTGGCGCGACGGCCAAAGCCGCCTCCCAAAAACTGGGTATGAATCATGACTTTTTCCGGAGGCATGCCGAGTATCTTGGCCGCCGCTCCCTGATCGGTGGTTTGCATTTGTGTCCCAGTCCAGATTTCGCAGCCATCCTCCGTAATTTTAACGGCACAGTTAAGCGGCTCCATCGGCGCATGCGACAAATAAGGCAAGACATACTCGGCAGTCACGGTGTGTGCGGCCTGTTTGAGTGCCTGTGCCGTATCCCCGGCTTTGGCGGCACTGAGGCCGGGTTGTTGTGCCAGCGCTGAATACTGCTTCAGTAAGGCGGCCGAATCCGGTTTTTCCTTGCCTTCGGTTTGCCAAGTCAGTTTCAGTGCGTCGCGGCCCTGTTTGGCGGCCCAGTAATGGTCGGCAATCACCGCTACACCGGTCGGCACTTTGACCACTTTAATCACGCCAGACACTTTGAGGGTAGCACTGTCATCCACGGATGCCAGTGTGGTACCAAAAACCGGTGAACGCGCCACCATGCCAATCTTGAGTCCTTCAAACTGGATATCTTGCCCAAACTTGGCCGTGCCATTGATTTTCTCTGCACTGTCCAGACGGCGGGTGGGCTTGCCAATAAATTTCCATTGATCCGGGGTTTTGAGGGTGACGTGTGTGGGTGTCTCGAGTCCTGCGGCTTTTTCAGCCAATTGTCCATAACTGAGTGTTTGCTCGCCGTTGCGTACAAAGCCGTTTTCGGTACGCAGGCTATCCACAGCAACGCCCCAGGTGTTTGCCGCAGCCTGTATCAGCAGCGCACGTGTCAACGCCCCTGCCTGACGATAGCGATCAAATTCAGACCAGGTGGTTGACGAGCCGCCTGTGATTTGAATGCCATAGGCCGTGTGAATGTAATCGGGGGCTGCTGGCGCATGTTCCACTTTGATCTTGCTCCAGTCCGCATCCAGTTCATCTGCAATCAGCATCGGCAGGGTGGTCCACACACCTTGCCCCATTTCACTGTGCGCCAGCATGACGGTAATCGAATCGTCAGTGCCTATGCGCAGAAAAGCATTGGGTACGGGCAAGGGTTTGTCCTGCCCCGGTGCAGCCGCCTGCTCTTTTTGCATAAAGCGCTTGGCATAAGGAATGGAAAACGCAATGACCAAACCGCCTGCAACAAAGGCAGTGGCTTTAATGAACGTGCGGCGGGAGAGATTGATATTGGTTGACATTGTGCGCTCCTTAAGCCAATTTCTCGGCGGCTTCGTGGATGGCTGCCTTGATGCGCTGGTAGGTGCCGCACCGGCAAATATTGCCACTCATCGCGTTATCAATATCCGCATCTGTGGGTTTGGGATTTTGCCTGAGTAATGAGGTGGCCGACATGATCTGGCCAGACTGGCAGTAGCCACACTGGACCACGTCAATTTCTTGCCAGGCAGCCTGTACCACTTGCCCGACTTTATCATCCTGCATGGCTTCAATCGTGGTTATTTTTTTGCCGACCGCCGCGCTGACGGGCGTCACGCAGGAGCGAATCGCCTGCCCATCCAGATGGATGGTACAGGCGCCACATTGCGCCATGCCGCAGCCGAATTTGGTGCCGGTTAAGCCAGCAATATCACGAATCGCCCATAAAATAGGCATGTCGTCACTGACATTGAGTTCGGTGTCTTGACCATTGATATTCAATTTCATAGGGCGATTTCCTGAGGTTCAAACATATGGGTACGAGCAAAGCATCTATTACATGGAATTTGAGTGCGTAGAGTTTGAAGCATATCATGGCATAAGAACATGCATGATTGTATGGACGTAGCTGGAATTGATAATTCCACTTTTTGATGCAATAGGCCGTGGCAGTTTGCGCCACAATCATGCTGACTATGCTCAGGGTCGGCGCGATAAGAAAGCAAACCATATATACGGCGCTCAACAGGATTGAGCGGATTTTTTTGTTAAAACAACAAGATTGGAGCTGTCATGACGAAAGCGATTATTTTGCAAGCGGGTGGCGGCTACGCCAACGTCACAGTGGGTTCGCGAGAAGCCCGTTTGCCCAAGGCCGGAGAAGTCACCGTACGCCTGTACGCCAACTCCCTGAACTATCATGATTTTGCAGTTGTCAGCGGCATGTGGGGGCCGAGCGAACCCCGTATTCCCATGGCGGATGGTGCCGGGGAGGTGGTCGCGGTGGGGGCTGGTGTGACGGCATTTAAGGTTGGCGACTCTGTGGTGAGTACGTTTTTCCCGACCTGGCAATCCGGCGAGCCGCTTGTGGAAGGCTTTGCCACTGTACCCGGGGATGGCGTGGATGGCTATGCACGCGAGTTGGTCACCGCCACCGTGGAGTCATTCACGCTGGCCCCCAAAGGCTGGACGCATATCGAAGCCTCTACCTTGACCACTGCCGCACTCACAGCATGGCGGGCACTCATGTCGGATGACCACTTAAAGCCCGGTGATACGGTGCTGGTGCAAGGCACGGGCGGTGTGTCTATTTTTGCCTTGCAGTTTGCCAAACTGGCAGGCGCGACGGTGATTGCAACCTCTTCCAGCGAAGAAAAGCTGGAAAAACTCAAAGCGCTGGGCGCCGATCATCTGATTAATTATAAAGCTACACCAGCTTGGGGTACTTTGGCACGCGACATCACGGATGGATGCGGTGTGGACCATGTGGTCGAAGTCGGTGGTCCGGCTACCCTGGAGCAATCCATGCTGGCTGCCCGGGTGGGTGGCCATGTCTCGGTGATCGGGATTTTAACCGGGCTGGCAGGTCACTTCCCACTGGTGATGGCATTGATCAAACAGTTGCGACTGCAAGGTGTGCTGGTGGGTAACCGCACACAGCAGCAGGCCATGATTCAAGCCATTGATGCCAATAGCATGCATCCGGTGGTGGATAAAGTATTTGCGCTGGAAGATATGGTGCAGGCATTCCAGTATCAGGAAAGGAGTCGTCACTTTGGCAAAATATGCCTGCAGATTTAGTGCCGGGGCTGCGTGCCGGGTTGTTGTCGATAGGCGCGCGGTGATAATCCAAACTGCTTTTTGAAAGCACGGCTGAAATGCGAAAAATCATTAAAGCCACTGGCCAGCGCGATCTCGGAAACACTCTGATGGCGCTGGCTGCTATGGTGGAGTGCGCGTGCGCTGAGGGAAAGTCGCTGTTGCCAGACATAACGCATTAACGAGGTGTTTTCCTCGGCAAATAGCTGGTTGATATAGCGGCTGGATAAGCCCGTTGCAGCAGAAATCGTCTGGCTGTCGAGTTCACCCTGATGCAGGTGGCTAGCAATAAATTCCTTGACCCTGATCAGCGACAACGTCCCGCTGCGGGATAAATACAAGGGGCCCTGGTCATGCGCATGGCAGGCCATGCACAATAAATCTATCACACTTTTTATGCTGGTATTGAAGCTGTCAACAGACAGTCGTGCGACTTGGCTGGCCAGCGTGCGGACCAATGCAGACAGCACTGCGCCTGTGCCGTGTTGACCATCAATATGTATGGCGGTGCAGAGGCCGGCTGCGGGCAGTTGCTGATGCAGCAATGGTCGTGGAATGGAAATAATCAGCTTGGAAAAATCTTGTGGGCAATGGATCTGGTGCGGGCGGGTAGCATCATACAGCGTGATGTCTCCAGGATTTAAAAAAACCTCTTTGCCTTGTTGTTGCAAGGCGTAGCGCCCATCAAGCAGCAGCACTGCGAAATAATTATCGAGCTGGGCTTGGGTAATTTCACGCTTACCCCGCTCAATGCGAATGCTGCCGGAGTGGATCACCGACAATTGTCCAGACTGCCATGGGTAGAGTGTCATCTCATTAAACAGCGGTGCTGTGGCAGGCGGAATAATTTCAACATCTGCATATTCGCGCCCAATCACTTCACGTAGCCACGCTTTTTTGTGCCAGGGCTGGATATCCGCCGTACTGAATCTGCGCCCCAAGTCCCCCACTTTTTGTGCTGTTACCTGCATGCGATGTCTCTCCCTTTGGTAGGGCTATTTAGACACAAGCGGTATGGCTTGGCAACTGCGATATCTCCGCTGTAGTCAAGTTTGACCACCGTCCGCATCAAGCATGCCGTTGAGATGTGGCCTAAGCTATGGCACATTTAAACAAGAGGAGAATGTATGCAACCGTTGACTTCTAGCGAGCATGAACACCGCATGCTGCTCACCGGGGCAGCTTTATGGTTATTGATGGCCTTATTACTTGCATGGTGCATGGTAGGCCTTAACTTTGGTGTGCCTGTGCTGAAATCCGTATTTGCCGGAAAATTCACGCGTCTGCTGCAGGCACATATCGATTTTCTGCTGATGACAGCATTGATTCTGGGGATTGCTGCTTCGCGTGTCCGCTTGCCCTGGCATGTGCGCTGGGCCATGGTGATTGGCGCATTTACCAACTCCAGCCTGTTTCTGCTGATGGCGGTGTTTCCAGCACTGGATAATCCGCAACTGCCGCCTCCCATGCTGTTTCAGTGTTATCTGCTGGCTAGCATTGTGACCACCAGCTACGGCTTTGGTAAGGCCGCGGTATTCATCTTGCGCAGTTTTTGGCAAGCGCCGTCAAGTGCTGGTGAATCACGCTAAAGTGGCTCATCGCGCTGGTCATCACCTGACTCCAGCCACATGGCATTGAGGATGGCCAGCATCACGGCAAAGCCGACGCCCAGTATCCAGGTGAAGTACCACATATGTATTCTCCTTTAGTAAGCCTGATGACTGTTGGCTTGTATATCAGCCACGGTGACTTTGCCGCGCATGACATGATAGGCCCAACTGGTGTAATAGATAATCAGGGGCATAAAAATCAGGGTGGCATAAAACATGATCTGCAAGGTCAGGTGGCTGGACACGCTATCCCAAACCGTCAAGCTGGCATTGGGCTGGGTTGAGGACGGCATGATAAACGGAAACATAGCCGCGCCAGCGGTGCCGATCACGCCGAGAATGCTGACTGATGAGGCCACAAAGGCACTCAAGGTATGGCCTGCACTGACCAGTTTGCTGGCCAGCAGTGCGGCACCCATGCCCAGTAAGGGTAGTGCCCAGATCCACGGTTGTTTTTCATAATTCTGCCACCAGCCTTCGGCGGAGCGGACCACTTCTTTTGCCAGTGGGTCGGGCAAGCTTGCAGGATCCAGGCTGGAGGTCAGCATAAAGCCTTCAATCCCTCCAAAACGCAGCCAGAGACCGGCCACGACAAAGCTTGCAGCCATTAACCATGCTGCCCTGATTGCCAATGTGATGGTGCGTTGCTGAATCGCACCTTCGGTACGGTGGGCCAGATACATGCCCCCTTGCATGGTGATCATGGCGCTGGAGACCACCCCGCACAGCAATGCAAACGGGTTAAGCAGTTGCCAGAAGCTGCCGCTGTAATGCGAGATCAGCATCTGATTGAGCTCAAAGGGCACCCCTTGTAACAGATTGCCAAAAGCCACGCCAAAAATCAGTGGTGGCACGGCGCCGCCGATAAACAAGCCCCAATCCCAGGTGCTGCGCCAGCGCGCGTCGTGGATTTTGCTGCGGTAATCAAAGCCCACCGGACGGAAAAACAAAGCCCACAACACGGCCAGCATCGCCCAGTAAAACCCGCTGAATGCGGTGGCATACACCAGTGGCCAGGCGGCAAAAATCGCGCCGCCGCCGGTGATAAACCAGACCTGGTTGCCATCCCAGTGCGGGCCGACGGTGTTAATCACCACCCGGCGTTCATCGTCACTGTTGCCGACAAACGGCAACAGTGTGCCCACGCCCATGTCGTGACCGTCCATGATGGCAAAGCCGACCAGTAACACGCCCACCAATAACCACCAGATAATTTTTAATGTGACATAGTCCATGTGTATGCTCCTCAGGCATGTACTTCTTGGTCATAGCGTCCGGTGCCTAAAGAACCGGGGCCTTGTCTGGCAAATTTCACCATCAAATACATTTCAACCACCAGCAGCACCGTGTAAAAGCCGACAAAGCCGATCAGTGAACCATACAGGCTTTCCACACTCAGGGTGGAAACCGACAAGTGGGTTGGCAATACGCCGTAAATGGTCCAGGGCTGGCGGCCATATTCTGCGACAAACCAGCCAAGTTCGGCGGCAAGCCATGGGGCAGGCAACATCCATAACGCCCACTTTAACAACCAGGGTTTTTCGGTAAAACAGCCTTTGATGCTGCTCCACATGGCCAGTGCAAACAAAGCCAGCAAGGCGAATCCCAGACCCACCATGGCGCGGAATGCCCAGAACATGGGGGTGACCCGTGGTACGGTGTCATTGACCGCTTGTGTGATCATCTCCGGGGTGGCGCTGGCCACGTGGTCGGTGTAGCGTTTGAGCAGCAAACCGAAACCCAGGTCATGCAGATGCGCTTTGAGGGTGGCTTCGGCGTCAGTGTTATTGCGGTCGGCACGTAATTGCTCCAGCGCCACTACGGCTGGAATACCGTTCATAATCCGCTCGCGGTTTTTGGCCTTGATCTCGTCAATCCCCGGAATGGTCTTGCTCAGGGAGCGGGTGCCGATAATGCCCATTACATATGGCAGTTCTACTTCCCAGTTGTTTTTGCTTTCCGCTTCATTGATATCCGCAATCAGCGTGAGTCCGGCCGGTGCGGGTTTGGTTTCCCACATGGCTTCAATCGCGGCCATTTTGGTTTGCTGCGCCTCGCCCACGGTATAGCCAGATTCGTCACCCAGCACAATCACACTGGCCGAAGCGGCTAGCCCAAACGCAGCGGCCACGCTGAAACTACGCTTGGCGAATTCCATATTGCGGTTTTTCAGCAAATACCAGCTGGAGATCGACAGCACAAACATGGCGCCGGTGACATAGCCTGCCGACACGGTATGCACAAATTTCACCTGCGCGTCCGGGTTCATCAGAATATCCCAGAAGTTGGTCATTTCCATGCGCATGGTGTGCCAGTTAAATGCGGCGCCGACCGGGTTTTGCATCCAGCCATTGGCAATCAAAATCCATAATGCAGATAAATTGGTGCCAACCGCCAAGAGCATCGTCACCATCAGGTGTTTGTGTTTGGACAGGCGATCCCAGCCAAAGAAAAACAGGCCGATAAACGTCGATTCGAGAAAAAACGCCATCAGGCCTTCAATGGCCAGCGGTGCGCCAAAAATGTCGCCGACATAGTGCGAGTAATAGGCCCAGTTGGTGCCGAATTGAAACTCCATCGTGATGCCGGTGGTGACGCCCAGCGCAAAATTGATGCCAAACAGCTTGCCCCAGAAGCGCGTCATGTCTTTCCAGATGACCTTGCCGGTCATGACGTAGACGCTTTCCATAATGACCAGCATCCATACCATGCCCAAGGTGAGCGGTACGAATAAAAAGTGGTACATGGCGGTAGCGGCAAATTGCAGCCGCGACAAATCAACCAGTTCGTGTGAAATCATTGTGATTCTCCTGAGGCGGGTTGGGCAATGGCTGGAGCATGGGTGCTGCCTAGCATATGGTCTATGACCATCGCGGTATCCGGGTGCAGCTTGTTGGGTTTAATCAGCACCTGCCAGAGCAAGAACAGCAACAGCAGTTTCAGACATAATACCCAGCTCAGGTGCCTGAACAACACACTGTTGCGATAATGCGACAGCCACCGTTTAATCCACATGGCTTATCCTTTCGAACTGTCTTTAGCGATACACATTAATGGATGGTTTATTTTGAAGACTTGATATTGATCAAAGAATATAGCGGGCACCATTTGATCAATGCGGTTGCCAGCGGGATGATGCCGAGATAGGCCCAGAGCGGGCCACTGAATGCCAGTGCCCAGACCAGCAGGCCTCCGCCAGCGATGAGTCTGAGTGCGCGGTCAATATTGCCAATGTTTTTTTGCATGGTGTGCTCCTGTGAGGATGGGGTGTTTAAACTTGTCTGGTTCACTGCCTTGTATCCGGTATGCTCCCGAGGGGATGGTATCGCGGATGCCTTGGCCCCGCGATAGGGCAAATTGTCGCAGCGGGTAGCGGGCATGCCTCGGCTTGGTGGTCAGGGTATTTCATGTTGGCTGGAAGCATGCCAAGGCCTCGTAGGCTTTAAACTGCGTCAAATAGATATGACCATTCAGCCTTTCAGGCAGATGGCTGCGTTGCAAAATATCCATCACAGGTCCCTTGACCTCGGAGAGGTGAAAACCTATCCCCAAAGATTGCAAATGGGCATTTATCATCTCCAGTACTTCAAGCGCACTCCCATCAATCGCATTGACTGCCGAGCACATGAGTACCAGATGTTTTAGTGTAGGCGTATCTGCAACAATTTCCAATACTTTTTGCTCCAGGTAGCGGGCATTGGCAAAGTACAGGCTTTCGTCTATGCGCAATGTCACCACATCGGGGCACAGTGCCACCTGATGACGGTCAACATTGCGAAAGTGCTCGGTGCCCGGCACCTGCCCCACAATCGCCATATGCGGACGACTGCTGCGATACAAATGCAAGCCAATCGACAGCAGTACCCCGGCGCTGATGCCGGTTTCGACATTGATAAACAGAGTGATGGCAAATGTCATCAACAGTGCCACAAAGTCACTGCGGTTACGTTGCCAGGTGTGAAAAAAAACCGACAGGTCAAACAGGCTGAGCACCGCCACCACGATGGAGGCCGCCAGTATCAGTCGTGGCAGTTCACTGAGCCAGCCAGCCAGAAATACTGTGGCGAGCAACATGCCGATGGCGGTCATCAGGCCGGCGGCAGGCGTTTGCGCACCTGCATCCATATTGACTACCGAGCGTGAAACTCCCCCCGTCACCGGTTGCCCGGCACTGATGCTGGCGGCGAGATTAGCCACGCCCAATGCAATGAGTTCCTGGTCTGGCCGGACACGCTCTCGGCGTTTCATGGCCAGATTTTGCGCCACTGAAATCGATTCGACATAGCCTACAATCGAAATCATGATCGCTGGCATCAGCAATGCTTGCCAAAGTGAGGGCGACATTGTCGGCAATGCTAAATCGGGCAAGCCTGCCGGGATATGGCCCACGGTCTTAATCTCAGCCAATCCTGGTAAATGGGTATGCATGGCCAGGGTGCCGGCAATCACCAGCATGGCGGGCACGGCACGACTGAGTGTCTGGGCCCAGAATGGGTTGAAGCCCCACTGCTGCAGGCAGCGAGTGCCATACAATCGAGTGAGCACCAGCAGCGCAATGGTGCCTGCCGAAAACAGGGCGGTTGCCGGATGCCATTGATGAAGGTGTGCGGAGATGCTCAGCCAGAGGTCGGTGAGATTGTCGCCATGTGCGTCTATTCCCAGCAGGGTCGGTAACTGACTGGTGGCGATTAACACACTGGCCGCTGCAATAAATCCAGCGATCACCGGGTGCGACAGAAAGTTGGCCAGAAATCCGAGCTTGAACAGTCCGGCAAGCAGTAAAAAAAGTCCTGAAATGCAAGCCAGAATCACTGCCGCTTGCAGGCCCAGTGCCGGGTCTTGTGCTGAAAATGGTGCAATGGCACTGGCCGTCATCAGCGCTGCGACGGCCACTGGGCCGACAGCCAGTGTGCCACTAGTGCCCAGCAGTGCATACGCCACCAGCGGCAACATGCTTGCATATAGGCCAACTTCTGGCGGCAGGCCAGATAACATGGCATAAGCCAGCGCCTGCGGCACCAGCATCAGCGTCACAATGATAGCCGCTGTCAGGTCACTGAAAGCCTGTTGCCGATTGTATTGTGCGCCCCATTGCACGATCGGCAGGACTTTCTGCCAGCCTGCGCGCGCACGTGGGGATCCGCTCATGCCTGTTCCTGACGCGCAACGTCTTGCGGTGTGGCCAGCCATTCATGCCCTTTCAACATGCCTTTCCAGTAGATTGGCGGCAATAATCGCTCTTTGAGTATCCAGGCCAGCCGTGAAGGCTGTTGACCATTCAACAGCCACTGCGGAAAACTGGGCAGCAGTCTGCCACCGTAGCCAAACTCGGCCAGTACCACCTTGCCGCGCTCAACCGTCAGCGGGCAGGAGCCATAGCCATCGTAGGCTGCGCGTTTTTGGCCGCGCCGCAAATCAAACAGCAGGTTGGTGGCCACAACCGGCGCCTGCTTGCGTGCTGCCGCTGCGGTTTTGGCATTGGGGCTGTTGGCGGCATCGCCAAGCGCATAAATATTAGGGAAGTGCTTGTGTTGCAAAGTGTCCGGATTGACATCTATCCAGCCCGTTGTGTCCGCCAGTGGACTGACACGAATAAAGTCGGGTGTGTGTTGTGGCGGCACCACATGCAGCAGGTCAAAGTCGGTTTCCACTTCCTGCACACTGCCGTCGGCAAGGGTGTGCGCAAACCAGGCGCGTTTGGCCTGCCCGTCCACCTTGGTCAGCCGGTGTGAAAAATGCAGATGACTGTGGTACTTCTCTACATATTGCATCAGGGCAGGCACGTACTCCTTGACGCCGAACAGCACTGCGCCGGCATTGTAAAAATCAATCTGGATGTCGTTCAGTACACCGCTACGCCACCAGTGGTCTCCAGACAGATACATGGCTTTTTGCGGCGCGCCCGCACATTTGATCGGCATGGGGGGTTGGGTAAATACCGCCTTGCCATGTTTCAGCTGGCTGACCAGCTCCCAGGTATAGGGCGCAAGGTCATAGCGGTAATTAGAGGTCACGCCATTGCGTCCCAGCGTTTCATTCAAGCCTTCTATGGCGCCCCAGTTCAGCTTGATGCCGGGGCAGACGATCAGCTTTTCATAGCTGACCAGGCGGCAGCCTTCGAGAATCACGCGGTCCTGTTGCGGATCAAATCCGGCCACGGCCGCTTTGATCCATTTCACGCCAGCGGGGATCACGGAGGCCATGGTTTTGACGGTACTTTCCGCTGAAAACACACCGCCACCCACCAGGGTCCATCCGGGTTGATAATAATGCGTCTCCGCCGGGTCGATCAATGCAATCTCTAGCGATGGATCTCTGGATAACAGGCTGGAGGCGGCGGCAATCCCGGCAGCACCGCCACCGATAATCACCACGGTGTAGTGACTCACCGGCACCTCGCCCCCTTGCTTACCCGCCGCCAGGCGTAGGGTTAAGCCTGACAAGTCATAGCCTGCCTGCTGGCCAATGCTCAGCAGTTCAGGCAAGGGCGTGCTTGCGGCAGCCTGCAAACTCCACAAGGTGATGGCACGCATGCCAGAGCGACAATAAGCCAGCACCGGTTTGGGCGCGTGTTGAAATTGACTGGCGAAAGCGGCGACATCCTCGTCACTGACTTTTCCGCTGGTCACCGGCAGGTAGGCAGTATGCAGCCCCAGCGCTTTGGCCGCGACATCAATTTCGTGAAAACTGGGCTGGTCTGGGCCTTCGCCATCGGGGCGATGGCAAAAAATAGACTTGAATCCCTGCGCAGCCAATGACGGCAGATCACTGACCAATAGCTGGTCAGCCACTGAAATTTCCTGATTAATCTTCCCTGTTTTCATTATTATGCTCCTGTGCTGGTTCAGGCGGATTGCTTGACTGCGATGTTTCCGCAAGCTTGATTGGCGGGAAGGGCGACATCAATATGCTTGGGATACGCCAGTTTTAAATTAGCCATGATCTCGATAAATGCTTCACGCGATTGTTGACCACCCAGACGTTTGTTATTCTGTTTCTCCTGGCCGACGCTAGAGACCGTGTTGCCGTTGTAGTCATGTCCTGGAAAAATCAGTGTTTCATCCGGCAAGCTGAAAATTTTGCTGTGTATGCTGTCGTAGAGTTGTCCGGCATTGCCTTGCTGAAAGTCGGTTCGGCCACACCCTCCGATGAGCAGTGCATCCCCTGTGAAAATACGGTCTCCCACGTAATAACTGACGCAGCCGTTGGTATGCCCCGGGGTGTAACGCACTTCAATATCCATATGGCCAACCGATAAGTGGATACCGTCGGTCACCAGCAAATCACCGCACATGGCCCCTGCATCGCGGTGGACCACACTCTTGCTGCCCAATCTTTTACGTAAGGTATCTGCGCCGGTGACATGATCAGCATGCACATGGGTTTCCAGGGTGTATACCAGCGTCAGGCCATGCGAGGCTAATGCCTGCACATACTGTTCTACGTCGCACTCCACGGTGTCTATCAATACCGCCTGGCGGGTTTGCTCACAGCCTAGCAGATAGGTGAATGTGCTGCTGTCCGGTTCAAAAAACTGCTGAAAAATCATGAGGGCTTCTCCTGAGTAAGACTTACAAAAATATAGCAAAACCGGTGCCATGGAGAGGGTTATGTAATTTCTTAATATATTTCAAAGGGTTAACGATATTTTCCATGTCATCTCATAGTGTATCGTGTTTCAATGAAACACTTGATATGTTTCAATTATTTGTTTCATAATAAAGGATGAAACAAATTACCCCTGAATTTTTCGCAACTGCCCGTGGACTGAGTCGCGCGCAGGGCGAGTCACTTGCGCGTATGATTTCTTTGATCATGCCTGATGCGGCGGTGTTTACCGTCGATCAGCACAAGAAAATCAGTTACTGGAGCCCCGGGGCCGAGAAGTTGCTGGGGTTTGGTGAAGCCGAGCTGAAAGGGGAGAGTTGCCTCACCGCCAACCGCTGCGTGCAGTGTATGCGCGGATGCGGGTTAATCGATTCTGGCAAGGTTGAGGCAGCCCCTCTGTTATTGCATCGCAACGATGGCCGTACGCAGGCAGTACTCAAGTATGCCATGGCGTATGTGAGCGAAGATGGTGGATTTGATGGCGGGCTGGAGGTGCTGATTCCGCAGCGCGCGTTGGCTGCGACTGATTTGCCCTTGCAGCAGTTGAGTGAAAAATATGGCCTGATCAGCCACTCGCCAGAAATGCTTAAAGTGCTGGAAATGATACGACGGGTGGCTGCGACCGATATTCCGGTGCTCATCCGCGGGGCGTCAGGCACTGGTAAAGAGCTGGTGGCCAAGGCTATTCATGGTGAGAGTGCGCGCAGTCATGCCCCTTTTGTTGCGATCAACTGCGCAACTTTAAATGCGGGCGTGCTGGAAAGCGAGTTGTTTGGGCATGTGAAAGGCGCGTTCAGTGGTGCTGTGCGTGACCATGCCGGGCTATTTGAACGTGCGCATGGCGGCACTTTATTTCTCGATGAAATTGCAGAATTGCCATTTGAACTGCAAGCCAAATTGCTCCGTGTGCTGGAAACCGGCGAGTATTTACCGGTCGGTGCCGAGCGGCCGCTGCAGACGGATGTGCGGATTGTCACGGCGACGCACAAGGCCTTGCGTGAAGAGGTGAAGGCGGGCAGGTTTCGACAGGATTTGCTGTTCCGTTTGCGGGTTATCCCCATTTTTCTGCCGGATTTACAGGCCCGTAAACAGGATATCCCGCTGATTGTGCGCCAGTTGTTGAAACAACAGTTTACGCAGGGGGCATTGCCTCAGGTCACCGAGTCTGCCATGCAACAGTTGCTGGCGTACGACTGGCCGGGGAATGTACGTGAGTTACGCAATGCTGTGCATTATGCGCTGGTGATGAGTGATGGCCATTACATTCAGGTGGCTGATTTGCCGCCGGAGATTCAGACCAGTGTCGCAGCAACGCAGGACACGGCGAAATCGCCCCGCCAGGCTTTGTCAGCGCACATCATTGAAGCAGAAATTACAGCTTGTGCTGGCAATTTAACCTTGGCTGCCAAACGCCTGGGCGTCGGGCGCACGACACTGTGGCGCTATCGCAAACAGTCTGCCATCAAGGCTTGAGCCATGACTGCCTATGGCTTGTGCAGGGTGTCGGCCAGGCCTTTCGCCAGCCAGTCATAGACCAGACGTATTCTGGCGGGTACCGGGGATTTGTTGGCACGATAGACATATACATTCCATGGTGTGGGCGTGATTTCTGGCAGCACTTGCACCAGCGTGCCCGCCTGAATATGCGGGGTCGCCAGAAAGCTGGCCAATTGCCCGATCCCGGTGCCAGCCAATACCGCCTGGTATTCATAAATGGCATCGTTACTGGCGATCACGGGTTGCCTGGGGTGCCAGGTGGCGCCCGCATTTAAAAACCATGGCCAGGGTCGGCCTGTTTTCGGGTCCAGCATGACAATGGTCGGCAATTCTCCCAGTGCTTCCAGTGTTTGGGGCATGCCATAGCGTGCAATCAGTGCGGGGGCGGCCACCATGCAAAAATGGCATTGTGCCACCACTTTGGCAATCAGCTGGCTGTCACGCATGATGCCTACGCGTATGCCGATATCAATTTGCTCGGCCACTACATCACTGTGGTCATCTGAAAAACAGAGTTCGATCTGTAACTGTGGATGCAATGCAAGCAATTCGCTGATCAGCATGGGCAGGCTGGAATGGGTAAGCGCATTGGGCGCAGCGATGCGCACCACGCCGCTGAGGCCATTGTCTGCGGCTTCGGCAGGGGTGAAAATAGCATCCAGTTGATGCAGGCTGAGTCTGGCACGTTGCGCCAGTGAAATGCCAAACGGCGTGATCTGGCTATGGCGCGTATTGCGGAAAAATAACACTTCGCCCAGTTGTGTTTCCAGCGCGCTGATGGCCCTACTGACGGCTTGTGGCGAAACGCCAAGCCGGATAGCGGCCTCTTTAAAACTGCTGGTTTCTGCAGCTGCGCAGAAAATTCTCAGCATTTCGACTTTGTTTAGCATGATGATTGGCTTTCCAACACAGAGCTATTCCATAAAATAGGATAGTAATGGCTTGAAGATAACATTTTTGGATGACTGGGCGATGGCATGGCAGGCAGACTTGCCATGCGCTGCAATTGGTCTGGTGTCCTTGCGAGAGCAAACTCCGCAGCAATACCAGCCGACTCCCGTCAAGTGACTCAATGAGCAATAGACTGCCGCGCATTGCGCGCAGTGACAACGCTATGTGAATCAGCCTTTTCCAAACAAGCGGCTGTGCAGCCACATACCAGCCAGCATGCTGGTCACAAAAATCCACGGTTTGGCACTGCCAAACAGCAATGCGACCATGGCAGGCCCCGGACAAAATCCGGCCAGGCCCCAGCCTGCGCCAAACAAGACTGCGCCCATCACCAGCTTGCGGTCTATCCGTGTGGTGTCCGGCAGATTGACCGGCCAGCCCAACAGGCTGGTGGATTTTCTGGCGGCCTGCCTGAAGGCAAAAAAACTGACGGCAATGGCCCCCAGCATCACAAACATCAGCGAAGGATCCCAGTCGCCGGTGATGTCCAGAAATGCCAGCACTTTGGCCGGATTGGTCATGCCGCCGATGATCAGGCCGATGCCAAATATCAGGCCGGAAAAAAAAGCGATCAGGGAAATAGTGCGCATGGGGAATCCTTCCGTTAAGTCAGCACATGTCTGGTCAGCCAGACGACCACGATGGCTGTTGCCATGAAAGTGAGGGTGGCCACCAGGGAACGTATGGACAGGCGTGACAGGCCGCATACTCCATGCCCACTGGTGCAACCTGAACCGAGGCGCGTACCAAATCCAACCAGTAAGCCGGCTGCTACCAGTTGCGGCCAATCGGCGGTAATCAACATTGCAGGCAAGGGGGCAATCAGTTGGTACAGCAGCGGTGACAGTAACAAGCCCAGGGTGAATGCGCCTCGCCATTGCCGGTCTGATTTGGCGCCCTGCCAAAGCTGGCCGACGATGCCACTGATTCCGGCAATCTTGCCGAGATAGAGCACCATCAGCGCTGCGGACAGGCCGATCAGCAGGCCGCCGATCAGGGATTGCCATGGAGTAAATGCTGTCATGTCTTGGTCACTGCCTTTGCGTCATATCACCAGATTCCCGTTGAATGCACATGGCCGGGTTTCGTTTGCCACACTGTCAATTATACGCAATCGCTGCGCCTGATGTCAGTGGCTGGTCACAGAGAGGATATCGCGGTGTCCTCCTAAAGACTTGTGATCTTTCATGAAATGATGCAGTCATATCATTGTATTGATATAAAATTAATTTTTTAAGGGTATTGTCTGGAGTGTGATGTTACAAGCATGGATTGAGAGTTGGCATGTGCCATTATTTAAAGAACCGGTATTTACAAGGATGCTGCTGGTATTTGTACTGACACTGATCCTGCATGGTCTGGCGACCTTTGTACTGCGGCGATGGCGCAGGGCCGCCGCCGGCACCCAAAGCACGCTGGACGATATTGTGACGTATGCAGCCATCAAACCTGTACCGCTGGCGCTGTGGCTACTTGGGCTGAGCTATGTGGTGCGTATCTACGCCAAAGCCCAACAGTGGGAAGAACTGCTGGAAGTCGTGACGCAGGCACGTAATATTGGACTGTTATTCAGCGTTGCCTGGTTTTTCTGGCGGGCGATCAATGAGTTCCGCCAGGTATACCTGATGCGCAACACGAGGTCCGAGGCCGACGTTGATCAGACCACGGTAGACGCCTTGTCCAAGCTGGGGCATCTGGTGGTGTTCGTGATTACGCTGATCACGCTGCTGCAAACGATGGGGGTCAGCGTGTCGGGATTGCTGGCTGCCGGTGGGATAGGCGGGATTGCCATTGGTTTTGCCGCCAAGGATATCCTGGCTAATTTTTTTGGCGGCCTGACCATCTATCTCGACAGGCCGTTCAGCGTGGGCGACTGGATACGCTCGCCAGACAAGGACATTGAAGGTACAGTAGAAATGATCAGCTGGCGGCATACCCGGATCAGGCGGTTTAACAAAAATCCGATTTATGTGCCCAATATGCTATTTACTACCATTACCGTCGAAAACCCGTCTCGCATGAGCCATCGACGCATTCATGAGGTGATCGGTATCCGTTTTGCAGACCTCGACAAAATGGCTGGCATCGTCAGTGCAGTTAAACACATGCTGGAACAGCACCCGGACATTGATGCGACGCAAACGCTGATTGTCAATTTTGTTACCTTCAACAGCGCCTCACTCGATTTTATGGTGTATGCCTTTACGCGGACCCGGGTATGGGTGGAGTACCATGCGGTCAAACAGGATGTGTTGCTAAAAATTGCCGAAATTATTCTCGCACATGGGGCACAACTTGCCTTGCCCGCGCAAACCCTGCACATGGCACCGCCGCTGCCGGTGACCGCCGAACAGCCCTCAGAACGGCTGGTCAGGTAGGCCAATAGCAGTGTCTTCCGGAATACGATCCAGATGGGCCAGCCGAGCTTGCTGTTCCAGCATAAATGCCGAAAGCGCCTGTTCAGACAGGGGTTTGCTGTAATAAAAGCCTTGTCCAAGATCGCAGCCACTATGCAACAGGAAAGTATGCTGATATTCGGTTTCAATGCCTTCGGCAGTCACCGATTTGTGCAGACTTTTACCCAGGTTAATCAACGCCAGCAGAATATTGCCATTGGTCACACTTTGTTCCAGATCGCAGACAAACGCCTTGTCAATTTTGAGCTCATCAATCGGGTAGTTTTTCAGGTAAGCCATGTTCGAATAGCCAATACCGAAGTCATCAATCGCAATACATACCCCCAGACGCTTGAGTTGTTCCAGTGTGCGCATGAACATCACTTCATCTTTGAAGCGCGCGTTCTCGGTCACTTCCAGGGTGATCAGATAGGGTGGAATGCGCTCTTGCCGCAACACTCTTTGCACGGTTTCAACCAGGTTGCCGCGTAAAAACTGAATCGGGGAAACATTGACCGATACCGGGATCAGGTAGCCGAATTCCTGCTGCATGGATTTGACTTTGCGGCAGGCGGTTTGCAATACCCATTCGCCAATCGCAAAAATGTGGCCGGTTTCTTCGGCCACAGGAATAAACTGGTCTGGCGGCACCAGTCCCCGGTCAGGGTGCTGCCAGCGGATCAAGGCCTCCAGCGCGCTGACGCCGCCGTGTTTCATATCAATTTTCGGTTGATAGTACAGCATGAGCTCTTCTCGTTGCAGCGCATGCCCCAAGCCATATTCAATTTCATTGCGCTCCCCCAGTTGTTTTGCCAACAGGCCGCTGAATAACTGTACCTTGTTTTTACCGGCATTTTTTGCACTGTACAGGGCTGAATCCGCACAACTCAGCAACGCGTCACTCTCGGTAGCATGGTCGGGATAAATGCTGACACCAACACTGCACGTCATGTTAAACACATAATCATTAATCTCTATCGGTTGCGAGATGGTTTCCATGACGCGTGCCAGCAGCGGTTCGGCATCGTCCGCAGCACGCAATCCCGGATAAAGCATGACAAATTCGTCACCGCCAAAGCGTACAATCGCATCGGTCGGGCGTGTGCATTGAATCAGTCGTTGCGCAATCTTTTCCAGCAACTTGTCACCGGCCCGATGACCCAGCGTGTCATTAATCAGTTTAAAGTGGTCAAGGTCGATAAACGCGATCGCAATTTTGCGATGCGCTTTGTCTGCTTCTGCAATCAGACTCGCCAGTTTGCCACTGAACGCATGGCGGTTCAGTAAGCCTGTCAGGTTGTCAGTAACCGCTTGCTGACGGATGATGTGTTCATTGTTCTTGCGCTCGGTGATGTCCTCCACCGTGCCTTCATAGTAGAGAATTTCGCCCTCTGCATCATGTACGGCATGGGCATTCTCTGAAATCCAGATTTGCTGTCCATCATGTTTATAAACCTGCGATTCAAAATTCTGCACACGACCCTGCGCACGCACGGCTTCGGTAAACTCGGCACGACGGCTGTCAGAAACATACAATTGCGTGCTGATATTGTTCAGATAGCCAATCAGCGCCTGCGGTGAGGCATAGCCATATAAGTCTGCCAGTGCCTGATTGGCATTCAGGTACATGCCTGACTTGGTGGTTTGAAACATGCCAAGTGTGGAGTTCTCAAACATCGAGCGGTATTTCTGCTCTGCACTGAACAGATCCTGCTCTATGCGCTTGCGGTTACTGATGTCCTGAATAATCCCTTCCAGTGCAATCGCTTGTCCCGATTGGTCAAAAATGGCACTGCCGCGCTCGGCCACCCAGATAATGTCGCCATTGGCCCGGATAATCCGGTATTCCAATTGAAAGCGTTGACCATGGGTAACGGCTTGCGCAATAGTTTCTCTGGCTCGGGCACGGTCTTCAGGATAGGTGATATTTTCGTAGGAGACTTGCTGGTTATTAAGCAAAGCTTGCGCTGGATAGCCAGTCAATGCTTCACAGCCCTTGCTGATATAGGTCATGGTCCAGTTCAAATCATACAGGCAGCGATAGACCATGCCGTCCAGATTATCCAGAAGGGTATCCAGAAGTCGTTGCTGGTTTGAAGTGAGTGTTGGGTCCATCAATTCGTTTTGTAGTAAATGCGGAATGTTTGGATGTTTCATTCAGGAAACCGCCAACGCGTCTGCTTGTACCGCGTGTCTGGCGACCGCTTTTTGCCACAGACTTTCTGCTGTGACCAATGTGAGCATGCTGTGATGAGCATCCGCTTGTGCAATATTGGCAATCGCAATGCCTGGATTATGGCTGCCCCCTTTAAACAGGCTGTGCATAGGCTGGATTTGTGATTGTGATAAATAGGGAATTTCACCCAGTGCCGAGACAAACAGTCCAAATTTGAGATTACGTGCTTTGTCTTCGATGACGATCATTTGCCGATAGTCGGTAAAGTAATGTGCATGCCCCAACATGCGCGCGAGATCTATCACCGGAATCACCTCGTCACGATAGGCATGCATGCCTGCGATAAATGGCGCGGCAGCAGGCAATGTGCGCAATTGACCCTCGTCACAGACCTCCAGTACATGCCGTGTTTCAATGCCCATCCAGGTATTGCCTACATAAAAAGTCGCGTATTCCTGTGTTTCCTGACCATATTCCAAAAACAAATTCGGATTGAATTTGTTATGAATAATTTGTGACTCTGCACTGATGCGCTGGTTGATTTCATCGACTTTGCCCAGCGGTGTGAAAATCATCGCCACCACTTTGTTGCGATAACTGTCTTGTGGACCTTTGTATTCGCGATAGCCATAGGCGGCATGTGCGCCAACTGCATAGTATGTGTTTTGATCGACAGCAATATCAAACAGCTGTTCTCCTTCTTGCAGTTTGCCAATGGCCGGCATCAGTTCAAAGCTGTTGCCGACGACGATGTCGCGCCGACTGCTGGCAATCACGTGTGATTGTTCGCTGACAAACACTGTGAAACTACCCGCCACCGGCAGGTTGTCACCATCTTTAGGAACCACATCTTTCAGCATGGCCTCAAACTGTGGTGCACTGTCAAATACGATGGCAATGCCGCCCACAATGCTGTTACCATCCAGATGACGGACGGGTGCAGCGTACACGTAGGTGTGCTTGCCCTCATACAAGGCCGTTTGCTCAAAGCGCGAAACCACATAATCCTGCGTTGACTGGCAACTGCGTGTGCGGCCCACCCACTCTTCCTGCAACGGTGTGCCGACCAAGGCTTCATAGCGATGGTTAGACACTGCGATGACCTCGCCTTTGCGGTCAAACACGATCAGGTTGTCATACACCGTATACAAGCTGTTGATATAGCCAAGAATACTGCTGACCTTCTTTTTATCATCTACAGAAAGATGGTTCTGGCCTAACAGCGCACGAAAGCTGTATGTCAGTGCCCACCAGCGAACGTCATTGGCACGTTCATACAGGTTTCTGTCCATGATGTCGACGGCCAGTTGCGCGTAAAAACTGGAGTTCTCCAGCATCACCGAGACCACGGTCTGGTAAAGCTCGGAAACCATCTGTTCAATGATCTGCTGGGTTTTATGTCCGGTATTGCTGATCTCGCACAACAGGGTTTTCGAGAAGTTTTTTTGCTGGGTATCGACATAATTGCTTTGCCAGATATTGCCGTTCCAGACTGACTGGTTCAGTTTGCTCTGAATGCTGGCAGCCTGCTTGGGGATATTGAGCAGGCTGTCAGAAAAAATCAGCGGGCTGCGCATGACTTTACGCAGCACATCCGGGTCAATATGCTCGACCACTTCACGCATGGTGTGATTAAAGGCCTGTTCCAGCGGAATCATCGCCTGTCCCAGCCAGCCGGGGCCAAGATAGCCCTGATAGCCTTCAGACTGTTTGGTTACACATAGATACTCGCGACCGGAGAAGCGGCAAATAAACCAGTCCTGCGCCGGTTCAGCACACAAAGTTGCGCCTAATGGAATCTGGTAAGCATCGCTGGAGGCAATCACATGGCGCTGTTCATCCAGTAATACACCAATCGCCCAGTCATCGTGGCTGATCAGATTGCGAAAAATAGTATCCAGTTCATTGACAAATTTAAAGCACAAACACAGTACACCCAGTACCGTACGTCCGTCTCTGCTACGCACTGTATGGGCATACACCAATGATTTATATGTGCGTCCGTTAATTTCTGTTTCATAAAATCGCTCGATGTAAGGGGCGTCGGACTGCTGTGCCAGCGCGACAATCGGATGCTGATCGTCCAGCGTAGTCTGGTCAGACTCCAGCTGATGAATCAGTTTGCCTTGCGCGTCGAACAATACAATATTTTCATACACCGTATATTTTTTCTGGTACTCCTGAAAACGGATCGCGATATTGTCGGTATGTCTTGCTTCCAGCGCGCCTGCTGCATGGTGTTGCAGAAAATCCCTCACATCATCATCGGTGGCAAAAAAGCCAATATCCGCCGTGCGTTCAAACAGGTTTCGTACCAGCAAATTAATGATCACAAATGCCTTGGATGAAAGTTGTGCTGCTGTTTTGTGCAAAGTTTCATTGGATAGATGATGCAACACATCGTTCGAAATAGTGTTAAATGCACTGCGCGTATGCTCCATTTCCGAACCGGTGCCAGAGAGTTGGGCAAGCAATGCCAGGCTGTCCCAAGCGTTTTGTAATTGATAAATGCGTGCACGAAAGTCGTTCACTTTCTTAAAATGGCTGGCGAGCTCTTCTGTCAGGGGCTGTTTGTACATCTTTTACTTTCAAAAACCGGGCTGTTCGGGTCTACATCGGGACTTTAAGAGCAAAAACGGTTCCTGAAACCGCAGGTGTGGGATGGGATAAGCAGGGGGAATTGGCCTCTTTCTTCTGAATTGAACCGCAGACGCCATCTAGACTGCGTGTAAAAGTATGTTTATCACAATTTATTGGGCATAAAACAGCCATGGATGAGGCCGTTTTGCACTGAGATGGAGCGGATTTCACCAGATTGGTGCAGCGAGAATGTCTGTTATTTGTGCCATTATAGGAGGATGATTGATTTTTTTTAAACGGGCACAAGAACTGCTCGTAAAGGCATGAAGGAGCAAGAATGATTAATAGTGCATTTGAAATTCACAATGTTTCCGAGGCGATTCGCGACGCGGTTGCCCCGGTTTTTTTATTGACAGGCATAGGCTCTGTGCTAGGGGTGTTGATTGGCCGTTTGGGGCGTTCGATAGACCGTGCGCGCTTTTTGACGGACTCTCCGGCAGAAAAAAGAGAGCGATTCAAAGATGAACTCAGGATCATTGTCCGGCGTACCAAATGGCTGCGGCGGGCGATTGGCCTGGCCACGTTTGCGGCCTTGTGTATTTGCGTATCCATTGCCAGTATGTTTATTTCGGTAGAAACCGGGTTTCGCATGCCGCATCTGGTGATGGTCTCGTTTATTATTTCCATGGCCTCCCTGATTCTGGCGCTGCTCAGTTTTTTGCGCGAGATTGTGCTGGCTTCGCGAGAAGTGATTGTGCCATTTAAACAACTCGATCAGCAGGCTAATCCCCCCCCTGCCGATTAGCCTGATAAAAGCCCGCAAGCATCCGTTTGTGACCGCAGGCCTCACCCGGCTGTGCATCGTCATGGTGCGTGCTGGGATGGCAGGGGACTTTCCGGCTGGTAGCTTACGGTGGCGCCCGTCTGTAACAGGCCACCCTGAATCACCCTGGCGGTGATGCCGCCATGGCCGCGCATGGCATTGTAGCCACCCCTGCCCAGCACCGTTTCCATTTTTGAACAGGGCTCGCAAGGGCCAGTGACTTGCAGGATCACCTCCCCTATCGTTAACACCAGTGGCTGGTCTTTAAACAAACTTTTGGCTGCCAGCAGGTTGAGTCCGGAAACCACCAGGTTTCTGCGTAATACAGCCGCATCCAGGCTGTATTTTCCTGTGAGCGCGGCAATCACCGGCAGGTGTTCGGCCTGGATCAGCGTGACCTGGCGCTTGCTGCCCAGTGGCTGGGAGGAGCCCCGTTCACCGGTGTAGTCTCCGCGCAGGCCCTGTCTGGCCAATGCCTCGGCCTGTTGCACCGAAACACAGGGTTGTCCACGTTGTGGTCGCAAATAAATGGCCTGCAAGAGACCGGGTTGACCAAATTGCAGTGTCAACTGGCGCAAAGAGTCTGTATACATGCACGCATCTTGCCCGAAAGTGCGTGCGTTGTCAGCCTGCCAAACCCGACACATTTTGATACAAAAGCCAGGAAACTTCAGGGCGTCGGCCGATTCTAACCAAGTGAATTTGCTTTAAAAAGTAATGTCATTCATTTGCAGGAAAGGAATCCCACATGCAAGAAATATTTCAATCAAAAGCCAAACACTGGATCACCGTACCGCTGGCCGTGGCAGCCTTGTTTGGTGCGGGCTACTTGGTCAAAGAGTCCCCTTTGATGACTCAGGCCCAGGCGACTGCGCCGGTCACCGCGCAACGCATGACTGCGCCAAGCGCCTATATTACCCTGCCCAATTTCGCCAGCATTGCGGACAGTCAGGGCGCGGCAGTGGTCAACATCAGTGTGACAGGCACCGTGAAAACAGCCGCCATCCCCGGTGTGGATCCAAATGACCCGATGTTCGAGTTTTTCCGCCGCTTTCAACCCAATATGCCGCAATCGGAAACGCCGGTGAGCGGCATGGGCTCCGGCTTTATCGTCAAGTCTGACGGGGTGATTCTGACCAATGCCCATGTGGTGGATAAAGCCGACGAAGTCACCGTCAAATTGACTGACAAGCGCGAGTTTAAAGCCAAGGTGATCGGCGTAGACAAGCTGACCGATGTGGCTGTGCTTAAAATTGAGGCGAAGGATTTACCCACCGTAAAAATCGGCAATATCCAGAACAGTCACGTCGGCGACTGGGTGGTGGCGATTGGTGCGCCGTTCGGCTTTGAAAATACGGTGACTGCCGGCATTATCTCCGCCAAGTCGCGTGCGCTGCCAGATGAAGGCTATGTGCCTTTTCTGCAAACCGATGTGGCCATCAACCCCGGTAACTCTGGCGGCCCGCTGTTTAATTTAAATGGTGAAGTCATTGGTATCAACTCGCAGATTTACAGCCGCAGTGGGGGCTATCAGGGGCTGTCATTCGCTATTCCGATTGATGTGGCCATGGGGGTCGAACAGCAGCTGGTTGAAAAAGGCAAGGTCAGTCGCGGTCGCCTGGGTGTGGGTGTCCAGTCCATCAATCAGGATCTGGCCAGCTCCTTCGGGCTGACTAGGCCGGATGGCGCGCTGGTCAGCAATGTGGAAAAAAATGGCCCTGCTGATAAAGCCGGGTTGGAGCCAGGAGATGTGATTCTCAAATTTAATGGGCAAAGCATAGACCGCTCCAGCGAGCTGCCGCCTCTGGTGGCCAATATGGCCCCTGGCAGTTCAGCCAAAATGGAAGTCTGGCGTAACAAGCAGCTCAAAACACTGAGTGTTAAAGTAGATGAAATGCAGGTGGCGGGCGCCACAACTGCTGTGCCTGCCGAAGACCAGCAGGCGAGATTAGGTTTAAGTGTGCGCCCGCTTTCTGCACAAGAGTTGGCCCAGGCGCAAGTGAAGCAAGGCTTGCTGGTAGAGCAAGTTGCGCATGGCCCGGCGGCCCTGGCTGGCATACAGCCGGGGGATGTGATTCTGGCGGTGAATGGTGACCAGGTCAGCAGTGTGAATGACCTGCGAAAAGGGCTGGATCAAAACGCCAAGAATGTGGCATTACTGGTGATGCGCGGAGACACTAAAATTTACGTACCCGTGAAAATCAGTTAGCAATCACCAGTGAATAAAAATCACTGGATATTGTGGATGTGATTCCCTGTTGCCCCGCATGTGCGGGGCTTTTTTATCTTCACTGGCGGTGGTGGTTTGGCAACGCCAGTTGCTCAGGTAGAATGCAGATATGCATACATTTAATATTGCCCCCATCGCGGATGAAGCTCTCCACGCAGCATTGCTGCATCAGATCAACCAAAAAACAAAACCGCTGGGCGCGCTTGGCCGTCTCGAAACCCTGGCCTTGCAGATCGGACTGGTGCAGCAGGCCGAGCACCCGGCGCTCAGGCAACCAGGCATGCTGGTGTTTGCTGCAGACCACGGCGTGGTTGAGGAGGGTGTGAGCCCTTACCCACAAGCGGTCACCTCGCAAATGGTCTTGAATTTTCTGAACGGCGGTGCCGCCATCAACGTGTTCGCGCGCCAGCATGGGTTTTCCCTGAGTGTGGTCGACAGTGGCGTCAATGCCATCTTTGAGCCACATCCGCAATTGATCGATGCCAAAATTGCGATGGGCACCGCCAACTTCCTGCATCAGCCAGCCATGACCGATGACCAGTGTGCGCAAGCCATTCAGCGCGGTGCGCAAATTGCGCGTAATGTAATCAGCCAGGGCTGTAATGTGCTGGCGCTGGGCGAGATGGGTATCGGCAACACCTCCAGTGCCAGTTGCATGATGAGCCTGCTCTGCGGTTTGCCCTTGCACCAGTGTGTAGGGCGTGGCACCGGCTTGAATGATGCCGGATTGCAGCGGAAACTCAGTGTGTTGACCACCGCATTGCAAACCCATCATGTCGATGCGCAAAATCCGTTGCAAGTGCTCACTACCTTTGGTGGCTTTGAAGTGGCGATGATGGTGGGTGCATTGCTGGCTGCCGCCGAGGCGCGCACGCTGTTGCTGATTGATGGCTTTATCGCCACCTCTGCATTGCTTGTGGCGGCCAAACTTTACCCCAGTGTGATGGACTACTGCGTATTTGCGCATTGCTCTGACGAGAGCGGCCACAGTGCCATGCTCAGCCATTTAAAAGCGCAGCCCTTGCTGCATTTGTCATTGCGGCTGGGCGAGGGCACCGGTGCGGTGCTGGCTTACCCCTTGTTGCAATCGTCTCTGGCCTTTTTAAATGAAATGGCCAGCTTTGAAAGCGCTGGCGTCAGTCAAAGCAGTGCGTCCACCTGAAACACTGATGTTTAGATGAATTCTGTGCAAAACCGCTTTCAATCACTGCGCGCAAGCCTGTCACAACAGCGGCGTTATTTTTTGCTGGCGGTTGGCTTTTTTACACGCCTGCCAGTCCCGTCACTGCCTGATTTTCAGGAAAGTGAACTGCAGCATGCGGCCAGATATTTTCCGCTGGTCGGTGTGCTGATCGGCCTGTTGGCAGCCATCTTCTGGTGGCTGGCGAGCTGGCTGTTTCCCCCAGCCCTGGCGATTTTGTGCAGCATGGCAGCCACCATTTACCTCACCGGCGCTTTTCATGAAGATGGCCTGGCCGACAGTGCGGATGGCCTGGGCGGAGGCATGGACCGCGCACGTAGACTGGAAATCATGCAGGATTCCCGGCTGGGCAGCTATGGCGCCATTGCGCTGGTGGGCATGTTGTTGTTCAAGTTTCAGGCCTTGTCTGCGCTCACCCCCGCCATTTTGCCGTTTGCCATGATCACTGCCCATGCGCTGAGCCGTCTGATGGCTGTGTACATCATGGCCACAGCCAGCTATGTGCGGTTTGCGGGTAAATCCAAACCCATAGCGACGACATTAACGCACGCTGAGTTGGTCTATGCCAGCGTGTTTGGCCTGCTCTGCTGGCTGGGATTCAGCCTGATGCTGGGTGTCAACCACTCCCCGGCTGCGGCCATGCGATTTGTATTACTCACCGGCTTGCCTGTATTGGCCATCTGGATGTGGTGGCGTAATTTAATTTTACGCAATTTGCAGGGCTACACCGGCGATACGCTGGGCGCCACGCAACAACTCACCGAACTCGCTTTTTATTTGGGCCTCGTGGCCTGGGAACATGTGGCATGAAGCTTACTTTAGTCCGGCACACCAGTTTACAAATCGCCGAAGGCATTTGCTATGGCCAGAGTGATGTCGATGTGTCCATCAATTTTGCCACTGAACTCTCGCAAGTCCGGCAGAAACTCATGCACGAAAAAATAGATGCCGTGTATGCCAGCCCCTTGCAGCGCTGCAGCAAACTGGCGCATGCCTTGGGCTTCGACGGCATTTTGCATGACGAGCGCTTAAAGGAACTGCATTTTGGTGACTGGGAAATGCAATCCTGGAACGATATCCCCCGCGAGCTGTTTGATGTCTGGGCGCAGAACTATGCCGAAATGGCCCCGCCTAACGGTGAAACTTTTGCCGCATTGCAACAACGTGGTGTCCAGTTTCTAGAAGAAGTGAGCGCTCGCCATGCAGGCCAGCATGTACTGGTAGTCACCCACGGCGGCATGATCCGCGCGCTGATTGCGCATACAATCAATATGCAACTTAAAGGCCTCTTCAGGTTTCATGTCGATTATGCCAGCCTGACCCGGCTGGATTTTTCGAGCAGCATTCCCAATATTGAGTTTGTGAATCGCTAATCCAGAACTGATGTGTGCGACCTTAGGGTAAGGCTAGCAACCCCAACTGCTTTAAAAATTCATTGTGTTTGTCTTTAGCTGCCTTGATTTTTTCTTCGGCAGCTAATAAATCGGCATTCACCTGGCGCAAATCAATTTCCTGCTCCGCCACTGAAGTACTGATATAGCGCGAGATATTCAGGTTGTAATCATTCTTCTCAATTTCAGCCATTGAAACACGGCGAGAATAACGCTCAATCTCATTGCGATATTGATAGGTTTCTACAATTTTGTCTATGTGACCATCCAGCAAACGGTTTTGGCGTTTACCTTTTTCAAAGTGGTCACTAGCGTTAATAAACAACACATCATCTGGCTTTTTACAGCGCTTGAGAGAGGTGGCCCCGTTTAGTTGGACAGAATCTTTGAAGTTTTAAGTGAAATATCTTGCGATTCTGTTTAAGCTGCCTTGGGTGTTGCGGGCAGGTGTTTAAAGTAAAACTCATCCGG
>NZ_JAVCAP010000035.1 GCF_030769565.1 Methylophilus aquaticus | reverse complement strand
GTTGCTCTAAAACCATGCGCACTGCGCGCGCCTTGACTTCCGGGGAAAATTTGTTTGTGCTCTTCATCTCGATATTCTCTCATCTTAAAGAGCCTCCTCAAATTACGGGGCGGTTCAGAGTGAATTTAGTAGCTTTTACAGCTACGTACGTATGCTATCCAACATTTGTTAGTGGAACTTTTTTCGAAAACATATCTTTCTGGTGGATTCCGCTTTATATCGCTTTAGGACTTATTACAGGCTTGCTCGGTGCTGTATTAGCTTTAGCCTTATTAATCCGAAGGACTAAAGAGGAAGCCCAAACACTGTCGTTACCCATTTTCCCATTGGCTTCAAGAGCACAGTTCAAGATCTGGACGCCGGTCTTGATACTGGTTCTATGTATTTACTTTGTTATCCAAACAGAGGTGTCTACGGGGATTCGCTTGTTAGGAACTCTTTTATTTTCATTCTCATTTTTAGTAACAATAGCCACAGGAATTCTCCCTTTTTACCTATCGCAAGATAGTGAAGGTAAGCGTTTGAGATTTACTGACAAAGCCTCAGGCTTAAAGAAGGCAATCAATAAATATGATTACCGCAGGAAGCTAACGAGTGCTTTTGATGCTGGTCAGATACCTATTTTTGATACATCTCAACCACCATCCGCCCTTCAAAAAAACGTGGTAAAAGAAATCACCAAGGGTTATCCCCTCAAGTTTCAGGGCAAGTTTCTAGGTCAAGATCAGAATGGAAACCTGAAAATGGAAGTAATGTTTAGCGATAAAAGGAGACCCCATGTTTTAGTAGATGTGCCAAATACTTATGTTCAAAGTTCTCTAAGTGCCTACCTAGAAAGAAATAAACCTGCTTCAGAGGCTGATATGCAAAAGGCAATATCTCATGCTTTCAATGAAGCAACCTTAAAGGTTTTATCTGATAAAGGCATTAGTGAGAGTGAACTTGGGGACTTGGTACAGGCTAGACAGTACGGTGTTTTGATTCAAAGACTTGAAGAAAAAACAGAGGACGTTAATAAATCAGGTGCTAACGGTTGGACACCTTTATGCCATGCCTCAGCAAATGGAGACCTGAAAGCACTTTCAATCCTCTTAGATCATGCTGCTGACCCTGATATCAAAAACTTATTAGAAATAGCTCCATTACATTATGGGGCACGGTATTTAAACCAGAGTGTTTGCAAGATGCTATTGCAGTATGGTGCAAATCCAAATATACAGGATGACACCGGTTCCACCCCTCTGATGCTTGCAGCAAGAATGGGCGGAGTTGAGATCGTAAAGTTGCTATTAAAACACAACGCCGACGCGACGATCAAAGACAATAAGAAACAAGATGCCTTGGGATATGCGACAAACTCTAAGCACGGAAATGTTGCGAGAGTTTTGAGGAATCATCATCAGAGATAGGTACTCTGACCTTGCCCGCAAAAACTGGAGTCCATAGCTAATCCCCACACTATGCTAGGTAACTAATGTTAATTCCCATGTTCAGGCCACTAGCTCTCTTCTTTCTCTTAATCTATCTTTTATCAGCTTTGATAAATAAATATTGGATTTATAGATCTCAATACAAATAAAGCATGAGTTTCTTAAACTTTTTATTTACACCTGATAACGAGTTGAAAATGAAGCTCACTTCTGGCCAAAAGAAATTAAAGGCTTTTGTTGAGAGGTGGCCCCGTTTAGTTGGACAGAATCTTTGAAGTTTTAAGTGAAATATCTTGCGATTCTGTTTAAGCTGCCTTGGGTGTTGCGGGCAGGTGTTTAAAGTAAAACTCATCCGG
>NZ_JAVCAP010000034.1 GCF_030769565.1 Methylophilus aquaticus | reverse complement strand
CAGTGGTGATCGCCGCTGTCAATGTTGTCTTACCGTGGTCAACGTGACCAATCGTACCAACGTTTACGTGTGGCTTGGTACGTTCAAATTTGCCTTTTGCCATGATGTTTTCCTTTATTGATACTGAATAATGCCAATAATGTTATTCACAAATGATGTGGCGCGGATGACTACACCCTGCACGCCACTACTTACCAAGCCCCATAATACTCACAGAGCAAAACTGGTGCCCATGGCGGGAATCGGACCCGCGACCTCTCCCTTACCAAGGGAGTGCTCTACCACTGAGCCACATGGGCGCTTTATGCCATTGTTATTGCTGGAGCGGGCGACGAGGTTCGAACTCGCGACATCTTGCTTGGAAGGCAAGTGCTCTACCAACTGAGCTACACCCGCACTATGCAGAACACCCAAGGAAGGCTCTCACCGTCCCGCTTTACACAACGCCTACAGGCAACTTAACTGGTGGAGGGGGCTGGATTCGAACCAGCGTACTCAGAGAGAACGGATTTACAGTCCGTCGCCTTTAACCACTCGGCCACCCCTCCAAAAAATCGACCGCGATTATGGCGGTAAATGCAGGTAGCGTCAATGCCAACTACATTTTAAATCGATGGTGCCGGGTATCGGAATCGAACTGATGACCTTCGCATTACAAGTGCGCTGCTCTACCAACTGAGCTAACCCGGCAATTCGGAAAGGCGCAACTATATCACTTTTTTTATGGATTTATCCAGTGCTTTTTAAGAATTTTTTTAATTTTCTGCAAAAAAGCAAGTGAGTCGAGTATCAAACTTTGAAGACGGGCAAACTCGCCCGATGCCAACCATTACTTAACCACTTTAAGATGTGATTTTTTGGCACCATCCACTACAGGTGCAGCAGTATCGATCTTGGGTTGCGAAATTTCAGGAGGTGCAGTGCCCTCGCTCACTTCAAAAAACATGCCTTGCCCGTTTTCTCTGGAAAAAATACCAGCCACTCGCCAGATCGGTACATATACATGCTGGGCAACGCCGTTAAACCTAGCTGAAAACACCACAGCATCATTATCGATGTGCAAGTCTTTAACTGCCGTGTAGTTAATATTAAGGACAATTTCCCCGTCCTTCACATATGCCATCGGCACACGCGTTGAGCCATCAACCTTAACAAGCAGATGCGGCGTCAACCCATTATCGACGCACCATTCATTAATTGCGCGTATCAAATACCCTGTTGTTGGAATTAACTGTGTCATATTGAGCCTTCCTAAAAAAACAGCGCGGTAATCAATTACCGCGCTGCATATTCAAGCCGTGATTTATTTACGCATCGCTTTTTCTGATGGCGTCATGGCCTCTGCATACATAGGCCGCGAAAACAGGCGCTCCGCATATTTGAGTAAAGGAGACGCCTGGTTAGGCAATTCAATGCCGTAATGTCCTAAACGCCAAAGCAGTGGTGCAATAGCCACATCCAGCATGGAGTACTCATCCCCCATCAAGTAGTTTTGCTTGCCAAAAATAGGCACCAGCTGCGTTAAATTATCACGAATGATTTTGCGTGACTGATCTGCTTGCACATCATCACCCGATTCAACACCTTTGATATGACTAAACAAGTCTTTTTCAAAATTGTATAAAAACAGGCGGGCACGGGCGCGCATCACTGGGTCAGCCGGCATCAATTGCGGATGGGGAAAGCGCTCATCAATATATTCATTGATAATATTGGCTTCTGACAATACCAAATCACGCTCAACCAGCACTGGCACTTCACCATAAGGATTCAGAATTGCCAGGTCCTCAGTCTTGTTGGTTAAGTCTACATCTATCACTTCAAAGTCCATGCCTTTTTCAAACAGCACGATACGGCAGCGGTGACTGTAAGGATCAACGGTACCCGAATACAATCTCATCATAATTAAGTTTCCCTATAAAAAAAGACACCAAGGCCGCAGGCCTTGGTGTCGGACCTGATTGCTGGTTAGTGAATATCTTTCCAGTATTCCGCTTTAATTTTCTTCACCAGAACAAACAGCACGGACAGGAACAGCAACACAGCCAAACCAATCCACATACGTGACTGCTTTGCAGGTTCCGCCATAAAAGCTAGATAGTTAGTCAAATCGCCTACAAACTGGTCGTATTCTTGCGGATTTAACTTACCCGCTTTTTCCACCTTGAGTGTATGCGTTTCATGATCCAGCACCTGAACACCTTGCAACTCATACAGCACATGCGGCATCGCAACTTTATCAAATACCAGGTTGTTCCAGCCGGTTGGACGGGTGTCATCCTTGTAGAAGCTACGCAGGTAGGCATACACCCAATCCGCGCCACGTGCACGCACCTCAACGCTCAAATCGGGTGGAGCAGCGCCAAACCATTTTTTAGCCTCTTTAGGATTCATGCTGATACGCATGGTCTCACCGACTTTTGCGCCTGCAAACAGCAAGTTATCCTTGATCTGCTTATCGGTAAGGCCAATGTCCTGCAAGCGGTTGTAGCGCATGTAGTTAGCACTATGACAGTTGAGGCAATAGTTAACGAATATCTTGGCACCGCGTTGCAATGAAGCCTTGTCACTCATGCTAATTGGCGCTTTTACGTCAATATGCACTTCATTGGCCAACACCGCACCTGAGACCAGCAATGTCAGGCTTGTAAACGCCTGAATAAACATTTTCTTAATCATTAGTGAGTCACCCTTTCTGGCACTGGCTTGGTTTGATCTTTTTTGGTATACCAAGGCATTAATGCAAAGAATGCAAAGTACACCACACTACAAATACGGGCAACGACTGTTGCGCGGTCTGCACGCCCCAACCATGAACCAAACTGCCCCCAGGCATCACCTGGGATTGTTCCCAGATAACCAAGCAGCACCCAGCTGATCACAAACGCTGCCAACCAGCGCTTATACAAAGCACCACGATAGCGAATCGACTTCACCGGACTCTTGTCCAGCCATGGCAGGAAAGCAAAAGCGACGACCGACAGACCCATGGCCACCACGCCTGGAAACTGTGAAATACCAATTGGCGGCACCGCACGCAGAATCGAGTAGTACGGCGTGAAATACCAGACTGGCGCAATATGTGCCGGCGTTTTCAATGGATCAGCCGGAACAAAGTTGTTGGCCTCCAGAAAGTACCCACCCATCTCAGGCATGAAAAACACAATGGCAAAAAACACCATTAAGAAAGCCACGACCCCCACCAAATCCTTCACACTGTAGTAAGGGTGAAAAGGTATGCCATCCAAAGGAATACCCGTCGATTTGTCCTTTTTCGCTTTAATCTCCACACCATCGGGATTATTAGATCCCACTTCGTGCAACGCCACAATATGCACTGCAACCAAGCCCAGCAGAACAAGGGGCAATGCAATCACATGGAAAGCAAAAAAGCGGTTTAATGTTGCATCAGAAACCAGGTAATCACCCCGCAACCACTCAGAAAGATCAGGTCCAATAAACGGCACGGTGGAGAACAGGTTAACAATGACTTGCGCACCCCAGTAAGACATCTGCCCCCATGGCAACAGATAGCCAAAAAAGGCCTCTCCCATCAGGACAAGAAAAATGCCTACACCAAACAACCAAATCAGCTCGCGCGGTGTGCGGTATGAGCCGTAGATGATGCCACGAAACATATGCAGGTAAACCACCACAAAAAACATGGAAGCGCCAGTAGAGTGCATATAGCGAATGATGTTGCCACCAAATACATCACGCATGATGTACTCAACAGATGCAAACGCCAGCTCGGCATCCGGCTTGTAGTTCATGGTCAAAAAGATGCCGGTCACAATTTGCAACACAAGCACCAATAACGCCAATGAACCGAAGAAATACCAGAAATTAAAATTTTTGGGCGCGTAATACTCTGTCAAATGCCCTTTGATTGTACTGGTGAGCGGAAATCTTGTATCAATCCACCCTAACAACCCTGTTGTTTCTACTTTTTTTGGAGCAGCCATGGATTACGCCTCCGCCTTTTTGTCATCACCAATCAAAATGGTTGTTTCTGTTAAATACTGATGCGGAGGAACCACCAGATTGGTCGGCGCTGGTGAGCCCTTTAGCACTCTTCCTGACAAATCAAATTTGGAGCCGTGACACGGACAGACAAAACCACCATCCCAATCCGCAGTGATTGCAAAATTATCGTTTGGTGAACAGCCCAGATGCGTACAAGTACCGAGCATGACAGCATATTCAGGCTTAATCGCACGCGCCTTGTTTTTGCAATATTCAGGCTGCTGAGGCACTTCAAGATTAGGATCAGACAATACATCATCGTGCTTTGCCAGCTTATCCAGCATTTCAGGAGTGCGACGCACAATCCAAACCGGCTGACCACGCCACTCCGCCGTCATTTTCTCACCCGGCTTCAGTTTGCTGATATCAACCTCTACCGGCGCACCTGCAGCTTTTGCACGTTCACTTGGCAACATGCTGCCAATAAATGGCACTGCAACCGCGGCTGCACCAACAGCCCCAGTTGCAGCTGTCGCTTTCACCAGAAAGTCGCGCTTTTGCAGATCCACTTCCGACGGCTGGCTGAACGACAGGCCGTTGTTGTCAATTTTGTTTTCTGACATTGGCTTCCTTAATCTGCCCTTGTGGGGCAACAGTTAGATCAAAACTTGAATCGCGATTATACATTTTTTGTATGAACAATCCAAATTATATTCGTTAAGTTATTGATAATATTGAATTAAATAGGGTTTTTTATCTCGAAATATTGATGCGAAATTCCATGCTTTTCAGCCAACCATCGCCCCAGAGCCTGCACTCCATAACGCTCTGTCGCATGATGTCCGGCGGCTATATATGCGGTGTTCGACTCGGTGACGGCATGATAGGTTTGCTCGGAGACCTCTCCACTGATAAATAAATCCACGCCAGCATCAATGGCCTGCTGTATATATTGTTGGGCGGCGCCCGTGCACCAGGCGACAGTGCGCACAGGCCGCGACAAATCACCCAGCACCAGTGGCTGGCGCTGCAAACATTGCGCAAGATGCTCCGAGACCACCTCCAAAGAATTGACTTGCGCCAGCTCCGTGACCGGCAACATATTCCGCTCATCCAGATAGTGGCTGACGGTCCAGCCCATTTGCAGCCCAAGTTGCACATTATTACCCACTACCGGATGTGCATCCAATGGTAAATGATAAGCCAGCAAGCTGATGTCGTAATTTAGCAGACTTTTCAACCGCTGCTTTTTCATCCCGGTTATTTCTGCCACTTCACCTCGCCAAAAATAACCGTGATGCACCAAAATAGCATCCACATTCATCTCAATAGCAGCATCAATCAAAGACTGGCTTGCAGTCACGCCAGATAAAATATGCTGTACATGTGGACGCCCTTCGACCTGCAAGCCATTCGGGCAATAGTCCTGAAATTTGCCAACTTGTAAAAAATTAGCCAATTCAGAGACAAGAAGCTTTAATTCCATAGGTCATATCCCATATACTAATCAATTGTTAAGATATTCTTTTTACTGGCTAAACATGCGACAACTCTGGTCTATATTTTCACAAGCAGTCACTGCCTGTTTAGGCATTTTGTTTGTAGTGAAGCTATTCTATCCCAACCTACTGACACAACCCAGCAATCAAACACTGGTAATCAAGGAATCAACCGCCAATGCAACTGCTATTGCAAAGTCAGGCTATCGATCTGCCGCCAGTAAAGCCATGCCATCAGTTGTCAACATTTTCACAACCGCCAAACTCAGCCAAGACCCGCATCGTGCATTAAAGAATGACCCTCTTTTCCGCCACTTCTTTGGGGAAGAGATGGAGGAAGAGGAAGATCAGCCCGAAAACAGCCTTGGCAGCGGTGTCATTGTCAGTGATGACGGGTTGATTCTTACAAATAACCATGTAATCAGCTCGGCTGACCGGATTGAAGTCGCATTGAGCGACGGCAGAAAGCTTTCTGCAACCGTTGTCGGCACAGATCCTGACACTGATTTAGCCGTGCTTAAAATCAATCAAAAAAAGCTACCAGCGATTACTTTTGCCAGCAGTGAGCAAATGAAAGTTGGTGATGTGGTATTGGCAATTGGCAACCCTTTCGGGGTTGGCCAAACTGTGACCCAGGGAATCATCAGTGCACTCGGTCGCAATCACCTTGGTATCAACACTTTTGAAAACTTCATTCAGACGGATGCTTCGATCAACCCCGGCAACTCTGGCGGTGCACTGATCGACAGTAACGGCAACCTGATTGGCATCAACAGCGCGATTTATTCTCGCAATGGTGGCAGCATGGGGATTGGCTTTGCTATTCCAGTCAGCATTGCTAAACAAGTGATGGAGCAGATCACTTTTAGCGGTTCGGTAACACGTGGCTGGATTGGCATTGAAGCCCAAGATGTCACCCCGGAACTTGCTGAGTCATTCAGCCTGAAAAGCAATAGCGGCTCCTTAATCGCGGGAGTCTTGCTCAACAGCCCGGCGGACCGTGCCGGCTTGCGCCCCGGCGACATATTGGTGGGCATTAACGACAAACCTGTGACAGACAGCCAATCCATGCTCAATATCATTGCTATGCTCAAACCTCAAGACAAAGCCATTTTATCAATCGTGCGCTCGGGTAAAACATCAGAAATTGAACTGACCGTTGGTAAACGACCACTTCCGGCAAAACCTCAGATTGCAGCTGACGACTAGCCTCTGGCAGTTGCTTGCTGTGGCATCCATCGCACCACTAGCAAGCCTGCCTCATACAATAACCATAAAGGCAGTGCGAGCATAAACTGAGAAACGATATCAGGGGGTGTAAAGATGGCCCCTAACACAAATGCCCCCACAACCACATAAGCCCTCGCCTCTCTCAACTGTGTCAAGTTAACCCACCCCATCAAAGCGATCAGCACCACTGCCACAGGCACCTCAAAGGCTAATCCAAACGCCATAAACATACCCATGACAAAATCCAGATATTCGGCAATATCAGTCATGACAGCAACGCCTTCCGGTGTACTGGCAACGATAAAACCAAATACAACAGGAAACACAGCAAAGTACGCAAAAGCCATTCCAATAAAAAACAAAACCAGCGCCGATATAAGTAAAGGCATTAACAACCGTTTTTCATGTGCATACAACCCAGGAGCAACAAATGCCCAACATTGATAAAGAATCCACGGCAAGGTAATTAAAAATGCAGCCAGCATGGTGACCTTCATCGGCACAAAAAATGGCGTAGTGACGGCAGTAGCAATCATCTGCGCACCTTGAGGCAACTTTGCCAGCAAAGGTGCGGCAAGCAGGCTGTACATTTTGTCGGCAAATGGGAATAGCGCAATAAATACCACTAGCAAACCGGCCACTGCTCGCAGCAAACGGTTTCTTAACTCAATCAGGTGGACGACAAAACTTTCAGTAGGGGTCATCGTGCGCAGTTTTTTATCTATGACTTTGTAGACGAAGTATTCATTGAAGTTTTTTTACGCCGAGGTAGCTTGCGTGTCACAACGCTTTCATCTACCGATTGTTCAGCCGCATGCCCTTCAAACAAATCCGGACTATTGGCGTGAGCGGCTGTTTTGGCTATAGCGGACTTATGAATACGCGCAGGTTTGGCTGTTGCACTACTATCGACACCAATATCACTGATCAACTGTCCACCAGCGCTCTTGGCCTCACGACGCTTGCGAGGCTTGCGCGCAACAACTTCAGTATCCGCAAAAGTAGATCCTTCCAGCAATGTCGGCGGCGCAATACTGCGACTGATAGCATCAACTTCTTGCTGCAAACTGGATTTCACCTCATCCTGTAAATTTTGCAGTTCCTCAAAACGCGCCTCACGATTCACTTCATCTTTAACTTGAGCAACAAAGCGTTGCATACGCCCAAAAAAAGCGCCCGCAGTGCGGGCAACTTTTGGCAGCTTTTCCGGACCGATCACAATCAGCGCGACTACGGCAATCACCATCAGTTCGGAAAATGAAATATCAAACACGGCGTAACAATTTAGTGTTTATTTTGGTCGGACAGTTCTTCAGGCTTGCTGCCATCTTTGCCTTCGTTCATGGCTTTTTTAAATTCGTTAACCGCGCCACCCACGTCCCCGCCAATATTGCGTAATTTTTTGGTACCAAACACCAGTACCACAATCAGCAATACAACCAACCAGTGCCACAAACTAAATGAACCCATGATGATGCTCCTTTAAATGTAAACTGCAGCGATCAGACAACAGGGCCGCCGCCAAACACATGCAAATGCAGGTGAAACACCTCTTGCCCACCTTCACGGCCGACATTGATTTGTGTTTTATATCCCACCAGGCCTTGCTCACTGGCCAATTGGGCTGCGAGCAACAGCATTTTACCGAGCAGCGCCTGATGTTCAGTCTGGCAGTCTTTCAAGGTTTCAATATGCTGCTTGGGCACGATTAAAAAATGCACTCTTGCCAGGGGACGAATGTCATGGAAAGCCATGACTTCATCATCCTCATAGAACTTCTTGGCAGGCACCGCATCAGTGGCAATTTTACAAAAAATGCACTCTGCGCTCATGATGTTCTGCTCGCCTTCTCTTCAATGCCAGACAGCCCTTCGCGTCTGGCCAACTCGTTCAGCACGTCTTGCGCACTTAATCCAGCATGACTCAGCATGACGAGCGTGTGAAACCATAAATCGGCAGTTTCATAAATAATTTCATCGTGATTGCCGCCCTTTGCTGCAATCACGGTCTCGGTGGCTTCTTCGCCAATTTTTTTCAGGATGCTGTCCATGCCTTTGGCATAGAGTTTAGCCACATAAGAACTGGCTGGATCCGCCGCTTTACGCTGCTCCAGCAGTTCGGACAAACGGGTTAATACATCACTCATGATAAATCGCTTTCGGGTCTTTGATCACGGGCTCTACAATCACCCAGTCATCCGCTTGCAGTTGCTGGAAAAAGCAGTTGTGCCGACCAGTATGACAAGCAATGCCGCCTTGTTGCTCGACAGTCACCAGTACTACATCGTTGTCGCAATCCAGTCGAATATCATGCACGATTTGCGAGTGCCCAGACTCTTCGCCCTTGTGCCAGAGCTTGTTGCGCGAGCGTGAAAAATACACGGCATGTCCTGTGTCACGCGTCAGTTGCAATGCCTCACGGTTCATCCATGCAAACATCAAAATTTTACCGGTGTCTTTTTCTTGGGCGATGACTGGCACCAGGCCATCCGCTGTCCACGCAACCTGATCGAGCCAGTTCATCGCACTTCTATCCCATGTTGACGCATATACGCTTTAGCCTGTTGCACGGTGAATTCACCATAATGAAAAATGCTTGCGGCAAGCACTGCATCCGCACCACCCAAGGTAACCCCTTCAACCAGGTGCTGCAGATTGCCTACACCGCCGGAAGCAATCAGTGGCACAGCGACGGCATCACTGATCGCCTTGTTCAGCGGATTATTAAATCCGATTTTAGTGCCATCCCGGTCCATGCTGGTGACCAGTAGTTCACCCGCTCCCAGACTCACCATTTTTTCTGCCCATTTAACGGCATCCAGCCCGGTAGGATTGCGACCACCATGCGTAAACACTTCCCACTCAAATGGCTGATTATCTACTTTTTTGGCATCAATGGCCACGACGATACATTGTGAGCCGAACCGGCTAGCGGCATCTTCAACCACTTGCGGATTAAGCACTGCGGTCGTATTGATACTGATTTTATCTGCGCCGGCATTGAGCAGACGACGGACATCCTCTACCTTGCGCACACCACCACCCACCGTGAGTGGTATGAACACCTGTTCGGCAACGCGCTCAATAATATGCAAAATCAGATCGCGGTTATCCGAACTGGCTGTAATATCAAGAAAGGTGAGCTCATCCGCGCCCTGCTCGTTATAACGCTGCGCAATTTCTACCGGATCACCGGCATCACGCAACTCCAGAAAGTTAACCCCTTTAACGACACGTCCATCAGTCACATCCAGGCACGGAATAATTCGTTTAGCGCAACCCATTATTGCCATCCGGTCATGATGTACTCAGTGCGTCCGCCAGTTGTTGTGCCGCTGAAAAATCGAGCGACCCCTCATAAATAGCGCGTCCGGTGATTGTGCCAATGATCCCTTCGGAAGCGACTGCACACAATCTGCGCACATCATCCAGATTGGTCACGCCACCACTGGCAATCACTGGGATGGTCAATGCCTGCGCAAGCGCTACGGTGGCTTCAATATTCACACCGGTCAACATGCCATCACGACCGATATCCGTATAGACAATACTTTCCACGCCATAATCTTCAAACTTTTTTGCCAAATCGATCACATCATGTCCTGTCAGTTTGGACCAGCCATCTACAGCCACTTTGCCGTCCTTGGCATCCAGCCCCACCATGATCTGTCCAGGAAACGCATAACAGGCCTCATGCAGAAAACCGGGGTTTTTGACTGCGGCTGTACCGATGATTACATAACTGATACCGTCATCAAGGTAACGCTCAATCGTATCCAGATCGCGAATACCTCCGCCCAACTGGATGGGGATATCTCCGCCCACTGCAGCGACGATCGATTTGATCGCGGCTTCATTCACAGGCTTGCCCGCAAAGGCTCCATTCAGGTCGACCAAATGCAAGCGCTTGCCGCCCTGATCGACCCAATGCCTGGCCATTGCGCCAGGATCCTCTGAGAATACG
This sequence comes from Methylophilus aquaticus, assembly GCF_030769565.1. Classification (GTDB taxonomy): domain Bacteria; phylum Pseudomonadota; class Gammaproteobacteria; order Burkholderiales; family Methylophilaceae; genus Methylophilus; species Methylophilus aquaticus. The sequence goes on along the minus strand of NZ_JAVCAP010000034.1, from coordinate 35,762 downwards.
GTGGACTCTTCCATCAGCCCCTGCTTTAAACGTACACAGTGACCATCTTTTAAATCAATTGCAGGGATAATTAACATGCTGTTGTAGTATGAAAAATAACAAGTTTTGATAAAAAAACTGGCTACCCCGAGATCAGGGCTTCCAGTTTACAAAATTGCGTAAAAGTTGCAATCCGGCTTCGGCGCTCTTTTCCGGGTGAAACTGCACCGCAAACACATTATCGCGTGCAATCGCACAAGTATAGTCAAATGGATAGGCAGTTGTCGCAGCCGTAAGTGCGCCTTCAGTCGGAGCCACATAATAACTGTGCACATAATAAAATCGTGACTGATCAGGAATACCCGCCCACATCTCATGCGCGTGCGTTTGATGTACCTGACTCCAGCCCATGTGCGGCACCTTCATCTTGCCTCCCTGCGCATCAATCATACGATCAACGGGGAAACGCTTGACCTCTCCGGGATACACGCCCAACCCAGATACATCACCTTCTTCAGAATGCTCAAACAACATTTGCAAACCAATACAAATGCCTAAAAAAGGCTTGGTGCTGGTCGCAGCCATGACTGCCTGACGTAAATTGCGGGCATCCAGCTCGCGAATACAATCCGGCATGGCGCCTTGACCAGGAAACACGACACGCTCAGCATCAGCAATCACTGCCGGATCACTGGTCACGGCGATGGCAATGTCAGGCGCCACCGCTTTGAATGCGTTGGCAACCGACCTTAAATTACCCATGCCGTAATCAATGACGGCCACTTGGAGACGACTCATGCGCAGTCCATCAACCCTTATAAAGAGCCCTTGGTTGAAGGCATCATCCCTGCCATTCGGGGATCAAGCGTGGTCGCCATGCGTAACGCACGACCAAACGCCTTGAATATGGTTTCAGCCTGATGGTGCGCGTTATGCCCTTTAAGGTTATCGATATGCAAGGTCACCAGTGCATGATTCACAAATCCCTGAAAGAATTCATACGTCAAATCGACGTCGAACTCACCGATCATGGCACGTGTGAACCGACAATCAAAGGCCAGTCCCGGGCGGCCGGACAAATCCAGCACCACGCGACTCAACGCTTCATCAAGCGGCACATAGCTATGCCCATAGCGCGTTAAGCCCTTTTTATCACCCAGTGCTTTGGCAAATGCCTGGCCCAAGGTAATGCCGATATCTTCAACCGTGTGATGCCCATCGATATGCAAGTCACCTTTGGCATGCACAGTCAAATCCATCATACCATGACGTGCAATCTGATCGAGCATATGGTCCAGAAACCCAATGCCAGTGTTTAGATCTGAATGGCCTTGACCATCGAGATCAATCCTGACGGTGATTTGTGTTTCCAGTGTGTTGCGCGTGACTTCTGCTTGACGTGACATAAACGAGAAAGGAATTGCCGAGATTTATCGATAATGGATGCATTCTACCTTAAAGCCATCAACAGTAGCAAAAGCAAACGGTAAAAAACAAAAAAGCAGCCCACTCGGGGCTGCTTTTGCAAATCACAGCTGACGCTGAAATTTGATACTGATTATTGAGCCGCTGGTTCTGCTGGTGCAGCTTCTTCAGTCGCGGCTGGCGCTTCAGCAGCAGGTGCATCTTCAGCTGGTACAACTTCAGTTGCAGCAGGTGCTTCAGCGGCTGGCGCGGCAGCTTCTTCAGGCTTTTTACCCAACAGTGAGAACACCAAAACAGCAGCAACAGCAGCAATAATCCAGGGCAATAATTTGTTACCACCTTTAGATGCGGCAGCTGAACCGTGTGCAATTTTAGTAATTTCAGCAGCAGAAGCAGCAGGGTCAGCAGCACCGTAAATAGCAGCACCGGCCACAACAATGTCAGCACCTGCATCCACTACTTGTTTGGTGGTCGCTGCTTTAACGCCGCCAGCAACGGACACTTTAGCACCTGTTTTCAAGCCGGATACCAGACCCAGGTCTGCAAATGGTGTTTGACCAGCAGCTTGCTGATCTAAACCTGTGTGCACACCAATGATGTGCGCGCCCAATTTAACCACTTCAAGTGTACGTGCTTTTTTATCGTTTACGTTAATCAGGTCGATTTGCGCTTCTTTACCGTATTTGTTAGCTGCGTCAATCACACCTTTGATTGTACCAATGTCAGCAGTACCCAATACTGTACAAATGTCTGCACCTGCTTTGTAGAACGGCTCAGCTTCGTAGAAGCCAGCGTCCATGGTTTTCAGGTCAACCAAAATCTTGTTATTAGGGAATTTTGCGCGCAATGCTTTCAGCAATTCAATACCGTTGTGCTTGATACAAGGTGTACCAATTTCCAAGATATCTACGTGTGGCGCCACTTTGGCTGCCAATGCGATCGTTGCGTCAAAATCCAATGAATCCAATGCCATCTGGGTTTGTGCCATTTTTCTTCCTCCGAGTTTGCTCTATTTTAAATCCAAAAAAATGAACTTTTCACGCAGCAATGATACAAATGCACCCATTACTGCACAAAACGTACAATATGTCGCATCATAACCGCATTTCGAACAAAATGACAACATTGATGCATATTTTTTTGTAGCTTAAGCTGTCAAATTGAGAGTCATTAGCAGTCTAATTAAGACAATTGGCCGATTTTAGCAACATCCGGCTTAGATAATGCTCCGTATCGCTGTGATTAAGGCCTGATTTTGCATTTCATCACCTACGGTGATGCGCAAAAAGTCAGCAATTCGCGCTGGCTTTTTAAAGTGCCGGACGATGATGGCCTGTTCACGCAATCCTGAGGCCAATTGCTCACCGGCATGCGCCGGGTGCCGAGCGAAAATAAAGTTGGCGCCCGATGGCAGCACTTCAAACCCCATATCCTGCAACTCTGCAACCAGTATTGATCGCGTCGCGATGACTTGCTGGCGGGTTTGCTGAAAGTAGGCTTCATCTTCTAAAGCCGCAATCGCGCCCGCTTCGGCAAAACGGTCGATAGGATAAGAGTTGAAACTATCCTTCACACGCATCAGGGCTTCAATCAGAAGAGCATTACCTACCGCATACCCCACACGCAAACCAGCCAATGAGCGAGATTTAGAGTAAGTATGCGTAACCAGCAAGTGCGGGTACTGCGCAATCAAGGATACCGCCGATTCAGTCCCGAAGTCGACATAGGCCTCATCCACCACCACCACCGATTGTGTGTTGGCTTGCAACAAACGCTCAATCTCAGACAACGCTAACGGAATGCCGGTGGGTGCGTTCGGATTAGGGAAAATAATGCCGCCATTGGGTCGCAGGTAATCATCGATAGCGATTTCAAAGCTGGCATTGAGCGGCACTGTTTGATACTGAATACCGTACAAGCCGCAGTAAACCGGGTAGAAACTATACGTAATATCTGGGTAAAGCAATGGTAACTCATGCTTGAGCAAGGCTTGAAATACATGCGCAAGCACCTCATCGGAACCATTGCCAACAAATACCTGATTGGCCTGCAAGCCGTGATATTCAGCAATCGCGGCTTTCAGGTGACTGGAATTGGGGTCAGGGTACAGGCGCAGAGTGTCTGCCGCTTCACGCTGCAGGGCAGCAATCACTTTAGGGCTCGGCCCATAAGGATTTTCATTGGTATTTAACTTGACCAAGTTTTGCAACTTAGGCTGCTCGCCCGGTACGTAGGGTGTCAGCGTGTGAACCACCTGGCTCCAGAATTGACTCATGATCAAACCTTTATTTCAAGCGATATTCGGCACTGCGCGCATGTGCCTGCAAGCCTTCACCATAAGCAAGTGTCGCCGCAATTTTTCCCAGCGTTTGTGCCCCGGCTGACGACACCATAATCAAACTGGAGCGCTTCTGGAAGTCATACACACCCAGCGGCGAACTGAAGCGTGCCGTACGTGAAGTCGGTAGGACGTGGTTGGGGCCCGCACAATAATCTCCCAACGCTTCACAGGTATCACGACCCATGAATATGGCGCCAGCATGTTTGACTTTCTTGCTAAAAGCCAGGGCATCATCCATGGAGAGCTCCAAATGCTCGGGCGCAATGTAGTTGCAAATTGCTGCAGCCTCCTCCAGATCTTTCACCTGAATCAATGCACCCCGATTTTGCAGTGAAGTGCGGATAATTTCCTGGCGCGGCATTTCCACCACTTGTCGTGCAATACTGGCTTCAACCTGATCCAGAAATTCAGCACTTGGTGAAAGTAGAATCGCTTGTGCCAACTCATCATGCTCGGCCTGACTGAACAAGTCCATCGCCGTCCAGTCAGGATTGCTTTTGCCGTCGCTAATCACCAGAATTTCAGAAGGGCCTGCCACCATATCGATACCTACCACGCCAAACACACGACGCTTGGCGGCTGCGACGTAGGCGTTGCCCGGGCCAACGATCTTATCCACTTGTGGCACGGTCTCGGTACCATAAGCCAACGCACCCACCGCTTGCGCACCACCGATACAAAATACACGATCCACGCCACAAACAGCGGCAGCAGCCAGCACCAATGCATTTTTCTCACCATTGGGCGTCGGTACTACCATGATCAGCTCCTGCACACCGGCCACTTTAGCGGGAATTGCATTCATGAGCACTGAAGATGGATACGCTGCTTTGCCGCCCGGCACATACAAGCCGACCCTGTCCAGCGAAGTCACCTGCTGCCCTAACAGCGTGCCATCTGGTTCGGTATATTGCCAGGACTGCATGATCTGTTTTTCATGATAGCTACGCACACGGGCTGCTGCAGCTTGCAAAGCCTCGCGCTGCGCCACGGGCAAGCCTTCGAGCGCAGCTATTAAATCCGCCTGAGGAATTTCCAGGTCAGGCAACCGGCTAGCGTTGGTTTTATCGAAGCGATTGGTATATTCCAGCACGGCAGCATCACCACGGGTTTTGACATCTTTAAGGATATTGGCAACCACCAGATCAATATTGTCATCCTGCGCAGTCTCAAAAGCCAACAGTGCTTTTAACTGCTGATTGAAGTCTTTAGATTGGGTATTTAAACGTTTTATATTCATGCACTTATCAGTCCGGGTGAACAAAACACCCATTAATCATTACGGTGGATTAGTCGTGACGAATCGCACCCGCAAAACTGTCAATAATCGGCTGCAACAAGGGACGATTCACTTTATAAGAAGCTTGATTGACCACCAGTCGCGAACTGATGGCACCAATCTCTTCTACTGCTTTGAGCTTGTTGGCGCGTAAAGTTCCACCGGTGCTGACCAAATCAACAATGGCATCGGCCAGACCGACCAATGGCCCAAGCTCCATCGAACCATACAACTTAATTAAATCCACGTGCATGCCTTTGGCAGCAAAGTGTTCACGCGCTGTTTTGACATACTTGGTCACCACCTTGAGGCGCGCACCCTGACGGATACTGGCTTCATAGTCAAAATCCTCACGGACTGCCACCATCATCTTACAGCGTGCAATGTTTAAATCCAGCGGCTGATACAAGCCTTCACCGCCATGCTCATCCAGCACATCCTTACCGGCAATGCCGAGATCTGCTGCGCCATATTGAACATATGTCGGCACATCGGTAGCGCGCACAATAATAAGACGTACATCCTCACGGTTGGTCGGTAAAATCAGCTTACGCGATGCTTCTGGGTCTTCCAGCGCATGGATACCGGCAGCGCTTAACAACGGCGTAGTTTCGTCAAAAATCCGCCCCTTGCTCAATGCGATTGTGATCATGATTTCAGTGTGCTCTGCGCACTTTTGCGCCTAATTGATTAAGTTTTTCTTCGAGTCGTTCATAGCCACGATCAAGATGGTAGATGCGGTCGATCACCGTCTCACCTTCTGCGACCAGACCCGCCAACACCAACCCTGCCGATGCACGCAAGTCGGTGGCCATCACATTGGCGCCTTCAAGTGCGGCAACGCCTTTGACCAGCGCCGTATTGCCTTGCACTTCGATATTGGCGCCCATGCGCTGGAGCTCCTGCACATGCATGAACCGGTTTTCGAAGATGGTTTCAACCACTGTCGATACACCCTCTGCCATGGTATTCATCGCCATAAACTGTGCCTGCATATCCGTAGGAAATGCAGGATGTGGCGCGGTACGTACATTGACCGCTTTCAGTTTCCCCGAGCTTTTCACGGTGATACTGTGTGCCGTTGTACTGATCTGTGCCCCTGCTTCGCGCAGCTTTTCAATCACAGCCTCCAGCAAATCAGGGCGGGCATTTTTAAGGGTCACTTCGCCACCAGTCATAGCGACGGCAACCATATAGGTACCCGCTTCGATTCGGTCACATACAATAGGATGCTCCGCACCCGTCAGCCGCTCCACGCCTTCAATGGTGATAGTGTCAGTACCAGCCCCTTTGATTTTCGCGCCCATCTTATTCAGACATTCGGCCAAATCAACCACTTCGGGTTCTTTTGCTGCATTTTCCAACACCGTGATGCCTTGCGCCAGCGCAGCAGCCATCATCAGGTTTTCGGTGCCGGTAACGGTCACGATATCCATATAATACTTAGCGCCTTGCAATCGACGATTGGGCAAATGCAAGGTACTGGCCTGGATATAACCATGCGTAATGTGCATGGCTGCACCCATCGCTTGCAAACCTTTAATATGCAAATCTACCGGGCGCGAGCCAATCGCACAACCACCGGGCAATGAAACGCGTGCAGTCCCAAAGCGCGCAAGCAAAGGACCAAGCACCAAAATAGATGCACGCATGGTTTTCACCATTTCATACGTCGCTTCAAATGAAGCCACATCGCTGGCATCCAGCGTGACCATATCCCCTTGCTTGTTAACCTTGACGCCCATGGTGTCGAGCAGCTTGAGTGTAGAAGCAACATCGCGCAACTCAGGTACACGGGTCAGCTTCAATGGCGTTTCTGCCAGCAAACCTGCACATAAAATCGGCAAAGCCGCATTTTTGGCACCCGAGACAAGCACTTCGCCGTGTAATGAAACGCCGCCTTCAATAATCAGTTTATCCAAAATTACGCTTTCGCCAACAGGGTTTGAAGCTCCCCGCTTTGATACATGCTACGCATAATATCAGCGCCGCCAATAAACTCCCCGTCCACGTATAACTGCGGGATAGTCGGCCAATTGGCGTATTGCTTAATGCCCTCGCGGATGTCCATGTCTTGCAACACATCAATCGCTACAAATTTGGCACCACAGGCATCCAGTATTTGTGTCGCCACATTAGAAAACTTACACTGCGGAAACTTGGGGCTGCCTTTCATAAACAACACCACTCTGTTTGCGCTCACTGTTTCTTTAATTTTTGCTTGTACGTCCATATTTACTCCAGAAGAATCCTAAAAACTGCCTGTCAAGACTGCAATTGCTGCCATTGCGCCGGGGTGTATGTTTGCATAGAGAGGGCATGTATCTCCGCATGCATCCGGTCGCCAAGTGCGGCATAGACCAGTTGGTGCTGTTGCACCATGCGCTTGCCATCAAAAGCAGGGCTTACAATGACAGCATCAAAATGTGTACCATCATCTCCATTGACCTTGATATAGTCGCATTCCAGACCACTTTGGATATACGCTTCAACTTGTGCGGCTGTTAACACTCTATTGCTACCTTCTTTGAATTGATCGTATGCCATGTACTGAAAGCGCACATAGCCCTAACCACGTAATTTATAACCGGATTTTATCATCTTTAGGCAACCCCACGCCAATGCAAGCATAAAGGTCGCGACCACCGACAGACTCAGCCAGGGCGACACATCGCCTTGCCCAAAGAATCCGTATCTAAACCCGTCTATCATGTAGAAAAAAGGATTGAGCTGCGAGACAGCCTGCCAGAAGGGAGGCAATGAATGGATGGAATAAAACACACCGGACAAAAAGGTCAGCGGCATAATCACAAAATTCTGAAAAGCTGCCATCTGGTCAAACTTGTCTGCCCAGATGCCGGCAATGATGCCAAAGGTGCCGAGTAAAGCGCTACCAAGCACGGCAAAAGTAATAATCCACCAGGGGTGCACGGTAGGCACATCCACAAAGCACAAGGCCACCAGATAAATACTTAAACCCACCATTAATCCTCGGATCATGGAAGCAGCCAGAAATGCACAGAAAAACTCCAGTGTGTTCAGCGGTGTCAGCAATAAAAATACGATATTCCCCATAACTTTAGACTGGATCAGACTGGATGAACTGTTGGCGAACGCATTTTGCAAAAGCGACATCATCATCAATCCTGGCACCAGAAAAGCTGTGTAACTAACCTGATCATACACTTTGACATGCGCTTCCAGCACGTGTGAAAAAATCAGTAAATACAGGAGTGCAGTCAGAATAGGCGACGCAATTGTCTGAAACGCCACCCGCCAGAAGCGCATCAGTTCTTTTTTAAACAGGGTGTACATCCCGCGCCAACGTGCCGGGACAATGTCATCCAGCCAGTAAAACGGATTCAACCACTGCATCAGCACTTTCATCATCGCACTGACCCTCCGTGACTGCCAACCAGATTCATGAATACATCTTCCAGATCCATCTCTTGCAACTGCATATCCAGCACAGAGACCTGCGCCGCACGTAAACGGGCCAATACAGTTTCCACTTGCCATAAATCTGTGACATTCAGCACCACTTCATCACCTTGTTGCTGTTTCACCCAGGCCTGCAAGTCAATTGGCAAAGCGCCTGATAAACGCAAAGTAAGCTGCTTACCCGCGTGGTTTTTCAGCAGCGCGCGCGTGGTGTCCAGTGCCACAATTTTTCCGCTTTTCATCATCGCAACGCGTTCACATAAAGTCTCCGCCTCTTCGAGATAATGTGTGGTGAGAATAATTGTATGCCCCTGCTGGTTCAGTTTCTGAATAAAGCGCCACAACATCTGCCGCAACTCGACATCCACGCCAGCCGTTGGCTCATCAAGCACAATCACGTCCGGCTTGTGTGCCAACGCCTGCGCAATCAACGCCCGCCGCTTCATGCCGCCAGACAGTTTACGCATATTGCTATGCGCTTTGTCAGTTAATCCAAGCCCTTCAATGACCTCATCCACCCATGCATCATTTTCAGGACCACGACCAAAATAACCAGCCTGAAAGCGCAACATTTCGCGCACATTAAAAAAGGGATCAAACACCAGCTCCTGCGGGACAACGCCTAGTGCCATCCGCGCCTGTTGATAGTCGGACTGCACATCATGGCCCATGATACGAATACTGCCCGAGCTTGGCCGAAGCAACCCGGCAATCAGGTTAATCAGTGTTGATTTTCCTGCACCGTTGGGGCCCAGTAGCGCAAAAAACTCGCCTTGCGCAATCTGCAAATCTACCCCTCTCAGCGCTTCAAACTGACCAAATTTTTTGGTAATGCCTTGTATATCGACGGCTGCTACCACTGGGAACCTTTCACTATGCTTGAAAAAACGAAACCCCACCTCCGTTGAGAGCTGGGGTTGCCACACTAGATTGCCTGTTTAATTCAACAGGAAGCTGTCTACGCCGTATAACTTCATCAAACTATGCAGATTATCCGGCACCCCAACGATTTTAACGATAGGTGCGTCAGGATGCTGATGATGTATCTCTCGCTGAATTTCAAGTACCAAGCTGATTGCGGCGGTGTCTACCGACTGCACATGCGAAAAATCGAGCGTCAATGGAACACTCACCGTAAACGCACGCATATGTGCCAGCGTCTCACTGATATTTCCTATCAGCAAATTTCCACTAAAGTGCAATGTTCCATCTTGTTGCGTAACCTTGGCCACATCAGTTCCTTGTATATAAGCGATAGCAGACAAATACTACTTGCCAGTGGCTGCCTTGTTTTTTTCCGCAAGCTTTTTGTTCAGACTGTCCAGGCCATTCTGACGAATTTCCTGCGCAAACTGACTGCGATAGTTAGTCACCAGACTGACGCCCTCGATCACAATATCATACACTTTCCAGTCATCTGCTTTCTTACTCAAGGTGTAATCCACTGAGATAGGATCACCCCCAGATTGCTGAATAGCAGTTTTAACTGTTGCACTATCAGCATCGCTTTCCATTCGAAACGGCTTATATTCAATTGTCTGATTTTTGTATTTGGACAATGCAGTTGCATAGGTGCGCAACAGCAGTGTTTTAAACTCGGCCTGAAATGCTGACTTTTGTTCAGGGGTCGCTTTGGTCCAGTTTTTACCTAACACCATACGTGACACTTTTTCAAAATCAAAGTTAGGCAGAATCTTTTCTTCTGCAAGTGTGAAAATCTTTTGCTGGTTACCCGCCTGAATATCTTTGTCTGACTTAATCACTTCAATCACGTCATCCGCGGTTTTCTTTACCAACTGATCAGGCGCCATACCCGCCATCGCTAATCCGCTGAACAACCACATAGCACTCGCTAACCACCAATTTCTCATCACTTTCCCTTTAATTTATTCGGTTTCAAACTCTTACTTATGACTAATCTTGTCCAAAGGACTGGCATCTAACGAATCAGCATCTGTTTCGGTTGATGCTGATTTTTTCTCAGGCTGGTCATCACTCTCCGTTGCCTTGCTATACAAAAACTGACTAATCAGCTTTTCAAGTACCACAGCATCCTGAGTTTGTGTAATCTTGTCCCCATTTTTAAGTGGCTGCTCGTCGCCACCGGCTTCCAAACCAATATACTGCTCTCCCAACAAACCAGCAGTATAAATATTAGCAAAGGTGTCTTGGGGGAAACCGTAACGCTTGTCTATATTCAGACTCACAACCGCTTCATAAGTTTTCGGGTCAAAGCTAATTTCGCCAACACGCCCCACCACCACCCCTGCACTTTTGACCGGTGCACGCGGTTTCAAACCGCCAATATTTTCAAAATTCGCCGTCACATAATAGGTTTCACCAATGCTACTGGTGGTCAAGTTTCCGACTTTCATCGCCAAGCCCAGCAGCGCCGCCAGACCCAAGGCCACAAAAATACCAACCCATAAATCAATTGTTGTTCTATCCATTGCTTCTCCCAGCCTTTACTTTTTTGCGCTGACGTCATTCAGCGACTATTGACGTATCACACACTAATCATGAACGAAGTTAATATAAAATCGAGACCCAACACCGCCAATGAGGAAGTCACGACGGTTCTGGTCGTTGCACGACTGACGCCTTCAGCAGTGGGCGGCGCATCATAGCCTTCAAACAAGGCAATCATCGTACATGCCACACCGAACACTACGCTCTTGAATACACCGTTAAGAATGTCATGGCGCCAGTCCACATTCGCTTGCATTTGCGACCAAAAAGCTCCGGCGTCTACGCCAATCAAGGGTACAGCGACAAGATATCCACCCAGTATACCCACCATTGAGAACAGGGTTGCCAATATTGGCATCGCGATCACCCCTGCCCAAAACCGTGGTGCAATCACGCGGGCGATGGGGCTGACTGCCATCATCTCCATGGCTGATAGCTGCTCTGTTGCTTTCATCAGCCCGATTTCGGCGGTGATTGCCGTTCCCGCACGGCCGGCAAACAGCAATGCAGTGACTACTGGCCCCAACTCGCGCACCAGCGCCAATGCAACCAGTACGCCAATCGCTTCTGAGGAGCCATATTTCTGCAACGTTTGATAGCCTTGCAAGGCCAGTACCATTCCAACAAAAAATGCAGATACCAGAATAATGATGAGTGACATGACGCCAGTGAAGTACACTTCACGCACCGTCAACCTAAAGCGCCTAAAGCTCTCGCCTGACGAGATCAGGGTGAGCCAGAACAGGCGTGCACCGGCACCCAATCGCCAGACCTTGTTGACAAATCCAGCACCCAGACGTGACAACATACGTTTAATTTTATGCATCAACGGGCTCCTCGTAACAGGCTATGCTGATAATCCGGCGCAGCATAATGGAACGGGACGGGGCCATCTTTTTCTCCATAGACAAACTGGTGAACGAACGGCAACGATGACTGGCGCAAATCATCTGGCGTACCTTCGGCAGCAACCACACCATTTGCCACAAAATAGATGTAGTCGGCAAACTGGAATGTTTCTTCTACGTCATGCGTCACAATGATAGATGTTGCACCCAAGGCATCATTCAAACTGCGAATCAAATCGCAAATCACCGCCATTGAAATAGGGTCAAGTCCGGCAAAGGGTTCGTCGTACATAATGATGCTGGGGTCGAGCGCAATGGCACGCGCAAGCGACACACGGCGGGCCATGCCGCCTGACAATTCGGTAGGCATTAAGGCATGTGCGCCGCGCAGCCCGACTGCATTGAGTTTCATCAACACCAGATCGCGAATCATGCTTTCGGTCAAATCGGTGTGCTCGCGCATCGGGAAGGCGACATTTTCATATACAGATAAATCGGTAAATAGCGCCCCTTGCTGAAACAGCATGCCCATTTTCCGACGCAAGCGATAGATGCCATCACGGTTCTGTGTATGCACCACTTCACCGTCCACCAGCACACTGCCCTTGCTCGGCTTTAACTGGCCACCGATCAGTCGCAGTAAAGTTGTCTTTCCACTGCCACTGCCCCCCATAATCGCCACGACCTTACCTCTTGGAAAAGTCATGTTGATGCCTTGGTGCAGCAATCTGCCTTTATATCCAAAGGATAGATCTTTGATTTCTACTATTGCGTTTGCCATATATGGGTAAGGGTCGTAAAACGGCTACCATTCTAAAACAGATTGGACCCGGGAATGTCATGCGCCGGGCACATAAAACAAAAAGCCTGAAATAGCAGGCTTTTTGCGTCTTTTCTCTGTTGTATTTTACACTAAAAACTCATGCATACTAAATATGAACTTGCTGCCTGCGGACTGGCAATACCTCCACTCACCGTACCTTTTGTCAATAATCGCATCGCTCCCGTATTACCGACACCATCGTCCAGCATCGTATCAAGCTGAAGTGCATAACGTCCCGAAATACCGTCCGAGCACATGGCATGAACATTGTTAAAAGTACCAGCAGTTACCACTGCCGTATCTAGTGCCGAAACACTTGTCAATCCAATCTGTCCACCTTCACTATTCCTTGGCACATATTGCTGAGCATTTGTTATATCTGTGCTTCCCGTTGAAAAACCCGCCAAACGTAGATGTTGCCAGATAACATAAGACTCATCATTAGCATTTGTCGAACTCCAAGCGCCTTGAATCAAACCATCCTGCTCTTGACTCGTGCTTGCTGCATTTACCCCGCCAACATGCGCTAGAGCAGCATGATCATCCCCCGGCAACACCCTGAACCGATCCTGATAGCCATACAGATAAGTCGGGATATTTCTAAAATCTGCCGCCAATCCCTTCACTTTGGCGTTGGCAATCAATTCCTGCCCACGCATCACACCCGCCAGTAATAATCCGGCGATGACCAGTACAATCGCCAGTTCAATCAAACTAAACCCCTGTTGCTTGTTCATTTCAATCCTCCTCGTTGTTCATTCATTGAAAAAACACTGCATCACTTGTTTACGTTGTGCTCATAATCTGTGCCCAACAACAAAATATTAACATTAATTAATAAATACAAATATAAATTAATAATATATACGGGAGCAGAAAGATGAAAAACAAAGGGAGAAGCATGTGCTTCTCCCCAGTGAGATTGGAGTATCAAAAAACTTGTCAGGTTGATCAATACATGGTCACGGTTAAAAATCTATATCCATCAAGTTTACAAAGTCCCGTAAGAGTGCAACCCACTCAGGAACATATTGACGCCGAGAAATGCAAAGGTGGTGACCAGCAAACCAACCAGTGCCCACCAGGCAAGCATGGCGCCGCGCAACCCTTTCATGAGGCGCAAATGCAGCCATGCCGCATAATTCAACCAGACGATCAAAGCCCAGGTTTCTTTAGGATCCCAGGACCAGTACCCCCCCCAGGCTTCGGCTGCCCACATGGCGCCCAGAATAGTTGCGATGGTAAAAAAGGCAAATCCGACTGCGATCGCCTTGTACATTAAATCATCCAGCACATGCATCGCTGGTAAACGGCTGCTCAATATGCCGCGCTGCACCAGCAAATAAGCACCGGCCACCATGGCCGCCAATGAAAAAGCACCGTAGCCGATAAAATTGGCGGGTACATGAATCTTCATCCAGTAGCTTTGCAAGGCAGGCACCAGAGGCTGAATTTCATTCGCATGACGATCAAAGGTGTACCACAAAATAAAGCCGACTGCTGCGTTGATCACGATCAGCACAAAGCCACCCAACTGGCGGGTTTTAAACGTTTGCTCATAGTGCAAATAAAGCAGCGAAGTAATCAGGCAGAACAAAATAAACACTTCATACAGATTACTGATAGGAATATGGCCGATATCCGGGGCAATCAGATAGGATTCGTACCAGCGTACCATTAACCCGACAAAACCAAACAGGGTGGCCGCCCAGGTCAGTGCAGAAGCCACTTTGGCAGTAAACTCGGAGCGTTGAAACAGCGCCAGCCAATAAGTCAGCATCGCCAGCACAAACAGCACATTCATCCACATAATGGCCGACTGGCTGGCCAGTAAAAATTTAAGCAGGAATTGCTGGCTACTGCTTGCAAGATCACCGTGATAGCTCACCACCCCGAGCAAGCTCAGTACAGCCACTCCAAGCACCAGCCTGGCAATGGCATTCCATCGCCAGCCCAGATAACTGAACAAGGCAACCGCGCCAAACAGGAAGCTCACTTCATACACATCCATATAGCCCGCATACTGGTGATAGGAAAATACCCCTCCCGCCAGCAACAGTAGTGCATACACCCAGTCAAATTTGGTCAAGGTCTGCCAAAACGGTGTAGGTGCCATCATAGAAGTATTCATCATTTCCCTCGCTCTCAACGCGTAGACTACTCGGTATTATTGCAATAGCACGGCTATGTGTTGCCGCTTACTTTCAAAATCTGCGTCCAGGTCCATATTTTTACGATTGGAGGACATTGCCAGCACCACTTCCTGCTGTTGTGGTTTGATCAACAACCACAGCCTGCGTTCCCTGATATAAAACATGGCAAAAATACCTACAACCAGCATCACCGATCCCAGGTAGACCCAATTCTGACCTGGCGAACGGGTGAGCTGGAAACCACTGGCCTGTTTAAGCTCGTAATTGGTCAACTCAAAGTAGTAAGGCGTGCCATAAAAAAACAAATCGTTCATGGCATTCAGGCTATCCTGAATAAAAACAGCCGTCACCTGACCGTCATCGGCTTTACCTAAATGCCGCGCCTCCCGGCTCAGATTATAGGCTTCCAGCGCTGCCGCGTTGAGCAGTTTGAGGTACATTTGTGCAGCTTGTTCGCGCTGGTTTTTCGGCACAGCCGTTTCTATCACCTGCGACAAGGCGCTGTAGCCACCTTTTTTAAACGTGCGCAATAGTTGCAGCAGGCTTTGTTCAAACTGCGCCTTAAGGGCGGGCTTATCGCCTGGCGCCTGTTGCGCCAACCGACTGGCAACCTGCTGCATCATCTGCTCATCGCGCATGGCCTGACGCAAGGCCATGAAGCCAGTAATTTCCAGCGCATCATCCGCAGGAATACGCAAATACTTGAATTCTTCCTGCACTGTTTCGCGCATGCCTGAGACAAAGTAGCTGCGACCATCCAACTGCAAAGGCTGCATGTAATTGACATACTCCCGCGCCTGACCGCTGGCATTTCGCAACTTGTAAGTGGTATTGGGCCCGACATTGCGTGGCTTGCCTTTTCCGTCCGATGACAGATTAAGGATATTAAACTGGCGGAACTCGTTAAATTCAACAGTTAGCTTGGCATCGCCCTCGCCCAGGAAACCCTTGCGCAGTACAACCCCGTCAATATCGTTGCTATTCAGGTTATTGGCTGCAAGGTTCCATAATCGGAAACGCAACTTGGAGCCACCATCCTGAAAGTCTGACTGATAAATCGCAATACCCTTGTAAATGAAAGGGTGGTTGACACGTATGGTAGTTTCAATCGGTTTTGCCAGATCCGAATCAGTGATGACAATGTCACTCTCAAACGATTTGGGCATGCCCGTGGGATAATGCTCAATGCGAAAGTCCTTGAGGGTGACAGTAAACGGCAAATCCTGCACCAGATAGCCATCCCGCACGCGCACAAACGCAATGTTATCGCGCTCACCTTCAGGCAAAGTCATATTCGCCCTAAAGGACAGGTTATTCACACCCAGACGGCTGACTTCCGGCACTTTACTGGCCGGAATATCCAGCGTTTCCACCTTCTTCAAACCCAGCAGCTCCTGTACCTTGAACGGCAGATTACCATCCAGCAAACCACCAAAACAGATTACGACAATGGCGGCGTGCGTAAAAATATACCCCAGGCGCTGATGGGTTCCTGACTTGGCGGCCACCAACACATCGCCACTTTCCAATGGCTTGCGCTTGTAAGTATAGCCTTGGCCAGTGAGGTATTCGGTCAGGTGGGCCTCAACCTGCGCCAACGGTTGGGGGGTATTGAAACTGCGATAGTGACTAAACAGGCGTAATGATTTCTCGGTAGCATGCTCTTTGTAGGCTTTCCACTCTTTAATCATGACTGGCGTATTGCGCAGCACGCACAGAGAAGTTGAAATCACCAGAAACAGCAGAATCATCAAAAACCATGCCGCATGGTACACATCCAGCAAGCCGAGCAACTCAAACAACTCAAACCAGAACTGCCCAAACTTAATGATATAGTTTTGATAAGGCTCGTTTTGCTTGAGCACAGTACCAATAATCGAAGCGATACCTAGTAAGGTCAGCAAGCTCACCGCAAAACGCATGGAGCTGAGCAATTCGTAAACACGCTGTTGTAATGAAGCAGGGGATTTCAAAATACTCTCTTAAAATGGACAGTGATCAGCAAACAGTCAATCGACGATGCAATAACGCAACTTGCGGAATATGGACGACACATGTGCGCAAAAGGTTGCACTCACAAGGGACACCCATAGCAAAAAAGGTGGCCGCAGCCACCTTTGCCATCACGTGCAGAATTAACGCAGCCCTTGAATATAATCAGCAACCGCCTGCATTTCGGCGTCACTCATTTTGGCAGCAATGGTCATCATCATTGGTGCATTGGCGCGCTCACCTGTTCGGAATGTGCGCAACTGTTGCACAGTGTAATCGCTGTGTTGTCCAGCCAGACGTGGAAACTGTTTAGGCAATCCTGCACCTGTTGCACCATGACAGGCTGCACAGGCAGGCACCTGAGTTGCCGCGATGCCACCGCGGTAAATTTTTTCACCCAGCGATCCTTTACCGTTGCTCTTGGCTTTAGCCAGCTTGATACTTTGGCTGGAGAAGTACTTGGCCAGCCCTTCCATATCTTCTGCACTCAGGGCAGCCGCCATGCCAGACATCACAGCATTGGCTCGAGTGCCTTCTTTAAAGTTGGTTAACTGCTTCACCAGGTATTCCGGGTGCTGGCCAGCCAGCTTGGGGTTTGTCGTAATTACGCTGTTACCATCCGCACCGTGACAGGCCGCACAGACATTCTGTACAATTTTTTCCGGACCATTGACGGCGGGCACAGCCTCCGCTGGCGTAGCCTCTTCCGCCCATACGGGTTGCAAACTCAGGGCCAACCCCAGAAACAATCCTGCTTTCAAGCTTTTCAACATATCTCAATAGTCCTAACGTTTTTGTTCATCGACATTTTATCAAACAAACCCTGTTCGTGATAGCATGCAAGGCTGATAGTCAATCATCTTTTGTACGTTCAAGCCATCATGCCCATTTTTCAGAATGCCCGTTTTCACGTATCGGCACATCATTTACGCGATTTACCCCCTGCAAGCGGGGTAGAAGTTGCATTTGCCGGACGCTCGAATGCGGGCAAATCCAGCGCACTCAATACACTGGCAAACCATAACCGGCTCGCTTTTGTCAGCAAACAGCCAGGCCGTACCCAGCTCATCAATTTTTTCACGCTGGGCGATGACAAACACCTGGTAGACTTACCCGGCTACGGCTATGCCAAAGTGCCGGAAGCCCTGCGTGCGCACTGGCAAAACGTACTCTCCCGCTACCTGAGTGAACGCACCAGCCTCGCTGGCCTAGTGCTGGTGATGGACAGCCGCCACCCGCTCACCCCTCTAGACCGCCAAATGCTGGATTGGTTTACGCCCAGCGGCAATCCCGTACATGTGTTACTGACCAAAAGCGATAAACTGTCTCGCAGCGAGTCTACCATTACCCTCAATAAAGTGCGCAAAGAACTGCAAACACAGTGGGGCAAGCATATTTCCGTGCAATTGTTTTCAAGCCTGAAAAAACAAGGCGTGGAAGAAGCTGAAAAAGTACTGGCGCAATGGCTGTTCACTGAACCAGAAGAAACGCCCACCGAGCAGCCACAGGCAGAATAAGCTGCCAAACAACGTCCGCACCCAAATAATCCCCTAGACCCGCCGAAACACCAGGTCCCATACACCGTGGCCTAACTTCAAGCCGCGATTTTCAAACTTGGTGAGCGGTCGGTATGCAGGCTTCTCGGCATAGTCAGCCGCCGTATTTTCCAGCTCCGGCTCTGCACGCAATACTTCCAACACCCACTCGGCATATTCCTGCCAGTCTGTGGCCACATGGATGTAAGCGCCTGCTTTCAGTTTAGCGCACAACAGCTTTACAAATTCCGCCTGAATTAACCGGCGTTTGTGGTGCCGCTTTTTATGCCAGGGATCAGGAAAGAAAATATGCACGCCATCCAGTGACGCATCCGCCAGCATATCCTGCAACACCTCGACAGCATCGTGCTGGATAATCCGGATATTCTGAACATCCTCTTCCTGCATCAGCTTGAGCAAACTGCCTACACCCGGCGTATGCACTTCCACGGCCAGAAAGTCACACGCAGGCAAGGTCTGTGCAATTTTGGCCGTGGCATCGCCCATACCAAAGCCGATTTCAAGAATTTTCTTACCCTCTGTGCGACCAAATGCCCGATTCAAATCCAGCGGTTGCGCGGCATATTCAATCCCGAATTGCGGCCAACCAGTCTGCAAGGCGCGCTCCTGACCTTTGGTCAGGCGTCCCTGCCGCAGTACAAAACTGCGGATACGGCGCTGGTATGGGGCTTCATCGGCTGGGAGATTTTGGTCTATTTCATTCATGGGGCGCATTATACTAGAGCGGGATGGTTTTGATTGATACGTGCGTACATCAGCCCAAAAAGAGTGTCATCAATAGTCTTTAATTAAAACTGGTCAAAATTGGACTGTTATTTAAGATGATTGAGCAATCAGACTCTTGGGGTTGTTTGAGGCGTTGCTTTTCGCCTTTCGGCGCCCCTTCTTTCTTATGCTTGTCCTGTATAGACCGGGGACATGGTTGACAGGTGTACGAGGACATAGTTGACACTTTCGCATTGCATTAAATGCGGAGAACACTATGCCTTGGGAGACAAAAGACATCATGAGTCTGCGTGAAGAATTCATACACCTCGCCACACAAGAAGGAGCAAATCGACGTGAGCTATGCAGGCGATTTGGTATCAGCCCGCAAACGGCCTATAAATGGTTGCGTAGATTTCATACACATGGGCTGGCGGGTTTAATTGACCAAAGTCGAAGGCCGCTACACAGCCCTACACTCACATCAGAGGCGCTGCAGTCAGAGATTGTTCAGCTGAGGCAGCGGCATCCAGCGTGGGGTGGCCGCAAGATCAGCCGCCGGTTAGATGACTTAGGCTTAGGCGCTGTGGCACCAAGCACTGTGAGTAAGGTCTTGCATCGGCACGGCCTGATTGAGGTGGGCGTGGAATACCGGCAAGCTTGGCAGCGATTTGAGCATGAGCTGCCCAATGCATTATGGCAGGCCGACTTCAAAGGTCACTTTGAAACGCTCTCAGGACGTTGCATGCCACTGACGGTGATTGATGACCACTCCCGGTTTAACCTGGTTCTGCATGCTTGTGACAATGCCAGGGCTGAGACCGTCAGGGATTGTTTGGAGACCGCATTCAGGCGGTATGGCTTGCCGGTTCGCATGAACTTTGATAATGGTGCGCCCTGGGGCTGCCCTAACCAGCCGGGGCAAGTGACTAGCCTTGAGCTATGGCTGGTCCGCTTAGGCATACGCATTAGCCATAGCCGCCCCTATCACCCACAGACCAATGGCAAAGATGAACGCTTCCATCGCACCCTCAAAGCAGAAGTACTCAATGGCCGCAGCTTTAACTCACTCAATCAGGTTCAAACCGCATTTGATGATTGGCGTGGCGTATATAACCACGAGGGCCCCCATGAGGCGATTGCACTGGATACCCCCATCAGTCGTTATCGCCCCAGCCCGAGAGCGTTTCCGTCCAGGCTACCTGAGATTGAATATGGGCCCGATGATGAGGTGGTCACAGTGAAATGGAATGGTGAGTTGAGATACAACGGAAAGAGATTCAAGGTATCCAGTGCCTTACACAGGCATGAAGTGGCGATTCGACCGCGTCATGACGAGGATGGCGTTTATGATGTCTTTTATGCGCACCATCATTGCGAAACTATCCGCTTTGCACAAACATGAAAATCACAGTAATGTGTCAACCATGTCTTCGTACATGTGTCACCTATGTCTCCGGTCTATACAGCTTGTCCATAAGAAAGAATGCAAAGAACAAGACACCCCAGCATCCGCCTTTTCTCTGCCTTGCTCGGATCAGGACTTCCGTCCGTTGCTTTGCCGGACTTGGGCATAAGCGCTCGCGAAATTGGCTACACCACTACCCTTAACATCGCTACGCGAGTTAGCCTAACACCGCAACACTACGTTAGTTGACATCCTAGCGGGCTGCACACACCGCAGCCCATCGCGGGATAAAAGAGGAAGCTGGAGTGCACTTTCTTTTGGTAACTTGTTCTGTGTGCAAGCAAAGAACAAGTGGCTCGCCTAGGGGCGAAAAGGGAAATTTCCTTAAGTACACTAAAACACCAAAGCGCACCAAGCTAATTACACCAAGCTAATTTAAGTAACGATCTACAAAAATAGCCAAGAATCTGATTCTTCCGCATCCCCCCAAAAACAACCACGTGGGATATATACCCACCCAACGACCAACTTAAAGCTGATGCCGCTTATCGCCCTGCACAAACCCCAGCAACGGCAACTGCACGCCTTTGCTCAATGCCAGCACTTTAAACAACTCCCCCATCTCGGCCGGAGACAGCAATTTTTGCACTGCGGCCACCTGCGGCAGATAGCGTGCACTGTCTTCAGGATTAATCTGTTGCAACAATTGCAGGATACCGCAGTTGATTAAAAACTGCGCCTGACTAGCATAACCCGCACAATCCAGCCCATGGGCGACGGCCACTTCAGCCATGGCAGTAAAATCTACATGCGCGGTGATGTCTTGCAGGCCGGGATAGAGTAACGGGTTGTCGTGGGCGTAATGCTGGTAATGGCACATCAGTGTGCCTTGCGTGCGTTGCGGGTGGTAATACTCACGGAAACTAAAGCCGTAATCCGGCAGCAGAATCAGGCCTCGTTGCAGCATGACTGCGAGACTGGCAATCAATCCTTGAGCGGCAGGATTGACTTCGGTGATGTAGCCCTCGGGCAAGGCGCTGACCTCGATATGTGCGGCTATCGCTGGATCGCTCAGCGGACGGGATTGCCAAACCAGGCCATCTTCATCGGCAATCCCGCGCTCGAGCCATGTACCATTTTGCCATTGCAGGACATGCAGCGGAATCGCGTCCAGCACTTCGTTGCCGATTACCACACCTTGAAATGATTCTGGCAGCGTATCCAGCCATTCGATGCGCGCAAACACTTCTGCAGGCAGTTTGGATTGCAAGGTTTCTTGCTGGCGGGCGCGCAAGTTGGCGCTCACCTCCAGAATGCGGTAATGCGCGGGTAAATGCCCGATTTCGTACAAGCGCGTGAGCAAGCCCAAAGCCAGCTTGCCGGTCCCGGCCCCGAGCTCCAGCACATCCCCCTGCGTTTCAGCCAATACTGGCAGCACCTGATGAGCGAGCGCCTGTGCAAACAGCGGTGAAATTTCCGGGGCAGTGACAAAATCGCCGCCTAGGCCGAACTTATTGGCGCCACCGCTGTAATACCCAAGGTGCGGAAAATATAAGGCCATCTGCATGTAAGCCGAAAATGAAATCCAGCCACCCTGCGCGTGTATTGCCTGCTGTATTTTTTCGAGCAATCCATGGCTGTGGGCCTGTGCCGCAGCATTCGGCAGCGGCAATGGTGAAGAAATCCGTTGATCAGTCATTCAACCATTATAATGTGAGCAGTCAAGAAAAGAGTACACCGTGCATTCCACTCCATCCAGCAAAGTCATCCTGATCACCGGCGGTGCCAAACGTGTTGGTGCTGCCATCACGCGCGCGCTGCATCGCCAGCATGCGCAAGTGATGATTCACTATCACACTAGCAAGGCCGAGGCCCTCGCATTGGTCGCAGAGCTGAATGCACTGCGCGCTGACAGTGCGGCACCGGTACAAGCCGACCTGCTGCACACTGCGGAACTGCCAAAACTGGTTGAAGCAACCTTACAACGCTTTGGCAGACTGGATGCATTGATCAACAATGCCTCAGCTTATTACTCGACAGAGCTCGGTCATATTGACGAGCAACAATGGCAGGATCTCATGGGCAGCAACCTCAAAGCACCGCTCTTTTTAAGTCAGGCAGCGGCCCCCGCATTAATCGACACTCAGGGCTGCATCGTCAACATCACCGACATGCATATCGAGCGCCCGAAAAAGCATTACATTGTTTACAGCATTGCCAAAGCGGGGCTGGCCACACTGACAAAATCACTCGCGCAGGAACTCAGCCCGCACGTACGGGTGAATGCCGTTGCACCGGGGCCAGTGTTATGGCCTGATGAAAACCTCGAGTTTGATGCTGTTTATCGACAACAAGTGATTGCACAAACCCTGCTCAAACGCAGCGGCGAACCGGATGACATTGCCAAAGCAGTGAAGTTTTTAGTCTATGACGCGCCGTTTGTCACTGGCCATGTGCTGGCGGTCGATGGTGGACGCCATTTAAGTCTCTAGCCCATGAAAGAAGGCTGGCAAACCATCACTATCCACGCACAGGCGCCAGCCAAGCCGCCCACTGGAGAGGTATGCAATGGCTGCGGCGTATGCTGTGCTGCAGAACCCTGTCCGGTGAGCCTTGCACTGCTCTGGCCTCACCAAATGCCCTGCCGTGCATTAATCTGGAGCGATACTGAGCTGCGCTATTTTTGTGGCATGGTCACCCGTCCGGCTCAGTTTTTACGCTGGCTACCCCAAGGCTGGAATGCAGTGGCCAGCCGTCTGTTTAAAAGATGGATTGCTGCGGATACACGGTGTGACGCAGACGTTGAGGCGGCATGATTGCAATTCAATTAGCATAATCAAACACTTAGCGTGACAACAGCGCTCTTTCCGCTATAATGCGCGCCTATGAAGATCAAACATTACCCAGACGACGTTAGCCAAAACTTTTTAAAATTGCGCAACCAGTTGATTAGCGCCACGGGCAAAGCCATTGGCGATTACAACATGATTGAAGAGGGTGACACCGTGCTGGTATGCATGAGCGGCGGCAAAGACAGCCATGCCATGCTGATGATTTTGCTGGCCTTGCAGGAACGCGCACCCATCAACTTCAAGTTGATTGCGATGAATCTGGACCAGAAGCAGCCTGGTTTTCCGGCAGATATTTTACCAGCCTACTTTGAAAAGTTGGGTGTGGAGTACCGCATTGTCGAAGCGGATACGTATTCGATTGTAAAAGAGAAAATTCCTGAGGGAAAAACCACCTGCAGCCTGTGTTCACGCTTGCGTCGCGGCATTATTTACACCACGGCACAGCAACTGGGCGCGACTAAAATTGCACTGGGTCACCACCGCGATGATATTGTGCAGACCTTGTTCCTCAATATGTTCTACGGCGCCAAGATGAAGGCGATGCCCCCCAAGCTTGCGACCAACCGCGGCGAATTCATGGTGATCCGCCCGCTGGCCTATTGTGCTGAAAAAGACATTGCAGCTTATGCGCGTGGTATGCAGTTCCCGATTATTCCGTGTGATTTATGCGGCAGCCAGGAAAACCTGCAACGGCAAAAAATCAAGGACATGCTAAACACCTGGGAGCGCGAGCAGCCCGGTCGCATCAATAATATTTTCCGCGCCATTGGCAATGTCGAGCCTTCACACCTGGCTGACTTTGACCTGTATGACTTCAAGCATCTGAGTCAGGCGAAGGAAGAAGATGAAGACCCCATGTTTGATCACGAGAAGTTTTCGACAAACGACATGGCATTGACCATCACCACGCAAGACGAAAAACGGATTGAATTTGCACGCAAGCCTTTTCCGGTGACCATCAGCATTGAAGAATAAACAACGTTTACGCCCCGACTGGCATTTAAATCTGCACTTTCTGATATGAGTTGTTGTCTAGTCGCTGAAACGCTTGCTATTATCTAGCCAACCTTACATACAGACCACGCAATGTCCAAACTGCTGATTGTTGAATCCCCTTCCAAAGCCAAGACCCTCAAAAAATATTTGGGGAGTGACTTTGAAGTATTGGCCTCTTACGGCCATGTGCGTGATTTGATTCCGAAAAACGGCGCGGTCGATCCGACCCGGCAATTTGCCATGAAGTACGACATCATTGATCGCAACAGCAAGCACGTGGATGCGATTGCCAAGGCCGTCAAAAATGCTGACAGCATTTATCTGGCGACCGACCCGGACCGAGAAGGGGAAGCGATTTCCTGGCACATTGCCGAAATTCTGACTGAAAAAAAACTGATTAAAAATAAATTGCTCAAGCGCGTTGAATTCAACGAGATTACGCAAACAGCAGTCAAATACGCCATCGACCATCCGCGTGATATTTCGATGGATCTGGTCAATGCCCAGCAGGCACGACGTGCGCTGGATTATCTGGTGGGCTTTAATCTCTCGCCCTTGTTATGGAAAAAAATCCGCCGCGGACTGTCGGCTGGCCGGGTACAAAGCCCTGCCTTGCGCCTGATTGTCGAACGCGAGCTGGAAATTGAAGCCTTTACCAGTCAGGAATACTGGAGCATCCATATGGGGGCGCTCAAGCACTCGCATGGCTTTGGTGCCAAGCTGATACAACTCAATGGCGCCAAGGTTGAGCAGTTTACCGTCACCAATCACGATCAGCAGGCCGAGATTGTAGGCAAGCTGCTGCTCGCCTCGGCGGGTAAAACCACGGTCACCCGTGTTGAGAAAAAACAACGCAGCCGCAGCCCGGCGGCGCCATTCACCACCTCCACCCTGCAACAGGAAGCGGTGCGTAAACTCGGCTTTACCACCAGCCGTGCCATGCGGGTGGCGCAGCAACTGTATGAAGGTATTGATGTAGGCAGTGGCACCGTCGGCTTGATCACCTATATGCGTACCGACTCATTCAGCCTGGCCGCCGAAGCCGTGATGCAGATTCGCGACTATGTGAAAAAGCATTTTGATGCAGACTACCTGCCCAAAGCGCCCATCATGTACAAAACCAAGGCCAAAAACGCGCAAGAAGCGCATGAGGCCATCCGCCCGACCGACATTACCCGGTCACCAGCCAGCGTCCGCCAGTATTTGAATGACGAACAATTCAAACTGTATGAAATGATCTGGAAGCGCACCCTGGCCTGCCAGATGACACAAGCGAAATTTGATGCCGTGAGTGTGGATCTGGCGGTGGGTACAGAAGCCAACCTGTTCCGCGCCAGTGGTCAGACCCTGATCTTTCCTGGCTTTATGGCCGTGTATATGGAAGGTCGGGACGATGCTGGTGACGATGAAGATGCAGAAGCCAAATTGCCGCACCTGGAAACCGGCGAAGTATTGTCCGTGGAAAAAATCTACGGCGAACAACATTTTACCGAACCACCACCACGCTACTCTGAAGCGAGCCTGGTAAAAGCACTCGAAGAACATGGCATTGGCCGCCCTTCCACCTATGCCAGCATTATTTCAACGCTGCAAGACCGCGAATATGTGCTGCTGGATAAAAAGCGCTTTACGCCGACGGACGTGGGCCGTGTGGTCAACAAGTTTCTCACCGAGCATTTTACGCAGTATGTGGATTATGACTTTACGGCCAAGCTGGAAAACGAGCTGGATGAAATTGCCGAAGGCAATCTGGACTGGGTGCCAGTCATGGAAAAATTCTGGCAAGGCTTCAACCAGCAGATTCTGGTCAAGGCCGATGTGGATCGACCAGGTAACGAACTGATCGACGAGCAATGTCCGAAATGTGGCAAGCAATTACAAAAACAGCTGAGCCGTTATGGCAGCTTTATCGGCTGTACTGGCTATAACGATACCCCCAAGTGCGACTACAAGCGCAATCTTGACGGGGAAGCCAATATCGCCAGCGAGCCGGTCGTGATTGGCCAGGATGCAGAAGCACAAAAAGACATTTTGCTGATGAATGGTCCTTATGGTCCGTATTTGCAAGTGGGTCTTCCGGTCGAGGGCGAAAAGAAAAAGCCCAAGCGTGTCAGCATCCCCAAAGAAATCCCGCTGAGCCAGGTGAATATCGATACAGCGCACATGCTGCTGAGCTTGCCGCGTGATTTGGGTCAACACCCGGAAACCGGCAAGAAGATTGTCGCCAATATTGGCCGCTTTGGGCCCTATGTAAACCACGACGGCAAGTTCAAGTCTATTCCTAAAACCGAAAGCGTATTCAGTATTGATCTGACTGGCGCCGTTGCGCTGCTGGCTGCGGCCGGAGGCCCGGCACCGTTGGCAGACCTCGGTGCACACCCGTCAGGCGAGGGGCGCATTGAAGTGTTTTCTGGTCGTTTTGGGCCTTATGTGCAGCATGCAGGCATTCGTGCCACGCTGCCGAAGAGTGTCACACCTGAAGAGCTGACCGTGGAACAGGCGCTGGAGTTGTTGGCTGAAAAAGCAGCCAAAGAAAGCGGAAGCGCTAAAGGCAAAGCCAAGAAAGCCGCACCTAAAAAAGCGGCTGCGAAAACAACGACGACAGCCAAACGCAGCAAGAAAACAGCGGAAAAATAACCCCTGCTGCACGCAGCGTTCCAGGGGTGGCCATACCACCTTCAGCATCAGGTGGTATGGTTAGCTATTCATCCATAAATGGTCAATATTCTGGACACCCCAGGTCGCGGCTGTTTCATGCCCAGCAATCTCATCCATGCCTTTGGACAGATCAAGATCTACGACTGGAATATGTATTTTGGATTTGGTGGAAAAGAACGCCTTGACCACAGGTTTTAACAGACTGGAAGGCGACTGACGCACGACGACAGCCAGCCTGCCTGATTTCAGAATCACAACCGTCCCTATTGGATAAATGCCCAGACTCTTGACGAATGCTTTAAAAATGACCGGGTCAAAATGCCCCGCCCAACCCGCCATCCGTTTGAGTGCCAGACCGGGTTCCCATGCTGGCTTATAGGCGCGGGTTGAGGTGACGGCATCATACACATCACAAATCGCACCCATTTTTGCAAATACGCTGATGTGCTCGCCATTCAAGCGATTCGGATAGCCAGAGCCATCCACTTTTTCGTGATGATGCAAACAGACATCCAGTGTCACCGGATCTTGAATATTGGACTTGATTAGCATGTCATGTCCCAGTTGCGGGTGCTGACGAATCACCTCAAACTCAACGTCGGAAAGCGCGCCAGGCTTGTTGAGGATTTCAAGCGGAATAAATGCTTTACCCATGTCATGCATTAATCCAGCCAGACCTGCCTGCCTGACTTCCTCAGGCGACAGTTTGAGTTCCAAGGCAAGTGCAGTCATTAAGGCACAGACGGCAACCGAATGCATATAGGTATAGTCATCGGTTGTTTTCAAGCGGACAAGACTGATCAGCGCATGTGCGTTACGTGCGACCGAGTCTGAAATCTCGTCCACCAGCGGCATGACTTGCTCAACTTCAACGGCTTTTCCCAGGCGGATGTCTTTAAACATAGACGTCACCGCTTCGCGGGAAGATTGCATGATTTTTTTGGCCTGATCCCGCTCTGCATCAAGACTGACTGACAATGCTCTTGCGCGCGGTTTAGCAGGTGTTGCCGATGGCTCACCCTCAGGGTGCACCAGCTCCAGCATGGCCACCTCTTTATCTGTCGGGGCGGGTCCGTCTATCTCAAATAGAGTGTCCAGGCTTTGCGAGGTATCTATTACCACCTCTTTGATGACACTACTTCGGAGCTTGTCTAGGTCGGAAGGATCCTCCAAGACAAATTTCGATTTCCAAAAAGGATGGTCTATCCACTGCCCTTTTAGTTCGTGAATATACATCCCCATCCGCACATCTTTAACCGGTATTGTTTTTAACATGGCCGTACCCCCCTCACAACACTCACCAAGTTATCACACTGCGACAATCATTCATGCAAAAAAAAGGGGGCAATTGCCCCCTTTTACATATTTTTTAAAATTGATGACAACAGCCTACAACCCTGCTGCAGCCTTTAATGCCGCTGCTTTATCAGTGGCCTCCCAGCTAAACTCAGGCTCGTCACGGCCAAAGTGGCCATAGGCAGCGGTTTTAGCGTAAATCGGGCGCAATAAATCCAGCATTTTGACGATGCCTTTGGGACGCAAATCAAAATGCTCGCGCACCAGCTGTGTCAATTTTTCGTCAGAAATTTTGCCGGTGCCATAGGTTTCGACCATGATCGAAGTCGGTTGTGCCACCCCAATCGCATAACTCACCTGTACCAGGCATTTGTCAGCCAGACCAGCAGCAACAATGTTTTTGGCTACGTAGCGGCCAGCATAGGCTGCAGAACGGTCTACTTTAGAAGGATCCTTGCCGGAGAAAGCACCACCACCGTGGGGTGCAGCGCCGCCGTAAGTATCCACAATAATTTTGCGGCCAGTCAGACCACAATCGCCTTGCGGGCCACCAATCACAAAACGGCCCGTCGGGTTGACCAGGTATTTGATTTCACCCTTGATCAGCTCGGCAGGCAGTGTCGGTTTGATGATTTCTTCAATCACTGCTTCACGGATGGCTTCCAGCATCATCTCAGGTGCATGCTGGGTTGAAACCAGCACGGTATCAATGCTGTGTGGTTTGCCATCGACATAACGGATGGTCACTTGTGATTTGGCATCCGGACGCAACCATGGCAAACGGCCATCTTTACGCAACTGTGACTGACGCTCCATCACGCGGTGGCTCAGCCAGATTGGCAAGGGCATCAATTGCGGTGTTTCATTCACGGCATAACCGAACATCAGGCCCTGGTCCCCGGCGCCCTGATCCAGCGGATCATCATTGGCGTTATCTACGCCCTGGGCAATGTCTGGAGACTGTTTGTCGTAAGCCACCAGTACTGCGCAGCCTTTGTAATCAATGCCATAGTCGGTATTGTCATAGCCGATACGCTTGACTGCATCACGCGCCACCTTGATGTAATCTACATTGGCCGTGGTAGTTATTTCACCGGCCAATACGATCAAACCGGTATTTGCCAATGTTTCAGCGGCCACGCGTGCGGTGGGATCCTGCGCTAAAATCGCATCCAGAATGCTGTCAGAAACCTGATCAGCCAGTTTGTCGGGATGGCCTTCGGAGACGGATTCCGAAGTAAAAAGATATTCACTCATTATTGACGCCTTGGAAATGTATAAAGTTAATCAAAAGCACTGACTAAAGGCTGAAGCCAGCACCGGAAAGATGAAGACAGCATTCTACCCGAGATTGTTCAGTTTATCGAATCAGCGCGCTTCTTCCTCTGCCATTCAACGACACGATAGAGTATCATCTTGAGCTATGAAACTCCGATTTACCAAAATGCAAGGCGCAGGCAATGATTTTGTGGTCATTGATGCCACGCGTGCGCCCGTTCACCTGACCCAAGCGCAGATTCAACACATTGCCAATCGCTATTTTGGCGTCGGCTGTGACCAGTTATTGATGGTAGAAAACACTGACACCCCGAACGTCGACTTCCGCTACCGCATTTTCAATGCCGATGGCGGCGAGGTCGAGCAATGTGGCAATGGCGCGCGCTGCTTTGTGCGTTTTGTGGTCGAAAAAGGCCTGACCAACAAACGCGAAATCAAGGTGGAAACCGCCAGCGGCGTGATTAGCTTAAGTCTGCAAGACGACGGACAGGTGACAGTCAACATGGGCGCGCCGCGTTTTGTACCGGCCCAAATCCCTTTTGAAGCAGCCGAGCAATCCACCGCGTATGCACTGCCTTTGCAGAAAGAAACCGTGACGGTCAGCGCGGTGTCCATGGGCAATCCGCATGCGGTGATGCTGGTAGACAATGTGCATACCGCAGATGTCGGTGGGCTTGGGCCACAAATAGAATCGCACCCGCGCTTTCCGCAGCGGGTGAATGCAGGCTTTATGCAAATCCTCAACACGCACGAAATCAACCTGCGCGTATATGAACGTGGCAGCGGCGAAACTCTGGCGTGCGGCACTGGCGCGTGCGCGGCTGCCGTCAGTGGCATGCAACTGGGGGTATTGCAGACCCCGGTGAAAGTACATACCCGCGGCGGCATACTGACCATTACCTGGCAGGGCGACCAAGCACCGGTGATGATGACCGGCCCGGCAGACATCGTCTTTGAAGGCGAAATTCAACTCTAACCCCGAAACAAAACACATGGAAAACAGCATTAACGAAAGCGACATCAAGCATTATTTGAAGTCGCACCCCGACTTTTTTGAGCGCAATGCGCACTTACTGACCGAGATTTTTTTGCCCAGCCCACATGGCAAAGGCACTATTTCACTGGCTGAACGCCAGCAAATCGCCCAACGCGACAAAATCCGCGTGATGGAATCCAAATTTACCGAACTGATTTTAACCGCCGAAGAAAATGAGGCAACGGCAGCTAAAGTGCATGAACTGTCCCTGGGTTTGCTGTTTGCCAAAAGCATCCCGGCGCTGCAACAGCATCTGGTCGAATTTCTGGCTGAGCAGTTTCAACTCCCGCATACCCAATTAAAACTGTGGGTAAACGAGAGTCATCCTGCTGACAATGTGTTTATTCAGGCCGAGGACTCGCTCAAAAACTGGGCAAAAGACTTGAGCCAACCGTATTGTGGCACATTGCCCACCATGGACATCGCTGGCTGGTTTAGCGAATCTCCCGCCTCACTGGCTGTGATTCCGATGCGCTATCAAGAAGTGACCTTCGGCTTGCTGGCGATCCCCAGTCAGCAACGCAGCCGCTTTTATGCCGGCATGGGCACCCTGTTCCTCAACCGTATCGGAGAACTGGTCAGCGCGTCGCTGGCCAAACACATCATATGAAAGCCCCCGCTGAGGTTTCCGCCAAGAGGTATTTATCTGCGGCGTCAATTGTCAGCGTAACTCTCTCCAGCCAAACACCCTAAGCTGCCATGCTCGATCTGCTCAACCAATATCTGGACTTTTTGCACTTCGAGCGCGGCCTGAGCGAGCATACCCGCAACAACTACCAGCGTGATATTGCCCTGCTGCTGCAACAGCATGGGCAAGACCTCAAAAGCCTGACAGCGCTGCAACTGCGCCGCAGTATTGGCGCCTTGCACGGGCAAGGCCTCAGTGGTCGCAGCATTGCCCGCATCCTCTCCAGCTGGCGCGGATTTTTTCACTATCTGGTCTTGCACCATCAGTTTCCGGCGAATCCGGTCATCGGCTTACGTGCGCCCAAATCGCCCAAAGCGCTGCCGCATGCCTTGTCGATAGAACAAACCAGCAAGCTGGTAGAGCTTGAAGGTCACACGCCGATTATCCTGCGTGACAAAGCCATGCTTGAATTGTTTTACTCTTCTGGCCTGCGCCTGAGTGAGCTGGTGGGCCTTAATCTGGACCGGCTGGATTTGCAGGAAGGCATGGTCACCGTGATTGGTAAAGGCAATAAAACCCGCATGGTGCCTCTAGGCAGCAAAGCAATGAGCGCGCTACGCGACTGGCTGACCGTACGCCCGCAATGGCTCACCCGCAAGCCGGAAGAAGTCGCCGTGTTTATCAGCCAGCTTGGGCGCCGCATCCATGGCCGCACCGTGCAAATGCGCCTCAATGGCTGGGCACTCAAACAAGGCCTGCATAACAAAGTCCACCCGCACATGCTACGCCACAGCTTTGCCAGCCATGTGCTGCAAAGCAGCGGCGACCTGCGTGCCGTGCAAGAAATGCTGGGGCATGCCAACATCAGCACCACACAGGTCTATACCCATCTCGACTACCAGCACCTCAGCAAAATCTATGATGCCGCGCATCCTAGAGCGCGCAAAAAATAGCGCATGCAAAACATGATGCGTGATCTCGCGAGATAAGCAATTGGCAGCAAACTTAAGCCTTTCTCCCCTGTAACCACTTTTCAAACTGGAGGCGCGGCATAGGCCTGGCAATCCAGTATCCCTGCCCGTCATCACATCCCAGATCTCTAAGCGTTTTGTAAACCGCCTCAGATTCAATCCCTTCAGCGATGACCCTGAATCCAAACTCCCTGGCCATTGCAATCAGTGACTTAACGATAATGATGTTTCTTGGATCAAACTGCAGATCACGGATGAAAGATTGGTCAATCTTTAATGCTGTTGCCGGAAGCATTTTAAAAAAGTAGAGATTGTTATAACCCGTTCCAAAATCATCGATAGACAGGCTGATGCCCATATGGCGCAGCACCTGTAAGCGTTGTAATGTCGCCATCGGGTTAGCAATGAGCGCACTTTCGGTAAACTCAATCTCAATACCGCTTGGATTTAAATGGTATGCCTCGATCAAGCCTTGTATTCTGGCCAGAAACTGGTCTGAATCAAGGTCCACAGCTGACACATTGAGTGCCATTGAGAACGTATGCCCTTGCGCCTGCCATTCCGCCGCCTGTTTGAGACCTTGGTCCAATACCCAGGATGTGATGCGCCGCATTAATGCCGTTTTTTCAGCCAGCGGAATAAACAGATTAGGTGCAATACACCCCATCAGAGGATGCTGCCATCGTAGTAATGCCTCCACCCCAACCAAGGCACCGCTGATGAGGTCCACCTTGGGTTGATAGTGCAAACTCAGCTCATTGCAGGAAGTCAGCGCATTGGGAATCGCCATCAGGATATTAAAGGCATGCCGGGGAGCATCTTCAAGCGATTTTTCATAAGGTAAAAATTCAAGATTGTGATGACGCGCCAGATCAACAGTCGTGACAAGCGCCCTGACAACATCTTTAGGATCCTGGCATTGCTCTGGCAATACCGAAGAAATGGTCATATCAAAACGATAAGGAATGCTTTGATGCTCTACAGGATGCGCAAAGGTCTTGATCACCTCTTGCACAACCACTGCAGCCTTGCTCGCCTCAACATTGACCGCAAACAACGTGGTCGAAATTCGATAAAGCGTGTAAGGGCTTAATGTTTTTTTGAGCTTTTCCTTGGCGGCAATCAGCATGGTCTCGGCATATTCCCAGCCCAAGGCCTTGGTCACGCCCCTGAAATACTCTTCACCGCACACATCAACCGCAATGCTCATCAGTGGTTCAGCACCCATCGGACGATGTAATAAAGCCTCAACATCATCGATAAAGCGCGTGCGATTGGGCAACTGTGTCAATGCATCAAAATAGCCCACGGTAGAGAGTAACTTGATACGCTCTCTGACCATTGAGCAAAGCTCGACCAGGAGTTGCGTTTCTTCCGGGCTAAATGCCTGGCGAGGAATACTGTCAATAATGCAAAGCGTTCCAATACACTTATCCTCCTCAATCACAATCGGAACGCCCACATAAAACCGGATATTGGGCGCCGACTTGACCAGAGGATTGTTCACAAAGCGGGGATCTTCAATTGCGTTCAATACCACCATCGGTGCCTGCCCATGAATGGCATAGGCACAAAAAGCCTGGTCACGCGGGGTTTCATTGACGGCGAGCCCATACTTGGATTTAAACCACTGCCGATGATCATCGATCAATGAAATCAGCGCAATGGGAACATTGAATACGGTGGCACATACTTTCGTGATGGAATCGAGAATGCTGTCTGCCGGGGTATCTAGCAGGCAGAGCTCTCTCAGCAGATTGAGTCTCTCATCTTCATTGAATGTCACTTGCGGCCCGTCACTCATAGCGCTTACCCACCCAAGTATTTTTTAGTACAAGATGGAACAAACTGCACTGCCCATCCTGACTTTAATGGCATCTGATCACTATAAATTAATCGTGAAATGATTGACTCGCAATTAACCCTGGAAAGTATAACTAAAAAACAATACTAAGCAATTGATTTAAAGCAACATATCGTTCCATCGCCCCCTTTTCTATTACACCATTCATCAATCCACTGCTCCACTTCTGTGCTAAAGCCCAAGATACCGGATCAATCGGGCCAGATCAAAAGATTGATGCAAAATAATCTAAACCAAAAGGACGGTTTTTAAGTCGTATAAATTATGGCAAAATAACCCTAGTAAATTGGTAAACAATTTGCCAGATAATTGTGACTACCGCGTCACGTCTTGCATGCTTTTAGCAATCGCATGATAACAACCAAGCAATAAAGGAAAAATCCATGGAACACACACTACCACCCTTGCCTTTTGCCAAAAATGCGCTGGCACCGCATATGTCTGAAGAGACCTTCGAATACCACTATGGCAAGCACCATCAAGCCTACGTCACCAACCTGAACAACCTGATCAAAGGCACCGAGTTCGAAAATGCCAGCCTGGAAGACATCGTGAAAAAATCTTCCGGCGGTGTTTACAACAACTCAGCCCAAATCTGGAACCACACCTTTTTCTGGAACTGCCTGTCACCAAACGGTGGCGGTGAGCCAACCGGCGCGCTGGCTGCTTCCATCAACGCCAAATGGGGCTCTTATGAAGACTTCAAAAAAGCCTTCCAGGCCTCTGCTGTGGGCAACTTCGGCTCCGGCTGGACTTGGTTGGTGAAAAAAGCAGATGGCTCAGTGGATATCGTCAACATGGGCGCAGCAGGCACTCCATTGACCACTGGCGACAAGGCTTTGCTGACCATCGACGTTTGGGAGCATGCTTACTACATTGATCACCGCAATGCGCGTCCTAAGTTTGTAGAGACTTTCCTCAACCACTTGGTGAACTGGGAATTTGCAGCAGCTAATTTTGCATAACGATTGATTGATATATTTTGCGTTAATTAATACGTAACTTTGAAGCCCCAGAAAATCTGGGGCTTTATTTTTTATGCTTGATAATTCTGGTATTGATCTTAAGACAGCGCCCATTCAAATCAGCCCGAACCTCAATTGCTTTTCAACATAAAAACACTTCGGCTCACTGCCTTGGTTAAAAGCTGTCATGTATAAAACAGATATGGGAATACTTTTAACATCTTTGGAACTAAAAACTCCATGTCTTAATGCGCAACATAATGAAATCTTCTCGTGCATTAGATTATCAATAAAATACTGAATCTCTTCGTACACAGTTAATTTATCAACTTCACTGTATAGGTCATGACACTCACCATACTCTTTCAAGTAATCCATCAATTCAGCAAGATGGGTCTCAGCTTGCCCTTCGACATATGCTTCGCAAGTGAATAAATTTGCATTCATTTGAGCTGCTAAAGATGCGAGATATCTACCAGAGGTGACTATTTCAACTTTTACGCTCAGATATTTAGAGTCAATCTCTTTTTGAACACTCTCTATTTCCTCTGGAGTTGGAATTTTCGTTGGTTTATCAAACTGATCTATATCTTCGCAACCGAACGCGGATGCAAGTGCACGTTTAGTTTCTGTGCTAGCGGGTTCACCACCCTCAATACGCTGGATGGTTCTAACACTTAGGTAGAGGTGGCCCCGTTTAGTTGGACAGAATCTTTGAAGTTTTAAGTGAAATATCTTGCGATTCTGTTTAAGCTGCCTTGGGTGTTGCGGGCAGGTGTTTAAAGTAAAACTCATCCGG
>NZ_JAVCAP010000033.1 GCF_030769565.1 Methylophilus aquaticus | reverse complement strand
CCGGATGAGTTTTACTTTAAACACCTGCCCGCAACACCCAAGGCAGCTTAAACAGAATCGCAAGATATTTCACTTAAAACTTCAAAGATTCTGTCCAACTAAACGGGGCCACCTCTGCTGGAAGAACTAAAGAAGATGTTGTTGCTGAAGGTTTAGCTAATGATGTAAAAGTATTAAATAATGAAACTCAGCATGGGAATGATTTTAATCAAAGTGAATGGGCATTATTTTATGCACCAAAAATAAAAGCTAAGCTTGGTATTCAGTAATTTTAAAATTATTATCAGTTCAAAATAAGAAACCAGCTAAATGCTGGTTTTTTGTTTTTAGAGGAGGAGTATTTTCAAGCTAGTTCCTAGGACTTGATGTTAGACCATAAGTAAATTTTGCTCTTACTTTATGTGCCGAGTTAAACCTCAGATGTACTCAAAGATTATTAATATTAAATCGCTAAATATTTTAAGCATAGGACGGTAGTCCTTGGGCACTAAAAATATAGGGGTTTTTATGCTGAAAATAAGCCGTTTTGAGAGAAAATTTTTTATCCAAAAATATGATGAAATCTACACATTTTCTATTTTCTGTGTGCCTATAGAGTGCCTACGAACTATTTACCAAAGAAAAAGGACTTACAAAACGGTGATTTGTTCTGTAAGTCCTTGATTTTGTTGGTGGTGAAAGAGGGACTTGAACCCTCGACCCCAGGATTATGAATCCTGTGCTCTAACCAGCTGAGCTACATCACCATTAAAACTGAAGGCGCAATTCTATTGATTTAGTGTTGTTTTGTCAAAGTAAAAAGCATGAATTGCTGCGCATAATTTAAGTGGTTGTGGGGTGCAGGGCTTACACGTTAAAGCGGAAGTGCATCACATCGCCATCCTGCACAATGTATTCTTTGCCTTCGAGGCGCATTTTGCCCGCTTCTTGTGCGCCTTTTTCGCCTTTGTTTTTGACATATTCATCGTAAGCAATCACTTCTGCACGGATAAAGCCACGTTCAAAGTCGGTGTGGATGACGCCGGCCGCTTGCGGTGCAGTGGCGCCTTTTTTCACGGTCCAGGCGCGTACTTCTTGTACGCCTGCGGTGAAGTAGGTTTGCAGGCCCAGTAAATCATACGCAGCGCGAATCACGCGGTTGAGGCCGGGTTCATCCTGGCCGAGTTCTTGTAAAAATGCGAGTTTGTCTTCTTCATCCAGCTCGGAGATTTCACCTTCAATTTTGGCGCAAATGGTGACGACGGGTGCTTTTTCTGTTTTGGCCAGGGCCAGTACTTTGTCCAGGTGCGGGTTGTTTTCAAAGCCATTTTCGGTCACGTTGGTAATGTACATCACCGGTTTGACGGTAATCAGGCATAGCGGTTTGAGCAGGTTGAGCTCGTCGCTATCCAAATTGAGTGTGCGCACGGCTTTGGCTTCGTTGAGGCATGGCAGTACTTTATCCAGCACCTTCATCAGGGCGATGGCATCTTTATCGCCACTCTTGGCTTTTTTGCCTTCGCGCTGCATGGTTTTTTCAACGGTTTCCATGTCGGCCAGTGCCAGCTCGGTGTTAATCACTTCAATGTCGGCCAACGGGTCTACTTTGCCTGCGACGTGAATCACGTTGCCATCTTCAAAACAACGCACCACGTGGGCAATGGCGTCAGTTTCGCGGATATTAGCCAAAAACTTGTTACCCAGGCCTTCGCCTTTGGAGGCGCCTGCCACCAGGCCTGCGATGTCTACAAATTCAACAATCGCAGGCTGCACTTTTTGTGGCTTGACGATATCGATCAGTGGTTGCATGCGGGTGTCAGGGACTTCGACGATGCCGACATTGGGTTCGATGGTACAGAAGGGGTAGTTTTCTGCAGCAATCCCCGCTTTGGTAATGGCGTTAAACAGGGTGGATTTGCCTACATTGGGCAGGCCGACAATACCGCATTTCATAGTGGATTACCTTAACAGTCTGTGCTGCTGCATTTTTTTGCAGCATCAATTGAATAAAAGCAGTATTTTACCGTTAGTAAACACATAGAACCAAATGAATCTTGATGACTGCCTGTTTGCGGGTCGTTTCAACAAATATTAGTCATGTACAAGATAAGGGTGTGGGGGCATAATTATTATCATCGCACCTTATCGAAAAGGATGTGGAATGTTTCGTTTAAATATAGCCTCATTGCGTCAGTTGATGCTGTCGAGGTGGATTGTTGGGCTGTTGTTGCTCAGTGCGTTGCAAACCACATTCATGTTATGGATGAATGAGCGGCAGCATGCTGAAGCCTTGCAATCTTACAAGTTTCGGCAGGCGGTACAGTCTGCTGATGACAGCATTCAGCGCCAGATGGATACCTATCGGCAAACACTCAAGAGTGTGGAGCAGTTGTACGTTTCTTCTAATCATGTTTCGGCAGAAGAGTTTAAGCTGTTTGTGGATGATTACACCGAGAGCCCGCAAGATCATGGTTTGCGCGCTATCGGTTTTATCAAATACATTCACTTGCGGCAGCCGCAAACCTATCGTGATCTCGATATTCCTATCCCGCAATTGTTAAAAAAGGTGCAACCTGTCGCAGGGGATGACGAATTGGCACCCGTGCTCTATGTTGAGCCAAGAACAGATGCCAATCAGGAGCGGTTGTTGCAGAATACCTTTGCCAACCCGCAGTTACGTGCAGATTTGCGCGCGTCGAGCGAGCCCGGCCGGCTGGTGATGTCTACGCAGTTGGCTATTGAGGGTGATGGGCTGCAGCGCCCACAGTTTATGTTGCAGGCCCCCGTGTATTGGGGGGAGTTGCTCAAGGCTGATCAGTTCACAAGGCAGCATCATTTAAATGGATGGGTGTTTTTACGTTTTGATGTGCAGGTTTTTCTAAGTGGCGCATTGCACGCGGTAGAGCAGCGGCAACTGCATATTGATGTGTTTGATATTACACGTGGTCAGCCACATATTCCGCTCTATCATTCAGTCGCAACGCAGGACAATGTGCATGAAACGCGTGCCATGTTTGCAATGACGCGTACATTCAGTGTGAATGGACAGCCTTGGCAGATGCGTGTGCGATCTACACCGGCATTTGATGCCACGATTGATTACAGCGATGCCAACCGGATAGGGATGTTTGGTTTGTTTTTGAGTATTCTGGCGGCGGGCGTGGTCTATTTTGCGGTGATGCGGCATCGTACTCAGCGTGAACTTGAAAAAAATAGTCAGGAGTTAATGACCAGCGAACAGCGCTGGAAGTTTGCGCTTGAAGGGACGGGAGATGGTATTTGGGATTGGAATGTGCCCGAGAATCAAGTGATTTACTCTGATCGCTGGAAGGGGATGCTGGGGTTTGCGTCGCATGAGTTTGATTGTCTGCCCGCCAGTTGGCATCAGCGCATTCATGCCGAAGACTATGCCAGCGCGATATCGATATTGGAGCAGGTGCTCAAAGGCAAGCGCGAAAAGTTCGCGCTGGAGTATCGCTTGCAGTGCAAGGATGGAAGCTGGAAGTGGGTGTTTGACCGCGGTATGGTACTGCTGCGTGATGAGCGTGGCTTGCCGCTGCGTATTTTGGGGACCTTGGCCGACATTACCAAGATCAAACAGTCTGAAGAGGCTGTGTGGCAATATGCCAACGTGGATACACTCACCGGCTTGCTCAATCGGCGCATGTTTTTTGCCAGACTTGATCAGGAGCTCCGCAAAGTCAAACGTAGCGGCCAAAAGTTGGCGATTATCTTTCTTGATTTGGATCGTTTTAAAGAGGTCAACGATATGCTGGGGCATGCCCAGGGCGACAAATTGCTGCAACATGCCGGTAAGCGTCTGGTGGAGTGTGTGAGGGATGATGATCTTGTGTCGCGTCTCGGTGGGGATGAGTTTGTGCTGATGCTGAGCGCTGCGGATGTTAACTATGTGGAAGATGTGGCACAAAAGGTACTTGATGCCTTGGTACAGCCTTTCCGCCTCGATCAAAGTCATGTCTATGTGTCGGCCAGTCTGGGGATTGCCATTTTCCCCGATGATGCCGATAACAAAGAAGACCTGATGAAGCGGGTTGATCAGGCCATCTATGCTTCCAAACAAAAAGGGGGGAGCTGCTTTACCTATTTCACGCCACGTATGCAGGAGCATGCAGAACGCAGAATGCTGCTTTCAAATGATTTGCGATTGGCGATTTCTAAAAAGCAATTCTTCCTTGAGTATCAGCCTGTGGTCAATTTGCAGAACAATACAGTGTTCAAGGCCGAGGCGTTGATCCGCTGGCGCCACCCGGAAAAAGGCGTGATTCCTCCGATGGAGTTTATTGGCATTGCCGAGGATAATCTGCTGATTCTGCAAATTGGGCAGTGGGTATTTAAAACTGCGATTGAACAATGCAGGCACTGGCGTGAGAGCTTGCATCCGGCGTTTCAGGTGGCCATTAATAAATCTCCTGTGCAGTTTGTCAGTGAGCAGAAAAGGCAGCAAGACTGGTTTTTTAAAATGGCGCAGAATCATTTGCCTGGTGACATGGTGACGGTTGAAATTACCGAGCGTTTGTTACTGGATGCCAACCCGCATGTCAGCGAGCGTTTGGCACAATATCGCCGTGCAGGTGTGCAGGTTGCGCTGGATGATTTTGGAACCGGCTATTCAGCCTTGTCTTATTTGAAAAAATTCCCCATAGATTATGTCAAAATTGACCGCTCTTTTGTGCGTGAGCTGGGCAGCTCGCATGAAGATGGCGCCTTGTGTCAGGCCATTATTGTGATGGCGCACAGTCTAGGTATGCAGGTAGTCGCCGAAGGCATTGAAAATCAGCGGCAACTGGACATGTTGCGCGAAATGGGCTGTGACTATGGGCAAGGATATTATTTCTCGCCCCCGTTGCGACCAGCCGCATTTGAAGCCTGGCATCAGGCCTGGAACAAATCCATGCAGGTCTCATGACTTGAGTGAGTGATTTGTTTGTGGGTCGAGAATGGTGACTAAAACGGGTGATGATTTATTTACTGTGCAGTTGCAGCATGGCTTTTTCAAATTGTCCTTGTGCCAGTAAATCGCTGATTGTGCTGGCTTTGATCAGGCTGTCATCTATTGCGCGCTGCTCCTCTTTGCCCGCTGGTTTGAGCACAAAGTTTACAACTTCAGCTTTATTGCCAGGATGGCCGATGCCGATACGCAGGCGCCAGTAATCCGGCGTGCCAAGGGCGGCATGGATATCGCGCAAGCCATTGTGGCCACCATGGCCGCCGCCAAACTTGAGTTTGGCTTGTCCTGGCAGCAAGTCCAACTCGTCATGGACGACCAGAATTTCTGCCGGTAGTATTTTGTAATAGTTTGCCATGGCAGCAACGGCTTTGCCGCTGGCATTCATAAATGTGCTGGGTTTGAGTAGCCATTTGTCAGTATGGGGTTGCCATTTACCTGCGATGCCAAACAGTTTCACTTCAGCTGATAAACGGCTGCCTGACTGCGAGGCAAGCATGTCCACAAACCAGAAGCCTGCATTGTGGCGGGTCTGCGTGTATTTCTCGCCCGGATTTCCCAAGCCAACAATTAATTTTATTCCACTCATGATCATTATCTGGATAAGGTAATGGACGCACAAAACGTGCACCAAAAAAAACGCGCACAAAGTTGTGCGCGTTTATTGTAGCGGACAACCGCTGGCTTTGCTTAAGCGGCTGGTGTTTCTTCAGCCACTTCTTCGCTGCCACCACGTGGTTTGGCAATTGAAACCACTGCAGCGTCATCGCCATGCACCAGTTGCACGAACTCAATGCCTTTAGGCAATTTGATTTCGGACAAGTGAATCGCATGACCAGCTTCCAGTGTGCCCAGATCGACTTCGATAAACTCTGGCAGGTCTTTTGCCAGGCAGCTGACGTCAGCTTCGGTCTGGATGTGTGAAATGTTGCCGCCGCCAGTTTTCACGCCTGGTGCCACATCTTCATTAATGAAGTGGAATGGCACTTTTACGTGGATTTTTTCAGTGGCAGACACACGTTGAAAGTCGATGTGCTGAATGGTGTTACGCACTGGGTGCAGTTGATAGTCACGCAACAATACGCTTTCAGCTTTACCATCCAGCACCAGGCTCAGGATAGAAGCGTGGAAGGCTTCATGACGGAATTGCATGAACAAGTCCTTGTGGTTCAACTCGATAGACACAGCGGCTTGCTCGCCACCGTAGACTACACCCGGCACATTGCCAGCGCGACGCAGGCGGCGGCTCGCACCCGTACCTCTAACGTCACGTTTGACTGCTTTAATTTCGATGCTCATTTGAGACTCCTAAAAACGCCATCATTGGCGGTACTGCACTTGAAATCCGCCTGCCGCGACCAGCAGGCGGGGTAAAAATTAGTCCATAAACAGCGAGGAAACTGATTCCTCCTGGCTGATGCGTTTAATGGTTTCAGCCAGCAGAGGCGCTGCACTCAACTGGCGGATTTTGCTGCATGCCAGCGCACCGGCGTTCAGGGCAATTGTATTCGTGACAACCAGTTCATCGAGTTCAGAATTGGTAATGCGCTCACCCGCGCCACCGGATAATACCGGATGTGTGGCATAGGCAACGACTTTGTGCGCACCTTGCTTTTTCAGTGCGGCAGCGGCCTCACACAGTGTATTCGCAGTATCCACCATGTCATCCATAATGACGCAGGTGCGGCCTTCAACTTCACCAATGATGTTCATCACCTTGGCCACATTGGCTTTGGGGCGACGCTTGTCGATAATGGCGAGATCGGCATTCAGTTGTTTTGCTGCGGCACGCGCACGTACCACCCCCCCCACGTCTGGTGAAACTACTACCAGATTTTCATGGTGTTTTTTAGCCAGGTCTTCCAGCAAAATCGGGGTGGCATAAATGTTATCCACCGGGATATCAAAAAATCCTTGAATCTGGTCGGAGTGCAAATCCATGGTCAATAGACGATTAACGCCTACGCTGGTCAGCATGTTGGCCACGACTTTGGCTGTAATTGCAACGCGGGCAGAACGTGGACGTCGATCTTGACGTGAATAGCCCAAGTAGGGGATCGCTGCCGTAATGCGGCCTGCCGAGGAGCGGCGCAATGCATCAACCATGACCATGACTTCCATCAGGCTGTCATTGGTCGGATAGCTGGTGGATTGCAACACAAACACGTCACGGCCACGCACATTTTCCAGGAGCTCCAGCATGATTTCGCCATCAGAGAAGCGGCCTACATCGGCACGCCCTAATTCAATGCCCAAATGCTTGGCAACTTCTTGTGCCAATACCGGATTGGCATTGCCGGTAAAAACCATCATGTTGGCGTTACTCAACGTTGTACCCTTTTTCAGCGATGACCATGTCGAAAAACTCAGATTATGCTTTTGTTAAGCCGTCTATTTAGATCAGACGGCTTCGGCTTGAATCTGCAAAAAAATTAAGCGTGTAAATTGTCAAATCTACACGCTTATATTTGGCTGAGGAGGAAGGATTCGAACCTTCGCATGCCGGAATCAAAATCCGGTGCCTTAACCAGCTTGGCGACTCCCCAAAAAACTTGTCTTTATCCGCTTGCTACCAGACTTCTTGTTAATCAGAAGTCATCGCGAAAAGCGGATGGTATTCTAACCCTTTTGCCCTAAAACCAGAAGTGTTTTCTGGCCTGTTTTTAAGCAATTCATCGGCTTTTTTCACACTGTCCACGCTGACAAACACAGAAGCACCAGAGCCGCTCATGCGCGCATCTCCAAATTGCTTCAGCCAGTCCAGTGTGTCTGCGACCGCAGGATACAGTGAGCAAACGACTGCTTCCATATCGTTTCTGGTTTGTTGCCAGAACGCGCTTGATTGAGCGCCGTTTGAAAAGTCCGCTATTCTCAATGGTTTTGAATCTCTTGTCAATGCTTGGTGCGCAAAAATTTGAGCTGTTGGCACCTGAACATGTGGTGTCAGTACCACGAAGTACTTTTCGAACATATTTGCATCGAGTGTCACTGGCGTTAATTGCTCACCCACGCCCTCGGCCCAGGCGGTTTGTCCAAAAATAAATACCGGCACATCTGCGCCCAGTGTCAGGCCTATCTGCATCAGTTGCTGCCTGGGGTAATGTAGTCCCCATAGCTGATTGAGTACAATCAGCACGGTGGCAGCATCGGAACTGCCTCCGCCGAGGCCGCCACCCATTGGCGTGCGCTTTTCGCAGGTGATTTCTGCGCCCAGCCGACGGCCGCTGACAGCGCGCAAAGCATGGGCTGCACGGATTGCCAGATCCTGCTCGGCAGGCACACCTGGCAGTGGATTGCCATGCACGATTTGACCATCATCACGTTGTGTGATGGTCAATGTGTCGCCATGGTCTAACAGCAGAAATAAGCTTTGCAGGCGATGGTAGCCATTGGGCAGTTGGCCGGTGATGTGTAAAAACAGGTTGAGTTTGCAAGGTGCAAAAAACGTTGTTGGATGCATGCTCACATTGTAATGCATGCCTGCGCTGGCAGGCTACTCAAGGATCATTCGGCCCTGCCCGTCTTGCAGAGGACGCTGGTTGGCTGCGCCTAGCGCCTTTTGCAGCGTTTCAATTTGCTGTTTGGACAGGTGAACAGGTTCTTTCATG
Organism: Methylophilus aquaticus; assembly: GCF_030769565.1. Taxonomy (GTDB): domain Bacteria; phylum Pseudomonadota; class Gammaproteobacteria; order Burkholderiales; family Methylophilaceae; genus Methylophilus; species Methylophilus aquaticus. Next base: position 37,246 of record NZ_JAVCAP010000033.1, on the reverse strand, counting down.
ATAATCCATTGCACGCCCTCGCTACATGGGGGGGTTGTGAGTGAGCCGCTGTAGCGATAGTAGGCTGGCTTGTTTGGCATGAGTTCGGCCGGGGTGATGCGCATGGTCAGCGGCTTACTGTCCTCGGTGTCTTTGGGCAAGCTGCTCAGCAGTTTTTCAAATGCTGCATGGGCGCTGCCTTCCTCAAGGATGACGGCAATAATCACGCGATGGCCGGCCTTGTCCTCATGTACCATTTGTATTTCTGCGGCATAGGATTTTTGCTTGATCTGGTGTTCGGCTGGCGCGTGCAGGCTGATATATTTGAGTTGGTATGGTTTTTGGTCCAGCACCATCATATTGCCTGCCCCAGCATCCACTACCAACCCGTGTTCTTTGCGATTGATGCTTTTGAGCGGGAATTTCTGCAGGCGTTTAATTGGTTTTAGTGCCGCAGGGATCGTATTGTCAATATTGATAGGCGATTGCTGGCTACCATTGCCGCAGCTTGCAAAAGCAGGATTCAAGCTCGCCCATTTATCAGGACCTTCGCTGCCAGTATATGCCCAAGGTTTATTTTCAGCTTTATCTGTTTTTGTTTTGCCTGCGTCTGCTGCGTGCTTTTCCTCACTGGTTGGCTTGCCCGATTTGTCTTTGGCTGCGGCAGGCTTGTCATCGTTCAGCTTTTTTTGTGCATCTTTGACAGGGGTGTTTTTTGCCGGTGCCGCTGGTTTTGTCTGTTCTTTGTTGTCGGTTTTTGTGGCGGGTGCCGTGGCTGCTGGCGGGCTGTCCGAAGCTGTGCCAGCCGTGTTGTCTGCCGGACTTTCTTTACTTTTTGCAACTGCTGGCATGACCGGGTTAGCCGCAGCCGCAGCGCGCTTGGCTTGCGTCTCCGCGAGTTGTTTTTGCTTGGTTTGCCATTTACATACGTACTGCTGAGCTACCTCAACTTCTGACTCGGGTAACGGCTCAATGAAGTCCGCTTGTTTGGCTGTGGTGCCTGCGGAGTATACCAGCTCCTGATTTTCATACTGAAACACTTGTATAGTGGCCGCTTTGCGCTTGTCGCAATCGAAGTACCACAAGGCTTTGGCATGGTTGTAGACGCGGTCTACAGACTCAACGTTTTTTTGCGGGGTGCCGTACTCCACTTTAATCCAAGCCTTGATATAGGGTTTTTCTTCAAGTAATGAATGCTTGTCAATCATCAGCTGGCTATTATCAGTTTTTTTAATGGATAGCCATTGAGTGGCCCATGCAGCATGCGGCGGCAAGGCAAGTGCCAGTAGCAGGCACAAAGTCAGCATCTGGCACAAGCGGGAGGTGGGTGAAAATAAAAGACGGCTCATATAGCCGTTATCGACGGTTTGTACGCAATCTTTAGCGCGCAAACTGATGGAAAGAGGCTTACTCCCAGTGTTGAATGAGGAGCTTCAGTCGAATGTCGTCCTGCTGCAGGCGCACAAGGCCGGGCAGACTCTCGGTGATTTCCGGCAGTATCGTTGGTTTGTAGTCATCGTATGCAATCTGCCATCCATCCTGCCGCAAGGTGTGTGGCTCTCCCGTGGAGAGGTAGCTGGCCTCGTACTCTGTGTGGGGATGTGGAGTGCCAAGCACCCACTGGCTCAAGCCGGTGAGCGGCAGGCGCCAGCCCAGCAGTTTTTCCGTGAGACTGGCAACGTCACCGGCATGGTGTTGCTTACCCGACTGGTCTGTGAGGGTCACACTTTCTGCTGAGCGATCAATCAGTGCAATCTGCTGGCCCAGTGGACTAAAAATACGCAATTGGTCGGTTGCAGGTGTGTGTTGCCATTGTAATCTGGCGGTGTAGCCTTTGCCGTTAAACTGCACGGCCAGCTTGGCTTCCAGTGCGAATTGTGTGACTGCCAGCAGCCGTTGATCGCGTTGCTGGCTGGCTGGCGTGGCGGATATCACTGCCGGTGCAGTGGGGACACTGGAGCAGGCAGTGACTCCTGTCGTGCAGGCGAGAGCCAGTCCCACCGCAATCAATGCCTGGCGACCACTGCCAGGCCGGAAGGGGGGGCGCAACATTACAGTGCAGATTTCAACTTTTGTGCCGTGGAAGCCAGGACTTCGTTTTCTGGGTTAGCCGAAAGTGCTTTATCCAGAATGCTTTGCGCTTCATCACGTTGCCCTTGTTTCCATAGTACTTCAGCCAAGTGGGCTGCGATTTCAGGATCCTGCTGAACAGCATAGGCCCGGCGCAACTGCTCACTGGCGTGGGTGAGATCCCCCAGGCGGTAATAGACCCAGCCCAGGCTATCCATAATATAGTGGTCTTCTGGCGAAAGTCTGGTGGCTGTTTCAATCAGGTTTTTGGCTTCTACCAGCTTGATGTTGCGATCGGCATAAGAGTAGCCCAGTGCGTTATAGGCCGCTGCAAAATCCGGCTTCATTTTGATGATCTTGTTGAGCTGATCTTCCATCATCTCGAATTTGCCTGTGCGCTCGGCGGTCAGCGCAAAGTCATACATGAGGTCGGGATTGTCGGGGATGCTCTTGACTGCTTTTTCAAGCAGGGTATACGCCTCATCAGTGCGTTTTGCCTGATTGAGCATCATGGCTTCATTTTGAATGACCAATGCTTGCTGGTCACTGGTCAGGCCGTCGACATTGTCGAGCATGGAAATCGCGCCATCAATGCCATCACGGCGCGCAATGATGGCAGAAGCTGCCAATCTGCCCGCTAGAAATTGTTCACCCTCGCCAATTTTGTCATACCATTGTAAAGCACGCGCATCGTCTTTTTGTTCGGCGGCAGAACGGCCAAGATTAAAGTAGAGCTTGTTCGGTTCTTTAAACCCTGTTTCCAGTGCATGTTGCAGGTAACGGTCAGCAAATGCATACTCTTTCGCATCCAGTGCCAGCAAGCCGACGATGACATTCATCTCCGGGTTGTTTTTATGTTTTTCAACCAGCTTGGAAAACTCCACTTTTGCCTCGGCGTTTTTTTTCTGACCAAGCAAAGCCCGACCCAAAGCCAAGCGGATTTGATCGGCATCGGGATGGGCTTTCACAAAGTCCTTGTAAAAAGCAATGCCTTGTTGCGGGTCTTTTTCCATTAACATCTGACCGCGGATCTGTGCAGGAGGCTCCCACCCCGGTCGCAGTTTGGCGGCCAGCATTAACTCGGCCTCCATCAGTGATTCGTCATGGGCGAAGTAAGCGGCTTGTGCGATTGCAAAATGGGCTTCAGGCAGTTTTGAATAGGTGCCGGCCAGTTGCTGAATCGCTGTCAATACACTCGTTTTATCCGTGATTCGCATCATTAATGCATTTAATTCCATAAATGCATTGGCGCGCACGGCTTCGTTAGACAGGACTTTCTGGATTTGCGGAATGGCTTTTTTCAGTTCACCGTTAGCAATGTACATCTGGCTGGCGGCTTCAGCGGCCTGCATTGAGTCTGGCGCCAGTTCTGCCCATAAGGCGGCAGAAGGCACCGCCAGTTGCGGGATACGCGCAATGGATGCCGCTTGTGTTGCACGCTCTGCCAGGCTCGGGTTGCGCGTTTGTTTCGCCAGATCCAGAAACAGCTGACTGGCCAGTCCGAATTCTCCGCGCTGGGCGGCAACTTCACCCAGCAAATATTTGTAGACGAATTCGGCGGTGGGTTCAGTGATGCTGGCGCTGCTGCTTGCAGACCAGGCGCAGGGTGTCATCAGCGCGAGCCAAAGTGCCAACGCCCCTCGACGCGAAGGCGTCAATGATGCAAGTGAGCGGCTCAACTTTGGAATACTGGACTTTGGAATGCTGAAGGGGGGCATAAAGTTTCCTGTGAATAATGACGGGCGTGACATTCTTTATTTATAAGGGTTTAAGCAAAGTAAATGCGCTTGCTTTATTAGTGTTTAGTCCGTGACAGTTGGTGCAAGTTCATCCATAATGTGCGATTTGTAACTGAATTGTAATTAGCGAAGAAATACAGCGCTTTGCCGTTGATCATCACTATAACTTTTTGGTGAAAACTTTGTCTAGGGATTTACTCGTTCTGCCCTTGATATCGCGCCAGCTGCGCGATAAAGTCGGTCAGTGGTTCCCGGAAATAGGTGTGGTAAATAAATTATGGCAAATTTGACAGTAGAAGCAATTGAATTGACACGGCTGTATGGCGGCCGTGCCGCAGTCAGTGACGTAACATTTAATCTGCAGCAAGGGCAGGTGCTTGGTTTTCTCGGTCCCAACGGTGCCGGTAAGTCCACCACCATGAAAATGCTGACAGGTAATTTGGCACCCAGTGCAGGTAGCGTGAAAATCTGTGGCATCGACATGATGGAAAGCCCGAAAGAGGCCAAAGCGCTGATCGGCTACTTGCCGGAAATGCGACCACTGTATAAAGAGTTTACTGTTGACGAGTATTTGACGATTGCTGCACGTTTGCACAATGTGTCCGGCAAGCATCTCAAAAAAGCTGTCGAGCACGCCAAAGAGCGCTGTGGGTTGAGCCATATGAGCAAGCGCCTGATTGAGAACCTGTCTAACGGTTATCAGCAACGGGTGGGCATTGCCCAGGCGATTATTCATAATCCGATGGTGGTGATTCTGGATGAACCCACGGTTGGACTCGATCCGATTCAAATCCGCGATATCCGCGCGCTGATTAAAGAGATTGGTCAGGCCCATAGTGTGATTGTCTCTACCCATATTTTGCCTGAGGTAGAAATGGTGTGTGACCATGTGCAGATTATTGATAAAGGCAAACTGGTGTTTAACGGCGGCATTGATGTGCTCAAACAGCAGCGCATTGGTAACAAGCTGCTGGTTGGCTTGCGCCAGCCGCCGTCTGCCGAAGTCTTGAAGACCATTGCAGGCGTCACTGAAGTTGAACTGGTAGACAGCATGTGGCGCATCCGTTTTGCCGAGGGCAGCCAGCCACATGAAGCCATTGTGCAGGCAGCCGTGCATCACAACTGGGGGCTCTATCACATCGCACCAGACCAGACCAGCCTGGAAGATGTGTTCGTGCAGCTCACCTATCATGAGTCAGTGCCTGTGGCCGAAGTCGCGCAAGCTGCGTAAAAGTTGTTTCTGAAAGCGTTGTTATGTTGAATATTGCAAGAAAAGAACTTAAAAGTATGTTCGCCTCACCAATGGGGTGGATTATTCTGGCGTTGTTGACGTTTTCGTTTGGTACCTATTATCTGAATGGCGTGAACAACTATTTTGAAGTCATGTCTGGTTCGATACGGCCTGCTGAGCGTGTGGGGGTGACCCAGTTTGTCGGGCAAACAGTGTATGGCCTGGCATCGTTTATTATGTTGTTTGCCGTGCCATTGCTGTCCATGCGTCTGATTTCCGAAGAGCGTCGCAGCCAAACCTTGCCTTTCCTGTTCAGTGCGCCGTTATCGATCAGTGAAATTGTGCTGGGCAAGTTTCTGGGGCTGGTGATTTTTTTGAGCATACTGGTGGTGTACATCGCAGTGATGCTCTCTACCTTGAATATCTGGGCGGATATTGATTTCGGCTACATTTTTGCCAACTCATTGGGTCTGTTGCTGCTGGTATCGAGCTTCTCGGCACTTGGCCTGTATTTTTCCAGCCTGACTGCACAGCCGATTGTGGCTGGTATTCTGAGTTTTGTGGCCTTGTTTGTGCTGATGATCCTGGACCGTTTTTTTGCCGGTGACCCAACCAGTACCATGCTCAAGTTTTCGTTAATGCGGCACTTTCAGTCATTTGCCGGGGGATTGATGGACACGGCAGACCTGGCTTATTTCGGGCTGTTTATCCTGACCTTCCTGACCCTCACCATTCGTCGTTTGGATGCTGACCGGCTGCGCGGCTAGTCCTCACTGTTTTAGAGTAAAAGTATTATGAAAATTAACCGCATTTTAAGACTGCAACTGCTGGCACAAAACTGGATGTTTGTGCTGGTGTTTTTATTACTGATTGTGCTGGTGGGCTATCTGACCACCGAGTATCGCTGGGCCAAGGATATCACCCAGTCCAACCGTAATATCCTCACACAGGGCAGCGTCAATGTGCTCAAGCAGATGGACGGTGATATCAATATCACCGTATTCGCCACCAATGATGATGCCAATAACGGGGATACCTTCCGTAAGGGCATGCTGGACTTTGTGGCGCGTTACCAGCGTGAAAAGAAAAACGTGTTCATTACCTTTGTGAATCCCTCGGAAGAGCCCAAACTGGCGCAAGAGGCCGGGGTCAAGGTGGACGGTGAAACGGTGGTGGAATATAACAAGCGCAGCGAGCACATCACGCCGCCGTTTGCGGAGCAGGAGATGACTAACCTGCTGGTCCGCCTTTCACGCACCAATAACCAGCCTGTGATGTATCTGGATGGGCATGGTGAGCGCCTGTTGCAAGGGGTGAAAAATCATGATCTCGGTGAGTTTGGTAAACAGCTGGAAAGCAAGGGCTTCAAGTTTGCCAACCCGGATTTAACCATTGCACAGGAAGTGCCCAGCAATGGCGCCATGCTGGTGATTGCAGCACCGCAGGTGGATGTCAGCGCGGTTGAGGCCAAAAAAATCAAGGCCTACATTGAAGCGGGTGGCAATGTGTTGTGGTTGCTCGATGATGATAATTTACATGGCTTGCAAGAGGTGGCTGATTACCTGGGGATCAAGGTTTCGCCCGGGATTGTGGTCGATCGCGCCGCCGAACAGTATGGCGCAGATCCGAAAATGGCGTTTGCCAGCCTGTATGGAGATCATGCTATCACCCGCAATTTTATGTTGCGCACAGTGTTTCCCGAATCGCACGAAGTGGATGGCAGAGCCTCGGATGATCTGGGTTGGAAAGTGGGGCGGTTGATTGATGTGGCGCCGAATGGCTGGCTGGAGTCTGACAAAATCCCTGAGGGCTCACAGAATTTGAAGGTGCGCTTTGATCAGGGCAAGGACAAGGCCGGGCCGATTAATATTGGTGTGGCGCTCGAGCGCACCTATGGCAAGAAAGGCCAGCGCGTGGTGGTGGTTGGCAATGCCAACTTCCTGGCGAATACCTTTATTACCAATGGTGGCAATCTCGATCTGGGCATCAATATGATCAACTGGCTGGCCGGTGACGACCGTTTGATTACCATACAGCCGATGCCATTGAAAGATATCAATGTGACGATCCCGGCGACAGACCAGGGGCGTTTGGTCGCATGGACAGTGTTTCATGCCTTCCAGTTTTTTATACCGATAGGCTTGTTTGTGTCAGGCTTGCTATTGTGGTGGAAACGCCGCAAGGCTTGAGTCTGGCAGGAGAACGGGCATGAAAAAAAGATGGTTAGTTAACCTGTTAATGCTGTTGCTGGTCGTGGGCATTGCAACATTTTTACACTTGAAGCCGCAGCATGAAGCGGTTTCAAACATGGTTGAAATTTCTACGCTGAAAATGGGAGGCTTCGACGCGGTTAAAGCCGAATTTCCAACGAAAGCGCCGACGATTTTTGAAAAACACAATGGTTACTGGGTGATGCGCAAACCCTACGCGGCGCGCGCAGACCAGTTGTCAGTACAGCGTGTCCTTTCCATTATTGCGGCAACCACCGCGACCAAACTGCCGTTGAAAGATGCGGCCAAATATGGTTTGGATCAACCAAGCCTGAAACTGACCTTGTCCGGCAGCCAAGGCACGCATGTGTTCAGTTTTGGCACGTTTAACCCGGTCACGGAAGAGCAGTATGTCGGTTATCAGAATCAGGTATTTTTACTCAGTGGTCAGTATGGCGAAGCGGCTGCGACACAAGCGATTGAAATGGTAGACAAGGTGCCCTTGGCCAGTGCCGAGCGCAAACAACTGGCCGGGTTTGATCTGGCGCATCTGGAACAATGGGAAGAAAACGCCCTGAAAGTGCAATTGGGTAACGATGGTAAATGGACAGCCAATGACCCCAAAGCCAAGCCCACACAGAATGAGATGAACGAATGGATGGATTTCAGCTGGGTGCAGGCGCAAGCCAAGTCTGTCGAGTTTTATACGCCTGATCGTAAACAAACTTATCCATCGTTTGAAGTGTTGTTGCGCGATGGTAAAAAAGTGCATTTTGATAAAATGCAGGAATCCCCGGAGTATTTGCTGGCCCGGCCAGATGAAGGCATTATTTATCATTTTGCCAATGACGCGGGCTTTACCATGGTGAATCCGCCAGTCAATATCAAATAGCCCCATGCCCGAGTTACCAGAGGTTGAAGTCACGCGTATTGGCTTGCTGCCTGTCACCGGCGCCAGTATATCCACTGTCACTATCCGTCACCATGGCTTGCGCTGGCCAGTACCGGCGGATTTGCCCGGCAAGTTACAGGGCAAGCGCGTATTGCAACTCAAACGGCGTGCCAAATATATTCTGGCTGACATTGGGGATACCGTCTCTGAGGGTGTGTTGCTGTTGCATCTCGGTATGTCTGGTCGCCTGTGTCTGCTTGATCGTCAATATCCCCCCGAAAAACATGATCATCTCGATATTGCATTTGACGATGGCCGGGTGATCCGTCTACGTGATCCACGCCGCTTCGGCGCGGTGTTGTGGCTGGAAGGGGACGGCATGCAGCATCCTCTGTTATCCAGCCTCGGCCCCGAGCCGCTGGAGCCAGGCTTCACCGGAGCGTTTCTGTATCAAGGCATACGCACGCGCAGCGCCTCGATTAAAACCACCATCATGGATGCCCATCTGGTGGTTGGGGTAGGGAATATTTATGCCAGTGAATCCCTGTTCAGGGCGCGTATTCATCCTGAAACGCCAGCCAGCCGCCTGACACGCAAGCAATGTGATGTGCTGGTGCAGGAAATCAAAACAACATTGCAAGAAGCGCTCAACGCGGGTGGCAGCAGCCTTAGAGACTTTTTTGGTGCGGATGGCAATCCCGGCTATTTTCAGCAAACCTATTATGTGTATGGCCGCACGGCTGAGCCTTGTCGTGTGTGCGGTCAGCCCATTTTTAATATTCGTCTGGGCCAACGTTCAACCTTTTACTGTGCTAGCTGCCAGAAGCCATAGCAGACAGAGGATGCACCGTTATTCAGTGGCGGCGGGGTCCGGTTTGATGCAGTTTCTGCCTGCATTTTTGGCCTGATACAAGTGGTGGTCGGCGCGCTCGACGATTTGACCAAGGGTCTCTTCTTCCTGCATCTGGGCAATCCCGGCACTGAGGGTGATTTTCGCCACTGCGTTGTTGACCGGAAACTGTAAAGCGGCGACTGCTGAACGAATCACTTCTGTAATGTCACGGGCATGCGCCAGATCACAACCTGATAACATCACTAAAAATTCTTCCCCGCCCCAGCGGCAGACGACATCTTCTTCGCGCACATGCGATTTAATCAGTTGCGCGACTCTGTTAAGTACCCGGTCTCCTGCCTGATGGCCATAGTTGTCGTTAATCATCTTGAATAAATCAATATCGAGCAAAACCAGTGCGAGTGGCTCATCGCGCCGTTTGCATCTGGCCACTGCCTGTTTGAAGTAAAACTCGAACACCTGTCGGCTGGCGGCGCCTGTAAGCTTGTCTTGCGTGGCCATGGTTTCAAGTTTGTCATGGTAACCACGTACGGCAACATGCGCCAGAAGCAATACAATCGCACTGATCACCAGAGCAACGCCCATATTAATCAGGAATGCCGTTTCAAGGCGTTCGGAGCTTGGGTCGTTGACTTGCTCAACAATCAGGTACCAGTCAAATTCGGGCACCAGACGACTATTGAGGTATAACACACTGCCATTGCTGGTTTTGAATGAAAATGATGCGCTGGGTGAGGTCAATATTTGGACAAAAGCCTTGTCGAGCCCCGCTTTGTTTTGTATGTGAAGCTCTGGATTGTAATGGCTGCTTTGCAGCATCACATCCCCCTCGCGATTCACAAAATATATTTCCCGGCCATAGCGTTTCTGGTAATTTTCAATCAGTTCAACCACGGTTTGTAAGGACAAGCCTACGCCGATGACACCAATAAAATTACCGGATTTATCTTCAATGCGGTAGTTCACAAATATGCTGAGGCGGTGCTGGTCTGCAGTATCGCGGTCTATATTAATGACATAAGGCTGGCGTGCTGCACGGGCTTGAAAGTACCAGCCATCTTCGGGATTGCTGGCCGAGACTTTTTTCAGGACACCTGTCGGATGGTAATACTGACCTGTGCTCTCTGAAACAAAAAATGCTGTGATCGTATGGTATTTCTTTTGAATCTGCGCCAGGTAACTGGTCATCTTGCTGGCATCTTGTTCGCCATTGTTGACCCAGTCAAACACAAATACATCGTTGGCCATCAGTGAGGAAATTAACAGCGGTTGTAACAAGTCACGCTGGATTTCAGAGTATATATTATCGCTGGTGAGCGGTAGCATTTCCTGTTGCAGGCGATCAGTCAGGGAATCTTTGGCCACAAAATACCCGATCAGGCTGGTGGCCAAAAAACCGGCCAGCACGATGATGCTCAATAAAAGGGTATACAACCGTTTGTTTACAACCATTAAAACAGCCTAACTTGATTAAAAAATGCGTTGAATTTATAGCAATAAATCATTATCGCAAATCTGTTCTAAATGCTTTCGGCAGAACAGTGCGAACTTTCTGTTCCATTTCTGCTTGACTCACTCAGGCAAAGCTTGAGGTCCCCGCACGACTATTTAATGAGGATGGCTTCGGGCGGCATGCTCATGTAGGTAGCCATGCGGTGTAGCGGGCGTCCCGCCTATTTTTTGCGGCAGCAATGAGCCAACCACCATGGACAGTGCGCTGATCACCAGACCGATGAGTTGGGCCGGAATCAAACTATGTTCACCTACCCATACTTCCATGAGTATCCAACTGCCTATCCCGAGAATAATGGCGGTTAAAGCGCCCTGGCTGGTGGCTCGCTTCCAGAATGCGCCAAAAAACAACGGCACAAATGCACCTGCCAGGGTGATTTTGTAAGCGCTTTCGACCATGCCAAAAATAGAGAGCTCCGAATTTAATGCATATAGCAGTACGATGCCAGAAAATCCGACCAGGCATAGCCGCATGACCCGCAAAAACGCATGGTCATTCAAATGCGGCATAAATCCTTTTATCACGTTTTCAGCAAAAGTGACTGAAGGCGCCAGCAGGGTGGCTGATGAACAACTCATGATTGCGGAAAGGACTGCCCCAAAAAAGATGGCTTGCGCCAGTAACGGTGTGTGCGTCAGCACCAATGTGGGCAGTACGCGCTGTGAGTCAGTTTGAACCAGCGTGCCAAATACGCCTGGGTCAATCAGCGTGGCTGCATAGGCAATAAACATGGGCACAAAGGTAAAGCAGAAGTAAATGCTGGCACCCAGTAATGAGCCCCAGAAAGCAATCTTTGCTGTCTTTGCCGAGGTGATGCGCTGAAAAACGTCCTGCTGCGGAATTGAGCCCAGCATCATGGTCAACCAGCCGCCGAGAAAAGTCAGCCATAGGGTCCAGTTGGCTGATTGCGGAAAAAAATGCAGTTTGCCAGCTTGTCTGGCATGTTCAATCACTGGTGCCACGCCACCGGCTTGCCCCGAAACAATGTTGGCGATATACAGCAGCCCACCAATCACCACGATCATCTGGACAAAGTCCAGAATAGCTACCGACAGCATGCCGCCCAGCGTAGTGTAGGTCAGTACAATGGCAGTCCCCAGGATCATGCCGCTGTTTTCAGAAATGCCGCCATTGGTAATCAGGTTGAAAATCAGGCCGAGTGCCTTGATTTGGGCCGCGACCCAGCCCATGTAGGAAATGACAATCGCAATCGTGGTCAGCACTTCCACCGTACGGTTGTAGCGCATGCGGTAGAAGTCACCCAGTGTCAGGATGTTGAGTTTATACAAGCGGCTGGAGAAGAAAATGCCGGCAAAAATGAGGCACATGCTGGAACCGAATGGATCAGCCGCAACCCCATTTAAGCCTTCACGTACGAATGTAGCAGACACGCCAAATACGGCCTCGGCGCCAAACCAGGTAGCAAACACAGTGGCCGTTACTACAGGCAGCGGTAGATGACGACCTGCAACCGCATAGTCTTTGGTGCTGTGAACATTTCTGGCCGCGATCAGGCCAATAGCGATAGAGACCAGTAGATACGCCACTACAAACCAAATGAGCACCGCTTGATTTCCTTTGAGTTTATGACAAAAGCCTGATTTTAAAGCAAAACTATACCAAAACATGGTTTTTCTGACCGGCATGAAATTAAAAAAGGTCTGAAACTCAGACCTTGTTCAACTCTGCACCGCCTACTCACCTGGAAGTTGTAATGTGGCATGCCGCTGGATGACAATCGCCTAATCAAAAGTCAGACTTTAAAGCACAAGCTAAAAAAACTCGACGTCTAATGCTCAGTCTGAATGGTGTGTGTTTGGCACGCACGCAGACATTCCTTAATCGTTAAATAGCAGGTACATGCTTACCAGTTGCACCACCACCAATGCAATAATGGCTGCTGTGGCCCATTTTTGCCAAGTAGCTTGTTTGTGCTGAAGGGTGATGAGTGCATGCATGCGTTGTTGTTGGGTAGCTATTTCGGTTTGATTGCGCAGGTACTGCTCAACCAGTCTGGGCATTTCAGCCGCATGTGTCAGCATATAAGGTAACTCGCGCCGGGCAGACTTAATCAGGCTGCGCCAGCCTATCTGTTCACTCATCCAGCGTTTGAGGAAAGGTTTGGCACTTAGCCAAAGATCAATATTGGGATCCAGTTCGCGTCCCAGCCCTTCGATGTTGAGCAGGGTTTTCTGCAACATGATGAGTTGCGGTTGTATGTTCACGCCAAAGCGGCGTGACATCTGGAACAGACTGAGCAGGGTGCGGCCAAAGGAAATATCCTTAAGCGGTTTTTCAAAAATAGGCTCACAAATCGCACGCACCGCGGTTTCCAATGCTTCAACACTGGTATCTTTGGGCACCCAGCCAGATTCAATATGGGCGACAGCCACATCCCGGTAATCACGGTTAAAAAAAGCCAGAAAGTTGCGTGCCAGATAGTATTGGTCGGTGGGCGACAGACTGCCCATAATGCCAAAGTCCAGTGCAATAAACTTGCCTTTGTCTGGCCCGGCCGTCGCCACTTGTATATTGCCGGGATGCATGTCGGCATGAAAAAAACCGTCGCGGAAGACCTGGGTGAAAAAGATTTCCACACCCTCATGAGCAAGTTGGGTGAGGTTGATGCCGTATGCCTGTAGCGCTGCAGTGTCGCGTACTGGCGTGCCAAACATGCGCTGCATGGTCATTACCTGCTTGCGGGAATAATCCCAGTAAACGGTGGGTACCAGCAGTCGGCGATCACTAAAGTTGCGGCCTAGTTGGGCGCATTGGGCGGCTTCTAGCGTTAAGTCCAATTCATGTTCGGTATGCCGGGCGAATTCATCGACCATCTCTTCGGGCTTAAGTCGCTTGCCCTCACTGGACAATGTTTTCAGCCACCAAGCCAAAGTACGCAAGAGTGCGATATCGCCATGAATGATACCGGCAATCCCCGGGCGTAGCACTTTCACCGCTACCTGCTCGCCGCTGTGCAGCGTGGCGAAATGCACCTGCGCGACCGAGGCGCTCGCAATCGGTGTTTGCTCAAATTGGGCGTAGGTGCGGCCGAGCGGCGCTTCAAACGCCTCTTCCACAATGGTTTGTACCTGCACAAATGGAAAAGGCGGCACCTGATCTTGCAGTTTGGTTAACTCGTCAGCCACGTCCGGCGGTAACAGGTCGCGGCGGGTAGACAGCATCTGGCCAAATTTGACGAAAATAGGACCTAGTTGTTCAAGCGCCAGTCGCAGGCGGATTGCTCTTGGCTGCGCCGGTTTACGCCAGAAAAAAATCAGCTTGAACAGTTGATGCAGCAGCGTGGTTCGGCGGTCACCAGCAAGAAAAATATCCAGCCGATACCAGACAAGCACACAGACAATATGAATGAATCTTATCCAGTGCATCAATCACCGGCTTTCTGAGGAGTGTTGCTGCGCAAGCAGAAGTTTATCAAGCCGTAATTGCAGTCGGTCAGTATCCTCACGCAACGTGTCGACTGCACGATTGAAATGATCAATCGCTATTTTTTTTGCAATCAGCGGACGTTCTTCCTGCCAGTATTCCACCAGCATTTCGGTCAGTGTGTGTACGCGATCTCGCAGGGTCTCAATTTTCTTCTGACCGAGTTGCACTATTTGATAAGCCGCAATGTCACCGACCACTTTGCTCAAGTCGCCTTCAATGTCCCAGCGGACAGTTGCCAGAATTTTTGCCACTTCTGTTGCTAATCCGGTATTCCCGTCAATTTTGATCAGGCTGGTTGCCAGCGGGTCTTTGCGCAGCAAGCGCATCGCCAGGCTTGGTGGCAGGTGGATGGTTGTATCAGCAGTTGCTGAGTCTGCGGCTACTGCCAGTTCTCCATTGTCCAATATCGTTAGCGTGGCTTGCGCAACTTTGAAATCGATACAGATGGTTTGATTGGCAAATGGTTGCAGCAGGGGAGCCGTCCAGGCGTTTTGGTGCATCAGGTGTTGCAGTACAAACTGAATCAGGGGTTTGAACATGGCGCTTAAACCTTCACCCCTTTATGTAAGGCCACTACACCAGCCGTCAGATTGTAGTAGTCGACTTTGCCAAATCCTGCCTCGTGCATCATGGTTTTCAGTGTTTCCTGGTCGGGATGCATGCGAATACTTTCTGCCAGATAGCGATAGCTTGGTTCGTCTTTAGCAATCCATTTGCCAAGTTTTGGCAGCAGTTTAAAAGAGTAGCTATCGTAGAGTTTTTCCAGTGGTTGCCAGACCTTGGAAAACTCGAGAACCAACAACCGACCGCCGGGTTTAAGCACGCGCTGCATTTCTTTTAAGGCGGCCTCTTTGTGCGTCATGTTGCGTAAACCAAAAGCAACCGTTACACAATTAAAGCTGTTGTCAGCAAATGGCAGAAACTCGGCATTACATTGTGCAGCAGGAATCGTCAACCCGGCATCTATCATGCGGTCGCGGCCTACCCCCAGCATGGAGGCGTTGATGTCGGTGAGAATCACCTGCCCAGGGTTGTGTGCAGACTGGGTCCCTACTTTTTTAGCAAACAGCTTGGACAAATCACCACTGCCGCCCGCGATATCCAGCACCTTGTCACCTTGGCCGACGCCGCTGACATCTACCGTAAAGCGCTTCCAAATACGGTGCAGCCCAGCTGACATGACATCATTCATGATGTCGTATTTTTGCGCCACAGAATGAAAGACCTCGCCGACTTTTTTCTGTTTTTCATGTTCGGCCACAGTTTCAAAGCCAAAATGGGTGGTGTGATGATCCGAGTGTTCGGATGTCTGCGGTTTATTTTGCATGTGCCGGTTCCTTGCGTGTATGTCCTGCCATGGTCAGTTTGCTGATGTAGTCCTGCCACAGGCTCTCGTAATGCTGTGCCAGATAGTAGAGATAATCCCAGGAATACAGGCCGGTATCATGACCATCATCAAAGATCAATTTGATTGCATAACGCCCCACCGGTTCAATACCACTAATGTTGACGTTTTCCTTGCCAACTTGCAGTACTTCCTGGCCGGCGCCATGTCCGCGTACTTCGGCGGAAGGCGAGTAAACACGCAAGAACTCGCAAGAAAGCATGCATTCTGTCTGGTTGTCAAAGTGAATTTCCAGCAGCCTCGACCCCTGGTGTAGTTGAATCTGGGTAGGCAGTGGTGTATCTGGAGTCAAGCCGCTCATAAATAGTAAAGAAACCCGGTGAACTGACCGTTTAATAGAGTGTGAACTATCATATCAGATGCTGGCATGCTACGCATGGCCTTCATGCCTAGTGTCTTAGGGTTGATAATTCATTTAATTTATGAATTAATGTCTATACTGGCATGATTTATTTGAACTTTTATAGAATCGTGTTAGATTAACGAATAACAGGTAATCATGCATAGGTCACCCTACAAACATTAAGCAGACAATCATTCAGTAGGCGTTATGGAAAATAATAGACTGGCACAACAATTTGATTTGTATGCACGCTGGCGACAAGCAATCGCTGACGCATTGGGAGAGTATCAACGCTGGTTGATGGAAAAGCAACTGGGCGATATGCAAATTGAGCAGCGTATTCAGCATCAACTCAATCGCTTGCGTGAGGATAAGCTGAATGTGGCATTTGTTGCTGAATTTTCACGTGGCAAGTCAGAGCTGATTAACGCCATTTTCTTTTCGGATTACGGACACCGCCTGTTACCTTCCGGTGCCGGGCGCACCACCATGTGTCCGACCGAGTTACGCTACGACATCGGTCAGCCGGTGAGCCTTTCATTACTTCCTATCGAAACCAGTGCACATCAGATCTCCATTAGCGACTACAGGCGTATGCCACAAGCGTGGTCCGTGGTGGAGTTCGATATGCATTCCCGCCAGAGTATGGTCGAGGCATTCAAGGAGGTGAGCCGTACCCGCCGCGTCACGGTAGATCAGGCACAGGCGCTTGGCTTGTATGATCCGGAGCAACCGGATGACTCCATGTTGATTGGCGCGGATGGCCTGCTGGAAATTCCCTGTTGGCGCTACGCCATGATTAATTTTCCGCATCCCTTGCTCAAGCAGGGTCTGGTGATTCTGGATACCCCTGGACTGAATGCGATCGGCGCCGAGCCTGAGCTGACCATGAGTATGTTGCCAAATGCGCATGCAGTGTTGTTTATTCTGGGCGCCGATACCGGTGTGACCAAGTCCGAGATGGAAGTCTGGCGGCGCTATATCAGCGGTGCGCGCTGGAAGCAAAAAGGCCGTATGGCAGTATTGAACAAAATTGATGGCTTGTGGGATGCACTGAAAACAGATGATGAAATAGAAACTGAACTGTATCGTCAATTGCAGTCAACCGCTGAATTGTTAGGCCTGGATCGCGACCAGATTTTACCGACCTCCGCGCAAAAAGGCTTGTTGGCCAAAGTCAAAGGTGACCGCCAGCTATTATTGAAAAGCCGTCTGCCGCAACTTGAAAAAACCCTGTCTGATGAATTAATCCCGGCCAAGCAGGAAATCGTGCGTGAAAGCATCCAGCATGAGGTTGAGGATATGATGCAGCAGACGCAATTTGTTCTGGATGCACGTTTGCAGAGTGTGCTTGACCAGGCCGAAGAGTTGCGATGCCTGCAAGGAAAAAACGAAGATGTCATCGCGCAAATGATGGCCAAGGTCAAGCAGGATAAAGCCAATTTCGAAACCGGCCTGCAGCGGTATCAGGCCTTACGAAGTGTGTTTTCTGTACAGTCCAATCAGCTGTTTCATCATTTGGGCATGCCAGGGCTTAAGGTCAAGGTACGCGAAACCCGCGAAACCATGGTCAAGGCGGCATTTACTAAAACGATACGCCAGGCCATGGATGATTTTTTCAGCGAGCTTAAACGGCGCATGATGGACGCTGATGTGCATGTCCATGAAATCCGAAAAATGATGGAGGCGATGTATGAGAAGTTTGCCAAAGAGCATGGCTTGCTGCAAAAGACGCCGCCACCTTTTTCCACCTCACGGTATTTAAAAGCGCTGAATAAACTGGAAACCATTTACCGGGATCAGTTTAATACCACCTTCAACATGATTGCACATGAAAAACTCGCGCTGACAAGCAAGTTTTTTGAAACTTTGGCCAGCCATGTCATTCTTGAATATGAAGCTGCAAATCGCGATGCCGAAAGCTGGCTCAAAGCGGTGATTGCTCCGATGGAAACGCAGATGCGTGAGCATCATGTGCAGCTCAAGCGCCGGGTGGAAAGCATCAAACGGATTTATCAGGCAACTGATACGCTGGAAGAGCGGATTGAAGACCTGCAACGGGTCGAATTATCCATTCGACAACAATTGACGGAACTCGAACAGTTGCGCCACCACACCATGGATGCGCTGGAGCGTCGAGAGGTGATTGCGCAGGCAGCCTAGATTTGAGGGCATACGCAGCCATCTTGATGACTGATGCTAAAAACAGAAACGGGGGCATTTGCCCCCGTTTCTGTTTTTAGCAGTAAAAAGAGTTACTTGCTTTCCAGCATAAACGTTTTGATTTTTTGCATCGCTTTTTGCTCAATCTGGCGAATACGCTCCGCAGATACATTAAACTCGGCGGCCAGGTCATGCAAAGTGGATGCGCTACCTTCCGTTAACCAGCGTGCCTGTAATACACGGCGGCTGCGATCATCCAGTTGCTGTAAGGCCATACTCAGGCCCTCGCTTTGCAAATGCTCGGTTTGCAGGTTTTCCAGCAAGATAGAAGGTTCCGGGCCTTCATCTTCCAGATACGCAATCGGACTGTAAACATCTTCACCGTCATCATCCATCTGTGCATCGAGAGAAATCTCCTGACCATTCAGGCGGTACTCCATCTCGGACACTTCTTCCGGTTTGACATTCAGTTCGGTCGCGATGCGCTGCACGTCATCCTGACTCAGCGTTTCATACCCTTGCTTCATGCTGCGCAAGTTGAAAAACAGCTTGCGTTGCGCTTTGGTGGTGGCTGTTTTTACCAGGCGCCAGTTACGCACAATATATTCATGAATCTCGGCCTTAATCCAGTGCATGGCAAAAGAAACCAGACGCACACCACGATCAGGGTCAAAGCGTTTAACCGCTTTCATCAGGCCAATGTTACCTTCCTGAATCAGATCTGATTGTGGTAAGCCATAGCCGCTGTAACCGCGTGCAATACTGGCAACCAAGCGCAGGTGCGACACGATCAGTGCGCGTGCGGCTTCCAGATCGCCGCTCTGCTTGAGCTGGGTGGCGTAGGTATGTTCCTCCTCTGCGCTGAGCACCGGAAATTGTTTGATGGTGCGCAAGTAATGGTCCAGACTATCAGCCGAGGCAATCACAGGTAATGTTAAAGCGTTGATAATAAAGCTCCTTATATAGAAGATTTAAGTTAATTTTAGCACTCAAATCATGAGAGTGCTAGTCTGTGAAAAAGTTCTATTCAACTCACTGTCGATGGTTGCAGCAAGGGGCAGCCTTAAAGGCATTTGCAAATAAAGCAGGGGCGTAACTCAACAGCTTGCGCCATCATCTTTAAAAGTATGGCATGGCCCAGTCTCAACCAAACGCTGAAAAAGCACTATTCACTTATGCTTTTTCAACGCTCACTGATTCAATGGACACCACTGAGTGATGATAACGACAGGCTGGAATATGTTTTACCTTAGCCTCTCAAGTATCTTTAGATACTATCCGGGGCAGATGTTTGCACTCTTGATAAGGGGGGGCTTAGTGTGGGCCATGACCTCGGCCGTTTCCTCTACCAGGGCCCTCATGCTTGTGGCCGTGCCCATGGTCATCCCAGTGGTTTTCCGGCCCATGGCCAGGCCTGCCAGCCTCTGCGTTATAGCGGGGTGCGTATACGTTTTGATACCAGGTGTTCTGTACAAAATATACTTGTCGGCCGCATGCACCATAGCCGCCACAATAACGGCCCCATTGTTTCCTGTGGCCAGGTGGCACGCGCAAATACATGGGTGGCTGCACAATGGCCACGGGTGGTGGCTGGATAATCACTGGCTGAGGATAAATGACTTGTGGAGCCGGATAGCTATTGCCCAGCACAAGCTGTCCATAAAAGCCCGGTTGTCCCACGCTGACAGCCACACCTACATCTGCAATCGCAGTCACTGACCCTGCCATGAATAACGCACCCACTATTAATTTTTTAATCATTACGCATCCCATATTTAATTAGCGCATCGTTGCCTGTCTCACTCTAGAGGTGGTCGTCAATGCATGAGCGCATTGTGTAAAAACAGGTCTTCTGAGGGCAGTCATAAAAGTCTGATATGCGTGTAAGAATCTGCTGACAGCCATGTCTGCTGGCAAACGTGAACTGGGAGTAGATGCGTGAACATGCGGTTTGCAGAATAAAAAATGACCGGCGAAAGCCGGTCATAGATTGTGTTGATCAACTTTCCTGACGAAGCCGCTTACTTAATATTACGCACAGCCATCCAGCCAAGGTCATGCATGCAGACGACAAATGCACGCTTATAGGTTTGTGTTTTGTAATCGGGCAAATAATCCTGCCCCAGTTTTTTCTCGCAACTGCGCTGATCCTGCTTCAGCTTGTCAGGGAAGGCGCCCATTTTCCACCACGAATTAATTGCATATTCAACGTCAGGGCCATCATTGAGTGTTGAATGGGCGGGCGGCGTAGTCGCAAGCTCGCTTTGCGCAGGCAAATCAGGGGTTGCTGCAGGCTGTTGTGGTGTTTTTACCACAGCGGCTGGCGAAGTTTTAGGCACAGGTTTTGGCGCTATTTCAATGATAGGGCTGGGTTTGCCCGCCTGATCTTGCCGGTTATCTGTCACGCTGACCGTGGCAAACAAAGGGTCAAACTGATCGGCCTGCGGTTTTTGCCAGCCATGCTCAGCCAGGCATGCATTCAGTTCGTCACCACTGCCACGGCAGGCGCGATGGGCTCGTTCTATATCTTGGGGCGAGCCGCCTTGTTTGTAAGAAAGCTCGCCACAACTCGCAAGTAAGCCAGCCAATATCAGGTAAGTTAAAAAACGCATTGTCCATCCAATCACATATTGTTAAGCGCAGTCTAGCTGCGATTCTGTACTCACGACACTACGCAAATTGACGTATTTGTCCGGCATCGCCTGCTCGTTAAGCTACACCCAAGTTTTGATCGACTGAAGTAGTTTCAATTTAACGAGAAAGGGAGTTTTATGATGAATTTGAAAAAATGTGCCTTACATACTGCAGTAGCCATGGTGTGCGCAACTGGTGCACAACTGGCAAACGCAGGGGCTACGATTAGTTTCGGCGAAGACAAGTATATCAGTGCAGGCTTCGGTTTTATCACCAGTTATAACTCTGTTGAGGATGCGGTAAATAGCAACAGTGATCGTTCCAATGACTTTACATTAGACAGTGCCCGTTTGTATTTGTCTGGTTCATTTAACAAATATATTAAAGGCATGCTGAACACTGAAAAATCAGGTGGCGGCTCTGCTGGTTCTAACGTCGAAGTGATTGACGCGAACGTTCAGTTCCAGTTAACGCCGGAAGTTTCTATCTGGGCGGGTCGTTTCCTATCACCTAGTGACCGTGCAAATATGGCTGGTCCTTACTACTCTATGGGTGGCGGCTACTGGGCCAATATTGCTTCACGTTATGGCTGGAACGGCGGCGTAATTGGTCGTGACGACGGTGTAGCTGTTGTTTCCAGCTTCCTCGAAGACCACCTTGCTATCTCATTTGGTGCGTTTGAAGGTAATCAGATTTTCCGCTTTAGTGGTGTAGGTGCGCAGTCACAATCTACAACAACTAAAGATAATTTGATGTATGCCGGTCGCGTGCAATACAACTTTTGGGATGCTGAGCCAGGGTACTACGGCACAGGTAACTACTTTGGTGCCAAAGATATTCTCTCAATCGGCATTGCTGGCCGTATGAAAAAAGATGGTTCAGTTGCCCCGTCAGTGTCCAATGCGGTTGGTGATTACAAATCTTACAGCGTTGATTTCTTGTTAGAGAAAAAAGATGTGGGCCCAGGCACATTCTCAGCTGAAGCAGCCTACTACTACTATGACACCGACAATGTATTTCTGGGTGAACAAGGCAAAGCGTACTCAGCCGGTTTGGGCTATTTGTTTAGCGAGCCAGTAGGTTGGGGCAAATTTATGCCTATCGTACGCTACCAAAAGTTTGATGCCGATGGTACTACCTCGTTTAATTCGACCACTAATGTTTTCACCAACTCCAGAACAGGTGGCGACACCAAGCGTATGGAAGTCGGTGCTAACTACGTGATTGCGCCATACAACTCTGTCATCACGGCAACTTACGGCAAGACAGATACTTCAGGTGCATCGAGCGACAATTTCTTAAAAGTCGCCCTGCAAATGCAATTCTAATGAATGACTTATAACCCTTTCTCACAAAGGAGATGAGTGTAATGAAAACAATAGTGAAGTTGGATTTGGATAAGAAACCCTGGGAGCAAGACGGTCAGATTCATAACCGTTGGCACCCCGACCTGCCCATGATTGCCATGGTCAAGCCGGGTGACGAGTTCCGTGTGGAATGTATGGACTGGACCGGTGGCCAGATTGGCAACAACGACAGCGCCAATGACATTCGTGACGTGGACTTGACCCAGGTGCACTACCTGAGTGGCCCGATCGGCGTTGAAGGTGCCGAGCCGGGCGACCTGATGGTGGTGGATATTCTGGATGTGGGTACTTTTGAGGATTCTCAGTGGGGTTTTAACGGTATTTTTGCAAAGGAAAATGGCGGCGGCTTTCTCGTTGACCACTTTCCTGAAGCCAGCAAATCCATCTGGGATTTCCACGGGGTATACACCACTTCGCGCCATATTCCAAAAGTGCGTTATGCCGGCATTATGCACCCTGGCCTGATTGGCTGTTTGCCTTCACGTGAATTGCTCGAAACCTGGAACAAGCGTGAAGCGGCCTTGATTGCAACCGATCCTGACCGTGTACCGGCGCTGGCCTTGCCGCCAGAACCAAAAGCCGCGGTGATGGGTAAGTTGACCGGCGATGCAGCCAAAGCTGCGGCTGCTGAGGGTGCGCGTACTGTGCCGCCGCGTGACCATGGTGGTAACTGCGACATCAAAAACCTGACCAAGGGTTCAAAAGTGTATTTCCCTGTTTATGTGAAAGACGGTGGCCTGTCCATGGGTGACCTGCACTTCTCACAAGGCGATGGCGAAATTACTTTCTGCGGCGCGATTGAGATGGCCGGTTATCTGGATATCAAAGTTAGCCTGATTAAAGATGGCGTGAAGAAATACGGTATTAAAAACCCGATTTTCCAACCAAGTCCAATTACACCCACCTACCGTGATTATGTGATTTTTGAAGGGATCTCGGTTGATGAGGCTGGCAAACAGCACTATCTGGATGTGCATGTGGCTTACCGTCAGGCTTGCCTGAACGCGATTGAGTACCTGAAGAAATTTGGTTACAGCGGCGAACAGGCGGTATCGATTCTGGGTACCGCACCGGTTGAAGGGCATATCAGCGGTATTGTCGATATCCCTAACGCCTGCGCCACCTTGTGGATCCCCACCGAGATCTTTGAGTTCGACATTCGTCCGAATGCTGACGGACCGAAGATCATGGTGCCACCGGGTATTGATGTTTCCTATACTTCATAAGGAGGTGTGCAGATGCCTTTGTACGAATATGAATGTGACAGTTGTGGCGTATTTACTGCGCTGCGCAAAATGAGCGAGTCCAGCTTGCCAGCCGAGTGTGATTGTTGTGGGGCCGTCAGCCCACGCATCCTGTCGGTGCCCAAGCTGGCCATCATGAGCAAATTGCAACGGTCTGCGCATGAGCGTAACGAGAAATCTGCACATGAGCCTCGGAGTGCAAGACGTTCAAGCTGTGGGTGTACAGGCAGTCATACCTGTAAAACCACCACCAAGGTGAATGAAGAAACTGGCAAGCCTGCATTGCAAATGCAGACCAAAAGAACGGCCCGGCCGTGGATGGTTGGACATTAAGTGTCAGGCCGCTGCCAAGCAATATTTTAATGATGTCATTTGTTGATTTATCCATAAAGGAGAAGATGTAATGAGTACCTTAAACAGAAGAGGTTTTATGAAAGTCAGTGGTGCGCTGGTTGGCGCCATGATGGCAGCAGGCCTCGTGACTGGCCACGCATTTGCTGCGGATTATCCGACTGCTAAAGTCAATACGACGGGTCTGGCAGTGACAGACACTACAGTCAAAGTAGGTATTCTTCACTCTGCCACCGGCACCATGGCGATCAGTGAAACCGGATCTATTCAAGCTGAAAAGCTGGCGATTGAACAAATCAATGCCATGGGCGGTATCTTGGGTCGCAAGATCGAAGTGATTCAGGAAGATGGTGCATCTGACTGGCCAACATTTGCTGAAAAAGCAAAGAAACTGCTGGAAAAAGACAAAGTGGCTTCTGTGATGGGTTGCTGGACTTCAGCTTCACGTAAAGCGGCCTTGCCAGTGTTTGAAAAAGACAATGGCTTGTTGTTCTACCCAACCTTCTACGAAGGTCTGGAGCAATCCAAAAACGTGTTCTACACAGGTCAGGAAGCCACACAACAAATTCTGGCAGGTCTGGACTGGATCGCTAAAGAGAAGAAAGCCAAAACGTTCTACCTGATTGGGTCTGACTACATCTGGCCACGTACTTCGATGAAAATTGCGCGTAAACACATCGAGCAACATCTGGGCGGTAAAGTGGTAGGTGAAGAGTACATCGCTTTGGGTGACACGCAATTTGGTTCTGTGATCAACAAAATCAAACTGAAAAAGCCTGACGTGATCTACGCAGCGGTCGTGGGCGGCAGTAACGTGGCATGGTTCAAACAGTTGAACGCAGCGGGCTTGAACTCAAGCAAGCAAACCATGCTGACCATCTCCGTGACTGAAGATGAAGTATTGGGTATTGGCGGTGAAAACCTGGCTGGTTTCTACTCAGCCATGAAATACTTCCAGTCGCAAGACAATGATGCCAACAAGAAATTTGTGGAAGCATTCAAAAAACGCTGGGGTAAAGATGCTGTAATCGGCGACGTGACTCAAGCTGCTTATCTGGGCCCATGGTTGTACAAAGCTGCAGTTGAACGTGCCGGTAGCTTTGACGTAGACAAGGTACAAGCTGCATTGCCAGGTTACGAGTTCAAAGATGCACCTGAAGGTCCTGTGACTGTAGAAGCTAACCATCACCTGACCACCAAGCTGCGTATTGGTCAATGGGGTAAAGATGGTCAAGCTAAAGTGGTCTACACTTCTGGCTACATCAAACCTGATCCATTTCCAAAAGGCTACCAATAATCTGGTAGTGGCCTAAAGGCTTAAACGGTAGCCGGAATTCTCCGGCTACCGTTTGGCACAAGTAGTGAAAATCCAATAAAGAAGTGATGTTTTAAGGAGACCGATATGTTTGGTTATTCGATGGCAGAAATAGGCAATATTGTGGTGATGCAGGGTTTTTCAGGCCTGAGCATGTTTACAGTGTTGCTGCTGATGGCGCTGGGTCTCGCGATTATTTTCGGGCAGATGGGTGTGATTAACATGGCGCATGGTGAGTTTATGACCATTGGTGCCTATACCACCGTGATGATTTCCAAGGTGGCAGCCAGTTACGGCTTCACCGATTACTATTTTATTTTCGCCATTATCATTGCATTTGGGCTGGCCTTTGCAGTGGGGTATCTGGTCGAGTTTGCCATTATCCGGCATCTCTACAAGCGGCCTTTGGATACCTTGCTCGCCACCTGGGGCTTGAGCCTGGTCATGCAGCAAATCTTCCGCTCCACCTTCGGTGCCAAAGAAGTCAGTGCCGAATTGCCTGAGTGGATGCTCGGTTCGGTCAATCCAACGCCGGATATTGATATCCCGATTAACGGTCTGTTTGTGATGGGTCTGGCAGCACTGGTCACTTTCGGCGTATACATGTTCATGTATAAATCACGCTGGGGCTTGCGTGTGCGTGCTACGGTACAAAACCGTACCATGGCAGGCGCTGTCGGTATCAATACGGCCAAAGTGGACCGTGTGACGTTTGCTCTGGGGTGCGGCATTGCCGGCATTGCGGGTGCCGCCTTTACCACGATTGCCTCCACAGGCCCAACCACCGGTACGCTCTATATTGTGGACAGCTTTATGGTGGTGGTGTTTGGTGGCGCAGCCAGTATTGTGGGCACGATTGCGTCTGCCTTCGGTATCGCCCAGGCGCAGTCTGTACTGCAGTTCTTTATGACCAGCTCGATGGGCAAGGTCAGTACCTTGCTGGCCATCGTCACTATTCTGATGATGAAACCGGAAGGCCTGTTTGCCTCCAAACTGCGTAAATAACAGATCGGGCAACGCCTGCACAGATTGCGCACGCGTTGCCATAAGTAAATAGACGTATTAGTACTTTATATCTGTCGCAATAGAATTGACGCATCAACCGAGGAGAATCTTGATGACTTTATGGGAAAAAATGTGTGCCAGCGATTTGCTGGGCGGTAAGCAGGGGGTAATCGGGCTGGCAGTGCTGGCCGCTGTGATCTTCCTGGTGTTACCGCTGGGGGTGGATATTTTTCGCCTCAACCTGATCGGTAAATATCTGACTTACGCTTTTGTGGCTGTTGGCCTGGTACTGTTGTGGGGGCATGGCGGGATTTTAAGTCTGGGCCAGGGCATATTTTTTGGGCTGGGCGGTTATGCCATGGCCATGTTCCTCAAGCTGGAAGCTTCAGACCCCATCACGACCAAAATCCAGTCTACACCGGGCATTCCCGACTTTATGGACTGGAACCAGTTGACGGCCTTGCCATGGTTCTGGGAGCCGTTCAAGAGTCTGCCGTTTACCATTTTTGCAGTACTGACCATTCCCGCACTGTTTGCCTACATTATTGGTTATGCCATGTTCAAACGCCGTGTAGGCGGGGTGTACTTCTCTATCATCACCCAGGCCGTGGCACTGATTCTGAGTATTCTGATTGTGGGTCAGCAAGGCTACACCGGTGGTGTGAACGGCATGACTGACTTGCGTACCATGCTTGGCTGGGATATTCGTACCGATTCTGCAAAATACATTTTGTACTATGCCAACGGCCTGCTGCTGTTCGGTGCCATTTTCCTGTCTAAATACGTCATGAGCAGCAAGTTCGGCATGTTGCTGCTGGCCATGCGAGATAAAGAAGAACGCGTGCGTTTCTCTGGCTACGATGTGTCCAATTTTAAAATCTTCATCTTCTGCCTGGCCGCCATGATGTCTGCGGTGGGTGGTGCCATGTTTACGCTGCAAGTCGGCTTTATGTCGCCTTCGTTTGTCGGTATTGTGCCTTCGATCGAAATGGTGATCTTCTGTGCAGTGGGCGGGCGTGCTTCGCTGATCGGTGCAGTGTATGGCACCTTGCTGGTGAACTACGGCAAAACCGTGTTCTCCGAAACCTACCCTGAGCTGTGGCTGTTTCTGATGGGTGGCCTGTTTATTGCAGTGGTGATGTTTTTCCCGAATGGCATTGCCGGAATCTGGGATAAATACGCTACTAAATATGGCTGGTTCAAAGATAAAGCGGTGACTGCAAAAAAGCCTGAAGTAAGTACAACCGGGGTAGAAACACACGCTGTACTTACTGAAACATTGTCTGCCGAAGCAGCAGCTGCAACTGAATCTACCGATGTTGCGGCCTCCGTCAAGAAAACCACACGCAAAAAGGCAGCCATCAGCAGCCCGAATATTAGAGGAGCAGAAGCATGAGTAATACCGACTTCGTCTTGGCCGTTGAGGATCTTACCGTCTCATTTGATGGTTTTAAAGCCGTGGATAACCTGACCATGTATATCGATAAAAACGAATTGCGTGTGCTGGTCGGCCCCAACGGCGCGGGTAAAACCACCGTACTGGATTTGATCTGCGGTAAAACAAAATCTACCGGTGGATCGATCAAGTTTAACAATACCGAACTGACCAAACTGTCCGAGCACGAAATTGTGCGTTCAGGCGTGGGGCGTAAATTTCAGAATCCTTCGATTTATGAAAACCTCACGGTATACCAGAATCTGGAAGTGTCCTACCCCAAAGGCCGTGGGGTATTTGGTAGCCTGACCTTTAAACGCACACAAGAGGTGGAAGATCAGGTACGCAGAGTAGCCGCCGACATCATGCTGACCGAGTTTCTGGACATGGAATCTGCCTTGCTCAGCCATGGCCAGAAGCAATGGCTGGAAATCGGCATGCTGTTGATGCAAGAGCCTGAATTATTGATGCTGGATGAACCGGTGGCCGGCATGAGCGCGAAAGAGCGTGACCAGACGGCCGACTTGCTCAACCGTATCTGCCAGAACCGCTCGGTGATTGTGATTGAGCACGACATGGAATTCGTCAAAAAAATTGCACACAAAGTCACCGTGCTGCACCAGGGCAAAATTCTCGCCGAAGGTCCCATGGAAAAAGTGCAGGCCGACGAAAAAGTGATTGAAGTGTATTTAGGCCATTAATTAAAGCGCCATTACTTGAGGAGTATCGCATGTTTGAAATTGAAAATTTGCAGGTAAGTTATGGCCAAAGCCAGGTGATTCATGGCTTGAACTTTAAAGCGAACAAAAACGAAACCCTGGCCATCATGGGCCGTAACGGCATGGGTAAAACCACCCTGTTCAAGTCATTGATGGGCATTTTGCCCAGCAAGGCCAGCAAGGCCACGGTCGATGGCGTGGACCTGCAAGGGGCCGCTACCCATGACCGCGTCATGAAGGGCCTGGCCTATGTGCCACAAGGCCGCTGGATTTTCCCCAATATGACGGTGCAGGAAAATATTGAAACCGGGCTGGAAAAGTCAGCCACCGGCGAGATTCCTGAAGATATTTTTGCCCTGTTCCCGGTGTTGCACGAGATGCGCAAACGCAAGGGCGGCAACCTGTCTGGTGGTCAGCAACAACAACTGGCGATTGCCCGGGCACTGGTGACCAACCCGAAAGTGTTGTTGCTGGATGAGCCCACCGAGGGCATTCAACCTTCGATTATTAAAGACATTGCCAAGGTGCTCAATGAGATCCGCAAAATGCGCGAAATCACCATCATCGTTTCTGAGCAGGTACTGAGCTTTACCATGGAAGTGGCCGATCGTATTATCGTGATTGATAAAGGCCGCTTTATTCACGAAGATACCCGCGACAATGTAGATGCTGCCAAGGTGAAAAGCTACCTGTCTGTGTAGTCTCTGCTTTAGCCACAGAGGACCCAGCGCGCAAAGCATTTTAAATGCGAAACAAGTTTTCTCTGCGACCTCTGTGGCCAGTATTAAAAATAATATTTTTGGTTTGTCTGTGGCATGATGCCGTTATGGATGATTTGAAGCATACGCCACCCCCGTCATTACAAGTAACTGGAGTCAAACACTGGCAAGCCAGGCTTGAGCTAGGCTTCGCCAGACGTGATGCACGCTCTTACCTGGCGCACCGCCTGCACAAAGGCCCGCTGGTGGTGCAGAAAAGTTTGCATCCTGAAGGGGATGATGTATGTCATGCCGTGGTCGTGCATCCGCCCGGTGGCGTTGCAGGCGGTGATGCCTTGCAGTTGCACGTGACACTCCAGGCCGGTGCGCGCGCCTTGCTGACGACCCCGGGTGCCGGCAAGTGGTACAAAGCCAATGGCACCCGCGCGACACAAACCCTGCAATTTCAGCTTGAAGCTGGCAGCGGGCTCGAATGGTTGCCACAAGAAACTATTTTATTTGATGCCGCTGAAGTTGGGTTCAGCGCAGAGATTCAGCTGGCGGCAGATGCCACTTACGCCGCCTGGGATATCGTCTGCCTTGGGCGGCAGGCACAGCAGGAAATATGGCAGCGCGGGGTGTATCAGTGGCATCAGCGCATTCACCGTAATGACCAGTTGATCTGGAATGAACGGGCACATATGCAGGCCGATGATCTGCTCAAAACCAGCCTTGTCGGCTTGGGCGATGCGGCCGTGTTTGGTACATTTCTGGTATGTGCTGGCGCGGTCCCCGCCGAGGTGCTGCAAGCGTGTCGAGCGATTACAGTGGCAGGTGCAAAAGTGGGCGTCACTGCATTGCCTGACGTGTTATGCATACGCTACGTCGGTCATGCCTCGCAACAAGCCAAGCAATATTTTGAACAGTGCTGGCAGCAATTGCGGCCATGGTATTATCAAAAACCGGCGATCAGGCCGCGTATCTGGAACACTTAAGGTGTGTGCAGAATAAACAGAGAATAAACCGATGGAATTAACCCCAAGAGAAAAAGACAAGTTACTGATATTCACGGCCTCTTTGCTGGCTGAACGACGCAAGGCGCGTGGATTGAAGTTGAATTACCCTGAAGCGGTTGCATTTATTTCCGCAGCCATTATGGAAGGTGCGCGCGACGGTAAAACGGTGGCTGAGCTGATGAGCTATGGCACCACACTGCTGACGCGTGATGAGGTGATGGAAGGGGTGCCTGAAATGATCCCGGATATACAAATTGAAGCGACTTTTCCGGATGGGACAAAACTCGTCACCGTCCACCACCCCATTCCATAGGGGCTTGGTGTTGCAAGCGCAGATAGCGGTGTTCACAACCATGCCGTACGGATTGTACTGCCTGCGCATGTACACTTTGCCCTCAATACTTGCAGTACCATGCCTCGGCATCACTAAATATGAAACAGTTAGATAAACAGACTTCAACTCACTGGAGCAATGCATGATTCCCGGCGAAATGCAGGTCGCGGCTGGCGACATCGAATTAAACACCGGGCGTGACACCGTCACGCTGGATGTGGCAAACAAGGGTGACCGTCCCATACAGGTGGGTTCGCATTACCACTTTTATGAAACCAACGATGCGCTCTCGTTTGACCGCGCGCTGGCTTATGGCTGTCGCCTCAATATTGCCGCGGGCACCGCCGTGCGGTTTGAACCCGGCCAAACGCGTACGGTGGAGTTGGTCAGCCTGGCGGGTAGCCGCAAGGTCTATGGCTTTGCCGGACGTGTGATGGGGAGCCTGAAATGACTGCGCAAAAAACACTGAGTATGGATAAACGTGCCTACGCGGAAATGTTTGGCCCCACCGTGGGCGATAAAGTGCGGCTGGCGGATACCGAACTGTGGGTGGAGGTGGAAAAAGATTTCACCATTTATGGCGAAGAGGTCAAGTTTGGCGGCGGCAAGGTCATTCGCGATGGCATGGGCCAGGGGCAGGGCCTCGCGGCCGAAGTGGCCGATACGGTCATCACCAATGCCCTGATCATAGACCACTGGGGCATCATCAAAGCCGATATCGGCATCAAAGGCGGTTATATCTCGGCCATCGGCAAAGCCGGTAACCCGGATATCCAGCCCGGCGTGACCATCGCGATTGGCGCGGGCACCGAAGTGATTGCCGGGGAAGGCATGATCATCACCGCTGGCGGCATCGATACGCATATCCACTTTATCTGCCCGCAACAAATTGAAGAAGCGCTGATGTCTGGCGTGACCACCATGATCGGCGGCGGCACCGGGCCCGCCACAGGCACCTTTGCCACCACCTGTACGCCTGGCCCGTGGCATATCCACCGCATGCTGCAAGCGGCGGAGGCGTTTCCAATGAACCTCGGCTTTTTGGGCAAGGGCAATGCCAGTCTGCCAGAGCCTCTGCGCGAACAAGTCCGTGCCGGAGTGATCGGCCTGAAACTGCACGAAGACTGGGGCACCACGCCCGCCGCCATTGATAACTGCCTGAGTGTGGCCGACGAAATGGACGTACAAGTGGCGATTCACTCCGATACGCTGAATGAATCCGGCTTTGTCGAGACCACCATCGGCGCGTTTAAAGGCCGTACTATCCACACTTTCCACACCGAAGGGGCGGGCGGTGGCCATGCGCCGGATATTATCAAAGCGGCCAGCCAGCCCAATGTGCTGCCCTCATCGACCAATCCGACACGGCCCTTTACCGTCAACACCATCGACGAGCATCTGGATATGCTGATGGTCTGCCATCACCTGGACCCGGCCATCGCCGAGGATATTGCCTTTGCCGAAAGCCGTATCCGCCGCGAAACGATTGCCGCCGAAGATATTTTTCATGATCTGGGCGCCTTCTCCATGATGTCGTCTGATTCGCAGGCCATGGGCCGGGTGGGGGAAGTGATTATTCGTACCTGGCAAACCGCGCACAAAATGAAAATCCAGCGTGGCCCGTTGGCAGAAGATGCCGCAGGCAACGATAACTATCGTATCAAGCGCTACATTGCCAAATACACGATTAATCCGGCCATTACCCATGGCATCTCGCATGTGGTCGGCTCGGTCGAAGTCGGCAAGCTGGCCGACCTCGTGGTGTGGAAACCTGCCTTTTTTGGCGTGAAGCCGTTTACCATCATCAAAGGTGGCATGATTGCGGCCGCGGCCATGGGTGACCCTAACGCGTCTATCCCTACCCCGCAACCGGTACATTACCGCCCGATGTTTGGCGCGTATGGGGGCGGCCTGAAAACCGCAGTGACTTTTGTCTCGCAATCCGCCCTTGAAAACCCCGAAGTGCACGCATTGGGCCTGCAAAAACCACTGGTGCCGGTTAAAAATACGCGCGAAGTGAAAAAGTCAGACATGGTGCATAACACCTGGATGCCCAAGATTGAAGTAGACCCGGAAACCTATGAAGTGCTGGCAGATGGCATGCCGCTGGTGTGCGAACCGGCAGAGGTGCTGCCCATGGCACAGCGGTACTTCCTGTTTTAATCATGATCCATTTAACCGAACGCATTGCCCTCAGTGGCCATATCGACGACACCCTGGAACTGCCCTTTGACCAGCGGCAAAAAAGCCGTTTGCGTGTCATGCTGGCTTCGGGCCGTGAAGCCGCTTTGTTTTTAACCCGTGGCATCATTCTGCGCGGGGGCGATCTGGTGCAGGCCGAAGATGGCAGCCTGGTGGTGCAAATCGTCGCCGCGCAAGAGCCGGTGTATAACGTCATGGCAGCCACACCGCGCGACCTCATGTGCGCCGCTTACCACCTGGGTAACCGCCACGTGCCGTTGCAAATTGGTGATGGCTGGCTCAGGCTGGAGCAGGACTACGTGTTGCGTGACATGCTACTGGGCCTGGGCATGCAAGTGAGTGAAGTGATGGCACCCTTTGAGCCGGAAGCCGGGGCGTATGGTGGCGGTCATCGCCATGGTCATGCGGAGGACAGCGCCCCACATTTACGCCCACCTGCCAGAGGCAAACACCATGGCTAACGCCTTGGCACTCAGCCGCTTGTTACAACTGGCGAGCCCCATGTTGCCGGTGGGTGCGTACACCTATTCGCAAGGGCTGGAGTGGGCAATTGAGTCCGGTGAGGTGCATGACCTTGACAGCGCCAAACAGTGGATAGGCGATGTGCTCATTGGCTATCAGGCACGTTTTGAGTTACCTGTGCTGCAACGCTTATACCTGGCATGGCAGCAGAAAGATATGGCAGCTGTACTCGAGTGGGATGCTTTTTACCGCGCCGGACGGGATACCGCCGAAGGCTGGGCCGAAACCCGGCAGATGGGCTACTCGCTGGTGCGCTTGTTGCAAGATTTAAATGACCTGCCAACACCGTTGTTGACAGAAATTAAACAACTCTCGCAGCCTGCATTCCCTACGGTGTATGCGGCCGTGGCACAACACTGGCAAATTCCATTAGCCGATGCCTTGCAGGCTTATGCCTGGGGCTGGCTGGAAAATCAGGCCAGTGCCGCCATGAAAACCGTGCCGCTGGGTCAGGTGGCCGGGCAGAAGATTTTGCTGGCCCTGGGCGAGCGCCTGCCCGACATGGTGGCGCAAGCCATGGCCTTGCCAGAAGACCATATTAGCAACTTTAACCCTTTGCTCAGCATTGCTGGGTGCTGTCACGAAACCCAATACAGCCGATTATTCCGATCATGAAAATACACAGTCAATTTAGCAGCCCCACCCCCGAAGTCACCGAGTTTAAAGAGCCGCTGCGCGTAGGCATTGGCGGCCCGGTCGGCTCCGGCAAAACCGCACTCACCCTGGCGTTGTGCCAGCGCCTGCGCGAGGTGTACAACATTGCCGTGGTCACCAACGATATTTTTACCAAAGAAGACGCCGACTTTTTAACCCGCAACGAAGCGCTGGAACCCGAACGGATTATTGGCGTGGAAACCGGCGGTTGCCCGCACACCGCCATCCGCGAAGATGCCTCTATTAACCTCGAAGCGGTTAACCAGCTCAGCAAGCGCTTTCAAACGCTGGATATCGTATTTGTCGAAAGTGGCGGCGATAACCTGGCAGCCACCTTCAGCCCCGAGTTATCCGACCTTACTATTTACGTGATTGACGTGGCCGCAGGCGAAAAAATCCCGCGTAAAGGCGGCCCCGGTATTACCAAATCTGACTTATTGGTGATTAACAAAATTGATCTTGCCCCAATGGTTGGCGCCTCGCTCGATGTGATGGCGACGGATGCCAAACGCATGCGGGGTGAAAAACCCTTTATTTTCAGTAACCTGAAAGAGGGCAAAGGGTTGGAGGAGGTAGTCAGCTTTATCGAAAAACAAGGCCTCATGCTTTGAAAATTGGCACTATGCGTCCGTGGCAAGCCGATACAACACCGCCACAAACGCGTAGTGCCAATTTTAGCCTTTTAATCAATGTACAGAGTTTTGGTGGGTAACCCATATTACGCATCGTAAATACAATTCGTTTGGAGAAGACTCAATGAAAAAAAATATGCTTTTAGCGCTTGCTGCATTCACCGCTTCCACCAGCGCGTTTGCCCACCCGGGCCATGGCCTTGAAAGTGGTTTTGCCGCAGGCTTGATGCATCCGCTTACCGGCTGGGATCACCTGCTGGTGATGGTTGCGCTGGGCATTTGGGCGGCACGCCGTCCGGCCGCACAAGGCTGGCAATTGCCGGTATTGTTTGTGAGTGTCATGGCGTTGGCCGCGTCAGCCGCCATGACCTGGTTGCCCGTTTCGCTGGCTGAAGCGCTGGTCGCGGCCAGCGTGGTCATCATGGGGGTGTTACTGATCAGCCCTCTGCAAATGCCTCGCGCGCTGCAAATTAGCGTCATCAGCATCGCTGCGGCCGCGCATGGCTATGTGCATGGCATGGAAATCGGCAACCAATGGTCAGGCCTCGCGGGTATGGTGCTGGCAACGGCAATGTTACATGCCCTCGGTTGGGTCTTGGGTCGCCAGACCCATCCACAGTTACAAAAAGCAACCCAGTTGCTGGGTGGTGTGATGTTGGGCTTGGGCGCTATGTGGATGCTGGCTTAAACCTGATGGGTGACGCACTGATAAAAGCACTTTGAATATTGCATGCGCGTGTTGACCGCAGTGTGAAAAAATAAAAGCCAGCCTTAGATGCTGGCTTTTTATTTGTGTTGAGGGTTATATTGACTGTTGGCTCTTTAAAACCTCCGCTGTCAGTGCGTCAATAAAGGCATCGTCAAATGCATTCAGTACTTCCATTAGAAAAGCGTTGATTGAAGGCGTACACAGTGGCGAACCACAATTTTTTGACGCCGCCATTTTTAAACAACGCATGCTCGCCAATGGCTAAAATGGCTGCCAGACCACGCACGATATTGCTATCTTTTAGCCAGTTTATTTGGCTGGTTTATGCATGAAACCAGTCTAATAATTTAAGCCCATCCACCCGCGCAAACTCTTTGGTGTTATTGGTCACCAGTGTCACATCCAGGCTTAGCGCATGTGCTGCAATCATGGTATCCAAAGGGCCGATGGGCGTGCCTTGTTTTTCCAGGCTGGCACGTAAAGCCCCATAATACTGCGTAGCGGCTTCATCAAAATCGGCCACATCCAGCGGCAATACAAACGCATCCAGCGCCGCCTGATTGGCTTCACGCTGCTGGCTTTTGGCCACCCCATAGCGCAATTCCGCCAAGGTGACAGATGAAACACCAATATCGCCAATTTGATACGCCGCAAACTGCTGCAAAACCGCGGGCGGCTTTTGCTTGATAATCGCAATGCAGATATTGGTATCAAGCATCAACTTCATGATGGATGCACCCTCAAAACAAATCCTCACGGCTTTGCTGTGCTGGCTGCGCACGTTCCGCCATAAAATCATCGCTAAACTGGTCCAGGCTGCTAAATAAGCTATCCCACGAATGGTTGGCAGGAATCAACACCACCGCATTGCCCGAGCGCTTGATAAACACCTCATCGCCCTCAAACCGAAACTCCTTGGGCAAGCGCACCGCCTGGCTTTGACCATTTTGAAAAAGTTTGGCTGTTTTCATCATCGCCTCCTTTTGAGTATATATTTAAAGTATATATTATGAGGTGGATGCGTCAACTGTTTTCACAAGCACTGTCATTCCGCGCTTCTCTCCATCATTCCGATGTAATGGTTTAAGCAGGCAAGCAGCGAAGCGGATGCGCGCAAAATCGAAATCTAACTGCTTTAAGTCACCATATTTAGGTGTCGGAAACAAGCTGACAAAACGGGTAGGGGGCAATTGAAACTGACCCCATCAATTTTGGGGCTTCTGCAGCTTGTAGGTGCTGTGGAATTGCACGGAGGCTGCTGTACTTACCCTCCGAAATTGGGGCTTCTGCAGCTCGCAGTAGGTCTGACAATATGACCAGAGTGCTGTACTTACCCTCCGAAATTGGGGCTTCTGCAGCGAGCAAATCCCGCGTCTGGTGCAATACGCGGCTGTACTTACCCTCCGAAATTGGGGCTTCTGCAGCCTTTTAACTGATGTATTGACGATTGAAGTGGCTGTACTTACCCTCCGAAATTGGGGCTTCTGCAGCAGGATGATATGACACAGAAGATTGTTACAGGCTGTACTTACCCTCCGAAATTGGGGCTTCTGCAGCCACAACCCTTGGCGCTGGTACTACCCTTATGCTGTACTTACCCTCCGAAATTGGGGCTTCTGCAGCGGAACGCCTGAGGGTATATTGATCGAATTTGCTGTACTTACCCTCCGAAATTGGGGCTTCTGCAGCTGCACGGGCGGTCATATCACGCGCTTGAGCGCTGTACTTACCCTCCGAAATTGGGGCTTCTGCAGCACCGTCGGCTCTAGTAAGTGGATTACGCTAGCTGTACTTACCCTCCGAAATTGGGGCTTCTGCAGCACCCGCGCAGCTTTTGATTCGCTACCATCAGCTGTACTTACCCTCCGAAATTGGGGCTTCTGCAGCTAATATCATTTAACCTATTGTTTATAATTAATTTCTTCACATTGACTACTTTCAATTTTCCTCCCTTCTGTCTGTTAAAACTGTAAATCGTTGCTTTTTCGATACAAATTGCTTAACTCATTTTTTAATAAATCCTGCATTTGCTCATAGTCGGTTTTGAATTTGCTTACCAACTCAGCGTTTTCTATTAATACGCGCTGTGAGGTGCTACCTTTTTCTTTGAGGCAAAAACCGTAGAGGATACTGCGGTATTCAAACACAATGCCTTTTAACTCAGGTGTCCAGAATAAGCCGCTATGTTGTTGGTAAAACACTTGCGGCAATATTTCTTGAATAAATCGTTGAGCATTCGGGATGTGAATATAGTATTGCTCTTGTGCGTCTTTACCTTTGCCGGTGCGCTCAAATTGCAAAATGGCATGCTGGTTTTCAGTAGGACTCATATATTGCAATAAGTGCCATGCGCTTTGTAGTGCCTCCGCATAACGTTGGTTGCGGTCTTGGCTAATTTGAATCTGTGTTTGAGTGTGCATTTGCCGTATGGCGTAACGGTAAGCCAAAAGAGGTGGCCCCGTTTAGTTGGACAGAATCTTTGAAGTTTTAAGTGAAATATCTTGCGATTCTGTTTAAGCTGCCTTGGGTGTTGCGGGCAGGTGTTTAAAGTAAAACTCATCCGG
>NZ_JAVCAP010000032.1 GCF_030769565.1 Methylophilus aquaticus | reverse complement strand
CCGGATGAGTTTTACTTTAAACACCTGCCCGCAACACCCAAGGCAGCTTAAACAGAATCGCAAGATATTTCACTTAAAACTTCAAAGATTCTGTCCAACTAAACGGGGCCACCTCTAGGTAACTGCTGCGCCTCTTGATAAATGCTATCCCAAAGGGTTTCAGTCATCTCGATTTTTTGGTTGAGTGTAAGAGACATAGCAATCCTTTATTGATAAATAAAAACTTCTTCAATTGATAACGC
This sequence comes from Methylophilus aquaticus, assembly GCF_030769565.1. GTDB lineage: Bacteria > Pseudomonadota > Gammaproteobacteria > Burkholderiales > Methylophilaceae > Methylophilus > Methylophilus aquaticus. Next base: position 27,894 of record NZ_JAVCAP010000032.1, on the reverse strand, counting down.
CGCCACAGTTTTTAAAGATTTGCATGGGCTTTATAAGCCCACTATAAATACCAAGAAAGTCATCATACTCATAACTGTCAATCCATGAATAGACTTCATCATTTTCGCATCCACGAATTTTCTTTAATTCGAGCTTTCCAATTTTATTAAACCATAATTGCACTGAATGCTTCTGCACTAGCCTCCAGTCTGCGTAACCTCTTTCCAATGCCTCAACAACAGAGGCATTCACAACCACTGTAGCAGTATTTGCATTAATAACTTTAAACTCTCGATAGACCTGTTGAAAGTTGTTTTTAAACTCATTTTGGAACAAAGTCTCGGCGAACTCTTGATTTTGTTTACTTCGACTAAACTCCTTCCTCAAAGCTGTTGTTGTCAGTTCAGTGAAACTATTATTTTGACTCTGTAAATCATCCCAAAGCTGATTAAAAATAGCTGAACTATCCTCAAAACTTGGATGCCTTAAAATTTCTTCATCATGTATAAAACCAAAATCATAGAGTACTCCAGACAATCTTTTACCATGCCTGTTTATTCGTCCAGCAGTTTGTAAGAAACTCGACACAGAGCATCTTTCTCGATAACCAACTGCGAAGTCAATATCAACACCAGCTTCAACACAACTTGTTGCTACAAGAAACCAAGGTGTGTTGTCCCATTCTGATGTCTCCTGTCTTCTGAGTATTTCAGCAAGAATATTATCTCTATCCATTGGCGCCAGTCCTGTGGATAAATGCAGAACTTTTCTTTGGCGAATAGGTGTTTTTTCCTGCTGCTGACAAGTTACAGCCAAACTATGTGCAAAATATGCTGCACTTTGAACAGTATTTACGATCACGAGTACCGAGGGTTTTTCTTTTGGTAACTGATGAATTGAATTAGTAATTTTTTGGATTAAATCTGTTTTAGTAATGGCTTGCTCAATCCTCTCGAATGAAACACGCGCTTTCTCAATCTCACCCACACGATTAGATATGCCACTGGAAAGAATATCTGGAATCTGTTTTTTTATATCCCCTACAAAGAAGTCGTCGTTCCAATACTCAACCATGGAGCCAGAGGAAAAAACTATCTGACAGCCCCACTGTTCTGAGAAAAGCTTCAATAAATTCCATGTTGTCTTTAGCAACTTTGGGGGCAAACAAGCATGTGATTCATCAATAAAGATAACAGCACCGACCAAACCATGTAACTTTCTAAGTGTAGTCGGTTGTGCACTTGCCAGTGTTTCAAAAAATTGAACAGCAGTCGTTACTACAATTGGGGCTTGCCAGTTTGTTGAGTATTGGCGCATCTCCTTACTACTAAACTCAACTTTGTGATGACATTCAGCAATAACTCTTTCTGCATCTTCACCATTAAGTAAAATTGATTTTTTGAGTGTTAGCACGGTCTGGGAAATAATGTTGGTAAACGGCGCAATAATGAACAGTCTTGAAGCATCCTGTTGTATTGCTTTTCGCAACAAAAAGGCAGTGACTGATGTTGTTTTTCCCAAACCAACCGGTGCAGAGCACATGTAGACTTTTTCATCGCTCAAACTCTGACCTATGCACTCTTGGTAGAAATCATGTCTTATTTGATTACGAACCGTTTTTTGTGCATAAGGCGTTTTATCAAGGCCATTAACATACTCGTTCAAACAATCGAGCCGTTCCTGCCATCTGAGTGCTGGCAACTCGAAACGCTTCATCTGGATATTTTCATGATAATTTGCAGAGCTTGTATGGTCAGCTTCAACCAGACAGGAAAGTAAAATTCTGGCGGTGATACCTTCTTGTGGTAGCTTGCATTCTAAAATCGGGAATTCACCACAACATGCTAGCTGACGATGTTTATATTCCGATAACCTGCGCTCGGTTAATTCAATGGTTTTTAAATGCGCCTCAAAATGCTCTTTTGATTGCGAGTCACCGTCTCGATGATGCCTCTTACCGCGAAGTAAATAAAAGTCTTTGTCATACGATGTATCTGTATTTTGTTTGATTTTTCTACGAAAGTTTTTTTCATCGGTTTTGCTTGGTAAGCCTGGCGCATGATGCCCACGAATCACCCATGCTAACAACTCGTTTAGCATTTCATTTGCAATCGCAATGCCAGCATCTATATGGTCAACTGGCAGCCGACCTTTAGACTTGCCGCTAAAGACAGCTTGGTTATCATCATCCAGCTTGCCCATATCATGCAACATGATTGCAGCTTTATAGGTGTTTAATAAACGTTGTTTGGTTGCGCCATCGAAGCTGGTATAACGTAATAAACACTCAAACAATGGCAAACCATATTCCAGCATTTCTGAAATATGAATAGGGTAATAATGCGGTTCCCGCCCGGCATCATGTTCGGGCGGGGTATGCGCAATAAAATCAGATAAGGTCATTGAGATCAACGATGTTTTTGAATCTATCTTTTAAATCACCAATATCGGCCAAGGTTGGAATATCGTAATCAGTCCGGCTAGACGGACTTTCTACTCCTGCCTTCAGCTTCGGTTTAAGCGCATCCATCAGCAAGTATTCTGGACAAGAGCCCAGTACATTTTTATGCTCTGCACACCACGCATGCAAGATAGAAATCTGCGGACGAATCGCAGAGGTCGTATGTTCATACAAATAGGGGGTTATAAATTTGAACAACTCTAAATCTTCGCTTGTAGCCCCTGTTTTAGTAGCAACACTGGGGTTCACAAAAAACGGAATGCAATAAATGCCATGCGCTACCGCACGGTAAGCAAGCGGTGCCATGCCTCTGTCCTTGTCTCCTTCAACGCCTGATTTATTGGTATAAGTCATACGCTCAATTCTGACTGGCGCAACCGATAGTCCGACACCAATTTGTAAAACACCAGTGTTTATCAAATGCTCTAGCTCACCTTCCTTTTTGCGTTTTTCTAACTCTTTATCGCCTTCTATACCTTCTAAAAATGTATTGCCAAAGAGTCTGGCATCCCAATAGCGTTTGATAAATTCATCCTTTTTCAGACTTGAAATTTCTTTTCTATCGCGGCCACGTTTCTCCAGAATTTGAAATTGGTTTTCACCGCTGAAACTTAAATTTGCATTTGCCTGTTCCATAAATGCAGGGCTATCTACCAAATCACGATATTTACGTTTTACAGAAACAGGAGAGATCATACCCAAACCATCCAACTCACGTACTCTTGGTTCAGATTCCATATCGGGGTCACCGTTAGGATTGGACATTGTTACTTCCACAACAATTAAACCTGCATGACGATTAAAAGGTGCGTTCATTATTTGTTCCCCTCTTGAGTTGAATTAGATTGATTCTCAGATTTTTCATATGGTCTACCTGCAAGATAACCAAGCATCAGTTCTGCTTGATGCGTATTTGAGTCAGTGCTTTTGGGTTTTAAAAGTGCTTCTCTAAGCTCCTTAGCATCACGCTGAATCCAATAGAATGCATATAAGGAGTCGTCCTTTTTACCCTCTGCATGCATAGTTCTAGCCCAATTTTCATATGGCTTTAACCTCAAGGCGATATATTCCAAGGCTTTGAGAGGGCTATGTAATGCAATCGAATATGCCGCACTGCCAATTAATGTAGTAGGCATACTTCCTTTTCTAACAACACGACAATAACCTATATGCAACTCATTCATTGCTGAACAGTATTGTCCCAATTTGAAAGAAAGCTCACTCATGTAATCCTCTTTTCTTCTATTGATTCTGAATAACAAAACGGCCATTAAAGTAGTCATTCTCAAGGCATAAGAATTGGCGTCTATCGGTACTTTTTCTTTTGAGCCCAAGCTTTTCGATTCTGCGCAAAAGGCAAATAACTTTTGCGTTTGGGCGGTGATTTTTTTCAGGCTATGTGCAGCAATTCTTTTACTAAAATCATCCTGGTAAAAAAAGATGCGCATACTCTCATTGAAGCTGATTGCTGGCACTTCCCCCTTTGAAACTTCTCCATTTGAGTCAAAAACTTGTTTTGATAAAGCTGTTAATTGGTCTGGTGCAATCGCGTAGGGCTTACTGTTGTGTCTTTTTTTGTCTTTTCCCAGAGTAGCTAATGTGAAATATGGAGCATTTGCACATGCATCTCTCCATGATTGGGCCGCTTTTATGAGTTGATTTAAGGAGCATGTATTTGAATAAACCACTCTTTGATTGGCTTTATCGACTTTTCTGATTACTACAAAGTCCACCAGCGCATCCGGTTTCAAACTGCCGTTGTTCAACAGACCAAGCAAATCCTGTGTTCGACTCTGATAGTCATCCATATCTTCTACTTGTGTAACAAATTGGGTTGCTGGCAGGTTTAAGTCGTTTCGACAGTAAGCAATTAATAAATCATTTTTTCCAGACTTTTCTGAAGGTATCGCCTTCCATGTCTGGTCTTTCATTTTTTCAGCGGTCAGCTTTTGAAATAACCCATCAAACTTTTGGGAGAATCCTTTATCAATTGTGTAACTCTCGACACCAGATTTTCCATATCGCCGAACAGTAAGTTTTTCTCCATTGGCATCAAATTTTGAGTATGGTTTGATTTGACTTACGGGTTTACCTTTACCAAGATTTAGACTTGGAAACTTATCCTTGATAAGTGAGGCACTAACACCCACAATCGGACACTCCAAATCGGATGTCGCTGGATTACCGTTCACCTGCTGACGTTCTTTTTCTATCAAAAAATCGCTTAAATACTTTTTTCGCTTAGCTAAATCTGAAGCGAAAATATCAATGTTGTTGTCAGGTAAATAATCTAAAATTATTTGTACTCTGTTAGCATCTTCAATCTCACCACTGGGTTTGAGCTTTGCTCCATATAGTGCATTCAATAGTAAATGTGACGTTACTGCACTTAAGCTATCATTAAGTAGGGTATGCTCAATTTTTTCATCAAGCGACTTAAGCAAATCTACTCCATTTCTAGTGAATAGTGAGTAGCGTTTATAAAGTTCAGCCACTACTTGAATCTGATCACTTTCTGATGTTTCCAACTGATTAAGGCGTTCTAAAATCTTATTTCTGTAAGATGCTCTTGGCCATTCTATTTCTGATAAGGACTCACTTGGGTAATGTTGGATTAGAAAGCTGGCTAATTGTGGCAGTTGCTCCATTACAGTCGATTGTGGCGGCTGAAATCCTTTTTCCTCGCAGAGCAAGTTCAACTGATTAATTATGTTATTTTTAACCTCTGAATTTCTCTCTTTACGATAATTAATCGCCAGATTGTAAATTTGATTCCCTGAGGGTCTCAGTGGCTTTGTGAGTTTGATTGCTGGAAACTGGTCTTGGTTACTGGTGCGTAACACCCACACGTTAGCAAGATGTTTCTCGTCCATATATTCAAGGCGATTAATAAAAACCTCGCCTACAGAGTCAATATCAAGTATTACTCTAATAGACTCTTTACCTCCTGCCTTAGTAATGTCTTTATGCGTTTGGTCTATTTCAACAACATGCTCTAACCCATCCAGCATGGTTTTAAGTTCATTAAGCATAAACAAACTCCCCCTTGATAATTTTTGCTTCTGAACCCCTCTGGTAACGTGGCTGATAAGCGCCAGCGATGGCCTTATCAAAGACTTGGTTTAATACTGAAACTAAATCTAAATGTATTTCATCATTTTTTTCGGTTACACCCTCTCTTAAAGGCCCCCAATAACTCGCAACAAACTCATTCCAACCTAAACAGGGCGTTTTATAACATTGACCTTTTGCCAATCTGCGCTCAAACATTGCCTGTAACTGATGGCTTGGGTTATCACCATGTTTTAGATGTACCCCACTACCATTTTCAATATCAGCATACAGTCGATAGCAGACATCCGAGAGGATGATGGTTGAGAACTGAAAAGCGCCAGCATCATTATTTTGCAGGGGGCCTCGATAGTTGTTTGTATACTTTTGATAGCCAATTTGCTCACATGAATTACCGACTCTCCTACAAATCTCAACTCTCTTTGGGTTGATCCAGGCTCGCCCATCTTTTAAAAATGCTATGGATTCAAAAATACCTTTAGCAGCAGACCATGTGGGAATTGGATAGCTTGTAGGCGTTGAACCAGTATCCGGTCTTGCCCACATCGCAAAATCTCCTGATATTTCTAAACAAATTTGATACTTCGTCATTTGCTTGCTCCAATAAAAAGTGAGTTACTAAGTCATTGCCTGTAAGAACTACTTTAGATATTTGTAGATGATTGCAATAACTCCTGCATACAATAACAGCACATAAAACCTATCGGCTGGCAGCAACCCTAGCTCCCTAATTAAGGCAGGTATCCAGTCCATATATATCTTTGAAGAAATTGATTCCAGAAATATATTCCTAAAAAATTAATTTATCAAGTTCATTAGTAAGGTTATAATTAATTATCTTTCTTTTGAAAGAGTGGATTGAAACATTAGTAAGGTTAATTTTTACATAGGCAACTAGGCACCAGCTAAACACTGGTGCCTTTTTAAAAATCTAAACCAACCATCTAACTTCCACCTCCACACGCTGCCACGGGTCATCACTCGTTTTTAAACCGCTGATATATGCTTGCAGGTTCTCGGCCCTATCCATCAATTGTGAAATAGTAGCGTTATCCAACCTTGGCAGGTAGCCCAGTTTATGGCCTTGAAACTCGATACGCACTGCGCGGGTAGCGCAATGGTGACACCTGCCAAAAGCAAGTTTTTAAAGAATGTACGTCTGGACATGGGGTTCCTCCCTTTTTAGGGCACCTCTAAAAATTTAAATTCCGTTGCGATACTGCGTTGCTCATCAAAAATTTCTCCTGACATATCGAATATATGCGGCGTCTAAATTTTTTATATCGTGCCTTGTCTGGCTTAGCAATTTGATTTTTTAAAGCACCCTTTTAGCTCTTTCATCATTCACTACGACAGGCTCAAAAACTGAGCCTGTGCGAATTATTTTTAAGTGGTTTGGTGTATTGCGATGGCTTGTTGCAAATGTGCTACCAGTGCCTGTTTTAACGCGGGCGGCGCAACGATTTCAACTTCGGGCAGGTGACGTTGGATATCCATCAGCAGTTCACGCGCATCGGCATACGGGATGTGTAGCTGATAGCGGCCATCGTCCAGCCAGGTGGAGATTTGTTGGGGGTGCCATTGTTCGGTAGCTACCCAGCGGGCGCGGCGGGCACTAAATCTGAGTACGGCGGTATGCTTGGCGTTACCGGAAAAAATGCCGTAGCCAGAGGCAAGCAGGGCGTCGAGGGTAGGCTGATCGATGTCTATACATGGGCTGTTATCCGGCACGACCTCGCGCAGACCATCCAGTGCAAATATGCGCATTTCTTGCCGCAGATGGCACCAGGCGTCCAGATACCAGTTATCTTTGTAGTGCGCCAGACGTTGCGGTGACACGGTACGGCGGGTGGTTTCATCTTTGCCGCGTGCATAGTAGGTGATTGTCAGGCATTGCCGTTGCAACACGGCGGCGGTGATTTGCTGAAACTGGTTGGGGTCGTGGATGCGGGCGTTGATGGGCAAAATACGGATGCGATCCAGATGCTGCGGGTTGAAGTGATGCTTTCGCAGGCACTGCTCTATTTGCTTGCCGAGCAGACTGAGCGGCTGATTGAGAAAATCCAGCCGCAGTTGCACCAGTAATTTTTGCATGCCAAGCAAAGCGAGCAGGGTGTGCGGGTTGAGCCAGAAACCGGGGGCATCTAGTTCAAACTTGGCGTTAGTGTAGAGGTAGCCATTGGATTCGCGCTGATAGATAAGCGGCGCACCATGCTCTTCACGCAAGGTTTTGATAATACGTTTGAAAGTCGGCACTGAGCATTGCAAGTGCTTAAGAATGTCTGACTTGCTGCTGGGATAACGGCGTGCCTTGAAATAGGCATGCGCCTGTTCAATTTTTATTCGACGATCCACAAATTACCCCAATATTTTTTTACAAATACTATAGCAGGATAAATGACATGGCGGTTAAGCGCTAAAAGTGCTCGCAAAGCATCGACAGTAAAGTGAAAGGGGTCCTAGTTACGAATTGGCTACGTTCTAATGAGTGAAGAAAGTCGAAATTCGAGAGAAAAACTGTTTGATTGGTCGGGACGGAGTGATTCGAACACTCGACCCCTTGCACCCCATGCAAGTGCGCTACCAGGCTGCGCTACGCCCCGACGTTGGACTCAAACGGAGACCCGTTTGAAAAGAAGGCTGCATTATAAAGCAAAACCGCATATTCGCTAAGCGCAATATGCGGTTTTTATTCGCTATTAAAGCCTTATTTAAACGGCGACTTTAAGCAGTTGTATGACTTGCTGTAATTGTTCACGCAAGGCAGATACATCGATGGCTGACATTTTTTGTGAGGCATTGGCAAGCACCTCTGCTGCAGCCGTCATTGTGTTGTGCGCTTCGATTGCGGCAGCTTTTTCTGCTTTTTCATCAACGCCATCAAGACGGTTACGCGCACCACTGATGGTGAAGCCTTGTTCGTACAGGAGCTCACGGATTTTACGGATCAGCAGGACTTCATGGTGTTGGTAGTAGCGGCGATTGCCACGGCGTTTGACGGGTTTCAGTTGGGTGAATTCTTGCTCCCAGTAGCGCAGCACATGCGGCTTGACCCCGCACAACTCGCTGACTTCACCAATGGTGAAATAACGTTTGGCAGGGATGGGCGGTAAAATGACTTTTTGCGTTTCGACCATGCGTGTTCAGTTAGGCTTGTGCAACCTGCATCGGTTGTTCGGCGTAATGCTCTTCAACCCGTGTTTTCAATTTTTGGCTGGCGTGGAAAGTGACCACGCGGCGGGCAGAAATAGGAATTTCTTCACCGGTTTTCGGGTTGCGTCCGGGGCGCTCGGATTTGGTGCGCAATTCAAAGTTGCCGAAACCGGACAGTTTTACGCTATCGCCTTGCTCCAGCGCATTGCGTACTTCTTCAAAAAAGGCTTCAACCATATCTTTGGCTTCGCGCTTGTTTAGCCCGACTTGTTCAAATAACAAATCAGCCAAGTCAGCTTTTGTGAGTGTCATTCAAATTCCCCTGAACTTCTTATTATTTCCGTACGATGACTGTATCTTGGAGGTGGATTACCGCATGGTGGCAGCGTATTGCGCTGACCAGATTTCGAGGAGTTGTGCAATGATTGCATCGACTTCCTCATCCACCATGGTCTTGCAAGTATCTTGCATAAGTACCAGAAATGCAAGGCTTTTTTTGTTTTCCGCCACACCTTTTCCTTGATAAACATCAAACAATTTGACCTGTTGCAGATTGGCAATTTTGGCTTGCATGACGGTATCAATCATCGCTTGCGCGGAGACGTTTTGATCAACCACCATGGCCAGATCGCGACGTACCGGCAAGAACTTGCTGACCTCGCTGTATGCGGGCACTTTGGTATGGCTTAAGGCCGACACATCCAGCTCAAACAGGTAACAGGCCTGCGTCAGGCCGTACTGTTGCTGCCACTGCGGATGCAGTTTTCCCAACCAGCCCACAGCCTGTGCGCCAGCGTAAATACGCGCCGACTGACCCGGGTGCAAGGCTGGATGCTGTTCGACCACAAATCGCACTGAAGCCGCAAACAAGGCTTCGACATGGGCTTTTGCATCATAAAAATCAAATGCACGTGTAGCGGATGACCACTGTTCTGGCAACACACTGCCGTAGCACAGCCCTGACAAGGTTGCTGTTTCAGCAAAGCCTTGTGCGGTGCGCACATAACGGCTACCGACTTCAAACAGCATAGCGCGTGTTTGCTGACGCTTGAGGTTGTAATCCAGCGCATCGAGCAAGCCGCCCCACAAGCCGGAGCGCATGACGCTCAGGTTGCTGGCAATTGGGTTTTTAAGCGCGATCGGCGCCTGGTTACCATATAAATCACGTTCCCAGGCAGCATCGACAAAACTGTAAGTGACCACTTCCTGATAGCCGTTTTGCACCATGGCATCACGCAACCAGTGTTTGCTGCGCTGTGACTCCTGCGCTGCCAGCATACCTTGTGCCGCAACCGGTGTGATGGCAGGAATATGCTCGTAGCCATGCAGGCGGGCAATTTCTTCAATCAGGTCTTCTTCACGCGCAATATCAAAACGGAAGCTTGGTGCACTGACTGTAAATACACCATTATTTTCTCTGTAGGCAAATCCTAGCTGCGTAAATAGTTGGCCAACTTGTGCAATGCTCACGTCGATACCCAGCACAGACACCAGACGCGCATGACGTAAAGTGACTTCTTGACGCACAGGCAACTGACCAACCATTGCAGTCACCGCACCAGGCTGACCACCACAAATCTCCAGCACCAGCGCAGTGGCGCGCTCAAGCGCATTCAGCGTGTTGCCAAAATCCACACCCCGCTCAAATCGATAGGAGGAATCCGTACTCAAGCCCAAACGGCGCGCTTTACCCGCCATCACATCCGGGGTGAAAAAGGCACTTTCGAGGAAAATGGATTGCGTGGCATTGGTCACAGAACTGGCTTTACCCCCCATAATGCCGGCCAAAGCGACTGGGCCTTGGTTATCCGCAATCACAAGATCATCTGCTTTAAGCGTGATTTCGGTGTCATTCAGCAGGGCCAGCTTTTCGCCTGCGGTGGCAAAACGTACCTGAATATCGCCTTGCAACAGGTTAAGGTCAAACGCATGCATGGGCTGCCCGAATTCCAGCAACACATAGTTGGTGATATCCACCAGGGCACTGATGCTGCGGATGCCACTACGTTCGAGGCGACGCAACATCCAGTCGGGGGTAACGGCCTGCGCATTCACACCCGCAATCACACGGCCATAATAAGCCGGACAGGCGGCGGGGGCAGCCACTTTGACGGCTTTAGACTGTGTGTCGGTCACGGCAGCTGTAACGATTTCTGGTGCATTAAATGGTGCACCGGTCATGGCAACCACATCACGCGCAATGCCCAGAATACTCAGACAATCAGCACGGTTAGGCGTCAGTTTGAGCGTATAGGTATGGTCATTTAAAGCCAGATATTCACGAATATCCTGTCCCACAGGTGCATCTGCCGGCAACTCCAAAATACCATTTGCCTCAGTCGCTAGCCCCAACTCTTTGGATGAACACATCATGCCAAATGACTCGACGCCACGCACCTTGGCCTGCTTGATACTGATACCGGGCAATTCTGCACCGACTAATGCGCATGGCGCTTTCAGGCCAGCGCGGGCGTTGGGGGCACCACAGACAATTTGCAGCACTTCGCCACCTACATTGACCTTGCATACTTGCAGGCGATCAGCATCGGGATGTTTGGCAGCTTCGAGGATCTCGGCCACGACAATACGTTCAAAAGCAGGTGCGACCGCAGTCAATTCTTCAACTTCCAGCCCTGCCATGGTCAGGGCGTGCCCCAACTGCGCGGTATCCAAATCCGGATTCACCATTGAACGTAACCATTGTTCTGAAAACTGCATATGCTCTGTGCCTATTAATTAATATAGTATTGACGCGGGATTATTTGATGAATTGCTGTAAAAAGCGCAAATCATTATTAAAGAAATGACGCAAGTCATTGACGCCGTAGCGCAACATGGCCAGACGCTCGACGCCTAGACCGAATGCAAAACCACGGTATTTTTCGCTATCGATATTGACGTGCTTGAGCACCTCAGGGTGCACCATGCCACACCCGCCAATTTCCAGCCAGCCACCATTCCAACTCATATCCATTTCGGCAGAAGGTTCGGTAAACGGAAAGAATGAAGGACGAAAACGCACGGTCAAATCATCACGCTCAAAGAATTTTTGCAGGAAGTCTTGTACTACGCCTTTTAAATTGGCAAAACTGATCTGCTCATCGACCCACAAGCCTTCGACCTGATGAAACATCGGAGAATGCGTGGCATCGGAGTCCACGCGATAAACGCGGCCTGGCGCAATAATCTTCAGTGGCGGGGTGTTGTCCTGCATGTAATGCACTTGCACCGGCGACGTATGCGTACGCAACACATGCTCCATACTATCATTGCCGCACTCCACATAAAACGTATCATGCATGGCGCGCGCCGGGTGATTATCCGGAATATTCAAAGCGGTAAAATTATAAAAATCCGTTTCAATTTCGGGTCCATCTGCGACACTAAAACCAATCGAGTGAAACAGTTCTTCCACCCGGCGCAAGGTCAGCGTGACCGGGTGCAAGCCACCCACAGACTGCGACCGCCCAGGCAAGGTGATATCAATGGTTTCACTGGCCAGCTGTTTAGCCTGCTCGGCAGCCAGAATACTGTCACGACGGGCGTTCAGCGCCTGCTCTACCGCCTGCTTCACCACATTGATCGCGGCACCTGCAGCAGGCCTTTCCTCAGCAGATAATTTGCCCAGACTTTTCAGAGCATCGGTCAGGCTGCCTGTTTTTCCCAGGTATTTTGCTTTTGCATTTTCTAATGCAGGAACATCGTTGCAAGCAGCAAAGTCTTGTTGCGCTTCGGCAATGAGGTGATTGAGATCGGCCATGATAATTTTTCTTGCTTTGTTTTATTGCTTGGGATGAAATAAAAAAAGAGGCCGCAGCCTCTTTTTTTGCTAGGTCAGATTAGGCGCCTAAACCTGTTTTTGCCAATTCTACGAATTTTGCAAAAGCAGCTTTATCAAACACTGCCAAATCAGCCAACACTTTACGGTCAACTTCAACCGCAGCTTTCTTCAGGCCGTTCATGAAACGGCTGTATGTCAAACCAGCTTCGCGGGCTGCCGCGTTAATACGAGCGATCCACAATGTACGGAATTGACGTTTTTTCTGACGACGGTCACGGTAAGCATATTGACCGGCCTTCATCACAGCTTGTTTGGCAACGCGGTAAACGTTCTTGCGACGACCACGATAACCTTTGGCGGCTTTTAAAACTTTTTTATGTCTTGCGCGTGCGATGACGCCACGTTTTACTCTAGGCATGTCGGTCTCCTTATTGTGTTGGCATCATTGCGCGAACGCGTTTGACATCAGTTGCAGAAATAATGGAAGTACCGCGCAGCTTACGTTTTTGCTTGGTGGTTTTCTTGGTCAAAATGTGGCGCAAGTGAGAGTGTGTACGCTTCACTTTACCGTTACCCAAGAACTTGAAGCGCTTTTTGGCGCTGCTCTTTGTTTTCATCTTTGGCATTTTTTTCTCCTTAGAGGTTGAATAGAGAGTAACTAGGCAGCCAATTTAGCCGTATTACTCCAAAAAAACTTTTAATGCTTAAACTTTATTGCTTTATATCTTCGATACAACACTTACTCTGTGTCTGCAACCGCTTTATCATCCGGCTTATCGGATTTCTTAGCGACTGGCACTGCTTTTTTGGCGGGTGCCAGCACCATCACCATTTGGCGACCTTCCATTTTTGGATACTGCTCCACCAAGGCATGCTCTGACAAGTCCGCTTCCAAACGCTTTAACAGAGCCAGGCCAAACTCCTGGTGCGTAATTTCGCGTCCACGGAACCGCAATGTAATCTTTGCTTTGTCACCATCACCCAGAAAGCGGATGATGTTACGTAATTTGATGTTGTAATCGCCATCATCGGTGCCAGGTCTGAATTTGACCTCTTTAATTTGCACCTGTTTTTGCTTCAGTTTCTGTTCGTGTTGACGCTTGCTCTCGGCATATTTGAATTTGCCATAATCCATCAAACGGCACACAGGAGGTGCTGCATTTGGTGCGATTTCAACAATATCAATGTCTGCTTCTTCGGCTTTAGCAAAAGCCTCTTTCAGACTCATAATCCCCAACGGCTCGCCGTCAATACCAACTAAACGTACTTGTGGCGCTGTAATGTCACCATTAATACGTGTATCTTTATCCTGAGCTATAACAATCCCCTAAACAAATAAACAAAGCCGCACGGCTACCAAAGGCACTAGACTTTGAGATGGATATCTTGCTGCAGTCGCGCAATAAACGCATCGACTGTCATGACACCCAGATCTTCACCTTTTCTGGTACGTACGGCCACTTGACCATTTTGCATTTCTTTGTCGCCGACCACAATCAGGTATGGCAACTTCTGCAAACTATGCTCGCGTATTTTATAGGTAATTTTCTCATTTCTCAAGTCAAAATCGCATCGAATGCCATTTTTCTTTAAATTTTCAATTACTTGGCGCACATAATCGGCTTGACCCTCAGAAATATTCAGCACCATGACCTGCACCGGCGCCAACCAGGCCGGCATGGCGCCAGCAAAGTTTTCAATCAATATCCCCAGGAAACGCTCCATAGATCCGACAATTGCCCGGTGCAACATGATAGGCCGCTGGCGAGAGTTATCCTCAGCCACGTATTCAGCGCCTAATCGTTCAGGCAAGTTCGGGTCTAGCTGAATGGTGCCGCATTGCCACATCCGACCCAACGAATCCTTGAGTGTAAACTCAATTTTCGGACCATAAAAAGCCCCTTCACCCGGTTGATATTCAAACTCGAGGGCATTGGCCCTGATCGCATTAGCCAAGGCTGCTTCGGCCATGTCCCAGGCTTCTTCAGTGCCAACACGCTTTTCCGGACGGGTAGACAATTTAACGATCACATCATCAAAGCCAAAATCTTTATATACTTCGTACAGCATCTTGATGAAATCTGCCACCTCGGCTTCCACCTGAGACTCCATACAGAAAATATGGGCATCATCCTGGGTAAATCCGCGCACGCGCATCAACCCATGCAGGGAACCAGAAGGTTCGTTACGATGGCAGGAACCAAACTCTGCCAGCCGCAGTGGCAAGTCACGGTAACTATGCAAGCTGCTATTAAAAATCTGGATATGGCCCGGACAATTCATCGGTTTGACTGCGTAATCCCGGCTTTCTGACTGGGTCACAAACATATTGTCACGGTAGTTTTGCCAGTGGCCTGATTTCTCCCACAGACTCTTATCCAAAATCGTTGGTGTTCGCACTTCCTGATAATCGTACTCTTTGAATTTGGCACGCATATACTGCTCAACCTCTTGCCAGATCACCCAGCCACGCGGGTGCCAGAACACCATACCCGGCGCATCGTCTTGCATGTGGTAGAAATCGAGCTGCTTGCCCAACTTGCGGTGGTCGCGCTTCTCGGCCTCTTCCAGCATGTGCAGGTACGCCTCAAGCTCTTCCTTATTGCGCCAGGCAGTCCCATACACCCGTTGGAGCATTTCGTTATTGCTATCACCACGCCAGTAGGCGCCAGCCAGCTTCATCAACTTAAACGCCTTGAGCTTTCCGGTGTTAGGAACGTGCGGGCCGCGACACAAGTCGGTGAAATTGCCTTCACTATATAAAGACACATCCTCATTGCTTGGAATGCTGGCGATAATTTCCGCCTTGTAATGCTCGTTAATGCCCTTGAAGTAGGCCACGGCTTCGTCGCGCGGCAACACCTTGCGCTCGACTTTTTCGTCTTTTTTAGCCAGTTCAGCCATCTTCTTTTCAATCGCCTGCAGATCTTCGGGCGTGAAAGGGCGCTTGTAGCTGAAGTCGTAATAAAAGCCGTTATCAATCACCGGGCCGATGGTGACCTGCGCGTCAGGGAACAGCTCTTTCACCGCATAGGCCAGCAAATGGGCTGTCGAGTGACGGATAATCTCCAGACCTTCTTCGTTTTTGTCTGTAATGATGGCCAGATCTACATCCTGTGCGATCAAATGACTGGTATCGACCAGCCTGGCCTCCTGCCCCGTATAGGTGACTTTGCCTGCCAGTGCGGCTTTTGCCAGCCCAGCACCAATATTCATCGCAACTTCAGCCACGGTCACCGCGTTTTCAAAACTTCTGGTTGACCCATCAGGCAAGCGTATTACAGGCATGACTTCCTCTCTTCAAGCATTGAATCCACCATCAAAACAAGCACATGGCACTGTGAGATGATAAAACGCGGATTATCGCACAGCGCACGAAACCTCCGCAATGCAAATACCTGTAGTGTGCAAAAAATCCATGATTTAACACAGCGTGTCATCAGCACGCTTGCTGATACAAAGCGATACATACCGATACAAAAACAGACTTCAACCCCTGTTGGAGTGGTCGTTAACAGTCATACCATGGCAACTTTCAAAGCAGGCCATTCACACAAGGAGGCTTGAAGATGAGCACAATCAGCTTAAGCAACATCAGCAATCAGATCACCAGTAATATATTCAGCAAACTGGATACCAATAACACGGGATATATTGACGCCAGCACACTCAGCAAAGCTTTCAACAACGACACTGACCAGGGCGTATCCAGCCTGGTGAGCAGCCTGGACAGTGACGGTGACAGCAAAATCACCAAAAGTGAGCTTTCAAAGGGCATAGAAAACCTGTTCAACCAGCTGCAAAGCGCCAGCAATCAGGCAAGTAGCACACAAGGTATGCCCCCACCACCGCCAGGAGGACAAGGCGGCATGCCTCCTCCTCCACCGCCGGGTGGACAAGAGGAAGACGAAGGATTGACCAAAGATCAGATGCAGGAAGTAGCCTCCAACACCGATGACAGTTCACTTAAAGAATTGCTGAATACGGTTTCCAGCAATTTTGACGCAGCAGACACGGATGGCGATGGCAAAGTCACCCGTGATGAAGCCATGGCCTACCAACAAAGCCAGAATGGTGACAGCACCAGCGTAAGCAGTGCCACTAGCACCCAGAGTACCAGCAGCAAGGCACTTGAGCAGATTGCCAAGTTAATTAAAAGCTATGGCCTGGATGGCGACACCTCAAGCAGCAGCCTGAGCACCGCCGCCTGAGTGGTACAAAAATACAAAAAGCCACCCATATCAAGGTGGCTTTTTGTGTGACATATGGTAGTCGCGAATGGACTCGAACCATCGACCCCCACCATGTCAAGGTGGTGCTCTAACCAGCTGAGCTACGCGACTAGTGTTGACGTACAGAGCACTTGCTTGTGTACATCAATAAGGTTGCGCATTCTATCCGAAAGCGCCGGGCTAGGCAATGCCATCTGCGCACATACCGCTATAATAGTTGCATGCGCACGCCTGACCTTACAAGCCCAACCCTTTTAACCACGATCATCGATCAGTTGTCTGAGCATCACTACTGTGTGATTGACCAGTTCTTAGCAGAACCAATAGTCGCAGAGCTACATGCACTGGCTCAAGCGCGCCGCCATGCAGGATTAACGCGCCAGGCTGGCACAGGCAAGTCCGCGACGACCAACGCCAATTTGCGTGGCGACCAGATTGACTGGCTGGAACCTGAAGATACGCACCCGGCGCTCCAGCAGTATTTTGCGCTGATGGCAGACTTGCAACAGCAGATCAACCGCGCGCTGATGCTTGGACTGGACAGTTACGAGACCCACTTCGCCATTTACCCACCGGGGACGGGCTACAGCACCCATATAGACCAGTTCATACAGCACAGGGTAGCAGCGGCGCCTGGCGCCAGAACCTTGACTGCGATTATCTACCTCAATCAAAACTGGCCTGAGGCTGCCGGAGGTGCCCTGCGCTTATATCTGGATACGCATGAGGCCCTCCCCGCGCAAGAGGCGCGCCATCTGGATATTGCGCCACTGGGAGGTCGTCTGGTGCTGTTTTTATCTGCCCGCTTCTGGCACCAGGTGTTACCAGCAAGCCAGGACCGGCTCAGCGTCACCGGCTGGTTTAAAACGCGCTAAAAAGCGGCTTACTGCGCACTGCTGGTCAATCGTGCATATAACGCAGCACCCGCATACCCATCTTGGGGCAACGCCTTACTGGCTTGATAACGGCGGATGGCGGCTTGCGTTTTGGCCCCGGGAAACCCGTCTGGCGGCCCACAATCAAATCCTTGTGCGTTCAATGCCTCTTGCAAGACCCACATCTGCTGATGGCTGAGGGCAGGCGGCTCTGGCGGCATAAACAGGTCATATTCCGCCTGTGCCAGCTGCTGGCTTAACAAACTCACGCTCAATGCATAGTTAATTGAGCGATTCCATTGCATAATCACATCAAAGTTCGGAAACACCATGTAGGCGGGCCCGTCATATCCTTGTGGCAATACAATCGCTGCACTGGATAACAATAGGGCACTGTCTGGGACACCAGCCACGCCAAGCTTGACCCAATCGGCCACCGATTTCTTTAAAGTTAACTGCGCCAGGCTGTAATCAAACAGGGGCGGCAAGGCGACCATGACACTGATTGGCGCACCGGGCTGCCATCCTGCCTGTGAAAGGTAATTGGCGGCTGAGCTGAATATATCCGGATAGGAAGACCAGATATCGATTTTGCCATCCTGATCAGCATCCACTCCATACTTGAGCAAAGTTGACGGCATAAACTGCATATGTCCGGTAGCGCCTGCCCAGGAGCCGCTAACCGGCTGATCATACAACTGCTCACGCTCTACCACACGGGTCAGATTCAACAGCTCACGCTTGAAAAACTCGGCACGACGGCCTTCGTAAGCCAGCGTCGCCAGTGCCGACGGCAGGGCAAAGTTACCCAAATAGCCTCCGTAATTGGTTTCCAAGCCCCAGAAAGCGACCAGCACCTGCTGAGGCACCTGATACAGTTCTTCCACCACGTAAAGCACACCCCCATAGTCCTGCATCATTCGCTTGCCTCGCGCCACCACGTTCGGGCTGATGCGACGATTCACGTAAGTTGAAAAACTGGTGACAAATTCTGGCTGCTTGCGGTCCAGTTCAATCACACTGGGCAAATAGGCCACCTGATTCAGTGTTGCATCTACTGCCTGCGGTGACAACTGCTGGCTCAAGGCCTCTTGCTTAAAAGCAGCCACCCAGGTGCGAAATCCCTCTTCATCTCCGGCAAACACATTGCCGATGGCGAGCAACACAAGCCCTGATAAACACTGTTTCCACATACTTTATTCAATATCCCTTTGTTGTGATTTAAGTGCATTTAATATCGGCGTATAACCGGCGAGATAATCTGGAAATTGCAACACATAGCCACTGGCCTGCAAACGCAGATTTCGCAAGCGCTTGCCAGTCACGGGCTGTGAGAGCGGCGTCTCCGGCTGCGGCCAGCCCATCTGGGTAGCTATCCATTGCAACACCTCGTGCTGCAGTACAGGGCTATTATCGCTCAAAATATAATGCGAATGCAGAGATTGCCCTTCTGCGACGGCATCATAGAAATGCATCAGTGCGCCCACTACATCCTGCTCATGCATGCGGTTGGTCCAGTGCGACTGCTGCGGCCAGCTTTGGGGCTGCTGTGCCATCCGCACCAGATAACGCCGATCAGGGCCGTAAATGCCGGAAATACGCAAAGCGGTGTTGCCACAGGGCAAGGCATCCAGCAAGCGCTCGGCATCCAGCAGCGCCTGACCGCCTGCATCGGCAGGCACAACGGATGTGTCATCATCCACCCACTCGCCAGCCTGCGCACCATAGACGCGGGTGCTGGAAATAAAAAACACCTGTTTCAACCCGGCAGACTGAACGTGCGCAAGCACCTGCTGCAAACCCTGATAATAGGTTTCGCGATAAGCCTGCGCACCACTGCTGACCGGGGCCAGACAATACAGCAAGAGATCAGGCTGTAATGTACCCAATGCAGAGAGACCGTTACCACTGACAACATCGACTCGCAGCGATTGCGCCCCCTTGGGCACTGGTTTATCCGAGCGTCGGGCAATCGTCAATGCATGCCCGCGTGTCAGTGTTGCCTGCGCAATGAGGCTACCGAGTGCACCGCACCCAATTTGCAATACCTGCATATTTAAACCAGCATCCCCGGCTGCGGATGTTTTCGCAAATAACGCTCTGCCAGCAACATGGCAGACATGGTTTTGCTGTCTGTAATTTCTCCTGCCTCGATGGCTTGCATGACGTGCGCAAACGGCCAGCAAAACACATCCATCGCTTCATCAATGTCGCGCTGATGCGCGCCCAATTGCAAGCCGAGCGCCAGATAAATATGGATCACCTCATTGGAATAGCCGATACATGGATGCTGAATCCCCAGCTTGATCCATTCACTTGCGGTGTAGCCGGTCTCTTCCAGCAACTCACGCTGCCCGGTGGTCAACACAGGTTCACCGGCGTCAATCTTGCCTGCAGGCAACTCGATAAATACCTGCTTGAGCGGGTAACGGAATTGCCTTTCCAGCACCACCTCGCATTGGCTGGTTAAGGCAATGACCACCACCGCCCCTGGATGGATCACGTACTCCCGACCACTGGTGGTGCCATTCGGTAGCAAGGCTTGGTCATACCGCACTGTCAGCATTTTTCCTTGCGCCATGATTTCGCTGGAAAGCGTGGTCTCGGTTAAATGCGGATCGTTTAACGACTGAATATCTAATGGCTTGTTTTGTAGCGTGGACATACTGATTTTCCAAACAACTGAATCGATTCTTTATTAAACTGCGCCTTTAAACGTGTTGCATGCGTTCACATCCCCTGTATGCAGGCCCTGCTGAAACCAGTGCACGCGCTGTTCAGACGTCCCATGGGTAAAGCTGTCTGGCACTACATAACCCTGCGCCTGTTTTTGCAAAGCATCATCACCAATCGCAGTGGCTGCACGTAACGCCTCTTCAACATCACCGGTTTCGAGAATGCGAAACGCCTGATCCGCATGGTGCGCCCATACGCCAGCATAACAATCTGCCTGCAACTCCAGTCTCACTGAATAAGCATTGGCTTTGGCTTCCGAGCGGGCCTGCTGTCTGGCTTGCTGCACTTTCTCCGAAGTGCCTAGCAGATTTTGCACATGGTGACCGACCTCATGCGCGATGACATAGGCCTGGGAAAAATCACCCGGCGCCTTGAAGCGTGACTGCAGCTCCTGATAAAAGTGCAGGTCGATATATACCTTCTGATCTGCGGGGCAGTAAAAGGGGCCCATCGCCGCCTGACCCTGACCACAGGCCGTTTGAGTGGCCTCGGTAAAAATCTCGAGCCTGGGTGCTACGTATACTTGTCCGCCACGGGTGAAAATGTCCTGCCAGACCTGCTCGGTACTCCACAGGACTTTAGAAACAAACTGTACTTTGGGGTCTTTTGTAGCAGGGTCTTGTCCGGCAGTGTTGCTGGCAGGTTGCTCAACGGCAGGCGGCTGCACTTGCTGCACGACATTGAGTATCAGGTTGGGGTCAACCCCAAAGTACATGGCGACCAGCGCAATCGCAATGGTGCCCAGACCAATGCTGCGTCCACCCAACGCACTGCCACCACGCCGGTCTTCAATATGCTGACTTTCTTCGAGGTCATCCAATCGCATGTGCACACGCTCCGCTGACTATCCTGCAAAAATGTTTGAATGATGTGATTACTTTAGCATGCGGCACTGATAAAATCACACTATGTTTACCGGAATCATTCAAGCTGTCGGCCGCATTACCGACATCACCGCCAAAGGTGAAGACTATGCACTCACCATCGCGACTGCTGAACTCGATATGCAGGACGTACAACTGGGAGACAGCATTGCAGTCAATGGTGTATGCCTGACAGTCACCGCATTTGATGCGCATAGTTTTCAGGTCATCGTTTCCAAGGCGACACTGGAGGTCACCACCGGACTGGGCAGCCTGTCGGCAGTCAATCTGGAAAAAGCCATGCGACTGTCAGACCGGCTGGGCGGGCACCTGGTGACCGGCCACGTGGATGGCGTGGGCAAAATCACCACCCTCTCGCCGGTTGGCGAGTGCTGGCTGCTGACTATCAGCACACCGCATGCCATCAGCAAATACATCGCCAAAAAAGGCTCGCTGTGCGTCAATGGCATCAGCCTGACCGTCAATGCAATTGGCAATGACGAAGTCAGCATCAACCTGATTCCACACACCATGCAACACACCAGCATGCAGCAGATGCAGGCTGGTGATCAGGTCAACCTGGAAATCGATTTAATTGCCCGCTATGTAGAACGCATGCAGGCTTGGGAGCAGGAAACGTGACCACACAAATTAGCCCGATCGAAGCGATTATTGCCGACATCCGTGCCGGTAAGATGGTGATTCTGGTCGACGATGAAAATCGTGAAAATGAAGGTGACTTTGTCATTGCTGCCGAATTTGTCACGGCCGAACATATCAACTTTATGGCAAAGTACGGTCGCGGCCTGATTTGCCTGACCTTGACCGAGCAGCGTTGCCGCCAGCTCAACCTGCCGCCCATGGTGCAAAAAAACGGCACCCGGCTGGGCACCAACTTCACCGTTTCTATTGAGGCAGCACAAGGCGTGACCACCGGCATTTCAGCGGCTGACCGCGCCACTACCATACAGGCCGCAGTTGCCAAACAGGCCAATGCCAGCAGTATTGTCAGCCCTGGCCATATTTTTCCGCTGGCCGCCATGAATGGTGGCGTACTGGTGCGCGCAGGCCACACCGAGGCAGGCTGCGACCTGGCGCAACTGGCAGGCTGCGAACCGGCCAGTGTCATTTGCGAAATCCTCAAGGATGATGGCGAAATGGCCAGGCTGCCAGACCTGATGCAGGTAGCCGCCGAACACGACATCAAAATTGGCACAATTGCGGACCTGATCCATTACCGTGCTGCGCATGAAACCCTGATTGAACGAAGCGCAGAACGCAGCATTGAAACCGCTTATGGCCCCATGCACCTGATTGCCTACCGCGACCATATCGCGCAGGAAACACATCTGGTACTGGTCAAAGGAGACCCCCGCACCGCAGACGAAACGCTGGTGCGTGTACATGAACCCCTGTCGATGATAGACCTGCTCGATAGTAGTCACCAGTCACACAGCTGGAACCTGTTACAGGCCATGCGCGTCATTAACGCATCCCCTTGCGGCGTGATGGTGCTGATTAACCATGACGAAGACGGCTTGGGCCTGACTGACCGCATTCTGCGGGCGGATCAAAGGCTTGTGCTTAATCAAGAGTTGCGTAATTACGGCATAGGCTCGCAAATCCTGCTAGATCTCGGCGTCAAAAAAATGCGCCTGATGGCCACCCCACGCAAAATGCCGAGTATGGATGGCTTTGGCCTGGAAATCAGCGGTTACTTATCCGCAGAAAACTGCACGGAGCGAACATCCCATGAGTGATCAGACGGCAGCCTCCATGGACACACCGCGATTCAACCTTACCGGCCAAATTTTAATCGCTATGCCTGCCATGCAAGACCCCTACTTTCGTAAAAGTGTGGTGTTAATCTGTAACCATGACGAAGATGGTGCCATGGGGATTATTCTCAACCATCCGCTCGACCTGAATGCAGGAGATTTGTTTGAACAACTGCAATTAAGCTGCGATATTCCGCATCAAGAACAGCGTCCCGTCTATTTTGGTGGCCCGGTGCAAGTCGAGCGTGGCTTTGTACTACACAGCCCAGCCACCGAATTTAATACCACATTAGACTTGTCGGAAGGCTTGGCGCTAACCTCCTCCAAAGACATTCTGGAAGCGGCTTCTCAAGATACAGCGCCACATGAAATGTTCATTGCGCTTGGATATGCAGGCTGGACGGCAGGACAACTCGAAAATGAAATCCAGGAGAATGCCTGGCTAAATTTGCTGCTTGCAGACCGTAGCCAGTTACACAAACTCGTTTTCAAGATTGCCAGTGATGACAAACTGGCTTGGGCCATGCAACAGCTAGGTGTAGATTTCGCAACCTTATCCGAAGTGGCAGGCCATGCCTGATAAAACATCGAGCATAGGGAATTTGGCCATGTCACAAAGCCATTTGCCAGTGACACAAAGACAGTATACGGGCATCAGCGGCACGATTCTGGCCTTTGACTATGGAGAAAAGCGAATCGGCATTGCCATTGGCGACACATTGCTTAAATTGGCGCACCCACTACAAACCATCATTGCAGAAGACAATGCAACCAAATTTGCGCGCATTGGCGAAGTAATTAAAGAATGGCAGCCCGCATTGCTTGTCGTGGGATTGCCGATGTCACTCGAAGGTGAAGCGCATGCCATGACCGCACTGGCACAAAAATTTGCCCAGCGCCTGGAAGGCCGCTTTCAATTGCCGGTGGCCATGATAGATGAACGCCTGACTTCTGCGGAAGCTGCACAAAGCCTGGCTCAAGCGGGCATACGCGGACGCTCACAAAAACAACATTTGGACCAGGTCGCAGCACAAACTATATTACAATCCTTTTTCGATGCATGGCCAAACGCCTGAAAAATAACGCAAATGATCCCTATGAAATTACCAGATCCCGAGCAACTGCTAGAAAACTTGTATCAACAACTATTACCTGCCATCGATGAAAACACCGTACTGGTCGGTATTTATACCGGCGGCGTCTGGCTGATGGAAAAATTGCTGCCAAAACTGCAGGCAGCGTTGGGCCATGAACTCGCTTTTGGCAAACTTGATGCCGCCATGTATCGTGATGATTATGCCCAGCGCGGCCTCAAAACAAAATCGCTCCCTGCCTACATTCCATTTGACGTGAATGGCAAGCATATTATTCTGATCGACGATATTTTTTACACTGGTCGCACCACACGCGCCGTGATGAACGAGCTATTTGATTATGGACGCCCGGCCAGCATACAACTGGCAGTACTGATTAACCGCGGCGGCGCCCAGTTACCTGTCAGGCCGGACATGACCGGGGCAGACCTGCCGCTGGCCGCCCAGCAGTCATTCGAACTTTCCATGAACACGCAAGGGCGTCTGCACCTGAGCGTGACCGATGTAACCAATGGAGTCTCAGGCGATGTATAACCCGCAACTCAATGCACAAGGCCAGTTGCAGCACCTGCTCAGTATCGAAGGCCTTCCAAAACGCCTGCTCATCGACATTCTGGACACTGCAGAAAGCTTTGTCGGCGTGGCTGAGCGTGAAGTCAAAAAAGTGCCGCTGTTGCGCGGCAAAACCGTGTGCAATATTTTCTTTGAAAACAGCACCCGCACCCGCACCACCTTTGAAATCGCCGCCAAACGCCTGTCAGCAGATGTGCTTAACCTGAATGTGAGTACGTCCTCGCAATCCAAGGGCGAGACCATTCTGGACACCGTCAACAACCTGATTGCAATGCATGCCGATATGTTTGTAGTGCGCCACCAGCAAAGTGGTGCAGCACATTTTATTGCCCAGCACGTGCCGCCGCACATCAGCGTGATTAATGCCGGTGATGGACGCCACGCGCATCCGACACAAGGCCTGCTGGATGTATTCACCATCCGCAAATACAAACCCGAGATGCACAATCTGCGTGTTGCCATTGTCGGCGATGTGCTGCACTCCCGCGTCGCCCGCAGTGAGATTCATGCACTGACCACACTGGGCGTACCTGAAATTCGGGTGATTGCACCCCGCACCTTGCTACCTACCGACGTTGAAAAGCTTGGGGTACAGGTGTACCACGATATGGCGCAGGGATTAAAAGATGTGGATGTGGTGATGATGCTACGTTTGCAAAACGAACGTATGGCCGGTGCACTGCTGCCCAGTACCCAGGAATTCTTCCAGACTTTCGGTTTAACACCTGAACGACTGGCACTGGCCAAACCAGATGCCATCGTTATGCACCCTGGACCAATGAATCGCGGCGTCGAAATTGACTCGGCAGTGGCCGATGGCAAACAGTCTGTCATCTTGCCGCAAGTGACATATGGCATTGCCGTGCGCATGGCAGTCATGGCGATTCTGGCAGGAGGTAATGCAGCATGAACATATTAATTCAACAAGGGCGCATCATTGATGCCAGCCAACAGATAGACCGGGTAGCTGACCTCTACGTAACCGATGGCAAAATTGCTGCAATCGGTCAAGCACCAGCCGGATTCCAGGCAGACCAGACCATCGATGCCACAGGCAAATGGATATTACCGGGGCTGGTTGACTTGTGCGCCCGCTTGCGTGAACCCGGCAGCGAGTACAAGGCCACGCTATCCAGTGAACTGCATGCCGCGATGGCAGGCGGGGTGACCAGCCTCGCTTGCCCGCCAGACACCGACCCTGTGCTTGATGAGCCAGGGCTGGTAGAAATGCTCAAGCACCGTGCCAAATCACAGGCACTGGCCCACGTTTATCCGCTAGGCGCAGTCACCCGCCAGTTGCAGGGCCAGTTACTGACTGAAATGTTTGCTTTGACAGAAGCAGGTTGTGTCGGTTTTTCGCAGGCAGATGCGGCCATTGTCGATACCCAGGTATTATGGCGCGCGTTTGAGTATGCAGCGAGCTTTGGCTATACCCTCTTCATGCGGCCTGAAGACCCCTATCTGGCAAAAAATGGCGTCGCGCACGACGGCGAAGTCGCCTCCCGGCTGGGCCTCAAAGGCATTCCGGCGGCGGCAGAAAGCATTGCACTGCAAACCATGATACGGGTAGCGCAAGCGACTGGCGCAAAGCTGCATGTCGCCCGCATATCCACTGCCGAATCCGTAGCGCTAATCCGCCTGGCCAAACAGCAAGGCATGGCAATTACCGCGGACACCACGATTCAACACCTGCACCTCACCGAAATGGACATTGGCTTCTTTGACAGCCAGGTGCACTTGAAACCACCATTACGTACCCAGCGTGACCGTGAAGCGTTAAGAAGCGGCTTGCTGGATGGCACACTGGATGCCATTTGTTCCGACCACACGCCAGTCGATGATGATGCCAAACTGCTACCCTTTGCCGAATCTCACGCTGGGGCCTCTGCACTGGAACTGCTATTGCCATTGACACTGAAATGGGCAGTGCAAGCAAAACTGCCATTGATAGAAGCCATGCGCAAAATTACCCACAATCCGGCCAATATTCTGGGCGTGGCAGCGGGCAGCCTGCAATCAGGCGCCGTGGCGGATGTGGTCATTTATAACCCTGAAGTGGAGTGGCGGGTGGATGGGCGTGTTTTGAAAAGTCAGGGGAAGAACACCCCTTTTGTAAACCACGCACTGACAGGCAAAGTAGTGGCAACACTGACCCAAGGAAATTTGGTATACCAGCTGTAAACTTTAGCGACGCACTCATCAGAACATTAAGGCTGAACGAAGGCAACGCATGTTGAGCCACAAAATATGATAGCTAAAACATGCATTTAATAATAAACCGTCACTTCACTATTTTTGCTGGGTTTGCCTCTTGAAGTTGAATCAGAGTCACCCTCTGATTCAACATTTGCTAACAACTGCTGATTGACTTGTTTGATAACATCCGCTGCAAGATCCTTTGAAAGCTCAGTCATTAATCTTGCAGTGTTCACCAGCACAACATCATTCTTTTCCTTATCAGATAGTATCGTCTGTTGGGCATTGCCTAAAGATGAAAATGCAGCAATGACCTTTAAGGTCCTGACTTCAATCAACGAAAAGTCCGCTTGCAAACTCACGAAATGCTGATGACTATTGGTCGTAGTATGTTCGATTTCCACCGAGTTTTCTCCGGCTTGCACTGTATTAAGCATACCAAACAACACATAGTCTGCTCCTTTAAAATTTTTCATTTTAATGCGTTCTATCACGTCATAAATTTTTTCATTATTTGAGGTATATGGCCTGGATTCTACAACCTCGAAGCTGCCAGCCTTGATTAACGCTCCTTTGATATCTGCGACAAACTGTTTGAGCTCTCTAAACTCCGTCCTGGAGACGATGGTTTGTTTCGACTTTGAAGAGAATTCAAGCTTATTTTTATACTCCGCGGATTTGCGGAAAATGGTTGATTTTTTTCGATTGTGCGTGTTGGTTCTGAGGTCCGTTTGGTTTTCAAAGAAATAATCCTTCACCTCTTGTTGGTACGCCAGATTTGAAACTGCGATTTTGGGTCGCTTGGGCTCACTGTCCATGCTGAAAGCCACCGTAGCAAACAGGAGCGAGGCAACACCCAATAACGAAATCGTGATATTTATTTTCATCGCTTACCTCTTAGCCGTTTTTCGTATATCTTTTTCTTCTTGCCACTCAATGATGTTTTGCTCCAGGTCGCGCAATTTAAGCGTGAATTTGTAGAGAGGTGGACCCGGAAAACTGGACAGTGTTTTAAGTGATATTCTTGCTTAACCTTGCAGCCGATAGGCGGCAGAAAGCAGAGAAAGAAAGCAATGAAACGTACCCGAAGAACCCACGCA
>NZ_JAVCAP010000031.1 GCF_030769565.1 Methylophilus aquaticus | reverse complement strand
TCAATCGGCTATTGTCCTCCTGCAGAAGCTGAGGCAAACTACTATCAGCAACTGGCTACTCAGCCAATTGCTGATTAACTTAGGCAAACATGCCTCCTCGAAAACCGGGGCGGTTCAGTAACTGGTTAAGAGTAGGCTCGACCTCGAGTGCATTACTGTGCAGTCTAGCTCTGTCCCAAGCCAGGCAAAGCTGGAGGGTGTGTTTAAAGCTCAACGTTCGCGGCAACACATCGGCTATCAAGGCAGATTGCGCCATCATCAAGCGCACCAAGTTGTAACCCAACAGGTATATCCACATTTCTTTTTCGCTCATCTCTGGCGTTTTACAGCTCAGTGTTTCCATGCCCAGTGTGGTTTTGATGTTGCGAATATCCAGTTCCACCTGCCAACGACGTTTGTATAAATCCTTTAGCGCCTCCGCTGGATAAGTGTTGGGACATTGCATGGTCGTGACGAGTATCCTGCCCCCTGCTTCCAACTCTCTTACAGTGAGCGATTCTGGCGCTGATGCATATTGTTCTGCCGTCATCCATTGTGGTCGAATTTTTGGTTTAGGGAGGGTGATCAGGTGGTCGTTGACGCCCAGTGTCTGCCCCTTTTTGAAGTCAGTCGAACGCTTACGCGAGCCTTGTTGCTCAAACAGAGCATCTATACCGCGAAACTGGAGTTCAGCCAGTAAGAAATAGGTGGCATAGAATGCATCCCCCAAGATCACATCCCCTGACTCGAACACCCCAAGTAGCGAACGCAATAGCCCTTGCTCGCCACTGCCTTTGCCTTGAAACTTACCCATGGCCGCATCAAGCACCGCGCCACTAGACAGGCAGGTCACGCCAACAATGCGACAGATAGGAAAGCCCAAATCAGCCTTCTGTCCTCCTTGCTGGGGATAAGCGCTCTGGTTGGCTTTTGTATCGGGCATGGTCACAGTAGTGCCGTCAACCAAGCGTACCCGTTTGCCATGCCAGCGCCAGTTTGCCTAAGTGCCATTTGGGTCAGAGTAAAATTAAACTTATGATACATATCTAGATCCGACCCTCTCGATTTGCGTTTGGTCAAGCCGCCGCCCACAAGCCCAGCTTTTGTGTACCTTCCGTGCTTCGCACTCCGGCGCGGCTTACCGCGGGCGTTAAGGTTTAATGTATAAATGTATGGCTATTTATATGTATATAATTTATGATTGATAAATGGCAAAAACTAATTTTGAGTGGGACTCAGAGAAAGATATAACCAATTTAGAGAAGCATGGCGTTTCATTTTCTATTGCTCAATATGCTTTCGCAGATCCACTACGCGTCATTGCTCAGGATGAAACCCACAGCCAAGATGAGAAACGTTTTTATTGTTTTGGTTTAGTTAATGGTGGTGTTTTAACGGTACGTTTTACTTATCGCAACTCTGTTATCAGAATTATCGGCGCTGGTTACTGGCGCAAAGGAAAGGGAATTTATGAGCGCGAAAATCAAATACACAAATGAAGCTTTGGGTGACGTTAAAGTAATTAAAGACTTCTTGCCATCACCTGCTGAGCTTTCATTTAATGAAGAGGCGGTGAAGGTTACTTTGTCCTTAAGTAAAAAAAGCGTTGATTTCTTCAAGTCCGAAGCAGCAAAAAATCACACACAATATCAACGCATGATTCGCCGTTTA
Source organism: Methylophilus aquaticus (assembly GCF_030769565.1). GTDB lineage: Bacteria > Pseudomonadota > Gammaproteobacteria > Burkholderiales > Methylophilaceae > Methylophilus > Methylophilus aquaticus. The sequence goes on along the minus strand of NZ_JAVCAP010000031.1, from coordinate 128,219 downwards.
GTTGATGCTTATGTTACTTCGCACAGCGAACCCTAACCCATTTCCAGGGACTTCCACTTCCTGTCAAGCAATATCATCCCCAACACCCAGATAATTAGGGATACGCGGAATAGCTGGCTCCGCGAGTAAATTGCTTCGTTGCGCGGTACTCGGAACCTCGCTGTACACCACGTACTATCTCGGTTCCTGCGTTCCGTGCGCCTTGCACTTTATCTCGCTCGCTCACTTATTCCGCGCATCCTTAGGTGTTTTTGCATCTGTTTCATTTATTCAGCATCACCACCAGCCAGATCTGCCAATTTCGAATCGCCCATAAAGGGTTAAACTGCATCTCTCTAGTCGGCCTTGTTGCGGATCAGTATTTTCGCGGGCCAGGATAATAGCCGCGCACAGAGACCTCATTCATTCATCGGCCTGACAAGAACGGCACTGATCAGGCTTGTTCTTTTGATGGTCGGCCATTGGGTGAATCAGGTTCTCTTTGTGCTCGGTCTAGTTTCTGGCATTGAGGACGTGCATCAACATCAAGTGAATCTAAGCAAATTGCCAGATTGTGAAGGCGTACTTTGGCAGATAATTTTATAAGAGCTTCAAAAGCCTTTCAGGCAGTCGACGCAGCATCCGGCTAAGCTTCTACCTTCACAAAGTCGCCTGCTGTTGCGCTTGCCAGCAATTGCATTAAATCTTGCCCTTTGAGTGCAATCGCATAGCCGAGGACGCCACTGCCAATGACGACACGGTCGTATGCTTTTACACTGTTGTCGACCAGCACGGTTAAGGTGTCCGGTAATGCAATCGGCGGCACTGCGCCGACCACATAACCAGTTGCTTCGGGGACTTCGTCATATTCGGCCATGCGGCATTTGCGCTCGCCTAGATGGGCGCGCAGTTTGGCCCAATCGGCGCGTCCTGCACCGGCTACAGCCAACAAGCAAAAACCAGTATTTTCACCTTTAAACACGACGCTGCGCACGACTGAGGCAGGATCCAGGCCGTTGGCCTGCAGCAAAGCTTCCAGGCTACGTATCGGCTTTTGATCTTCACTGAGGGGAATGGGGATGATTTGAAACTGATAGCCATATTGACTGAGCAGCTCGGTGACCGGAGAAGTAATCTGTGCTTGCATAAAAAACCGCCTGAGTGTTTGAAGTTACCCCTATTTTAAACACACATTCTCTATTGCTGTCACGCCCAGACCAACCGGCTGCTATTTTCTGCTGGCAGCACTGAGTGGCACAGCACGGTCAACGGGCAACATCCCCCTTATACTGCTGCAGTCGGTTGATGTCGCATCGCCTGGCGAGATGACTGCTGCTTGGCAACCCTTTTCGCTTTACGCTTTTTCCACCAGATATATACGCCAGTAATCGATAGCCCTGTGACCGCGGCGCCCATCAAACAGACAAACACCTGCATGAACAAACCCCATACGCGAGCAGTATGCAGTGCCAGCAACCACTCAGTGATTGTATTACCGCTCGCTACCCCAGTGGGGAGATAGCGTGCGAGCAGGTGTCCGCTATTGGCATCAAAGACCACTTTGGTGCTTGCCGTTTTTTCAGAGACATCCAAGCTGGAATTAACAGAGTAAAGGTAGATATTCTTGTTGGGCACATAGGTGAGCCGGTCTTCATAGTGAATGTTGAATCTCATTGCAGTGGCAGCCTTTTGCATGAAAGTCTGCCCAAGTATTAATGCTGCCGGCCTGTCAATCTGCGGTTTAACCGGTGCCGGGATCACAGGTGGCAAATGATATTCTGTTTGCTGGCTGGCAAATAAATAGGTCATCACCGGACGGTATATTTCAGTAAGGTTAAACGCGACGCTGCTCCAGGCATATACAAACAACATGGCCCATAGCCACAAGCCGCCAGCGCGATGCAGGTCAAAATTAATCTTATAGGCGCCACTGCCCCAACGCACGTGCCATGACTTTTTCCAGCGACTTAACCAGGCCTTGCTAGCGTGTATACGCTGATTGAGTGAAGCTTGTTTAGGTTTCTTCTGCCGTTGCGGCAATGTCAGAAAAGCGCCCACAAAGCAATCCATCGTCCACAACAATGCAATGATGCCAAAAACGTAACGGCCAATAGTATCCACTGCCAATGAGAAATGTAAGCGATAGATAAATGGCATGAGGTTGATCATCCCTTGCGAAATATCCCCCCATTTGCGTTCAGCCAACACTTCGCCTGTGTATGGATGCACAAATATTTCATTATTCTGAAGACTGTCTGCCGGAACACCAGGTGCAGGCTGCAAAAAGAAGCGCATCGGCTTTCCGGCTTCCTGATGTAACGGAATCCGGTTGAGGACGGCATTGGGATAGCGCTTCTCAACCAGTGTCGCCAGCACAAGCGGCGGTAACATTGCCTGGTTTGGCGGCGCAGGAACCACCATGACCTTGGGATGCAGAAGCGCTTCAAGTTCATCGTAAAAGGCCAGCATGGTGCCCGTTGATCCGGCAACCACCAGAAACAGCACCATGACTAAGCCGATATAGCGGTGAAAAACAACAAAAAATTGACGCATTGAGTCTCTTTAAAACAAAAAATTCCAGAAATCCATGTTTAGAAATCTACAGTGGCTGAAAGCAACAGTGTCCTTGGTGCCCCCAGAGAAAGGGTGCCATAAGTGGATGCGCCGGCCCAGTAATCCTTGTCAGTCACATTGCGTAAATCCGCGCGCAATGTGACTGGCTTTCCGCCCATGAAACTACGGTAGCGTGCGCCGATATCCAGCGTGGTCCAGGATGGCAGGCGCTGGGTGTTCGCTTGGTTCACATACTGTTTTCCGCTATGGAAAATGCCACCAGTCAGCGTGAAACCGTTGAGCAGCGGAATATCCCATTCTCCGTTGAGTGATAACTGCACTTTAGGAACACCCACCGCCGTATTGCCTTGGGTCAGCACACTATTGGTTTTTGTCAGTTCAGCATCAATGAATGTTGCACCGCCATACATGCGCAGACCATCCTCCACCGTCCCGTAAGCACTCAACTCGATGCCTCGGTTACGCTGTTCACCGTTTACGGAAAAAACGCCATTGGTGGTTTGTGCACTCGGGCGTTCAATCTGAAACAAGCTTAAAGTGGTCATCAGGCGGCCATGGTCAATCTTGATCCCCACTTCTTGCTGCTTGGCTTTATAGGGCGAAAATGCCTCACCGGCGTTTGTGGTTCCTGCTGGCGCAATATCGCCTTTGCTCAGCCCTTCAATGTAATTGCCGTAAAATGATACGGATTGCCATGGTTTGACGACCAGACCTACTATAGGCGTCACCGCGTGCTGATCATAGCTGGATGTTTTGGCCCCAGTGGCAGGATTGAAGTTTTCAGATTGCACCTGTTGCCTGCGCAGGCCGAGCATGACCTGCACACGCTCATCCAGCATAGAGAGTGAATCTGAAATGGCCACGCCACCGAGCGTATTGGTTGAACGCTTGGGCACTGAAGCCGGTGCGGCCACCTGCTGGGCGGCACGGGTGACCGGTGAATAAATATTGGAAGTATAGCTTTGCCCTGCCACCGTGCCTTGATCAAAGCGATCCTCGTAATGGCTCCATTGCATCGTGACCTGGTGTTTCAGTGCGCCCGTAGTGAATTTGCCACGGACACCTGCTTCTGCGGAGTTTCGATCCACATCAAATTCGGCACGCGTGGGGGTCACACTGGTGTCGCCTGCCGCATTGTTGATCACGGGAGTGTTGAACAGTCGGTCAACTGTCGAGTGGGCGACCCCGTAACTGGCAAACACCGAGACCTGTTCATGCAGGTCGTACTCCCCGCGGAGCAAGGCCGATTGCTCATGGCTGTCGTACCATTCCCAACGCTGGCTAATATTGTTACGGTTATCTGGGGCGCGTGGCGCCGCAAGGCCGGCGCTCAGAAAAGGGCGCCGCGAAGGCGCATCGACCTTCTCCACCTGATCAATCAGGTCTAGCGTGGCATGCAGGCGCTCTCCCTGGTAATCAAGTGCCAATGCACCGAGCGTAGCCCGTTGCGACTGGTGATCAATCGGCGTATCGCCATCACGATGGCTGCCGTTGAAACGTACGCCGAACTGGCGTTCATCTCCCAGGCGACGGCTGATATCCACGGCACCATTAGGCTGACCACCCGTCGTATAGCCAAGCCGCACTCGCGACAAGTCTTCACCTGCCCGTTTGGGCACCACGTTAATACTGCCACCAATCCCGCTATTGGGCGACATGCCGTAGAGCATGGCCGCCGGGCCTTTGAGCACTTCAATCCGCTCGGCATAATCCGTCATCAGCCGGTAATTGGGGGCCACGCCAAACAGGCCATCAAAGGCAATCTCACCAATATTGTTATCCCCAATCGGGAAGCCACGCACAAAAAATGCATCTGCAACGTCGCCACTGGGTGCTGTGCTGCGTACCGAAGGATCCCTTGCCACCACATCGGCAACCGTATTTGCCTGCCGATTGGCAATCGCCTCGGCGGTAAATCCCGTCACGCTGAAGGGTGCATCCTTCACATCCACATCCCCTAACATGCCGAGACGGTTTCTTCTTGCAATCATCCCGCCTTCATAAGCGTTTGTATTGGGCGTGACACGTTCTGATTGAATGGCAACTTCCGGCAAGATGTCTGGCGAGCCGGACGAGGTTTCCGCGGACTTCTTGAGGATGGTATAACTTCCACTTGCTTGTTGTGATGCCTGTAACTGCGTGCCGGAAAGTAAAGCGGCAAAGCCTTCATCTACCGTGTAATTGCCGTTTAAACCAGGGCTGCTTTTACCATCCGCCAGCGCAGCATTGGCAGAGAGCAAAATACCTGACTCCGCTGCAAACTGACTCAGCACATTGGCCAGTGACCCGGCAGCAATGCGATAAGTTTTCTTTGTGCTTGCTGCCGTCTCCGCATACGCAGTGGTAATGCTGATGTAATTGCATGTGGCAACGGTGGCGCCGATCAATAGCGCCTGGACAATTTTTCTAACGGGTTTTAAAGCGTGTTGTTGCATGACGTTCCCTCTTGGATACATTTTTGTATTACATTCACTAAACCGAACAGGTTTAGAAAAAGGGAACCTGAGAAAAAATTATTTTTCGACGAGCTGAATATCCATCCCGCCGACATGGTTGATGGTCACCGGAAAAGATTCGGCGATGGATGTCAGAATCAAATCAGTATGGCTGATTGGAAATGCGCCCATGATGCGCAGGTGTGCGATCTTGGGCGAGACGATGATGCGACCAGTGCGGTAACGAGATACCTCGGTCATAAAGTCGTCAAGGCGTCGATTGTCAGCCAGCAAAATACCCCGCGTCCAGACTTCGCGCGCTTTTTCGGCAGGCTGAATGGCCTGCATTGCTTGCGCATCAAACTGTAGCTGCTCGCCTGCTTTTAAAACCTGAGCCCTGCCGGAGTTAACTGCTTGCACTGACACTGCCCCCTCAAATACTGCAACATAGGTAGCGTGTGTGTTCAACTTGACGGTGAAACGTGTGCCGATTGCGGTAATACGGCCATGGATGGTATCCACGACCAGCGGTCTATCAATGCCTGAGTTATCTTTAGCGGAAGCAATCAATAATTCACCTGTATGCAGCGTGATACGGCGCAAAGCGAAACTATAGCGCACCTCGGCATGACTGTTGGTATTGAGCCAAAGCCTGCTGCCTTCAGCAAGGGTAAGCAATCTGGTCTGGCCAACCGCTACTTGATATTCGCTATGTGTCGCTACAACATTGGTCAGCCAATCCCGCCATGGGCTGTAACGCTTGACCACCAGACCGGTGATCACAGAGACGCCAGTCAGGCTTAATACTTTGAGTGCATGACGACGGGAAGCCGAAGCGTGAGTGAGTAATGCGGATTTAGCGGCCTGCGGATTGCCTGATCCGGCCATATGCTTAAAAGTGGCGTCAATCGACTCCACTTCAACCCAGGCCGACTGGTGCGCAGTATCGGCGTCCAGCCATACTTTCCACTCCAGGTAATCGGTTTCTTTAGCCTGCTCACTGCGCAAAATGGCAAACCACTCTGCTGCTTGCTGTAACGCTGCATTTTCCGGAAGTTGCATGCTTGGTTTACCCATCGCTGTTACAGCATTTCCATGCTTCGCTTGTATTGCAGGCAATGCATCATGGCAGAAGCCATATACTTTTTTACCATCCGCTCCGAAACTGTCAGCAACTCAGCAATTTCCCGATAGGTTAACCCATCAATTTGCGCGAATAAAAATGCCTTGCGTACTTTCAATGGCAGACTATCCAGCATGGCATCCACCTCCAGCAGGGTTTCGAGGAGGATTGCCTGCACTTCAAGTGAAGAGGTTTGTGAGGGCTCCTGCAATAGCAAAGCGTCAAGATAACTTTTTTCCAGCGATTGCCTGCGCCAATGATCCACTAACAAGCCTTTGGCAATGTGGAGCAGATAGAAGTGTGGCGTGGTGAAATGATGCTGCTCAACTTGCTTGAGCAATAGACGCACAAAAGTATCCTGGGTTAAATCGGCGGCCTGGAAAGTGCAACCGAGTTTTTTACAAAACCAGCGTTGTAACCATGCATGATGTCCAAGGTAGAGCCTGTCAAATTCAGCAGATTGTACCGGGGTGAGCATCTATTCATCCATGCAAATGATAATGATTCGCATTCTATCATCTGGAGTGAGGCCCTGCAAACAACCTGTGTTAATGATTTGTGAATAACGGCAAGGGCATCATTACCTGCCTCACGTCACGACTCAATCTCAAGGCTATTGATACTCTGTATATTTGGCATTGCTTCCCCGGCACTTCTCGACCGGATATTTCTGCGCATTCAAATCAATTTTGGCATGGGTGGCCTGAATCAGGTCAATGCCGCAGACTTCGGCGATGCGCAACAAATACACAAAGGTATCGGCCAACTCCTGCCCTACTTTCTCGCGGGTCTCGGCATCCAGCGCACGGCTGTCGGCTTCTGTCATCCATTGAAAATGCTCAACCACTTCTGCTGCTTCGACAATCATGGCCATGGCCAGGTTTTTCGGAGAATGAAACTGTGCCCAGTCACGTTCTTCTACAAACTGGTTGATCCGGGCACGTAATGCATTGATGGTGTCTGTCATAGGGTTTCCAAAAAATTTACTGCCGATAAAACCCCAGTCAACCGCTGATAAATCCGATGAGTGCTGTGTTTACGCATCCAGTTGCTGTTGGGATTTCTGCGTGCATCGGTGGGTTCACAATTAAAAAATGTGTGTTTATCCAAGGGGCATTTTCAAGGTTATTCCGCAGCTTTAGCGTCGTCTTTATCTTTACGGTTGCTGCCTGCCACCATTTTAATCTCAAACAAACGGCACTCCAGCGGACCGTTAAACAGCGGCGTTTTTTTGCTGGGGCTTAAACGCATCAGTTTGGGCATGCGCAAGTCATTGGTCAAAAAGTAAGTGTTCCAGCCCGCCAGTTTTTGTTTGAGCGTGGCAGCCATTAAGGGATACAGCGCAGCCAGGGTGTCATCCTCACCGATTCGAACGCCATAAGGCGGGTTAGCCACCAGAATACCGGGCTCGGCAGGCGGCACCAGGCTATTGAAATCGGTATGCGTGATTTGCACGGCTTCCAGCCAGCCCGCTTCACTCAGGTTTTGCTTGGTGATGCGCACTGCGCGCAAATCAAGGTCTGAGCCATAAATCTTTTGAAAAGACAGCGGCTTGACGGCTTTGGTCGCTGCATTTTTGATTTTCTTGAAGGTGTCTGACTCAAAGTTTTTGAGTTTTTCAAAGCCAAAACTGCGATACAGGCCAGGTGCGATGTTGAGGGCCATCATCACGGCTTCGAGCAAAAATGTGCCACTGCCGCACATCGGGTCGAGCAAGGTCTGGCCGGGTTTCCAGCCAATCAGCTTGAGAATGCCGGCGGCCAGGTTTTCGCGTAGCGGCGCTTCAATACTGTTTTTGCGGTTGCCGCGCTGGTACAAGGGGTTGCCGGAGGTATCGACATACAATTGGTAGCTATCTGCGGTGAGGTAGACGTGCACGCGCACAGCCGGTTCACGCGTATCGATATTGGGGCGGCTGCCCACGGCCTGGCGGAACTTGTCGCACACGGCGTCTTTGACGCGCAAGGTGACAAACTCCAGGCTTTTCAGCGGGCAGCGTACGGCGGTGACCTTGACCATAAACGCATGTTTGACATCAAACCAGTTGGGCCAGTTGATTTTAAAGGCGCCCTGATAGAGGTCATCTTCGGTCTTATACTGACCGCGGCCCACTTGCATCAAAATGCGCGTAGCGACGCGTGAATGCAGATTGGCGTGATAGACCACCGCCAGTTCGCCAGCAAAGCTGGCACCACCATCGGTGACTTTGATTTCTTTGGCACCACTCTGTTTGAGTTCATCGACCAGCAAGGTTTCTAAACCGCGTGGACAGGTGGCAAAATATTGATTCAACATGTTATGGACCGATACTAAAAGTTTGACCGTTGTTAGGATTGGCGCCCTGCAAGCGGTCGATTAAGTCGAGAAAATCAATCGCATGCGTTTGCATGGCGATCTGCGCGCGCTTGCGCAAGGTAGCGAGGCCGGGCACCGGCAACTCTGGTTTAAAGCCAAACACGATGATGTTGCCGGGCTTGCCGGTGGGCATCATCAGCACACGCTGGTCAAATGATTGTTCCATGCGCTGCATATACACATCAAAGTTTTTATCCGAGCCCCACAAATTAATCGCCATCAAACCATCCGGCGTCAAGGCTTCCGCACAGTCATCAAAAAAGGTTTGTGTGCAGAAATCTGGCGGTAAACCGTTGCTGCCAAAGGCATCCATCATCAGCCAGTCGCAACTGCCGGGATGCTGTTGCACATAGGCAATGCCATCGCCTTCGATAATGGTCATTGTTTGATCATCTTCGGGCACAAAAAAGTGGCTGCGGGCCACCGCAATCACCTGGGCATTCAGCTCAATCACGGTTTGCCGGATATCCGGACAATACTTCCACACATATTTCGCAATCGAACCGCCACCCAGCCCGACCAGAATGGCTTGCTTGCAGTCCGGTTTGAACAGCAGGCTACTCAGCATGCCCCATGAATACGCCAGCACCAGCGCGTAAGGGTCTTTCACCTTCATGCTGCTCTGGATGGTCGGCGAGCCCAAATGCAGTGAGCGGATGCCATCAATTTCGGTCACTTCAACCATCTCGTGGTCGGACACCGCTTTGTGTATTTTGCGATTAAATTTAAACATTACCCGCCTCACCCGCCACTGCAATTTGGGCAGTTGCCTCAGGCTCTTGCACCACTGCAGGGTCTCCAGCCAGCATATCATCAGCCATATCCAGACGCTCATCCACCACAGCACCCGCAGGCTCTTCAAGCACCCGCAAGAATTTGCAGTCCAGTTCCATCAGCAGCGTATCCACTTTTTGTACCGTCAGCCGTACCTTGCTGCCGGGTTTCATGGCTGGCAGGCTGTGCACTTTCGTCATGTAAGGCAAGCCATCCAGCCGCACCAGATTCTCGCGCCAGACCGTGGCATCGACTTCGGCAATGTTTTCCTGAATCAGGTATTGCAGGCACCAGTAGCGCTCCATACGGGTTTGAAACTCGTTATAGGCATTATAGGTTTGGTCAAAATTGCGCATATGGCCGACGATTTCATCCGAGCCTGCCGGATAAGTCGGCGGCGTCAGGCTTAAGACTGCAATCAATTGCCGCTGGTTAATCAAATCAACCGCCCGCCGCAATGGCGAGGTACACCACGCATACTGTGCCACGCCCAGGCCTTGATGGCCTTCAGCTTTGGTCGTCATATAGACCTTGCCACCATTTTGCGCCCGGTAGATCCCCGGCACGCCATGTTCAGCCAGCACAGCGCCCCACTGGCTGTTGGCGGCAATCATCAGTTCTGCCACCAGTTTATCCATGGGGGAACCACGCTGGCGGTTGATGATACGGACGAGACCATCTGTGACATAAAAGTTGTAATCGACCTGTGGCGGGCGGGTGGGATCATATTTGCCCCGCGCTTTTTCCAGGCTTTCGGCAAACCGGAATAAATAGACCAGCTTGGACCAGAATGGGTGGCCACTGTCGGCTTCCAGCGTTTGCTCGTTAAAATAGGGTTCCAGCGTATCATGCCGCAAGTTTTCGACGATATGCACCTGTTCCAGGCGGCTGTGCTGCTGCACCACCGTCAAATCAGGGGCGACTTCAAGATAAAGGGACAGTGCTGGCTTTGTTTGCCCGGCATCGAGGCTGAACGGACGAATGGCCGCTTCAGGCAACATGGTAATCTTATGCCCCGGCATATAGACCGTGGACAAGCGCTTCATCACCTCATTATCCAGCGCCTCATGTGCGGTAATGCCCAGCGCAGGCGCTGCAATATGGATGCCCACTTGCGTATTGCCATTGGCTAGCACGGTGACTGACAAAGCATCGTCAATCTCGGTGGTGGTACTGTCATCAATACTGAATGCCTGTACCTCAGCGATAGGCAAAGCCTCCGGCAGGCTGGCCAGACTGAATGTAGGGAATACATCCCCATGCGGGAAGTATTCGCGTAAAAACGCCCCCAGATGGTAATCATGCACCGAATGCAAGGCCCCGGCGGCAAACAATACCTGAATCGGCAATTGCTTCAGCTCGGCCGCGGCCTGATCCAGTGCTTTCCATTCCAGCGCATTTTTATCCGGCGCGTAGAGCAACTGATCCAGTTTGGCCAGCATACTCTCAGGTAACTGTTGCGCTTTAAGCTGTTCGACCATCTGTGCCACAAATTCGGCTTGCTGGCGTTTTTTCTCCATGCCAGCCATGGCGGCTTTTAAGGTTTCTTCCGGAGCGGCTTTATAGCGGCCCTTGCCCTTGCGGTAAAAATACATGGGCGCGCTTTGCAGTTTAAGCGCGATGGCAGCGGCCTGCTGACGGCTTGGCTTGCCACCGTAATACTCTTCGGCCAGTGCCTCAAACCCAAACTCCGGCTCGCTGCAGCACTCCCACAAAAAGCCGGTATCCAGGGTTTCGGCTTCGGCCTGTGCAGCCTCCATGAACCCGGCCAGCGTGCCTTCAAATCGCATCAGCACATTCGCCACTTTGATTTTGCTGCGTTTGCCAGTGCCGGATTCGACTTGCAGGCTGCTATCAGCCTCGGTCATGATGGAAGCGATTTTGAAGCCACCGTCTTCTTCGTAAAATACGTTCATTAAACTGATTCTTTAAAATACAGTCGTAATGATACCTTAGCGCGTTTAATTAAGCGTGCAAGAAATGCAGCCGTGAACAAAAGAAAAGAGCATATTAGAAACGCTTGATGTCTCTTCGATTGAGGAAAACAAACATCAACGCCATGATGATTAGCCCCCATTCAGGGAGGGTCGGCACATCGATTACATCTGTATGTGGGTCTTTTGGTAGCGTAAATGTCGCCGAGTTATTGCTGGTGTCAGCATCGGCCAAATCCGAATTCACTGTGATCACCAGCGGAGGCACATCCACAACCTTGTTCCACGACAGAGTGATCTCAAAGCTGCTTGCATCCCCTGCATTTAACTGTGTAACACTGCAAGTCAGTGTTCGACTCACCAGTTGGCAACGCTGATCGGCATTGATAAAGTCTGCGCCATCAGGCAAGGCCAGTTGCACGGCGATATTGGTGGCATTCGCAGGTCCGGCGTTAGCAACGCTTAAGGTGTAAAGATAAGGCGTTCCCAATGCCGGCGCTTGGTTAGGGCCACTAAAAGCAACGGATAAATTGGCGTTTGCCTGCGTATTCAATTGCCACTGCAGTTGATAATTGCCAGCCTCTGAAGCATTGGTATTCAGTGCAATCTTGTACTGTGTTCCCGAGACCACTTGAAAATAAAGCGGGGTATTCGCGTTATTGGTTTTCACTTTAGTGGTCAATGCATTGATTGCCGTCCCTGTATAGACGGCCAGCCGAGGAGCTGCAAGATTGCCCGTCACACTTAATGTCATTTGACCAGACGCTGGCGCAGTCCACTGTAACCATACGGTATTTTTGGCATCCAGGTTTGCATGGGCGGGCTCGCCCACTTCAGCAGTGGCAAGCACATTGGTGCCACTGATGCTGCCAGAAGCGTCATTCATCAGCGTAGGGGTAAAGAAAGAATCATTTGGCGGACACGCCGAAGCGCTTAAATTCAGTCTGGGTGTGACGATATTATTACGGCTGTCAGCGACACTTTTGCCAAAGCTGATCAAGCGCGTTTGAATTTGATCTGCTGTTTCATTGGCAAAGGCTGACCGCAGAACGGCCACTGCACCGGCCACATGCGGAGACGCTTGAGAAGTACCCGCCATTGTGATCCCCGCAGCGGTGATTAAAGCACCCGGCGCCAACAGGGTTAAATAATTGGCACTGTTTGAAAAACAAGTAACTTTATCAGCTGCCGAAGTCATATCAGTACAACTGCTGTAGGCAAGGCCACCGACATTACTATCGTAAACAGCCCCGACTGAAATTGCAGCCGGTGCGCAGGCGGGTGAACTGATGCCATCCAGATAGCCATCATTGCCGGAGGCGACCACTACATTGATTCCAGCATCTTTTGCGCGCTGTATGGGGCTGGTAAAAGGATTGAACTGACAAGCACTGGTATTTTTATCAGAAGCGCCCAAACTCATATTAATCGCCACAATATTGTAAGTCGAGCGATTGGCAATTGCCCAGTTGATAGCACTTAAAATATCGCTTGAATAGGCGCCCCCTGCATCATTGAACACATTGATTGCTGCGATTCTGGCCTCTGGTGCAACACCCAACACTGTAGCTGCAACATTGGTGCCATGACTGGTGTCTGTATTCACAGTGCCAGAATTGACAATCGTATTTGACACCACAACCCGACATGAAGCCGATGGCGTCGCGACCCCAGTACATGGACCAAAAGCCGACTTTGTAAAGTCGATGCCATCATCAATTACAACCACCGTGGACCCGGCACCTTTATAGCTGACCTGGCTCACCACAGGTTGATTAATCAAAGGCAAACTCTGTGCGAGCACCTTGTGCATCAACCTGTCGGCATAAACGGCCTTGATATTGTCACTGGCCATGAAGGTTTTGAGCGACCTGAGCGATTTAAAACGCTTTAAGCTCAATGGCAAATATGGATAGTCTTTAAGCGCCTGGATATCCTGCTGCAACTCGAGCGTTTTCATTTGGCTTTTCAGTGAGGCATAAGCCTTGCGCTTCATCACCAACACATCGTCGTTATCCGTCTTCAGCCGCTTTTTTACGCGCGTTTCGACCAGGCTTTTGTTAACAGCCGTATCATCAAACTCAACAATCAAATCTTGTGTCTTGCCCTGATTAAAACGAGTCAAGACTTCTTGCTCAATCTCTGCTGCATGAGAAGAAGTAGAAAAGAGGATGAAAAGGCACAGCAGAAAAGTCGGCATCACGCACTGGAAAGATTAATTTCAAATAATTTACCGATGCTAAGTTTTATTTATGAAAGCGTGATGAACGCATACCCAGAAATGGAGCTAATCCCTTCAACCTCAAGAGCATCAGGCGCTTTCACGAACCGGAGGCTGCATTACAAAGTCAATCAAGGACAAGCTACAGCGTGAATGAGGATAATGAAAGATATTTTGTATTCATAAGCATTTGTATTTATTTAGGTTTTTATGCCAAACACAATGGCTAAATACCCGACGAGCAATCCAATGATCAATCGACCACCGTTCTCCAGCACATCCTGCCAATACGTCAAAATAGAAAAGTCCGTAATGGAATAATGTGCATAGATCATTTGCCATAATGATGCCAGCAAGACCAAAGGCACGTCTGCGCACCAGGCCAGCAGGCACAAAAATAGCCCGTAGACCAGTGCAAGCATGCGTTTGCGCACGCTGATATCTGGCCAGGATAAAATCAAGGCGATGCACACAGCCAGGCTTTGCCAAAGATGTACCAAAGTGGTACTGACGTGTGCGATGCCCCTTGGATCCGCCGCAACAAAATGCTTTCCTAACCAGAAAGACTTTGCCAATTTGACTTCAAAAGCAATCACTTCCGCGTCGCCCAGTGTTGTGACCTGACAAGCAACCACCTCAAACGTACTGTCAATCGCCATAAAAACAAACTTAAAAAGAGACAACAGGGGCTCTATGGCAGGGCTAAAAAATGTATTGAGCGTCAAACCTATGCACAATACATAACAGAAAAATTTTAATGCGAAGTGCATGCGGATGAATCGCTCGCCGGGTGTTTGTGAGATAAGGCTAACCACCACGCATAAAATACGCCCGTTGCGCCTAGCATTAAAAAAGGGGCAAGCATGCCATGGGTGAGAGTAAAGTGCGCGCGATGGTGCTGCAATACATTAAACAATAGTAACAACCGCAACTGATTGATTATAAATAAAAATAGCAAGCCAAATAAAGCGCCCAGCAGCGTCTGCCTCAGGCTTAAGGTGGTACTTATCAGTGCGGCTACCAACATGATCATCATGTCCACACCATCACAGCCATTGGCAATGTTCATGCTGGCATGCGCACCGATAATCGTGCTCCCCACCACGGTCACCTGCTCGACTTGCACCCATGCAATAGTCAATGCCAATCCTTGGGTGATCACATCATTAATCCACCATGCACCCAAGCTTGTATTGGCAACATGTAACCAAATTTGCTGCATGACTATAAAAAGGCAAAAAAACACCAACACGCCCTTCAGCTTGCCAGCGCCTTTCAAGCTTGAGTGTTGCAAACTGCCCATAAAATCAATCAATCGCTTTCAAAAATAGCTTCCATAAACAAATGCTGCATAAAGTCTTTGTGCACATGAAGTTTTAAACGCGCCAAAGTTTAGCATGGGATGATAATGTTATGATGAACGGTAATATTGAGTGGATGGAAATGCCAGTTTCAAATGCGCCCTTTAAATTTTGACAACCGCTTTGTCCGCGAACTGCCGGGCGACCCGATTACCGACAACTACACCCGCCAGGTCTCCGGTTGCCTGTGGTCAGCAGTCCAGCCCACGCCGGTCAAGCATCCGCAGCTGCTAGCCTACAGCCACGAGGTGGCCGACATGCTGGGGCTGTCAGCACAAGACATGCAAACGCCTGACTGGATACAGGTGCTCGGCGGCAATGGCGAAATCACTGGCATGCGGACCTATGCCACCCGCTATGGTGGCCACCAGTTCGGGCATTGGGCCGGACAGCTGGGCGATGGCCGCGCCATTTATCTGGGTGAGTTATTGCATGCGGGCAAGCGCTTTGAACTGCAACTAAAAGGCGCAGGCGAAACGCCCTACTCGCGCTCTGCGGATGGCCGCGCCGTATTGCGTTCCAGTTTGCGCGAGTTTTTATGCTCTGAAGCCATGCATTATCTGGGCGTGCCTACCACCCGCGCCTTGAGTCTGGTCACTACTGGTGACGGCGTCATCCGCGATATGTTTTATGACGGCAACCGGCAAATTGAGCCAGGTGCCATTGTCTGTCGTGTTGCGCCCTCCTTTACCCGTTTTGGCCACTTTGAAATACTGGCCAGCCGTGGCGAACTGGATCTGCTGAAACAATTCATCGCATTCACCATAGACCGCGATTATGGTGAATGGCTGGCAGAGACTGGGTTAGCATTGGATCCACGCAATCTACAAGCCGAGCAGGTCGAAGCCTGGTTTGAAGAAATTTGCAGCCGCACCGCCGCGATGATCGCCCACTGGATGCGCGTTGGCTTTGTGCATGGCGTAATGAATACCGACAATATGTCCATTCTCGGCCTCACCATCGATTATGGCCCTTATGGCTGGGTAGATAATTTTGATGCAGGCTGGACGCCCAATACAACGGATGCCCAAGGCCGCCGCTATTGCTATGGCAGGCAACCTGAGATTGCACGCTGGAATCTGGAGCGACTGGCAGAAGCCCTGGCAACCATATTGCCGGATAGCCAAGGCCTGGCGCAAGGCTTGAGTGCGTTTGACCGCGTGTACATGCGTGAACTGACTGGCTCACTCACCCGTAAATTTGGCCTGGATACATGGCAAGACGCCGATGGCGAACTGATTAACCGCATATTCGAACTGATGACGCGGGCAGAAGTCGATATGACCTTATTCTTCACTTTGCTTGCACAAGTGGAGATCACCCACCCGCAACTGCAAACCTTGCAGGCAGCTTTTTATACCGAGCAAGGCTACCAGCAATATGGCGCTGACTGTCAGGCCTGGCTCCAGGACTATGCGCAGCGGGTGCAATCCTCCCAGCGCGGTTCTGCGCAACGCTTGCAACAGATGGCCGCAGCCAATCCGTTATATGTATTACGCAACTATATGGCGCAAGAAGCCATAGACCTCGCCACCACCGGTGACAACAGCCGCTTGCTGACGTTGCTGCAACTGTTGCGCAATCCCTACATCGAACAGTCTGGGATGGAACAGTTTGCCAACAAGCGTCCAGACTGGGCACGTCAAAAAGCGGGTTGCTCAATGCTGTCGTGTAGTTCATAACGCTTTGCAAAAGCTGGCGTTCCCAACACTTTTAAGTTTCGGCTTTAGGCCAACGATATTCATACCAAAACGCATCCAGATCTTGCACCGTAACTACGCTATCCGGTGCAACAGCGTTCAGGCCTGTTAGACGCGGCGGGGCCAACGCAATACTGTGGTCGATGAAAAATTGGTCGGCTTGCACAAGCTTGTCTAATAACGCAGACGGTATAGCAACACCTTGCATTTTCAGTCCATTGATTAAGCCATGCAAACACTCACGTGCAAACAAATCATGTTTAATCAAATCCTCTTTGGCATGCCCATCTAAACGCTTCACAATTTCAGACCAGCCGTCAATTGCTTGCGCCAAATCGTCTAAGCTCGCATTTTCGTCAAATGGCTCAGGTGCCCATACAATATTCGCCAAGCCATCAACCGCTGCACGTGTGGCTAATCTGTAAGCGTGTTGCAAAACCAAATTTTGGGCATGCATCTCATCCTCATGCGCCACAAACCACTTGCGGGCTTTCACGTCCGGATCTTCTTTGGCGGGTTGACCTTCCAGCCAAATATCCTCGGCAGTACATGGGTGGGTCATCACGCGCCCGTTCAACCATCTGACGGTCACCGACGAAAGTTCGCCTTTAAAATAATTTAAATGCGTCACCGTGCCGCGCAAATCATCAAAGGTACGGACGATGTCCCCTACTTTTAATTCAACATCAAAAGACATCGCATTACACCTCAAACACCTTATCCACCGCTTGCATCAGCCTGTCTGTTTCGCAGAGAGCATGGATAATACGTTGATAATGTTGAATATCTTCACGCGTCAAGGTGCGGTCTTTACGGTCTTTTAGCCATTTTTGGGCGGGTTGGTAGCCGCCTATATAAAAATTCCACGCCAGTGCTGGCACGTGGTCAAAGTATTGGGTTTCGTTGATGTAAACCTTGCTGTCTTCATAACGCAGCTTGCCCACCACGTGGTTGCCTGACACTGGATAAATCATTGTCGAGTTAGCAGCAGTTTCCAACAGATGGGTTTTGCGTAACTCACTACCTAGCGCCACCAGTTGCCAAAATGTTTCGGTATTGTTGGGGTAAGGCACACGCGGAAAGTCAATTTTTAAAAACTCTTTGTAGGTTTCGCGGTAGCGTGGGCTGTGCAACACGGCGTAGATATAATCGAGTAAATCTATCGGTGCAAAGGTCTGTTCGTCATTCCCGTGAAAATGGGAATCCATTTTTTGGTTTTGTTTAAGTTCAACATGGATTCCCGCTTTCGCGGGAATGACGGGGGAAGTTTTTTCGGTGGTAAATGTCAGCCCCAAGCCTTGTGCAATGGTGTTGACAATTTGCATATTGAGGTTGGGGGTGCGGGTGGTTTTGGCGAGCAAGTCGGTGGAGTCAGGATAGGTGTAGAGTGGGAAAGTAGAGCATCTATCTAGCAACGAAATCGTATCCTTGATTACCAAATCTTTCGTTATAAAAAATGTACCTTGCTCCATATTTCTTGATTGGCGCAAACAGACGAAAGCGAAATTTTCACCCGCTAACAAATGTTGCATTACTTTTTGCCTGCCAAAATCAATCAAATTCCCATCGTAATAAATAAACTGATTATCAAAAGGGCGATATGTCACTGTTTTAATTAAGTGATCATCAAACTTCGAGCTTTTCCTAGCAGAACTTAACTGCCAATCACGATTATCTTTCAACGCCACTTCATTCTTGATTGCATCATCACTAACCGATAAATCATAAAAATGCTGGATGCGCTGTGCGAGTTTCTCTTTATGCATGTCAACCACAAAATGATCGCGATGTGTGCTGATGCCACTTGAATTAAGCGGAAATAACTCATTGATTGAAAAGCCTTGTTTATAAGCCTGCTCAACTTCCGCATCCTTTTGTATAAACAAAAATTCTGGAGTTTTGTAGCTAATCTCCTGCCAAGGCAAAGTCTCAAACCCACCTGCATTCAATGCTTCATATTTTGCCTCGCGCTTGCCATACAGGCTGTGGTGAAAGACCTTTGCAAGTGGCTTAGTTTCCGCGTCGTCATTCTCGCGTAGACGGGAATCCATTTTAGGTGTTTGTTCTGGTTCAACTTGGCTTCCGGCTTTCGCAGGAATGACGGCGTTATGTTTAACAAACAGGTTAATGCTTACGCCTTGCATAATATCGAACACGTTTTCATCTTTGCTGCCATCGGGCGCGGTTTCTTTCTTTTTGGCGTTGCCGTGCAAATCTAAAATATAAATTTCGTCAAAACTCTCTAGCAAATGTTTGCGCATTTGACGGTGAATGAGGCCATCAATAAAGCTGTTGTTGCTGATGTAGGCCAGCACACCTTCACCGTTTTTATCAATAAAGTGTTGCCCAAAGCGAATAAATTTAATGTAGTCGTCTGATAGCGGTTGTATATTGCGCTCGTTGAGGTCTTTTTTGTAGTCTTTGAGCAGGTTTTGAATCCAATCACTTTTGTTGCTACTGCTCACCGAATATGGCGGATTGCCGATGACCACCATCACAGGCGCATCGCGCTTGATGTGGTTTGCCTCGTTTGCCTCGCTACTCAGCCAACTGGCAAACAAGGTGCCTGTATCCGGGTGATGTTCTTCCAAGCTATTGGTGAGGTAGATTTGAAAACGCTCATTGTTGTTTTCAGCTTGATAGCCCGTTTGCGTGAGCAGCATATCCAGCTTTAAATGCGCCATGGCATAGCTGGTCATCAGCAATTCAAAGCCATTAAGCCTTGGGATTAAATGCTCTTTCACATAGGCAGGCCACATGCCTTGCATGCTGGCAAAGTTGTTTTGGTAAATGTGCTCGACTGTTTTGGCTAAAAATGTGCCCGTACCAGTGGCAGGGTCTAAAATTTGTACACGGTGAAAGGTTTTTGTTTTTTTGACAGGTTTGCCTTTGCTACCGGGCTCTATGCTTTCAATTTCACGGGTGATTTTGCTGGTATCGGCCAAGCCTTGAGGCAGGTTGAATTTGGTTTTTAGAATGTCATCGACTGCACGGACAATAAAATCGACCACTGGCTCTGGCGTATACCAAACACCACGCGCTTTACGCAGTTTGGGGTCGTACTCAGCCAAAAAGGTTTCGTAAAAGTGCACAATCGGGTCTTGCTGGCGGGTACTTTTGCCAAAGCTCTGCATGATTTTTGCCACGTCAGTGGCTAAAAACACTTGTACCAGTTCTTCTACTATCCATAACAATCGCTCACCAACATTGTCATCCAAGCTGTAAGTAGCCACTGTTTGAAAAAGTTTGCGCAAAAAGGGGTTGCTTTTAGGAATCAGCGTTGCAGCCTCTTCACGCGAGAAAGTAGGCAATGTTGGGTCGTGATAACGTGCGGCAAACAAGCCATAGGCAATGGTTTGCGCGTAAATATCAGCAAATTGGGCGTTATCAATATCGTGAATCAGGATGTTTTTAAACGCCTCACGCTGAGCCTGTAACTCACTGTTTTGCTGCTGCTCATCGTCTTGTTGCAGTGCATCAAAAATCACTTGCGCCATCAGTTTGGCTTTTGCAGCCATCATTGCGGCGAGTTTAGTGGGTGATTTAATGCTTTGGGTCACCACTAAAGCAAAGTTTTGAACCAGCGCCTGAAAACGCTCAAAGTTTTGTGACAAGGCTTGAATAGTGCCGTTGTTGAATTGTGCAATCTTGATGGTCTCTATCAGCTTGCCATCTTTATAAAATTGAAACTGTAAATAATCAGTGATGATCAGGTTGTCTAGTGCAGCTTTGTAACGCTCAAACTGTGCCTGATGTTTTTTGGCGTTGATGTCTTCAACCACATCTTTGGCTTCTATATAACCTATCGGGATATCTTTCCCTTTTCGGCTAATGATGTAATCTGGTGCTCCGCAGCCTATCCTCTTGGGCTCATTGGTGATATCGACATTAGGCAATAAAGCTTGCAGGAGATTTTGCAGATCACCACGATAGCTGTGTTCGGTTGCGTTGCCTGCCTGGTAGCGTTGATTAACAATCTGGATGTAGTCGTTCAAAGTCATTTTTATTTTAAGTAATTACTTTTCTGGTAGACACCATTGGATGCATTTAAAGAGTATTGCCAACAGTAAACAGGTGATCAATATCTCAGCACCTAATCATAAATGCTATTACGTGCGCGTTGCAAAATATTGTGATGCCAGGGCTTGTGGTTCATAATCACCCCCTATGAAAACTGCTGAACAATTGATGACTGACGCCGCACTACGCCCGACCAAGGCACGTATTGCGGTATTGAACACCTTGATAAACTCCCCCACGGCCTTGAGTCATACCGAGATTTTGTCGGCGTTACAAGGCATCAAGGAAATTGATCGGGTCACGGTGTATCGTGTATTGGACTGGCTACAGGAAAATGCACTCATTCATAAAATCTCAAGCGATGACCGTGCCTGGAAGTTCCAGTTAAACAGCCCGAAACGCAGTTTCAAGACGCCTGCTAGTGCAACTTCCGGCATGATCAACAACCACGGTCACGCCCATCTGCATTGTCAGTCTTGCGGCACAGTGTTATGCATACACGAACTGGCCGCACATATTCCGCAAGCCATTTTTGATACCTATCAGGTTTCACAGATTGAAATCAGTTTGAAAGGACGCTGTCCGGATTGTCAGTCTACGGAGAGTGCAAAGTAACAGTGCGCATGCGCAGCCTATTACTCAATCCGTATCCCTCGATTGTCACAGGCTTTGCCCTCACACCGCCGTCGTTTGCACTCTTTATGTCATCACTATTCTGTCACATCGTGCATCCGTTTTAACCGTGGTAAATCCTAATCTCAGTAAACATCCTCAGCAATAGATACTGTACGCATGTCAGGTTAATGGTTACGCAAGCGCTGGACTAAAACGCTTACAGCCGACCATAGACTTAGCACCTCAGGCGCGATCATTGGCATCCAATACCAAGAGGATATTCCCGCATGCGCGTATCTGCATGCTGATCACATCAGCCAGCCGTGCATTTAGACACCAATGTATATTTTTTGCAACAAAGTTGCAATTAATGCACTTGCACTATAAAATGCAACATTAATGCATTGCAACAAAGTTGCTTAAAAATGGTGTTTTTCTCTCTCGTCCTTGCGTGTCTCATTGGTGGTGTGTGCTCTGTCCTCCTGGCCGGATTGTTATCCATGACCGTTCTGGCCAATCACGCACATCGCATGGTGGCATTTGCCGTGGGGGTGTTGCTCGGCTTTGCTTTCACTGATTTGCTACCTGAAGCCTTGAATTTAGGCATAGACACAGCTGATGCTGGCTGGACCTTGATTGGTGGCATGCTGCTGTTTTTTGTGCTGGAAAAACTGGCGATCTGGCGCCATTCGCATCAGTTCACGCAGCACCCCCAAGCTTACCGTGCGGAAGTCACCATCATTCTGGTGGGGGATGGCGTGCATAATTTTGTGGACGGTATTTTGTTGGCCGCCACTTTTATGACCGATATCACGCTCGGCTGGGTCACTGCCATGGCCATTACCGCACACGAAATCCCGCAAGAAATCTCGGATTTTATGGTGTTGATGCATGCTGGCTTGTCCAGAACCCGCGCACTGTTACTCAATATGCTCTCCGGCTCGGCCATGTTGGCAGGCGGTCTGGTCGGCTGGATCGGCTTTAGCCATATCAATCACCTGATTCCACATGCCCTGCTGGTCGCAGCTGCGAGCTTTATTTACATTGCGCTGGCCGATCTGGTACCCAGTTTGCACCGTCACTTTCAACCCAAAGATCTGATTCTACAAAGCGGTTTGCTGATCACCGGGCTGGCGGTGGCCTGGACATCGCCCATGATGCAACAATTTTTGATTCACTACTGGAAGGCCTTGGTATGAGCACAGCTTCAAAAACACCGGTAACTATCCTGACCGGTTTTCTCGGTGCAGGTAAAACCACCCTGCTCAACCGTATCCTGCAAGAGCAACATGGACAGCGGATTGCGGTGATTGAAAACGAGTTTGGCGAAACCGGCATCGACGGCGATTTGCTGATTCAGGGCGATGAGCAGATTGTGGAAATGAACAATGGCTGCATCTGCTGTACTGTGCGCGGCGATCTGGTGCGCATATTGGGCGAGCTTGCGCAAAAGCAGGCGGCAGGCCAACTGCGCTTTGACCGCGTGATTATTGAAACCACCGGGCTCGCAGATCCAGCCCCGGTCGCGCAAACGTTTTTTGTCGAGGATGCCATTTATGCCGACTATACGCTGGATGCCATCATTACAGTGGTGGATGCCGTGCATGCCATGCAGCAACTGGATGCGCACCACGAAGCACAAGAGCAGATTGGCTTTGCAGACCGTATTCTGTTATCCAAAACCGATCTGGTTGCTGCGGAACAAGTAGCGCAACTACAACATAGACTTATGCAGATCAATCCGCGTGCCAGCATTCAGCCGGCCCACTTTGGCCAGACTGATTTAAAACAGATTCTGGATATCGATGGCTTTTCACTGGATGCCATTCTCGCCATCGAGCCTGACTTTTTGCAAGATGTGGCGCACAGCCATGATGACGAGATACGTGCCTTTGTATTTAACACTGAACGCCCGTTTGATTTGGCCAAACTGGAAGTCTTTCTGGAAGCCATGATAGAAATCTATGGGACGCAACTGTTACGTTACAAAGGCATTGTTAACGCCTTCAATGATCCGCAACGCATTGTGTTTCAAGGTGTACATATGTTGATGAGCGGCGACCACACCACTGCGTGGCAAGCACACGAACAACGACACTCCACCCTGGTATTTATCGGTAAGGATTTACCACAAGCCCGTTTTGAAGAAGGACTCCAATTATGTCTGGTATAAACACTGCAATTGTGTCTGGCACAAGCAATGCAATTGTCAAAAAACTCCCTGTCACCGTGCTCTCCGGTTTTTTAGGGGCAGGCAAAACCACCCTGCTCAACCATATCCTCAACAACCGCGAAGGTAAGCGCGTAGCAGTCATCGTCAATGATATGTCGGAAGTGAATATCGATGCGCAACTGGTGCGTGAAGGCGGTGCCGAGCTTTCGCGCCAGGAAGAAAAACTGGTCGAAATGAGCAATGGCTGCATCTGCTGCACCTTACGTGAAGACCTGCTGGTCGAAATCACCCGGCTGGCCAAAGAAGGCCGCTTTGATTACCTGCTGATTGAAACCACCGGCATCTCCGAACCCTTGCCCATCGCCGAAACCTTTACCTTTGCCGATGAAGACGGCACCTCACTCGGGGATGTGGCACAACTGGATACCATGGTCACCGTGGTTGATGGCTATAACTTTCTCAAAGACTACAGCTCGCAGGACATGCTGGGAGACCGCGGCGAATCGCTGGGCGAAGAAGATGAACGTACGGTGGTGGATTTACTGGTCGACCAGATCGAGTTTTGCGACGTGCTGGTGCTCAATAAAACCGACCTGATGACGCCGTCCGAGATAGGCCAGCTGGAAGGCATTCTGAAAACACTGAATCCGCGTGCGCATTTACTGCACAGCAGCTTTGGCAAAGTCCCGCTCAACCGCATCATGAATACTGGCCTGTTTGACTTTGACCAGGCTGCAGAAGCGCCAGGCTGGTTGCAGGAACTGCGCGGCGAGCACGTGCCGGAAACCGAGGAATATGGTATTTCCAGCTTTGTCTACCGCGCGCGCAAGCCGTTTCACCCGCAACGCCTGTGGCAGTGGTTTAACACCGAATGGCCAGGCGTCGTGCGCTCCAAAGGCCGCTACTGGATCGCCTCGCGCCCGGACTTCTGCGCGACCTGGTCACAGGCCGGCGCCGTCACCCGTACCGAACTGGCAGGCATGTGGTGGGTGGCCACCCCGAGTGAATACTGGCCAGAAGATGCAGACAGTTTTCAGCATATCAAATCGCGCTGGCAAGAGCCTTATGGCGACCGCCAGCAGGAACTGGTGATCATAGGCATGCAGATGGACAAAGCCGCACTCACCGCACAGTTTGATGCCTGTCTGATGACCGAGGCCGAAATGGCGCTCGGCATGGAAGCCTGGCGGACCCTGCCTGACCCTTTCCCGCAGTGGTCAGTCAACCTGCCAGCAGAAGAGGATAGTGTTGAGGAGGTGCTCTAACATGCTCGCCGTCAGAGATGTCGCGCCACCCACGCCGCCGCATGGACTCACTGCGCATCCCCATTTTAATCCACTGGCATTACTGCCGATTTTTGAGGAGGCGCAGCAAGTCTGTATGGTGCCGCGCACACCCGACCCCGCCATTCATCACTATCTGGCACAAAGTGCCCATAAGATGGTGCCGGGCTACCGTATGGTGCTCAACACAAGGCAGGCGATCCAGCCGCAATTGGCCAGTCAATTGGCACTGGTTGTCGGGCACGGCAAAGAGGCTTTGCTCGCGGATATGGCACACATAGCCACCGTTTACGCCGATTTGCTGGATTGCCCACATATCGGCCTGCGGCTGGAAGTACTGTCACAGGCCATGTGCCCCAAGTTTCATATTGACCGTACAGGCATCCGTCTACTGTGCACCTATCTTGGACCTGGCACCGAATGGCTGGACGAAGCGTATTGCAACAGAAACGCCTTTGCAACACCGAACAGCACACTGGAAGCATTTCATCAGGCCCTGATTGTGCACCCGCAGGGGATCTGTCAAGCATCCGAGCAAGCGCTGGTATTGCTTAAAGGCAGCCTATGGCAAGGCAACCAGCATGCAGGCGCGGTGCATCGCTCGCCGCAGATTGAAACAGGGAGCACACGCGTGGTGCTGGCGCTGGACGCAATATGGTAAGCCTGCCCGTTCAAGCGCCTGCATACATGCATATGCACATCAATGAGACACCAGATCACACAATCGATACACAGCGTCCATGCAGTGTTTTTTTTTAATAATGCCCCGCATTTTTCATCAAAAACGCTTGGCGGCCAATTTATAATGATTCTTATTTAAATAGTAAAAGCTAAAAAGAATCCTGGTGGCACAATGCTGGCGCTGCAAGCGAGACATCACAACAGTAATTCATTTTGAAACATCACTTACAGGGAAGAAACATCATGCGTCAAAAAACAATCGCCAGCTTGCTGGCCCTTTTGTTGCTACCTGCCGTGCCTGCCATGGCTGAAGAAGCAACAGCGACAGACGATAAAAACGCGCGTAGCAAGGCAAAACAAAACACAGAGGATACCGTGAGCGTAGAGCTTGACAGTGTGGTAGTGCTTGGCAAACAAGAGCAAGTGACCGCCACAGACAAAGGCCTGGCAGGTTCTGTCGATGTGATCACGCGTGAAGAACTCGAATACGAGCATGTGACAGACACGCTGGAACTGTTTAGCAAAACGCCCGGTGTGGTGCTGTCTAGATTCAGTCAGGGCATCGTCAATACAGAAATTTCTATTCGCGGCTTTAGCGGTGATGGCGAAACACCCAACGCCAAACTGCTGGTGGATGGCATTCCTTCAAACCTGTTTTCCGGTTTAAGTGAGCTGGATTATCTGTTCCCAACCAATATTCAGAGCGTACAGGTATTTAAAGGCACCAGTGATGCCAGCACTGGCCTGTTTGCAACAGCA
This sequence comes from Methylophilus aquaticus, assembly GCF_030769565.1. GTDB lineage: Bacteria > Pseudomonadota > Gammaproteobacteria > Burkholderiales > Methylophilaceae > Methylophilus > Methylophilus aquaticus. Next base: position 102,232 of record NZ_JAVCAP010000031.1, on the reverse strand, counting down.
GGTAACTATAAAGTTGAAACCCGCAAAGATGTGGGCAAACAGTTGCAATTTGGCTATGGCAGCTTTCAAACCCGCGAAATGCAAGGTTATTACGGCGAAAAACAAGACAACCTCACCCAAAACTATGCCATCGGCTACCGCAAAGGCAACGGCTTCCGCGATCACACCGAGAATGAAAAGATTGCCTTGTCCGGCCGCTGGCAACTCGACTTTGAGCAGTCCACACTCGCCTTAAGTGCCAAATACGGCAAATATAATTCGCCTGAAGCGCCGGGGTATATGAGCAAAGCGCAGGCACGTGCAGACCGTAGAGGCGTGGCACCGAATGCACTCAACGATAGCGGCGAAAAAGAATTCAAGCACTTAAGCCTTCACTATGATTACTTTTTTAACAATGACGTGGATTTAAGCCTGAAGACTTATTGGCAGAATTTTGACCGTGAACGGAATGTACGTTTTGTAGGTTCGCCCGCTGTCGAAAACAGGTTTGATGATCAAACGTCTACGGGCTTCATCGCTAAACTTAACTGGAAAATCAATCCTCATTGGGCGTTCGAGTCAGGTTACGACATTGAGCATCAGGAGGTGAGCGAATTTCGTCAACGTTTAACCACAATCCGCCGCAATGCCAAGTATGACTTTACTGCACAAGGCATTTATGCAAAATTTGAGAATACCCCTTTAGACTGGCTACGCTGGAATATGGCTTATCGCGTTGATCGACTATCCAGTGATCCTAAAAACAGCTTTGTAAACAATGGCACAACACTGGTGACCACTCTGTTGAATGACCAGACCATTGTGCAACCTAAATTTAACATTTTTGCAAATTTGAACGATCAACAAACGTTGTTTGCAAATGCTGGTCGCAGCTTTCAAACCCCTACTGGCACCGATTTAAATACACGCGGTGGAACAATTCCGGTGGATGTAGCCATTAACGACGGCTGGGAGCTTGGAATCAAGAGCGGATGGAACAATGATTTCAATACCCGCGTTTCATACTGGCAACAAAAAGCAGAAAACGAATTTATCAATATTGATGGTACTCGCCGCTTATTGGGCGCGACACGGAGACAGGGTCTTGATGCAAGCTTCGATTACAAATTAAATGACCAATTAAGCTTCTGGGGCAATGTCTCGAAAGTTTATGCCAAAATTGAGGAGCCTAACGCGCAGAATCCGAGCTTTAAAGGGAATACCATTCGCGGCATTCCAGACCACACGGCTTCGCTCGGCTTACAATTTGTACCCAATGCTGACTGGATTGCCAGACTGCATATTGACAGACAAGGTGCTTACTACGTCAACGAAAGTAATCAAGGCGGCAAATATGGGGCCTATACCCTCACCAACGCCAACATTGACTACAAAACAAGTTGGGGCAGAGTCAGTCTGTTAGCCAATAATATTTTTGATAAATATTACGAGTATGTGTATGACTTCTCAAGTACCGGCGCTTTGAATCAGCTCAACTTCGCTCCCGGCGCAGGCCGTAACTTTATGCTCACCGCCACTGTGGATTTCAAATGACCGCATTATTATCCATTGCGCAACTCAGTCTGCGCTTTGCCGGGCGCGATATTTTGCAACAGCTTGCGCTCACGCTGCACGCCGGTGAAGTGGTTTCGGTATTGGGCAGCAACGGTGCAGGCAAATCCACACTGCTCAAGAGCATTCTTGGCCTGCATGATGCCGGTGTGGATCAAAGCGGCCAGATTCTGATTGCCGGGCTTGATATTCAACAGGCGCGGCCACAGGCGTTGGCACAACTGGCCTATGTGCCAGAGCAGCCTGCGGTCTACGGCCATTTGTCTGCCATCGAAAATATTGGCTATTTTTTGCGCCTGGCGGCGGTCACACCCACCATGGAGATTTCAGCCTATTTGGACATGGTGGGATTGCCAGCGCACGCCTGGCAACGCCCATGCAGTGAATATTCAAAAGGCATGAAACAAAAGGTCATGCTGGCACTGGCGCTGGCAAAGCAGGCAAAACTATTGCTGCTGGATGAGCCCAATTCAGGCCTGGACCCGCAAGCCACCGAAGAGCTTAACCAGCTGATTTTACAATGCAAAAAAAAGGGCATGGGCGTGCTGGTAGTAACCCATGATGTGCTGTCTGCCATGGCATTTTCTGACCGCTTGCTGATGTTGGCCAACGGCCAATTACAGCCAGTGTTGCTGGATCAGTCCACGCTAACGCTGGATAGCCTCAAACAATTGTATCAAGGACAGGCATGAACGCTTCCCCTGTATGGACCATCGCCTGCAATGAATGGCGACGCTGGTGGCACGCCCGCGTGCCTGCCTTGCTGCTCGTGGTTTTGCTGGGTTTGTGGGGGCTGGCTGCATTGGCGGCGCACCACCATTGGCAAGACCATGCCCGCACAGTGGCAGACGTCACGCTACGCAGCCAGCATGACTGGCAATCACAGCCAGACCGGCATCCGCACCGGGTATCCCATTTTGGTGATTTTGTCGCGAAACCCTTACACCCGCTGACAGTCATTGAGCCTGGCATTCTCGACCAGTCCGGGCATCTGGTCTATCTGGAAGCCCATCGTTTAAACAGTGCCAATTTCAACCCGGCCACTGAGGCCACCAGTCTGGGACGGTTTCCGCTGATGACCCCCGGCATGATCGTGCAGTGGTGGATGCCACTGTTTTTAATCATGATCGCATACGCCACCGTCACTGCAGAAAAACTGGCAGGCACACTGGCTTATATGCGTGGCAACGGCACTGCGGCGTGGCAGATCGCTACAGGCAAATGGCTGGCACTGTTTCTGCCTTTTCTGCTGTTGTTATGCCTGCAGGGGCTACTGGTTGGCTTGTGGAGCTGGCACAGTGATCAGGCCGGACTCAGGCTTGGCCTGATGCTGCTGGCACAGGTGCTGTATATGGCAGGCTGGTGCGGGCTGGTGGTTGCCGTGTCGTGGTGGAGCCGACAACTGCATGCGGCCTTGTTAACCTTGCTGTTGTGCTGGGTATGCGTGTGTATTATTTTTCCGCGCGGCTTGGCCAATCTGGCGCAGGTGCTGCATCCGACGCAGCCTCGTACCGAGGCCGAATACCATGCTGAAATCAAACTCAAAACCCTGGGCGATAGCCATCACCCGAATGACCCGCACTTTGCTGGATTCAAGGCCCAAACCCTCAAACTGTATGGCGTCTCGCGTACAGAAGACCTGCCAGTCAATTACAACGGCCTGCTGATGCAGGAAGGCGAGCGCCTGACCACTGCGGTCTATCGCGAACAGCAAGCCCTGCATGATGCGCAACTGGCCAAACAAAACGCGCAGATTAGGCACTGGTTATGGTTAAGCCCGGCACTGGCCATGCAATATGTGCAGATGGCGAGCAGCGGCAATGACCTCGCACATCATCAAGCTTTTATCAGACAAGCCGAAGTGCGGCGTTATCAGCTGATTCAATATTTAAACCAGATTCATACGTTTAAAGTCAATCAGGCAGAGGATAAAGATACCCGCGTGGATGCCGCGTTTTGGCAAAACGCCCCGCGTCCGACGGTCAGCCTGGCCGGGATTGACGTCAGCCGCACCACCCTGCTGGCCTCGCTACTGGTGTTGCTGGGCTGGATTGTCTTGCCTTGCGCACTGCTTTACAAAGTGAGCAAACGGACATGAAACACGAACTGATTCTTCTCCTCAAACAACGCAGCATGGTACTGCTGGTGCTACTCAGCCTGATACTTACCAGCCTCAGCCTGCAAAATGGCTGGCAAAATATCAGCCATATCCGCACACAAATCCTGCACGCACAGCAGGAGGAAAGCCTGCGCAAGCAAGACTATCTGCACAGCCATCAACACGATGGCACACTGGATGCGGGCGAGATAGGTTATTACCTGTTTCATAATGTCTACCATGCCCCCACAGAGTGGAGTTTTATTGCGCTGGGCAATCGTCTGGTCACGCCTTATGTGCAACGGATCCGTCTGCTGGGTTTGCAGGGGCAGCTGTATGACGGCGAGTCGCATCATCCGGAGTATGTGATGCTGGGCAGCTTTGATTATGCCTTCTGGCTGGTGTTTTTTTCGCCGCTGCTATGCATCGCTTTGCTGCATGACCTCAGGGCCAGTGAACAGCAAGCCCAGCGCCTGTTATTTTTAAATAGCCTGGTCGCCAAGCCTGCACACTTTTGGTTTAAACGGGCGCTGGCGCGCTGGCTGTTGATTGTGACGACATTGACCTTGCCAGTGATTGCCTTCGCGACCCTGCATGCGCTGTCGACTGGCCCACTGTTGCTGGTGCTCGTCGTCACCCTGCTTTACACCCTGTTCTGGACAATGGTGAGTGCAGCCATCAGTTTGCATACACGGGCAGTCAATGCCAGCTTTAACGCCATGTTACTGACAAGCTTATGGCTCTGCATGACGGTGATATTGCCTAATCTGGCGCAACTGTGGTGTCACGCCCGTGCGCCGGTGCAAGACGGTAGCCAGATTGCCCTGCAACACCGGCAACTGGTGCATGGCGCATGGGATTTACCTAAAACCGACACGCTCACACCTTTTTATGCCTTGTATCCGCAATGGCGCGATACCTCACCCGTCATTGGCCGCTTTCACTGGAAATGGTATTTCGCCTTTCAACACATGGCAGATGTCAGGCTAGCGCCGCAAGTGGCAGCGCGCGAGCAGGCCCTGATGCAGCGCGATCAAGCCACACAACAACTGGGGTGGGGCCTGCCGGGGGTATGGGCACAGCGACAACTGGAGCAGCTTGCACAAAGTAATGTGGCGCACTTGCTTGCGCATCGGCAGCAGATTGAACAGTTTCATACGCAACTGCGCCACTTTGTGTACCCTTTTCTGTTTGAAGAACAACCGTTCACTGCGGAAGACTTCCAGCAACTGCCAACCTTTAAATCAACAGGCGCTGATTGAACGCTGGCAGTTATTGCAAGACGCCGATGTCTATGGTCGATTCGCCCTCACGGATGGGCGGTGTTTCTTTTTGCATGAGCACCGTCCCGGCCACCGGCGCATACAACGTTTCCAGAGGCTGGCCAAAGTAATTGGCTACCCGCCCCACGGCTTGCCCTGATACCACGGCATCGCCTACCTTGACCAGCGGATAAAAAATGCCGGTCACCGGGCTGTGCACTTCCACCAGTTTGCGGTAGAGCACCGGCTGTGATTTTGGCTGGGCGGTCGACGCAACCATGGCACTGCCGTTTACCGCTGACGGATCGAGCATATTCAAATGACGCATGGCGTTCAGGCATGCCTGCACAATCAGGGCACTATCCTCTGCCGAGCGCTGCCCCAACTGCCCGACTTCCAGTGTCAACCCCGGCTTGCCTCTGGTTTGCGCGGTATTCGGATAGGAAATTGAATGCGCAGGGTCATGGGGCCGCTCGTCGTACAGCACAATCTGCGGGATGCCCAGTGATTTGGCAAATGCCAATGTTTTCTCATCCAGCGGCGCCTGATGCATGACCGGGGAATACACGTGCGGCAACAACGTCTGGTTGGCACTGCCGGAGTGAATATCCAGCAGATAATCAGTCTGGCTAATAATATTCTCAGTCATAAAGTAGGCAATCTGTTCAGTCAGGGTGCCCTCTGCCCGGCCTGGAAACACACGGTTGAGGTTTTTCTCATCCACCGGGCTGAGTGCGATTCTGCGCCCGTGAAAGCCCTCCAGATTGGCAAGGTGTACCACTATCAATGTGCCATGCAGTTGGTCAGGCCGTATGTTTTGAGCAAGCTGCTGCAAGGCAAAAATCGCTGGGAACTCATCGCCATGAATCCCCGCAGTCAGTGTCAATACCGGGCCGGAAAATTGACCGTGGATAACCGTGATCGGTAATGCCGTTTTTCCTACAGGCTGCATCCATGCGTGCACACTTCCCGGTAACACATGCTGCGCTATTCCAACAAATGGCGCCTGTGCGAATGCAGCTGACAGATGAAGCCCCATCATCATGGTGAACAAGTAACGCATCATCGCCCCAAAAATAAATTGCAACATTGTTGCGCAAAAAGGCGCTGTTGTAAATGGAGCATATGCATGTCCGCGCACAGCAAAGCCATCGTTAAATCTACGTAAAATCATGAGTGCATTTTACGCAAAGGCCTCAGGGTGAAATTGAAACACCCGCGTATAGTGAGAGTCATACAAGCACATCAAACACGATGTACTTCCAAACAACCCAAAGGAGATCATTATGTGGACTAAACCAGCTGCTACCGAAATGCGTTTTGGCTTTGAAGTGACTATGTACGTCATGAACAAATAATCAGACCTTGTATTGATTACAAGCTGAAGCAAAAACCCGCCAATGGCGGGTTTTTTGTTTTTCTAATGCCCTCCGGGGAACCTACCATGGATACACCGAGACCAACAGTTTGTTGGTGATCGCCTGCGACACCAGTACAATATCACTTTTGTTTCACCGTTAATTTCAGACTGGAGTTCCGCATGCGTCTTTTCACCCTTCTGGCACTATTGTTGATCGTCACGGCAAGTCCGCAACTGATGGCGAGAAATATTATGACTGAGCAGAACGAAGCCGCCGCCGCACGTGATGCCAATCGCGACGCCAGACTCAAGCTGGAGGAAGTGCAAAAGCGCATCAGCAATCAGCAACAGGTGGTGCAGCGCGAGCAAGACCGCTTAAAAGAAATGCAAAATGAAGAAGCGCAAGTGCGTAAAGAGATTGATCGTACACAAGCCATCTACGATCAAAAAGCCAAAGAGCTCGACAAAGCCTGGCAACAACGCAAAGAATACTAGTTTCATCCACAAGCCAGCGCGCTAATTTCCGGCGGCCACATCTCACACATTGTTAACGATTGGCTCAAGTTTAATTGACTTGGGTCAATACCGGCTTTTTTTCAGCCCCTAAAATAGCTCCATGTTCGATGCACTTAATGGAGTGAAATAAAATGAAAAAAACCGCCCTCAGCTTAATCCTGGCTTCTTTGCTACCTGCCTTTTCTGCGCATGCAGAACAAGGGGACTGGGTAGTACGTTTGCGCGCCACCAACATCAGCCCAAATGAAAATAGTGATCTGGGCAAATATGTGAATAAAAACGTAGCGAATGTCATGACACCCAGTTCAGAACTGAAAGTTGACAGCAACACCATTCCAGAACTGGACATCAGTTACTACTGGACAAAAAACATCGCCACAGAATTGATTCTGGCGCTCGGCACCAAGCACGATGTCAAAATCAGCGGTGACAGCGGCGGTGCCGTGAACAATCAAAAACTCGGTGAAGTTGACCTGCTACCACCTACATTGACCGTCCAATGGCACTTTAACCCAGACCAAACATTTGATCCTTATGTTGGCGCCGGGATTAATGCAACATTTATGCTTGATAGATACTTAAGAGGCTCTGCTGGCGCGATTGATGGTCAAAAAATCAGAATCGACCGCGACAGCTTTGGCCCTGCCCTGCAAGCCGGGATGGATGTTAATTTGAAAGATGGTTGGCAGCTCAACGCCGATGTGAAATATCTATGGCTGAACACGGATGTTGAATTAAAAAGCGCAGCGCTGACCGGCAACCGCTGGACCAAAATTGACGAGCTAGACATCAATCCATGGGTCATCAGTGTTGGCTTTGGCAAACGCTTTTAATACACCGTTTACACACCCTCTTCCCTGGGGCCCCTAACAAGGTTCCATTCACCTCTGACACTCTCCCAAGTGCCAGAGGTTTTTTTATGTCTACCGCCCGCGACAGACTATTCCTGATCTGAGATCAGCAACTGGTTGTGGTCTGTTTTCAGATAAAACGTCCCTTTGGCATCAATTTGCAATGCACGGATGCGAAAGCCTTGCAGCAACGGTTCGGCATACACCAGATTAGTGCCCTCTTTGCGCACCCGGTACAGCGTGGTGTTACCCATTCCGGCCACAAACAAATCATTATCCCAAAAGTCATTGCGCCCGGTGGAAGGGTACTTTGCCAGCGGGCCAATGCCAATCGAAGGCACAAAGGTCATCAGCGGCTTTTCGTGACCATCATGGTTATTAAATTTATTGCCATAATAGCCACTCATGCCATCCCGCTCATAAATCGTACCGTAACTCACAATCGGCCAGCCGTAGTTTTTGCCGCGCTTAATCAGGTTAATTTCATCCCCGCCACGCGGCCCATGGTCTGTCAGCCATAACTCGCTGGTCTCTTTATCAAAATACAACCCGCCCGAAGGTGACCGAAAGCCAGTGGCATACACCTCTGCATTCAACTGTTGCAGGTTAATGCGGATCACCTTGCCCAGCGAAGTGGTTTTATCCTGCACGCGATCAGGCTTGGAAAAGTCGCCAATGCTCAAATAAAGGGTGCGTTCATTTTCACCCAGCGCAAGCTTGCCACCAACCTGATGCCCCAAAATAGGCTCTTTGATCGCTGGACGGCTCAAATAGATTTCACGGCTGAAACTCACCTCGCTATTTTCCACATCCACATCAAACTCGCTCACCGCCAATCGCACCCCATTATTAGTATCATCCCAAGTGGTGTAAGCCACATACAGCGTGTTGCCGATCAGCAGTGAATCTTTTACCCCCGACAGTTCACGACAGTAAACCACCTGCTTGCTGCTGCTTTCATCGGCCGAACTCTCGTTGCCAGGAATAAACTTGGCCAGCGGCTTGCCGGGTTTAACCAACTCCAGTTTTTCATTCAGCCTGGCAAAGTAAACCTCCCCGCACTTGCTGATAAACAAAAAACCGTTTTTATCCAACCGCTCAAACGGTCCTGTCGGGTATTGATCCTCAAACGGCAGTTGGTATACCTTGAGCGCCTGCGTGCCAAACACCGAAGTAATCCGCGGCGGCTCCGGCTCCTTGCCCTGCGCTTCTTTACCGGCTTCAGCCGCTGCACCAGAAAGCAACAACCTGGGCACCGTCTCATCTGCGTTGTCTTGGGCAATAGCCTGCCCGTGCAAAGCCCCGAGCAACAAGCCAGCCCCCACAAAAAACTGCAAGCCCTTATAAAAAATACTAAAACAATCGTCACTGATATTCATCAACATTTGAATAAGGCTCTTTTCATTCCACACATGTATGAACAACACACCCATAAAAGGTTTACGCTCATAACATTTACCACAATGCAATAATCCGCATATTACGTGGAATCGGGCCGCACAGGCAAGGCCTAGCGCGTGCTGCGCGAATAAGCCAAGACAGCCAGCAACACCACAATCATGACTGCCCACGCACCCAGCGTGAGTTTGATAAATGCAGAAAAAGTGTCCTGCTGACAAATAGACTCAAACCAGGAAAGAGAAGAATCACACCCAAAAGCAACCACCGCAAAGGCAAAGCCAGGCCCGAGATGGAGAATGCTTAAAGCATAGATCAGTGCGCGGAACATAATTGTGTGCCTTTAAGAATTGGGGCGATAAGGAGTTGATGTTTAATTTAAATGCTAATACGGCAAATTTACTTGCTGCATCAAGGCTTAAGAATTTTTAGTAAATTACTGACATATGATCGTTGATTGCTCAAGTGATTTCATATCCCATATGCAAAGAGACGCAACCAATAAAATTAATGGCTTAACGAACATTTTTGGTAAACCCTAACGTAGAGGTGACCGGCGCTGCGCGGCCTCATCGCGCAGCGTCCAGTGACCAAAGGGAACGGGGTCGACCGCCATGTTATGCATTAATTCTTAACCGACTGGTTGCAATATGGATGCGTCAGGTGACAGTTGTTTGAATGTCCAAGACCGCCTTCACGCGCACGCACAACATGATCATAAGAAACAGATTTCTCAGTATCCAAGTACCCGTTGCAAAGCGGACATTTTATTGATGAACTTAGTGCGGCATTGATAAATGCGCCGCTCTTTACATCGTCAGAAAACTCCTTTGAAACATCGCTACCACTCCCAACAACAACTTTTCCGTCTAATCCCGACATTTTCACCAAATCCATTTCCGACGGAAGGTCGTTTGTGGTGAGGTGATTTATCAACTCGTCAAGAAAGTCTGCGTATTTATCAACTCTCTTTGGGCTCACATGTTTTTGCAGAATTGTCGCGATTAGGTCCTTGTGATTGACCAAAATATCTTCCAGTTTGGAGCGTACTGCTGTGAATTTTTGAAAGAAGGTTTTATCATTATTTGATAGTTTTCTACCGACGAGCGTCATCGTTCCCATAAACATGGGGCCAGAATGCCGGCCCGTTGGGCCATAAAAATAGACGGCTGGATGTAGGCCCAAGCTACCACTGTCGTTTCCTGTTACCCGTTTAGCCAGCGCGAGAGCTTTGGTGAGAATCGCGATTGTCTCTGTACCATCAAAATCATCAGCGGTGTCGTAGATTCCTTTTGGTAACCCTTCCTGGTTTCTTGTGGCAATTAACGCTAGGTCAATCAAAGCTTGGAGAGCCGTCCTGACTCCCTTCGGGCCACCAAGAGGCAGGTCCAGTGTTTTAATCGGTCTCTTGATCTCGGGGTCAAACAGAACAGAGTGAAGTCCGCTCGCAAGCGACTCAATTTTTGAGGCGGAATCTTTATCAAAGGAAGACCAGTATCGATGTCCCTTTCCCGCTCTGATAATTGCTCGTGCAGCAATAGATATTGGTTTCTTTCTGCTCTTCAGCAAAAGCTCTTCGATGTCGTCAAGCGGTGTTCCTTTTGTGTTGATTTTGAAGAAAGAACTTTCCGCTTTATCGGCATCACCTTTTACCCATTGAATAGGAAGACCACGAGTAATTAGCGCATTTAGCTTTTTACGTTCAGATGAATCCAAATTCTGATCCTCTGCTTTGGCGAGATAGTGTTGCCAACTCCCGATCCGCTTACTAACTAGGGTGCGAACCTTTTCGGCATTCTTCTTTTGCTCATCAGAAATTTGATAGCCGAAAAATGGTTGTGAAGTCGGGCCATCACCATAGTCATCGTCAATCCATGCCTTAAGGGCACTGAGACGATGGCCGCCATCAATGACAAAAAGATAGGTAGGTGACTGCCATAAAATCACCGAAGGAATTAAATCGCCATTTACGAAACACTCAAGCAGCGAAACGACTTGATCAGGGCCCCAGTGATTTGTTTCTCTCTGGAAGTCGGGCTTTCTCAAGCTTGGTCCGATCAATCCGCCTTTCGTAAAATCGCGGAGTGAAATTGTGGACACGTTCTCAAATGACGAGGGCTCTGCGTCCGAAGCCGCGAAATCCTCCCTCTTGATCATGGCGTCTAGGTTTACAAGATTGGATCGCAAGGCCATTGACTAATTTCCTTTGGAATTTACGAATGCATAACGTTAATTAGACCCAAAAAAGAACCTAATTTTTTTATTTAGGCCGGGGGCTATAAATGGCGGTTTCAAGGTTGAAGTGCAAAAGCAGCAGCATGATGCTGCCTAAAATCAAATGCGTCTGGCGTGAACAACTCAGCAGGGCATTTGAAGCCTAACGATTTGCGGGGTCTTGTATTGAGTTTCCACGCTATCGCATCTAACTCGTCTTGGCTGAAGACGCTTAAATCTTCGCCCTTGGGCAAGTATTGGCGCAACAAACCATTCGTGTTTTCGTTAATCCCGCGTTGCCAAGGACTATGCGGGTCAGCAAAGTAAACGGAGATGCCAGTGCTCTCGGTTAACTCTACATGCTTAGCCATCTCGCGCCCTTGATCATACGTCATCGATAATCGCTTCTGTGCCTCAATGCGATTTAACACATGGCTGAAACCACTTACCGCAGATTCAGCCGTTGCATTTTCCATCTTGGCTAACACCGTAAACAGCGTTGTTCTTTCCACAATCGTGCCTATCGCACTGCGGTTGCCTTTCCCTTTAATCAAGTCACCCTCCCAGTGTCCAGGGACTAATCGTTCATCCACTTCTGGCGGCCTGTCATGAATGCTGACCATATCAGGGATTTTGCCACGCCTATCCTCGCCACGCGCTCTTGGACGGCGTTTCGTATGCCCAAAACGCAACCAGCCTATCACTTCAGTGCGCAACTCTCCACGCGGCATTAAATAAATGGCGCTGTATATGGTCTCATGCGAAACCTGCAACTGTGGATGGTCTGCGTTCACGGTTTTAAGTGTGCCAGCAATTTGCTCGGGTGAGTAGCCTTGCTTTAAATAGCCCATCACAACTTGCCACAGTCGATTCCCAATCTGTAGCCGCCTTTCTATCCTTGGCTTGGTTGATAAGCTATCCGCTCTGTCTTGAGCGACTACTGCTCTGTACTTACCTGCGATAGCTGGACGCCCTCGACCACGCCTGTGTTGAGGCTTCTCCCATCCGTTGCGTCCAAGTTCACGCAAAATTGTCGAAACAGACCTGCCTAACCCAGCCGCAATCAAACTAGGCTTTAACCCTGAGGTTAACTGCACCTGAATAAAACTTCGTTATTCTATACTTAAATGCTTGTATTTCCCCATGCAACATTCTCCTTCAAAAAATGTTGCACTTCAATTTTGAGCGCGCCCACCTTAAACAAGCCATACACAGAGCGTAACAATTTTTAATATGAAAAATACAGTAATCGGCTGGATATTCGCAACTGATTTTTAATGCGATTTTAAGAATGCTGTTTTACAGCATCTGGCACCACAGTTTATCGTGGTGCATGAGGTCCATCCATAACGCTATTACGCTCAAAGCAATGAGTATCAGGCCACTCAGTCGCATGCCATTGGCTTCACTAAGCCACTTGGGCAGGGTTTGCTGGCTGCTTTTCCAGATAAGTGGTGCGGTGGCGAGGATGGTGGCGGAGCCGAGCGAGAAGGCGGCCATGACCAGTGCGCCCTGCAGCCAGTGCGATTGCAGTGAGGCTAGCATCACTGCTGAATATAGCAGGCCACAAGGCAGCAAGGCCCATAAGGTGCCAGTGAAAAAATAGCCGAGTCTGGCGTGTTGTGTGCGTTGTTTAATCCAGCCCCAGACTTGTTGGGCGCCCTGCACGGCCCAGTTGGGTTGCTGGCCGGTGATGAGCAGTAAAAGGCCCCAGGCAAAAATCAGGGTGTGCGAGAAGGTCCATAGGGGTTGAAATACGCCGCTCTGGTTTGAAAGCCAGGCCAGGCCACGGAGTGAGGATGCGGCAAGTGCGCCGAGCGCGGCGTAGCCGATGAGTCTGCCGAGATAAAAACTCCAGGGGATGCTTTGCATGACGCGGATGGGAATACTGCGGGCATTGCTGGGTGCTTGCATGGCGCCGCAGGCTGCGCCACACATGGCAATGCAGTGCGGTCCGCCTGCCAGACCCATGATAAAGGCGGTGGCGAGTAAACTGGCTAACATGCCGTGAGTTTAAAGGATTTTGGAAAACCTTGCACGGTTGGCGTCGAGTTGCAGGTAACGGTCAAATACCATGGCAATCGCGCGTACAAAAAACCAGCCCATATCCGTCACTTTGATGCCGTCGTGTTCCAGATAAACCAGGCCCTGTTTCTGTTTTTCTTCAATCTGTTGCAGCTCAGTCTTAAAGTACTCTTTAAAGTTTATCATGTAGGAAAGCTCAATCGATTCGTAGCTTAATTCGCCGTGGCACATGATGGCCATAATCACGGCACGACGGATCAGGTCATCCCGGTTGAGTGCAAGGCCACGGACGATGGGCAGTTGGCCCTGATCGAGGTAGTCGTAATATTCTTCGATTGTTTTGGCATTCTGGCTGTAAGTGGAGCCCATTTTGCCAATGGCTGAAACGCCCAGTGCCAGAATGTCCTGATCTGCCATGGTGCTGTAGCCTTGAAAGTTGCGGTGTAACCTGCCCTGCTGCTTGGCGATAGCCAAGGCATCTTCAGGCAGCGCAAAATGGTCCATGCCGATATAGACGTAACCGGCACTGATCAGTTGCTGGATGGCTTCGGACAGCATTTGAATTTTGTCTACCGCATTGGGCAGATCCTCATGCAGAATGCGGCGTTGCGGTTTAAATCTCGAAGGCAGGTGGGCATAGCCGTACAAGGCAATACGATCCGGACGCAAGGTGATGATTTGCGAAATAGTTTGCCGGAAGGTGACTGGCGTTTGTTTGGGCAATCCGTAGATCAGGTCAGCATTCATCGACTGAAAACCCATATTACGCGCATCCTGCATCAGGCTGGCGACCTGTTTGTAAGACTGCACCCGATGCACGGCTTGCTGTACATCGGCGTCAAAGTCCTGCACACCAAAACTGAGTCGGTTAAACCCCAAGTCACGCAGATGCTGTAAGCGTTGGGTATCGACCGTGCGCGGATCAATCTCGATGGAGTATTCACCAGCGGCTTCAAATACAAACACCTGTTTCAACATCTGCATCAAGGCAGATAATTCATCGTCATTCAAGAAGGTTGGCGTACCACCGCCCAAATGACATTGATTGACCGTTTGCGGATGATCAAATCTGGACAAGTGCAGATCAATCTCGCGTTTCAGATAGTTCAGATATTGAGCACCTTGCTCGTGGCGCTTAGTGACAATCTTGTTGCAGGCACAATAAAAACACAATGACTCGCAAAATGGCACATGCACATACACCGAAAGTGGCTGCGTCCAGGCACTGATATTGCGCTGTTCCAAAGCCTTGACATAAGCAGATGCATCAAAGGCCTCTACAAAACGGTCTGCGGTTGGATAGGAGGTATAGCGCGGCCCTGATACATCGTATCGCTCAATATGTGCCTGGGTAATCATCAACGGTTGCTTCATGGGTCGCGTAACACTCTCTTTGCTTAATTGCAGGGCACCAGAATGTTTGCATCATCTGCGGGCCCCATCATCACCGACACTTTGCCACAGCTGAATGACATCATTATTGACGCACATCAAACTCCAAGCTCGGGCATTCTTGCATAATGCGCAAAAACATAAGGGAAGCGTCAAACCATGTTCAATGAAATCACGCAAGAAGAAGCGTATAATACAGAGCATCTACAACGACCTGCAAAGACCATCAGCATGCATGCAGAATCAAGTTTTAAAGTTGCTTGCTCAAACTGCAACCTTCGTGAATTGTGCTTGCCCATCGGCTTAAGTACGGATGAAATGAAACAGCTGGATGGTATGGTGGCAACCCGTAAAAAGATCAAGCAAGGCGGCCACTTGTATAGCAGTGGTGATGCTTTCACCACACTGTATGCAATCCGTACCGGCTTTTTCAAAACTTGCGTAGTTTCAGAAGATGGTCGTGAACAAGTGACAGGGTTTCAAATGGCAGGTGAAATTGTCGGCCTTGATGGCATTGTGGCTGACAAACACAACTGCAATGCGATTGCACTGGAAGATGCAGAGGTCTGTGTGATGCCGTTCAATCATGTCGAAGATTTGTCGCGCGAGATTCCTGTATTGCAGCGCCATGTGCACAAAATCATGAGTCGCGAAATTGTGCGTGAAAACGGCGTGATGATGTTGCTGGCGAATATGCGCGCCGAAGAGCGCCTGGCAGCGTTTTTACTCAACCTGTTGCAGCGTTTGCATGCTCGTGGTTACTCCAAATCAGAACTGATTTTACGCATGACACGTGAAGAAATCGGCAGCTATCTCGGCATGAAACTGGAAACCGTCAGCCGGACTTTCTCCAAGTTTAGCGATGAGGGCATTATCGAGGTCAAACAGAAAAATGTACGTATTCTTGACCACGAGAAGCTGAAAACCATTTTTAACTCCAGCACCTGCTAGTCACTGTTCCGCGCCTGATTATGGAACCTGCAACATTATTTGCAGCGTTGTCACACTATGCTGCGCAGCAACAATGGCAATATGTTTACCCCGTATTGTCTCGTCGTGCACAAGGTTTATCATTGGGTATCAACTTGCATCCCAATCATGCCTGCAACTGGCAATGCATCTATTGCCAAGTGCATGGGCTGCATCGTGGTCATTCACCAATCATTAACGTTCCGCAACTCATGGATGAATTACAAGGCTGTTTGCAATGGCTGATCGATTATTTAAGCAGCCAAGGTCTTTTAATCAATGCGGTGGTGAGTGATATTGCATTTGCAGGCGATGGCGAACCAACAACATCGCTACAATTTCCTGAGGCGATAGAAGCCCTCGCTACGCTGCTAGCCGCTTACCCTGCCACACAGAGACCGCAGTCAGTTCGCGTCATTACCAATGGCAGCCAGTTACACCATGGCCATGTACAACATGCTTTGCGCAGCTTGTCCATGCTGCATGGAGAAGTTTGGTTTAAACTGGATGCGGGCACTGATCAGGAAATGCTAGATATTAACCAGACACGACTGCCCGTCGCACTACATTTGCAGAGATTAAAAACATGCTGCCAATACTGCCGAACATGGGTACAAACCGCCATCGTCACACGCAAAACAAATCATGGCCTCGTCACTACGCCATCCCTGCTGCCTTATATTGAGTTACTGGATAAAGTTAAATCAGAAATTGCGGGCGTATTGTTGTATGGCATTGCCAGACCCGGTCAACAGCCTTTAAGCAGCAGCATTGCACCGGTCTCAGTCATGATTTTGGAAGAGTATGCCGAAACACTGCGTAATGCAGGATACCAAGTCAGTGTCTTCGCATAACAAAACAGGCAACCCTCCGGCTGCCTGTAATAGTTAATTCAATGGTTGGATTTTAAGCCAGTTTGGGCGTGGTTTCTGGCCTGTACTGCTGGCGCCATAGCCTCGTTCTGCTCAGCAGCTTCTAACGTCTTATTGATTTCAATACCTTTACGATAATAGTCATCAATTGCTGGGTCAGGATGCGTAATCGCCAAGTATACCGTAATCATGCTGGCAATAATGACCGCCAGCGGACCAGCAATCAGCATCCACACATAAGGATTTTGATACCAGCTTTTTAGTGAGTCTTGCACATGGTGCTCCTAGTTAACGGGAATAATAAAGACGGATTTCTCTTTAAGTGTTTGCTTGCTTTGTAAATCCGTTACTTCAAAATAAATTTTGTGTGATCCAGGTCTGGCGACACCATCTGGCAATTGCATTTCAATGACCACATTACGGGTTTCAAAAGGTTTAACGCCAGAAAACTCACCGTTCATGCCATTGCTGTCAGAGTAATTAAAGGTTAGACCATCTAGACCTGAAACCGTTAGTGCATAATCACGAGCAACTTCAGTATCATTTTCCAGCTTGAGATTAAACACGTTCTCGATCTTACCATCATTGGTAAAACGCCCCATCATACCGCGATCACGCAATATATCCACTCTGAAATCAGGCTTCATGTATAAACTGACCACCATACCCACCATCAGCAAACTCAAAATGGCTGAATAGACTAACACACGTGGACGCACCAGTCGACGCAGCATTTGGCTACGCGTCCAGCCATTTTGCATGGCATTTTGTGTGGAGTACTTGATTAGGCCTTTTTCGTAGCCCATTTTATCCATTACATCATCACAAGCATCGATACAGGCGCCGCAACCGATACACTCGTATTGCAAGCCTTTGCGAATATCAATCCCGGTCGGACATACTTGCACACAAATACTGCAATCAATACAACTACCCAGACCAGTTTCTTTTTCTGCCAGTTTTTTCGAGCGTGCGCCACGTGGCTCACCGCGTGCTTCATCATAAGTCACGATGAGCGTGTCATCATCGAACATAGCACTTTGAAAGCGCGCGTAAGGACACATGTACTTGCAAACCTGCTCACGCATAAAACCAGCGTTACCATAGGTTGCAAAGCCGTAAAAAGCCACCCAGAAGGTTTCCCAACCACTAAGCTGTAACAGCTGCATATTAAAAAGCAAATCGCGTATTGGCGAAAAATAGCCAACGAATGTAATACCAGTCCACAATGCAAACAATAGCCACGCTATATGCTTCATGGTTTTACGCGAGAGTTTTTTGGCAGTCCAGCCGCCCTCATCCAATCGCATACGGGCCAAACGATCGCCCTCTATTTTGGTCTCCATCCACATAAAAATTTCGGTATAAACCGTCTGAGGACATGTAAACCCACACCACAAGCGACCAGCAACGGCAGTAAACAAAAACAGTGCCAGCGCAGAAACGATCAACAAAAAGGACAAATAAATCAAATCTTGTGGATGGAATATCAGACCAAACACATAGAAACGCTTTGTTTCTAAATCAAACAACATGGCCTGACGACCATCCCATTGCAACCATGGCACACCGTAAAAAAATAGCTGTGTCACCCAGACCATCAGCCATCGCCACTTGTCAAATAACCCAGACACGCTGCGTGCATAGATCTTGTCTGCAGATTTATAAAGTGAAAAAACCACCTCCTCAACAGGAATGGTGGTTTCTTTCACGGCGTCCTTTTTTAATGCGCTCATGATGGGTTTCTCTTTTAATTAAAAGAACATTACTTGTTTGACAGGCCCCACACGTAGGCCGTTAACAAGTGAATTTGCTCTGGAGAGAATTTCTCTTTCCAGGCAGGCATGACATTGTTTTTACCTTCATGGATACGCTTGATAATCGCCGCTTCGCCCTGGCCATGCAGCCAGATATTGTCTGACAGGTTAGGTGCACCAATGGCCTGGTTACCTTTACCTTCAGCACCGTGGCAAGCAGCACAGACCACAAATTTGTCCTTACCGGCATTGGCACGACCAGAGTCATGAATGCTGCCAGACAGGCTCAATACGTAGTTGGCTACATTTTTAACATCTTCTTCAGTGCCAAGCGCAGCAGCCATTGGCGGCATGATGCCATTACGACCGTTGTTGATGGTTTCGGTAATTTTTTCCGGTACACCACCGTACAGCCAGTCGTTATCGGTCAAGTTAGGAAAGCCGCGGCTCCCTTTGGCATCTGAACCATGACAAGCCGCACAGTTGTTCAGGAAAATACGCTTGCCGATATCACGTGCTTCGGGCACTTTGGCAAGTTCTTCTACCGGAATTGCTGCGTACTTGGCATACAAAGGTGCAATCTTGTCGTTGTTCTTTGCAACTTCAGCTTCGTACTGCTTGACCTCAGACCAGCCAAACTTACCATTGTAAGTACCCAGACCCGGGAACAAGTACAGGTAAACCAGGCCGAAAATCACGGTAATCACAAACAAACCTACCCACCACATTGGCAGCGGATTGTTCATTTCTTTAATGCCATCCCATTCATGGCCATTGGTATTATCACTGTATAGTGTCACTTTGACGCGGCTTGCAAAAATCAGCAAGCCTACGCAAAAGGCAATCCCGCCCAAGGTAATGGTCGAAATCCAGATCGGCCAAAATCCGTTTACAAAATCATTCATGATGTTTTCCTTAACCTTTCCACACAGCGATTAGTCTTGATCGAACGGCAGATTCTGCGCGTCTTTAAACTGTGAGGAGTTGCGATTGCGCCATGCCCATATTGCAATTGCCACAAACGCGACAAAGCTGATGACAGTAAACAAAATTCGTAATGTATTCACTTCCATGGCGCGTCTCCTGTTATTTCAAGTGTGTACCCAATATTTGCAGATAAGCCACCAAGGCGTCTTGTTCGGTTTTACCCTTCACTTCTTCGCCGGCAGTTTTGATCTGCTCATCAGTGTATGGCACGCCTACTTTACGTAAAGCCGCCATGTGGTCACCGATCGTTTTATCGTCTACCAGATTCTCTTCAAGCCATGGATAAGCAGGCATGATAGATTCAGGCACGACATCACGCGGGTTGTGCAAGTGCACACGTTGCCAGTCATCACTGTATTTGCCACCTACACGATGTAGGTCTGGGCCTGTACGTTTACTTCCCCATTGAAATGGATGGTCGTACACATACTCGCCAGCCACCGAGTAATGACCATAACGCATGGTTTCGGCATGGAACGGACGAATCATCTGTGAGTGGCAGTTATAGCAGCCTTCCCGCAAGTAAATGTCTCGTCCGGCCAATTCCAACGCAGTGTATGGCATCAAACCTTTGATCGGTTCGGTCATGGACTTTTGGAAAAACAAGGGCACGATTTCAACCAGGCCACCAAATGAGATGGTGATAAAAATCAGCACAATCATCAAAAAGTTATTGGTTTCGATTTTCTCGTGCAAATTGCCACTATTGTGATGTTGATTTGCCATAGCTACTTCCTTAAGCGTGCGCAACAACAGCGGGAACATCAACCGTTACCGGTTTGCCACTGGTTGCAGTTTTGATAGTGTTCCACAACATGATGATCAGACCAGTCATGTACAGGAAACCGCCCAATGCACGTGTGAAGTAGTACGGGAACTTGGCTTTCACACTTTCAACAAATGTGTAGGCAAGCGTACCGTCAGCATTCATAGCGCGCCACATTAACCCCTCCATCACACCGGAGATCCACAAGGCAGCGATGTATAACACCACGCCAATAGTCGCCATCCAGAAGTGCACTTCAATCGCTTTCACGCTGTACATTTGTTTTTGACCAAACAAGCGTGGAATCAGGAAGTACAGAGAACCGATAGACACAAAACCCACCCAGCCCAAGGCACCAGAGTGCACGTGGCCAACTGTCCAGTCAGTGTAGTGAGATAAAGCGTTCACAGTCTTGATTGCCATCATTGGGCCTTCAAAGGTACTCATACCATAGAAAGACAGTGAAACAATCAGGAAGCGCAAGATAGGATCTGTACGCAGTTTGTGCCATGCACCGGACAAGGTCATGATACCGTTGATCATACCGCCCCAGCTTGGTGCAAACAGAATCAAAGACAACACCATACCCAGAGATTGGGTCCAGTCAGGCAATGCAGTGTAATGCAGGTGGTGAGGACCCGCCCACATGTAGGTGAAAATCAACGCCCAGAAGTGCACGATAGACAAACTGTATGAATACACAGGACGCTCGGCTTGTTTAGGCACAAAGTAGTACATCATGCCCAGAAAACCTGCAGTCAGGAAGAAACCTACCGCATTGTGGCCATACCACCACTGCACCATTGCATCTTGTACGCCTGCATAAGCAGAATATGACTTCATCCAGCCTGCTGGAATGGCTGCACTTTCAACAATATGCAACAAAGCTACAGCCAGAATAAACGCACCGTAAAACCAGTTAGCCACATAAATATGCTTAACCTTACGGATACCGATGGTTCCGAAAAAGTTAATGGCATAAGCAATCCAGACCAACGCGATCAAGATATCAATTGGCCATTCCAGTTCACCATACTCTTTACCTTGGGTGTAACCCAAGGGCAAGGAAATGGCGGCCGCCACAATCACCGCCTGCCAGCCCCAGAAAGTAAAGGCCGAAAGCTTATCGCTAAACAAACGGGTTTGGCAGGTACGCTGTACAACATAGTATGAAGTAGCAAATAAAGCACAGCCACCAAATGCAAAAATCACTGCATTGGTATGCAGTGGACGTAAACGACCAAAAGATGTAAATGGCAAGCCCAGGTTGAGTTCTGGCCACACCAGCTGAGACGCGATAATCACGCCCATCAGTGTTCCCACTACTCCCCAAACGACTGCCATGATAGAAAACTGCCGGACCACCGTATCATTGTAGGTCGCAGCCTTCACGGTTGCATTTTGCATGGATTTCTCCCAAAGATTAAAACAAACACCCAACTACTCGAAATAACACTCATTTTTTATGATACGCACCCACTATCGCACAGCCAGAGCTGCGACAATTTGACACACATCAATCCTGCTCAAGAATTCGGGAGCCCTCTTCTTCCAAATCCTCAAACTGTCCTGTTTGAATCGCCCACCACAGGCCACCCAGAATGACAAACACCAGCATCACGGCCAGCGGTATTAACAAAAACGCAATTTCCATCAGGCGACCTTTGCCCTTTCTGCCAACACGCCTTTTTGCCACTTGGTAAGGCGCAATGCATTTAGCAACACCAATAGCGAACTGGCCGCCATGCCTAAGCCGGCAAGCCAGGCAGGAAGAAGTCCCATAATCGCCAAAGGCACCCCGGCAGCGTTATACAACGCTGCCCATAACAAATTTTGTTTTACGATGAGGATGGTTTTTTTGCAGTGAGAAATGAGCGACACCAACACACCGATATCATTACCCATAACCACCATATCGGCCTGTGCCTGCGTGAGTGGAACGCCGGTGCCCATTGCAATAGAAGTATGCGCTGCGGCAATGACAGGGCCGTCATTCAAACCATCACCTACCATTAAAACTTTTCGCCCCTGTTGTTGCAACGCCTTGACGTTTTGCAGCTTATTTTCTGCTTTTTGTAAACCTAGTGCGACCTGGATTCCCAGTTTCGCTGCCAGATTTTTCACGGCGGCTATTCTATCACCAGATAAGAGCTGAATCTCATAGCCTTGCGAAATTAATTGTGAAATGGCCGCTTTTGCTTGCGGCTTGGTTTGCTCAGACAAACCAAATCTTGCCAACACAGTGTGACCGGCTACCAAGTATACCAAGCGCTGCACACCGGCATCAGCCTCCGTATGCACCTCGCAAAATGATGCATTGCCCAATTTTAACGCAATAGACTGCTGATCCTGTGTGACTAATGTTGCAGAAATACCGCCACCCACAATTTCTTGCCAATCCTGCATCGGCAAATGCTCAGCAGCGTTCTCTTTTTTAGCAAATGTATACAAAGCCTTAGCAACAGGATGCAATGAATCTCTACTAATGGTAGCCGTCAAATTCAGCAACAAAGTGCTGTTCCAATCCGGATGGCTATCCAGCAACACCACCTGCTGCAAATTTTCTGTCAGCGTGCCGGTTTTATCAAAGACGATAGTATCAATTTCACTGAGCGCCTGAATGGCCTGTAAACGACGGATAAGTACACCACCTTTGGCAAAGGTTCCAGCACTGGCCAACATGGCCGCAGGTGTGGCGAGCGATAATGCACAAGGACAAGTGACCACCAGCACGGCAACTGCCGACATTACCGCTTTAACCGGATCGGTGGTCCACCAAAAAATAACCGCAAACAAGGCCGCCAGCAACACGCCCCACAAAAACGGCTGGGCTACTTTGTCAGCCAGCAATGCAATACCAGGTTTTTCGGTAGAGGCTGAAGCCATTAAATTGACAAGTGCATGATATTGGGTGCCTTCGCCGACTTGCTGCACCTGCATTTCTACTACTGAAGTCAAATTACCTGAACCGGCAATCACTTGCGCACCTGTAGACTTTAACACCGGCTCTGATTCGCCAGTCAGCATGGACTCATCGACGCTTGTGTTACCTGCAATCAGCTTTCCGTCGGCGGCAAAGACTTCACCCGGCCGGACATACAATACATCACCAACATCGATATTACTCGCGGCAATCTGCACCCATTCACCGGCTTCATTTTTCTTAAGCACAGCATGTGGTAAGCGACGCATCATGTTTTCCAACGCACCGGCAGTCCGGTTGCGTAACTTCACATCGAGCCAGCGGCCACACAGCAAAAAACTGACAAACATAGTGAGCGAGTCATAATAAGTAACATCCCCCCACCAGCCGCCAGGTGCAAAGGTCGCCAGCGTACTTATCACAAAGGCCACTATAATGCCAAGCGCAACAGGCACATCCATGCCCAGCTGACGCTGACGCAGACTCAGCCAGGCTTGCGAGAGAAAAGGTGTAGAAGAAAACAGCATCACCGGCAAAGTCAGCAGCCATGATGCCCATTTCAGCAACTGAATCATATCCGGGGTAATGTCGTTGCTGTCGGACACATAGGTCGGGTAGGCATACATCATGACCTGCATCATGCAGAACACTGCAACCACCAACCGCCATAGCATTTTCCGCTGATCGCGTGTTCTATCAGTCACCGCATGGTATTCGTTGACTGGCAATGCCGGATAGCCAATGGCGTTCAGATTGGCAAACCATTGGGAAGGATGTACGACGTTTGCATCCCAAATCACTTTGACGCGCTTGGAAGCAGCACTGGCATGCACACCAAGCACGCCATGCATTTGTTTAACCGACTGTTCAATGCGACCGCTGCATGCAGCGCAATGCATATTGTCCACCCAAACATGAGAGGTCCATATATCCGGCTCCTGCGTGTGGCGCTGACTAAAACGCTCCCACTCAGACTGGACATCCAAGCCCTGCCAAGGATTTGTGTTACCCGCTGTAAGCGAATCTGTCATTTGGACAATGCCTGATAGACAATATATAAATTTATATTATATGATTGTATATAATATAAATCAATGGGTTAGAGAAGTTTTAGCAAGTAATATTGCAACATACACCGCCCATAAACACATTGATATGGGACAAACTAGAGACAATACGCAGTCAGCTTTGTTCATAACCAATGTGTTTAGGGCGTCTCTAATAATTCAAATTGCTAAGCTAGCCTTGACGCGATTTAAAAATTTAGACGCCGCACATAGTTAATATGTAAGGAGAATTTTTTTATGAGCAACACAGTATCGCGACGGCATATGCATTATTAGAGATGCCTTTTACAAAAAACCACCCCTCAAAGTGATCGTTTATTTCACGCGCATTCCCGCCTGCGCTCCACTGTCAGGCGCAAGAATATAAGGCCCTCCACGTTCGTCGCTGGCCGCAAGCACCATGCCCTCACTCATCCCAAACTTCATTTTGCGCGGGGCAAGGTTAGCCACCATCACGGTCAGACGCCCGACTAGCGTCGCCGGATCATAAGCTGACTTAATTCCGGCAAACACTTGACGCGGCTTTTCTTCGCCAATATCCAGCATCAATTTAAGCAACTTTTCTGCGCCTTCCACATGCTCGGCACTGACAATATTGGCAATGCGCAAATCAATTTTGGTAAAGTCGTCAATCGAAATGTACTCAGCTTGATCATGCGCAATTTCGTCCGCAGACGATAAAGGTTTGGTCTCTGTCGCAGCTGGTTTGGCTTCCGGCTGCAAGCTCTCCTTATTGGCTTCGACCATGGCTTCGATGTGCTTGCCCTCTATGCGGGTAATCATATGATTGTAGGCCTGTATCTGTTGCGCACCCAGACCCGTCGCCACATCCGCCCATTGCAGCGGCGAAACATTGAGAAACGTTTCTACAGCTTGCGCAATATTCGGCAATACTGGCTTCAGAAAAATGGTCAGCAGACGGAACATCTCCAGCGCATTGCTGCAAATCGCATGCAGCTCGGCTGTTTTGCTGTCATCCTTGGCCAGCACCCATGGCGCTGTGTCTGCGACATAAGCATTGGCAGCATCAGTCAATTTCATAATTTCGCGTAACGCGCGTGCGAAATCACGGGCGGCATAGGCTTCAGCAATCGCAGGTGCCGCCGCACGCATGTCATCAATGACACTATGGCTTGGCAACGTCAACCGGTTATCAAACTTTTTGGCGACAAAACCGGCAGTACGGCTGGCGATATTGATATATTTACCCACCAGGTCGCTATTCACCCGCGCCACAAAGTCCTCAAGATTGAGGTCGATGTCTTCCATGCTGCCATTCAACTTGGCGGCATAGTAATAACGCAAATACTCAGGATTCTGCACATGATCAAGATAACTGCGTGCCGTAATAAACGTACCACGCGACTTGGACATTTTTTCACCGTTGACGGTCAAGAAACCATGGGCAAATACCTGCGTGGGCGTGCGATGCCCGCTGTATTCGAGCGTGGCTGGCCAGAACAAGGCATGAAAATACAGAATATCCTTGCCGATAAAGTGGTACAACTCGGTTGAAGAATCCTTTTTCCAATACTCATCAAAATCAATACCGGCTTTGCTGCACAGATTTTTAAAGCTGGCCATATAGCCTATCGGCGCATCCAGCCACACGTAAAAGTACTTGCCGGGTGCATCGGGGATTTCAAAGCCAAAATACGGCGCATCGCGTGAAATATCCCAGTCTGAAAGTTTGTTTTCTCCCGCCTCACCTACCCACTCGCTCATTTTGTTGGCAGCTTCGGCTTGCAAGGTGCCAGATCTGGTCCAGTCACGCAAAAAGTCTGCGCACTCGCTCAGTTTAAAAAAGTAATGTTCAGTTTCCTTGCGCACGGGTGTCGCACCGGACACCGCTGAAAACGGATTAATCAGATCAGTGGGGCTGTAGGTCGCACCACAGACTTCACAGTTATCGCCATACTGGTCTTTGGCATGGCACTTCGGACATTCACCCTTGATAAAGCGATCCGGCAAAAACATGGTTTTCACCGGATCAAAATATTGCTCTATGGTTTTAGTGGCAATTTTGCCATTGGCTTTAAGGGCTTTGTAAATGCCCGAGGCAAGCGCACGATTTTCTTCGGAGTTGGTGGAATAGTAGTTATCAAATTGCACCAGAAAATCAGCAAAATCCTGGCTATGTTCGGCATGCACTTTTTCAATCAACGCTTCTGGTGTAATGCCCTCTTTTTCCGCACGCAGCATAATCGGCGTGCCATGCGTATCGTCTGCGCACACATAATGCACAGTATGCCCCTGCATTTTTTGAAAGCGCACCCAGATATCAGTTTGAATATATTCAACCAGATGCCCCAAATGAATACTGCCATTGGCATAAGGGAGTGCAGAAGTGACCAGAATTTTGCGTGTCATGACACCGTAACCAAAAACTAAAAGCGTCTATTTTAGCAAACCAGCAGCGGTTTCAGCGTGTTGGCGTGCCATTGCGCAAGGTTTATTTAAAAAAATGGGGCTTGCCCTGCGCTGAAATAGCATCCGGCACTGGCTAATATCAACCAAGACGGCTGATTGCAACCACTCTGAGCGCAGCGTCAGCAATCAGCGTTTTTATCGTAACTAAATAATCATCATCCACTTAAGACTTTTGTACACACTAAAAAAACAGGCTATTTTTGACGAAATTACCAGCACCCTTTCATTCCATAGAACGCATAAATATATTTTAATCAATCACTTATATGGACCCTCGCTTTCGCTAGGATGACAAAACGTTGCATTTTTAGGAATGCGTTCATTTCGTGCAAAAGTCTAAACTTAATATAAAAACACCATGTATTCACCAAAACGGTACGATCTTTGCCTAATCCAGCCATGGCAATCCACTTTTGATCGATGATGATGTTCTGGCATGGCATTAACCTACATTGGGCATACAGCACCTTACTGCCCAGCATTAAGCGCAAAACGCTGTGCTCGCATGCAGCCAAAGACATTTTGCACGATGGCTTCCTGCGCTTTGCGCTGACCACCAGCCCGAATCGGGACGCCGAACCGCATGCTTACCTGCGCACCATCGTCCAAAACCTGATTCTGGAGCAATACCGCAAAGACAGCTACTTTCACGAATATCAGCAGCAGGCAGACCTGGAAGAACCCGCCGCTGTTTCTGCCGAACACCTGGCGGATATCCGCCAACGCCTGGAACTCGTCACGCAGATTATTCAGGATTTACCCACGCGCTGCCGACAAGTGTTTGTCATGTATCGGATTGAAGGCCATGCCCAGCAAGACATCGCCAGCCAACTCAATATCAGCGTCAACATGGTTGAACGCCACTTAATCCGCGCCCTGCTCGACATTCGCGCCGCCAGAGAACAATTTTTAAAATAATGCCTGCGCCCAACAAAATCAGTGAAACCGCTGCCCGCTGGTTTATCCGCATGCAGGAAGCCCCCGTCGATGCGCCGGAACGCAGCCAGTTTGAAGCCTGGCTGATGCAAAGCCCGCTACACCAGCAGGAATACCTGAGCATCAGTGAAGCCTGGCGTGGGTTGGACTCACTGGACGAACTGCAAACCCTGGCAACAGCTAGAAAAGCAGATCGCTTCTTCAAACAAAGCGAGCGCAAAAAGGCCCGCCAAAAGCTGGCTGGGACTGTGGCCAGCGTGGTCGCTGCGATATGCATCGGCTGGGCAAGCTACCATCAATATCAAGCATGGCAAGCCACCCCAACCATGCAGTTGGTTGCACATACCAGCACTGCCCAACTCACCACGCAAACCCTGGACGATGGCAGCCGTGTTACGCTCAACGCCAACTCGCGCATTGAGATCAAGTATTACCGCAATCAGCGCCACATCGACCTGCTGCAAGGCGAAGCCGTGTTTGAAGTGCAACCAGACCGCAGCCGCCCCTTCGTGGTAGAAACCCAGCGACTTAAAGTCACCGTGCTGGGCACCCGGTTTGCCGTCAACAAGCTCAAACAACTTGAGCGTGTCAGCGTCGATCACGGCAAAGTGCAAGTGCTCAACAAGCAAGGCCAGCAAGCGCTGATTCTGCAAAATAACCAGGTAGCAGAAATCAACCAGCATGGTTTACAAACCCGCCCGCAAGTGAACGCCCAAGACTACTTCCGCTTTATGACCGGCACACTGGTATTTAACCAAGCCTCACTCTCAGAAATCGCCGAAACGGTCTCTCGCTACCAACAAAAACCCATCACCAACGATGATCGCTCAGAGGAGAAAATCAGCGCAGTGGTCGCCATTAAAGATAGCAACAGCTTTATCGCCACCTTGCCACGCATCGCCAATGTCCGCGTCCACCGCAGCCCAGAAGGCATTCAACTGGAAACCTACACTCAAGCAAAATAAGCTTGGCTCGTATCATTACATTTTTTTGCAATCGACATATCAGGGTTTTGACGCCCCGTGCATTAAGGCAATAACAAGCCAAAAAATAACGGGGAAGTCAGATGCACACACCAAAAAAACTGATTCTGAGCGCAGCCATCGCTGCCTGCTTTAGTAGCCAGCCAGTCTGGATCAATCCTTTATGGGCAGCAGAACTTAATACCAATTTGCCACAACCCGAAGAAGAAATACTTTTTACACGCACAATATCAATAGATCTGCCTAGTCAGCCGCTAGCAACTTCGTTAAAAGCCATCAGCGCAAAACTTGGTATCAACATCACATTCAATGACGCTTTAGTCAATGTTAAAAAAGCACCGGCCATCAGCGGCACCATGCTGACAAAAGAGCTGTTTAAAAAATTACTCGCGAACAACAATCTTGAAGCCAAGCTCAACCAATCAACCCTTTATATTCAACCCGCAACAAAAACATCCAAAGAGCTAAAAGACGAAAAAACCAGTCTTGATTTAGACAAGGTTGAGGTCCGCGCCAAGAAGTTTTATGAGGTAGGCCCCATGCCTGGTCTTGCGCTCACAAAAGAAGAAATTCCTGGCAATGTGCAATCCCTTACAGCCAAAGACATTAAAGAGGCGCACACGCTCACAATCACTGATTTGATGAACCAGAAGCTTCAATCAGTCACAGTCAATGATTACCAAAGCAATCCATTCCAGATGGATTTGCAATATCGCGGTTTTACCGCTTCCCCGCAACTTGGTACAGCACAAGGTATTTCAGTATTTCTTGACGGTATTCGTGTTAACGAACCCTTTGGTGATGTGGTGAACTGGGACATGATTCCCATGAACGCGTTAGCCAGTCTGGATATGTTCCCTGGTTCTAATCCTGTGTTTGGCTTGGGTACTTTAGGCGGGGCCTTAGCCATGCGTACCAAGAGTGGTTTTGATGGAAAAACGCTGGATGCCGAAGTGCTCACAGGTTCATTTGGCCGTAAACAGCTGCAAATATCCGCTGGTAACAATAATGGTGTGATCGCAGGTTTCTTATCTGGCAATTTTTTCCTTGAGGATGGTTGGCGAGACAACTCTCCAAGCAAGGTCAACCAGATATTTGGTAAGGCCGAGTGGCAAAATGAGCGCGCCAGACTTAGTCTTTCTGGCTTGTATGCTGGAAATAAATTGACGGGTAACGGTTTGCTTCCGCAGCAAATGGTCGATCAAAACCCGAAGCAAGTTTATACGTCTCCTGATGAGAGCAGAAACAACCTGTTTCAATTCCAGCTATCAGGTATATGGGATGTGACAGATACCTTCAACATCACGGCACAGGTCTATAACCGAAATAGCAAGCGCAAATCACATATGTCAGATGTGAATGAGAACTTTGGGGGGACCAGTGCAAGGCCAAATGCCGCTACCATTAATGATCCTTCTCGCCAATTGTTAAATGGTTTGCCTGACATTAACCGCGACGGACTGCCCGACTATAACAACTATGCTATGAATGTGGCTGCGGATGCGAATGGCAACCCTTTAACAACAAGTGGTGCAATTTGTACGGATCCTCTTGATCCTTGTGTGAACGATCTCGCTTATGGAACAAACTTCAATACGCAAGCGAATGCAAATCAGGTACAGGTTGCAGCAGGCGATGGTTCAGGAAATCTTGTTTGGAATTGGACTTACGATCCTAGACGAAACTTGGATGATATATCTCAGCCATCAAATGTACCTGGTGCATTTAATGCAGCAGTCACCAATCAGTATGTGCAGATAGTTCGTAACGCATTTGAAAATTATGGACTTATTGTGGCTAGTGCCAATGGTGCAGCTGTCAGCAGCAGTACTCTTCATCCCGGAACGGGGAGTAGCGAATATAGCTATGACATTATTTCTTCAGCACCAAATATTGGAGCATTGGGCGGATACACAGACGATGCTGGCTTCTTTCATGATTATTGGGAGCTAGTGGTTCCGATTAATAGTGCGAATATCACTAATCAAGTTGGTGCCGTAGGCGGATTGTCCTATATCTCTACCATGGGACCATTAGCCCAAGATGCCAACGGAAATTTTTATTATCGCGATGGCAAATATGCTAGTGGCCCTTACGCAAATACCGGTTATATAGAAGGTACACCAACCGCTATCTTTACTGATACTCAAGTTGACCAATTGGGAAAGGGGGCCTCATTACAATTTAACTGGAACCTCGATAAACATAAGTTCATGATCGGTAGCTCAGTTGATAAAGCGGATACAACCTATGAAAGTAAGCAATATCTCGGCATGCTTGATGCACAACGCAATGCCTATGTGGCACCTGAGCTTTTAGGTTGGGAGTATTACGCAAATAGCCCTGATCGGGGATATGGCTTAAACGACTTTAAAGGGAGTGGTCTGACCAAGAGTCTATATTTCAGCGAGACTTGGTCTCCTACCAAAACACTTAATATTACTACTTCTGCTCGCTATAACCGCACTTACGTTAACAACCAGCTTTCTGTTGCAAGGCTCTCATCATTTACGGATGTAAATACCATCCTTAACTATCTTAATGCGATGGTACTTTGCACGGACAACAACAGTGATGGCACGATAGACCCAAATACTGAGTGCCCTACTGGTATAGCAGATCAAATCGTGCCATTTGATCCAAGCACATTCCCGGTAGATGCCAATGGTCAGAATATTGCGACTCTCCGTCCGCCAGAAAAAGAGAAGTTCAAGTATCGCTCATTTAATCCATCCCTCGGTATTACGTGGCAAGCACGTGAAGACTTGAATCTGTACGCCAATTTGGGTCGTGGAGCTAGAACACCAACCGTGATTGAGTTGGGTTGCGCTTATGATCCGACGCCTCTATCAGACGGCCGTCCTCGTTCATTGGCTGAGCAGCGTGTATGCAATCTTCCAGGAGCCTTATCAGGGGACCCTTATCTGAAGCAAGTCAGGTCTACTAGCTATGAGCTTGGTGCTCGAGGTCAATTGACAGATGGTATTGAGTGGAATGCTGCCTTATATCAAACTGATTTAACAGACGATATTTATTTCGTTGCGGTGAATGCCACCAGTAGTTATTTTCAGAATGTTGGAGATACACGTCGGCGCGGCCTTGAAATGGGGCTGAAAGGGAAATGGGGCAAGGCTAGCTGGGGGGTGAACTATGCGCTCACAGACGCTACTTTTCAGTCCAAACTCAAGCTTGCTAGCCCTAGTAATAGTAGTGCCGGGAACGTCTACGATATTGTGACCCAAACGGGTGAGGGTAACTATCAACAAATTACAGTTAATCCTGGTGACCGTATGCCAGGCGTTGCGTTGCATAACCTAAATGCAAATGTCAGCTATGACATCACCAACGCCTGGCGGGTAGGTTTAAATGTAGTTGCACATTCCGATGCATTTATTCGAGGCAATGAAAACAATAAACATCGAGCTGGCCCAGCTTCACCGATTACGGGGCCATTTTGTGACAATGGTAATACAGTCTGTACGATCCAGCGTGCTGACTTTGGTGAAGGTAAAACAGATGGCTATGCCGTGGTTAATTTCAACACTACCTACAAAATCAGCCCTGAGTGGACATTCGGCCTACGCATTAACAACTTGTTTGATAAAGAATATGCCAGCGCGGGGCGCCTTGGTTTAAACGCATTCTCTCCGTCTATTAGAGGCGTTATTGGTGAAAGCGGCTTCAACTATAACAGCGCCGATTGGCAAGGAACCAGCTTTCTAGGAACCGGTGCACCGCGGTCGGCTTTCGTGACGTTGAGTTATGAGTTTCAACCTAAAAAGCTGGAGGGGTTGGTTGAATAAAAGCGCTTTTCATTTGTAGAAGCCTTGATCAAACAACACTTCTGCAAATGAAATTATCAAATGATTAACGCTCTAGCCTTTCGGAATCAACACCGCACTCATAGTGTGAAGCACACCATTATCAGCATTGATTTCATCCCCACCGTCATGCTGTTTAGCTTTACACCATTGGTAACCAAGTCACGAATATCATCGGGGTTATTGACCAGCCGATTATTATTAAGCTATCGTCCTTTCGCTAGCGCCATAACGTGCAAAACCCGAAGATGCCTTTGCTATTTTCACTACTGTTTGGCGGCTACGCATGCATCTTCAAACATCACTCTCAATATGGAAATTGGTTGTTTTCAACCAGGCACAAGTTGAAATAAACCAGTTTTACAAGCCGCCAATTTTCAACATCTATTAAAAATCAATTACTTAGAATCATTCCATTAAACGGCATAGATATTGCATTAGGTTTATATTTATCTAAGCAAGCTGGTTGAGCTCTATGCGCTTTTTTACTCAAGCCAATACTGATTTTTACTGGAGCAACCTTAACCTTAAGTGGGTGTATACGGAATTGTTCAGCAGCATTTATCGGCAGACGAGAAATGTGCATGTGGCAAACGATGTGTTGCATGATGCGATTGTCAAGTTTGCGGTCAAAAACAGTCTCAAGCAGATTCATAAGCCGCATGCGTATTTGCGCGGTATCGTCAAAAATACAATCATTGACCATTACCGAGAGGCTGCCTATTTTATTGATATCAGCCAGACGAGTGACCAGGAAATTCAGTCACCTGAGCAGGAGTTGAGCTACCAGCACTCTCCCGAAAAAATTGCAGATATCAAGCAACGCATGCAGGCGTTGCAAAATATCATTGACTGCCTACCTCCCAAATGTCGCCAGGTATTTTGGCTGCACCGGATTGAGGGGATGGCGCAAACCGACATTGCCACTGATCTCAAGATCAGCCTCAACATGGTAGAAAAACATATGATACGCGCGCTGGTAGATATTGCGCTGGCAAAACGCCACTTGCTTGGCGAATAAGTATGATCAAGTCCAAAAACAGTGTGCTTGAACAAGCCTCCAAATGGTTTTTGCGCATGAAGGATGCCGCACCAGACCATGTTGACCGTAGCAAGTTTGAAGCTTGGCTTATGTCTTCTGCAGTCAACCGGGAGGCTTACCAAACCATTGCAGATACCTGGGAGGACTTTGACTCTTCTGAGCACATCAAGCAGCTTTCGCAGGCGATGTCGATGAAAAAACTGGATGACGATATCCGCAAACGGCACAAAACAACGCAACTGGCTAAATTAGGTGCCCTAGTGATGCTATCTATTTCGGGGATATTCGGCTTTAACACCTGGCAAAACTGGCATGACAAACCATTGGAAACGATTGCGCAAGCCAGTGCACCAGGACAAATGGTGACACATTACCTGTCTGACGGCAGCAAACTCGTACTGGATGCACAAAGCCAGACCCAGGTGCTCTATTATCGTGACAAGCGCTACGTCAAATTACTGCAAGGCCAGGCCGTGTTTGAGGTGGTGAAAGACGCTGATCGACCTTTTGTGGTAGAAAGTGCTCACGCCAGAATCACGGTAAAAGGCACCCGCTTCCTGGTGAATATGATCAATCACAAAACTGTGGTGGCTGTTGATCATGGCAAAGTGCTGGTGGAGTCACTCGCCAGCGGGCAGCCTGGCAGCGTGTTGCTGACCAACGACCAGGTTGCAGAGGTAAAAGCCCACTCTGCGCCGTTGCCACTGCAAAAATCAGCCAAAGATGCGTTTGCCTTTCTGCAAGGTCGGCTCATCTTTGATGGTGCGGCCATCGCAGAGGTGACCGAAACGCTCTCCCGCTATCGCCAACCGCCCGTGGTTAACCAATCCACCACCCGCACGCCAATCTCGGCGGTGGTCGATGTAAAATCCCTCAACAAGTTTGTGAAAGCACTGCCGTCTGTCGCCCCGGTCAAACTTGAGGAGTCCGACACGCAGACCGCTGTGGTCGATCGTTAAAAATAATAAAAATTTACTTTTTGCACGTCAGGGAGTTTGCGTTCTGCCCGTCAATCCAGTTGTAAGACGACTTTTGGTGACGGGGACGCATATGTTCAAAACAAAAAAATTAAAGCAATTCAGCAAACAATCTGCGCTAGTGGTATGCGCGGTGTACCACATGCAAGCGGTAGGTGCAGAGCCGCTCAAAATGGGGATTCCAGCCAATATCAATATCCCCTCGCAACCACTGGGCAACGCGCTCAAACAATTTGCCACCCAAACCGGCAAAAACATCCTCTACGATAAAACCCTGGTCAACGGCAAAGTCTCCCCCCCTGTGCAAGGCAACTATGCAGAGATGGAAGCGCTGAAACGCGTACTTGAAAATTCTGGCCTTGAAGCCTACGAAGAAGAAAATACCATCGTCATCCGCACTGCCCGCCCGGTTGTACAAAAGAAAGCGGAAAACATTGAACTGGATAAAGTCGAAGTGCGCGCAAAGCGGTTTTATGAAGTAGGGCCATTACCAGGTTTGGGTTTAACGAGGGAGGAAATTCCTGGCAACGTGCAAAGCATTTCTGCTAAAGAAATCAAAGAGGCACATTCGTTAAGTATCACGGATCTCATGAACCGTAAGCTGCAGTCAGTAACGGTGAATGATTACCAGGGCAACCCGTTTCAGATGGATGTGCAATACCGCGGTTTTACTGCTGGTCCACAGATAGGTACGCCGCAGGGCTTGAGCGTTTTCTTGGATGGTATTCGTATAAATGAGCCATTTGGTGATGTAGTGAATTGGGACATGATTCCCATGAATGCCTTGGCTGGTGTTGATGTATTTCCGGGTTCAAATCCAATCTTTGGGTTAAATACATTGGGTGGCGCATTCTCTATGAAAACTAAAGATGGTTTTAATAATGCTGGATTGGATGCTGATATTCTCACCGGCTCTTTTGGAAGGAAGCAACTGCAAGCTGAGGGTGGATGGAATAATGGCACTGTTGGATTATTTGCGGCAGGAAATTTCTTTTTAGAAGATGGTTGGCGGGAAAACTCACCAAGCAGAGTGAATCAATTATTTACGAAAGCTAGTTACAGAGGGGATAAATTAGACCTGAATTTAAGCACTCTGCTAGTGCAAACTGATTTGACTGGTAATGGAATGCTGCCATCACAAATGTATTCTCAAGATCGCAATAGTGTATATACCTCACCAGATACTACCAAGAATCAACTGGCTCAATTTCAATTGTCTGGAAGCTATTTCGTGAATGACAGTTTCACTGTCACCGGTCAGGTATATCGCAGGAATAGTAAGCGTCATCAGGTTGGGTCTGATGTTTTTACCGACTGGAATGATAATGCGGTTTACGCACGGAGATTGCCAGCAACGGGAGAGCAATATGCGTGTTTATTTGCCAGTTCGCCAGACAATAAATACGGAATTCCTGATTACTATTTGATTCCGATTAATGAAACAGCTGGAGAAAATCTTTATATACCTGGATCAGTTGCAGGTGATTTTTTTAACGAATATAACAGTAATAACTTCCAAGTTACCTCGTTTAACCAGTACAAGAATGTAGATCTGGATGAGGACTATGCAAAATTACTTAAGCAAACTTTTGATTACTGGAGAAATGAGCGTGAGAGTCTTGTTTATAACAGGGACAATCCTGCGCCTGTAACGGAAGGGCCTCAAATCCTGGATGCCTTTGGAAACTCTGTGGCATCTTACATGTCAGGGGGGTCCACTTTTCCTAATGGTAATGCTTATAACGTAAATGGCCCCGATGATAATGTACTGAATCCCGATAGCATCAATGACTTGTACTATTACAAAACTGATGACGTTACGGGTGATTTGATTAAATATCAATTGGTTTTGACCGCGCCAGTGAATGCCATCAATTGTAATGCGACACGTGCATTAGATGGGGTTCAGGGGAAGCCTTATAGTATTGTTGATAGTGATGGAAATGCGGTATTCGTTGATGGTGCAACTGGGGGCTATAAAGCGGATGGAACAGGGTTCCCAGGAGTGGTTGAAGGTACACCAACAGCAATCATTAATGATAATAAAATCAATCAAATAGTAAATGGTGCCTCACTCCAATTAAATTGGAATCTTGAGCATCACAAGGTCATGGTTGGTATGTCCATTGATGCAGCGGACGCCACTTATAAAAATACTAGTCAATTAGGTTTTTTAACTGCTGACCGTGAAGCGTATCTAGACCCGAGTCAAGCGCACCCACAGTTTATCGGTGCACAGCTTCCAATTTCTAATAATAACTTTAGCGGAACCAATATTACAAAAAGCATTTACTTTAGTGAGACCTGGACACCAATAGACACACTTCATATCAATACATCTGCAAGATACAACCAAACCATCGCCAAGAACAAAATTGCAGCTAGGTATGGACGCGGTGCTTATATGATTGGTGATCTGATCGGTTTGCCTGACGCATATAACATTTGTACTGATGTAGACGGTGATGGGGATGTGGATGCTGATGATTGTTCAACAGTTCCAGCAAATTTTAGAACTCCGAGAATTTTTAATACTTTAAATAAAGCTGAGACTGAAAAGTTCAGTTATTACTCCTTAAACCCCTCTTTGGGAGTCAGCTGGCAGGCAAAAGAAACGCTGAATTTATATGCCAACTTTGCACAAGGCACTAGGACTCCAAGCGTAGTGGAGCTGGGATGTGCGTTCGATGATACGTTGGTCGCTAGTAATGGTGGAGGATTAGGGCCAAAAAGCATTGTTGAAAATCGTCAATGTACGTTGCCTACAACCTTATCTGGAGACCCTTTTCTACCTCAAATAAAAGCAACTACTTATGACATTGGCTTACGTGGAAAGCTCGCTGAAAATATGCAGTGGAATCTTGGTGCTTATCAAACCGACTTAAAGGATGATATTTATTTTGTGTCAGTTGGCAATGGTGCAGGTTTTTTTGACAGTATTGGAAATACTCGACGCAGGGGGATTGAAGCGGGTGTATCTGGTAGAAAAGATAAATGGGGAATGAGTGTCAATTATTCACTCACAGATGCGACATTTGAAAACAACTTTTTGATGATTAGTAATGACAATAGTAGTTCCTATTTCCTAAATGGTTACGGCAATGTTATTCAGGTAGAAAAGGGAGATCGAATACCTGGTGTCTCCTTACACAATATGAACGCAAATCTTAGTTATGATTTTACTGATGCATGGACTGTAGGTCTATCTGCAGTGCTGCATTCTGATAGTTATGTGCGAGGCAACGAAAATAATGGGCACCGGGTGGGTGTGGTACAAGATCGTGGATTGGGGGCCGTTGGTAATGCACAGCGACGCCCGACTAGTAACCCGGGCACTGTGCCAGGTTATGCAGTTTTCAATTTTAGAACGAGCTACCGGTTAAGCAAAGAGTGGACAGCGAATCTATTAATTAACAATATTTTTGATAGAGAGTATTTCACAGCAGGTCGATTGGGCCGTAATCCTTTCTCACCAAGTATTAATGGTGCGATTGGACCTGATGGTTATAACCACAACTCAGACGATTGGCTAAGTACAAACTTTATTGCTCCGGGAGCGCCACGAGGAGTCTGGTTTAGTTTGAACTGGCACTTTGTCCCTGATTAGCAACATGCCTCGCACTGAATCGCCCCGGTTTTCGAGGAGGCAAGAACATACGGGGTCAGATACCGTCTTGAATTGCAAGCCCCTTGAGTGGAATTTCTGCATCAAAAGGTTTGCCTGACTTAATTACTCCGTAAATCAAATGCACCAATTTTCGCATCACCGCGCCGATCACCGCTTTAGGTGCCAGCCCGTTTGACCGCATTCTCTCACCAAAGACCTGTAACGCAGGATTATGTCGTAAAGCTACCATCCCTTGCATGTATAGTGCAAAGCATACGGGGTCTTGCTATGTAGCATAAACTCTTAACATTGGTTATACTTTTTTCCATGTCCCGTCCCGTCCGCATAGCCTTTCCAGGTGCCTTATATCACGTCACTGCGCGTGGTGATCGGCGTGAGGATATTGTTGAAGATGATGAGGATAGGCGCGTATTTTTGCAAACCTTGGAGAAGGTGATTAGACAGTTTAACTGGCTGTGTTATGCATGGTGTTTGATGGATAACCACTATCATTTGTTGATTCAAACGCCAGATGGAAACCTTTCAAAGGGAATGCGGCAATTGAACGGTGTTTACACCCAGGCCAGCAATCGACGCCATCGCCGTGTTGGGCATCTTTTTCAGGGTCGTTTTAAAGCTATTTTAGTGGATAGTGATGCCTATTTGCTGGAGTTATCGCGGTATGTGGTGCTCAATCCGGTGCGGGCGGGTATGGTTGAAACGCCTGCTGAGTGGGCATGGAGCAGTTATAGTGCAACTGTTGGCTTGACAGCCCCGACTGCATGGTTGGCGCTGGATGATTTGTTAGCAACATTTGCTGAACAGCGCAGCCTCGCTCAATCGCGTTATGCGCAATTTGTTGCAGAAGGCATGCAAGCTGACTCACCGTGGCAGCAGATCAAAGGGCAGGTTTTTTTGGGCGATGAAGCTTTTGTGCAGCGCATGCAAGAATGTTTAACGGCAGAACATCGCGACGACGTGCAGATCCTTTTTGTGCAACGCCGCCCACTCCCACCATCATTGCGTCAAATTCAAAATGAAACACCTGATAGAAATGCGGCGATCAGGCGTGCTTATGCGACAGGTGCGTATTCATACCAGGACATCGCAGATTACTTTGAAATCCATT
The DNA here is from genome assembly GCF_030769565.1 of Methylophilus aquaticus. Taxonomy (GTDB): domain Bacteria; phylum Pseudomonadota; class Gammaproteobacteria; order Burkholderiales; family Methylophilaceae; genus Methylophilus; species Methylophilus aquaticus. The sequence goes on along the minus strand of NZ_JAVCAP010000031.1, from coordinate 63,299 downwards.
TCACTACTGTGGGGAGGGTGGTGAGGCAGGCTATGTAAGTTGCAAGAATGCTATATAGCTAGACCTCACCCTAGAATACAGATGATTGGTTAAGTACCAACTTTGTGGCTCCGGGTACACCGCGTAGAGTCTGGTTTAGCTTGAACTGGCACTTTGTGCCAGACTAGTTTTTAAAACAAAAACTTAATGACTTAAAAACAAGCAGAAATAGTTTCTGCACCCTACAATAAGTTAGAAAAAGCCTTATTAAAACAAGGCCTTTTCAAATTAGGTAACAGCTACAAAGATGTACACTAGTTTTTCGGAGTCAGCACCGCACTCATGGTATGAATCACACCATTATCCGCATTGATTTCATTCCCTACCACCGCCACGTTGTTCACTTTTACACCATCGGTTACCGAGAGCTGCAAATCGGCGCCTTCAAGTGATTTGACTTTTCCTGCGCTCACGTCAGCCTGAGTGATTTTAGCGGGGTATATATGGTAAGAAAGTACCTTTTTGAGTTCAGCGCTATTGCCCATTAAAGCGTTGAGTTTGGCTTTGGGTAACTTGGCAAAAGCAGCATCATCCGGGGCAAATACGGTGATGGGGCCGCTGCCGTTTAAGGTGCTCTCCAGCCCTGCTGTTTTGACCGCTTTTAAAAAGGTTTTAAAGCTGCCATCTTGCTGGGCGGTTTGCAGCAAAGTGTCTGCATGGACGGCACCAGAAAAACTAATGGCTAAAAAAGTAAGTGTGAGGATTTTTTTCATGGTGTTTCTCCTGATAGATGTTAAACACTGGTTCCATTCGGGGTATCGCTGAAACCGATGTGCCTACCTTATCAACAGCACCTTACGCTGAACTTACCAAGCCTGGCCTGAAGCTTACAGCCAACTTACCAAAGAAATAATGCTGTGCCGGCTTGACTCAGGCGGGCATACTTTCACAAAACCGTCATGCAGGCTTGGCATGATGACCTCACCTTCTTGACGGAGCCAGTTTGATGACGGTGTTGATTGTGACGGATACGTTTCAGCAAACCAACGGGGTTTCAACCACTTATAAAAATTTGCGACGGGTGGCAAAGTCACGCAATATCCGTTTTCGCGTATTGCATCCCAGCCTTTACCGCTGGATTCCACTGCCTTTTTATCCCGAAATACAACTCACTATCCAGCCCTGGCGGCTCTGGCGCACATTGCAACGCATACAGCCCGAGCAATTGCATATTGCCACCGAGGGCTTGATGGGGCTGGTGGCACGATGCTGGTGTAACTCACGCCGTATTCCCTACTCCACCTCTTATCACACCCGCTTTCCTGAGTATCTTGAACTGATGTGGCGGATTCCGGCTGCGTGGACGTATGCTTATTTGCGCTGGTTCCATCGCGGGGCGATGGCGACGTTTGTCAGCACCGAAAGTATGCGCCAAACCTTGCAGACACGCGGCTTTGGCAACCTTGTGATTTGGTCGCGTGGTGTTTCAGCACAATTGATGAGCTTGCCGCGACAACAGCCGCCGGGGCAAAAACTGCGGGTATTGAACGTTGGCCGCGTCAGCCGCGAGAAAAATCTGGATGCCCTCTGTATGTATCAGGATGATTTTGAGATCACCATTGCGGGGGATGGGCCATATTTAAAAGCATTAAAACAGAAATACCCACGCGTGAATTTTGTTGGTTACCAATACCGGGAGGCATTGGCAGGGCTTTATGCAGCGCATGATGTGTTTGCTTTTCCTTCGCGGACTGATACTTTTGGGATTGTGATGATTGAGGCCATGTGTAATGGTCTGCCGGTGGCGGCTTTTGATGTGACTGGCCCCAGAGATGTGGTCGAGCGTGGCTTTTCCGGAGTGTTGCACCATGACCTCAAGCAGGCGATTTTAAAGTGCCGTGGCCTGGACAGGCAGGCGATTCGGCTGCAAGCACGCAGCCAGTGGAGTTGGGCGCACTGCTTTGAGACTTTTTTACAATACTATCCATCAAACCTTTTGCCATCAAAGCTTTCACCTTCTAAATTTTTGCCAAATCCAGCCGATGTCTCAGGAAAAACAGGTGCGGGAACATTTTGTCAGCAGGCAGAGAGCACATGACGAAGCCTGGCTGATGCGGTAGAATACCTGATTCATTTAGTCAGGCATTCTCAGCAGGAACTTCAGGCATGGCCATTAGCGAAATTTTGATTCAAAGCACGCTCAAACTGAGCATAGACCCTAACACTGGCAAGGATTTTGTCAGTGGTAAATCAATTAAAAATATCCAGATTAACGGTAATGATGTCAGCCTTGAAGTGGTGCTCGGTTATCCGGCTAAATCCCAGCTGGAAAGTATCCGCCAGCAAGTGACAGATGCACTGAAGACGATTGAGGGCATTGGTCACATTACCGTGACTGCAGGTAGCCGCATTGTGTCGCACAGCGTGCAGCGTGGCGTGAATTTGCTGCCCAATGTTAAAAATATTATTGCCGTGGCTTCAGGCAAAGGTGGTGTTGGCAAATCTACCACCTCGGTCAATCTGGCATTGGCACTGGCCGCAGAAGGTGCGAGCGTTGGCCTGCTGGATGCCGACATTTATGGCCCTAGCCAGCCGCAGATGCTGGGCATTTCCGGCCGCCCGGATAGCGCGGATGGTAAAAGCATAGAGCCTATGCGTGCCCATGGCATACAGGCGATGAGTATCGGTTTTCTGGTGGATACTGATACGCCTATGGTGTGGCGCGGACCGATGGTCACCGGCGCACTGGAGCAATTACTGCGCGATACGCGCTGGCAGGCGCTCGACTACCTGGTGATTGATTTGCCGCCAGGTACGGGTGACATTCAACTGACGCTGGCACAAAAAATCCCGGTGACAGGCGCGATTATTGTGACCACACCGCAGGATATTGCGCTGCTGGATGCACGCAAGGGCCTGAAAATGTTCGAAAAAGTGGGGATTCCCATTTTGGGCATTGTTGAAAACATGAGCACCCATATCTGCTCAAACTGCGGTCACGAAGAACATATTTTCGGCGCGGGCGGCGGTGCAGTCATGGCCCAGGATTACCATGTGGATTTGTTAGGCAGCCTGCCACTGGATATCAATATTCGCATGCAAGCGGATAGCGGCCAGCCGACAGTGGTGGCAGATCCTGAGAGTGCAGTTTCAAAAACGTATAAGGAAATCGCCCGTAAAGCGGCCAGCAAGATTGCGATTGCAAGCCTGGACCACAGTGCGAAATTTCCAAATATTGTGATTAAAAACACATAATTGATGCTACGCGCATGACCACACGCAAACACCAGATTGCAGAAACACTGATCGGTAAGCATTATGATGCCATGGATGCACACACCCAGCGCGTGGCCAGGCATTTGACCGAACGCAAGCATGTGTCGCGTAATACGGCTGAGGTCAGCGAAGACAGCATGACGGCGGCACAGCGCGCGGCCGATGCAGTGGCCCGCTTTGGCGGCTCGTGGTCATTTATCTTTATATTTGGACTGGTGCTGGTGGCCTGGGTCATTCTCAACTCGTTCATTCTGTTGCGCTATGACCGTGCATTCGATCCCTACCCTTATATTCTGCTCAACCTGTTTTTATCGATGCTGGCCTCGATTCAGGCGCCCATTATTTTGATGTCGCAGAACCGTCAGGCCGAGGTTGACCGCAAACATGCGGAACATGACTATGAAGTCAACTTAAAAGCCGAACTGGAAATTTTGCTGCTGCATGAAAAAATGGATGCATTGCGTGAACAGCAATGGCAGGAGCTGATTCAGTTACAACAACAGCAAATGACCTTACTGGAAAAGTTGCTGACCGAGAAAAACCAATAAAAAAGCAAAGCAAATAACTACAAATCAAAAAAGCGCCTTGCGGCGCTTTTATTTTCAATGCTGAAACGGCTTGTTGATTTCTTGTTAATCCAATGTCACGCCAAAACAGTAAACATCCACGCCATTTGGCGATTGAATCAGCGTTGCCGGAATGGCGACACCATTACGCCAGTTGTCTACCGCTTCCTGTTTACCAGCGCCAGTCACCAGGAACATCACTTCATGCGTATTATTCAAACGGTTTTGGCTGATCGTAATGCGGTCAGCGGGTGGTTTTGGAGAATTAAATACGGGCACGGCGTCGGCACTGTTATCCACTGACTGTCCAGGGAACAGGCTGGCGGTATGTCCGTCTTCGCCAAGGCCCAGAATAACCAGATCAAAGGTGCGCACGCCTTGCAGTGTGTGGGTATAGGCTTTGGCGCCTTCGATATTGCCCAGTTCAGCCGGAATGTCGTGAATTTGACTTTCAGGAATCGCGACATGGCTTAACCAGGCATCACGCGCCATTTTGCTGTTACGCTCGGCATGTTCCACTGGCAAACAGCGGTCATCGTTGTGATAGACATGCCATTTTAACCAATCGGCATTGGCTTTTGCCAGCAATTGATAGACGGCTTTGGGCGTACCGCCGCCGGCCAGTACCACTAAAAAACTGCCGTACTTGGCAATCGCCTCGTCAGCGGCTTTCAAGATGCGCTGAAGTGCCGCTTGATTGATGTCATGCTGGGATTGAAAAGTATGCCAACGGGTTTGAGAGTTCAAAGACATAGAAAACCTGTAAAAAACGATACAAAAACAAAACGCAGCCTTTATGTACTGTGCTGCATTTGTTATAATTATAACTGACTCGACATGATAATTCTGCAAAATTATCTAAATACTCTAGTCGTGTTCATGCCATCCAAAAGATGGGTGTTTCTTAAACTGTCCTCACACCATAGGAATTTCCGAATGAAATTAGCAATGATTGGCTTGGGCAAAATGGGCGGCAACATGGCTGCGCGTTTGCTTCGTAACAACCTTAAAGTGGTTGGTTTTGACTTTAATACCGAATTTGTCAACAAACTGGTTCAAACCGAAGGGTTGGAAGCAGCGACTTCAGTCGCTGACGCAGTCAGCAAGCTTGAAGGCCAAAAAATCGTCTGGCTGATGCTGCCAGCAGGTGAAATCACCGAAAAACAAATCAAAGATTTGATCCCGATGCTGAACAAAGGCGACATCATTGTCGACGGCGGCAACTCCAACTACAAACACAGTCAACGTCGTGGTGCCATGCTGGCAGAACACGGCATCGGCTTTATCGACTGTGGTACTTCCGGTGGCGTGTGGGGCCTGGATAACGGCTACTGCCTGATGTATGGCGGTGAAAAACAATATGCAGATGTATTGATTCCTTTTGTTAAGGCATTGACACACGAAGACCGCGGTTGGGCGCATGTAGGTCCAGTCGGTTCCGGCCACTTCACCAAAATGATACACAATGGTATCGAGTACGGCATGATGCAAGCCTTTGCTGAAGGCCTGGACCTGATCAAGGGTAAAGAAGATTTCAATCTTGATCTGGCACAGATTACTGAGCTGTGGCGTCATGGTTCTGTTGTGCGTAGCTGGTTGCTTGATCTGACAGCCGAAGCCCTGAAACAAGACCAGAATCTGGAAGCGATTGCCCCTTACGTGGCCGACTCCGGTGAAGGTCGCTGGACAGTGGTTGAAGCGGTTGAGCAAGGCGTCGCGGCTCCCGTGCTGACAGTCGCATTGCAAGCACGCTTCCGCAGCCAGGACTCAAAAGGTTATAGCTACAAACTGTTGTCACTGATGCGTAATGCTTTTGGTGGCCACGCAGTAAAATCATCCAAGTAATACAGCAGCCTCTCTCGATGAGAGGCTTTTTGCTGATTACTGGCACTGATAGCGACAAAGTTATGGGAAAGGCCCGCCCTTTCCCGTTTACATTTTTATCTTAAGGTTAGAAATGACGAATAAAATTGATCCATGCACCCTGGTTTTGTTTGGTGCAAGCGGTAATCTGGCACGTGTAAAACTGTATCCTGGCTTGTTTCGACTGGACATGCTGGGCCGCCTGCCTGATGACATGAAAATTGTAGGTGTAGGCCGCCAACTGGTGGATCTGGAAGCCTGGCGTGCTGATATCAAAAGCATGCTGGATACCAAATTTAAAAAAGGCTATGACCAAAAGGTATTTGAGCGTTTTATCGCCCGTAACTTTTACCATGCCAACCCACCGACCGACCCGGATGCCTTTGCCAAGCTGAAAACCACGCTCAGCGACGAAAGCGTTTTCCCGCAGAATCTGGCTTATTTCCTGTCTGTGCGCCCAGTTGATTTTGCCCCAGTGGTCGAATCATTAGCCAATGTTGGCCTGACACAAGAAGACAAATACTGGCGCCGCGTGGTGATTGAGAAGCCGTTTGGCACCGATCTGCCCTCTGCCAAAGAGTTGCAGGCTGCAATTACCAAACACCTCAAAGAAAGCCAGATTTACCGTATCGACCATTACCTGGGCAAATCTGCACTGCAAAACATTTTGCTGCAACGCTTTACCAATACCGTGCTCGAGCCGATCTGGAACAACCAGTACATTGATCACGTGCAAATCACCAACACCGAAATGCTGGGTGTAGGCGACCGTACGCAGTTCTATGACAGCACAGGTGCGTTGCGTGACATGTTGCAGAGCCATATTCTGCAAACACTGGCACTGACCGCGATGGAACAGCCAAAAGACCTGTCTCCTGAAGGCGTGCGCGATGCGAAAATCAAACTGCTGGAAGAAATTCGCCCGATCCCGGTAAATGCGCTGGAAAAACATGCGTTCCGCGCACAATATGCCGCGGGTGAAATTAATGGCGAAAAAGTACCGGGTTATCTGGAAGAATTGGGTAACCAGGACAGCGTGGTGGAAACGTATGCTGCCCTGAAATTGTTTATCGACAATCCACGCTGGAAAGGGGTACCGTTCTACATCCGCACCGCCAAGCGCCTGCACGAAGCCGATACCCGTATTTCTATTCGCTTCAAAAAAGCACCTCTGCAGATCAATGACCAGGATCAAAACTGGCTGATTATCGGCATTCAGCCACGTGAGTGCATCAAACTGGAAGTTCAGTCCAAGATTCCTGGCCTGGATATTCAAACGCGCACCATCCAACTGGATGCTGCCAACCGTTGGGATTCAGATGACTCGGTTGATGCTTACGAGGCGCTGTTGCTGAACCTGATGCAGGGCGACAACTCCAACTACCTGCATATTTCCGAAGCCGAAGCACAATGGCGTCTGGTTGATCCGGTCGTCAAAGCCTGGGCAGAAGACAAGCATCCGGTACACCAGTACCCTGCAGGCAGCCGTGATCCTGAAGCATCTAAAGTGATTTTTGAGGCTGAAGATCAGTTCTGGCGTTACAGTATTGAACTGGGCGGCGACAAATAAGACCGAGGCAGGTCCCTGTCTTAATTAATCGCTAAAAATTCATAAATAATTTGCAAATAACCTAGCGTTTGTTGTTATTATTTGCACCTACTAAAAGCGGAGTTTAAACTCCGCTTTTTTCTCTTTATTGACCGCGTGATCCCACGCAACAGACTGGAAGACGGAATGAGCATCAAGTCGGACAAATGGATACGTAAAATGGCTGAACAACACGGCATGATCGAGCCGTTTGAGCCGAAGCAAGTGAAAGTCAACGCTGAGGGACAGCGCCTGGTGTCTTACGGTACGTCCAGCTACGGCTACGACATTCGCTGCTCCAGGGAATTCAAGCTATTTACCAACCTCAATAGCACCATTGTTGACCCAAAAAACTTTGACCCTAACTCCTTTGTCGAGGTGAATGCAGATTTCTGCATTATTCCACCTAACTCGTTCGCGCTTGCTCGCACGGTCGAGTACTTTCGTATTCCACGTAATGTGTTAACTGTTTGCTTGGGCAAATCGACCTATGCACGCTGCGGGATCATCGTCAACGTCACCCCGTTTGAACCCGAGTGGGAAGGTTACGTCACACTCGAATTTAGCAATACGACCCCGCTACCGGCCAAAATTTACGCCAATGAAGGCTGCGCACAAGTGCTGTTTTTTGAAGCCGATGCAGATGATGTATGCGAAACCAGCTATAAAGACCGCGGCGGCAAATACCAGGGGCAAGTCGGCGTGACTTTACCCAAGATTTAATCGCATCAATCCTCATTCAATGCATTTCACCATAGAGGCACCTCGCGTTTCAACTTTCTTGATTCCGTGTGCCTCTGTGTCTCAGTGGTAAAGGATGTCACATTATGAAATTCCGCTTCCCTATCGTCATTATCGACGAAGACTTTCGCTCAGAAAACTCTTCAGGGCTAGGTATACGCGTGCTGGCCAAAGCAATTGAAGAAGAAGGCCTCGAAGTATTAGGCGTTACCAGTTATGGCGACCTCACCTCGTTTGCCCAGCAGCAAAGCCGTGCCTCAGCATTTATTTTGTCGATTGACGATGAGGAAATCGTCGAAGAGAAGCCGGAGGCCATCGAGCAACTGCGTAACTTCGTCGCGGAAATCCGCTACCGTAATGAGGAAATCCCGATTTTCCTGCATGGCGAAACGCGTACCAGCCGCCATATTCCAAACGATGTGCTGCGTGAACTGCATGGCTTTATTCACATGAATGAAGACACACCAGAGTTTGTAGCGCGTTTGATTATCCGTGAGGCCAAGGCTTACCTGGATAGCCTGCCCCCGCCGTTTTTCAAAGCCCTTACCCACTACGCCGCAGATGGTTCTTACTCCTGGCACTGCCCGGGGCACTCGGGCGGCGTCGCTTTTTTGAAATCACCAGTGGGCCAGATGTTTCACCAGTTTTTTGGTGAAAACATGCTGCGTGCCGACGTGTGTAATGCCGTGGATGAACTGGGCCAGTTGCTCGACCATACGGGACCGGTCGCGGCTTCCGAGCGTAATGCTGCGCGCATTTACAACTGTGACCACCTGTACTTTGTGACCAATGGCACCTCAACCTCCAACAAAATCGTCTGGAACTCGACTGTAGCGCCAGGGGATATTGTCGTGGTGGATCGTAACTGCCATAAATCCGTATTGCACTCGATTATCCTGACCGGTGCGATTCCGGTATTCCTGATGCCGACACGCAATCACTTTGGCATTATCGGCCCAATTCCGAAAAGCGAATTCGCCTGGGAAAACATCCAGAAAAAAATCGAGCGCAACCCTTTTGCCACCGATAAAAAGGCCAAACCACGCGTGCTGACCATTACGCAATCGACTTACGATGGTGTGTTGTACAACGTGGAAGAAATCAAGGAAATGCTGGATGGAAAAATTGATACCCTGCACTTTGATGAGGCGTGGTTGCCGCATGCTACCTTCCATGATTTTTACGGTGATTACCACGCCATAGGCGCAGACCGCCCGCGGTGTAAAGAGTCGATGGTGTTTTCTACGCAATCCACCCACAAACTGCTGGCGGGCCTGAGCCAGGCCTCGCAGATTCTGGTGCAGGATGCCGTCAATAACACGCTCGACCGCGATGTGTTTAACGAAGCTTACCTGATGCACACCTCGACCAGCCCGCAGTATTCGATTATTGCCAGCTGTGATGTGGCTGCCGCCATGATGGAAGCACCAGGCGGCACTGCCCTGGTCGAAGAATCGCTTAAAGAAGCCCTAGATTTCCGCCGCGCCATGCGCAAGGTGGACGAAGAATGGGGAGCTGACTGGTGGTTTAAGGTCTGGGGACCCAATGATTTGTCCGAGGATGGGCTGGAAGAGCGCGATGCCTGGATGCTGAAGGCCAACGAACGCTGGCATGGCTTTGGCAATCTGGCCGAGGGCTTTAATATGCTCGACCCGATCAAAGCCACGATCATTACCCCCGGTCTGGATGTCGAAGGTGACTTCTCGGACGCGTTTGGCATTCCTGCCGCCATTGTGACCAAATACCTGGCTGAACACGGCGTGATTGTGGAAAAAACAGGCTTGTACTCGTTCTTTATCATGTTCACCATCGGCATTACCAAAGGCCGCTGGAACACCATGGTGGCGGCATTACAACAGTTTAAAGATGATTACGACAAAAACCAGCCACTGTGGAAAGTACTGCCTGAATTTGTACAGAAACAGCCTCGCTATGAGCGTGTAGGCTTGCGTGACCTGTGCAAGCAAATTCACGAAGTGTACAAAGCCAATGATGTGGCCCGCCTGACCACAGAGATGTATTTGTCTGACATGGTGCCAGCCATGAAACCGACTGACGCCTACGCCAAGATGGCCCATCGTAAAATTGAACGTGTAGCGATTGATGATCTTGAAGGCCGCGTCACCGCGGTATTGCTCACGCCTTACCCGCCAGGCATCCCCCTGCTGATTCCAGGGGAGCGCTTTAACAAGGTGATTGTAAACTACCTGAAATTTGCGCGCGAATTTAACGAGAAATTCCCCGGCTTTGAGACAGATAACCATGGCCTGGTTAAACAGGTCGTGGATGGTAAGTCGTTCTACTATGTGGATTGTGTGCTGCAGGAAAGCTGATGTAGCGTATCAAGTCTGCAGTATTTCTACAAAAACGGACGTTATCCACGTCCGTTTTTTATTTTTTCACATGCAGGTTCAAGCAGGCTGGCGCTGAAACACGCAATCGCTGTAACGCAAACCGTTGGCAGATGTTTTTTCGTGTGCTTCAACCAGCTGCCACTGTGCCTTATCGAGTTCAGGAAAAAAAGCATCGCCCGCAACCTGTGTATGTACACGTGTGAGGTAAAGCCTGGTCACATAAGGCAATCCCTGCGCATACATTTCTGCGCCGCCAATCAGAAACGGCTCTTCATCACCGGCGCACTCAGCCAGTGCTTGCGGCAGTGAATGTGCAATTTTGGCACCCTCAACGCTGAAATGCACATCACGCGTGACAATCACGGTGGTGCGGCCAGGCAACAGCCTGCCCAGAGACACATAGGTTTTGCGACCCATGATGATATGGTGACCCATGGTCAGTTGTTTAAAACGCTTCAGATCCTCCGGCAAATGCCAAGGCAACTGATTGTTTAAACCGATCACGCGGTCATCGGCGTGGGCCACAATAAGAGAAAGTGCTTGCATGGTGTTCTCGCATTAAAATGCTGACAATTTTTTTAACTCTTCTACGATCATCTGGCTGTGCCCATCAGGGTCAACCTGACTGTACACTTGCGCCACTTTACCTTGCGGATCAATAATGAAAGTCATGCGGCGAGCCGCTTTGAACACGACCAGATCAAATAATGCGCCGTAAGCGGCAGCCACTTTTCCGGTGGTATCCGCCAGTAAAGGAAATGGTAATCGATGTTTTTTAACGAAATCGGCATGACTGGCAACCGTATCCACGCTTACCCCCACGACTTGCGCACCCAGTGCAGTGAGTTGCTGCGTATCATCACGAAAATGACAGGCTTCACGCGTACATCCCGGGGTATCGTCTTTGGGATAAAAATAAAGTACCAGCCATTGACCCTGCCAGTCAGACAGGTTGCGAATCGCTCCCTGAGCGTCTGGCAACTTGAATTCGGGGGCTTGCGTGCCAATTTGCAGGCTAAATGCAGGTTGCTGATACTGTCTGATACACCACAATACAATCCAGCATAAAATTCCGATCATGATTACTTTTACCAGCATGAATTTCCTTTCCTGACCCAAGTGAGACGTTGACGCTCAGAGCCCGATATTGTACCTTAATCCGCCAACCCACTTTTAAAGGTTAATCGCTGCTGCATTTTTCGCTCCTGCAACACTCCCGCCATGAATGATGCCATTGCCAAATTGCTCAAACTGATCACCGCAGACCCGCAGCGCTGGGATGCGTATCAGCAGCTTGCACGCCTGATGCAGCATAATGGTGAGTTTGACGCTGCCGAGCAATACTACTTGCAGGCAATACAGCTGGCACCTCAGCAACAGTCACTGCATTTGCAACTGGCAGATTTGCATATGCGCACGCATCAATTCAAGGCGGCGCATGCATGCTACCGACAGGCGATTGCACTCGATGCCAGGCACGCACAAAGCTATTACCTGGATGCGCAGGCATTGAAAAATCTGGGGCGGATGCAGGAAGCCATTTTAAGATTACGCACCACAGTCAAACTCTCCCCTGCACACTTGCAGGCTTTTTCAGAGTGCGTGGATTTGCTGTTGCAACAAGCGCAGCCCGAGCAGGCGGCGGATATGCTCAAACAGGCGATTGCCGCGCACCCGGAACATGCGCGTTTTTATTACCGGCTGGGCATTATTTCGCAACAGTCGGGGCAAGCCACGCAAGCGCTGGAGAACTTTACCCAAGCCATCCAGATTCAGCCAGACTTTGCTGAAGCGCATCACCAGAGAGGCTTGTTGCTGCACGCTAGCGGCCAGCTGGAGCAGGCCATCGAGAGCTTTAGCGCAGCCATCAGCCATCAGCCAGAATTACCCTCTGCCTATAACAACCGCGGTGTTATTTTTTGCCAGCAAACCAAATACCCGGCAGCCATTGCTGACTTCAAGCAGGCCATACAACTCAACCCCAGCTACGCTTCAGCGTATTGCAATCTGGGTCTGGCATTGCATGAAAATGGCGAGCCAGATGCCGCCTACGGCAGTCTGGAAGTGGCGCTTAAATATCAGCCCTCTTACGCGCAGGCCCAATATTATCTGGGCATGCTCAAACTGGCGAACGGTGAGTTTGATGAAGGCTGGACACTCTACGAATCGCGCTTGCAGGTATTGCCTGGCCACTCAACGCTGCCTGAGCGCATGCGCTGGCAAGGGCAATCGTCGCTCCTTGGCAAATCCATCCTGATTGTGGCGGAGCAAACCTTAAGCGATACCCTGCAATACTGCCGTTATATTGTCATGCTCAAGCAATACAAACCTAACCAGATCATCGTACAGGTGCAGGAGCCGCTGTTTCAGCTACTCAATGAGCATTGGTCACAGGACGCCTTTATTCAAGTGATTCCGCAGGGCGCGCGCTTGCCGCATGTTGATGTTTTTTGCCCGATGCTGAGTTTACCGCTGGCCTTTCACACGCAAATGGACACAATTCCAGCCAGCCTGCCGTACCTGAAAATAGCCGAGCGCCATACGCAGCCCTGGCAACAATTGCTGGGGCCCGCGCGCAGACTGCGGATTGGCCTGAACTGGTGTGGAGATGTGAACAACAAACATGACCACCACCGCAGTATTCCGTTATTTATGCTCGCAGACCTGTTAAAAATGGAAGTGGAATGGCATAGCCTGCAAAAGGAGTTCCGGCGGGAAGACCCAATCATGCTCAAACGCTTTCCCATGCTGGAATGCCATCACCCGGCCCTGACCGACTTCACGGATACTGCGGGCCTGATTATGCAAATGGAACTAGTGATTACCGTGGATACGGCCGTCGCACACCTGGCGGCTGCCTTGGGTAAACCTGTGTGGCTACTGCTGCCGCAGCATGCGCATTTCCGCTGGTTATTACATCGGGAAGACAGCCCATGGTATCCGGGCATCCGGCTGTTCAGAGTGCCTGCCAGGCAACCGTGGGAAGCCATGGTCGATGAGGTGCATCAAGCCATTACACTGTTGCTGGCACATCCCACGCATCGTGAGTGATGCAATACTTCTGACTTAGTGCGGCACGCCAATAATGTGCATCACCCTGGCGATATCTACATGCAGCAATTGTGAAAGATCCCTGTAATCGTCTGGTAGGGCGGCATTATCCCACCCATCTGCAGAGTGCCTAGCCAGATTAACCGCCAGATGTACGTTCTTCACTCTGGTCAGGTGGGCCTGCTTTTCGTCCATCAAATCAGACAGCAACGAAGGTAAATTAAATACCCGCACCAGCTCGGCCTGCAGGTCAACCAGCTTGAATCCCAGCACTTCTTGCTGCACGGTTTTGCTGCGCAATGTTTTGTCTGCTTCCTGCCTTTCGGTGATTTCATTCATTTGGTCAGGGTTAAAGCACCACATCAGCATTTCGGCAAAATCATGCAAAGAAGCCGCTACCCTCACCTCTTCCGGATGTAGATCTTTCAAGTGGGAGGCAAACTCGGCGGCAAAATAGCCTGCCCGATGTGCGCGTACCATCAGTTTGAGCAAATCCATCAAAGCGGACACATGCTGATTCAGTACATCCTCCACATGCGGCAATGTAGGAATCTGGGCAAAGAAAGTGCCTGTGCCCATCATCATAATGGCCTGCTCTATCTGTAGCAGATCCTGCAACTGGTGGCGACTGCGATGGTTGTTGGCATATGCAATGACTTTAAACATCATCAAGGGGTCGTTAATCACCACCCGGGTAATATCGCGTGCACTGGTCTCATCTTCATTCTCGCGCAGCAACGCAAGCCCTTCAGCCGTCTGTCGCAATACAGGTATTTCTGCCGCTTGAAAAAAAGAAACCCAGCGGGCAATCGTCTTGCTGTCTCTGGCTTCGGCTAATGTCACCATGGTTTGACTCCTCTAATCCATTAGAGTGTAGAACAGTGGCCGTCAACCCGATTGCCAAATGAGTGGCGTAATTGACGACCTGTTTACACTTTTCCACATCCTGTTTAACGGCACAAAAGCGCTGGAGCTTTAGCCCTGAGCACGCATTGCCTATGTTAGAATGCGATTTTTATCAAAGGTTTAGTTTGTGCGGCACTCACGCTGCATGCGCAATAACCCAAAGCATATAAATATATGGCCATTATTCTGCATACCCCTGAAGAAATAGAGAAAATGCGTGTCGCAGGCCGTCTGGCTTCCGAAGTCCTGGACTACATCACGCCTTACGTCGTTGCCGGCGTGACCACCAATACCCTGGACAAACTGTGCCATGACTATATCGTCAATCAGCAACAAGCCATTCCGGCACCTTTGAATTATGCGCCTGATGGCCACAAGCCCTATCCAAAGTCGATATGCACCTCGATTAATCAGCAGATTTGCCATGGCGTGCCCAGCGAAAAAGAACTGAAAAATGGCGACATTGTAAATCTTGACATCACCGTCATCAAAGACGGTTATCACGGCGACACTTCCCGCATGTTCAGTGTAGGTGAGGTTTCGATTCAGGCAAAACGCCTGTCTGAAATCACTTATCAAGCGATGTGGCGCGGCATTGAAAAAGTCAAACCGGGTAATACTCTGGGCGATATTGGCTATGCCATTCAATCGTTTGCCGAAAAAAATGGCTACAGCATTGTGCGCGAATTTTGCGGACATGGCATCGGCAAAAAATTCCATTGCGAGCCGCAGGTATTGCACTATGGCAAACCGGGCGCAGGCATCAAGCTGAAAGCCGGCATGATTTTCACCATTGAACCTATGATCAACGCGGGCAAACGTGACATCAAGTTTATGCCTGATGGCTGGACAGTCGTTACCAAAGATCGCAGCCTTTCTGCGCAATGGGAGCATACCGTGCTGGTCACTGAAGACGGCTTTGAAATCATGACAGTTTCAGCCGGCACTCCTGCCAGACCATCACATTAAGGTGGCACTCTGGAACAATGCATGACGGCCACAAGTAAAGAGCAACTAAAAGCATGGCGTGAGTCACTGCATCAGGCCTATGCACTCCACGCCGAGCAGTATCTAGCCAATCCTCAAGGCAAACGCCTATTGCTGCAAAATGCCCGCCAACTCGATGCATTACTAAAGTCAATATGGCAGCAGCATCAGGTTCCAGCCTCTGTGAGCCTCATAGCAGTGGGTGGTTATGGCCGCGGAGATTTGTTTCCCTATTCGGACATCGATTTACTGGTGTTAATGCCAGAAGATCACACACCTGAATTGCAAGCAGGCATTGAAAGCCTGATCGGTGTCCTGTGGGATATTGGCCTCAATATCGGGCACAGTGTACGTACGCTGCCGGAATGTCTCAACGAGGCCACACTGGATGTCACAGTCATGACCAATCTGCTCGAAGCCAGATGGCTGACAGGCAATCATCGCGGCTTTGACACCCTGCAAACGAAGCTGCGATTGCAACTGGATGCTTCTCGCTTTTTTGCTGAAAAGCTGCGCGAGCAGCAAATTCGCCATGCAAAATTCAATGATACAGCCTATAACCTGGAGCCAAATATCAAAGAAAGTCCCGGTGGACTCCGGGATCTGCATATGATTTTGTGGGTCGCTCAAAGTCAGGGACTAGGCAAAGACTGGCAAGGACTGGTTCATGCAGGTCTGCTGGATCAAGCACAAGCACGCCAGCTCAGACGGCATGAGCGCCTGTTACAAAGTCTGCGCATTCGACTCCACCTGCTGGCCAAAAGACGTGAAGATCGCCTGTTATTTGACTATCAAAATGCACTGGCAGAACAAATGCACTACCGCACCAATGAAAAAAAGCGTGCGAGTGAGCAGTTGATGCAGGGTTACTATCGCACAGTAAAAGCTGTCATTATTGAAAATGAAGTGTTACTAAAATTGCTGCATGCGCGCGTCAACCCGCCACTCGGTCCACCGCAAATCATTGATGAAGACTTTACGCTTTCACAAGGGCTGTTAAGCCTCAGAACAGACGACTTGTTTCAGCGTAAACCTGATGCAATTTTACGCTGCTTCAAACTACTTCAAAAATACAGCACAATTGCCGGATTCAGTGCACCTCTAATCAGAGCACTGCAATCCGCGCACCCGATGATTAATAGCCAGTTTCGCAAGGAACCTCTACACAAAGCGCTGTTTCTGCAAATACTGCGCAGTCCGGAAGGCGTACACCGCTGCTTGCGTCGCATGAACCGCTACGGCATCCTTGGCCGCTACATTCCGGTATTCGGGCGCGTGATTGCCCAAATGCAGCATGATCTGTTTCACGTATACACGGTGGATGAGCACACGCTAAACGTGCTGCGCAATCTACGCCGGTTTGCCAAACCAGAGTTACGCCATGAGTTTCCGCTCTGTAGCCAGTTGTTTGCTGAATTCAGTCAACCTTATTTGCTGTATCTCGCAGCGATTTTTCACGACATTGCCAAGGGCCGCGGGGGCGATCACTCAGTGTTGGGAACCGTGGATGCCAGACGCTTTTGCCAGAAACATGGTCTGGAGAAACAGGAGACCGAACTGGTCGCCTGGCTGGTAGCAGCACACCTGAAAATGTCGAGCACCGCGCAAAAATGTGATCTCTCGGATCCTGATGTCATTGAAACCTTTGCGCAGCTGGTCGGCACAGAATATCGACTGATCGCACTTTACCTGCTGACAGTGGCTGATATTCGTGGCACCAGCCCTAATGTCTGGAATGCCTGGAAAGCAAAATTACTCGAAAGCCTATTCTTGCAAACCAGGCGTGTATTACAGCAATCGCTCAATACCGAAGCGCAACTGGCTCTACGCAAACAGGAAGCCCTTCAAAAACTTCAAAGCTTTGCCCTGTCAGAACCTTCTGTCACACCGCTTTGGCAAGCTTTTGGTGAAAGTTATTTCAGTCGTTTTGATAGTGATGAAATCGCCTGGCAAAGCCGCTTACTGATGCCTCATCAGGACTCGGAAAAAGCCATTGTGCGCGCCCGTTTGAGCCCCAAGGGCGATGGCATACAGGTCATGATATATAGCCGTGACCACAAAGAAATTTTTGCACGTATCTGCCATTTTTTCGAGAGCCTGCAATACAACATTGCGCAGGCCAAAATCTATACCACAGCACATGGCTATGCGTTGGACAACTTTATTGTGCTGGAACCGGAAACGCGTCAGGTCAGCTACAACGGCTTGCTAAAACATATCGAGCAGGGTTTAACTGAACAACTTACCAGTCAGACACCGATGCCCCCCCCTATTCGCGGCAGGGTCAGCCGACAAGTCAAACACATGCCGATCCCCACCCAGATCAGCTTTCGCTCAGTACATAGCCATCAAGACCATGACCAGCATTTTCAGCAACTCGATGTGATCGCCAATGACCGACCGGGATTGCTTGCCTCGATGGCTATCGCCATGCTGACCCACCATATCGCCTTACATAATGCAAAAATCAATACTTTGGGTAATCGGGTTGAAGACAGCTTTCTTATTTCAAATGCTGATGGCCAACCATTGAATGAAGCACAACTGCTGGCACTCAAATCCTCACTGGCTGAACTTTGAAGTAGCAGCATCTGTTGTCTTTAGTTGGGCCATGCTGAGCTATTCAATTGATCAGACAGAAGAGCGCCCAACAGTCTGCAACTTGGCAATCCGGGTCGACAACTGGTTTAAGCAAGTCGCATTCAACGCATCTAATACCAACAAATCATCCATACCGCGCAGCCACGTCAACTGACGTTTTGCCAATTGTCGCGTGGCATATACACCATGCTCGCCCAAGGTTTTCAAGTCAATCTCGCCCTTAAGATAATCCAGTGTTTGACGATAACCTACACAACGCATACTGGGCGTTTCGGCGGTGAGCTGTGGATATTGTGCCAGCAGACGTTGTACCTCGTCGACCAAGCCATGCGCTAGCATGAGCGCAAACCGTTCGGCAATACGTTGATGCAATATGGCGCGATCACTCGGCACCAGCGCGATCTTGAGGACATCAAATGGCAATTCTGTTTTGGTGGATTGCGCACGTAAATCACTCATTGATTGTCCACTGATGCGGTACACCTCCAACGCTCGCTCTATGCGTTGCATATCGTTGATCTGGATATTGGCGGCGACTGCCGGATCAATTTCCGTCAGTTGCGCATGCAATGCCGGCCAACCAATACGCTCTGCTTCAGCTTCAATCTCTGCGCGAATGGCTGGATCAGCCTGCGGCAGCGCGCTCAAGCCATGCTGCAAGGCATTGAAATACAGCATAGTCCCCCCGACGAGTAACGGAATCCGCCCTTGTTGTGTGGCCTGGTGCATGAGCGCCAGAGCGTCTTTTGCAAACTGGGCCGCCGAATATTGTTCCAGCGGGGTGATCAGGTCTATCAAATGATGGGGCGCCTGCCGCAAAGTCTCTGCATCCGGCTTGGCTGTACCGATATCCATGCCCTGATAGACCAGCGCAGAGTCTACACTGATAATTTCAACTGGAAACTGCTGATAAAGCGTGATGGTTGCAGCGGTTTTGCCACTGGCGGTCGGCCCCATCAAAAATATAGCCGGAGGCCTTGCGTGTGTCTGGGTCATGCTTAATCGTATTTTATGTATTTGAAACGCTGATCATCCTGTGGCGTCCCTTCCAGCGCAGTGCCTGCGATCAGGGCAGGCTGCCATTGCACGACCTCTTCAATTTTACGCGCCAGCTCAATGTCTTTCATGGTGATGCCCTTGGCACTGTGCGTACACAATTTGACGATGACAAAGGCATAGGAGACGGTTAAGTCGGGATGATGCCAGGCCGCTTCGGCCAGATGGCCAACAGTGTTGACCACCATCAGCGTGCCCTTCCAGCCGCTGGTTTTGTATTTACGGCGTATCCAGCCCTCTTCAAAAAACCAGTGGGGTAAATGTTCACTGAGTTGCTGCTGCAATGCCTGTTCGCTGAGTACCTGTTCGCTCATAAGAGACTCCTGCTTGCGTTGAAACTAAAAGTATACCTTAGAGCCATGCTGGCAGAACGTGCTTTTTCAGAAATCAGACCAAGAGATTGGCGAGCAAGGCAGTGGTGACTGTCAAATCGGCACTGGTACCGGGATTGATGCCGGCTTGTTTGAGTTCAGCATCCCAAGCAAGTAACGGCGCCATGTAAAGCTTTGGGTTCTGCAAGTCTGTAAAGTGCTGAAAATGATTTTTGGCCTGCTGCTGGATGGTAACAGCCTGCGCCATGCCATACTTACGGGCGATATGACTGTCGGGCCAGTGCGCCAGCCAATACAGATAGACGGCGGTCAAGGCCCAGGCCGGGCGTTCCCAGCGGGTGCAGCATCGCTGATAAAGCGGCAACGCATGGTCAAATATTTCAGCATAGTGGCTGGTGTACTGACCCGCCACCTTGTCATAGACACTTGCAATTTGCATGGCATGTAACAAAGTGATGTCGGCTTGCTGACTGACATCATGGTCCACTTGCTGGCCCATGCCGGCAGGCTTGACCAGACGAATGCCCTGATAAACAGCCTCGGCATCCGCCACAGTGGTATTGTCTAGCACCGCGACCAGCCCCTGCCTGAGTGAAAGCTGCGGATACTGCAACACCGCCTGCACTACAGGACCTGCCAGCAGCACGATGCCCAGATTGGTATTGCACGCCACTTTGGCATAAGTCGCCTGCAAAGCATCCACCATGCGCTGCCCCAATGGACGCACACCCAGACTGAGATCTTCACACAAGGCCGGTGCCGAGACCTCGGCACTGTCAATAAAGTCCTGCACCTGCATGCCATGACCATCGGCAAACAAATGCACATTCCCGGGCTTGAGCGCTTCCAGCTCGGACAAACAGGCTTTCAGATAGGCTGACTGAATATCCATCACAGACTCAGGCAAACTGCAGCAGGTCGTCGACCAGCGATTGCGCAATGTCGAAAGCAGTAATACTTTGCAGCCCGCGCCAGGCTGGAATACTGTTGACTTCGATCACCCAACATTTACCCTCCTTGTCCCGAATAATATCGACCCCGGCATAATCCAGCCCAATAACGTTGGCCGCCTGCAAACCGAGTGCAGCGACATCGTCCTCATCACATGCCTCGCAACGTGCGCCACGTGCCACATTATGCAACCAGTCGCTGCCTTTGCGTTTCATCACGGCCAGCACCTGACCACGTACCACAAATACGCGATAGTCGTGCTGATGTACACCGGTTTCAATTTTTTCCTGTAAATAATACACACCATCCACAAACATCTCTTGCGGTAGCGCAAATTGCTGGGGGGTTTGTATCAGACGCACACCCTTGCCCTGCGATCCAAACAACGGCTTGATGACCAGCGTTTTACCATGGTCCAGCGCCTGCTGCATTAAAGGATGTGCAATCTGCCGATATTCACATACCCAGGTATTGGGGGTCGCGATCCCGTGCTCAGCCAATAACTGGCTGGTCATCGATTTATCGACTGTGGTTTCAATCGCAGTCGCATTATTGTAGAGATACATACCCTGACGCTTCAGGGTATGCAATATATTGAGGCGAGTAATAATCTGCTGCGTGGTGCCTGCCGCCACACCACGTACAAAAGCAATGGGTGAAGCCTGCATCAGACCCGGCACGTGGACGCGCACGTGCTGGTCAACAATGCTGACATGACAACTGTCGAGCGACACCATCAGCGCTTGCCAGCCACGACGGGCAAATGCCTGCGCCAGCGCCTGCCCATGCCAGCCACCGGCCTGGGCCACTTCATCGGTAAATATTGGAACGACTTGCATGCTGTCCTGAAATAGCGACGCGGGCACAATGCCTGTGCAATGCGACCCGCTGCTCTATTGTTTAACTTTACAATTAACCGCCAAATGATTGATTTAAAAGATCTTCATTAAACTTACCGGCAAAGAAAGTGCGGCCGGATTTCAGGTTGGTGACGCTGACTTTGGCAGGGGAAAACAGCATGGGATCAATCTGGTAAAAATCCATATTCACTGCTTTAAACACTTCAGCGAATGGACGGCCATAATCTTTAGAGGATGAAGAAGGCAATTGTTTGGTCAAGGCTTCGGCTGCCGCGTCGTCGGTGTTGACGAACAATTGTACAAATCCGCCAAACAAAATGGCATCATTGGTACGCCCCATGCCAGTGATAAAGTCAGGCGATGGTGCAGGCACCGGCGCCACGCCATAGCCATCCACCACGGCACTCAAATCAAAATGCAGGGTATGGCATTTATGCAGGGCCACTTCGAGCACGCGCGCGGTCACTTGCACGGTGCCTGCGATACTACGCGTGGGCGTTAAAATAAAGGTCAGTTTATTGGCGGGCAATCCAGTATCTTTCGCCACTTTTTCAATCACCTGCACGGGCGGCACTTTATCTGTTTCCAGTACCAGTACCGTTTGTTCGCCACTGTCACGGTAATCAATGTCTTTGAAGACTTCCTCGCGCTGGGCAATCGCGCGTGCCGGTCCACTGCCAAGTGAAAAGAATTTCTCATGCGAAAGCGCCCAGCCAGCATATTGACTGCCCAGACAGGCAATCACCGGCTGTTTAGCCGTGACCACCACACTCAATGGCCAGCGCGCAAACTGGGGCACATGGCGCAAAGCCACACTCCCTAAGCCCCCCATGCAGATTTCTCCGATCAAACGCCCTGCTTCGAGGCCCCCTGAGGCTTGAATACCGGCATCGACAATCGTGGCACCACTTTCATGTGTGCTGACTTGACACCCCAGTGCGGCTGCGTGCGTGATAAGTTGCGCGACCAGTGGTGCGCTGTATTGTTGTACGCTAATCGTTGAAGAATTGGATGCGCTCGCTGACATAAGTCCCCCATAGTTTCTTTAAAAATTCCTGCTGTTGCAGCAACTGTTGCTGCACTTCAAACATATTCTCGCCCTGCGCATACAGACTGCACACTGGCTGCCCTGCTTCAATCATTCCGCCATTCGGCCGATCTTCCAGCCAGTCCGGCATGCGCAGTCCGGACACATCCACGGATTGGCCAGCATACAAGATGCGATGACTGGCACTGTAAATGGACACATTCAATATTGGCAACGCTTGCTGCCGGCAACCCGCCAGATGCGCCTGCATCAAAGGCAAACCAACATACAGGCGCATGCTGGCGCTCAGCCGCGGATTGACTTCCAGCAAATATAAACGGCCTGCATGCCAGCGCGCATCTATACTGAAAATCCCCTTGAGCGCAACGGCCTGCATCAAACAGTCTGCCAGTGCTTGCATGGCCTGATCCAGCGAGGCATCCAGCAGACGGCTTGCGCCAGCATAGGCATAACTGTCAAGCGCCTCGTGTAGTTGATGCACGCCCACCAGGCGACAGTGTTCACCGTTGCCGACAAACAAGGCGCCTACACTGATGCCCGCTTGCCATGCCTGATAATATTCATGCTGTGCCACCATCATGCCTGCTTGCCAGTCTTTGATATGGCCGCCGCCACAACCGCCCCGCTGTTTGACCAGCCAGCGGCCTGAGACAGGTGCCGTTTGCCGCACCTCGGGAGAAGCAATCCCCAGATTTGTACAGATGGGCGCCAGCCAGAAGGGATCTTTCAACTGATCCATCACCTGCGGCGTATTGCCAGCCAGCGTGTAGTGCTGGTAGAGCCATGCATATTGTGGCAATGCCTGCTCAAAGCCTGATCCTATGACCAGAGTATCTGTCTGCCAGGCATCCAGTCTATCAATCAAGATCCTGAAATCGGATGGATTCCAGCCGGAAACAAGTGCCTTGCACTGCAACCAGCGATTGGCGCATGCACGCGTGTCGATATCAGCAAATGCATCAATCACATCAGGAGCTAGCCCCGCCTCATGTGCAAAGTTCGCATAAATTCGCGCACTTTGAGAAACCACTGCTAACTGCATTCAGCCAGACTTATTCAACGTGTGCACAGGCATATTCGTACGCCTGATGATAGTCAATGTGCATGGGACTTTCGCTTTGCAACATTTGCTCCAGTAACTTGTTTTGCGTCACATACTTCAGTTGCCCGATGGCCAAAGCACCGAAACCCGCAACTTGCGTACCTTCAATCAAGCCGCCATTAGAAAAAGTATCCACCCCTTCAATTCCGGAAGGAGGCACGGCATTGACATCGGCAACTACTTTGAGTGTTTTTGAACCGGCAAACTGACGCACTTCCAGTACGCGAACACCCGCAGGCGTTGCACACAAGGCCACAGTCGCTTCGTTAAGAACGGCGATTTTAGCCGACTCTGTACTGCCATCGACCACCTCCAGCTTCACATCATAACTTTCGGAGAGTTTATCCACATAAGCCTGCATGCTGTCGACTCCAGCATGCGCAACCATTAACACTGTTGATCCTTGGCGCGCCGCAATCAGCGCGGCTGTGGAGCCCACCGTACCACTGGCACCAAAAATGGCAATTTTTTCCTTACCAAGGCCGCTGCCGGACTTTTGCAGATAAAAATCTACTTTGGCCAGCATGGCTGCTGCAGTTGTAAAAGCGCCTGATGGATCAGAAAAGGTATGGCACTCAAATGGCTTGAACATGGCACTCCGCGCCTGTTTTTGCATTTCGAGTGCGACCTGAATATCCCGTCCGCCAAAAAACAAGGCTTGTTGCTTTAGGCCACTCGGGCTACGTGAAAAAATAGCATCTTGCGTCAAGGGAATGATTTCATTCAGGGTGACATTGGTATAGGAAATGATTTTTTCATAGCCTGCATCGAATGCCATATTGACATCAAACGGACTGGCATTTTTTGCGGCTGTGAATAAATGCATAATGCTTGTTTTTTTCATGGT
Organism: Methylophilus aquaticus; assembly: GCF_030769565.1. Classification (GTDB taxonomy): domain Bacteria; phylum Pseudomonadota; class Gammaproteobacteria; order Burkholderiales; family Methylophilaceae; genus Methylophilus; species Methylophilus aquaticus. Next base: position 39,191 of record NZ_JAVCAP010000031.1, on the reverse strand, counting down.
CACCTCGTTTTAGTTTTAATGAGTATTCAAACCCCTGTCTTTACTATGCCACACTATACGCAAGACTTCAGCATTTCAAAACTATGATAAAGCGATAAAAAATCCGGCTTTTCAATCATGAATACTCAGCAAAGCGCCATGATTGACTGCATGCACAATATGATAGTCCAAATCAAGCGAGGAAAAACGAATCAATAGCTGCTCTTTAAGCGCATGCGCAGAGGCGCGCGTAGGCATCATCACAAAACCAGTTGGCCCCCAGGACGTTTGCCCCAAACCGACATGTCCCTGTTGCTTTAAATAGGTAATAACTTGTGTAACAGCAGGGCTGGCATACCGACCACCTTGGGCCGATGCAAAATAAGTACCGTTGTAATCTTGCAAGGCCCCGACAACTGCAGCAAAAACCTCAAAATCTTGCTCTTGCAAGGCAGGCAAGCCATGCATCAATACTTGATGTGCAAGCGCCTGTGTTTCAGCCAGCGTGTGAGGCTTTAATTGTTGAAAGGCTGTTTTTTCCTGAAGACCGTGCACACCGACCAAACCAGTTTGCATCATCAGCAAAAAACACCACTTATCAGGAAATGCATAACGTGCCAACATAGGTGGAACAACGGTTGCAGGGCCTTTGCCACCATCCAATATCAGCCCGCCATGTGCAAATGTCGCAATGCCTATACCGGATCGACCACCACGATCATGACGCGCAGCAATCTCTGCAGGATTCACAGAGTAGCCAAGCAGGCTGTTTACAGCCGCTCCCACAGCCAGAGCCATTTGTGTGCCAGAGCCCAATCCACCATGTCGCGGAATCGCCTGGTGTAGCTGCAAGCGCACCTCGGCTGGGGTGGTCAGCCCTTGCAGATGTCGTTGCAGCAATGCATTCAGCCAAGGCAGCTCATTACCAAGCGTGCCAAAGCTTGCAGTCAGGCTGGTTTGAAATGCATCAATCGAGACACCCATACTCCCGAAACGCCGTATAGACTGCTGACTAAGGTCAAAAAATCCCAAATGCAATCTGCCAAAAGTAGTGACGGAAACAGAGCGATCAGAAAACAATCCGGAAATCATGGGCCATTCGTTACAAGTACGTTAAAAAAATTTAAACAGTGAGGTGAAGCTGACGTGACATTAAAACATGATTTTGGCATAATGCATGTTATAAAAGTAATTCTATAAAACTGGTTGCGCCCCGCAAATGGCCTCTATTTATCGAATTGAATCGATTGCATCCGCAATAGATTATCATCAGGTTCAAAACAATTAAGGGTTTTATATGGTAAGTCATGTTATTCCATTTGAGAATCTAAGAAATAGCGATGTGCCTTCTGTTGGTGGCAAAAACGCTTCTCTTGGTGAAATGATTTCTCAACTCACGGCTAAGGGTGTACGTGTACCCACCGGCTTTGCCACCACCGCAGATGCTTATCGTGAGTTTTTGGAACAAGGCGGATTAAACAAAAGAATCAATGATTTGCTGGACAAGCTCAATGCTGATGACACACAAGCCCTTGCGAAATGCGGCGCACAAATCCGCCAGTGGATTATGGAAACAGAGTTTCCACAGACATTACAAATTGCTATCGCTGAAAACTACAGCAAACTGATAGAAAAGTCAGCACCAGGAACTACGTTTGCAGTACGCTCCTCCGCGACTGCAGAAGACTTGCCGGATGCTTCATTCGCCGGACAACAAGAAAGCTTTTTGAATATTCATGGTTTGGAAAATATCAAACACGCTATTAAAGAAGTGTTTGCTTCTTTATATAACGATCGTGCCATTTCTTACCGTGTTCACAAAGGGTTTGTACATGCCGACGTGGCGCTGTCTGCTGGTGTACAACAAATGGTACGTTCTGATATTGGCTGTGCCGGTGTGATGTTTACCATTGATACCGAATCCGGTCACCGTGACATGGCGTTTATTACCGCCTCCTATGGTCTGGGTGAGACTGTGGTACAAGGTGCAGTGAACCCGGACGAGTTCTATGTGCACAAACCTTTGCTGGCGCAAGGCAAACCTGCCATCGTGCGCCGCACCATGGGTTCCAAGCTGATCAAAATGGTATTTTCAGATGCCACCCAAGCCGGTAAATCCACGCATACTGTCGAAGTAGACCCGGCAGAAAGCAACCGTTACTCGCTGACCGATGCGGATATCCTGGAGCTGGCTGGCTATGCCATGACCATCGAACAGCACTATGGCTGTCCAATGGATATTGAATGGGGAAAAAACGGTCTGGATAACAAACTGTATATTTTACAAGCTCGTCCGGAAACCGTGAAGTCGCAAGAAGCGGCCAATAATGTCACCGAGACATTTAAGCTGCAAAAACATGCCTCTGTGCCTGTGGTGGCTGGTCGTGCAGTGACACAAAAAGTAGGTGTGGGGCCAGTACGTATTGTGCTAGATCCGGCTGAAATGCACGAAGTTCAACCTGGTGACGTGCTGGTGGCCGATATGACTGACCCTAACTGGGAACCCGTCATGAAGCGCGCCAGTGCCTTGGTTACCAACCGTGGTGGCCGTACCTGCCACGCGGCGATTATTGCACGTGAATTAGGCATCCCTGCCATTGTGGGTTCTGTGAACGCCACTGATTTGCTGCGTGATGGTGAAATCGTTACTGTTTCATGTGCGGAAGGTGAAACCGGGTTTGTCTATCACGGCGCACTGGACTACGAAGTGTCGACTCAGGCCAACAGTGCACTAAGCAAGCCGCCTTGCAAAATCATGATGAACGTGGGTAACCCGGACATGGCGTTTACCTTTGCCCAGACACCGAATGACGGTGTTGGTTTGGCGCGACTGGAATTCGTGATTAACAACATGGTTGGTATTCACCCGAAAGCGATTTTGAACGTAGATGCGATGCCGGCCACAATACAGGCAACGATCAAGAACCGCGCCCGCGGCTATGACAGCCCCAAACAGTTCTACATTGACAAAGTCGCGGAAGGCGTTGCGACCATTGCTGCAGCATTCTATCCAAAACCGGTGATTGTACGGACCTCAGACTTTAAGTCTAATGAATACAAAAAACTGGTCGGTGGCGAGATTTACGAGCCAGATGAAGAAAACCCGATGATTGGTTTCCGTGGTGCAGCGCGTTACATGGCTGAAGACTTTAAAGAGTGTTTTGCCATGGAATGTCAGGCCATGAAAAAAGTCCGCGATGTGATGGGACTGACCAATGTCGAACTGATGATTCCATTTGTGCGTACACTGGATGAAGCGCGTGCCGTGACCGAAATCATGGCAGCCAACGGCTTGAAACGGGGTGACAATGGTTTACGCCTGATCATGATGTGTGAAATTCCGGCAAACGCATTGCTGGCAGAGCAGTTCCTTGAGTACTTTGATGGCTTCTCAATCGGCTCTAACGATTTGACGCAACTGACCTTGGGCATGGACCGTGACTCCGGCATTCTGGCTGATGGTTTTGATGAACGTAATGATGCGGTGAAGGTATTGCTGAAAATGGCAATCAACACTTGTAACCGCTTGGGTAAATACGTGGGCATTTGCGGTCAAGGACCTTCTGACCACGAGGACTTTGCCGAATGGCTAGTCGCCGAAGGGATTCAGTCAGTCTCGCTGAACCCGGATACCGTGGTTGCGACCTGGCAACGTCTGACCAAAAAATAACTCGCATCGCAACTATCAAGGCACCTGAATGAATCACCGTTCTGTTTTTATTATTTCTGATGGCACGGGGATCACAGCAGGTGCCTTGAGCAAGCTGCTTGAGCACTTCCCCAAGACACAGTTCACGCAAACCCGCCTGCCTTTCACCGATAATGATGAAAAGGTGCAAGCTGCGTTTGAGCATATTCAAAAAGTCGCCGAACAAGACGGGATTCGTCCGATTGTGATTATGTCGGTGGGAAATGGCGAACATCGCAATCATCTGAAACAGGCCAACGCCTATTTTATCGACCTGTTCCATCGTTTTATTTATCCGCTGGGTTCTGAACTCAATCAGGAGCCATTGACGGGTGCCAGCATTGCTTACAGTGCGATGGGTAACAGTTACCACGAGCGGATGGAAGCAATTAATTTCACATTAAATCATGACGATGGCATGACCAACTCAGGATTAGATGAAGCGGAAGTGATTCTGATTGGTGTTTCACGTTGCGGAAAAACCCCGACCAGCATTTATCTCGCCATGCAATTTGGCATGAAAGCAGCCAACTACCCCCTGATCCCTGAAGATTTTGAACGTGGTGCTTTTCCTGCTGCACTGGAAAAAAACATCGATAAGATTTTTGGATTGACTATTAAACCTGATCGCTTGCATTCTGTACGTAGCGAACGTCGGCCAGACAGTTTTTATGCTTCATTGGATAACTGCCGCAAAGAAATAGCCACTGCTGAAGAAATGATGCGTCGCTATCACATTCCGTGGGCCGACTCTACCAGCCGCTCTATTGAAGAGCTCTCAGCCATCATTCTGCAAAAAATTCGCCAGCGCTAAAGCTGGCGGTTTTTAACGAGTTCAGATGGCAGACTTAGGCAGCCATTGCTAAATCACGATTACGCTCTTCTGTCATCGACTTCATGATCATATCGCCGCGCCAGAAATAATAAAACTCACGGGAAACACTTAAAAAGGCATGCTGAGTACCCAGCGCACTAAACAACGGTAAATTACTATCTACCATCTGGCGGTAACTATGTGACTGCTTATGTGGCACTCTGCGCAAAGAAAGCAACAAAAATTTTGCCATCCGCATACGTTCCTTGAAAATAAGCGGATCTAAACCGTGTGCCAAAGAAACACGATGAAATGCTACCAGCATCTGCTCCTCAGGTTTACTCAACACTGTCTTATCCAAATCATACCAATGCTTAAATAATTCATCCTGCGTTGCCATGACAACAGGTGTAGCACCATTAAATACTTTGGCCTGGCTCATGGCGGCAATCGCTTTGATATCTTTGACCCAAAAAGAGAAAAACTCTCGAATCACAGGTAACACGGCAGGTATTTCTGCCGGATCGATACTCGCAATAAATCGGTCTACCGCATGCCGATAATGGCTGCCCTCTCCTGGAATTTTATCCAGAAATGTCGCTAATCGAATAATGATAAATTCACGTTGAACCAGAACGCGTTGACTGACACCCTGATTGGAAAGCAACTTGACGTACGCTTTCAATGCTTCCTGCTCTCTGGTGATATTCATAGGTGACTCCCGCTTGCGATTTAGTTTTATTTTCACCACTGTCACTTGCTTGCGGACAGTTGCTACGATTTCATATTAAATCGACGAGGCAGAGATCAAATGACGAATGAGAAAAGGAAAGTTGGCATATTTAATGCAATTGGAGATCCGGAAGGTTGATTAACTGTCGGAAGCACGGCTATCCTGATGGGCACTAAACCACATCAAACAAGCGCTCAATACTGTCATCAATAGCATGGCGAGTGATAGCATCAGCATGGAGTGCCAAACCAAGGGAACAATCAAGGCAGAGCTCAAGGTAGAGCACAGCATCTGCATAAACGCCTGTGCCGAAGCTGCAGTACCTCGCACCTTCACATAACAATCTAGCGCAGCAATCGACAATACCGGCATCGCCATCGCCATGCCGATATTAAACAGGGCGATTGGCAGGATAGCCAGCCACCACACGTCACTGCCCAGATTGACATACTGGATCACAACATTACAACTAGCAATCAGTAACATCCAGATAAACGCCCAGCGTAAGATATCTTCAGCGGATAACTTGCCTGCAGTGCGTCGTGCAATCCATGACCCCAGCATCATGCCGGTGACAGTAGGAATAAACAGATAGCCGAATTGCTGGCTGTTTAAATGCAAATGCTTGACCAGAAACACAGGGCTGGCCAGTACATAGATAAAAAAGGCCGAAAAATTCAGTCCCAGACTGGCGATTAACACCAGAAAGCGACGATTAGCCAGCATGCGGCTATACGTGCTGGCAACCTGGCCCACCGAGAATTTAACTCTTTTTCCGACTGGCATGGTTTCGGGCAAATAGCGTATTGCAGCCCACAAGGTGACAGCCGCATACAGTGCCAGAAACATGAAAATGGCCTGCCAGTGTATACCTAGCAGAATACCGCCTAAAATGGGCGCCACAGCGGGCGCGATGCCAAACAGCATTTGCACCGTCGCCATCACACGTTGCGCTTGTGCGCCTTCAAACAGGTCGCGCACCATGGCGCGCGCAACTGTGTTACCGGCACCGCCACTCATGCCTTGCAAGGCGCGAAATAACCACAAGGTCTGTATATTGGGTGCCAGCACGCAGCCAATACTGGCAAGCACAAAAACACCCAGCCCCCATTTGATCGTCGTTATTCTGCCGATGGCATCTGAAATGGCACCATGACAGAGCGTCATCACTGCATAGGGCAATAAATAAAAAGTCAGGCTTTGCTGAATGGCCAGTTCGGTGGTGCCCAACTCCCCGGCAATGGCGTGGAATGCAGGTAAATAGGTATCGATTGCGAAAGGTGCCAGCGCTGCCAACGCTGCCAGCACAAATACCAGTATGGATGAGTGGGTTTTCAACACTAAGCCTCAAAAAAACACAGGTGCCCGAGAGCACCTGTGCATTATAAAGTAAAACGATCGGGCCATTATGGCAGGGAGTGAAACTGATCTACACGTTCACGGTCACCCTCGGCATATTTTTTCGAGTTTTTATCGGTACGAAAAATAATCGGTTGTTCTCGTAACAGAGGATTCTCCGAGTCTTTAATCGCCGCATCAATCAAATGGCGGTGGGGGGATTTGGTACAGACCGGATCTGCTGCCTCTGCGTCACCACTGAGCAAATAAGCCTGGCAACGGCAGCCGCCCAGATCTTTTTCCTTTTCATCACAACTGCGACATGGTTCTTTCAACCAGTCCATGCCGCGATACTTGTTAAAGGCAGGAGATTCCTTCCACGCCCATTCGAGGCCATTTTCACGCACGTTGGGAAAAGTAAGCCCTGGTAATGAACGCGCCGAGTGACATGGCAATACATCGCCATTGGCAGTCACAATCATGAACACTTCACCCCAGCCATTCATGCACTTCTTCGGACGCTCGGCAAAGTAATCTGGCACCACAAAAAATACCTTCATTTTATTGCCCACGCGCTCACGGAAAGCATTCGTCATGCGCTCGGCCTCTGCCAGTTGCTCACGGGTTGGCATCAATTGGCTACGATTCACCAGGCTCCAGCCATAGTATTGCGTATTGGCAAGTTCTACATAATCTGCACCCAGTGCTTCTGCCATTTCCAGAATTTTGTCGACATGGCCAATGTTGTAACGATGAATCACCACATTGAGCACCATCGGGTAACCGTGGCCTTTAATCATGGCCGCGACTTTCTTCTTGAGCTCGAAAGTTTTTGTATTGGTAATAAAGTTATTAATCTCTTCGGTGATGTCGTGCATGGACAACTGGATATGGTCCAAGCCGCCCTCTTTAAATGCCTGTATGCGCTTTTCAGTCAGGCCAACACCTGAGGTAATCAAGTTGCTGTAATACCCAAGCTTGTGCGCTTCGGCAACAATTTCTTCAATATCGTCACGCAACAATGGCTCACCGCCCGAGATGCCCAATTGAATCGCGCCCATTTTGCGCGCGTCGCGCAAAGCGTTGATCCACTGTTCGGTAGTGAGTTCATTTTTAGTGTGCTTATCATAGTCCGTCGGGTTGTAGCAGAAAGCACAATGCAAGGGACAGCGATAGGTGACCTCTGCCAGCAACCACAAGGGTTGTTTTTGCGTAATGTTGGCTGCGACGCCGTTATTCAGTTGTGCCATAGTTTTTCCCGATTATCAAACCCTGTATCAAACCCTAGTTAACCTTGCGCAGCCAAGCCTTACCTACGGCAAGGTCGAACATGCCCACAATATCTGCCTCAATATCCGCAACCTCCGGAAACAAGGCCTTAAGCTCTTCCACAATATCGCCAACACTGGTTTTGCCATCCACCCGTTTCAAAATTTCTCCGGCGCCACCATGCAATTTCACCATGCCTTCAGGGAATAAAATAACATGGCTTTGCTGTACCTCTTCCCATTGAAAGCGGTGATGCAAAGCAATTGCATAGATATCCGAATGTTGAATATTTTTTTCCATCTTTAGTCTTTTTCTTTCACCAGTTAAAGCAGCCTTGAGGTGAGTATGCCTCACCTCACCCAGACTTTTATCTGAATTTAATCACAGGCTGGCGTAAATAATCACGGTCTTCGACCTTGATCTGCGTACAGGCGAGCATGATGGCATCGGCCATTACCCACAACACATCCAGTTTGAATTGCAGGATATCCAGTGCGCGCAATTGCATTTCGCGACTCACGCTAAAATAATCCAGAGTGATGCCCAAGCCTTGCTCAACATCACGACGCGCTTCAGTCAGCCGTTTTTTAAAGTAAATAAAGCCTTCTTCTTTTACCCATGGATACATGGCCGGCCAGGAACTGATGCGTTGCTGGTGAATGTGCGGTGCAAATAACTCTGTCAGGCTGGAACACACGCTCTCCTGCCAGGGGCGCTGGCGAGCAAAGTTGACATAGGCATCCACAGCAAAACGTACACCAGGGGTCACCAACTCCAATGAAATCACTTGCTCGCGGGTTAAACCCACGGCCTCACCCAGATTTTCCCAGGCAATAATGCCCCCCTCAACACCGTCATATCCATCATGGTCCGTAATACGGTGTATCCACTCTTTACGCACATCTTTATCCGGACAATTAGACATGATGGCCGCATCTTTCTGAGGAATCATGATCTGGTAGTAATAGCGGTTGGCCACCCAGCATTGTAATTGCTCTTTGCTCAGTTTACCCTCATACATCAACACATGAATCGGGTGGTGAATATGGTAGCCCTGTCCCTTCTCACGCAATTTTGCTTCGAATTCTTCACGTGACCAGGGTAATTGTGCTTGCGACACTGCGTTCATACATCTCTCCTATAGAATGATATCCATGCCATCGTACGCCACCTCGATCTTGTGATCATTGAGGCATGCGCGCTCGGCGGAATCTTCCCTTAAAATCGGGTTGGTATTGTTGATATGAATCAGCACTTTACGTACAGGCTTGTCCACACCAAACTTGTCCAACTCTTCTATCATGCCAGCCGGGCCGGATTGCGGATTGTGGCCGATACTGCGCGCCGTTTTGGTCATCAATCCCATATCGAGCATCTCAGTATTGGTCCAGAACGTGCCATCCACCATGATGCAATCTGCCTGCTGCATCAAGGGTGGCAGATGCGGCTCAATTTCAGCCAGGCCCGGTGAGTACCAGCACTTTTTACCGGTGCTGATTTCTTCAATTAACACCCCTATCGTATCCCCAGGGTGCGGGTCATTGCGGTGTGGCGAATATGGAGGGGCTGCACTCTTCAATGCCACCGCAGTAAATCGCAGATCAGGCACACCCGGAATCTCAAAGGGTTCAGCCCTGCTCACATCATTGCCATCAATAGGGATTTCATGATGATTGATTCCACAGTAATGTCCAAGAATATTTAACACCTGATTGCCAGTGGTCAAATCCTCATACACCATTTGGGTACAGTAGATCTCACGCTTCACCTGCCCTTCACGCAGCATAAACAAGCCGGTGGTGTGGTCAATCTGCGCATCTATCAGCATAATCGCCTTGATGCCGGTATCACGGACTGCACGTCCCGGTTGCAAGGGTGGAAACTCCTGGATTTGCTGTAATACATCGGGAGAGGCATTAAACAGTACCCAGTCCACACCATTGCTAGACACGCAGATGGAAGATTGCGTACGACGCGTGGCTTTGATAGTACCCTTGCGCAAACCGTCACAGTTAAAACAGTTGCAATTCCACTGCGGAAAACCACCACCGGCCCCTGCACCCAATACATGTATATACATAGTCAAATTTCTTATTTTAAATGTTCGTTAAAAAACACACAGACTTTGATCAATTTTCATCATACAACAATTACCAGTTTCTATTGCCAGCGACCACTGCCACTTCAATACTGCATGGCGTTCCGGCACTGCCGAACACAAACCATGCCTGTCTATTGCTAAGCCTGCTTATTACTGAGTAAGACTCGCATCATACGCATGCGTTGCATGGAAGCCCTGCAAGTCTCAATGATTACCTGCTAGTGATTTTCATGAGCACACGCCAGACTTGCGCCAACGCAACAAAAAAGCCGCACTCAGTCATGAATGCGGCTTGGTCATTACGTTTGTAGCGTCTATTCAGCAATCGTCGGCTGAATGTTTCTCGCGTCTGGTTTTGACTGCGGCTGCCAGCGTTTCCAGCACAGTGACAGAGTCTTCCCAGCCCAGACAGGCATCGGTGATAGACTGGCCATAGTTGAGTGAACAGCCGGGGCTGTGATCCTGACGCCCCTCACTCAAATGGGATTCCAGCATCACGCCGATAATCCGGCTGTCACCGGCAGCAATCTGGTTAGAAACATCTTGTACCACCCGCATTTGGTTTTTAAATTGTTTCTGGCTGTTACCGTGACTGCAATCTACCATCAACACGGGCGCCAGGCCAGCATCGGCCAATTGATTACACACATCGGCAATACTGTGTGCGTCGTAATTGGGCGTCTTGCCACCGCGCAATATGACATGGCAGTCATCATTGCCTTTGGTCGCGATAATGGCGGACTCGCCTTCTTTGGTCACGGATAAAAAGTGATGCGGGCTGGCCGCCGTTTTAATGGCATCGATCGCCACCTTTGCGCCACCATCCGTGCCATTTTTAAAGCCCACAGGGCACGATAAACCGGAAGCCAACTCACGATGCACTTGCGACTCCGTCGTCCGCGCACCGATGGCGCCCCAGCTCACCAGATCGGCAGTGTACTGTGGCGTGATCATATCCAGAAACTCGGTACCGGCAGGCATGCCGATTTCATTCACATCCAGCAGGAAGCGACGTGCTTTTTCCAGCCCGAAATTAATGTCATAGGTGCCATCGAGATGCGGATCGTTGATCAGGCCTTTCCAACCCACCGTGGTGCGTGGCTTTTCAAAGTACACACGCATGACAATCAGCAACTCACTGGATAAACGCTGGCGTATCTCAAGCAGTTTTTTGGCATATTCCAGGCCCGCCTCGGTATCATGAATTGAGCACGGGCCGACAATGACCAGCAAGCGATCATCCCCCTGATGCAGAATCTGGTGGATGGCGTTGCGGGTGGTAACGATGTTCTGTGTACTGATCGCGCTTTCCTGCAAACGAGACAGCAGCTCCGCTGGTTTGATCAGCGGCTTGATTTCGAGCACCCGAACATCATCGGTGGCTAGTTTTTCATAAGTGGTCATGACTTCAAAATCTTTTCCAGCACTTCAATAAAACGTGCGTTCTCACTGAATAATCCAATACTGACGCGCAAATAGTCTGGCATGTCATAATTGGCTACCGGACGGACAATCACCCCGTTTTTGAGCAGTGCCTGGTTAACCGCTGCCGCATTGGGCACCTTAAAGCTGACAAAATTACCATATGACGGAATATAATCCAGGCCCAACGCTTGCAATCCCTGAGTAATTTGTGCCATGCCAGCCTGGTTAGCGGCGTAACTGCGAGCAACAAAATCCTCATCCTGCAAAGACACCGCCGCTGCGACCTGCGCAATACTGTTGACATTAAACGGTTGGCGCACACGATTCATCAAGTCAGCCAATGCAGCATGCATCAGGCCAAACCCCACACGCAGCCCTGCCAGACCATAGGCTTTGGAAAAGGTGCGTGAAATCATCAAATTTTCGAATTCAGCCAGCCAGGAAATGGCTTCAGATTTATCAACGACAGACAAATACTCATCGTAGGCTTCGTCCAGCACCACCAGGACATGCTTGGGCACCTGTGCCAGAAAAGCTTTGAGCGTATCTTTGGCAATCAGCGTTCCGGTAGGGTTATTTGGATTGGCGACAAAAATCAGTTTTGTTTTGGGCGTGATAACTGCCAGAAAACCCTGCAAATCATGGCCATAGTCGATCGCTGGCACGACGATACCTTTTGCACCCACAGCCTGTGTGACCAGTGGATACACCGCAAATGCATGCTGTGAGTAAATAGCCTCATCCCCTGTGGTCAGAAAAGCGCGTGCAGCCAGTTCAAGAATATCATTGGAACCATTGCCAAACACAATTTGCTGAGGCGCAACACCGCATTTGTGACTGACGGCATCACGCAGTGCAAAACTGTTGCCATCCGGGTAACGGGCAATGTCGTAAATCGCTTCTTCAACCGCCATTTGCGCTTTGGGGCTCATGCCCAAAGGGTTTTCATTGGAAGCGAGCTTGACGATCTCAGCTTCGTTTAACCCCATTTCACGGGCAAGTTCACTGATAGGTTTGCCACCCTGATAAGGGGCAATGGCGCGGATGTTAGCAGGTGCTAAAGTAGATAAATCAGACATAATCATTCAATTTTTAAAGAATAGCCGTCGGGTATGAACCCAGGACCTTGAGTAAAGTTGCACGCCCAGCAAGTGCTTTGAGCGCCGCCTGCACGGTTGGCTCCTGCTGATGCCCTTCAATATCAACAAAAAATACATAGTTCCAGAGGTTCTGGCGTGAGGGACGTGATTCCAGCTTGGTCATGCTGACGCCGTGCCTGGAGAATGGCTCCAGCAGTTCTAATACGGCCCCGGGTTTATTAGGCGCACTCATCACCAATGAAGTTTTATCTTTACCGGAAGGCGCCACGCCATGCGCACCTAACACCAGAAAACGGGTGGTGTTTTTCGGATCGTCTTCAATGTTTTCGGCAAGCACATGCAAATCAAACAATTCAGCCGCACGCCGACTGGCAATGGCTGCAGCAAACGTACCCTGGCTGGCGACGAGCTCATGTATCATCTGTGCCGCACGTGCGTTGCTGGTCACCGCTTCGCGCGCAGAAGCAGGCAAATGCCGGTTTAACCATTCATGGCATTGCGACAGTGACTGCGCATGTGAAAACACATGGGTGATTTGCGAAAGATCCTGTTGTGCAGACAACAAACAGTGATGCACCGGCATGGTGACTTCACCAATGACTTGCAAAGGGCTGGCCAACAGCAGATCCAGCGTGATGCCCACAGCGCCTTCAGTAGAGTTTTCAACCGGGACCACGCCATAGTCAGCCTGACCCGCCTCTACTGTTCTGAACACCTCATCAATGCTGCTACACACCACGGCCTGACGCCCTTCGCCAAATTGTTTGAGCGCGGCTTCTTCACTGTAGGTGCCCAAGGGGCCGAGAAACGCAATCGACAGCTCTTTTTCGAGTGCTCGACAATTCGACATGACAGCGCGAAAAATATTGCTGACAGCTTCAGGTGACAATGGCCCCTGATTTTCAGCTTGCAGGCGACGGATGACCTGGGCCTCACGTTCGGGACGGTAAATCACTCCGTCTTCTTTCAAATGCCCGATTTCACGTGCCAGCTTGGCGCGTGCATTGACCAAGGCCAATACCTGTGCGTCAATCGCATCGATTTCATCTCTAAATTGTTTTAATAAATCAGACATTTAAAGTATATTTTTAAAGTGTTTTAAGAGTTTTATTTTTCAAACGTCTGCATGAATGCGACCAATGCCTGTACGCCTTCAATCGGCATCGCATTGTAAATGCTGGCACGCATGCCACCGACAGTACGATGCCCTTTGAGTTGTAACAAACCGTGCAGATCAGCAGCTTTCAAAAACGCATCATTCAGCGTTTCATCGCGCAGGCGGAAGGGAATATTCATGCGTGAACGATAGGCCGGCTGGATCGGATTGTAATAAAAGTCGGTCTGATCCAGGTAATCATACAACAGGTTGGCTTTGGCAATATTGATTTGCTCCATCGCCTCTACCCCGCCCTGCGCCAGCAACCATTCAAACACCAGGCCTGCAATATAAATACTATAGGTGGGCGGCGTATTGATCATGCTCTGGTTATCCGCTTGTGTCTTCCAGTGGAAGACTGCCGGTGTCAGCGGGGAAGCCTGCGCCAGCAGATCTTCGCGCACAATGACCAGGCACAAGCCGGCCGGACCGATATTTTTTTGCGCGCCGCCATAGATCACACCGTATTTGGACACGTCTATCGGGCGTGACAGAATGTGCGAAGACATGTCTGCCACAATCGGCACACCATGGGTTTCAGGCACCTGTAAAAACTCAACACCGTTGATGGTCTCGTTGGTGCAGTAATGCACGTAAGCCGCATCAGGTGTAAGCTGCCAGCTGGCAAAATCAGGTACAGTCGTAAATCCTGTTTGTTCAGCATCGGCAGCCACATGGATATTGCCGTAGGCCCTGGCATCTTCAACGCTGCGTTTGCTCCATGCGCCCGTCACCACATAATCTGCTGTTTTTCCATTGAGCAGATTCAGCGGGATCATGGCGTTTTCTGCAATGGCACCACCTTGCAAGAACAGCACTTTGTAATTTGCCGGAATACGCAGTAGCTGGCGGAAGTCAGCTTCGGTTTTCTCCAGAATACTGGTGAATTCCTTACCGCGGTGCGACATCTCCATCACGCTCATGCCAGAACCATGCCAATCCAGCATTTCAGCTTGTGCACGTTCCAGCACTGGTTTTGGCAAGACTGCAGGGCCGGCAGAAAAGTTAAAAATCTGTTTCATGTGACTAAATATTCTTGAATAAGGTCATTCTTCAGTATCGGTGTCGGCATCGTCGTCAGTTTCGACAATTTTTTCCAGGCCAGACAGCTTTTCACCTTCACCCAAGTTAATCAGTGTCACACCTTGTGCCGCACGGCCCATATCACGGATTTCCTTGACGCGGGTACGAATCAGGACACCGCCAGTCGTAATCAGCATGATTTCATCTTCGGCAGTCACCAGTTTGGCAGCAATGGCCAGACCGTTACGCTCGCTGATGGCAATCGCTTTGACGCCTTGTGTGCCACGGCCTGAATGGCGGAATTCTGAGAGTACGGTACGTTTACCATAGCCGTTTTCAGTCGCAACCAGTACAGACTGCTGATCATTTTCGGCAATTAACAGGGAAAGCACCTGTTGTTTGGCTGCCAGCTTCATGCCGCGAACACCGCGCGTGGCACGTCCCATCGGGCGCACATCATCTTCGGTAAACCAGACCGCTTTACCGCCATTGGATACCAGCACAATGTCGTTCTGGCCATTGGTCACTTCAGCCCCAATCAGGTAATCACCGTCGTCCAGATTAATGGCAATAATGCCGGACTTGCGCGGGTTGGAGAATTCTACCAGAGCGGTTTTCTTGACGGTGCCCATGGCAGTGGCCATAAACACAAAATGATTTTCGTCAAACTCTTTCACCGGCAGAATAGCGTTGATTTTTTCACCCTCTTCGAGCGGGAACAGATTCACAATCGGTTTGCCACGGCTGACACGGCTGCCTTGCGGCACTTCGTAGACCTTCAACCAGTACACACGGCCACGGCTGCTGAAGCACAAGATGTAATCGTGGGTATTGGCGACAAACATTTTGTCGATAAAGTCATCTTCTTTGGTGGCGGCCGCCTGCTTGCCACGACCGCCGCGTTTTTGGGCACGGTATTCATCGAGCGGCTGCGATTTGACATAGCCAGTATGTGATAAGGTCACCACGACATCCTGTGGTGTAATCAGATCTTCCAGTGACAAATCCTGCGTATTCTGCTCGATCTCTGAGCGGCGCTTGTCACCAAACTGCCGTTGAATTTCGTTGAGTTCGTCCACAATAATGGCAGTCACACGCTCAGGCTTGGCCAGGATATCCAGCAAGTCAGCAATGATATCCATCACTTCTTTGTATTCGCTGACAATCTTGTCCTGTTCCAGGCCAGTCAGGCGTTGCAAACGCATTTGCAGGATTTCTTGTGCCTGCACATCAGACAGGCGATAGCCATTTGGCGTCATGCCAAAGTCCACCGACAAACCTTCAGGACGGGAAGCTTCCATCGCTGCACGCTTGAGCATTTCCTCCACCACAGGGGAATTCCAGCTGCGGGCCATCAATTCTTTTTTAGCCTCTGGCGGCGTTGGCGCTGCTTTGATGATAGCGATCATCTCATCCACGTTCGCCAGTGCCACAGCAAGGCCTTCCAGTACATGGCCACGATCACGCGCCTTGCGCAATTCAAACACGGTACGACGTGTCACCACTTCTCGACGGTGGCGCAGGAAAGCCTCTAGCATTTGTTTCAGGTTGAGCAAACGTGGCTGACCATCCATCAGGGCCACCATGTTCATACCAAAGGTATCTTGCAACTGGGTTTGCTTGTAGAGGTTATTTAAAATCACCTCTGGCACTTCACCGCGTTTTAGTTCGATGACGACACGCATGCCTGACTTGTCAGACTCATCGCGCAAATCAGAAATACCTTCGATTTTCTTTTCGTTGACCAGCTCGGCAATTTTCTCAATCAGCGTCTTTTTATTGACCTGATATGGCAACTCATCAATGATGATCGACTGACGCCCGCCTCTTTCCAGGTCTTCAAAATGGGTGCGACCACGCATGACGACACGGCCACGGCCGGTGCGATAGCCTTCCTTCACGCCCACAGTACCGTAAATAATGCCAGCTGTTGGAAAGTCTGGCGCTGGAATCAGATCAATCAGCTCATCGATGGTGATTTCAGGATTTTTGAGCAGCGCAAAACAGGCATTTAGCACTTCATTGAGGTTGTGTGGCGGAATATTGGTCGCCATCCCCACGGCAATCCCCGAACTGCCGTTAATCAGCAGATTGGGAATACGGGTTGGCATGATCAATGGCTCTTGCTCGCTGCCATCATAGTTGGGGCCAAAGTCTACCGTGTCTTTATCAATATCCGCCAGCAACTCATGCGCAATCTTGGACATACGGATTTCCGTATACCGCATGGCCGCCGCGTTGTCGCCATCGACAGAGCCGAAGTTACCCTGGCCATCGACCAGCATGTAGCGCAAGGAGAAATCCTGCGCCATACGAACAATCGTGTCATACACCGCGGTATCACCGTGCGGGTGATACTTACCGATCACATCCCCGACAATACGTGCAGACTTTTTATAAGGCTTGTTGTAATCGTTTGACAACTCGTGCATGGCAAACAATACACGTCTGTGTACCGGCTTTAAACCATCCCGTACATCCGGCAAGGCGCGACCGACAATCACGCTCATCGCGTAGTCGAGATAACTGCGGCGCATCTCGTCTTCGAGGCTTATCGGCAAGGTTTCTTTGGCAAACTGATCTGGAGACTGACTCATTCTTAACCCACATTTATAGTTAAAAGTTATCTCGCGATTTTAACATGTTTGACGCTAACTCGCTTGCCAAATCACCAGCAAAATGGCTTGTGTGCGGGCAAAAGGAATGAAGAATGACTGAAGTCGGACATGACCTAAGTATTCCAAGCGGGAATACAAGGCAAGAAGTGCCATCCAAAAGACTACAACTGAGTGCATATCTGCACTCAGCTGCTTTAACCATGTCTATGCACGTGACAACAAGGCCAAATCGGCCTGCAAATCCTCCACATGCTCCAGACCAACCGCAATGCGTACCAGATTATCTTTAATCCCCGCCTCAGCCCGCGCTTCAGGCGTGACGCGACTATGTGTCGTAGTCGCCGGATGGGTGATGGTGGACTTGGCATCCCCCAGATTGGCCGTAATCGAAATCAAACGGGTCGCATCAATCAGCTCCCAGGCAGCCTCCTGCCCGGTTTGCCCCTCATGCGGCCTGACTTCAAAGGTGACAATGCCGCCGCCCAGGCGTTGCTGCTGTTGCGCCAGGGCATATTGCGGATGAGACACCAGCCCCGGGTAATACACCCGCGCAACACGTGGCTGCTGCTCCAGCCACTGCGCAAGTGCCAGGGCGCGCGCCGCATGCGCTTCCATGCGCACCTGCAGGGTTTCTAACCCTTTCACGAACACCCAGGCGTTAAATGCACTCATGGTAACGCCCGCTGTCCGCAAAAAGCCATACACAGGCTCCATCAGTGTTTTGCTGCCTAACACTGCGCCGCCAAGCACCCTGCCTTGGCCATCAATATATTTGGTGGCCGAATGAATGATAATATCTGCGCCCAGCTTTAAGGGCTGTTGCAGCGCCGGGGTGCAAAAACAGTTATCAATGGCCAGATGTGCGCCGTTGGCATGCGCAATCTCTGCCAGCTTGGCAATATCGCCAACTTCGGTCAGTGGATTAGAAGGGGTTTCAGCAAAAAACAGCTTGGTATTGGCTTTGACCGCCGCCCGCCAGGCGTTGACATCGGTAAGCGAGACAAACGTCACTTCGAGCCCCCAGCGCTTGAGAATATTACTGAACAGCTGCACACTGGTACCAAATATACTGCGCGAAGCCAGCACATGATCACCAGCACTGCACAATCCCATCACACAAGCCAGAATAGCTGCCATACCACTGGCCGTCGCCACGCATTGCTCGGCCCCTTCCAGCGCCGCCAGTTTGGCCTGAAACATGGTGACCGTTGGATTGGTAAAGCGTGAATAAATATTGCCTGGCTCTGACCCGCCAAAACGGGCGGCTGCCTGCGCTGCATTTTTAAAGCGAAAACTGGAGTTGAGAAACAGCGCCTCAGAGTTTTCGCCAAATTCAGTGGTGAGCGTACCCGCCCGCACTGCCAATGTTTCCAGATGGTATTGCTTGTCCATAAATCTTCAATGTCCCGTATATCGTTGTGGTGCCCATAATGAAAAACCCGTTTAAGCGCGAAGCTAAAACGGGTTTTTGGGCTCTCGCTTTAGCAGAATTTATTATGCGCCCGCAAGCTGAGTTTGGCTTTGTTTAAATTTGGCCACTCAAATCAGCGCAATTTGATTTAACGCCTTTTACTGAGCGCTGTCAAGCCTTACTCTATACCCACCAAATCCGTCGACAGCAAATTCAAATCCAGCTGTGTGGTGGAGTTAGGCGGCACCTCTTTTTTATTGGCATCGCTGCGCGCCGTTTCAATGCGATTCAGATAAGCCGCGTCGATATCCCCGGTGACATATTTACCATCAAAACAACTGCAATCAAACTCGGTGAGGTGCGGGTTGGATTTGGCAATACTTTCGCGCAATGCGTCCAGATCCTGATAGATCAGCGCATCCGCACCAATTTCAGCACAGATTTCTTCATCCGTGCGGTTGGTTGCCAGCAACTCATCACGACTAGGCATATCAATGCCATACACATTTGGATAGCGCACGGGTGGTGCCGCGGAGGCAAAATAGACTTTATTGGCACCTGCATCCCTGGCCATTTGGACGATTTGTTGTGAAGTCGTTCCGCGCACAATGGAATCATCGACCAGCAAAACATTTTTGCCTTTGAACTCAATCCCAATCGGGTTCAGCTTCTGACGGACAGATTTTTTACGCAAAGCCTGGCCCGGCATGATAAACGTGCGGCCAATATAACGGTTTTTAATAAAGCCTTCTCGGTAATCCAGTCCCAGTGCGATACCCAACTGCAAAGCACTCGGTCGACTGGTGTCGGGAATCGGGATCACCACGTCAATGTGCTTGTCTGCCCATTCGCGCTTGATTTTTTCTGCCAGCAAGCTGCCCATATCCAGGCGCGTCTGGTAAACAGACACCCCATCAATCACCGAGTCAGGGCGCGCCAGGTAGACATATTCAAAAATACAGGAAGTGAGCTTGGATTTATCGGAACACTGGCGGCTGAACAAATTACCATCCATATCGATAAAGACAGCTTCACCAGGCTCTACATCACGCAACAGGGTAAACCCCAACACATCCAGCGCCACACTCTCAGAGGCCACAATGTATTCAGTGCCTTTATTCGTTTCCTGCTTGCCAATCACCAATGGACGAATGCCGTGCGGGTCACGGAATGCCAGCATACCAAAGTTGGCAATCATCGCCACCACGGCATAAGCACCTTTACAGCGCTTGTGCACCGCGGCAACGGCATCAAACACCACATCGCTATTGAGCAATGCATTTTTGGAAGTATGCTCAATTTCATGTGCCAGCACATTGAGCAGCACTTCTGAGTCAGAACTGGTATTGATGTGACGTAGATCCTGCCGGAACATTTCGGACTTCAACTGCTCAGAGTTGGTGAGATTGCCATTGTGGCCCAGCACGATGCCAAACGGCGAGTTTACATAAAACGGCTGCGCTTCAGCTGCACTGGAAGAACCGGCAGTCGGGTAACGCACATGTGCAATACCGACATTGCCAACCAGATTACGCATATGGCGGGTATGGAAAACATCTTTCACCAGTCCATTATTTTTATGCATGTGGAAAGTATTACCATCGCAAGTCACGATGCCAGCGGCATCTTGCCCGCGATGTTGTAACACCAGCAAGCCGTCATACAACAACTGGTTAACCGGATTCTTACCTACAATACCGATAATTCCACACATAGTGTTATTCCTATCAATTGCATTACAAAATTAACTCAGACTCAACTGGCTGGTGCTCCAAATGCACATGCGCAGCGATATTTGAAGGCAGTAACGGCAACAACCGTATCACCAATGCCTCGAGTGGTGCACTCAACATTGCATTGGTCCAGCGAGCATCTCTTGGAATGTCAGTCATTCCTGTCAGCATAACCAACACACATACAAATAACAGTCCTCGCAAAGCACCCGTAAAAGCGCCTAACAAACGATTCAACCCACCCAGACCAACCGCTTTAAGCAAGCCAGTGAGCAGTAGCGCGAGCAAACTGCTCAAAAGTAGCACTGCTAAAAAAATCAATACAAAAGCGGCCATCACTTTAATTGACTCAGTAGGTACTTCATCAGGCAAGTACCGAATGACATCCGCATTAAATTTGTTAGCAAGATAGAAAGCCAACATCCAGCCTAACATTGAGAGTATCTCGCGTACGGCACCACGCATCAGACCTAGCAGAATAGTGAAACCAATAATACCAAGCACTATGTAGTCAAAAATGGTCATCAATCACTTCAGGATTTGGCTGCAACAATGCCACTAAATCCAGCTGCCTGGATTTTTTTCAAAGCATTTGCAGCATCTGCACGCGTTGCATAAGTTTTTGAGCGCAAGCGTAATTTCAATCCAGCACCATCCACATGTTCGGTATTCGCATCAAATCCAGCCTGTTTTAGCTTGGTCCGGAGGCTTTCAAGATTTTTAGGGTCAGAAAATACGCCATACTGCACATAAAACTTGCCTGACTGTTTATCGGAGACAGGTTTATCTTCTTTAATACCAAGCTTTTCAGCCTTGGGTTCAGCCTTGGGTTCAGCCTTGGGTTCAGCCTTGGGTTCAGCCTTGGGTTCAGCCTTGGGTTCAGCCTTGGGTTCAGCCTTGGGTTCAGCCTTGGGTTCAGCCTTGGGTTCAGCCTTGGGTTCAGCCTTGGGTTCAGCCTTGGGTTCAGCCTTAGCCACAAGCGGCTCGATTAAGGGTTCTTTTGTAGCAGAAGCTGATTCTGCGTCAGACACAGCGACAGCGCTGGAGGGTTGTGATAAATCGGGGGCATCAGCCTCAAGCGAGACTTCATCTTCAGGCAACTCTAAAATGGGCTCATGATTAGTCTCGCGGTTGACAACAGTTATTTTTACCGTATCAGCTGATGAATTTACCGCTCGGTCTTTAAGCACAAAGGGCAGGATGATCAACATCAGAATTACAAGGGTAATCGCCCCCACCAACCTTCTGCGGGCGGTTTTCTTGAGTAATAGTTCCTTGTCGGTCAAAGCATCTCTCGCCATAATCGTGTGTCGTTTTATTCGTTTCTACCGAGTCTCAGGCAGGTTACCCCTGCGTCAAATCCTGATGACTCATGTCCAGAATGGTTGCCACGGTAAAGAAAGAACCAAACACGATAATTTTATCATTCTTTGCCGCTTTTTTATAAGCAGACTGTAATGCTGATTTCAAATCAGGATGTGTCTGTATCCGCTCTAAGGGAACCGCGCGTCGAATGGATTCACAAAGGAAATCTGCGCTTGCCGCCCGCGGGTGCTTAATTGCTGCCACATCCCAACTATCGATTACCTCAGCCAGCACCTTCACAACACTAGTGATATCTTTGTCAGAAAGCATAGAGAACACTGCACGAATAAAAACACCATGCGCGCGCAACTGCTTTAAATTCGAAAGTAATGCGCGTGCTGCATGTGGATTGTGTGCAACATCCAGAATAATATCCGGTTGATGATTCCAATATTGAAAACGGCCAGTCACTTCAGTTTGACTAATTGCAGTCAGTACGGATTCAGTGCTGACAGGCAAACGGTCAGATAATGCCCGCACTGAATAAATCACGTTTGCAACATTTTGCCACTGATATTCACCCACCAACTTAAGTGCACCTACCGTTAATTGTCCTGAAGAATCCTCATAGAGTGCATGATCATCAAACAGTTCAACCCGGTAATCCACCATAAATCTGGCCAAAGAAGTTCCTAACTGCTTAGCATATTCCAGCAGCGTTGCAGGCGGATTCTGATCACCGCAAATACTTACCTGCTGCTGGCGGTAAATACCGGCCTTTTCGCGACCAATCGCTTCCCGGGTATCGCCCAGAAACTCCATATGGTCAAGGTCAACATTGGTCACGATCGCGCAGTCAGCGTCAACAATGTTGACCGCGTCCAGCCGACCACCCAATCCTACTTCAAGAACAACAACATCCAGTGGCGACTGCTCAAAGGCCCACAAGGCCGCCAAGGTGCCCATTTCAAAATAGGTAAGCGCAACATCGCCCCGCGCATGCTCAACAGCACTGAAGGCCTCGCACAACAAGGCATCAGAAATTTCAACGCCATTAAACCGCACTCGCTCCTGATAGTGCATTAAATGCGGTGAAGTATAACAACCTACACGGTAGCCGGCGGCCATATAAATGCGCTCAAGCATGGCACATGTAGAGCCTTTACCGTTTGTACCGCCGACGGTGACCACCATAAACGGGTAGCGCAAGTACAGGCGCTGCGCCACTTCACATACGCGGGACAAGCCCATTTCAATGGCTTTTGGGTGCAGTGACTCAATATAGCTTAGCCAAGCCTCAACAGTTGCAGGAAGCACGGGCATTAACGACTGCATTAAGCCGCTTTGCTAATATTCATCAAACTGGATAGTAACTGACTTAATCTGGTACGCATTTCGCGCCGATCGACAATCATGTCAATGGCACCATGCGTTAACAAAAACTCTGCGCGCTGAAAACCCTCTGGCAATGTTTCGCGCACAGTCTGCTCAATCACGCGCGGACCTGCAAACCCGATCAAGGCATTCGGTTCGGCCACAATCACATCCCCCAGCATGGCAAAACTGGCGGAAACGCCCCCCATGGTTGGATCAGTCAATACTGAAATGTAAGGCAACCCAGCCTCAGAAAGCTTAGTCAGTGCCGCACTGGTTTTCGCCATTTGCATCAACGAAAGCAAGCCTTCCTGCATCCGAGCACCACCACTGGCAGAAATACAGATAAATGCAGATTTATTATTAATGGCATCTTGCACGCCACGGACAAAACGTTCACCAACCACCGAGCCCATTGAACCGCCCATAAATTTAAATTCGAATACTGCGGCAACCACTGGGACGGCTTCTACAGTACCGCGCATGACAATCAGCGCATCTTTTTCTTTTACGTCGCGCTGTGCAGCTTTCATGCGCTCTGCATAAGTTTTGCTGTCCTTGAACTTCAGGGCATCCACTGGCGTTACATCTGAACCAATTTCAACGCGACCTGCTTCGTCAAGCAACACATTCAGGCGATCACGAGCCCCCAAGCGATGATGATGTCCACAGCGTGGACATACTTCCAGATTTTCATCGAGATCCGTTCTATAGAGTACGGTCTGGCAAGCATCACACTTATGCCACAAGCCTTCAGGCATGTTCCGTCGTTGAGCAGAATCCACTGCTCGCTTGATTTTTTGGGGGATTTTATCTAACCAACTCATTTCTACTCCTGCGGATTATGCGGTTCTGGTTGATCGTTAATGCTGATCAATCGCAGTACGCAACTCTGTCATTAATGACTGTACATTGGCAATCAGGCTATGCGCGTCTGATTGCTCGATTGCCAACACCATGCGACTTCCCACAACGACTGCGTCGGCAATAGCAGCCACCTCACGTGCGGTTGCTGCGTCTTTCACGCCAAATCCAACACCGATTGGCAAGTCTGTATCTTTACGGATTTCGGTAACACGCCTTTTCACCTCTACGATGTCAAGGTTACCAGCACCGGTCACGCCTTTGAGCGAGACATAATACAAAAAGCCAGTTGCCTGCTTCACAATCAGACTGGTACGTTCAGGTTCGGTCGTGGGCGAAAGTAAAAAGATACTGTCCATTCCGGCTTCTGCCAAGCGCGTATTAAATGCTGAGCACTCCTCTGGTGGATAATCCACGGTCAATACACCATCCACGCCAGATTCCTTGGCCAAGGCCACAAACTGGTCACTGCCCATCGCTTCAATCGGATTGGCATATCCCATCAAGATGACCGGCGTCTGCTGGTTGGTCTCTCTAAACAATTTCACCATCGCCAGCACTTTACGCAACCCCATCTTGTGCACCAGGGCACGTTCACTGGCACGCTGAATAACGGGGCCATCTGCCATCGGGTCAGAAAATGGTACGCCCAGTTCAATCATATCGGCGCCAGAGGCCACCAGTGCATGCAACAATGGCACGGTCTGGTCTGGATGCGGGTCGCCTGCTGTAATATAGGGAATCAGCGCTTTTTTGCCTTGCGCTTTCAATTGCGTAAAAACGGTTTTTATACGAGACATAAACAACAATTCTTTTTCTGGTTTTGCGGATTACAGGGTAATGTTAGCCAACTTGGCCACTGTGTTAATGTCTTTGTCGCCTCGACCGGACAAATTGACCAGAATCACCTGATCAGGCGGCATGGTTTTAGCCATTTTTTCAGCGTGTGCCAGCGCGTGGCTAGATTCCAGCGCAGGAATAATGCCTTCAGTACGACACAGATTATGGAAAGCTGCCATCGCTTCGTCATCGGTAATGGCCACGTATTCAGCGCGGTGGATATCTTTTAACCATGCATGCTCGGGGCCAACGCCAGGATAGTCCAACCCTGCTGACACCGAATGGGTTTCAACGATATTGCCGTCTTCATCCTGCATCAGGTAGGTTCGGTTGCCATGCAACACACCGATGGGGCTATTGGCCGTTAATGGTGCTGCATGCTGACCTGTTTCAAGGCCATGTCCAGCAGCTTCGACCCCAATAAGGCGCACCCCTTCTACGTCAATGTAAGGGTAGAAAATCCCCATAGCATTGGAACCGCCACCCACACAGGCCACGACTGCATCCGGCTGGCGCCCGATCATTTCCTGCATTTGCAGCTTGGCTTCCACACCGATCACTGCCTGAAAATCACGGACCATCATCGGATAGGGATGCGGACCGGCGACGGTGCCGATAATGTAAAAAGTATTGGAAATATTGGTGACCCAGTCACGCATGGCTTCATTCAATGCGTCTTTCAGGGTTTTGGAGCCACTCTCAACCGGCACCACGGTGGCACCAAGCAACTTCATACGGAACACATTTGGTGCTTGGCGTTTAACATCTTCCGCCCCCATGTAAACCACACACTCCAAACCCAGGCGGGCAGCAATCGTTGCAGTGGCCACACCATGTTGCCCGGCACCGGTCTCGGCAATCACACGAGGCTTACCCATACGCTTGGCCAGTAGCGCCTGACCAATCGTATTATTGACTTTGTGTGCGCCAGTATGATTGAGATCTTCACGCTTGAGATAAATTTGCGCCCCTCCAATTTTGTCAGACAAGCGCTTCGCATGATAAATCGGGCTGGGGCGGCCAACAAAGTGCTTGAGATCATAAGCAAACTCGGCAAGAAACTCGGGGTCGTGACGGTATTTTTCATACATCACACGCAGTTCTTCCAGTGCTTCTACCAAAGTCTCTGCTACAAAAATTCCGCCAAAGGGGCCAAAGTGGCCACGCTCATCTGGCATGTCATAAACTTGCATGCTTTACTCCGTTATCTCTCTATCACTCAAACCACGACGCTACGCGCAGCATCACACTGCATCACCTGCTGCATAAATGCAGCTATTTTTTGTTGAGACTTGATGCCTTTTTGCACCTCGACACCACCACTGACATCAACAGCATAGGGACGCACCCTTTTAATTGCTTGCAGCACATTGCCAGGCTCCAGCCCACCTGCCAATATCACGGGTTTTTGCAAACCTGCGGGGATCAGGGACCAGTCAAAGGTTTGGCCAGTACCACCCACTGCCGTGTCTGACCACGTATCCAGCAGCAATGCAGCTGCAGAGGCAAATTCAGACTCGCATTGTATCAAATTTGCCCCGGGTTTGACGCGGATCGCTTTGTAATAAGGCAGATTAAATTGCGCACAATAGTCTGCTGACTCTTCACCATGAAACTGCAAGCAATCCAGACCAGCGGTAATAATCGCCTCTTTAACGGTATCGGCTTCGGCATCGACAAATAAGCCCACCTTACCAACAAATGGCGGAAGTTGTTGCACGATACCCTGAACCTGTTGTGGCTGCACTGCCCGCGGACTGGCCGAATAAAAAACGAAGCCAAGTGCGTCTGCACCAGCAGTCACAGCGGCCCATGCATCCTCCTTGCGGGTAATGCCACAAATTTTGACGCGGGTTCTCTGCATAATCCTCTGATTCAAAGTAAAAAATGTCTCCATACAACACCGTCAGCCTTGCCAGGATTGATCACAATCCGGCAATTGCCAATGCGCATCGTATTGCACACCAGTAAAGTATAAGCCATCCGGCATAAAGGTGGGGGGCGACAGCGTGCGATTCTGTTGCTGCAACAAGTCAGCAAAGCCCTCCACGCTCAGCTTTTCCTGTCCGACATACACCAAGGCGCCGACCATGTTGCGGATTTGATGCTGCAAAAAAGCATTTGCCTTAAAGCTGAATATAAAAAAGAGCCCCTGCTGACTTACATCGGCAGTGACCATGGTGCGCACCGGTGTTTTTGCCTGGCACTCACTGGCACGAAAAGCACTGAAATCATGCTCGCCAAGCAAGCAGGCAGCGGCTTGCTGCATGAAAGGGAGTAACAGTGGCCGATGATACCAGCCTACCCTGCCATGCTGCGTCGCTGGCGCCACTGCATGGTTATATAGCACATACTGGTAACTGCGGGCACGCGCACTGAACCTTGCATGAAAATCATCCGCAACCGGATGCGCCCAGCGCACACGCACCCAGGGAGGCAAATGCGCATTTGTGCCACGCACCCAGGCTTGGAGCGGCCGAGCGGCCGTTGTTTCAAAGTGAGCCACTTGCATCAAGGCATGCACACCAGCGTCGGTGCGGCCCGCCGCATGCAAACGCACCTGTGTACCGGCAATTTGCGCAAGTGCGGCTTCCAGGTGATCTTGTACGCCCTGGCGATTGGGCTGGCTTTGCCAACCCTGAAACCAGCCACCATGATATTCCACGCCAATCGCTATCTTCATCAGACCAACAGGAGCACGCATATGAAAAAAAGTTGCATGATCAATAAGGCTTGCTCTGCTTTGCCCAATGGCCTGAGCGCCATAGTCACGAAAGGTAATTGTGCTTGCGAGGCGACCAACGTTGCGGGTTGCTCAAAGCACTGGCGCCATAAACGCGGATCCAGTGTGATCGTAGTGGTTTGGGCCTGTAATACCAGACAGGTGCGTACCACACCAGATTCCAGCCATTTTCGGGGAAATCGCCAGGCAGTCAACCATTGATACAATCCGCTCATCAACTCAGCCGCACTATATTTTGCCAAAATAAAAGCAACAAGAGACAGCATTGCTAATAAATGTAATGCCTGATGCGCACCGCCAGACAAGCCTTCATAGGTCAGCGCACCCAATATAGCGGCATCATGAAAGACATACTCACCAGGCGTTAATGTGCTGTAGATCAGCAGTAAAGAAATCCATATCCAACGCAGACGACGGGTAAGTTGTGCAAACGTATTGGATGCCTGCATACCAAACCAGCCAATGACCACCAGGCAAATAATGGCAGCCCACTGCGCCGGAAGCCGGGATAGCAGCATCGCCAACTGCGGAATCAAGGTCAAGGGAACAAGTACATGCATAGAGGCAGTATGATACAAGAAAAAGGCCGGGATTCCCGGCCTTGTATGAAAGCATGGTGCTGATTATGCAAGTTGTGTCAGCAATTCACTGGCACGTTTGCGCTGTTTCTCGCCCCCCTCTTGTAGCACTTCCTCAATCAACTCTTTGGCTCCAATCACATCTTCCATATCAATATATGCTTTTATCAAATCAAGCTTGGTATCGACTTCTTCAGATTCAGCCTCAACAACAGCTGTTTCGGCAAACGTTGCGACTGGCGCAACGTCCAGAGAGATTTCAGGGAAGGATTCAATCTCATTGAGACCAGCAGCGGATGCTTCCTCCAGCTGCAGTTCCGCAGCTTCTAGACTAATTTCCTCAAATGTCATTCCATTGCTTGCAGACGAGTCCTGGCTAGGTGACTCGGAAGATTTAGGGGCTGTTCCCAACTCAAATGACAAGTCTGGCAAGGATTCAAATACAGCATCAGCTGGAGACAAATTGTTTTCGCCAACAACATTTAAAGCATCATTTTTTTCCTGACCATCGACTACATCAAAGTCCAAAGTAGGCAAATCCAATGACTTAGGCGTCAACTCGTTCTCAGGATTACTTGAGGACTCAGTATTTAACTCTAAAGTTTCCAAGCCTCCGGCCAAACCATCCCCCCAAACCTCTGGTTGCGTACTCGCTTTTGCACCTTCATTAGGGCTATCTGGCTGTAAGGATGATTCTATTGAACCAATTGCCTCTTCCTGTAAGGAAACGATATCAGACATTGTATTACTGGTATTGACCACTGAAGTCTCGGTGACAATAGTCTCCAAAGGCTTTTCTGCTTGTGGCAAACTGCCACTCCCCATCAGTGGAAGTTCAGCGTCAACCATTTCTGAGGTGACTGTTGCAAGATCATCGTCCTTTAATGCACCCTCTGCAGCACCTTGCAGAGTTGTTTCTTCGGCCAAGACAAAAGGAGTCGCTGTTATGCTGTCCACCACCTCATTCGCTGACGATGCAAACTCAAGTGATGGGGCCTCAAAATTAAGATGATACCCCTCTTCTTTTGTAGCCACATCCGCGTTGTCTGCCAGAATTTCATCACCGTTCACTGATGTCGCCTGAGCTGTGGCACGATAAAGCGGATTATTAGGATCCAGCTGTTGACCCATAGCTACAACTTTCGTCCAAGCGAGGTCATTCGGTCCAGCTTTTGCATACATATCGCTGGCCAATGTTTCAAATGCAGCCATATTGCCAGCGCCATGATAAATCTCAAGCAACTTAAGCTTGAGCTCCTGACGGTTAGGGTCTTTTTGAATCGCGTCTCTCAGAATTTCTTCTGCCTGGGCATCGCGACCATAAGCCATATACACCTCGGCTTCGGCAATCGGATCCACATCATGCGCATCAATCATACCTCCCACCGCACTTTGTGAAAAGTCAGTCAGGAAAGAGGTGTCACCGGAAGCCATCTGGGTATTGCCAAACACCGTATTATTCTGAAATTCCGTTGCCGGAGAGGTCACAATCGCCTCTTCAAAGGTATGCATCTGTTTTTTGCGACGCACACGCATGATCAACCATGCACACCCAAGCAGTGGCAAAGCCACCAATGCAAACGGCAATGCCGGATTCATCTGCTTGAGGCGCTGAATCAAGGATAAAATAAATGACGGCTGCTCTACTGGCTGTTCTGGAGTTGCTTCTGCAGCCTCGGGGATTGATTTAGTGGCATCGATAACAGCAGGTTGCTCGGGCAAGACCTTTTGCGGCGCTGAAGCGGGTGCTTCAGCCTGTGGCATAGCCTCAGCTGGCGCTGCAGATTTTTGCACCTGCGCGGCATCTTGCTGTATTTTGGCCATGGCATCGCTCTTCATCGCCAGCAATTTTTTCATGTCTGCGATTTGTTTTTCCAGATCAGCGGTGCGTGACTTTTCTTCTTTAATAGCATGATCTTTGGCAGTCAAATCCTCCTGCATAGCATTGACCTTGTCCTGCATGGCCTTTTGCGCTGACTTGTCAGCTTGTGCAGAAGACTTCTCATCACCTGCTGAAAGTTTAAGTATATCTTTGGCCGCAGTCTTGGGTGGCAAAGGCTTGGCTTGCGCAGATCCAATTTTCCCGGAGGATTGCTGGCTATTCGTTGCCGAATTGGTTTCAGGTGATTGCTGCACCACTTTTGCCAGACTATTTTTATAACTCAACCAATCCGCAGTCTGTGCAGCGACCAAGCCCTTGGCCTGTTGCTGACTCATGTGCTCCAACGTTGCTTGATCTGGCATGCGCAGAATCTTGCCAACTTTCAAACGATTCATATTTTTGCCAGCAAAGGCCTGTGGATTAGCCTGATACAGACCAGCCAGCATTTGCTCTACACTTACATTGTCAGGACGCATCTGCCGTGCAATCGCGTACAAAGTATCCCCCTGCTCGGTTTCATGATCCGCGATTGTACTTTCAGTCCCTTTTGCAAGTTCAGCGCTTGCAGCAGCAGTTTTTTTCTCGGCTTGCGATAGAACAGGTTCGGAGGCTTTGCGATCATTTGCCTGTTTTGCAGATGATTCTGTCTGATTACTCGTTGGCACCACTGTGTTATTTGCAGGTGCGGTGGGTAATGCAAGCGGTTCAGACACATAATTAGATTGCAATCCAGGAGGATCGAGCAACAAGGTGTATTCTTTTACCAATCGTCCAGTGGGCCAATCCACTTGAATCAGCATATCCAGAAATGCTTCTGTAATTGGTTGAGAGCTGGATAGTTTGAGAACTGGCAAGCCTTTATTGCTATTAGCCACCTCAATTTTGATATAGGGGTAAGAAGCAGGCTTTTCGAGTAGCTGATCTTGATACACTTGCTCGCTGGCTAATGCCGCCTGAATACTGTTCAGCTCATTGGGTGTCACTGCCAGCAGTTCAATTTCAGCTACAAGCGGCTCGCCCAGCTTCGAACTGGATGTCATTGTCCCCAAGCCGGCGGCATGCGCTGTCAAGGCTGCGCTCAAACTTAAGGTAAAGGCTATTTTTTTTAATTGGAATGCGGTCACCGATTCACCCTTATCAATACATGGCGATTGCCAACATAGCATCAAACAGTAAGCCACGCAAGCGCATGTAATCGTGCTTTACGCTGCTTTTCGACTCGCTGTTTAAGCCACTATTTCTTATTTAACAACAAGTTGCATAGAACAAAAGCCCGAAAAGACCTTGATTTATATGATAAATCAAGACTTTACGGGCTTGTTGTTAAGCTATAACTTTAAGCTTGGACCAAAATACGCAACATTCGGCGCAATGGCTCTGCAGCGCCCCATAACAACTGGTCACCCACAGTAAATGCCGACAGGTATTCTCCGCCCATGGCCAGTTTACGCAAACGGCCTACCGGGGTATTGAGCGTGCCGGTAATCGCTGCTGGGGTCAATTCGCGCATACTGATTTCGCGCGCGTTGGGAATGACTTTTGCCCAGGGGTTGGCCTCAGCCAGCATCTGCTCGATTTCATCCAACGGCACATCCTTACGCAGCTTTAAAGTCAGCGCCTGGGAATGGCAACGCATGGCGCCGATTCGCACGCATAGGCCATCGATGATAATGGGGTTCGTTTCGCGCCCCAGAATCTTGTTGGTTTCCACGCCGCCTTTCCACTCTTCCTTGCTTTGGCCGTTACCCAGATCTTTATCAATCCAGGGAATCAGGCTACCCGCCAACGGCACACCAAAGTGTGACTGCGGCAATACATCACTGCAGATGGTCTCTGCCACAGTTTTATCGATCTCAAGAATTGCCGAGGCCGGATCAGCCAGCAAATCAGCCACAGAAGCATGGATTACGCCCATTTGCGTGATCAGCTCCCGCATGTTCTGGGCACCTGCACCAGAAGCCGCCTGATACGTCATCGAAGTCGCCCACTCAACCAAGTCAGCTTTAAACAGCCCGTTCAACGCCATCAGCATCAAGGAAACAGTACAATTACCACCAATCCAGTTGTTGCCGCCATGCGCGAGGGCATCCTGAATCACGTGCATATTGACCGGATCAAGGATGACCACCGCATCTTTTTCCATACGCAAGGTCGAGGCAGCATCAATCCAGTGGCCACTCCAGCCACTGTTGCGCAATTGCGGAAATATTTCGCTGGTGTAATCACCGCCCTGGCAGGACACAATCACGTCCATTTGACGCAGTGCCTGAATATCCCTGGCATCTTTGAGTGCCGGCGAATCCTTGCCTACGTTGGGGGCTGCGCCCCCTGTTTGCGAGGTGGTGAAAAATTGTGGCTCGATGTCAGAAAAGTCATTTTCCTGCATCATCCGCTGCATGAGCACGGAACCGACCATGCCGCGCCATCCTACAAACCCAACTCTTAACATGTTGTATCCAGTTCTTTTTTAAAGTGAGAGCGCGGCCACGACAGCATCGCCCATGTCTGAACAGCTGACTTTTTGCGACCCCTCGGTATAAATATCGGCCGTACGATAGCCTTGCGCAAGGGCCTTTTTCACAGCGTTTTCAACGCGCACTGCACTGACCTCGTCATTGAAGGTATAACGCAACATCATGGCGACAGACAAAATAGTCGCCAATGGATTGGCGATGTTTTTACCGGCAATATCAGGCGCTGAACCATGGCTAGGCTCATACATGCCTTTATTATTCGCGTCCAGCGAAGCCGAAGGCAACATGCCGATCGACCCCGTCAGCATGGAGGCCTCATCTGACAGAATGTCACCAAAAATATTGCCTGTCACCATGACGTCAAACTGCTTGGGAGCGCGAATCAGCTGCATGGCAGCATTATCGACGTACATATGGCTGAGTTCGACTTCAGGATAGTCTTTGGCAAGTTCGATCATCACCTGGCGCCATAGTTCGGTGGTTTCCAGCACATTGGCTTTATCGACCGAGCAGACTTTTTTGTTACGCTTCATCGCGATATCAAACGCCACACGTCCAATGCGTCTGATTTCAGACTCACTGTAGCGCATGGTGTTAATGCCTTCACGCTCGCCGTTTTCCAGTGTACTGATACCGCGCGGTTGACCGAAGTAAATATCCCCGGTCAGTTCACGCACAATCATGATATCCAGACCAGACACCACCTCCGGCTTCAGGGTTGAGGCCGCAGCCAGCTCCGGATAAAGCAATGCCGGACGCAGATTGGCAAACAGATTTAGTTCCTTGCGTATGCGCAACAAGCCACGTTCGGGCCGTTTGTCACGCGGCAGGCTATCATATTTCCAGTCACCGACCGCGCCCAGCAATACGGCATCGGCCTCTTTGGCCAGCTGGAGGGTTGCCTCTGGCAATGGATCTCCGGCGGCTTCATAGCCAGCCCCGCCAATCGGCGCCTCTTCCAGCGTCAAATCGAGGTTTAACGCGTGTAAAACTTTTACGGCTTGCGCCACAATTTCAGGCCCGATACCATCACCGGGCAATACTGCTATTTTCATGAAAAACCCTTGTTTAATAAATGTTGTGATCTATGCCAAACGCGCGTGCGGGCTTGCTAATTAAAAAGCCACTAGTTAAAAAGCCAAGGCTGCGTGACTTTATGCTTGGCCTCAAATGCCCTGATGGCATCCACCTGTTGCAACGTCAGCCCGATATCATCCAGCCCGTTCAGCAAACAGTGTTTGCGAAAACTGTCCACCTCAAACGCATAAGACTGCCCCTCAGGCGTGTTCACGGTTTGCTGTTGCAAATCAACCGTTAACTGGTAACCCGGATGTGCATCAACAGCCTTAAATAGTATTTCTACAATATTTTCATTTAAAACAATGGGTAACATACCATTTTTAAAGCAGTTATTGAAGAAAATATCTGCAAAACTGGGCGCAATCACGGTACGAAAACCGAAGTCCTCCAGTGCCCACGGCGCATGCTCACGGCTGGATCCACACCCAAAATTCTCACGTGTCAGCAAAATACTGGCGTCCTGATACCGTGTTTGATTCAGCACAAAGTCAGGGTTGAGCGGACGCTTGCTGTTATCCATGCCGGGCTCGCCATGGTCCAGATAACGCCACTCATCAAACGCATTCGGACCAAAGCCGCTGCGCTTGATCGACTTTAAAAACTGCTTGGGAATAATGGCATCGGTATCCACATTGGCGCGATCCAATGGTGCCACCAAACCCTGGTGTATGGTAAAAGGTTTCATAAAAATTCCAGTTTATTTGGACGACTTCTGGACAGCTTCGCCAGCTTGCTCAATATCCTTGCCCATGCCATTAATGGTATTACAAGCCGAGAGCACCAATGCGAGTGCGATTAAAGTAACGATTTTTTTCATAGCCAAGCTTTTCCTTAAAGTGTTCTAACATCGACAAAATGACCTGTGACCGCAGCTGCAGCCGCCATTTGCGGGCTCACCAGATGCGTACGCCCCCCCTGCCCCTGACGCCCCTCAAAATTACGGTTGGAGGTCGAAGCGCAGCGCTCACCCGGCTCCAGACGATCGGCATTCATTGCAAGGCACATCGAGCATCCTGGCTCTCGCCACTCAAACCCAGCCGCCTTGAAAATCTTGTCCAGCCCCTCTTGCTCGGCTTGCGCCTTGACCAGGCCAGAGCCTGGCACCACCATCGCCAGCTTTACATTGCCAGCTACGCGACGACCCTTGGCGACTGCAGCGGCAGCTCGTAAATCCTCAATACGGGAGTTGGTGCATGAGCCAATAAACACCTTATCAATGGCGATCTGATTAATCGGCGTATTGGCTTGCAGGCCCATATAGTGCAATGCACGTTCCCAATCACTTTTTTGCACATCACTTTTCGCATTGTTTGGATCTGGCACCAGACCATCCACCCCCACCACCATCTCGGGGGAAGTGCCCCAGGTTACTTGTGGCTGAATCTCTGCAGCTTGCAATTCAACGGTCGCATCGAATATCGCGCCTTCGTCACTATGCAGCGTACGCCAGTATGCTACTGCGGCCTCCCATTGCTCGGCTTTAGGTGCAAACGGGCGACCTTTCACGTAATTGATCGTCGTGTCATCCACGGCGACCATTCCGGCACGGGCACCCGCCTCAATCGCCATATTACACAAGGTCATGCGGCCTTCCATGGTGAGGCCACGTATCGCAGAGCCTGCAAACTCAATCGCATAGCCGGTACCGCCTGCGGTGCCAATTTTACCAATAATCGCCAGTGCCACATCCTTGGCAGTCACGCCCAGTCCCAAATCACCTTCGACCTTCACCAGCATGGCTTTGGATTTTTTCTGCACCAGGCACTGCGTCGCCATGACATGCTCGACTTCAGAAGTACCAATGCCATGTGCCAGCGCCCCAAAAGCGCCATGCGTACTGGTGTGCGAATCACCGCAGACCACGGTCATGCCAGGCAGCGTTGCGCCCTGCTCAGGCCCGATTACATGCACGATGCCCTGACGCTCGTCATCCATGGTAAATTCAGTCACGCCAAACTCTTTACAGTTGGCATCCAGCGTCTGCACTTGCAAACGCGAAATCGGGTCCTCAATGCCAGCCACGCCCGCACTGCGGCCAGTGGTGGGTACGTTATGGTCAGGCACCGCCAGGACTGAATGGATACGCCATAACTTGCGACCCGCCAGCTTCAGGCCCTCAAAGGCTTGCGGACTGGTCACTTCATGGACCAGATGACGGTCGATATACAGCAAAGCCGCACCGTTTTCTTCACGCACCACATGACTGTCGAACAGTTTGTCATAAAGCGTTTTTTCCGCCATGACAGCTCCTTTTAAGCAATTGTAATTAAAACAGATTTTTAATAAGCTGAGAGCATACCTAAATTGCAATACCCTTACAAGAATACAAGTTATACTAGTATTAACAGTAACAGGATGCTGATGACATTTTTTGAAGACATCGCGCATCAAGGTGTTCTGTCACAGAATACTTTTCAACACAATTACACATTACTAGCCACACACATACAACATGGACAGCAAACGTAAAGAACTGGGCGAATTTCTACAAGCCATGCGCCAGCGAGGTTCGCCCGAGGCCTTTGGCTTTCCGAATGGCGTGAGACGACGAACGCAAGGCTTGCGCCGTGAGGAAGTCGCGCAACTGGCTGGCATCAGTGCCACCTGGTATACCTGGATTGAGCAAGGGCGTGAGGTCAATGTTTCTACCGATGCGCTGGCCAGGCTGGCCAATGCCCTCAAACTCAGCAAATCCGAACGCAGCTATCTGTTTGACATGACAGACCGCCGCGATCCGCAGGCACACTTGTCTGAAGCGGATACGGCACCAGAAACCCTGGTGGCCATGCTGGAGAGTATTCATATCCCGGCGTATATCATGGGTCGCACCTGGGATATTCTGGCCTGGAATGCTGCAGCAACAGCACTGTTTGGAGACTGGCTGATCAACGCACCTGCTGAGACACGTCCCAACCTGCTACGCTTTGTATTTCAGCAGCCAAATGCAAAACAATTTGTCGTGAACTGGGAAATGCGTGCGAGGCGACTGGTTGCCGAATTCAGGGCAGACTGCCGCACACGACTTGAAGAACCGGAACTCAAGAAAATAGTGGCCGAACTGACAGCAGCCAGTCCGGAATTCGAGATCTACTGGAAACAGCACGACGTCCTGGAGCGCCAAGGCGGCCAGCGCGAGTTTACACATCCTAGCCGAGGCCTTGTGCACTACCAGCAAGTAACTTTACGCCCTGTTGAGCAGGAACAGCTTAAACTGGTGTTGTTACAACCAGTAAACTAGATGCAAAATTAATAATTCACCGATTTATTAAACATTGGCGAACTTTAATTTCTTAAATAACGTAAAAGATAGAGATTGCATTTAAGGTGCATTATGCGACTGTGCGTCGTGTTGTCCGAAAATTTGAAGGGAAAATGTCGTAATGCAAGACCCCTTGCGTGCGCGCTGGTGCCTTTTGGCGCCATCTGACAGTTTCTCAAGAAAATAGCGATAATCTTCATCGGCAATAAATACAGGATCACGGTTATTGCCACGAATAATCACATGCTGCGGATGTCCAGGTAATACAAAGCGAGGAAGGCGGGCCATCGGTAAACAGTCAAGGGTAAAGCATAGAGAATAGCAAACGTAACGCTTAAAATCAATCGAGTCTGACCCCTTTGATTTTTCATAGTTGCTTGCCCATCAAGTTTCATGCTGGTTAAAGTGTGGTAGAAACTTTCACAGCTTCATCAATAGTATCGCAGGGAACTGGCACCTCTTGATTGCTTTTCCACTTCCACACTGTATAACCATCTTTGCTGGGTGTGTCAGTGGCTTTATCCTGTTTCCCTACTGTAATAAAGCGAGTTATTATTCCGAATTAAAACCATTCGCACAGATAACGGGCATGAATTTCAAACCAAGTTTCATTGGCATGTATCAGATCTGGGAATGTTGCATGTTTATATCAAACCCGCCACCCCAAGACTCAACGGCAAAGTTGAACGATCTCATCTGACCGACCAGCGGGAGTTTTACCAAATGCTGGATTACAACGGCGATGTGGACTTAAGACAAAAACTTGGCCAATGGGAGGATTATTACAACTACCTGAGGCCTCATTCTGCACATGCTGGAAAAACACCTTATGAAATGTTAAAACTACGCATGCTGGGGTAACATTGCGATGTCAACCTAAGTCGGATAAAAGACACGTGAACTACTGCATACCTTATTGAGCTTAAATCTTAAGCCGTTATAATTGGGCTAATTAAAAGAGCATATAAAAAAGGCAGGAAGCATGGGGAAGGAAATAGATTTATATCGCAGATGGAAAAAAGCAAAGCAGCAATTAGAAGAAATATTTCAATCTCCAGAACATACTATTGTAGTGCATTACTCATGTGAAAGTTTTTATGATCGCGGAGACAATCCAAACTCACCCAGAGTCACGTCAATAGCATTAAGGAACCTAGATTCCGGACAAACCAAATCCTATTCAATACATATTTTTGCAGAACAACAAGGCTTATTAAAAAGCATTGATAATCACTACGATCAATTAGAGAAAATGATGCTTGAAGCATTCTTCCAAGAAGCTAGAACTAAACAGCATTGTAAATGGTTGCATTGGAATATGAGAGATGCAAATTTTGGTTTTGAAGCCTTAAAGAACAGATTACTTGCATTAGGCGGCTCTCCATATGAAATTGATGAACGGAATCGCTTTGATTTATCAAGAATGCTGATTAGCATTTATGGGGTAGGATATGTAGGCCACCCCAGAATTGAAAAATTAATGGAGTTGAATCACGTAGCTGCAAAAGACTTTTTAACAGGACAACAAGAGGCAGATGCATTTGATGCTAAGCAATTCGTTAGATTGCACCAATCTACACTTCGAAAAGTTGACGTATTCGCTAACATCGCAGGCCGTGCGAATAATAATACGCTAATTACTTTAGGAACTTGGTGGGAAAAAAATGGCCGCTCTGTTAAAGCATGTATCGAGTTTTTGAAAGAACATTGGATTATAAGTTTACTAGGCCTTCTCTTATCGATTACAGGCATTATATTCAAATTTACGAATCTCTTAGGATAAATGCAGAGGGAGAACTAAGAATATGAAAAAGGTAATTATTATCTTCGCTGCTGCTTTACTTTCAGCATGTGCAAAACACTACGTCTATGAATCTTCTCCACAGTTTTATAGGGCAAAGGGACAAGACGATCAGACTAAAATCACAGGTAAGATTGAGCAGTCACGCAAAATCAATTTATTGAATACCATATCAGTGGATAAAATCACAATTTACTTTGACGGCATTGAGCAAATTGTTGGCTATCTCGATGATGAATTAACTGGTGAGCTAGAAGGCAAACCATTTAATGGTAAGAAAACGAGTGCCTCGTGCAGCTCCAAATCATTATCAAATAACCTTGCTGAAATAAGGTGTATCGTATTTATAGATAATGAGCGCGCTGCGACTATTGTTATTTAGATACCGCAATCCACTGGTTTTAAGATTCAACATGAGGAATATTTAGCAACAAGTTAAGAAGAGAGGGTCTAATGCGTACTTACAATAGTTATGTGCTTATTGAGAGGTGGACCCGGAAAACTGGACAGTGTTTTAAGTGATATTCTTGCTTAACCTTGCAGCCGATAGGCGGCAGAAAGCAGAGAAAGAAAGCAATGAAACGTACCCGAAGAACCCACGCA
>NZ_JAVCAP010000030.1 GCF_030769565.1 Methylophilus aquaticus | reverse complement strand
AGGTAGAACCATGATTGCGAGAACTGGGCATGCTGCGCTCCGAAAGGCGCTCTATATGCCGGGGATGGTGGCTTTGCGACATAATCCTGCGCTTAAGGTGTTTGGTGAGAGAATGCGCTCAAATGGGCTGGCGCCCAAAGCAGTGATTGGTGCAGT
Organism: Methylophilus aquaticus; assembly: GCF_030769565.1. Classification (GTDB taxonomy): domain Bacteria; phylum Pseudomonadota; class Gammaproteobacteria; order Burkholderiales; family Methylophilaceae; genus Methylophilus; species Methylophilus aquaticus. Next base: position 997 of record NZ_JAVCAP010000030.1, on the reverse strand, counting down.
GATGCGCAAGCTGGTGCATTTGATTTACGGGGTGATTAAATCAGGCAAACCTTTTGATGCGGAAATTCCTCTCAAGGGACTTGCAATTCAAGACGGTATCTCGTATTTCATTTCACGGAATTGAAGTTCCCACAAGCCTGTTCCCTGATTACTGGTCAACACAAAAAAATCAAGTCAGTCTAGAATGGCCAATGCCAATTCTTCTTGTAGTTGATATTTGTGGAAGTATGGATTTAGATCTTAATTCTTCGAGAACTCAAATTTTAAAGGGCGACAAATGGTTTGCTTTTGAAGCAGCGTTTGCAAGTGAAGTATTTTTGTCAATTATGCAAGCGGTTGAATCAGACTACTGGGTAAAGCTAAAAGTAATTCTATTACAGCTAACAGAAAACGAGATCATAATTAATGTTTTAAATAATCTCGTTTCTGAACCTGCATAAAACGTATCAATCTCACTTTTGCTTTAAGATAGATGTTTTAGTTGCTATGCATTTGAGATGTTTTTAGGGGGTGAAATTATGTCCGCCAAGGATGCTTAGGCACATCACAAACACCAGCGACATTCACGCCCGCCTGTGCCACTAAATGATCATTTTCAACCGTGTCGCCACTGACACCAATCGCGCCGATCAATATCCCATCTTCATCCACGATCGGTAGTCCACCAGGGAAAGTGATTAAGCCATCGTTGGAGTGCTCGATGCCGTACAAAGGCGAGCCAGGCACTGAGAGCTTACCGATTTCGCCAGAGGGCATGGCGAAGTAACAGGCGGTTTTCGCTTTTTTGATGGCAATATCAATGCTGCCCACCCAAGCATCATCCATTCGAGTAAAGCTTTTCAGGTTGCCACCAGAGTCCAGTACGGCGATACACATCTAGAGGTGGACCCGGAAAACTGGACAGTGTTTTAAGTGATATTCTTGCTTAACCTTGCAGCCGATAGGCGGCAGAAAGCAGAGAAAGAAAGCAATGAAACGTACCCGAAGAACCCACGCA
>NZ_JAVCAP010000003.1:1700-2958 GCF_030769565.1 Methylophilus aquaticus | reverse complement strand
GTCTGGAATGCAACCCCGAGATCCCTTTCGCCCCTGGAGAGGAACATTGGCTTCTGGACACAAGCCTAGATGAGGTCTATTGGCCCTGCAGTCACTCGAGAGCAATCCCCAGCTTTCCTTCGCAACTCGAATGGAAGATTGGACTTCCCTGGGCCAACACAAGAGGCATCCTGAATTCCCCGTCGTAACTCGAGAATCCCGCTGCAACTCGAGAAAATCCACGTGGTTCCCCCGTCATCGCAAGATGAAGCCCTTTCCCGCTACAGTGTCTCAGGAGAAGTCCCACGTTAGGTATTGGAGGTCGAAACGGTACTTGGCACCCTTGATGCGACCCACAAAGTGCCCCGACATCCCGGTCTCCCTCAAGAGGAACACCGAGGTTTTCCCGCACCACTTCCTCTGAGCCCCTTCTACCCTCCTGATCTGGACAGGAGGGTCGACTCCCCTGCTTTGTCTGGAAGGGGTTCCCGACCTTCCGGTCGCACCTCAGGATGAGGCCGGTCTCACGACGACATTCCAGACGTGGCCTCGTGGGTGGTTCCACATTCCGAAGGACCCCGATTTCCCGGTCCCCTCTTGATAAGAACCCGATGCCCGGACACCTCTTCGAACTCCACCCTGTGAATGAAGTCAACACGAAGGGGCAGTGACTCGCCCGTGCATCGTCGGGAAAAGACCCCCAGGTTCCAAATACCGCTCGACAAGTGGCCTGTCTCCCCGGGAACACCTCGAGAGGCAAGCGGAGTTCCATGCCTCAACCCAAGACGAGGCCTGACTCTCCTGTCCCAAGTCTGCAGGGACCTTGCGATCGGAGTCTGAAGTCAGAGGAACCCTGAGGTTCCTGCCTCAACTGGAGATGAGGCCCTCTTCCAATGCACCAAACCCAGTGGAGTGCCGAGAGGCCCCTCCCACCTCCAGTTTCCCTGACTTCTCAGAGCCACCATGAGAAGCCCCCTGAGGTCACCTGCACAAGTCGAGGGACCCCAGGGTGTCCTGCCTCAACCCGAGAAAGACCTCGAGAGACCTTCTTCAACACGTCTCGAGGCCAGATTCCCCTACTATGACTTGAGAGTAAAGACGCGCTCCCCCTCGCCATTCGCATGGAGACCCGACTTCCTTGCCGCCCCACGAGAGGCTCACTGACCTCGCCGTCGTACCTCGCGAGAAACCGCACACTGGGGCCGCCGCTCGAGAACAACCCCGAGCCTCCCCCGTCATCGCGACTTGAGGGCCTTCGTCTCCTGTATGGCCTAGAGAC
>NZ_JAVCAP010000003.1:623-1389 GCF_030769565.1 Methylophilus aquaticus | reverse complement strand
TGGGGCCGCCGCTCGAGAACAACCCCGAGATTCCCCCGTCATCGAGAGATGAGGGCCTTCGTCTCCTGCATGGCCTAGAGACCAATCTCGCGGCCTCTCTCCAAACGCCTCAGGAGGCTTGACTCCCTTGAGTCCACCCAGTGAGCTCCAAGAGATACCCGTCGCGATTCGAGAGCAGAGCGGGGTTCTTTGCTTCCACTCGAGATGAATGCCTGTCTCCCCGGGTGCGTCTGGAATGCAACCCCGAGATCCCTGTCGCCCCTGGAGAGGAACATTGGCTTCTGGACACAAGCCTAGATGAGGTCTATTGGCCCTGCAGTCACTCGAGAGCAATGCCCAGCTTTCCTTCGCAACTCGAGTGGAAGATTGGACTTGCCTGGGCCAACACAAGAGGCATCCTGAATTCCCCGTCGTAACTCGAGAATCCCGCCGTAACTCGAGAAAAACCACGTGGCTCCCCCGTCATCGCAAGATGAAGCCCTTTCCCGCTACAGCGCCTCAGGAGAAGTCCCACGTTAGGAATTGGAGGTCGAAAGGGCACTTGGCACCCTTGATGCGACCCACAAAGTTCCCCGAAATCCCGGTCTCCCTCGAGAGGAACCCTGAGGTTTTCCGGCACCCCCTCCTCTGAGCCCTTTCTCCCCTCCTGATCTGGACGGGAGGGTCGACTCCCCTGCTTTGTCTGGAAGGGGTTCCCGACCTTCCGGTCGCACCTCAGGATGAGGCCGGTCTCACGAAGACATTCCAGACGTGGCCTCGTGGGTGG
>NZ_JAVCAP010000003.1:0-462 GCF_030769565.1 Methylophilus aquaticus | reverse complement strand
GTTCCCGACCTTCCGGTCGCACCTCAGGATGAGGCCGGTCTCACGAAGACATTCCAGACGTGGCCTCGTGGGTGGTTCCACATTCCGTAGGACCCCGATTTCCCGGTCCCCTCTTGATAAGAACCCGATGCCCGGACACCTCTCCGAACTCCACCCTGTGAATGAAGTCAACACGAAGGGGCAGTTTTTCCGTGCATCGTTCGGAAAAAAACCCCAGGTTCCAAAGACAGCTCGACAAGCGGCCTCTCTCCCCGGGGACATCTCGAGAGGCAAGCGGAGTTCCATGCCTCAACCCAAGACGAGGCCTGACTCTCCTGTCCCCAGTCTGCAGGGACCCTGCGATCGGAGTCTGAAATCAGAGGTACCCTGCGGTTCCTGCCTCAACTGGAGATGAGGCCCTCTTCCAATGCACCAAACCCAGTGGAGTCCCGAGAGGCCCCTCCCACCTCCAGTTTCCCTGGC
>NZ_JAVCAP010000029.1 GCF_030769565.1 Methylophilus aquaticus | reverse complement strand
CAGTGGTGATCGCCGCTGTCAATGTTGTCTTACCGTGGTCAACGTGACCAATCGTACCAACGTTTACGTGTGGCTTGGTACGTTCAAATTTGCCTTTTGCCATGATGTTTTCCTTTAATTAATCTTTTAAATAATCAGTTATTTTTTGTTGATGATTGCATCCGCAACGTTTTTTGGTGCATCTGAATAGTGTTTGAATTCCATACTGTAAGTTGCGCGCCCTTGGGACAAGGAACGTACTACAGTGGAGTAGCCAAACATTTCAGATAACGGCACTTCAGCTTTAATTGCTTTGCCGCCACCAGGCATGTCATCCATACCTTGAATGATGCCACGACGAGATGACAAGTCACCCATCACGTCACCCATGTACTCTTCTGGCGTTTCCACTTCAACAGCCATCATAGGCTCTAGCAGCACCGGGTCTGCTTTACGCATACCATCTTTGAAACCAATAGAGGCTGCCATCTTGAACGCGTTTTCGTTCGAGTCAACGTCATGGTAGGAACCATCAAACAAAGTCACTTTTACGTCAACAACCGGGAAGCCAGCGAGGATACCTGCAGGAATGGTTTCACGCAGACCCTTGTCAACAGCTGGAATAAATTCGCGTGGCACGGTACCACCTTTAATGGCATCGACAAACTCATAGCCTTTACCAGCTTCGTTAGGCTCCATTTTGAGCCAAACGTGACCGTACTGACCTTTACCGCCAGACTGCTTGACAAACTTGCCTTCAACTTCCACAGATTTGCGAATCGCTTCACGGTAAGCTACTTGTGGCGCACCTACGTTCGCCTCAACGTTGAACTCACGACGCATACGGTCAACCAGAATTTCCAGGTGCAATTCTCCCATACCGGAAATAATGGTTTGGCCAGACTCCTCATCTGAACGCACACGGAAAGAAGGATCCTCTTGTGCCAAACGCCCCAAAGCCAAGCCCATTTTTTCCTGGTCACTCTTGGTTTTTGGTTCAACAGCGACGTGAATCACCGGCTCAGGGAAAATCATACGCTCAAGAATGATAGGCTTGTCTGGTGAGCACAATGATTCACCAGTCGTCACATCCTTTAAACCGATACAGGCTGCAATATCACCTGCCAACACCTCATCAACCTCTTCACGGTTGTTGGCGTGCATTTGCACAATACGGCCAATACGTTCTTTTTTACCCTTGATAGAGTTAAGAACAGTATCGCCTTTATTCAACACACCAGAGTACACACGGATAAAAGTCAACTGACCTACAAACGGGTCTGTCATCAATTTAAATGCTAAAGCGGAGAAGCCCTCTTTATCATTTGCTTTACGGCTGGCAGGCTTGCCATCATCATCTTCGCCAGTCACATCAGGGATATCGATTGGAGACGGCAAGAAATCAACCACTGCATCCAGCATACGCTGCACACCCTTGTTTTTAAAGGCTGAACCACACAACATAGGCTGAATTTCGCCAGCGATAGTACGCGTACGAATCCCTAAAACGATTTCTTTTTCTTCCAGATCACCGTTTTCCAGGTATTTATTCATCAACTCTTCACTGGCTTCAGCAGCAGACTCAACCATTTGCTCACGCCATTTTGCAGCCGTCTCAACCAGATCAGCAGGAATTTCACCGTAAGTGAATTTCATGCCTTGCGAAGCCTCATCCCAGATGATCGCTTTCATTTTAATCAGATCAACGACACCAGTGAACGTATCTTCACGACCAATAGGAATTACAACTGGCACAGGAGTCGCGCGCAAGCGCGTTCTCATTTGCTCTACAACTTTGAAGAAATCTGCACCGGAACGGTCCATTTTATTCACAAAGGCGAGACGCGGCACTTTGTATTTATTGGCCTGACGCCATACAGTTTCAGATTGCGGCTGTACACCACCCACTGCACAGTACACCATGCAAGCACCATCGAGCACGCGCATGGAGCGCTCTACCTCAATGGTAAAATCCACGTGCCCCGGGGTATCAATAATGTTGAATCGATGCTCAGGTAAGGAAAGATCCATCCCCTTCCAAAAACAGGTAGTTGCCGCAGAAGTAATGGTAATACCACGCTCTTGCTCTTGCTCCATCCAGTCCATGGTAGCCGCACCATCGTGCACCTCACCAATTTTGTGATTCACACCGGTGTAGAACAAAATACGTTCTGTAGTGGTTGTTTTACCTGCGTCAATATGCGCAGAAATACCAATATTACGGTAGCGTTCAATAGGGGTTTTACGTGCCACGATGCTTTACCTTTGCTATCAATTCAACTAATTATTAAAGAACGAGGTCGTTTAATTAAAAACGGAAGTGTGAGAAGGCTTTGTTTGCCTCTGCCATACGGTGAACTTCCTCACGCTTCTTCATTGCAGAACCACGGCCCTCAGACGCTTCAATCAGCTCAGCCGCCAAACGCAGACCCATGGATTTTTCGCCCCGCTTACGCGCGGCATCACGCAACCAGCGCATTGCCAACGCACTACGACGGCTTGGACGCACCTCAACAGGCACCTGGTAGTTAGCACCACCGACACGGCGACTCTTCACTTCAACTACAGGACGCAGATTATTCAACGCTGTTGTGAATAACTCCAGCGGATCCTTACCGCTCTTGCTGGCCACCTGGTCAAAGGCACCGTAAATGATGCGTTCAGCAACAGACTTTTTACCGCCTGTCATCAACACATTTACAAACTTGGATACTTCCTGGCTACCAAATTTTGGATCCGGCAAGATTACACGTTTGGGGACTTCTCTACGTCTTGGCATACGATTCTCTTTTCAATTAAATTTTTGCTAGCAATGACACTCGCAAGGCATTTCAGCCGCTATAAAAATGGATAAATTATCCGTTGCTACTTAATAAATTAAGCTTTAGCTTCTTTAGGACGCTTCGCACCGTACTTGGAACGTGACTGCTTACGGTCTTTCACGCCAGCCGTATCCAAGCTACCGCGCACCATGTGGTAACGCACACCCGGCAAGTCTTTTACACGACCGCCGCGCAGCAACACCACCGAGTGCTCCTGCAAGTTGTGGCCTTCACCGCCAATGTAGCTAATCACTTCGTAACCGTTGGTCAGGCGCACTTTAGCCACCTTACGCAAGGCGGAGTTTGGTTTTTTTGGTGTTGTCGTATATACACGGGTGCACACACCACGCTTCTGCGGGCAAGCTTCCAGGGCTGGAACCTTGCTCTTGGTTACCACTTTAACGCGTGGTTTACGTACTAACTGATTAATGGTTGGCATTGCCTTAACCTCTACTTAAAAAGCCTTCACCAGAGTCAGGAATACCCTGGATAGGCTAGCTATCAATAATAATGCCTTATTGAAACAATAAGGCTATTCTGAAAAACTCAGCATTTTAGTAATAGAGTCAAGGGGTGTCAAGCATTATTCATACTTGACACCCCTTGCTCTGGGGACTAAACCTGGCTGAAATTACTCTGCAGCAGTGTCATCTGCTGCTGTTTCTTCCACAACTTCTTCTGGTGCAAACATAGCTTCTGCCGCCAGCATCGCCTCTGAAGGCGTGGCAACATCAGGTGTCAACGCATTTAAAGCCGCCTTTTTACGGGACTCATGATAAGCCAAACCAGTGCCGGCCGGGATTAATCGACCCACGATCACGTTTTCTTTCAAGCCGCGTAAATCATCGCGCTTGCCCAAAATCGCCGCCTCGGTCAAGACACGGGTCGTTTCCTGGAAGGAAGCTGCCGAGATGAACGAGTCAGTCGACAGTGAGGCTTTAGTAATGCCTAGCAACACATACTCAAACGTCGCCGGACGCTTGTTATCAGCAATCACGCGTTCGTTTTCTGTCAACAGATCCGCACGTTCCACCTGCTCACCTTGAATGAAACCAGTTTCACCTGCATCCGTTACACGCACACGACGCAGCATCTGACGCACAATCACTTCAATATGCTTGTCGTTAATCTTCACGCCCTGCAAGCGGTATACGTCCTGCACTTCGTCAATAATGTAACGGGCCAATGCTTCACGACCTTGCAATCGCAGGATATCTTGCGGATCAGCTGGGCCGTCCACAATAGTTTCACCCTTGGTGACCACTTGGCCATCATGGGCTGTCACGTGCTTATCCTTGGCAATCAGGAACTCACTGGTGATACCATCCAGATCGGTAATCACCAGCCGTTGTTTGCCTTTGGTATCTTTACCAAACGAAACTGTACCTGTGACCTCTGCCAGCATACCGGCATCTTTCGGTGAACGCGCTTCGAACAGTTCGGCTACCCTTGGCAGACCACCGGTAATATCACGCGTTTTGGAGGACTCTTGCGGTATACGGGCCAATACTTCACCCACACCCACTTCCTGACCATCTTTAACGGTAATGATGCAACCCAGCTGGAAGGTCACGTTCACTGGTGTTTCAGTTCCGGTAATCTTTACTTCAACACCATTGGCATCCAGCAGTTTCACTTGAGGACGCAGTCCTTTGGTTGAACCTGCACGCTGTTTTGGATCAATCACCACCAGCGAGGACAAGCCAGTGACTTCATCCACCTGCTTCGCAACCGTCACACCTTCTTCAACGTTTTCAAACTTGATGCGGCCTGCATACTCGGTAATAATCGGACGCGTATGCGGATCCCATGTGGCCAATGCCTGGCCAGCTTTGACAGTCTTGCCATCGCTGACGGTCAATGTTGCACCGTAAGGGACTTTATGGCGCTCACGCTCACGGCCATTGTCATCAGAAATAACCACTTCACCATTACGTGAAATCACAATTTGCTCACCGCGAGAGTTGGTCACATAACGCATGGTTGAAGTAAAACCTGCGCTACCGTTAGACTTACTTTCAACTTGTGATACAGAAGCTGCACGTGATACTGCACCACCGATGTGGAATGTACGCATGGTCAGCTGGGTACCAGGCTCACCAATGGATTGCGCAGCAATCACACCGACGGATTCACCGATACTGATCAGCTTGCCGCGACCCAGGTCACGGCCATAACACTTGGCACAAATACCGTAGCGGGTATCGCAGGTCAGTGCGGTACGTACTTTGACTTCATCAATGCCCAGGGCATCGATTTTTTCAACTTCGTCCTCACCTAACAGCGTACCAGCAGGATAGATAACCTCTTGTGTTTCCGGGTGCAGCACATCGAGTGCTGCTGTGCGACCCAGAATACGGTCATGTAACGGCTCAACCACTTCACCGCCTTTAACCAATGCCTTGGTGACCAACCCTTCAACGGTGCCGCAATCAATTTCAGTCACCACCAGATCTTGCGTCACATCAACCAGACGACGGGTCAGGTAACCCGAGTTGGCTGTTTTCAATGCCGTATCGGCCAAGCCCTTACGTGCACCGTGGGTAGAAATAAAGTACTGCAATACGTTCAGGCCATCACGGAAGTTCGCTTTAATCGGCGTTTCAATAATGGAGCCATCCGGTTTCGCCATCAGGCCACGCATACCAGCCAGCTGACGCACCTGCGCCGCAGAACCCCGCGCACCTGAGTCCGCCATCATGTAAATCGCGTTAAACGACTCCTGACGTACAGCCTTACCGTCTTTCATAACCACATTACCTGTAGCGTCTTTCACATCTTCTTCACGCAGTTGTTTCATCATGGCATCCGCCACTTTGTCACCTGCACGACCCCAGATATCCACCACCTTGTTGTAACGCTCACCCTGCGTAACCAGACCGGAAACGTATTGATCTTCGATTTCTTTCACTTCAGCATCAGCTGCCGCAATCAATTGCGCTTTCTCTGGCGGCACCAACATGTCATTGATGCTGATAGAGATACCCGCTTTGGTCGCATAGGAGTAACCGGTGTACATCAATTTATCAGCAAAGATCACGGTTTCGCGTATACCGACTTTACGGAAGCTCGCGTTAATCAAACGTGAAATTTCTTTTTTCTTCAATGCCTTGTCGATATAGCTGTATGGCAAGCCAGGTGGCAATATTTCTGACAACAGGGCACGACCAACTGTCGTTTCATAACGGTTGATTTTCTCGGTTTTCTGACCAGCCACATCCATCTCGTATTCTTTAATACGCACGGTCACTTTGGCATGCAGATCAATCAGACCCTGGTCATAAACACGCTGCACCTCTTTGATATCACTAAAGATCATGCCTTCACCACGCGCAGCTACTTTTTCACGCGTCATGTAGTACAGGCCCAATACGATATCCTGTGAAGGGACAATAATTGGCTCGCCGTTGGCTGGAGACAACACGTTGTTGGACGCCAGCATCAAAGTGCGTGCTTCCATTTGTGCTTCCAGACTCAATGGGACGTGTACCGCCATCTGGTCACCGTCAAAGTCGGCGTTAAAGGCAGAACATACCAATGGGTGCAATTGTATGGCTTTCCCTTCGATCAGCACTGGTTCAAAGGCCTGGATACCCAAACGGTGCAATGTAGGTGCACGGTTCAACAGTACCGGATGCTCACGAATCACGTCTTCAAGGATATCCCAAACTTCTGGTCCTTCCTCCTCCACTTTCTTCTTCGCTGCTTTGATGGTGGTTGCCAAGCCTAATACTTCCAGTTTGTGGAAGATAAATGGTTTGAACAATTCCAGTGCCATTTTCTTAGGCAAACCGCACTGGTGCAGTTTCAATTGTGGACCCACCACAATCACGGAACGACCGGAGTAGTCGACGCGCTTGCCCAGCAAGTTCTGACGGAAACGACCGCCCTTACCTTTGATCATGTCAGCCAGTGACTTCAGCGGACGCTTGTTAGCACCGGTCATCACCTTACCGCGACGGCCGTTATCCAGCAGTGAGTCTACCGCTTCCTGCAACATACGTTTTTCGTTACGTACAATGATTTCAGGTGCTTTTAACTCTAACAAACGCTTCAGGCGATTGTTACGGTTAATCACGCGACGATACAAGTCGTTCAGGTCAGAAGTGGCAAAACGGCCACCGTCCAAAGGTACCAATGGACGCAATTCTGGTGGCAAGACTGGCAAGATTTCCAGAATCATCCACTCTGGCTTGATGCCGGATTTCTGGAAAGCTTCCAGCACTTTCAGACGCTTGGCGATTTTCTTGATCTTGGCTTCTGAGCTGGTTGCAGACAATTCGCTGCGCAGCGTTTCAATTTCACGGTCAATGCCCATGGTACGCAGCAATTCGCGAATCGCTTCGGCACCCATGACCGCATTGAACTCATCACCGAACTCTTCAACCTTGGCAATGTAGTCATCCTCAGTCAGCAACTGACCACGGGTCAGCGGCGTCATACCTGGGTCGATCACGATGAATGCTTCAAAGTACAGCACGCGTTCAATGTCTCGCAATGCGATATCCAGCACCATACCCAAGCGGCTAGGCAAGGATTTCAGGAACCAGATGTGTGCCACGGGTGAAGCCAGTTCAATGTGGCCCATACGCTCACGACGTACTTTGCTCAGTGTGACTTCAACGCCACATTTTTCACAAATGACACCACGGTGTTTCAAACGCTTGTATTTACCGCACAAGCACTCGTAATCCTTGATCGGGCCAAAGATCTTGGAGCAGAACAGACCGTCCCGCTCTGGTTTGAAGGTACGGTAGTTAATGGTTTCTGGCTTTTTCACTTCGCCATAGGACCATGAACGGATTTTTTCAGGTGAAGCCAGCGCGATCTTGATCGCGTCGAACTCTTCTTCTTGCGTAACCTGTTTAAATAAATCTAATAACGCTTTCATAGAGACTCTCCTTAATGGCGGGGCTTAGTTACGGTCCAAATCAATATCAATGGCCAGTGAACGGATTTCTTTCACTAACACGTTGAATGATTCAGGCATACCCGCATCAATTTTGTGCTCACCTTTGACGATGTTTTCGTACACTTTGGTACGGCCATTCACGTCATCTGATTTCACTGTCAACATCTCTTGCAAGGTGTATGACGCACCATACGCTTCCAGTGCCCAAACTTCCATCTCACCGAAGCGCTGACCACCGAACTGGGCTTTACCACCTAACGGCTGTTGTGTCACCAGGCTGTAAGGACCGGTAGAACGTGCATGCATCTTGTCGTCGACCAAGTGGTGCAGCTTCAGTACGTGCATGTAACCAACGGTGACTGGACGCTCAAAAGCATCGCCAGTGCGGCCGTCAAACAGTTTGACCTGTGTTTTACCTGCGTGGAACTGCAATTTCTTGGTGTGCTCGTCGTCATCCGGGAACGCCAGATCCAGCATGGCACGAATGTCTGACTCAGCAGCACCGTCAAACACTGGCGTTGCAAATGGCACGCCGTGTTTCAGGTTGGTTGCCAAATCGATCACTTCGACGTCAGTCAGGCCAGCAATGTCTTCTTTCTTGCCAGTGCTGCTGTTGTAGATCTTGTCTAGGAAAGCGCGGATTTCTGCGACTTTAGCCTCAGCCTGCAACATATCGCCCAGGCGTTTACCCAGACCTTTAGCTGCCCAGCCCAAGTGGGTTTCCAGAATCTGACCAATGTTCATCCGTGAAGGCACGCCCAGCGGGTTCAGTACGATGTCTAACGGCGTACCGTCAGCCATGTGTGGCATATCTTCAACGGGACAGATTTTTGAGATCACACCCTTGTTACCGTGACGGCCGGCCATTTTGTCACCAGGCTGGATACGGCGTTTCACAGCCAGATAGACTTTGACCATCTTCTGTACGCCAGGTGGCAACTCGTCGCCTTGGGTCAGTTTACGCTTTTTCTCTTCGAACTTGTTGTCAAATTCAACGCGTGCCTGGCTCAGACTGTCTTTCAGTTGCTCCAGTTGACGTGCTGCTTCTTCGTCGCTCAAGCGAATATCGAACCAGTCATAACGACCCACGCTTTCCAGGTACTCCTGAGTCAGCGTATCGCCTTTTTTCAGCTTGTTAGGACCACCAGTCGCCACTTTACCAGCCAGCAGGCGGCTGATACGGCCAAACGTATCGTCTTCTACAATACGCATCTGGTCGCCCAGATCTTTCTTGTAATGTGACAACTGGTCATCAATAATTTGTTGCGCGCGATCATCACGATCGATACCCTCACGGGTAAAGACTTGCACATCAATCACGGTACCGGTCATGCCTGATGGCACACGCAGCGAGGTGTCTTTCACATCGGATGCTTTTTCACCGAAAATTGCACGCAACAATTTTTCTTCCGGCGTCAAAGTTGTTTCACCTTTTGGTGTCACTTTACCCACCAGTACGTCACCAGCTTCCACTTCAGCACCGATGTAGATAATACCGGAGTCATCCAGACGGCCCAGCATACGCTCGGACAGGTTGGAAATATCGCGGGTAATCTCTTCAGGGCCCAGTTTGGTGTCACGGGCAACCACTGACAGCTCTTCAATATGGATAGACGTATAACGGTCATCAGCCACCACGCGCTCGGAGATCAAAATCGAGTCTTCGTAGTTGTAGCCGTTCCATGGCATAAAGCCCACCAGCATGTTCTGGCCAAGTGCCAGTTCGCCCATATCGGTCGAAGCACCATCGGCCACCACATCACCACGCGCAATCACATCCCCAACTTTTACCAGCGGACGCTGGTTGATATTGGTATTCTGGTTAGAGCGCGTGTATTTGGTGAGGTTGTAGATATCCACACCGACTTCACCCGCCAATGCTTCAACGTCATGCACACGAATCACAATACGGCCAGAATCAACATAATCGACAATACCACCACGACGGGCAGTAACGACCGTGCCCGAGTCAACAGCCACGGTACGTTCGATACCAGTACCTACCACGGCTTTTTCAGCACGCAGGCAAGGCACAGCCTGACGTTGCATGTTGGCACCCATCAATGCGCGGTTCGCGTCATCGTGTTCGAGGAAGGGAATCAGAGAGGCCGCAACCGACACAATCTGACCAGGCGCCACATCCATGTACTGTACGCGCTCTGGCTGCGTCATGGTAAATTCATTATGGAAGCGGGCAGATACCAAATCTTCAGTAAAGCCACCATCCTTACCCACATCGGTGTTGGCCTGCGCAATGACATACTGGCTCTCTTCGATGGCAGACAAGTAATCAATCCTGTCAGAAACCTTGTCACCCTCTACCAGACGGTAGGGTGTTTCAAGGAAACCATACTCATTGGTACGCGCATACAGCGCCAATGAGTTAATCAAACCAATGTTGGGACCTTCCGGTGTTTCAATTGGACACACACGGCCATAATGGGTCGTATGTACGTCACGCACCTCAAAACCGGCACGTTCACGGGTCAAACCGCCTGGGCCCAAGGCGGAGATACGACGCTTGTGCGTAATCTCTGACAGCGGATTAGTCTGGTCCATAAACTGTGACAGCTGACTGGAACCAAAGAACTCACGGATGGCACTTGAAACGGGTTTCGCATTAATCAGGTCGTGCGGCATCAGGTTTTCTGATTCTGCTTGTGACAGACGCTCTTTAACTGCACGCTCAACACGCACCAAGCCTGCACGGAACTGATTTTCAGCCAATTCACCGACGGAACGGATACGACGATTGCCCAGATGGTCAATATCATCAATCTCACCGCGACCATTGCGCAACTCAATCAATACACCAATCACCGCCAAAATATCCTGATTTGACAAGACATTGGCGCCAGTATCGCCTTGCGGCCCTACATTTTCGTAGAAACGACGAATCCAGTGTGCAGCGCGGTCTTCCAGTTTGCTTGGATAGGCACGACGGTTAAATTTCATACGACCTACCACAGACAGATCGTAACGATCTTCCGAGAAGAACAGGCCATTAAACAAAGCTTCCACCGCATCTTCAGTTGGTGGTTCGCCTGGACGCATCATGCGATAAATTGCAACGCGTGCGCTATACTGGTCAGGCACCTCGTCTGAGCGCAATGTTTGCGAGATAAAGTTACCGTGATCCAGATCGTTAGTGTAGATCGTATCTACTTCACTGATTTTCGCAGCGATCAGCTTTTCCAGCAAAGCGGGAGTAATTTCATCATTGGCATTGGCAATCAGCTCACCTGTTTCAGTGTCGATGATGTTTCGTGCTACAGCACGCCCCATGACAAAGTCAGTTGGCACCGCCATGGTTTTAACGCCAGCTTTTTCAATATCGCGGATATGCTTGACCGTAATGCGCTTGTCTTTTGCAACGAGCACATTGCCCTCTTTGTCCGTGATATCAAATTTTGCCACCTCACCACGCAGGCGATCGGCAACCAACTCAAATTCCACGCCCTTGGGACCCAAATGGAAAGTGTCGGTGTCGTGGAATATTTCTAGAATTTGTTCTGGTGTATATCCCAATGCCTTAAGCAGTATGGTGACAGGCATCTTGCGACGACGGTCAACCCGGAAATACAGGTAGTCTTTTGGGTCAAATTCGAAATCCAACCAGGAACCACGGTAAGGAATAATACGTGCAGAGAACAGCAACTTACCGGAGCTGTGTGTTTTGCCTCGGTCATGCTCAAAGAACACACCCGGGCTGCGATGCAATTGGGACACAATCACACGCTCGGTACCGTTAATGATGAACGAACCGTTTTCAGTCATGAGCGGCAATTCACCCATGTAAACTTCTTGTTCTTTCACTTCTTTGACGGTCGGTTTGGACGCTTCGCGATCCATGATCGTCAAACGCACTTTTACGCGCAATGGCACAGCATAGGTCAAGCCGCGCTGCTGGCACTCTTTCACATCAAATGGCTCGGCACCCAGCTGATAGCTGACATAATCCAGACGGGCATTTTCCGAATGGCTGACGATAGGGAATACTGAACGAAAGGTTGATTCCAAACCAGCGTTATTACGTTGGTCTGCAGGCACATCTTCTTGCAGGAATGATTTGTAAGATTCCAACTGCATGGCCAGCAGATAGGGCACCTCTTGAACGCTCTCACGCTTTGCAAAACTTTTGCGGATGCGTTTCTTTTCGGTAAAGGAATAGCTCATAGCGTCTCCTGAAATTTTTTGAGGGTAGAAGACAAAACACTTTTCATCCACTGCAATGTTTTGACATCTAACTTCGTTTAAAAACAGCCACTTACATTAAGTGCAAATGACCATAAGACTACATACCACTACACTTTTCAGGCAGTTACAAATTTTTTAAAGTTTGCAATGCCAAAAATGGCGAAGGCCGACGGTCTCCCGTCAGCCCAGCCAGATTCACAAAAGTGAATTATTTCATCTCTGCAGTTGCGCCCGCTTCGATCAATTTTTTAACAGCTGCTTCAGCGTCAGCTTTGCTTACGCCTTCTTTAACAGCTTTAGGTGCGCCATCCACTACGTCTTTAGCTTCTTTCAAGCCCAGACCAGTCAATTCACGAACCGCTTTAATGACGCTAACTTTGTTGTCGCCAGCGCTATTCAAGATAACGTTGAACTCAGTTTGCTCAGCTGCTGCTGCTGGAGCAGCAGCACCGGCACCAGCAGCCACTGCAACAGCAGCAGCAGATACGCCAAATTTTTCTTCGATTTCTTTGATGAAAGCAGTCAACTCTAAAACAGTCATCCCACCGATTGCATCTAAAATGTCAGCATTTGAAATTGCCATGATAATAAATTCCTAAATTTTGAAAGTAATAAAAAGTTACGCTGCTTCTTTTGCGTCGCGAATTGCGGCGATCGCACGTGCAAACTTGGTTGGAACTTCGTTAAGCGTACCAGCGAATTTAGACAACAATTCCTCACGGCTTAATGTAGATGCCAGTGCTTGCACACCAGCCACATCAAGACGCTCGTTAGGCATCGCACCTGCTTTAATCACAAACACGTCATTGCTTTTTGCAAAGTTGTTCATGATTTTGGCAGCAGCCACCGGATCAGCAGAAATGCCGTATACCAATGGACCAACCATGTCGTCAGCCAATGCTGCAAAAGGCGTACCTTCTACTGCACGACGCACCAGGGTATTTTTCAACACACGCAAATACACACCTGCATTACGTGCATCTGCACGCAGTTTCGTCATATTGGCTACGCCGATACCACGATACTCAGCAAGTACGATTGCCTGTGCATTCGCCACTTGGGCGCCTACCTCTGCAACGACTTCTTTTTTCTCTGTAAGATTAAGACTCAAGGTCTGTTCTCCTTCCGTTAATGAAAGCCCGATGAAATATCGGGCCACTCACGGCGTCCTTATTCAGGGCTTGGATATATCCTGTGTCGGGGTCGCCATCTGCGTTGGTTTGAATCGTTTGACAAACAGAGGATCTCTCACCCATTTGCCCAACCATTCTCATTAAGTGAAACACGCCAACGGTCTTTGATGCTCTTGAGCCATCCTAAAGAAGACTCAAGCCCAAAGTAATTGCCCGGCCCAAGACATGGACCGGGACTTGATTCTTATGCAGCTACTGATGCTTGATCTACACGTACGCCAGGACCCATGGTGCTGGATACGGACAGTTTTTTCAGGTAGACACCTTTAGAGCTGGTTGGCTTGGCTTTGTTCAATGCTTCCAGCAAAGCAGACAAGTTACCTTGCAATTGCTCAACGGTGAAAGAAGCACGGCCAATGGTGCAATGTACAATACCACCTTTGTCAGTACGATACTGTACTTGACCAGCTTTCGCATTTTTAACGGCAGTCGCAGCATCAGGTGTCACAGTGCCCACTTTCGGGTTTGGCATCAAACCACGTGGACCCAACACCTGACCCAGAGCACCGACGATACGCATTGCATCTGGAGTGGCAATCGCCACGTCAAAATCCAGCATACCACCTTTGACTTGTTCGGCCAGATCTTCAAAACCAACAATATCAGCACCTGCTGCTTTAGCCGCTTCAGCTTGTGCACCTTGTGCGAACACAGCCACGCGGACAGACTTACCGGTACCGTTAGGCAATACGATGGCGCCACGCACCAGCTGATCAGATTTACGTGCATCGATACCCAGATTTACCACGGCATCTACAGACTCGTTAAACTTGGCAGTTGCGCCCTCTTTAACCATCGTCAATGCTTCAGAAACAGGGTACAGCTTGTTGCGGTCAATTTTGGCACGCAACGCATTAATTCTCTTGGCCATGTTATACACCCTCCACTTCAATACCCATACTGCGTGCGCTACCAGCGATGGTACGTACAGCAGCATCCATGTCTGCCGCAGTCAGGTCAGGCATTTTGGTTTTAGCAATTTCTTCAGCTTGTGCGCGTGTAATCTTGCCTACTTTGTCTGTATGTGGACGTGGTGAACCTTTTTCCAGTTTCGCTGCTTTTTTGATCAAAACAGTCGCTGGAGGCGTCTTCATAATGAAGGTAAAGCTCTTGTCAGCAAATGCAGTGATCACAACTGGCACTGGCAGACCTGGCTCCATGCCCTGTGTTGCAGCATTGAACGCTTTACAGAATTCCATGATATTCAAACCACGTTGACCCAGTGCTGGACCGACGGGTGGGCTTGGGTTGGCTTTACCTGCAGGGATCTGCAGCTTGATGTAGCCAATGACTTTCTTTGCCATTTTTGACTCCTAAAATGGGTAATAGCGCTCTTGGCAGAGCTCCCCGTTGATAAAAACTACTACTAAAGCTTTTTAACTGAACTATTTTTAAACTAGACTTCTTTTTCAACCTGCGCAAAGTCAAGCTCGACCGGTGTTGCACGGCCAAAAATAACGACTGAGACGCGCAACTTGTTCTTATCGTAATTAACTTCTTCAACATTGCCGGAAAAATCTTTGAATGGCCCGTCGATGACGCGTACGCTTTCACCTTTTTCAAAGGTCATTTTCTGGGTTGGATTAGACTTGCTGTCATCCATACGACGCAGAATAATCTCGACTTCTTTATCCTTGATCGGGGTTGGGCGCTGCGCCGTACCACCGATAAAAGAAGTCACGCGCGGTGTACTTTTTACCAGATGCCAGCTTTCATCGGTCATTTGCATTTGCACCAGAACATACCCTGGATACAAGCGACGCTCTGAAATGGTTTTCTGGCCAGACTTCATTTCAATAACCTCTTCAACAGGCACCAAAATATCCCCAAACTGATCCTGCAAACCAGACCTTACAATACGCTCTTCCAAACCGGCTTTAACGGATTTTTCCATTCCGGAAAACGCTTGTACTGCATACCAACGCATCGTCATTAAGCACCTCGACCCATAATCAACTGCACCATATAGGCGAAACTCACGTCCACCAATGCCAAAAATATCGCCATAATGATCACCAACACCATTACCGCAAAAGTCGTTTGAATCGTTTCTTGCCGGGTAGGCCAAACCACACGCTTGGCTTCAGCGATGGACTCATTGACGAATCCCAGCGCTTCCTTGCCTTGGGCAGTGGTCCACGCCACTGCTACAGACGCGACGATACCTGCCAATATGGCAAGTATTCTGACTACCATTGCTTTATCTTCAAAAAGATAAAAACCGGCTATCCCCAAAGCTAGCAACAACAGGGACAAAGCCAGTTTGATTTTATCGATCATATACTTAACTTTATGATGAACACCACAGACTATTCCGGGTGTTTGGCAGGCCAAGAGGGTCTCGAACCCCCAACCCTCGGTTTTGGAGACCGATACTCTACCAATTGAGCTATTGGCCTGTACTCACTTACTACAAAAGCTGCACGGGTTGTTGTGCAGCTTTTGTGAACAAATTTAGTTACTCGATGATTTTGGCAACAACGCCAGCACCAACGGTACGACCACCTTCACGAATCGCGAAACGCAGACCATCTTCCATCGCGATTGGTGCAATCAGTTGCACAGTGATAGATAC
>NZ_JAVCAP010000028.1 GCF_030769565.1 Methylophilus aquaticus | reverse complement strand
GATATTATTGGCCTAAAGTCTAGCCGATGTCACTCGACTCAGCTGACTCAATCACAGGCAATAGTGTAAGGCTTGTCGGAGATTTTTGTTCAGCAATGACATGATACGAGGTCTTGCATTACGACATTTCCATGGTTAATGTCATTCATGGATAGACCATCACGCATAGAATTTGAAGGCGGTTTATATCACGTTACTTCCTTGGGGGAGGTTTTATTTACCTTTGTGACGAAGACCTTTTGTTGTTGCTGGAATTAATGAATGGGGTATGTAAGCGATGTAATTGGGGTTTTCCATGTCTATTTGCGCTGTGCGAACATTGAAAAAAGTCGTAATGCTAGACCTCTGGAATGCCTATGCCTTGATGGGATGGCTATTAAAGCATAGGCGATTTGAGTGTGTTTAGTGATTAAAGCAAGGGCAAATAA
Source organism: Methylophilus aquaticus (assembly GCF_030769565.1). Taxonomy (GTDB): domain Bacteria; phylum Pseudomonadota; class Gammaproteobacteria; order Burkholderiales; family Methylophilaceae; genus Methylophilus; species Methylophilus aquaticus. The sequence goes on along the minus strand of NZ_JAVCAP010000028.1, from coordinate 8,457 downwards.
ATATCGGTTTGTAATTCATGCTCTGGCGTTTCCGGCATCAGGTTTAGATAGTGAAAATATAAAGGGAAATCGCGCAAACTTTCACCGCTATTGGGTAACCATTCGCGGTATAGCGGATAAATACTTTCGGCAATTCTGTCATGTGAGCCAACGTGACGTACCACAGCGCAGCGACCTGCCGGGATAACGCTATTGGTCACGCCTTGCGCATTCTCTGGGATCTCCTTGCTGACTGAGCCGCAAATGTCAAAACGAAACGCTTCCGGTGCAGTGGTATCAGGATTGTCGTGAACAATGCCGAAGGTATGGCTACTTTTTACTGGGGACATTCTGCTTACTTTGCGCCACTCGATAAACTTGCTGACGGTATCATTGAGCAGTGCGGTAGGGCCTAGATGTTGCAATGAGGCTATTTTCGTTTCGGTGAAATTGACAACGTTAACTTCCATTTTATGGGTCCTTTCTCGGGTGGGGAATGAGTAATGCTCATTCCAGGGTTGCCATGCTGGTCTTTTACGAAACTCAGAGGGCGTTTGTCCAAAGGTACTTTTGAACGCGCGGGAGAACGACTCAGGGTTTTCAAAGCGGGCATCCAATGCAATATCAACCACTTTTTCTAGTGGATTAAACACTAAGCGATAAGAGGCTCTTTTGAGACGCATGAGTTGCACATATTTAAAAACACTCATTCCCGCATATTCAGAAAATTGCCTGTGAAAGTGAAATTTTGAAAAGTGGGCGACCTGGCTCAACATTTCCAATGTCAATTCATCATCTAAATGGCTGTCGATAAAATCGAAAACCTTGTTGAACTTAGCCGCGTATTCACTTGCTTTAGACATTTCTAGTCTTTCTCCTTTAGCTGGAGGCAAACTATACCTGCTTGAAATAAGCCCTGTCCTGACAGCGATTGCTTTAAATGCAGATGGAATAATGGACGGGCGTAAAATGAAAACCAACTTTGAATAAAGTGTCCTGAAAATAAATCTCAAACGTGTGGGAAGCCCACTAATAACGTCTCTGTGCCGAAATGACGCTCGGCACTTGCTGAATCAGTGTCAGTAGATGGCTGAGTTGTTCAAGGTTTGTCACCTCAATCGAAAACTGCATCAGCGCCAGGTTGTGCCTGCTGATGGTGTTGGCCTTGGTGGCGTTGATCTTTTCCCGTGCAAATAGATCACTGATATCCCGGAGCAAGCCCTGGCGATCATGGGCCTCCACTTCAATATCCACATTTCCGCTGAAATTCTCGTAGCTGCCCCACTGCGCAGCTAGCACACGGTTGCGCCGCGCCTCTGGTAAGCGTGCTATGAAGCTACATGTGCTGCGATGGATAGTGACCCCGTGATCGCGCGTCAAGTAGCCAATAATTGCATCCGGCGGTAATGGTTTGCAGCATTTGGCAAACCCTGTCTGCAAGTTGCCAACCCCTTCAATCACGATCCCCGCCCGGGACTGCAGCGCTGTGCTCCGTCTGGGAGGGCGTGTTATCGGTGCACCTTCTGTCTTGGGCGCAGCATCTTCCTGGATCGCGAGCGAGATTTGATGTTCACTGACATCCCCGCGCCCAATGGCAGCCAGAAAATCTTCCAGTTTCTGGAAGTGCAGTTTCTGTGCGATTTTTTCATGATTGATGGCACCGATGCCGGCCCGATGTAGCTCACGATCCAGTTTCACCCGACCCTGGGCAACATTTTCATCAAAATGCTGGTATTTAAACCATTGCCTGACTTTGGCGCGGGCGCCAGCGCTTTGCAGATAACCAAGCGTAGCATTCAACCAATCCCGGCTAGGCGAACCATGTTTTGAGGTCAGGATTTCTACGCGCTGGCCGTTCTGTAATTTGGTGTTGAGCGGCACGATGCTGCCATTGATCTTGGCGCCACGCGTACGGTGCCCCAGATCGGTGTGTAGCGTATAAGCAAAATCGATCGGGGTAGAGCCTTTGGGCAAGTCGATGACTTTACCAAGTGGCGTGAGCACATAGACGCGGTCCTGAAACAGTTCACTCTTGAATTGTTCAATCAGGTCGCCACTGTCAGAGACGTCATCTTTCCAGGCCAGAATCTGGCGTAGCCAGGCGATTTTTTCGTCAAATTTGGCGTCGGATTTGCCTCCCTCCTTGTAGCGCCAATGAGCCGCGACGCCCAATTCGGAGTGCTGATGCATTTCAAACGTGCGGATCTGCACCTCAAGTGCCAGGCCACGCGGCCCACTGACAGCGGTATGTAGCGAACGATAATTGTTGCTCTTGGGGCGCGCGATATAGTCGTCAAATTCACCGGGGATGGGCTGCCACAGGTTGTGTATGAGCCCGAGCACGGCATAGCAGTCCTTGATATCGTTCACCAGCACCCGCACCGCACGCACATCATACAGCTGGGTAAAATCCAGCTGCTTGCTTTTCATCTTTTTGATGATGCTGTAAATGTGCTTGGGACGGCCAGCGACCTCGCCTTTTATACCTGCTTCAAGCAACTCTTTTTGCAGCTCTGCGACCACGTCAATAATATATTGCTCTCTGTCGACGCGGCGCTCATCCAGCTTACGTGCGATTTCTTTGTAGATCTGGGGTTCCAGATAGCGCAAAGAGAGGTCTTCCAGCTCCCACTTGATTTGCCACACGCCAAGGCGGTTGGCGAGTGGCGCAAAGAGGCTCTGGCTTTCCTGTGCAATCTGCTGTTGCAGACTCGGGCTAGCCCCTGACAAATGGCGCAGGGTTTGCGTACGTTCTGCCAGTTTGATCAACACCACACGGATGTCCTGCACCATGGCCAGCAGCATTTTGCGCAGACTTTCTATTTGTTGCGTGTGGTATTCGTTTTTGCGGTCCGTGCCATGCAGGCGCTCGGTCTCGCTGAGCGCCTGGATTTGTTCCATGCGTGAAATGCCTTCTACCAGGTCCGCAATATTGGCGCCCAAATCGGTTTCCAGGGTTGCCCGCCAATCGGGGAGATAGTCTGGCACTGCATGCAATATCGTGGCAGTGATAGTTTCGACATCCATGTTCATGTCAATGAGGATAGTCGCCGCACCTAGTGCATGTAACAGCAGTGGCGTGCCAGTCAGTGCTGAGTGCCCAGAATAGAGCGGCACTGCCAACGCATAGGCGCGACTGATCAACTCAACTTCGGAAGGCGAGAATCGCTTCGCTGCCGCTTCCAGCCATGTAGAAACATCGCCCGCATTGGAGGCGAGTAAAGCTGAGATTGGATGATGAACAGAAACCATGGGATATTATGGCATCAGTCCTGTTCAACAAGCCAGAATCTACGGGGGCGGATCTTGCAAAATCGCATTTGAATATAACCAAAGCCGCAAAGTGCGACTTTTTGATTACCCCAAAAGATAATTCGGGCGCAATTTAAAACCTTTTGTGACCTTGGGATCAGTCAGTTGATAGCATCAGACGGTCGATTCATAATTCATTAATATTAATAAGCTAATTTTCTGTGTCTCCAAATGAGATATTAAAAAAGAGAACCAATTATGAAAAATTTTTTAAAGTCACTCACATTGGTTTTTGTGATATCAGCCTTAACATTGGCGGGGTGTGCATCAGTCCCAGAGAATGTAGCTAATCCAGATAAAAACAAATTGGGTATTCTGATTTTCGCGGGTGAAGGTTTTAATCCAACCTACGATGATCCTCAGGATCAAAAAGTTAAAGCCACTTGGTTGGAGACCTCTAAAAAGCTAACAGAGTATTTAGAGGCTGAGATTGAACAGGAACATCACACGGATGCTGAACAGGCCATAAATTTAAACTCTCGGACTGATTCCAACACTTTTATAGCACAACAATTTGCGCAGAAAAGAGTCGATGGACTTATTCAGGTCAGAATTAGCCATATCAAAAACACTTCTGAAAATACTATTTATCTAAAACTGGCTTATAACGCAGTGCAATACGGTAAAAATGAGCAAGGGGGTGACACGATGATTATTGGAAAGGGGATTGAAGAAAAATACACGCTAGTCGGCGTTAATTTTGAGGGGTCGAAAACACCGCTTAATTACTTTACCCATGACTTTATACGCAAGTTATCCCAAAAAGGGTTTATTGCGGATTAATGTATACGCATCATTAGCGCGGTAGGGCTGACTCGTTCACGGTGCGACCTACAATAAAAACACCGGGTTCAACATTCACCAAAGCCGCACATTGCGACTTTTTGATTACCCCAAAAGATAATTCGGGCGCAATTTAAAACCTTTTGTGACCTTGGGATCAGTCAGTTGATAGCATCAGACGGTCGATTCATAATTCATTAATATTAATAAGCTAATTTTCTGTGTCTCCAAATGAGAATCTTCGGGGACTGATCTTGCAAAATTGCATTTGAATATAACTAAAGCCGCTAATCGCGGCTTTTTTCTTTTTATTAGCCATTAGTTTGTTAACCCACCGTCCAACGTCACTCAACACATTGGTGTAACCGTTTATCCATAGACTGAGCGGATTATGTGCGTCAAGTATTCTGGTCACAATTTCTCGATATAGTAAGTCGGAAATTGTGAGCAAAGCGCTTTTAACTTCCTCGATTCTTATAAAAAAACTTCTTCACTCATCATAAAGGTATTCAACATGCATTCTAAATACATGCTTAAAAACGGGCTATTATTGGCTGCGCTTGGCTTCAGTATTACAGTGCCTCACGCTTTTGCCGAAGCATTCAAATTCGGTGTGATGGCAGATACACAATGGACAACAAACGATGCAACGAACAATCCAAATACGGTTGCGTTGGGTATTATTAATCAGATACTGCCAGAGTTTATCGAAGCACAAGTTAAGTTTGTGGTACAAGTAGGCGATTTGACTGACAATGGCAGCACTGGGGGCCTTGACACTTGGGGCGTTGCCGCACAAACTTTGTATAACAACGGTATTGGCTTTTATCCAGTGCGAGGCAATCACGAGCCTTCAGCAACCGCAGGCAACAGTTTCTTAAGCAATTTCCCGCAAACCAGGGGGCTTGGCAGTAATGTGGCGGGAGCGGTCAATCATGCAAGCCCAACTAGCCCAGTTGGCCTGACAGGGCTTACTTATTCTTTTGACTACGGTAACACACGCTTTATCGCGATTGATCAGTTCACGCGCACTTCAGGTACTACTCCTTCCACAAATAGTGCGGCCTTAGACCAGATCAGCTGGGTGGCTCAACGGTTAGACAACAAGCCTGTCGACAGTCACGGTTTTGTGTTTGCCCATAAAGAGTTGATAGGTCAGAACCATACCGATAACTTATTGGGAGCCAACCCCTCCAATAATCCTAACGAAAGGAATATGTTAATTGGTGCAATGGCACAAAATAATGCACGTTATTTCCTTGGTGGGCATGATCACATGCATCATCGAGCTATCGTCAAAAGCCCTGACGGCTTGTTCTCGGTACAGAATATTATCCACTCTTCAGACAGCTATAAGTTTTATACCCCAAAAGTTCCCTCCAAAGACCAGACCTATAACAACAGCAACCGTCAGGAAATGCCTATTGCACAAGAGCTGAATAGTATTGGTTATTACATTTTTACAGTAGATGGCCCCAGACTAACAGTGGATCACTATGCGTCAGACAATGGTTGCGGCGGCTCACTAGGTGCGGGTAAGGATTGTGACCTGAAAGCCACACCAAGCTTGAGTTTTGCTAAACGCGAAAGCTACGGTTATAGCCTGAATGGCAAAGAATTCATTATCCAGCCAGGTGCAACCTTCACCAGCGTTGCCGATAGCAGCCCGGTAGGAACAGGTTGGGCCGGTACACGACTAGCCATTCTAGGAGGCACCAATACGATTTCAACCACTTTATACGATGGTCGTGTTGCTATTCAGGATGTGAACACCGGTTGGACAAGTCAATCAGAAGTTAATAACGCTAGCACCACACAACTCAAAAGCGACGTATTGACACTGTGGGGTATGGAAAATGCAATCGGCAGCGAAGAGGCTGATACCTATGTTTTATCACTCAACTACGCCAATCACTCTAGCGGTTCATTGGCTATAGTTGGAAAGCCATTAAACAGCGGCACCTGGGATAAAGTTGCCAATAGAAACTTTGGCGGCAACAAAAAATTCGTAGTCGGCGCCTGGAAAGCGGGCTATGGCCTTGGCACTTATGGTGTAGACCCAGTGAGACGTACGGCGTGGGCGGTTGTCAACCGTGGTGGTGAATTTGCAGTCGCACAAGGTCTTGATGGCGACCTTAATAACGACGGTGTCATTGATAGTCGCGACCTTGCACTGGTTAATCAGAACTTAAACAAGGAGGCCAATGTGTTTCCGGATGCCGACTTCGACAATGATGGCAAGATCACTGTTCTGGATACACGTAAATTGGCACTGATTTGCAGTCTGACAAATTGCGCCATCTCTCAATAATCTTAAACTCTAATTATCGGAGAACACCATGTTTAATATGCAAATAAAAAGTCTGGCGGTAATACTGTCATTAGCATTATCCTCGCTCGTGACGCCAGCTTCAGCAGCAGTTACGCTGAATCTCATTCCCTCAACAACCACTGTTAATGCAGGTAATGCCTTTAGCGTTGACGTACAGATTGCTGGCCTTGAAAGTACTGAAGACCTGTCTGCATTTGACTTCAACATAAATTTTAATGCCTCAGTGCTGGGTTTCACCTCCTATACGCTAGGCAGCCAGTTAGGTCAGTTGGCAACATTTGAGGCCACGGATAGCAGTTCTGGAAACTTGGGCAATGGTGCCATTAACCTGTCTGAAACTTCCTTGCTGTGGGATCTTTCTGCACAGGCCAATGTGTTTACGCTAGCAACACTATATTTTGTTGGTAACGGTGTAGGTAACAGCGCACTGAGTTTCAGCAATGTTACTTTGGGTGATGCATTTGGTGAGCCACTGGTAGCGAACCTGCAAACCAGTGCAGTGACTGTAACCAGCGTTCCAGAACCTGAAACCTATGCTTTTCTATTGAGTGGCTTTGCCTTGGTAGGACTTCTCCGCCGTAGAAACAACGTATAACAAGATTGGCTTTTATATCGGCTGCCTCTTAAACACAGGCAGCCGATATTTTTTGTACGTGCATGTCATCTGATTGCAAACTGCGTATTGTTTACTACACTCATCGCGCCCAACCTTTACATTGCAGAATGTTTATCCATTTTTGCATTAGGCGCTTTTTTCATCCAAAGGTTTATAACACTATGAATCCAAGCATATATCTTCCCTCCACTAACTACATGTCTTTTTTAAAGGCCATCATTGTCATGACAACTTTGTGGGTTAGCTTTAGTGAAGCAGACGCACAAGGCCTGACTGAACTGGCCCCCATGACCACTGCCCGTCAAGGACATACCGCCACTTTATTGCCAGATGGCAAAGTTTTAGTGGCAGGTGGAATTACTGAAGGCGGCGATGCAACAGCAGATGTCGAAATTTACGACCCTAAAACAAACACGTGGGCTGATGCCGAGTCAATGACAGTTACACGTTCCCATCACACCGCTACCTTGCTCAAAAACGGTAAGTTGCTAGTTACCGGTGGTGTTGATAAAACGGAATTCAGAAACAACGCAGAGGTTTACGACCCCGCAGCCAATACCTGGTTTGCTGCGGGCCCAATGAGCGAGGCTTTGCGAGCCAATCACACAGCGACTCTTTTACGTGATGGCAGAGTGCTCATTGCCGGTGGCGATGGTTATCTGGATGACCAGGAATATGAGGATACCGAGGTACTGAATAGTGCAGTCATTTACAATCCGGCCACTGAGAGTTGGAGCACTGCTGCCCCAATGCAAACTGCACGGCAATTACATACCGCCACATTGTTGAATGATGGCAAAGTTTTGCTATCAGCCGGGGTAGGCGAGTTTGGTGGTCTAGTCAGTGTCGAGCTCTATGACCCAGCAAATAATCGCTGGTCGGCCAGTGGCGTATTGAAAACACCACGCTGGTCACACACGGCCACACTTCTTCCCAACGGCAAAGTTTTAGTGGCCGGCGGGTTTGAAGCTAACAATTCTACTGCTAGCGTCGAACTCTATGACAGCCAACGTAATACATGGTCAAGTGTTTCGCCACTGCTAGCCGCACGCCATTTACATACGGCCAGCTTGCTTCAGGATGGCCGTGTGCTAATAGAAGGTGGTGTAGTTAAAAGCGGTACAGCCTCTAGCGCGGAAATATACAACCCTGCTGCAAATACCTGGGTAGATACTGGCCGGGTATTAAACAAGCGATACAGTCATACCATAACCGCACTGCCTGATGGCAGTCTTCTCTTATTAGGTGGGTTGGATGCTAACGGTATTCTCGCCAGTGCCGAACTGTTTAATCCGAACTAGCCAGGGAAACCTTTAGCGTCAGATACCGTCTTGAATTGCAAGTCCCTTGAGAGGAATTTCCGCATCAAAAGGTTTGCCTGATTTAATCACCCCGTAAATCAAATGCACCAGCTTGCGCATCACTGCACCAATCA
>NZ_JAVCAP010000027.1 GCF_030769565.1 Methylophilus aquaticus | reverse complement strand
CCGGATGAGTTTTACTTTAAACACCTGCCCGCAACACCCAAGGCAGCTTAAACAGAATCGCAAGATATTTCACTTAAAACTTCAAAGATTCTGTCCAACTAAACGGGGCCACCTCTTTGCTTGTCTCTCTTTCAGCAATATTACTTATGGGCACCTCTAAAAATTGCTTGCTCAAACTCACTTTGTGAAGCACTTCTCTTAAAAAGGATTTTCATCTTTAATTCAGCTGTTTTTTGCTAAAGTCAGCTGTTTTTTTACTGAGATTTTCTGATGATTGTCGCAATTTGCTGTTTATTTTCCCAATTCAAGCCATAGCAGACGCACCTATCCTGTCTCGTTTGATTAACTGTACCAAGCGTTTCATGTTATATACCAAGTTCATCATGCCAATTTTGAGCTTGGCACGGCCTTGCGAATCAATGGGGTCAGACTCGATTGAAAGCTATGAATAAAGAATCAATGGGGTCAGACTCGATTGAAAGCTATGAATTATCCCTAGCCCTTGCTTTCATAAAGTCACCAGACTTCCTATTTCCACCCCTAGCAAGCTTATCGGCTCTACGGTTTAACTGCGCCTTTATTCTCTCTTTGAAATAATCATTGCCCAACACCCAAGCCCTGTTTGTCGCCTCTCGAAGCTGGGTTAAAGTGATTTCATCCAAGTGGCCTGAGAATAATCCTCGATAAGCCGCTTGTCGCTCTGCTTCCTCCAAACCCAATGCCCAATACATTGCATGTGGCGTTACACAATTATCTATTTGCCCCAAGGCGTTAGCCTGATAACTGCTCCATGGATACTCAGAAGGATGATTCACCATATTGGCACGTACCGGGTTCAACTCAATGTAGCGATAGCAGATCAATGCGTATTGTTCACTATCTATCAGGCTGGCTTTATATCGACCTTCCCACAATGTACCGGTACGTTGATAGGTATAATTGAAATACTGTACATAATATCTGCCCAGCATTTGCATCAGTTTGGATAGGCCATCTTCTTTGTGTGGGGTGATTAGCAAATGCACATGATTGGTCATTAATACATAGGCGTGAATGTCACACTGGTGCCTTTTGGCGCCATCTGACAGTTTCTCAAGAAAATAGCGATAATCTTCATCGGCAATAAATACAGGATCACGGTTATTGCCACGAATAATCACATGCTGCGGATGTCCAGGTAATACAAAGCGAGGAAGACGGGCCATCGATATACAGTCAAGGGTAAAGCATTGAGAATAGCAAACGTAATGCTTAAAATCAATCGAGTCTGACCCCTTTGATATCGCACGAATTATTATCTTCGCTGTATATAGATGAAAATGACTTTGCCTCTGCGGAAACACATGCTGCACTAGCACTACAATCCAATCCTAACTTCGCTCTTGCGCATACCAGCATGGGTACTGCTGCATTAAGCAAGCAAGATGATCTACGCGCATTACAGCATTTCGAGCAAGCATTGGAGCTTAATCAAAAAAATGGCCGCGCATGGCTGGGAAAAGCCATGACATTTATGATGCAAAATAAACTCCCAGAAGCTGAGAAGAGTTTTGATGCGGCAATTGAATACATGCCAGAACATTTGGGAACATACCAGGCACTGGCCTGGTGCTACATCAGCCAAGGTAATCTTCAAAAAGCTGAACAAACTGTGAAGAAAGCCTTAGAAATTGATGATACCTTCTCGGAAAATCATGGCACGCTGGCTGTATTGGCTGTGATGCAAGGCCAGCTTCCATTAGCACAAACCGAAGCGCAAATCGCTTTACGCTTAGATAGAGCTTCTTTCTCGGGCAACTATGCAAGCGCCCTCATTGCACAGGCAAATGGTAACGTAGATGAAGCGAATCAAATCATTGATGCTATTTTAGATAGCCCAGATATTGTTAATAACTTGAGTTTGAGACAATTTATTACTCAGTTTAGGCAACAAGGTCAAACGATTCATTAGGCGATAGTTAAGTCAACGGGCCAGACTCGATTGAATGCTCTTCGATTCGACTCCTACTTTGGGTGAGCATCCATCCAATCAATCGAGTCTGACCCCATTGATTTTTAGAAATTGATGATACTTTCTCGGAAAATCACGGCACGCTGGCTGTGTTAGCTGTAATGCAGGGTCAGCTTATTGGTGCAAACCGAAGCGCAAATCGCTTTACGCTTAGATAAAGCTTCATTCTCTGGTATGTTTTTCTGGATATTCATCAGATAAAATTCGCCATACGTAAATCAATTAATCGCTCCTAAATTACTCTGCCCATTCACGCTGGTGTTTATTTAAAGTTCAACACCTGATTTCAAAAGCTTACGCTCATGAGAGACCAAATCATCAAGCTTATGTCTATATGCATGCTTATAAAAAGTATGAGCCGTTGTCATTCTGCAAGTGCGACCATTCACATTAATGAACTCTGGTAATTTACCTTTTTGATCAACCTGGTTTATTTATTTGTTTAGCTTTTCTAGAGTTCTTTGCAAAATGGCAATATCTGCCGGAGGCATACCTGCATCCACTTTTGTTAACCATTTGTCGTAAGCTTTTTTCATAAGTTCTAATCCAATGTCTGTCAAATCATCGCTATTAATAGAAAATTCATCATCTATTTCAGCAATTGATCTCGCCAATATTCTTTTAGTAAGCCCATTCATTTGAATGAAATTTACAATAATCCAGAAACGGGTCAAAATCTGTTTTCGAGTTTCTGGATTCCCTTGAATACGGGTATGCCAAACAACTTTATCAATTGTTGCCACTTTTACTTTCTCCGAAGAATTTCTGTTTGTATAGTGCCCAAATCTATAAGATTGCCAGTTGTCTTATCTCGCACATAATTACCTCCCGCTTCGCGAATCCGGTTTTCTTTTGCTATCTGAGCTGCTTTGTTAGCTGTCATACTTGTAGTTTCAACCGAACGTACTACTTGGCCATTTTCAATTACTACATGATCAATATTACGACCAGAGTTGCTATACTCATCAATAGCACGAGTACCGTCAGCATTTCTTAATGCTCTTTCAGATTGAACCGATGCATTAGGATATTGATTTTGCAATTCTACTTTCGTTAGTTTCTCACGAGCTAATCCATCTAACTTATTCTTAACAACTTGAGTGATGTTGCTTACATCATCCAACAGCCTTTTCGCACCACCCGATGCAGCAACACTAAGTACAGAAAATACCCCTAGCCCGCCACTCTGTGCACTCAGCGTATCATAACCAACACCTGTAAACAGCCCACTGGCTTTATTAAAAACATATTCCTGAGCTTCTTGAAGTTTGCTGCCAATATAAGTGTCTTCTATCGCCTTGCGGGCTGCATATGCAACTGGCGCCCCTACGATATCTAAAACCTCCAAGCTATAACGCAATGCCTTGTTATTGTTGATTGTTTTAGCAACATCTTGCACTAAGTCCCCTACACCAATCGCGATACTATCTGCCCTGCTAGAGAGAAGTGCAGGGACTACATCTTGGGCTGTAACACTAATCTTTTTTAACACAAGGCTGGTAAGACTGTCATTAGCGTTGTCGGTCGCTGAGAACACCACACTTTTTCCAGTGATCTTAACCTCACGGAATAGATCGTATTTACGGAGACTCGGGGTCAGATACCGTCTTGAATTGCAAGTCCCTTGAGAGGAATTTCCGCATCAAAAGGTTTGCCTGATTTAATCACCCCGTAAATCAAATGCACCAGCTTGCGCATCACTGCACCAATC
>NZ_JAVCAP010000026.1 GCF_030769565.1 Methylophilus aquaticus | reverse complement strand
CGGATGAGTTTTACTTTAAACACCTGCCCGCAACACCCAAGGCAGCTTAAACAGAATCGCAAGATATTTCACTTAAAACTTCAAAGATTCTGTCCAACTAAACGGGGCCACCTCTGTTTCACTAGGCGAACGCAGCCAGTTTTGCCATAATACCAAGCATGATTCATCACCTGATTCCTTACCTGGTCGTTGCCTTTATATACATGGCGGTGGCACTGGATTACTGGCGTGTAGCCAAACAAAACAAAGCGCTCAACGATGCGGCGCTCCCTTTTCAACTGCATAGCGCGATGATTGCGCTGGGCATTGTGCTGCATGGCTGGTTACTGTATCGCGATGTGTTTGCCATTGGCGGGCTTAACTTGGGCGTGTATTACGCGTTGTCGGCCATTTTATGGCTGACGGTATTGATTTACTGGATTGCCGACCGCAAACATGCCTTGCACAGCCTGCAGGCGTTTGTATTGCCGCCTGCGGCATTGTGTGTATTGATGCCGGCGTTTGCGGTGGAAGACTACTATGTAGAAACCAGTGGCTTTAACCTGTTTAGCCTGCACATTTTAATTGCCATGGTGGCCTACAGCCTGTTTACCTTTGCCGCACTGCACGCCTGCCTGATGCGCATGGCCGAACGTGCCTTGCATCAGAAAAACAGCTGGCTGGCCCTGCCGGGGTTCCCTCCACTGATGGTGCTGGATGCGTTGCTGTTTAAAGTGTTGCGCATCGGCTTTGTATTGCTGACCATCACCCTGCTGAGCGGCATGCTGTTTAGCGAAGAGATTTTTGGCAAACCGCTGCAGTTCAACCATAAAACCGTGTTTTCAATCGCCTCGTGGTTTATTTATGCCTGGCTGCTGTTTGGCCGCTTTAAGTACGGCTGGCGGGGTAAGACGGCCACGCGCTGGACACTGGTGGGATTTGTATTGCTACTGCTGGCCTATGTTGGCAGCCGCTTTGTGCTGCAAGTGATTTTGCATCGCTAAACGACAGACGCACCCCGAAGGGTGCGTAAGGGGCTGCTTAAGTACGCTGCCCGACTTAAGCACGCAAACTGATCAGCGGCCAGCCATGCGCCTGAGCATAGGCTGTCAGGGTTGGATCAGCATCTACCGCCACCGGGTTGGTCACCAGCTTCATTAAAGGCAAATCATTGTGCGAGTCACTGTAAAAGTAACTCGTTTCAAAATCCGCCAGGGCTTTGCCTTGCGCGGCCAGCCACGCGTTCAAGCGCGTGACCTTGCCCTGCTGAAAACTCGGGGTACCACTGACACCGCCGGTGAACTGCCCATCAACCATTTCCGGGTCAGTGCCGATTAAATGCTCAATGCCATAAGCCGTGGCAATCGGCTTGGTGACAAAACTGTTGGTGGCGGTAATCACCATGCACAAATCACCATTGGCCTTGTGCTGATTGACCAATGCCTGCGCTTTTTCTGTCATCATCGGCTGGATGACTGTTTCCATGTATTTTTTGTGCAACGCGTCTAAAAACGCTTTGGGATGCTGCGACAATGGCTGGAGCTGGAACTTGAGAAACGCATAAATATCCAGATTGCCATTTTTATAATCTTCGTAAAACTGCTCGTTTCGGGCTTTGTGTGTCTCCCCATCGAGCAGACCTTCACTTATCAGAAAAATACTCCAGTTGTAATCACTGTCCCCTGCCAGCAGGGTGTTATCCAAATCAAATAAAGCTAAATTCTGCGTCATCAGTTTTCGTTTCTATCACTTTTAATTAAACAATCGGCTCTTCCGGGACTGCGTCTTTGCTTGCCGTCAGTACCAGAAACACGCCGACCAAAATGACTGCCAGCGCAATATATTCCATGGCATGAATCTGCTCATTGGCAAACCACACGCCCACCACAAAGGCCACCAGCGGATTGACAAAAGTATTGCTGCTGGCCACCAGCGGCCGCACATTGTGCAGCAGCCAGTGGTAAGCAGAAAACGCCACGATAGACCCCAGCACAATCAGAAAGACTATCGCCGCCCATGAACGTGGTGTGACCTGTTCAGGCCACTGCTCGCCAAAGGCCACACTGAACGCAAATGCAATCAGACCACCACAGAGCATCTGGCTGGCGGCCCCCATCAGGCCTTGCGGCAAGTCCATATGTTTGCTCCACACAGACCCCAGTGACCACGAGGCAGCGGCAAACATCAGCAACACAGCGCCCTGCCAATCCCCTTGCAGGCTGCCACGGGTATTCAACAGCAAAATGCCTACCAGGCCAATGGCAATACCCAGCCACTCGCGACGGCTGATTTTGTGGCCCCACAGACTGGAAAAAATAGCCATCCAGATAGGCGCCGTGGCAATCGCCAGGGCTGCCACGCTGGAAGAAACATGTAACTGCACATGTGTAACGGTGCCATTCCCTAAGACGGGCAATAACAAACCAACCAAAGCGGCACCCCGCCATTGCATCGGGGTTGGCGCGGCATGCCCCATGCTGCGCAAAACCATGTAAAGCAACGAACCGGCAATGGTGAAGCGCACGCCGACCATCACAAAGGGTGGAAAACTTTCAATGGCGTATTTGATGGCGAGATAGGTAGACCCCCATATCAGGTAGGTACAGGCCAGCGCAATGGTTACCCACAACCAGTGATTTTTATGCGCCATGGCGACTTCCCCAGACCTTCATTGACTACCCGTATCCTTACAAACATAAAACGCTTGCTGGCAGAAGTCGCAGCAAGCGCTTACTCAGGCAGCGATTACACCTGAGGGTTCAGTTTTTCAGCTTTGGCAAACAGCTTGTTCAAGCCATTCAAATAGGCTTTGGCCGAAGCCACCACGATATCGGTATCGGCACCCTGACCATTGACAATACGCCCACCCTTGGCCAGCCGCACGGTCACTTCGCCCTGCGCATCGGTGCCACTGGTGATATTGTTTACCGAATAGAGCAGCAACTCGCACTCGCTGTTCACCACATTTTCAATGGCTTTAAAGGTGGCGTCTACCGGACCGCCCCCCGTGGCTTCGGTGCGTTTTTCTGTACCATCGACATTCAATGTCAAAATGGCATGCGGAATTTCGCCGGTTTGCGAAGCCACTTGCAAATAAGCCAGCTTGAACATTTCGCTGGCATCCTGCATCACTTCATCACTCACCAATGCATGCAAGTCTTCATCAAAGATTTCAGATTTCTTATCTGCCAACTCTTTAAAGCGCGCAAATGCAGCATTCAGGGCATCTTCACTTTCCAGTTCGATGCCCAATTCTTTCAGGCGGGTACGGAAAGCATTGCGCCCGGACAGTTTGCCCAGTGTCAGCTTGTTCGCCCCCCAGCCCACATCTTCAGCGCGCATGATCTCATAGGTTTCGCGGTGCTTGAGCACACCATCCTGGTGGATGCCAGATTCATGCGCAAACGCATTCGCGCCAACAATCGCCTTGTTGGGCTGCACCGGGTAACCCGTGATGGTCGATACCAGCTTGGAGGAAGGGACAATTTGTGTGGTATCAATACGCGTGGTGAGATTAAAAATATCACTGCGGGTTTTAATAGCCATCACGATTTCTTCGAGGCTGGCATTACCTGCACGCTCACCCAGGCCATTGATCGTACATTCCACCTGACGCGCACCGTTCATCACGGCCGCCAGCGAGTTGGCCACGGCCATACCGAGGTCATTGTGGCAGTGGGTAGACCACACCACTTTGTCGGAATTTTTCACGCGTTTAATCAAGGCAGCCATGCGCTCACCCCATACCGCCGGGATACTGTAGCCCACGGTATCGGGCACGTTGATCGTCTTCGCACCGGCATCAATCACGGCTTCAAATACGCGCACCAGAAAATCAATCTCGGAACGCACGGCGTCTTCTGCTGAGAACTCGACATCATTCGTGTATTCCAGCGCCCATTTCACCGCTTGCACTGCACGCTCTACCACCTGGTCTTCGGTCATGCGCAGCTTGTTTTCCATATGGATTTTGCTGGTGGCAATAAAGGTGTGGATACGGCCTTTGGCGGCATGCTGAATCGCCTCGCCTGCACGGCGCACATCGTTTTCACTGGCGCGGGCCAATGAGCAGACCGTAGAATTTTTGATCACTTTGGCAATCTCGGAGATCGCCTCAAAATCACCTGGGCTGGCGGCGGCAAAACCCGCTTCAATCACATCCACGCCGAGCTTTTCGAGCTGACGCGCAATCCGCATTTTTTCTTCTTTGGTCATTGCCGCGCCCGGACTTTGTTCACCGTCACGCAATGTGGTATCAAAAATAATAATCTGGTCCATGGAGATTCCTAATATAACGCGTTGAATTTTACCCGCTTGTCACACGCTTGACCACCAGCAAGCACACAGCCGATGACAGCCACCCTCATAAGTTTCAACAAAAAACGCGCTGATCAACAGCGCGTTTTGTGAACACCTTCAAAGTGATCAAGCAGTTTTTTGTGCCATTCTGTCTCGCGCCCACAGATAGTACCCGGAGAGGGCATAGACAAACACCACACTGAATAACACTTCCGGCGGGCTGTAAGAGATCAGCACAAACGCCAGCACCACGGCCAGAATTGCCACAAATGGCACCGAATGCCGCAAGTTAATGTCTTTGCCACTGTAAAACTTCAAATCAGATACCATGGAACCCGCCGCGAATACGGTGATGCACCAGGCAATCCACTTCATTTGCAAGGCGCCAAAGAAAATTTCACGGCCATCGACATTGTATTCATAAGACACCCAGACAAATCCGGCAATCAATGCTGCCGCGGCCGGACTGGGCAAGCCCTGAAAGAATCGCTTGTCCTGAAACGGGTCATCCAGCTTGGTGTTAAAACGCGCCAACCGCAGGGCCGCACAGGCGCAATAAATAAAGGCGGCAATCCAGCCCAGCTTGTTCATCGGCTGCAAGGCCCATACATACATGATCAGGGCGGGCGCCACGCCAAACGACACCATGTCAGCCAGACTGTCATACTCGGCACCAAAGGCACTTTGTGTATTGGTCATGCGCGCCACACGGCCATCCAGCCCATCCATTACCATGGCAATAAATATGGCAATGGCCGCCTGCTCAAAATGCAGATTCATCGCTTGCACAATGGCGTAAAAACCACCAAATAGCGAAGCCGACGTAAACAAATTGGGTAACAGATAGATTCCGCGCTGACGCAAAGTGGTTTGCGTATCATCACGGCGGGAAGGGCGGTTTTTGGGTTCGACCATGGAAGAAGCTTCAAGTAATGCGGAATACATGCATTGTTGCGGGCAATCATAAAAATTGCAAGCACGTACGGCTAAAAGAACTACGATAATCTAGTCTCAGACCGCTTAAACAGAGGGGGTCAGGCAGCACAGGTGGCCTGTGTTAAAATGCGTGATTATTATTTTTTTTTGTTCAGGTTTTCATGCAATTTTCACTCCACAAGACCGATGGCCAGGCCCGCCGCGGTACTGTCCACCTGCCCCACGGCGAGGTACAAACACCAGCCTTTATGCCAGTTGGCACCTATGGCACGGTCAAGGCCATGTCACCGCAAGAGCTCGAAGAGATCCAGGCGCATATCGTGCTGGGTAATACTTTTCATTTATGGTTGCGCCCTGGACTCGAAGTGGTTGCCGCCCACGAAGGCCTGCACAAGTTTATGGGCTGGGACAAGCCGATTCTGACCGATTCAGGCGGCTTTCAGGTGTTTAGCCTAGGGCCCATGCGTAAAATCAGTGAAGCCGGCGTTAAATTCAAGAACCCGATCAAT
The DNA here is from genome assembly GCF_030769565.1 of Methylophilus aquaticus. Taxonomy (GTDB): domain Bacteria; phylum Pseudomonadota; class Gammaproteobacteria; order Burkholderiales; family Methylophilaceae; genus Methylophilus; species Methylophilus aquaticus. The sequence continues at coordinate 78,902 of NZ_JAVCAP010000026.1, read as the reverse complement.
GGCGACACCTGCTTTTTAACGCCGGAAGAATCCATGCGCATCCAACGCGTGCTCAACAGTGACATTGTCATGATTTTTGACGAATGCACGCCCTACCCGGCTACCCATATCGAAGCGCAAAAATCGATGGAACTCAGCTTGCGTTGGGCAAAACGCAGCCGTGACGCCTTTGATGTTTACCAGACACAGACCATGTCAGACACGATGGCCATGCAGGGCAACGAAGACGAAATCAGGAAAGTCATGGCTGCATCGCCGCCCGATAACACGCTTTCGTCTCCGGGCAATCAAACCAATGCATTGTTTGGCATCATTCAGGGCGGCATGTATGAAGACCTCAGGGACCAGTCATTAAGCGCCCTTAAACAACTTGACTTCGACGGCTACGCGATTGGCGGCCTGTCGGTCGGTGAGCCCAAAGAAGACATGCTGCGCATTTTGGCCCATACCGCGCCACAAATGCCGCAGGACAAACCACGCTATCTGATGGGCGTAGGCACACCCGAAGACCTGGTGGATGCCGTCAGCCATGGCATTGACATGTTTGACTGCGTGATGCCGACACGCAATGCGCGTAACGGCTGGCTGTTTACCCAGTATGGCGATGTCAAAATCAAAAATGCCAGCTATAAAAACGATACCAGACCACTGGATGCGGACTGCACATGCTACACATGCCAGCACTTTACGCGCAGTTATCTGCACCATTTACATCGCATCGGTGAAATTCTGGGTTCGCGTTTAAACACGATTCATAACCTGCATTATTACCAGGTGTTGATGCAAGGCATGCGGGCCGCCATTGAACAAGGCAAGTTTGCGGAGTTTAAGGCAGCGTTTGCCAGGAAACGTGCAGAACAAAGATAGTGCTTGTATCAGCTAGCGCTAAAAGCCATAACGTTGGTTTTTTGCCTCTAGTGAGGTTTACTTGGATACGTTTTTTTGGTCTTGGGTGGTTTGCTGGAGTGTGGCGTTTCATTTCGCCTTTAGGCGAAAAGCAACTTCATTGATGAATAGCTCCGCACCCAACAGCCACCTTCAAACCACCTCCCAACCTCGCCTCCCGCTCACACATTAACCCCATATGCTAAAAACACATTCACACCGCCCCTTCGCCTGAATTCAACCCCGACAATCCATCAAAACCCAAACCCTGTTTGTTCTTTGGCCGCCTGTGTTAGAATCCCGTGTTATTTTTTAGTCTGCACAAGGATTTGAATATGTTGATCAGCAACGCCTACGCCGCCAGCGGCACAGTCAACGACGTCATGGGCTTTTTGCCTATGATTGTGATTTTTGTATTGTTTTATTTCATGCTGATTCGCCCGCAGATGAAGCAGGCAAAACAGCATAAACTGATGCTGGAAGCCTTAAAAGCAGGCGATGAAGTGGCCACCACAGGGGGTATCGTCGGCAAAGTGACCAAAGTGAGCGAAAACTTTGTCAGCATTGAAATTGCCGCCAGTACGGTGGTCAATGTGCAAAAGCATACGGTGCAGACATTGTTGCCTCCAGGCACCCTTAAATCCATTTAACGTGAAAGACTCCGGTCTTCACTCTCGATACAAGAGCTTCATATGAACCGTTACCCCTTATGGAAATACGTGCTGATCGGCGCCGTGATTGTGATTGGCTTGCTGTATACCATTCCAAACTTCTTCGGTGAATCCCCGGCAGTACAGATCAGCCCGGCCAAAACCTCACTCAAGGTAGATCAATCTCTGCTGCAAAAAGTGGAAGACACTTTGAAGCTTGCCAATATTCAGTTTGATGGCCTGTATATGGATGCCAGCGGCGTGAAGGCGCGTTTTGCCAATACCGACACCCAGTTGCAAGCCAAAGACAAACTGGTTGCCAGCCTCGGTAAGGATTACACGGTAGCGCTGAACCTGCTGCCGCAAACCCCGGTCTGGCTGCAGAGCATCGGGGCCAAGCCGATGTATCTGGGACTGGACCTGCGTGGCGGCGTGCACTTTCTGTTGCAAGTGGATATGAAAGCGGCACTCGACAAAGCGGCCGAGAGTACGTTGGGGGATTTCCGCACCAGCCTGCGCAAGGAAAAAATTAATTATTACGGGATTGAGCGTCAAGGTCAGCAAGTGGTGGTGAAGTTTGAATCCGAGACTGAAGCGACCAAGGCACGCAACCTGCTGGCCAAAGACTTCTCGGACCTGACCTATAAAATTGGTGGTAGCGATAAAGAAATCAATCTGACTGCCAGCATGGGCGCCATGTCGCAGAAACGTATTCAGGATTTTGCGCTCAAGCAAAACCTGCAAACCCTGCATAACCGGATTAACGAACTGGGTGTTGCCGAACCTATCGTGCAACAACAGGGCGTGGATCGTATTGTGGTGCAATTGCCTGGCGTACAGGATACGGCCAAGGCCAAAGAAATTCTTGGCCGAACCGCCACCCTTGAAATCCGCATGGTAGACGAAGAGAAGTCTGACATGGCGACCTTGCAAAAAGCACAAAATGGCCAAGTGCCTTTTGGCGACGAAATGTATTTTGACCGCGATGGCCGTCCGGTACTGGTTAAGAAAAATGTGGTGCTGACCGGTGACCGTATCACCGATGCCGGCCCCGGCATCAATGGGCAAAACGGCGCTTCAGTGGTCAACGTCACGCTGGATGGCCGTGGCGCAGGCATTTTCAAAAACGTCACGCGTGAGAATGTTGGCAAGCGTATGGCCATTCTGCTGATTGAAAAAAGCAGTACCGAAGTGGTGACTGCGCCGGTGATTAATGAAGAAATCGGCGGCGGTCGTGTACAGATTTCCGGCATGGCCAATGCACAGGAAGCCACCGATATTTCATTGCTGTTACGCGCGGGCGCGCTGGCAGCACCGATGGAAATCATCGAAGAGCGGACTGTCGGCCCCAGCATGGGCGAAGAAAACATCAAGCGTGGCGTGCACTCTACACTGTGGGGCTTTGCCGCGATTGCCGTGATGATGGTGATTTACTATCTGGTATTCGGTAGCGTTTCTGTCATGGCACTGGGCGTGAACCTGTTATTGCTGGTCGCGGTGCTTTCCATGCTGCAAGCCACACTGACCTTGCCTGGCCTGGCTGCGATTGCGCTGGCACTGGGCATGGCGATTGATGCCAATGTGCTCATTAATGAGCGTATTCGTGAAGAGTTGCGCAACGGCAATACGCCGCAAGCCAGCATCCACGCCGGTTACGACCGTGCATTTGATACCATTCTTGACTCGAATGTCACCACGCTGATTGCAGGCCTCGCATTATTCATGTTCGGCACTGGCCCGATTAAAGGCTTTGCCGTGGTGCACGTGCTGGGCATTATGACCTCAATGTTTAGTGCAGTGCTGGTGTCGCGGGCAATCGTGAACCTCTTGTACGGCTACCGCCGCAAGATCGAACATTTACGTATCGGTTAAGTCAGCGAACAGATTAAAGAGAACAGACTATGGAATTATTCAGAATTAAAAAAGATATCCCGTTCATGAGTTACGGGCGTCTGACCACCTCAATTTCGCTGGTCACCTTTATATTGGCGATTTTCTTCCTGTTCGGCCGCGGCCTGAACTATGGGGTGGACTTTACGGGTGGCACGGTAATGGAAGTGCACTATCCGACAACGGCCAATATTGAAAACATCCGCAAGGTCATTGACGCCGAAGGTATAAAAGATGTGACCGTGCAGAATTTTGGCTCCAGCCAGGATGTGCTGATTCGCTTACCGGTTAAAAAAGAGCTGTCGATTGCACAACTGTCAGAAAAAATCTCCCATGCCCTGAAGTCTGCAGACGCGGGTGCCGAAGTCCGTCGTGTTGAATCTGTAGGCTCACAAGTGGGTGAAGAGCTGTATGAAAACGGCGGCCTGGCATTGTTGCTGGTATGTGCTGGCATCATGGCCTATCTGGCCTTGCGTTTTGAATGGCGTTTTGCCGTGGCAGCCATCATTGCCAACATGCACGATGTCATTATCATTCTGGGCTTTTTTGCATTTTTCCAGTGGGAATTCAACCTGACAGTACTCGCGGCGATTTTAGCGGTGCTGGGCTATTCGGTGAACGAGTCTGTGGTGGTCTTTGACCGCGTGCGTGAAAACTTCAAAAAAATGCGCAAAGCCAGTGCCGTGCAAGTGATCGACAATGCGATTACACGCACCATGTCACGTACCATCATTACCCATATGATGACGCAAACCATGGTCTGCTCCATGTTGTTCTTTGGCGGTGAAACCCTGCATAATTTCTCACTGGCGCTGACCATTGGCATTTTATTTGGTATTTACTCATCCGTGCTGGTCGCCTGCCCGATTGCCATGTGGCTGGGTGTCAGCCGTGCCAATCTTATTGGTGACACTGAGAAAAAATCCAAGGAAGACGAAGCCGCCATCGCCCCTTAAGGTCGCGACAAGTGCTTGATTTTTAGCCACTAGTGGTTACACTAGTGGCTTATTCTTTTCACCCCCACCCCCCTTGGACAATATTCCTTTAGGCGGCCAGATTGGCTTGCTCATATTACTGCTGTCATTCACAGCCTTTTTTTCTATTGCTGAAACCAGCTTGATGTCGCTTAACCGCTACCGCATGCGGCATCTGGCCAAAGCCGGACATCGCGGTGCACGCTTGGCCAGCAAGCTGATTTCGCAAACGGACAAAACATTGGGAGTGATTCTGCTAGGCAATACGCTGTGCATTGTGACTTCCTCCACACTGGAAGTGGTTATTTCAGAGCGCCTGTTTGGCGAGGGTGATTACGTGCTGATGTTTGGTTCGCTGGCGATCACTTTTGCCATTTTGGTGTTCAGCGAAATATCACCCAAGGTGATTGCCGCGGCCCATGCCGAAACCTTGGGGTTTGCCAGTAGCTATTTACTGTATCCGTTGCTGTGGATTTTCAATCCGGTCGTTTCGTTTGTGAACCTGTTTGTGCGCGGATTTGTGAAACTACTGGGCATACGTGTCAACTTTACCGAACAAGCCCAGGCAGTGACTGCCGAAGAACTGCGCAGCATCGTCAGTGATGCTGGCCAATACCTGCCAACCCAGAACCGCAAAATACTTCTCAACCTGCTCGACCTCGAAGACATTATTGTCGATGATGTCATGACCGCACATACCCAGGTCGAATTCATTGATTTTGACCTGCCGGTCGAAAGCATCATGGAAAAACTGTCTGTCAGTCATCATTCGCGGCTTCCTGTCCGCCGCGGTGATCAGGAAGACATCATAGGCATTGTGCATGTGCGTAAGGTGCTGCCTTTCCTGCGCGCATTTCAGGCGGGCCAAGTGCCAGACAAGTCTATGCTGGAAGAAGTGATTGCCCCACCTTATTACATTCCCTCTGGCACGCCCCTATATACACAGTTGCAGCAATTCCAGAAACATCAGGAACGTATCGCGCTGGTGGTGGACGAGTACGGCGAATTTAAAGGATTGCTCACACTGGAGGACATTCTGGAGGAGGTGATTGGTGAGTTCACCACACAATCGCCCAGCCGCGTCGGCAGTTTTCATCAGGATGAAGATGGCGGCTGGCTGGTGGACGGCAGCAGCATGCTACGCGACTTGAACCGAAAATTGAAACTGTCACTGCCAACCGATGGTCCACGTACATTAAACGGGTTGATACTGGAGCACTTTGAAGATATTCCCGAGCCAAACACCAGTTTTAAGATTGGGCAGCATCGGCTGGAAATCCTGCAATCACAAGACCGCATCGTTAAACGCGTGAAAATTTTTCTGTAATTAATTTCTTCCGCATTGCCTCTTGAATTTTTTTATACAAGGCGCAAAATAAGCCTTAACACAGGTATGTAAACACTATGGCGCAACCCAAGCATGATAGCGATTTGGCTATAAAATCGCTGACAGCAAAACCCAAGCCACCGGAGCTGTTCAAGGTACTCTTGTTGAATGACGATTACACCCCGATGGAATTTGTCGTCGCAGTGATTGAGCGTTTTTTTAACAAAAGCCGTGAACAAGCAACGCAAATTATGCTCAAAGTACATACTGAGGGCATGGGAGTATGTGGCGTATATCCGCAAGATATTGCGGAGACAAAAATGCATCTGGTACTTGAGTCTGCGCGCGAGGCGCAGCATCCGCTACAGTGCATGATTGAACCTGCTTAAACGGGTATAAAAAGTATCTTGTAAATATCGATGGAATATGGGCATATTCCTGAGGTTCAAACTAGGTAATACGTGTTAGCATGGGTTGACTCTATCCATGAATCGTCTGCAAGTGCTAATGTGAAAGCAATCTTCTAGCGCTGACAACATGCCCGTTTTATTAAATTAAATGCGGGATTGAATTTTTTGGAAAATAATACGATAACAATAAACAAGCATGGCAACATCTCAGGCAATGCAAACGGGTGGAAAAGATAGTTTTTTGTAGTGTAGCGCATTAAGGAAAGTCATCATGATTGCTCAAGAACTTGAAGTTAGCCTGCATATGGCATTTATGGACGCGAGACAAAAGCGTCACGAATTGATTACGGTTGAGCATCTGTTACTAGCTATGCTGGATAACCCCACTGCCGCAGATGTATTGCGAGCATGCGGTGCAAAATTCGACACACTGCGTAATGAGCTGACGCAGTACATTGAAGAACATACCCCGACAGTCGCAGGGACCGAGGAAGTGGACACGCAACCGACACTCGGGTTTCAACGTGTGATTCAACGCGCCATGCTGCATGTACAGTCTTCCGGCAAAAAAGAAGTCACTGGTGCCAATGTGCTGGTTGCCATTTATGGCGAAAAAGATTCGCATGCTGTATTTTTCCTGCATCAACAAGGCGTGACACGCCTGGATGTGGTGAATTTCATTTCGCATGGCGTTGCAAAAATCCAGGAAAACGAACCCAAGTCGGGCAATCCGGAACAGGAAATAGAAGGTGAAAGTGTCACCACAGGTGCACTGGAAAATTTCACACTGAACTTGAATGCACAAGTCATCGCCGGAAAAATTGACCCACTGATTGGCCGTGGACTGGAACTCGAACGCGTTATCCAAACATTATGCCGTCGGCGTAAAAACAATCCATTGCTGGTAGGTGAAGCTGGCGTAGGTAAAACTGCGATCGCTGAAGGCCTGGCTTCACGGATTGTGAGTAAAGAGATCCCCGAAGTGCTGGAAAATGCAACCGTGTATTCGCTAGATATGGGAGCACTGCTGGCAGGAACCAAATACCGTGGTGACTTTGAACAACGACTGAAAGCCGTCATGAAGCAACTGGCTGAAAAGCCGGACGCAGTCTTGTTTATTGACGAGATTCATACCCTGATAGGCGCTGGCTCAGCCAGCGGCGGTACGCTGGATGCCAGCAATCTGCTCAAGCCTGCACTTTCCAACGGCTCCCTCAAATGCATAGGCGCAACTACCTATCAGGAATACCGTGGTATTTTTGAGAAGGATCACGCCCTGTCACGCCGCTTCCAGAAAATCGATGTGCAAGAGCCTAGCGTGGCTGAAACCATCGAAATTCTGAAAGGCCTGAAAGCCAAATTTGAAGAACATCACAGTGTGAAATACAGCGCCAGTGCGCTCACAGTAGCTGCAGAGCTTTCGGCAAAATACATCAATGACCGTCATTTGCCAGATAAAGCCATTGACGTGATTGATGAAGCCGGCGCTGCGCAGCGTATCTTGCCCAAGAGCAAACAGAAAAAAATAATTGGCAACAAAGAGATTGAAGAAATCATTGCCAAGATTGCTCGCATTCCGCCCAAGAACATTTCCAGTGATGATCGTAATGCACTGAAAACGCTTGAGCGGGATTTAAAAGCTGTTGTGTTCGGGCAGGATAAAGCGATTGAAGTACTCGCTTCTGCCGTCAAAATGGCGCGCAGTGGCTTAGGTTCAGGTGACAAACCGATTGGCAGCTTCCTGTTTGCAGGACCGACCGGTGTCGGCAAAACTGAAGTGGCCAAACAGCTAGCCTACATCTTGGGCATTGAGTTGCTGCGCTTTGATATGTCAGAGTATATGGAACGCCATGCCGTGTCGCGCCTGATTGGTGCGCCTCCGGGCTATGTCGGCTTTGATCAGGGTGGCCTGCTGACTGAAGCAGTCACCAAACAGCCGTACTGCGTGCTGCTACTGGATGAAATTGAAAAAGCCCATCCGGATATTTTCAACATCCTGTTGCAAGTGATGGACCATGGCACACTGACCGACAACAATGGTCGCAAAGCGGATTTCCGCAACGTGACGATCATCATGACCACCAATGCCGGTGCAGAAAACATGTCCAAGTCCAGCATAGGCTTTACTAATAGTAAGGACAGTTCGGATGAAGCTGCCGACCTGAAACGCTTCTTCAGCCCGGAGTTCCGCAACCGGCTGGATGCGACGGTTTCTTTCGGTGCGTTGAACCAGGAAGTCATTTTGCGTGTGGTGGATAAATTCCTCATGCAGCTGGAAGACCAGTTACATGAGAAAAAAGTCGACGTCACCTTTAGTGATGAACTGAAGGCTTATTTGGGCAGAAAAGGCTTTGACCCATTGATGGGGGCACGCCCAATGGCACGTTTGATTCAGGATACGATTCGCAAAGCACTGGCGGACGAATTGCTGTTTGGTCGCCTGAGTGATGGCGGTCAGGTGCATATTGACCTGGACGCCAAGGAACAGATTCAACTCATTTTTAAAGAAGAAGCTATTTCAGTGTAAGCCAATTGGAACTTTAGCGTATACGATGACATCTAGAAGCACGTCATCGTATACATTTGCATAAATATGGTGCAAACTAGGCACTTTGAAACGCCAAGCATATGTTAAAATACACAATATATGTTTAAAATCAAAATGTTACACGTAGCCCCATACCTGGTATGGTAGTTGCTTAATAAAGCAATACTTGCCGGATCTGATTTGGTACATGCAAAAATTAATTTATTTCATTCATTTACTGTGTTTTCTGTTTGCACTGCAGTCATCTGCTGCCGAACCCGCAGTGACCACGACACTGCTGCAAACCGGCGCCATCGCAGTCACACTGTCTAATGCCGTGGATGACGCATTGTCAGCCGATTTTGGCGATGCCAGTTGCTGTGTCGATATGCTTGAAATTGCAGAAGTCGATGTAGACAAAATCATTTGTCCTGCATTCAATTACCCACTCCCCCACTCCACGCATCTCAAACCTGAATTCCCAATATCGGATTACCTGTATCAGCTTTCCTTCTTGCTAGATCGCCCACCACAAAGCATTTAACATCTTTCGTCCCAAGTTCTGGCTTCGCCAGCGTTTGGGCATTTCACATTGGTTGTAATGGTTGCGCTTAATCCGCTACCAAAAAGAAGGATGATTATGTTGAGTACCTCCCGCTGGCTAAAAGCGCATTGGCTACTGTTTATGTATTGCAGCTTGCCATCAATGGCCTTATCAGAGCCGAATACATTTGATTTAAAGTCACTATTGGATCAAGCCGTTGCTGAAAATCCACTGGTTGAAGTAAGCCAGGCACAAACGGCTGCGGCTGCGGCCGGCATTACGGTAGCCAGGTCTTATTACAATCCGGATCTGGAAATCATGATGGGGCCGGCTCGCTATCGCAACCCGCCGGTGAGCACCAAACAAAACATCGGCGTCACCATTTCGCAAACACTGGACTTTCCTGAAACAAGAACCTCTCGCCGTTTGCTTGCTGAACAACAACTGACCTATGCAGAAAAGGGCATACATACGACGCGCTTCGACTTGCGCAATCAAATTAAACAAGCTTACCTGAATGTGCTGTTACACCAGCAAATTCTTGAGATGTATCGCGCCAACCTTGAAATTCTCAGACAAATCCAGAACAAAATCAAACGCAAAGTAGACATTGGGGAAGCGGCAAGATATGAGCTGATCAAGGCAGATACCGAACTACTGACGGCAGAGCGCGATTACGCTAGTGCGCAAACGCGGATTGAAGAAGCGAAAGCCATCCTGCACGGAGTCGTTGGCAATATGCCAGACAGTTTTGAGATCAAACCCGATTTGCCAACCCTGACTCCCTTGCCTAATGTTGTAACTTTGCGTGAAGAGGCTGAAAACAACCCTTACCTGCAACAGTTGATGACAGCGAAAGATGGGGCAGAGGCGAAGCTCAAGCTTGAACAGGCACTGCGCTTTCCTGGGCTGACGTTAAAATCGGACTTTACACAAGATCCTGATTTAAACACTTTCAGGCTTGGGGTTGTTCTGCCTCTGCCAATTTGGAACAGACGTGACGGTCAAATTGCGCAAGCAGTGGCTGGCATTGACGAAGCTGAAGCGCAAATCAAGACGCAAAAGCTGGTGCTGCGTAAAGAAATTGACAGTGCATATCAACGCACGGTGATTGCCAGCAATCAGGTCAAAGTGTTTGAAAATGGCTTGTTGCAACAGTCGGAAGCCACGCTCAGCCGTGCAGAGGCCGCTTACAAATTCGGAGAACGCGGCATCCTGGAATATCTGGATGCACAACGCGTCAATCGTGATGTCAGACGTGATTATCTGATTGCCAAATTCGATTATTTTTTCAGCGTATTGCAAATCGAACGTTTCATCGGTTCAGATTTGGTTCAACCATAAGGGGATGGTCATGTCTCGTGTTTTAATTTCTTCTTTACTCACCGCCATGCTGGCAGTGATCACTGTCGCCTGCTCCGAAAAACCGGCACCCGTCGCTGAAACCAAGGTAACCGAGGATCCTACCCTGGTCACGCTGACGGCTGAGCTCAAATCCAACGTCAAAGTAGGCGCCGTGACAGACATGCAGTTTGTCGACACTTTACGTATTCCAGGACGCATTCAGGTGGATGAACAATACGAGTCCAGAGCCGGGGCTCCGGTCACGGGACGTATCAGCACCCTGGATGTTAAGCTCGGAGACCATGTGACTGCCGGCCAGCGACTGGCTACCATCAAGAGTACAGAGTTAGCGCAATATCAGCTGAGCTACATCAAGTCTAGTCAGCAAATGCAGTTACTGACTAAAGCGGTAGACCGCGCCAAGCAATTGCTGGAGGCGGATGTCATCAGTACAGCCGAGCTGCAACGCCGTGAAGGCGAGTTGAATGCTGCAAACGCAGAGGTCAATGCCGCGCGTGACCAGTTGACTGTGCTCGGCATGTCGCCTGGCAATATCTCGCAACTGGGGCTGCGTAACAGCGGCATGTCTACCAGCCAGGTGAACTCCAAGATCAGCGGCATCGTGATTGAGCGTAAGGCGCGCCTGGGTCAGGTGGTGGCCCCCGCAGAAGAACTGTTTGTAATTGCCGATCTATCACACGTGTGGGCGGTAGCGGAAATTCCTGAGCAGCAGATTGTGCACATTGCCCAAGGCCAGTCCCTGAACATTGAGGTGCCTGCGCTGGACGACGCACAACTGACCGGAACGCTGGCATTTGTCGGCGATGTGGTAAACCCTGCAACGCGGACCGTGATGGCGCGCGCCAATATCAGCAATGATAAAAAACTGCTGAAACCTGACATGCTCATCACCATTCTGCTCGAAGCTCGGCCTGAAAAGGTGGTTGCCATTCCCGAAACTGCCGTCGTGCGTGAAAATAATGCCGACTTCGTGTTTGTACAAACAGCCAAGCCTGAACAGTTCAAACTGATACCAGTCACCTTGAGCCGCACTTACCAGGGATTTAACGAAGTGGTTCAGGGCTTGCAACCAGGCGATCAAATCGTGCTGGATGGCGCATTTCATGTCAATAACGAGCGCAAGCGCAAAGAAATGGAGTAAGACATGATTGAGTCCATGATTCGAGGCGCCCTTAAACAGCGCCTGATTGTGCTGGTCATTGCAGTTGCATTGATTATTGCCGGCTTGTTTGCGGTGAAAAAACTGTCTGTAGATGCCTTCCCGGATGTCACCAACGTGCAGGTGCAGATCGCGACACAAGCAACCGGAAAATCTCCGGAAGAAGTGGAGCGTTTTATTACGGTACCCCTGGAAATCGCCATGACTGGCCTGCCAGGGCTGACCGAGATGCGCTCACTCAACAAGAATGCGCTTTCACTGATTACGCTGGTATTCACCGACGACACCAATGTCTATTTTGCCCGTCAACTGGTGATGGAACGCCTGATGGAGGTGATGGAGCGTATGCCCAAGGGCATTACACCTATTCTCGGCCCTGTTTCTACCGGCCTGGGGGAAGTCTACCAATACACGCTGGATAAACCGGGGGATGGCAAAACCACCCTCTCGCAAGCAGACCTGACTGAGCGTCGAGCCATTCAGGATTGGGTGGTGCGCCCGCTGTTACGTGGCATCCCCGGGGTGGCTGAAATCAACTCGCAAGGCGGCTATGTCAAACAATACCAGGTGCTGGTTAACCCGGACCGCATGACCCACTTCGGCATCAAACTGAACGATGTCTACGAAGCGCTGGCACGCAACAATGCCAACAGCGGTGGCGGTGTACTGCCGCACTATGCCGAACAATATCTGATCCGCGGCGTGGGTCTGGTCAAAGATCTGGATGACATCAAAAACATGGTTTTAAAGGAGGACAACGGCATTCCGGTTTATATCCGTGATGTGGCCGATGTCACCATTGGGCACGAAGTCCGCGTCGGTGTTGTACTTAAAAATGGCTATACTGAATCCGTGGGTGGCATTGTGATGATGATGCGCGGCGGCAACGCGAAGGAATTGGTCAGTCGCATCAAGGCAAGAGTCGCGGAAATCAACAGCAAGGGCATGTTGCCACATGGCCTGCAAATTGTCCCCTACTATGACCGCAGTGAACTGGTTGATGCCGCCTTGCACACAGTAACCAAAGTGCTGATTGAAGGCATTATTCTGGTGATTGTGATTCTGTTCCTGTTTCTGGGGGATGTGCGCTCCAGCCTGATTGTGGTTGGCACATTAATTCTCACCCCCTTAATTACCTTTATGGTGATGAATCACTATGGCATTTCGGCCAATCTGATGTCACTGGGCGGCCTCGCCATTGCGATTGGCCTGATGGTCGATGGCTCAGTGGTGGTGGTGGAAAATGCCTTCCACCATCTGGGGCACCGCAAAGACGAGAGCAAGGTGCGCGTGGTGCTGGAAGCGGCTTCAGAAGTAGCCACACCAGTATTGTTTGGTGTAGGTATTATTATTCTGGTGTTTCTACCGTTGATGACGCTACAAGGCATGGAAGGCAAAATGTTCGCCCCACTGGCGTATACCATTGCGATTGCCTTGTTTGTCTCGCTGGTTATTTCATTAACCATGACCCCCGCTTTGTGTTCTTACATACTCAAGGGCGGTAGTGGTGAAGATACACGCTTGATTCAATCCATCAAGAAGCCTTATCTGAAAGCGCTCAACTGGGTTATTTTCAATGAGAAAAAGACCATTGGATTCTCGGCGCTGCTATTTGTCGGGACGATTGCCCTGTTTCCTTTTCTCGGGACATCATTTATTCCGGAAATGAAAGAAGGCTCGATTGTGCCAGGGATCAACCGGGTGCCCAACATCTCGCTGGAAGAATCCATCAAGATGGAAAATACGGCAATGAAACTGATTATGGATCAGGTGCCCGGCGTAAAATCTGCCGTATCTGGTCTGGGACGCGGTGAAAGCCCGGCCGACGCGCAGGCACAGAATGAATCAACGCCTATCATCAGCCTCAAGCCACGCGATCAGTGGCCAGAAGGCTGGAACCAGGATGATATTGCAGAAAAAATGCGCAGCGTCCTCAGCAAATACATTCCTGGGGTACAAATCATCATGGCACAACCGATTTCTGATCGGGTGGATGAATTACTGACGGGTGTTCGCGCCGATGTGGCAGTAAAAATATTTGGGGAGGACCTGGATACACTCAAACAAAAGGCCGATGAAATCGCCAAAATTGCAGGGACGGTCAGGGGGGCTACCGAAATCAAGGTGGAGAAAGTCTCTGGTCAGCAGTATTTGAACATCACGATTGACAGACAAGCCATCGCTCGCCATGGCATTAACGCATCAGATGTGCATGATGTGATTGAAACCGCCATTGCAGGCAAGATTGCCACCGAGATTTATGAAGGGCAACGCCGTTTCTCCGCGGCCGTACGTTACCCGGAATCGTTTCGTAATAATGAAGAGGCCATCAGTAACATTATGTTGACCTCGCCCAACGGCTCTCGCATTGCACTGGCTGATCTGGCCACGATTGAAGTCAAGGACGGCCCGGCACAAATCAGCCGTGAGCTGGCCAAGCGCCGCATTGTGGTCGGGGTCAACGTCAAAGACCGCGATCTTGGCAGCTTTGTAGCCGAACTGCAGCAAGTGTTGGGAAATCGGCTGGAACTGTCTGATGGCTACTATCTGGAATACGGTGGCCAGTTCCAGAACATGGAACGTGCCATGGGACACTTGATGATTATTATTCCAGTGACCATAGCCGCGATTTTCTTCCTGCTGTTCCTGCTGTTTCAATCGCTGCGTTTTGCCACTATGATTATTCTGGTGTTGCCATTCGCTTCCATTGGTGGCGTGGTTGCGCTGTTTGTCACGGGTGAATACCTGTCTGTGCCCGCTTCTGTCGGCTTTATTGCCTTGTGGGGCATTGCCGTGCTCAATGCGGTGGTGCTGGTATCGTACATTCGCACCCTGCGTGACGAAGGTCTATCGCAAATTGAGGCAATACGTAAAGGTTGCGCGCAACGCTTCAGACCTGTCATGATGACAGCTACCGTTGCGATGCTGGGATTGGTTCCTTTTCTGTTTGCAACGGGTCCGGGCTCAGAAGTGCAGCGTCCGCTGGCAATTGTGGTGATTGGTGGATTGATTACCTCCACCTTGCTGACGCTAATTGTGGTGCCTACACTGTACCGCAAGTTTGAGGAAAGCCGGATTGAAGCCTAACCAAGTATGGCAGCGCAGTCATTCGCTGCCGTTCACGCGCATTTAAGGAAACGCGAATGAAAGAAATCAAAGCAGTCATCCAACCCAGCCGGTTGCCAAAAATACGCTCGGCCTTGCGTAACATTAAAGGCTTTCCCGGCATGACAGTCAGCAAGGTGGATGGGTGCGGGCATCACTTGCAAAAACCCAGCGTCGGCGGTGTGCGTGAGGAACTGACAGACTACAGCCCCAAGGCTTACCTCTTTATGGTGGTGCCCGATGAACTGGTGGAGGGCATATTACAGGTGATTGTAGAAGTCGGCCATACTGGCAATATTGGTGATGGCATTGTATGGGTCACGCCGGTTGAACGCATGATTCGATTGTCCGAACAAATCCAAGTGCTAGAGGATTAACTGATTCTACGGGCTAAAGCATGCGCCAGGCAAGGCCATCATCCTGCGCAGCGATTTCGATCCACTCCGGATCACAGGAGAGTGCCTGACTTAACGCCTGCTTTGCCAACGCAGGCGTATTATTTTTCTCGCTCAGGTGTGCTGCCACCACATGCTTGAGCCTCGAATTATCCAGTTGTTGCAGCAACTTGGCACTGGTCTGGTTATCAAGGTGCCCCAATCGTCCCCCTACCCGCTTTTTAAGGGCGTAAGCGTAAGGTCCAGTGCGCAACATATCCAGATCATGATTACACTCCAGCAGTAAACCATCGCAGCGCTGAAGCATGTGGATGATATGCGGCGTCACACTACCCACATCTGTCAATATGCCAAGTTTGCGCTCACCATCACCAAAGACAAATTGCGCAGGCTCACGGGCATCATGCGGAACCGGGTAAGGATGAACCTCGATATCCTGAATTGAAAATGCAGTATGCGCATCGATGATATGCACATTCACCGGCTGGTTGGCAAAGTAGCGCTCGCACATACTGTAACTGCCATGTGTCAGCCATACAGGAATCTGGTAGCGTGCGGCCAGTTTAAAGGCACCGCGGGCATGGTCATCATGTTCATGCGTGACGACGATGCCTGTCAATTGCTCAGGATCCAATGCCAGGCGTGCCAAACGTAACACGGTCTCTTTGACACTGAAGCCACAATCGAGCAAAAGCCGGGTTTCCCCGGCTTCTACTACAGTGGCATTTCCTGCACTGCCACTCCCCAACGACGCGAATTGCATTATGCGCACGCCAGGAGTTTATTTAAGCTGCTCATACATCAACGAGATAATACGGTTAGCAGTTGTGGTGGTATTACGCTTATTTTCTTTCGTCAATACGTACACATCTGAAGTATCATCCGCATTTTCCAGCACCTGAATCTGATATTGCTTACTGGACTTATCCCCGTCTGCCGAGCCTTTCCAGAACTTAAGCTTGTCACCCATAGACTTTGAGGAGTCGTCCTTGGCAGCCGCTTTCTCTTCCTCATCCTCACCGCCCCAGAACTTCAGGCGATCCAACAAGCCTTTTTTCTTCTTGATCGGATCGTCGGCCTCAGTATCTGCATAACGCACATAAAATATCCCCTCAGAACGGTTTTTATCTTCAGTGACAAATCCGATTCTGTCCAAAGCCAAGCCAACACGGCGCCATGCACGATCAAATGGCTCGTTCAATTTAAGTGTCACGCTCTGGTCTTTTTCCTTGATCACTTCAGCACGCTTATCCGAGGCTGCCTGCGCCACCACCTGTTCTGCTTTCTGTTCATCCAGCCCCAGTTTCACCATCATGCGACGCAACAATTCAGCATCAAGGTCAGCATCAAACTCCTGACCAGCTGTGTTTTTCTTGTCGGCATCCACACGGTAACCTGTTTCGATTCGACCCAGTTGCGTATTGATTACGTTCTTGCCATCATCTGGCGCACCCGCCACCGTACGATGCGTCATATAAATCTCGGTCGTGCCTTCTTTTTCACCACGCTCCAACCGCGTACGGAATTTACGACGGTCAGCCAGGCCAGACAGTTTGTCCATCCAGGCATCAAATTTTTCACCGTAACCACGCTTATCCTCTTTCACCTTAATGGCATCCGCTTCCAGCCATTCGGTTTCCATCACACCGACCTCGGGATTTTCAACACGCACAGCAAAACCTTGATCCAGCCAGAACTCGCGCACAATCGGCCAGACTTTCTCGGCAGGCGCATTGACCACCAACCAGCGCTGCGAACCCGCTTTAACCATACGCACATTCTTCACATCAGCCAGCACTGGTTGCGGGCCATTTTGCTCAACCGCCTCCTGATTCTGGCTATAGGCAGAATAGCTGGTACTGCCAGGCACATTGTAAGTACTGCTGGTTCTGACAGCTGTCAAATCTGGCGGCACTTCTAGCGGTTTGGAGCGACCAGCGCCTTTGTAGTCAGAGGTATTATCGATAAAAGGAATCGAATCGCAGCCAGCCAACACAGTGACTATTAAAAATAGCGCGCCACAACGTAATACAGAATTACCCATGTTTTTCATTTTCCTGATTAAGATGCAATACCTGCCTGCTTCATCGCGGCACGTAGTACTTCATGATATTGGGAGGATAAATTGACCAGAGGCAAACGAATCCCGGCAGCAATCATCCCCATTTGTTGTAACACCCACTTCACCGGAATAGGATTGGCTTCGACAAATAACTTCTGGTGCAATCCAAACAGTTTGGCATTGGCAGCACGCGCCTCATCCAAATTACCTTGCATGGCAGCAACACACATTTCGTGCATCAGTTTTGGGGCAACATTGGCGGTTACGGAAATCACGCCTTTACCTCCCAGCAACATGAGGGCCATCGCAGTCGCATCGTCACCACTATACACAGCAAATCCTGCAGGCGATCGCAACAACAGATCGGTTCCGCGCTCAATACCACCAGTGGCATCCTTGATGCCCACAATATTGCGCACTTGGGCCAACCGCAGCACAGTATCATTGTTCAGATCGCAACCGGTGCGCCCAGGCACGTTATAGAGAATCTGCGGAATGTCCACTGCTTCAGCCACTGCTTTAAAGTGTTGATACAGGCCTTCCTGCGAAGGCTTGTTATAGTAAGGAGCCACCAGAAGGCAGGCATCAGCACCCAGATATTTAGCTTTGGCTGTAAGTTCGATCGCTTCAGCAGTCGAGTTGGCACCTGTACCGGCTATCACTGACACACGCTTGGCAACGTGCTCAACGGTGGTTTTAATCAGCAGACAATGCTCATTGACATCCACAGTGGGAGATTCACCGGTAGTGCCCACAACGACAATGCCATCGGTACCTGCATCCACATGAAAATCAATCAGCTTTTTAAGGGCTTCGAGATCTAAACGACCATCATCAAACATGGGGGTGACTATTGCTACCAAACTGCCCGTCAACATACTTCGACCATTTAATATTGGAAAGCGAATATTTTAACCGATTCCGTGCACGAAAGCCAAAGAAGCACAGCAAGTAGACACCTCAGTTTAGGCAAAGTCCAAAACATCACGCAACAGTTGGCCACAAATTCTCAATAGATCTGCATTTTGCAATGCGTCAGCAGCTCGATTCTCAGCACGCACAACGACGCGACACCCTTCGGGACTTAACGGATTGCGCTATAATAATGCTTTGCGCCACCCCTCACGATGACAGCTTGTTGAGGAACCGAACTTGAGATGACAAACAATTACATTCTGATTTTAATCAGCACTGTGCTGGTCAACAATATCGTGCTGGTCAAAATTCTTGGCTTGTGCCCCTTTATGGGGGTTTCCAAAAAGCTGGAAGCTTCGATTGGCATGGCAGCGGCCACCGCATTTGTGCTCACGCTTGGCTCAATGACCAGTTGGGCGATTAACCACTACCTGCTGGAACCCAACGACGTCATTTACTTGCGCACATTGTCTTTTATTGTGGTGATTGCAGGCGTAGTACAACTGACCGAAATGATCATGGAAAAGAGCTTTCCATTACTCTATCAGATGCTAGGCATTTATCTGCCGCTCATCACCACTAATTGCGCGGTATTAGGCGTGCCACTGCTCAATGCACAAGCCAGCCACAGTTTTGTTGAATCCGGCTTGTATGGTTTAGGGGGGGCACTGGGATTTTCTCTGGTATTAATTTTATTTGCCTCCATGCGTGAACGGCTGGATGCAGCAGATGTGCCTGCGCCATTCAAGGGCTCGGCCATCGCCATGGTGACCGCCGCGCTCATGAGCCTGGCCTTCATGGGGTTTGCTGGATTGGACAGAGTGTAAGGACTGACTCATCGCATGTTGACTGCTCTCTCTATTATGCTGGGCCTTGCCATCGCGCTTGGACTGTTACTCGGCTACGCGGCACTAAAATTCAAAGTCGATGGCGACCCACTGATTGCCAAAATTGATGCTATTCTGCCACAAACACAATGTGGTCAATGTGGCTACCCCGGGTGCAAACCCTATGCCACCGCCATTGCGCATGGCGAAGCCGATATCAACCAATGCCCGCCCGGCGGTGATGCTGGTGTGCGAGCGCTGGCCGATTTGCTTGGCGTTGAATACAAACCCCTCAATGGCGAACCCAAACCCAAGTCAGTGGCGTTTATTGACGAAAACACCTGCATTGGTTGCACCTTATGCATACAGGCCTGCCCGGTCGATGCCATTTTGGGCGCGGCCAAACATATGCACACTATTATCAGCAGCGAATGTACCGGCTGCGAGTTGTGTGTCGCGCCTTGCCCGGTAGACTGCATCAGCATGACACCAGTAGCTGAAACACCCGAAAACTGGAAATGGAAATACCCTACCATTCCGATTGTGCCGGTCGCTCATCAGGGATAAGAGCATCGTTATATGAACGCGATTATTCAATTCACACAAAAACTCAATGGCATTTTTAAATTCCACGGCGGCGTGCATCCGCCCGGAAATAAATCCTCCTCCACGCAAGCACCGATTGCCGACGTCACACTGCCTGCACTACTGACATTACCCTTACGCCAGCATGTCGGCCATTTGCCTAAAGTAAAAATACAGGTGGGGGAGCATGTGTTGAAAGGCCAGTTATTGGCCGAAGCGGAAGGCGCGGTCTCGGCCGCTATTCACGCACCGACCTCGGGCACCATCGTCGCCATTGAAGAGGCGGTGATTCCGCATCCCTCCAGCCTGCCTGATTACTGCATCCGTCTGCAACCGGATGGCAAAGATGCATGGGTGGCGCACACAGGACAGGACTGGCGTAATACCGAACGCAGCGCCCTGATACAAAGCCTGACTGGCTCGGGTATCGTCGGCATGGGCGGGGCAACCTTCCCCACGCAAATCAAACTACGTACCGACGGCAAAAGCAATATTCACACGCTGGTGATCAATGCCGCCGAGTGCGAGCCTTATATCAGCTGTGATGACATGCTGATGCGCGAACGCGCCGATGGGATTGTGCAAGGCGTGCTAATTGCCCAACACCTGATGTCTGCCGAAAAGGTGGTCATTGGCATAGAGGACAACAAGCCACTAGCGATTGCCGCCATGCAAGAAGCGGTCAAGAATACCGACATTCAGGTTAAAATAGTACCCACCCTGTATCCAAGTGGCGATGCCAGGCGCTTGGTATATTTGCTGCTGGGACAAGAGATTGCGCATGACAAACGCTCCACGCAAGAGGGCATACAAGTATTTAATGTAGCCACAATGCTGGCATTACACCGCTATTTTGACCATGGTGAACCGTCTATCAGCCGTATCGTGACGATCACCGGCAATGTCGCACAACCACAAAACTTTGAAGTGCTGTTTGGCACACCCGTCAGCCACCTGCTTGCCGCTGCCGGCGGTGTCGGAACGGATACCAGCCACTACATCATGGGCGGCCCGATGATGGGGTTCGATCTACCTGATGCCAATGTACCCGTGACCAAAGCGTCCAACTGCATTATCGCCGCGTCGCCCGGACTGTTCCCTTCGGCACCACCTGCCATGCCTTGCATACGCTGCACCCGCTGTGCCGATGCCTGCCCGGTCAGCCTGCAACCACAAGAACTATACTGGTTTGCCAAGTCGGATAATTTTGAAAAAGCGCGCGATTACGATTTGTTCGATTGTATCGAATGCGGTGCATGCAGCTATGTCTGCCCCAGCCATATTCCACTGGTGCAATATTATCGCTATGCCAAGAGCGAAATCATCGCGACTGACAAAGCCAAAGAAGCCGCTGATCTGGCGCGTGAACGTAATGAGGCCAGACTGGCGCGCATAGAACGTGAAAAACAAGAGCGTGCACAAAAACACGCGGAACGTGCGCAGGGTGCGAAAAAAGCAGCTGAAAAAATGGTCGCCGCCGCTGACAGTGACCAGGCACAAACGGGGGCTACGGCGGACGAAGCCAAAAAAGCTGCTATTGCCGCCGCCATTGCCCGTGCCAAAGCGCAAAAAGAGGCACAAGCCGCGACAGGTGAAGCACCAAAAAATATGGCTGCGCCCAGTGCCAGCGTGCAGCAGGAAATCGCAGACATTGATGCACGGCGTGCGGCGGTTGGTTTATCAGAAGCTGACAGCCCGGCTATGCAAGATGCCGACAAACAAGCCAAAATTGCAGCAGCCATTGCAAAAGCCAAAGCAGCCAAAGCGGCTGCCCAGACGGGTCATTCAGCGACCAGTGCGACAAGCGCAGTTGTCGACCCGGAAAAACAGGCCAAGACTGATCCCGCCATTGCCCGTGCCAGAGCGGCAAAAGCCGCTGCCGAAGCGAGCAAGAACGTCTCGGAATTAGCAGCACCTCAATTGACCACCACGGCCAGTGCTGACCAGGAAAAACAAGCCAAAATTGCAGCTGCGATTGCACGGGCCAAAGCAGCAAAAGCGGCTGCCGAGGCCGCAAAAATAGCCGCAACGGCTGGCAACACGGATGATGCAAAGGAATAATGTGAATCGCTCGCCCTATATTTCGGATGCACCCTCTGTCAGTACCATAATGCTCAAGGTGCTGCTGGCCCTGCTACCCGCCATCATCACCTATGTCTGGTTATTTGGCGGAGGTATTCTGATCACACTCACCTTGGCCACAGTGACCGCCATCGCCACTGAAGGCTTGTTACTCAAACTCTGCCAGCGGCCTTTGCGGCCGTTTCTGTCGGATTACAGCGCGGTCATCACGGCATGGTTACTTGCACTGGCTATCCCGCCACTGACACCATGGTGGCTGATTGTCGTAGGCACCGCATTTGCGATCGTGTTTGCCAAACAACTCTATGGTGGCCTGGGTTACAACCCGTTCAACCCGGCTATGGTAGGGTATGCCGTATTGCTGATTTCGTTCCCGGTACTGATGACCAAATGGCCAGCCGCGCTGAGCCTGACGCAACATCCTTTAAGCTTTGCCGAACAATGTCAGTATATTTTCTCAGGCCTGTTACCAAACGGGCTGGATCTGGATGCCGTGACCTCGGCCACACCACTCGACTATTTGAAAACGCAATTACGCCTGCACCATCAAGTCGACACCATTACCCAGGCCCCCATGTTTGGAAGCCTGGCTGGTATCGGTAACCAGTCGGTGGCCTTGGCCTATTTGCTTGGCGGTTTATATTTGTGGCAACAACGTATAATCACCTGGCACTTACCAGTGGCTTTCTTTAGCGTGATGGCCATTATTTCAGCTGCATTCTGGCTACACGATCCGCAACAGCATGCCTCGCCTCTGCTGCATCTGTTTGCAGGTGCCAGCATGCTGGGGGCTTTTTTCATCATCACTGATCCGGTCAGCGGCCCCACCACACCCAGGGGAAAATTCTGGTTTGCCGGAGGCGTTGCGCTACTGACTTATTTTATCCGTGTGTATGGCGGGTTTCCCGATGGTATGGCATTTGCAGTATTAATTATGAACATTGCCGTGCCATTGATTGATGCGCATACCCAGCCTCGTGTGTTTGGTCATAGTAAATAACAGCGCACCAACCTGAACAAATACTGCAAACATATGAACGATATTTTAAAACATGCCCGCAACACCGCCTTGACCCTGATGGGGTTTGCTGCGGCGTTCACCTTGCTGATGAGCGTGGTATACACGCTCACACTCGCCCCTATCGCGGAAAGCGAAGCCCAGGCCCGCATGCAACTGTTCCAGCAAATTGTGCCTGACAGCCTGTTTGATAACGACTTGCTGCATGATACCGTGACCCTGCCGCCAGACCTGCTACTGGGCAACACGCAACCATTGATTGCCAACATTGCCCGCCTGCATGGCGAAGCCAGTGCTGTGATTCTGGAAGCCACGGCCCATGATGGCTATGCCGGTGATATCAAACTG
The DNA here is from genome assembly GCF_030769565.1 of Methylophilus aquaticus. Classification (GTDB taxonomy): domain Bacteria; phylum Pseudomonadota; class Gammaproteobacteria; order Burkholderiales; family Methylophilaceae; genus Methylophilus; species Methylophilus aquaticus. The sequence continues at coordinate 55,834 of NZ_JAVCAP010000026.1, read as the reverse complement.
CTGATCGCTGTCAAAGCTGATGGTAGCCTGGCCGGGGTACGCGTGCTTTCGCATAAAGAAACCCCCGGGCTGGGTGATTATATTGATATTGCCAAAGACCGCTGGATTACTCTGTTTGATGGTTTGTCGCTGTCGCAAAAACCACTGGGGCAATGGCAAGTCCAAAAAGACGGTGGCGATTTTGATTACCGGGCCGGAGCCACCATTACGCCGCGCGCAGTGATCGGCGCGGTCGGGCGCGCATTGCACTATGTACAAAACCACCGGCAAACCTTATTTGCACCCGTTGCAGCGTCAGAACAGGAGCACACCTCATGAGTCAGTTTAAAGAAATCAGCCTTAACGGATTATGGAAACAAAACCCCGGCGTGGTGCAACTGCTGGGCTTGTGCCCGACCTTGGCCGTGACTACCAGCGTGGTGAATGGCGTCAGCCTCGGCTTGGCCACAGCGCTGGTGATGGCCTGTGCCAATGGGGCTGTTTCGCCAGTCCGTAAATTTGTACCGGATGAAATTCGTGTGCCCGTTTTTATTCTGGTGATCGCAGCACTTGTCACCATGATAGACCTGACCATCCATGGTTTTGCCGAGCCCCTGCACAAAGTACTGGGCATTTTCATTCCATTGATTGTGGTCAACTGCATTGTACTGGCGCGGGTAGAGTCATTTGCTGCCAAAAATACGCCTGCACCGGCAATTTGGGATGGCCTGATGATGGGCCTAGGCCTAACCATGGTGCTGGCCATTTTAGGCGGCATGCGCGAACTGGTGGGTAAAGGCACCGTATTCTCAGGTGTCGATCTGGCATTGGGCCCGAACTTTGCCCCTTATGTCCTGCATCTGGTGCCAGACTATCATGGCTTTCTGCTGGCCATTTTGCCTCCCGGCGCATTTATCGGACTAGGTTGCCTGATTGCCTTGCGCAACTGGGCAGAAATTCGCCGCAGCCAATCGCCCAACCACTCGGCGAGCACGGCAGCAGCCAAACCAGCACACTAGCCAACCAGAAATACCAAACCATCATGAACGCACAAAAACGGCTGGCGATTTTTGAGCGGCTGGCGGCCGCCATCCCAAACCCGACCACTGAACTGGAACACAACTCGACGTTCGAGCTACTGATTGCCGTCATTTTGTCAGCTCAAGCCACCGATAAAGGCGTCAACATCGCCACCCGCAAACTGTTCAAGGTGGCCAATACGCCGCAAGCCATTCTCGATGTGGGGCTGGAAGGACTGGAGAGTTATATCAAAACCATCGGCCTTTACCATGCCAAAGCACAAAACGTTCGCAAGTGTTGTGAGCAATTACTCACTTTGCATGGTGGCGGTGTGCCTGATAACCGCAAGGCGCTGGAAGCGCTAGCAGGCGTAGGCCGCAAGACTGCCAATGTGATTTTAAACACCGCCTTCGGACAACCCACTATTGCGGTCGATACCCATTTGTTTCGCGTCGGCAATCGCACCAAACTGGCCCAAGGCAAAAACGTGTTCGAAGTCGAGCAACGCTTTTTAAACACCACGCCCAAACAATTTTTAAAAGACGCACACCATCTGCTGATTTTGCATGGCCGTTACACTTGTACGGCTCGCGCGCCAAAATGTGGTGAATGCTGCATTGCCGATTTGTGTGAATTTCATGACAAACGCATCACCCCGGTTCAGCCTCCGGCGGAGCAATAACGATGGCCTTATTCAACCCCAGTCGTGACGAAGTGCGTCAGTTTTTCTTTGAGTCCTGGACAAAGTTTAATCAACAGCAAGCGCTTACTGACCTGGAAAAAATGGCCGTGGGCATCATGCATATGCACCCGGAATATCATGCCATTCTGGATCAACCTGAACACTATTTGCAGCAAGCCTACTACCCTGAAATGGGTGAAACCAACCCCTTCTTGCATATGAGCCTGCATCTCTCCATCCAGGAGCAAATCAGCATCAATCAGCCTATTGGCATTACACAGGCTTATGGAAAACTGTGTACAAAATATCAGGAAGAACACGCAGCGCAACATGCCTTGCTGGAATGTCTGGCAGAAACGATCTGGCTGGCGCAACGTAACCAGACTGGCATGGATGCAGCGCATTATCTGCAGCTGATAGATCAGCGTGCAGGCATCGCGTCAAACAAATAGAAAAGCCAGTTGTTACCAGAAGTGGCTGGGCAAGCGCAGAACCTGTTAGCTCGACGCAATCACCGCCTCATCTGCACGTTTGTTTTGTAACGCTACCCAGTGCGAAACAAGCGTCAACCCCACCGCTAACAAGGTTGGCCCTAGAAAAATGCCAATAAAACCAAACGCAAGTGCGCCACCCAACACGCCTAACACCACCAGCAACATGGGCAAATGTGAAGAGTGGCTGATGAGAATTGGCTTGATAATATTGTCCACACTGCTGATCGCCAGCAAACCATAGAAGCCTAAAAAGATTGCCCAGCCTTGATCTCCCTGTTTGAACAGCCATAGTGCCGCGCCGCCCCAGATCAAAGGCGGCCCGACAGGCACCACTGACAGAAAAAAGGTTGCCAACGCCAACAACAGTGGCATTGGTGCTCCTGCAAGCCAAAAACCAAACAGCGCCACTGTCGATTGCGCCAACGCGGTACCAAAAATACCCAGCATCACGCCTTTGACTGTCATGCAGGATAGTTGCAGCATCTCTTCCCCCAGAGCCCCGCCCAGCCTGTTCACCATGGCCATGATACCTTTTGCCAATCTGGTGCCATCTCGATAGAAAAAGAAGGCAATAAATACCACCAGGACTAATTGCAGAAAACCACCCATGACCAATTGCACAGCACGCAACATAGCCTTGCGCAAAGGATCGGCATACTGGCTGGTCAGTCGCATCAGTTCGTCGTGACTGGCAAAGGCACGCTGCCATGATTCGGCAAGCTGTTTACCAACCACAGGCAGGTTCTCCAACCATTGTGGCGCATGCGGTGGCAGTTGCTGCACTATCTCGCGCGCCTCATCCAGCAACAGACTGGCCGAATCGGCAAGGTTTACAGCAAGATAGGCCATAGGCAGGATCAAGGACAGCAGCAGGAACAAGGTCATGGTGACGGCAGCCAGTGCATCACGCTTGCCCAGTGCTAACCACATACGATGATATAGCGGCCAGGTAAACACACAGATCACAGCAGCAAACAACAGTGCCGCTAAAAATGGATGTAATACAAAAACACAGCCCACAATCAATAAGGCAATCAGGGCGATGCGTGCAATCTGGTTAGTGTTAATCATGTTTTGCCTGAATATTCTATAATATGTACCTGATTATCTCGCAGCTTGCTGCTCACTTGGAAAACTTTCTAATTAAGCAGTTCACCATCGCCTTAAGCATTGGCTAATGGATTTGCTGCAAACACCAAGTTCGGAAACTTCAGTGATAAAAATATTTAAATATATGTATGCTGGCAAGCAAGGTATAGGCAGTTCTATTCATTCAAATTCCGTTGCGCCACGTCGTAGCTCATACAAAATTTCTCCTTACATATCAACTGTATGCGACGTCTAAATTTTTTAATTGCGCCAAGGCTAGCTGAGCAACTTGAATGAATAGCGGTGTCCGCATGTCAAATATCAAGCACGCACATGTTCCGTCTCTCTGCAAACTGTGCTTCAATAGCCAGCATGAAAACCAACCCGCATGACTGGCTCAACGAACACGGCGACTATCTTTACCGTTTTGCGCTGGCGCGTTTGCGCGACCAACACCAAGCAGAAGATGTCGTACAGGAAACGCTGCTCGCGGCCATTAAAAATCCTAACTTTTCTGAACAGTCGAGTGCGCGCACCTGGCTCACCGGTATCCTGAAACACAAAATCATCGACTGCATGCGTAAGCAGGTTCGAGAAACCCCTGCCTCGCAATTGATGATCGATGAGGATGCAAACATGGACGAGTTTTTTGATGAAACGGGACATTGGGCAGAAAAGCCTCAGGCATGGGATGTGCCACAGGATGCCTTGCAACAAAAGCAATTTTTAAAGATATTGCAGCAATGCATGGATCGTCTGCCACAAAAACTGGCCGCCATTTTTGCCATGCGCGATGTGGACGAAATGGAAAATGACGAAATTTGTAAGGTACTGGAAATTACCACGACCAATGCTTGGGTAATGTTATATCGGGCCAGGATGGGGCTGCGAAAATGTCTGGAAATGCATTGGTGAAGAGGGTGAAAACGACATGTTGAATTGCAAACAAACCAGCTTACTGGTGTCGCAATCGCTTGACCGCCGGTTGACTTGGCGTGAACGGATGGCTGTGCGCATACATCTATGGATATGTGTGTACTGTCGCAGGTTTACGCAACAGCTTAAACTGATACGCCAGCAGATGTCGCGCTGGCAGCAGCAAGAAATCACGCGCACAGACATTACGCTGCCACAGGTAGCCAGAGATCGGATTACAAAACGATTGGACACAGAAGCGTAAAATCCAACTTTTTAATTATTTATTAAAGGAAGCTTTCATGAAAACCAATACACTCGCAATGACCTTATCCAGTGCCATCGCACTCTCTGTGGGCACAGCGGCCCTGCACGCAGCAGAAAATCCGTTTGCATTAAAAACACTGGGGCAGGGCTATCAGGTAGCCGATGCCGAAAAAGCCAAAGACGGCAAATGCAGCGCTGGCAAATGCGGCGCCCACAAGAAAAAAATGAAAGAAGGTAGCTGTTCAGCCGAGAAAATGAAGGAAGGCTCTTGCCATCATGACAAAGCTAAAGAAGGCAGCTGTTCTGCTGAAAAGATGAAAGAAGGTGCCTGCTCAGCCGAGAAAATGAAAGAAGGCTCTTGCCACGCCAGCAAGTAACTACTTGTTGGCACACTCGCTATGGCAAGCTTGCAGGAGATTCGCGGTGCAGGGCTGGGGCTCAAGCGCGAACTGATCCCCCAACTCAAACAGCAGCATGGCACTGCCCTGCTGGAATATTTGCAATTTGTTGAAATTGCCCCTGAAAACTGGATAGGGGCTGGCGGTAAATATGCCGTCGAACTGGAATGGTTTGCCCAGCGCTATCCTATGGCCTGCCATGGCTTGTGTTTGTCACTGGGCGGGCCTGACCCGCTCAATGTAGCATTCCTGAGTCAGCTTAAACAATTTCTGAGCGACTTTGAAATTCCAATATATACCGAGCATTTGAGCTATTGCAGTGATGCCAGCCATGGCTATATGTATGACCTGCTGCCGATCCCGTTTACCGAAGAAGCAGTGCATTATGTGGCGCAACGGATCCGGCAGACACAAGACATCCTCGAACAGCGGATTGCCGTTGAAAACACCTCTTTTTATGTGCAAGCACCGATCAGTGAAATGGATGAAGTCAGCTTTATCAATGCTGTGCTGAGTGAAGCCGATTGCAATTTGCATCTCGATATCAACAATGTCTATGTCAACAGCGTGAATTTTGGCTTTGACGCCTATGCCTTTTTAAATCAGATGCCTGCCGAGCGCATCGTCTATGGGCATATGGCCGGTCACTTGCAAGTGGCGCCCAACTTGCTGGTAGACACCCACGGCGAAGCGATTATTACACCTGTGTGGCAGCTGCTCGCCCATGCGTATCAGACACTAGGCAACTTCCCTACCCTGCTCGAACGCGACAGTCATATTCCCGCTTTAAAGGTGGTGATGCAGGAAGTCGATCAGATACATGCTTACCAGCAGTTGGCGGCAAGCCACACGGACAAGGCAACCTAATGCTGGCCTTTCAACAATACCAGGCGGACTTCACTGCCCATATTCGTGACCCGCGCAATACGCGCAAACCAGCAGGGGTTGCTGACAAGCGCATGGCCGTTTACCGGGAAATTGTGTTCAACAACTTTATGGCGAGTGTAAGTGCCTGCTTTCCGGTATTGCACCAGATATTGGGCAAACGGAAGTTTAAAAGGCTGGTACGGCTTTGCTTTGCACAACACCATTTTGATAGCCCTTTGTTTAGGAAAATCCCTCTGGCGTTTGTAAACTTTTTGCAAAGCATTGACCTTGATGCCTATGCCTTGCCCCCTTTCAGTGCCCAACTGGCGCACTATGAGTGGACAGAACTTTACGTGAGCAATTTGTCGTCCTGGTCGGGCAGGCAGGCTGAAATCGTTGCCGACGACGCATTGCTTTCAAGCAGACTACTGTTGAATCCTGCCCATGCCTTGCTTGCTTATGACTACCCGGTTCATCTGCTTTCCAAAAAACACGCGCCCACGGACAAGATGCCGACCTATCTGTGCTTGTTTACCAATACGGCATCCAAGGTCACGTTTATTCAACTCAATCAGGTCACCTATCAATTATTGCAACTACTGCAAGCGCAAGCACACACGACAGCATCCGCCTTGCAGATCATCGCCCAACAATTACAACATCCACATCCTGAAATCGTCATGCAATTCGGTCTGCAAGCCATTGCTTCCTTGCAACAACAAGGCGCAGTATCGGCGACGGCTTCGCAATAAATGTTACCCCCCATCATCGAGCTTATATCCATGCATGCCATGCCCATTTATGTCTTGGCAAAAGGCAAGCTATGGCGGAAATAGGGGTTTCTGGTCTACGTCTAGCCGAATTTATTGTACTGAGGCTGACTAAACAGACGCAACAATGAAAGACTTTGGAATATGACGATAATATTTTGTGTATCGTACATTAGAACGCAAATATAACTGTGATAGAAGCTGGTAGAATATACATACACCATTACAATTATTCACTGTCATGCAGAACTCTCAGGCAAAATCTGTATTAAAACAATTCCGGATTATTTTTGGCACAATCAAACAGCATTTTAGAGAAATTGAGGTTGCCTGCGGCATCTCGGGCTCTCAGCTGTGGTTACTCAACGAAATTGCCAATCGCCCTGAACTGGGGGTCTCCAGACTGGCAGAGAACATGGCGATTCATCAATCCACCTGTAGTTTACTAGTGGAAAAACTGGTAAAAAAACAGTTAGTCGCTAAACAACGGCTATCTGAAGATCAGCGTAAAGTCGGGCTAATGGTCACTGAGGCCGGTAAAGCCATTCTGGCAAAAGCACCACAACCTGTAGATGGCATCCTGCCACAAGTGCTGGCAGATCTATCGCAAGCCGATTTAGCAACCTTGCAAGCATCACTTAACCTGGTGATCGCCAAGCTTGATGCCGAGAACAATAGTCTGGCCACGCAGCCCCTGGCCGACATGTAAGCAGCATCAATAATAAAGCCGGTCAATTGACCGGCTTTATTATTGTGCGTTACTTTTGAATTAATCAAAAGCAGCTGTTTCTCTCTGCGTAGCCATATTGACCACCTCGGCTTTTTTCACGTTATCAAAGTCCCACCACCCTTGAATCTCTTCTAGTGTGCGAAAACAGCCTTGGCAAAAACCATTCGCCTCATCTATGGTGCAAACACCAATGCAAGGGGATTGTACTTCTTCTTCACTCATTTTCACTCCATCAGAGTCTGACAATATGCGATTAATTTAAAGCGCCATGGCAATTTTTGTAACGCTTGCCAGAGCCACATGGACAAGGATCGTTACGGCCTACACGTACACCTTCAGGCATATTGAGTGCTTCAGGCTCAGCAGTATTTCCCAATGCACTATCATAATCCGTGTGCTGATATTGAACATTTCCGACATCAGCAGCACGCATGGCCTCTTCGGCACGGCGCTCCTCTTCTTCCAGCTCTTCGCGTGAGCGTACCTGTACCAGCATTGTGATGCGGGTCACTTCACTTTTCACTGTATTGAGCAATGACTCAAACAGCTCAAATGCTTCGCGCTTGTATTCCTGCTTCGGATTCTTCTGTGCATAAGAGCGCAAATGAATACCCTGACGCAAATGATCAAGCGCGGCTAGATGTTCCCGCCAGTGGTTATCCAGGCTTTGCAACATGACAGCGCGTTCAAAATTGCGCATATTCTCATTGCCAGCCATCATCTCTTTGCCCGCATAACTTTCATTGGCACTATCCAGAATACGTGCACGCAGAGTTTCTTCATGCAAATCAGGATTACCTTCCAGCCACTCGCCCACGGGCAAGGTCATGCCGGTATCTGCCAGCAAGGCTTGCTCCAAACCGGCAATGTCCCACTGTTCTTCCACGCTGCCTGGGGGCACATAGGTGTTGAAAAGACTGTTCACCACATCCTCACGCATGGCGCGTATGGTTTGGCCAACATCGACGGATTCAAGTAAATCATTGCGCTGCTCGTAAATCACTTTGCGCTGGTCATTCGAAACATCATCATATTCCAGCAATTGCTTGCGGATATCAAAGTTGCGGCCTTCAACCTTGCGCTGCGCATTTTCAATCGCACGCGTCACCATGGCATGCTCAATGGCTTCGCCCTCCGGCATATTGAGGCGGGTCATAATCGCAGCTACACGCTCGCCTGAGAAAATACGCAATAACTGGTCTTCAAGCGACAGGTAGAAACGGCTCGAGCCAGGATCACCCTGACGCCCGGAACGCCCACGCAACTGGTTGTCTACGCGGCGAGACTCGTGACGCTCGGTACCGATAATATGCAAACCACCAGCAGCTAACACTACATCATGGCGCTGTTGCCATTCGGCCTGCAACTGTGCAATTTCGGTCTCTTTTTCAGTATCACTCAGGCTGTCATCATGACGAATGCCGTGGATATCACTCTCCGGATTCCCACCCAGTACAATATCCGTGCCGCGACCGGCCATATTGGTGGCAATAGTGATCATGCCTGGACGTCCGGCTTCTGCCACAATGGTCGCTTCGCGTTCATGCTGCTTGGCATTGAGTACCTGATGCTCCAATTTAGCCTGTGTCAGCAAATTCGAAATCAGTTCGGAGTTTTCAATCGAGGTGGTGCCCACCAGCACAGGCTGACCCTTGGCCTGACACTCTTTAATATCCTCAATGACCGCTTTGTATTTTTCCATGCCGGTACGATAAACCTTGTCCATCGCATCCACACGCTGAACAGCACGATGTGTCGGGATCACCACGGTTTCAAGGCCGTAAATCTGGTTAAATTCGTATGCTTCAGTATCCGCTGTTCCGGTCATCCCGCTCAGCTTGTTATACATGCGGAAATAGTTCTGGAAAGTGATGGAAGCCAGTGTCTGGTTTTCTTTCTGGATGGCTACGCCTTCTTTTGCCTCTACCGCCTGATGCAATCCATCTGACCAGCGACGGCCCGGCATCATGCGGCCAGAAAATTCATCGACAATGACGATTTCACCATTGCGCACCACATAATGCTGGTCACGGTGGTACAGGTTTTGCGCACGCAATGAAGCGTATAAATGATGCACCAACGTAATATTGGCAGGCTCATACAAGCTAGAACCGGCAGGTAACATACCGCTCTGCTCCAGCAACTGCTCGGCATGCTCGTGACCAATTTCGCTCATGGTCACACTTTGTGCTTTTTCATCGACCCAGAAATCGCCTTCGCCGTCTTCTGCAGTTTGACGCGTTAATTGCTTGGCGACTTCGTTAATTGCACCATACAAATCCACGCTATGTTCGGCCTGGCCGGAAATAATCAGCGGGGTACGCGCTTCATCAATCAGAATCGAGTCAACTTCATCCACCAGTGCATAGTTGAGGGTGCGCTGTACACGCTCTTCCTTGCTGAACACCATATTGTCACGCAAGTAGTCAAAGCCGAATTCGTTATTGGTACCGTAGGTAATGTCCGCCGCATAGGCGGCCTGTTTCGCATCGTGTGTCATTTGTGACAGGTTAATGCCTACCGTCAAACCCAGAAAGTTGTAGAGTTTCCCCATCCACTCGGCGTCACGTTTGGCCAAATAATCGTTAACCGTTACCACATGCACGCCTTTGCCGGTCAGCGCATTCAGGTACGTGGGCAATGTTGCCACCAGCGTTTTGCCCTCACCGGTACGCATCTCGGCAATTTTGCCCGCATTCAGCACCATGCCACCAATCAGTTGCACGTCAAAATGGCGCATGCCCAAGGCACGTTTACTGCCTTCACGTACCACGGCAAAGGCCTCTGGCAACAATTTATCCAGGCTTTCGCCTTGTGCGTAACGTTGCTTGAACTCCTCAGTTTTTCCACGCAATTGCTCATCTGTCAGCGTTTGAATTTCGGGTTCCAACGCATTGACTTGCTTGACGATTTGCAGATACTGCTTGACCAGCCGTTCATTACGACTGCCAAATAATTTTTTAAACAACGAGGCTAACATGAGTCACACCGATTTCCGCGCAAGCGGGTTAGATTGAAAATAAACTGAGATTGTATAAGATATAGAGGGCGATTGTCTCGATTATTGCATTGTACTAACAGAATTCTGGCAATAGAGAACCAACATCAGGAATGGTTCCTGAGATACTCACGCGGATCAAGCGGATTACCATTCAGGCGAATTTCATAATGCAAGTGCGGCCCAGTGGAGCGGCCAGTACTGCCAATCAGGGCAATTTTCTGGCCTTTCATGACACGTTCTCCAGGTTTTACCAGCAAACTGGAGTTGTGGGCATAACGGGTTTCCAAACCTGAGCCATGATCAATCTTCAACAAATTACCGTAGTCTGGCGTCTGTGTTGCCATGGTCACAATCCCGTCTGCTGCAGCAAACACTGGCGTACCCACGGCCGCCGGAAAGTCCAGCCCCTCATGAAAAGCGCGGTGTCCGCTCATGGGATCAATCCGCCAGCCATAACTCGAAGAACTGTAAGCCACCTCCACCGGGCTGCTGTTGGGCAGCATTTCACGCAGCACACTTTTCAACAGCAATTTGGCTTCAAGCTTGCCCTGATACTCATCTCGCAAATCAAGATCTGCAGCCATTTTTTCAATCGTGGACTTTAAATCCTCTTCAGACAACGGGCTGTCTTTCACCAGCGGCCCCCCTTGTCCAAGCAACTCATTCACAGGTGTGCGCTGGCTGATGGGTTCAGCCCCTGACTTGATACCCGCCAGTTTGGATAACCGCTGATTTTGTGCATCCAGACGTAAAATTCGCGCTTGCAACTCGCCAATCTGTTTGGCATACGCATCCAAATGGTTTTGAGTCGATAACATGGCCCCGCGCAAATGGGGCGGCAACATGGCTTTAACTCCCTGAGACTTGATCACCTGTTGCGGCGTAATAAACAACAGGGTTAATACCACTGGCAACACAATCAGTCCCAGCAACAAAGCAATACTTTCCAGCAAGCCCAGGGTTTTGGGCTTGGCCATTTTTTCAGACACAATAATGATATTAATCATGCGACAAAACTCTCGTTATTCACCGGCATCTTCTCGCGCGTGCCATGATGTAAAATAGAATGGCTTAATGCGGAATGCCTCTATGTTCAAAATCAATCAAGTGTTCAATAACCACAGCGGCCTCAAGCCTTTGTTGCAAGAGGCTGAACACCATCAGCGTCTGCAACAGCTATGGTCACTGGCAGCACCGGAATTTTCTGCGCATTCGCAGGTCATCGGCATTGACCAGGGAGCACTCATCATAGGCGCTTACTCGGGCGCTATTGCCAACAGAATCAGGCTGCTCAGCCCATCTCTTCTGGCAAAAACTCAGGAAATTTGCCAAAAATCAAGGCAAATCAAAGGCTTAAACCTTAACGCAATTAAGGTCAAAGTGCAAGTAAAATCTCCTGCGCCAGTCAAACGTAAACACATCAAGCCACCATCCAGCCAAGCACTTAGCACACTGGAAAGCTGTGCAGAGCACATCGAAAACCCGGCGTTACAAGCCGCCTTGCGACAGTTCATTCGCCATCAGCGCTAAGCGCTGATGAACACTGCAAGCGCCAGTTCCTGACAACTTGTAGACGCACTTTAATAGTGCAATAATGCACCAACCTGTTACATTTTATTTACAACTACATTGCGTGAAAGGAACCAAGGTAACAGGGGAGGCGAGCAATCATTACGTTTAACGAAGTTTCATCAGGAACAGGAGAAGTCATGTCAGTCGCATTAATGTTAGCCATCGGCGCAGCAGTGTTGGCAGTGCTATATGGCGTAGTAATGAGCAAGTGGATTTCAGGATTACCCGCAGGTAATGCACGTATGCAGGAAATTGCGGGGGCCATTCAACAAGGCGCAGCCGCCTACCTGTCCCGACAATACAAAACCATTGCACTGGTCGGCGTGATTCTGGCTATTTTAATTGGCGTTTTCTTAAGCCTGCAAACAGCTATCGGCTTTGTCATTGGCGCCGTACTGTCAGGGGCTTGTGGTTTTATCGGCATGAATGTCTCGGTCAAGGCCAATGTTCGCACTGCACAAGCCGCGACCAATGGTATTGGCGCAGCCTTGGATGTCGCCTTTAAAGGCGGGGCCATTACGGGCATGCTGGTGGTGGGGCTGGGCTTGCTGGGCGTCACCGGCTTTTATATCTATCTGGGTGCAGAGCAAGCCACCGACTTGAATCCGCTGATCGGGCTGGCATTTGGCTCCTCGCTGATTTCAATATTTGCACGATTAGGGGGCGGCATTTTCACCAAAGGAGCAGACGTTGGAGCAGATCTGGTAGGCAAGGTCGAAGCTGGTATTCCTGAGGACGACCCACGCAATCCGGCGGTGATTGCCGACAATGTGGGCGATAATGTCGGCGATTGTGCCGGTATGGCTGCTGACCTGTTTGAAACCTATGCCGTAACACTGATTGCTACCATGGTACTGGGAGGGCTGATGGCAACAGAAGCCGGCACCAATGGGGTCATTTATCCGTTACTACTGGGGGCGGTGTCTATCATCGCCTCCATTATTGGCTGTTTCTTTGTCAAAGCTTCGCCGGGGATGAAAAACGTGATGCCCGCACTCTACAAAGGCCTGGCAGTAGCAGGCGTGCTATCACTCATCGCGTTCTACTTTGTAACACAGGCGGTGTTCCCACAGGGTTACACCCACAGCGAGGTGACCGTTTCCAGCAATGCTCTATTTGGAGCCTGTGCGGTGGGTCTGGTCTTGACTGCAGCCCTGGTCTGGATCACTGAATACTACACAGGCACTGACTATGCACCGGTCAAACATGTCGCGCAAGCCTCCACTACCGGCCATGCCACTAACATTATCGCCGGGATTGGTGTTTCGATGAAGTCGACCGCCTTACCAGTACTCTCGGTGTGCCTGGCGATCTTTGTCGCCTACCATCTGGCAGGGTTATACGGTGTAGCGATTGCCGCAATGGCGATGCTGAGCATGGCGGGCATTATTGTGGCACTGGATGCCTATGGCCCGATTACTGACAACGCGGGCGGCATTGCCGAAATGGCAGAACTGCCCAGCAGCGTGCGCGATGTGACCGACCCCCTGGATGCAGTTGGCAACACCACCAAAGCCGTAACCAAAGGATATGCTATTGGTTCAGCGGGCCTCGCATCACTGGTGTTGTTCGCCGACTACACCCACAAACTTGAGAGCGCAGGCATTACCGCCAGCTTTGACCTCAGCGACCCAAAAGTGATCATCGGCCTGTTTATTGGCGGATTGATTCCTTATCTGTTTGCCGCCATGGCCATGGAAGCGGTTGGCCGCGCGGCCAGCAGTGTGGTCGAAGAGGTTCGACGCCAATTCCGTGAAATCAAAGGCATTATGGAAGGCACCGCCAAACCGGAATATGGCAAAGCCGTCGACATGCTCACCACAGCAGCGATCAAGGAAATGATGATTCCATCCTTACTGCCGGTGGCTGCACCTATTTTAGTCGGCATTTTTCTAGGCCCGATTGCACTGGGCGGCTTGCTGATGGGCACTATTGTGACCGGCTTGTTTGTCGCCATTTCCATGTGTACCGGGGGTGGCGCATGGGACAATGCAAAAAAATATATTGAAGACGGCCATCACGGCGGCAAAGGCTCGGACGCCCACAAGGCGGCCGTAACCGGCGACACTGTGGGTGACCCGTATAAGGACACTGCAGGCCCGGCAGTCAACCCGCTGATTAAAATCATCAACATTGTGGCCTTGCTAATCGTGCCACTATTGCATTAAACATTTTAATAGCTACTGAATATAAAAAAGTCGGCAAATGCCGACTTTTTTATGCTGCTACGATCGCTCAGAACGCCGGCTTGACTTCGGCATCATTGTAACGAATTACACCATCAGTGATTTCTTTGTGCGCATCATCGATGCCTACCCAGCCTTCGATTTTTACCCATTTGCCTTTATCCAAATCTTTGTAATGCTCAAAGAAATGCGCAATCATATCCAGACGCCACGGAGAGACATCACTCAATGTTCTTTGATAAGCATACAATCCACAAACTTTCTCAACTGGCACAGCCAACACCTTGGCATCACCACCGGCCTCATCTGTCATTTTGAGCATACCGAGTGCGCGGCAACGTACCACAACCCCTGGCAACAACGGCACAGGAGTAATAACCAATACATCCACAGGGTCTCCATCATCACCCAGCGTGTGCGGAATGTAACCATAATTGCATGGATACTGCATGGAGGTTCCCATAAAGCGATCCACAAACAATGCACCACTTTCCTTGTCAACTTCATACTTGACCGGATCACCATTAGCTGGAATCTCGATGATGACGTTAAAGTCGTGGGGCAAATCTCTACCACTTGGCACCAAATTCAAAGACATCGTGTTAAACCTATCTCAACGAAAAAACCGCCATTATAGGCGAAGAATGTGGCGTGTTGATGGCAAATAAAAGCATGAATTGCTTTATTTTTAATTTGATCTGTATTTTTCATTAGCGCTTGAAACAACAACGCCCTATTGTTTAATGTATAAATTCGGCAGATTTTGTGTCAGTAGCCGCTCTACGGACAGAAAATCTACACAACGCAACCGAAAAATGGATAAGTTGACGTTCGCGTGCGATATTAAATCGCTTAGCAGAAAATTTTGATTAAAGGTTACTATATCTGTGCACGACAGGATTGTCGTACGGCTATTGGGGTTACTTTTAGCGCCAGATAGACTAGCAAAGGCAAAATCACCAACTCATCAATCTGGCCAATGACCGGAATAAAATCGGGAATCAAGTCAAAGGGCAATACTAAATAGCCCAGTGCCAGCCACAACAAGGCTTTTGCCAGCCATGGCGTATCCGGATGTGCGAGCAAGGCACGGTAAAATACCAGCTCCTGTTTGAATCTGGCCGCCAGCGCGGCCAGTTGTGCACGAAAACGCAACGGATCTCCAGTATTCGCCAGGCCTATTCCACCTGCAAAATACGTCCGGTCAGCTTGGCAAACGCTTCCATATACTTGTCAGAGGTACGCTTTGCAATGTCCGGCGGCAATACAGGTCCAGGCGGTGTTTTGTCCCAGTCGCAGCTTTCCAGCCAGTCACGCACAAACTGCTTGTCATAACTGGGGGGATTACTGCCTATCTGATATTGATCTGCAGGCCAGAAACGTGAGGAATCCGGCGTCAATACTTCATCCATCACATGCAGCACGCCATGCTCATCCACGCCAAATTCAAATTTAGTGTCGGCGATGATAATGCCCTTGGTGCGCGCATATTCTGCGGCACGGGTATACAGCGCTATCGCTGTTTTTTCGACTTTGGCAGTCAGGTCTTTGCCAATCAGCGCCTCGACTTGCGCCACGCTGATGTTTTCGTCGTGTTCACCCACGGCGGCTTTACTGGAGGGGGTAAATAAAGGCTGGGGCAGTTGTTGCGCGAGTTGCAATCCGGCTGGCAGCTGAATATCACACACAGTCCCTTTGGCTTGGTACTCTTTCCAGCCACTGCCCACCAAGTAGCCACGCACAATTGCTTCGAGCGGCAATGCTTTCAACTTCTTCACCACCACTGCACGGCCACGCACCTGCGCGACTTCATCCGGGGCCACTACGCTTTCCGGGGCAATACCGGTGAGATGATTTGGCACCACATCGGCCAGTTGCTCAAACCAGAAATTGGCCATTTGCGTCAACATGGCGCCTTTGTGTGGAATGCCGGTAGGCAAAATCACATCAAAAGCACTCAGGCGGTCAGTGCTGACAAGCAACATGGTCTGTGCGTCGATATCGTAAATATCGCGGACTTTGCCCTGATGCAGTTTTTTCAGGCTTTGAATCGAGGTTTCCAGCAAGGGTGCGGTCATGGCAAGCATCACTACAATAATAAAAGCGGTATTATAAAGCGCCGCACCCGCGCAGGCGAATACTTTGTCAGCCAGCCTGACAACGGTCTGTCATCAAGCCGCTTGTGCTACAGCTTCAGGAGGCTCCGGTATCTCCGTCATGGACAGCTTGGCATAGGCCACGTAGCGTGTTAACCGCAGCAAATTACAGGTGTAGCCGTATTCATTGTCATACCAGCCGATCAGCTTCACAAAGGTCGGGTCCAGCATTATCCCGGCCTTGGCATCAAACACACTGGCGGCCGGATAACCCCTGAAGTCACTGGAAACCACCTGCTCATCGGTGTAGGCCAGCACGCCTTTTAAATCACGTTCGGCTGCGTATTTCATGACAGCACAAATATCGTCATAAGTGGTTTTTTGTTGTAGTTCCACCGTTAAATCCACCACCGAGACATCGGCAGATGGAATACGCATGGCCATGCCCGTCAGCTTTTTATTCAGCGCCGGAATCACCTTGCCCACCGCTTTGGCAGCACCCGTACTTGAAGGAATAATGTTGTCAAACACGCCCCGGCCGCCGCGCCAGTCTTTTTTCGACGTACCATCTACGGTTTTTTGCGTGGCCGTTGCAGCATGAATGGTGGTCATCAGTCCGCGCTTGATGCCAAAATGATCATGCAACACTTTCACCATTGGGGCCAAGCCGTTCGTTGTACAAGAAGCCGCGGAAACGATTTCCTCGCCATGGTAATGGTAGTGATTGACGCCATACACATACATCGGTGTATCGTCCTTCCCCGGTGCTGACTGCACCACAATACGCGCGCCCCCGGCAATATGGGCAGCGCAGCTTTCCTGTGTCAAAAACACACCGGTGCATTCCACCACAACATCCACTTCAACCGCGGCCCAGTCAATCTCGGCTGGATTGCTGTGCGCGGTCAAGCGGATCGGCTTGCCATCCACCACCAGCGCATTGCCCTCTAAATGTGCATCGTATGCCAATCTTCCGTGCACAGAGTCGTATTTGAGCATATACAGCATATGCTCTGGCTCCTCGATGCCGTTGATGGCCACCACTTCCATATCCTTGAATTCCGCCTGATTTAATGCGGCCCGCAATACCATGCGACCAATCCGGCCAAAGCCATTTATCCCCACGCGAATACCCATCGTTGCCTCCTAGCGACGTTACTGATGCTTATACAAGCAAGTTTAATGCTAGCCTTGCAATATTTTTTTGATAATGGTATTAGACAGCAAGGCTGCGCTTGAATAGAATAAGCATAGGGGACGATATTCACACCACCAAAAGAAAAATTTCATGATTGATATCAACGCCTATTGGATCACTTGTTGAAGCTGCCCGCACACTTATTGACAGGCATTTTAGAGACGCTCTCGCTGCAAATTGCAGTGATCGATCAAGAGAGTCGCATTCTCTATGTGAACCGTGCCTGGCAAAACTTTGGCGTGTATTATGGCCTGCCCGCAGAGGCAGACTGGACCAACGTCTCTTATCTGGAGATTTGCCAGGCCAACGAAGACACCAACCAGCCCCAGATTCTGCAAGGCATCCAGCAAGTGCTGAATGGCGAAACCGGTCACTTCAAAACCGACTATCTTTGTCACACCCCCATGCATCAGCCGACGTGGCTCACCTTGGACATTTGCCCGATGAAGGACACACAGTTGCAGGACGCGCAAGCAAGCACACCCTGCTTCCTGGTGTCACTGACCAACATTACCGTGCACAAACAGGCAGAGCTTGAAATCTCAGCACTCAGCATGATGGATCCGCTGACCGGCCTGTCCAACCGGCGTCGGCTGGAACTGTTTTTGCGCGACGAATGGTCGCGGGCCATTCGCCACCAGTCCGGCCTGAGCATCATGATGATAGATGCAGATCATTTCAAATTGCTGAACGACAGCATGGGCCATGCCGCAGGGGATGAATGCCTGAAGCAAATCGCGGATATTCTCAAAAAGTATACCAATCGCCCAGGCGATCTGGCTGCACGCTATGGTGGCGAAGAGTTCGTGCTGGTCCTCGGGCAAACCACCTCCCAGGAAGCCATCAAGATTGGTGAGCGCATACGGCAGAAGGTAATGGATTTGAATATTCGCTTTGCCGAGCATCGCCTGATGACCGTAAGCATAGGCATCGCTTCATTGGGTGCCCACGCTTCACAGGCATCCAAACCAACACAACCGCAAAGCCAATGGCTCAACTTCAGTGAAGATGGCAATTTACTGATCGAACAGGCGGATAAAGCCCTGTATGTTGCAAAAAAACAGGGCCGTAACCGGGTAGAGGTGTACGACAAACATCATCGGCTGACTGCCCCGCTCACAGCATGAAGCACTGAGCAGGAAGCCAGGCAAACCTCAAGTATCCGCCTAACCGGCGCGCTGCTCCAGAATAGCCACTGCCGGCAATGTTTTACCTTCCAGAAACTCGAGAAAAGCCCCGCCAGCAGTAGAAATATACGAAACCTTGTCGTAAATATCGTATTTTTGAATCGCAGCAATGGTGTCACCACCGCCAGCCAGCGTAAAGGCCTTGGTTTCGGCAATGGCTTTGGCAATGGTTTTAGTGCCATCCCCAAACTGGTCAAATTCAAACACGCCCACTGGGCCGTTCCACACCACAGTGCCGGCTTTCATGATGATATCCACCAGCTCGGCCGCTGATTGCGCACCAATATCAAAAATCATGTCATCCGCTGCCACGGCATCCGCTGATTTTTTCACGGCAGGCTCATTCGCATCAAACTGCTTGCCTACCACCACATCTTTGGCAATCGGCACGCAAGCCCCGCGCGCTGACATTTTTCCCATCAGGCAGCGTGCAGTATCGATCAGGTCATTTTCACATAATGACTTGCCGATTTCATGGCCATCTGCCTTGAGGAAGGTATTGGCAATACCGCCACCCACTACCAGCTGGTCCACTTTATCCGACAGGCTTTCCAGCACGGTCAGCTTGGTGGAGACCTTGGAGCCGCCCACAATGGCCACCAGCGGTCTCGCCGGGGCCAGCAAGGCCTTGCTCAAGGCCTCCAGTTCCTGCGTCAGCAAAATACCGGCACAGGCCACAGGGGCAAATTTGGCAATACCATGCGTAGAAGCTTCGGCTCGGTGTGCGGTGCCAAAGGCATCCATCACAAACACATCGCAGAGGGCAGCATATTTTTGCGCCAGTGCATCGTCGTTTTTCTTTTCGCCAACGTTAAAGCGACAGTTCTCCAGCAAAATGAGCTGACCATCTTCAACGGTCAGGCTATCCGCCGGTGCGTTAGGCGCCAGCCAGTTTTTCACCAGGCGCACCGGCTTGCCGAGTAAACGGCTCATCACATCGGCCACCGGCTTGAGGGAGTTTTCTTCAGAATAGACACCCTCTTCCGGACGCCCCAGATGCGAAGTCACCATCACCTTGGCACCTGCCTTCAAGGCAAACTCGATGGTCGGCATGCTGGCAACAATACGCGCATCAGAAGTCACCTTGCCTTCTTTTACCGGCACATTCAGGTCAGCACGAATAAACACCCGCTTGCCGCGCAGATCAAGATCGGTCATTTTGATAAATTTCATACACGAACTCCGTAGAGCGGTGATCACCGCTTAAAAAGAAATCTGAATGGATATGCAAACGGGGCATCTAGCCCCGTCTGTCATCAAGCAATATGTTGCACCAGACGCAACAGGTTGCAGGTGTAGCCGTATTCGTTGTCATACCAGCCCACCACCTTCACAAAGGTCGGGTCCAGCATAATCCCGGCACCGGCATCAAACACGCTGGCGGCAGGACTGCTGCGAAAGTCGGTAGAAACCACTTTGTCATCAGTGTAATCCAGTACGCCTTTTAAAGCACCTGTAGAAGCCTTTTTCATGGCCTCGCAGATGGCTTCATAGGTTGTTTCTGTGCTGAGCTCTACAGTCAGGTCAACCACGGACACATCTGCAGAAGGCACGCGCATGGCCATGCCGGTCAGCTTTTTATTCAACGCCGGAATCACTTTACCGACGGCTTTGGCAGCCCCGGTGCTGGAAGGAATAATATTTTCGAAGACGCTACGGCCGCCGCGCCAGTCTTTTTTGGAGGTGCCATCCACCGTCAGTTGTGAAGCAGTGGTCGCATGAATCGTGGTCATCAGGCCACGTTTAACACCAAAACTGTCATGCAACACCTTGGCCAAAGGTGCCAGACCGTTGGTGGTACAAGAAGCCGCCGAAATAATCGCCTCACCGGCATAATCTTCATGGTTCACACCATACACAAACATCGGGGTGTCATCTTTGCCGGGGGCAGATTGCACGATTTTTTTCGCGCCGCGGTTGAGGTGTGGCTGACAGCTTTCCTGGGTTAAAAATGCGCCGGTGGATTCCACCACAATATCCGCACCGCCCTTAGTCCAGTCAATGTTGTTGGGATCGCGTTCTGCGGTGAGGTGAATGCGTTTGCCATTGACCACCAGACAGCCGTTATCAGCTTCAACCGTGCCTTGGAAT
This sequence comes from Methylophilus aquaticus, assembly GCF_030769565.1. Classification (GTDB taxonomy): domain Bacteria; phylum Pseudomonadota; class Gammaproteobacteria; order Burkholderiales; family Methylophilaceae; genus Methylophilus; species Methylophilus aquaticus. The sequence goes on along the minus strand of NZ_JAVCAP010000026.1, from coordinate 35,292 downwards.
CGACCATGTACAGAGTCATATTTCAGCATGTACATCATGTACTCGATGTCATACGAACTATTGATGGCAACCACTTCAATATTCTTGAACTCGGCTTCTTGAACCACTGCACGTAACACCATGCGACCGATACGTCCAAACCCGTTAATCCCCAACTTGACTGCCATATTCCTCCCCAAAGAATACAATAGAACTAAAACTCAGCATTTTAACCTAAACACGATAGACTGGACACACTGTAAGTGTTTGATTTGATAAGCGACAAACTATAAAAAGCATTTTTCAGCATCAAGATGGATGCGCATACCCGCACAAAGGAGAAATAAACATGCAGGCAGAACAAAAAGCCATCCTGGCTGGCGGCTGTTTTTGGGGCATGCAGGATCTGATTCGCGCATTGCCCGGCGTGATCAGCAGCCGCGTCGGTTATACCGGTGGCGAAGTGCCCAATGCGACTTATAAGCACCATGGCAACCATGCCGAAGCCATCGAAATCGTGTTTGACCCCTCACAAACCAGTTTTAGAACATTGCTGGTTTTTTTCTTTCAGATCCACGATCCGACCACCCCCAAACGACAGGGCAATGACCTTGGACCCTCCTATCGATCGGCGATTTTTTATTTAAACGAGGCTCAAAATCAGACGGCGGCACAACTCATTGCCGAGATGGACGCTTCCGGCATCTGGCCCGGCAAAGTGGTCACCGAACTGGTGCCCGCCAGCGACTTTTGGGTGGCAGAACCTGAGCATCAGGATTACCTGCTGCGTTATCCGACCGGCTACACCTGTCACCGGCTGCGACCAGAATGGATATTACCGCAGGACCGTGGCATGTAACTCTGGCGTGGTCCTCTCAATGTTGTACTGCATGCACGCGGCGCTTGAAAGCCGTATGCATGCAGCAGCAGCACATCATGTGCTAACCATTCAAACTTTTGCTCACTACTTCAAACACATCGTTCGATAAATCCGGGGTGGTCAGCACTGCTTCGAGCGCCGCCTTCATCTGCACCTGCAAAGCGGGAGCATAGCGTTTCCATTCACGCAGCGGCGTCACCATGCGTGCCGCCATTTGTGGATTAATGGCATTCAATTCGATAATCGCATCACGCAAAAAGGCGTAGCCCTGACCGCTGGGGTCATGAAACTTGACCGGGTTATTAATGGCAAATGCGGTATACAGTGAACGCACGCGATTAGGATTTTTGATATTAAAATCCGGATGCTGGCGCAACATGGCAATGTCGTCAAAAATCTGCGCGCGTTTAGATAAAGCCTGCAAGGAGAACCACTTGTCGATGACCAGCGGATACGCCTTGAAGCGTGTATAAAAATCAGCAAACGCAGCGGCGCGCTCAGGCTGTGTGCTGTCAGTCAAACTCGCCAGCGCAGTCACGCGGTCTGTCATATTGTCGGCAGCATCATAATGCGCCTTGGCGCGCGCAGCACAGCCGGTGCCATTGGTCACGGTGAGGATATCCAGCACCGCCTCCTGCAAGGCGCGACGGCCCATGGCCTGCGGCGTAATTTCAAATGCGCCGGTACCGCGGTTTGCCGCATACAAGGCCTCCAAACGCTCTTTGTGCGTACGCTTGAGCTGGGTAAGGATGCTGGTGCGCGCCGCATCAATGGCTGCCGGGTCAATCACCGGCAGATATTGGCCAATCACACCTATCATGGGCAAACTCAACGCCCGCGCCAGCAAGGCTTTATCGCCCTGACCGCCAAGGCCCTGCTCAATCAAGGTGCCCACATCCGCAATAAACTGGCTGATATCCGCCTGCGGATCAGCCATCACACGCTGTATGGTCCGCAACGCCAGCGTTTGTCCAGCCTCCCACTTGTTAAAGCCATCGGTGTCATGCACCTGCAATAAACGCAGGTCATCGTCACTTAAATCCGTCTCCAGCTTCACCGGCGCCGAAAAGCCACGCAAGATCGAAGGCACCGGTTTGGCAGCGATGCCATCAAAAGTGAAAGACTGCGCACGTTCCGTCATTTCAAGCACTTGTGTCGGCACAATCTCAGTGCCGTCGGCTGCCAGCAAGCCCACCGCTATCGGCATATGCAAAGGCTGCTTGTCCGTTTGCCCCGGTGTGTCCGGCTGCGATTGTGTAAAGCTGAGCGTATAGCGTTGCTGCGCCGCGTCGTAGTGGCTGCTGGCGACCAGGGTCGGCGTGCCCGCCTGTTTATACCACCTGAAAAACTGCGTCATATCCCGGCCTGAAGCCTCGGCCATGCACTGCACAAAGTCATCACAGGTCACCGCCTGACCATCAAAACGGTCAAAATACAAATCAGTCGCCTTGCGAAAGTTCGCGGCGCCGAGCAAAGTATGCTGCATGCGAATCAGCTCTGCGCCTTTTTCATAAATGGTTTTAGTGTAAAAGTTGCTGATTTCAATAAACTGGTCAGGCTGCACCGAGTGCGCCAGCGGGCTACCATCTTCGGGGAACTGCAAGCGGCGCAGGCCATTCACATCGTCAATGCGCAACACCGCACGCGAATTCATATCGGCGCTGAACTCCTGGTCGCGGAACACGGTAAACCCTTCTTTGAGTGACAGCTGGAACCAGTCACGACAAGTCACGCGGTTACCGGTCCAGTTGTGGAAATACTCGTGGCCGATCACGCCTTCCACACTCATAAAGTCGCTATCGGTCGCGGTTTCCTGATGCGCCAGCACCAGCGCAGTGTTAAACACGTTAAGCGAGGTGTTTTCCATCGCGCCCATATTAAAGTCGCTCACCGCCACAATATTGAACAGCTCCAGCTGATACTCGCGGCCATACACTTCTTCATCCCATTGCATCGATTTTTTCAGCGACGCCATGGCATGGCTACATTGGCTCTCATCTCCTGCCCGCACATAAATATGCAAATCCACCTTGCGGCCCGTCATGGTGGTAAACGTATCCGCCACGCGGACCAAGTCACCCGCCACCAGCGCAAACAGATAGCAAGGTTTGGGGAACGGGTCATGCCAGACACGGTAATGCCTGCCATCTGGCAAACTACCTTCATCCTGCAAATTGCCGTTCGACAACATGACCGGATACGCCTCGGCATCCGCCTCTATGCGCACGGTAAACACGCTCAATACATCCGGCCTATCCTGGCAATACGTAATACGTCTGAAGCCTTCAGCCTCGCACTGTGTGCAATACGTGCCTTGAGATTGATACAACCCTTCCAGCGCCGTATTCGCCTCCGGGTTGATTTCACTGACGATGGTTAAAGAAAATTCCTTGCCCGGATTGGCAATCGTCATCTGCCCATCGGCCAGCGTATAGCCAGTAAACGGCAGGCCATCGATGGCCACCGACACAATGCTTTGCTCCTCGCCATCCAGCACCAAATCATCCGACACCCCGGCCGGGTTTTTCACATAGCGCACGATAGAAGTGACGATGGTTTTACCCGGCAACAGGTTAAAACTCAAATTCACCTGCTGCGCCAAATAAGGGGCAGGCGTGTAGTCTTTAAGGTAGATAGTTTTTGGTGCAACAGCGTTTTCGGTTCGCATGGATTTACCTGAGAATTTTTAGAGTTAAGTAAGGATTATATTTGAGAGTAGTACTTATGGAATTGGTTTAGTACGTCGCTTAACAAAATGTTTTACAAAACATTAATTAACATATGTTATGGTCACACAAATCCAACATTGACTAATTATTTATTGTAATTACAATAATATGAAGCTTAGTTACTCGCAAAACAAAAATATCACCAATTTGCAAAAGCACGGTATCGCATTAGAGGCGGCCCGACTGTTGGATTGGGATTTATTGATTGTTGCCGAGGATGAACGCCATGACTATGGCGAAATGCGTTTGATAGGTTTTGCCCCGATTGCGAAGCGTTTATATTGCATTGTCTATACTGAGCGGAATGAAAATATCCATGTGATTAGCTTGCGAAAAGCAAATATCAGAGAGGTCAAAAGATATGTCGAAACCCGCAAAAACATTAAAAGTGAATGACCTGGAACTTGAACTGCCAGATGCTGCAGAAGAAGCACGCATCAATGCCGGAATCTTAGCCGACCCAGACACAGTTGAAGTCAGTGATGCCCAGTTTAAAAAAATGCGTGGGCGACCGATAGGTAGCCGTAAAACACTGGTACATATTCGGCTGGATAATGATGTGGTGGAAAAATTTAAAGCGACTGGATCAGGCTGGCAGACACGGATTAATGAAGCCTTAAAGAAAGTGAATCCAGTTTAATTTTATTCTCGGCTACCCCCACTACTCAATGAAACGTGCTGCCGCCCGCCCAATAGACCTGAGTGATATTGAGCATTTAGAGAAAATAAAATCACTATGAACGCGCCCTTTAATCCAGCCGAAAGAACTTACCATGTCAGTGAAGAACGCTTGCGTGCCTTTATGGCATTAACCCCATTAGAGCGGTTGCAATGGGTCGAGCAGGTTGCTTATTTTTTGCGTTTGGCTAAATCTTCAAAAGCGCATGAGCTGCCACAGGTTGACTGCTAAATGAGGGGCTCTCTTATCACCCACAATAAAATTTGGTGAATACAGTTAAATTTACTCTGATCCAAATTATTTTTTTACGATTTTAACAAACCCACATTTGTGCTAATGTGTGATTGTGTGAATATTTCAAGAGGTTTGCGATGAGCAGATTAACCATAGACATCAATGAGCAACAGCACCAAACCTTAAAAGCGATTGCGGCTTTGCAAGGTAAATCGATTAAACAATATGCCTTAGAGCGTTTATTTCCCCAAGCGGACGATGCACAAGGCTTGGCGGATTTGCAAAACTTGCTACTACAACGCTTGAGCGAAGCTAACCGTGGCGATGTTTCTACTCTAAGCATCACCGAGATTGTGCAAGATGAAGTGCAAGCGAGTGCTAACCGTTGAAGCCAGCTTATGTGCTCACCAAAAGTGCAGAGGCTGATTTAAGGGCGATTGTGCGCTACACCCGCGCTGAATGAGGCGAAAAGCAGTGTATGGCGTATGTAGCAGAAATTGAGAACACCGCTACCCGTCTTGCCAGTGGTATGAGCAGCTATAAAACTTGCCATGATATTTTGCCAAATTTACGGGTGGCGCTTGCTGGCAAACATTATGTATTTTGTGTGCCGCAAACCAATGCTCTGCAATTATTTTGGCCATATTGCACGAAAAAATGGATATTGTGGCACGGTTGCGTGACCGTTTATAAATGTTGCTAAACACCAAGCATTTTGAGCGCATCAAAGCTTAAAAATAGAAGATTGGCCGCAATGACTGCATAAGCTGAGTTAAATAAAGCATTCAAAATGCTACATAGCTAGACCCGACCCCATGCTTTTACACGCTGTGAGTCTTCGATCTCAAGTCAAACGAACAATTTAGTGTGCTTCATTTAATTATGTTAGATTAGGCATATTCAATAATTGTGCATGGTCTTCACTACAAATCACAAAACATTAAAGTGAATGGATAACTAATTGGTCTCAGATGACACCTTCAGCGTATTAATATTAGTGGATTACGACAATCTTAGTGATGATCACAAGCGATCAGGAATACTAAGTCTTATCACTAAAGCACTTTCACACCTTCCAAAATCCATTTCTGCAACTTTAGGAACATGTGAGGTTCGCATATATGGCGGTTGGTATGAAGAAGCCTTGATGACGCACTTGGCACAAGACGTATCAATTCGTATCCAGGAAGAGTTCCCTGCAATAATCAAAATACCTTTATCAGAAGGTAGATTGATTCAATTTAGAACAAATGCTGAGCTTGCTTTTGCTTTGTATCAAGAACCCAGCCACCACCTATTCAATACATTTAGAAAAAAGGCGGTTCCAAGTAATATTCGTTTTGCTAAACCTCTAGATGTGGGCTGCACTAATTCATCGTGCATTCTTCATTTGGCAAAAAAACTCCTCCAAAAAAATAAGTGCCCTATTGATACATGCAGCACTACTAGCTGCGAATTAGTTTACAGACATGAGCAGAAAATTGTAGACACAATGCTGACATGTGATTTGATTTATGCTTCCCAAAGTAATAGTAATATCCATATTATGCTAGTAAGCAATGATGACGATTTCTTGCCACCAATACGTACAGCCCTATTAAATGGTTCTCAAATTTACAGACTTCACCCCAAACACCGACTACAAATACAACAACAAACGGGAATTGGTACACGCTTAACTGAATTGGAATTGTAATCATGCTTATAGATGACTTTAAATCGCTCATTTCAACCTTTTCTGACCCTGGATCAGAAACTCTGTTCGAGAGAAACAACATTATGTTTTCTCTAAATGGGGAGATTGTAGAGATAACAATTACAGCAAAAAACTTTGGAAATATTTTTGTTGATGAAGGAAATACAGGAATCTTCGTAGATGCCACTCAATGGATAATAAAGCGGCTTGCAAATCTACAGTTACTTGCTTCAAGACTCAAAGAAAACATAAAGCCTACCCCAAACTTCGTATCTCCAATTGCTAGAGTTTTACAGTCTTTAGAGTCCTCGGCAGTTGAAACTAGCACTCCAACATCAGATGCCTTGAATAGTACATTTCAAGCTCTAGGAAATCGTAGTCCCTTTGAAACATCTGTTTTGTACATAACAAGTGACGCCGGAGAAGGTAAAACCTCCTTAATTAATGAAATGGCAAGGCAACAAGCAGAGAAATTTTCGAGAAATGAAGCTGAGTGGCTATTAGTACCTATTCCTCTTGGCGGCAGACACTTCCTAAGATTCGATGACATAACTGTAGGTGCATTGCAAAATCGATATAGATTTCCATTCTTATATTACAACTCTTTTCTGGCACTCGTTCGAATGGGAGTCATTGTGCCAGTGTTCGACGGTTTTGAAGAAATGTTTGTTGAAAATAGTTCAGGTGAGGCTTTATCAGCAATGGGTATTCTTGTTGCAGCATTGAACTCGACCGGCGCTTTAGTAATTGCGGCAAGAAAAGCTTACTTCGAATTTGAAAATTTGAAAATGCAAGAAAAGCTTTTTGACTCTATTAGCTCATTTGCTGTCGGCTTTGGCAAAGTAGAGCTTTGTAGGTGGGAAAAAGAACAGTTTATTGAGTATTGCAAAAAAAGAAATATCACGAATCACAATGAGATATATGAGAGAGTGAGTAATCGATTGGGGATCGATCACTCTCTTCTAACAAGACCTGTGCTTGTAAATAAGTTAATTGATATTGCTACTGAGAGCAGAACCTTAGAATCTTTTCTGGACCGGCTACAAGGTTCAGGAGGCGATTACTTCTCGGTTTTTGTTAAAGGAATTATAGAAAGAGAAGCCACAGAAAAGTGGATCGATAGATCCGGTGATGTGGGCATTCCATTACTGACAACTGACGAGCATTGTGAGTTGCTTTCACTCATTGCCGTAAGTATGTGGGAGGCGAGAGTTGACTATCTAAAAAGAGAGCTACTTGAATTTACATCTGACTATTATTGTGAGACGACCAAAAAAACACCATTTCAGACAAAACAAATTAGAGAAAGGTTAAGAGGCCACGCATTGCTAGTTTCTTCAACCAATGCACAATCCGCTGTAGAGTTTGATCATGATGAGTTTAGGTTATTTTTCTTAGGAGAGGGTTTTGCAGCTCAAATAAGTTCATTAAATGATCGAGCAAAAAATGAAGCCCTGGGTCTTCTGAGAAAAGGAATTCTCCCTGAGCAGAGCCAAGAGGCATTTTTACACGCAATTAGTCGTAAAGATGCTTCTGATTACTTATCAATAACAAAGTTTTTTCTTGATGTTGCCGCTCTTGATGGACAAGCTTCGTATACACATGAAAATTGCGCCAATTTAATAATTAGGCTAATTAATAAACAAAGTCTTGGCCCGCTTGATATTAAGAACTTAACCTTTGCAGCTGACATTCTAAAAGATAAAAATTTAGCAGACATTAACTTTATAAACTGCTACTTCTCACCAACTTCTTTAGAGGAAACGTCCTTAATTAACTGTCACTTCAACGAATGCACTTTTGGACAGCTAAAATTCTTCAAGTCTACATCCATAAATAATTGCGAGTTTAATAATTGCACAGTTGAAACTTTAAGATTAGTTGAGCAAAGCCTCGACTTTTGGGATCCAACTGAAGTACAAATGCAACTAAAGTCGCTAGGAGCCCTTACATTAACCCAAGATGCTATTTTTGGAGAAATGGATATCGACTCTGATGATGAACTAAAACACTTTGAGAAGTTGCTCCGTTACTTCATGAGAAGCACTCACATAAGCGAGTCAGTAATATTGATTAAATTAGGTGAGAATGGAAAAAGTTTTATTGATAAATCCTTATCGAAGCTATTGTCTAAAGAAATTATGGCGGAAATTGAAAATCGAGGGGGGCCACTTCAAAGACGTTTTAAATTAAATAAACCATTGGAAAAACTTAATCACGCGGTTTCCACAGCACAAGGCTCTTTCGAGAAATTTCTTCAAAATTTCTAAGTCAGTAAGAAAGGTTTTAATTACCATCTACTAAACCTTTCTTTAAAAAGCAAGCAAAACCATGAGGGTCAAGTCTTGCAAAACAACATTTCAAGCATTAGTGCCATTCAGTTCAGAGTAACATAAAACCAACAGCTCACGGTTTCGCGGGCTGTTGGCTTGCAGATGATAAATCAGGTGTTTAATCACTCTTCTGAATTCACAGTTTTATTGTGATTTTATAATGCAGCTTTAATGATCACCTCTAATGCCGTGGTTGGCCGACCAATGAGCTGGCTTAATTGCTTGCCATCATTAAATAACTGACCGTTTGATACCCCAGCATCCGAATCAGACAGCAACTCTGCAATGGGCTCAGGCAAGCCTGCATTGAGTAATGCTTTTTTATATTCGGCTTGGGGTAGATTTACGTAGGGGATAGCTTTACCGGTTTGGCGTGAGAGTTCGGCGGCAAACTCGTCCAGCGTAAATGCCGTGTCACCTGCCAATGCATACACGTTGCCTGCGTGGTGATCCGTCGTCAGTACCACACTGGCCGCTTCTGCATAGTCAGCGCGTGCTGCAGCCGAGATCTTGCCTTGCCCTGCCGCACCATACACTGCGCCCAATGCCAATGCCGCTGGTATCCCCGCGGCATAGTTTTCCGTGTACCAACCATTACGCAAAATCACAAATGGCAAACCAGCGCTTTGTATCGCGGCTTCGGTCGCCTTGTGTTCAGCGGCAAGGCCCAGTGACGAAGTATCCGCGCGTAACAGGCTGGTGTAAGCCAATAAGCTTACGTTTGCACGTTTGGCGGCTTCAATCACGGCTTGATGCTGCTTGACGCGCAAGCCGATTTCGCTTGATGAGATCAACAAGACTTTTTCTGCGCCTGACAATGCTGCATCCCAGCTTTCAGGCTGGTTGTAATCGGCAAAGCGTACCTGCACACCCAATGCCGCGATGTCTTGCGCTTTTTCAACATGACGCACCGCAGCCACAATGCTGCTTGCAGGCACTTTTTTGAGTAAATGTTCAATCACTAAACGACCCAGTTGGCCTGTAGCACCGGTAACAACAATCATATACACCCTTTCAACACATGAAATAAATTGAGAACGCGCAGGTTATCATCTATACTTACTTAAAGTAAGTACGCACAAAAAGGTAAGTATGAAAACAGAGGAAACGACAGGTGTATTGGCCAATGCCATGCGACGCGGAGAAGTGCTCTCGCCTGATTGCCCTTCACGAGAAATATTGAAGCACGTGACCAGCCAGTGGGGGGTATTGGTATTGGTGGCGTTGTTGGGCGGGACACTACGCTTCAGTGAACTACGGCGCAGAGTGGGTGTGATCAGTGAAAAAATGCTCACCCAAACGCTGCAACAATTAGAGCAGGATGGCTTTGTAAAACGGGTGTCTTACCCCGTTGTACCGCCGCATGTGGAATACTCGCTGACGCCGCTAGGCGAAGGCATCAGCCTGAAAGTGGAGGCGCTGACAGACTGGATAGAAGTCAATCTCGCGGAGATCATGCATAGCCAACACTCCGCGGAGCGTAAACATCAGTCAGCGTAACCCGCATAGTGGAACTAACAGATAGCGTACTTAAAAGCGTTTAGGCTTGGGCAGCACTGCTTTGGCTTCTGCCAAACGCATTTGCTTTTTGGCTTCATCCTCACGCACGGCGTCTATCACGCGTACCACACTTTTTAAATCTACCGGTTTATCGTCTTGTTTAAATTTGCCAGTGAGCACCGTTTCGGGGGTGAGGGCACCTTTTGCGTAGAGCGCCCAGATTTCTTTGCCATAGTGCGTGTTGATAAGCTCAGGCGCAAATTGACCAAAAAAATCGGCCAGGTTGCCTACATCGCGTTCCAGCATGCTCATGGCGTGGTTATTACCTGCGGCATCAACCGCTTGAGGTAAGTCGATGATGATCGGGCCATGGGCACTGAGCAGGATATTAAACTCGGAAAGGTCGCCGTGGACGATGCCAGCGCATAGCATGCGCACAACTTCTTTGAGCAGCGACTGGTGGTGCTGGCGGGCTTGTTCGGCGGTGAACACCACGTCGTTGAGCCGTGGCGCGGCATTGCCTTCGGCGTCGGTGACTAAATCCATGATCAACACCCCTTCGTAAAACTGATAGGGGGTGGGTACGCTTACACCTGCGGCGGCTAGACGGTACAGGGCATCGACCTCAGCGCTTTGCCAGGCTTCTTCTTGTGCTTGTTTGCCGTATTTTGAGCCTTTGGCCATGGCCCGCGCCTGACGGCTGCTCTTGACTTTGCGGCCTTCGGTGTAATCGACACTTTGGCGGAAACTGCGTTTGTTGGCTTCTTTATACACCTTGGCGCAGCGAATTTCTTCACCGCAGCGCACCACGTACACTGTGGCTTCTTTGCCGCTCATTAACTGGCGCATGACTTCATCTACCACGCCATCTTCAATCAGCGGCTCTAATCTTTTTGGGGTTTTCATAATACGGGCTATTAATAATTGTGGTCAGACTACCATTAAATGGGGTGATAGAGACGTGATTGCAATTTGCGTTGCGTGTTTATCTGTCAATCATCATAAAAAAACCGCCTCACTGGGAGGCGGTTTTTATCGGTCAACCTGTTTTAAATTACAGAACAGATTGTTCAAGGACGTTTTGGCTTCGGCCGCTTCGCTTAACATCGCCTTGGAAATCCAAGGCGAGTTAGCCTACGCCGAAATGTTGTGAATCCTTACAAAACGCTTTTTACGGTATTCACAACATTTTCAACTGTGAAACCGAAGTGCTTCAACAGTACGCCGCCTGGAGCAGACTCACCGAATGTGTCGATACCGACAACAGCACCTTCTAAACCAACATACTTGCGCCAGAAGTCTGGGTGAGCAGCTTCAATGGCCACGCGTTTTACGCCTGGAGTCAATACGCTGTCTTTGTATGCCTGGTCTTGACGGTCGAATACGTTGGTGGATGGCATGGAAACCACACGCACTTTAGTACCCGCTGCGTTCAATTCAGCAGCTGCTTGAATGGCCAGATCCAACTCGGAACCGTTAGCGATGATGATCACTTGTGCGCCAGCCACGTCAGAGAACACGTAGCCACCCTTACGGATCAAGTCGAAGTCTTTAGCATCGTGTTTGATGCCTGGCACTGCTTGACGGCTTAATACCAGGCTGGTTGGGCCTTCAGTGCGCTCTACTGCAGCCACCCAAGCAACGGTGGTTTCTGTAGAGTCAGCTGGACGCCATACATCCATACGAGGAATCAAACGCAGACCAGAAGTGTTTTCTACTGGTTGGTGGGTAGGACCGTCTTCACCTTGACCGATAGAGTCATGGGTCAATACGTAAACCACACGTTGATGCATCAACGCAGACATACGCATACCGTTTTTCATGTAGTCAGAGAACATGTGGAAAGTACCGCCGTATGGCAACAAGCCACCGTGCAATGCCATACCGTTCATGATCGCAGCCATACCGAACTCACGTACACCGTAAGAGATGTAGTTGCCTGGCTCTTTACCGCTCACGTGTTTGAACTCTTTAGCTGCTGTGAGGTTAGAACCTGTCAGGTCAGCTGAACCGCCCAAGAATTCTGGCAAGATTGGCGCCAACGCAGTAATCGCTTTTTGTGAAGCTTGACGCGTAGCCAATTTCTCAGCTTTTTCGTTAGTTTCAGCGATGATGGCGTCGGTCAGTGCTTTCCAGTTAGCTGGCAATTCGCCGGCCATACGGCGTTTGAATTCAGCAGCTTCTGCTGGGTAGGCAGCTGCGTAAGCAGCAAATTTAGCATCCCAAGCAGCTTCACGCTCGGCACCTTTGGCTTTTTGGTCCCAGCCTGCGTATACGTCAGCAGGAATCACGAATGGCTCGTGTGCCCAACCGATTTCAGCACGGGTTGCTGCAACTTCAGCTTCGCCCAATGCGGAACCGTGGCAGTCGTGTGAACCAGATTTGTTTGGTGAACCTTTACCGATAATGGTTTTACAGCAGATCAGTGATGGTTTATCAGTGACTTTTTTAGCTGCGTCTACTGCAGCCTGGATAGCCGCTTGGTCGTGACCATCAACTGATACAACGTGCCAGCCATAAGCTTCAAAACGTTTAGCGGTGTCGTCTGTGTACCAGCCTTCGATATGACCGTCGATAGAAATACCGTTGTCATCCCAGAAAGCCATCAGTTTGCCCAGGCCCCAAGTACCAGCCAGTGCGCAAGCTTCGTGAGAAACGCCTTCCATCATGCAACCGTCGCCCAGGAACACATAAGTGTAGTGGTCGACAATGTCGTGGCCTGGCTTGTTGAACTGGCTAGCCAGCAACTTTTCAGCCATCGCGAAACCCACGCCGTTGGCGATACCCTGGCCTAATGGACCCGTAGTGGTTTCAACGCCTGGTGCGTAGCTGTACTCAGGGTGACCCGCACATTTGGAGTGCAATTGACGGAAAGTTTTGATGTCGTCGATAGACACATCGTAACCTGTCAGGTGCAGCAAGGAGTAAATCAGCATGGAGCCATGGCCGTTTGACAACACGAAGCGGTCACGGTTAGCCCATTGCGGGTTGCTTGGATTGTGGCTGAGGTTGTGGTTCCACACTACTTCAGCAATTTCAGCCATACCCATAGGCGCGCCTGGGTGACCGGAGTTTGCTTTTTGTACAGCGTCCATGCTTAGAGCACGGATGGCGTTGCACAAGTCGACACGAGTTGCCATTGTTTTCTCCCTAATGAAAATAACGAGCGGTCTTACATAAAAAACTGCAAAACCTTGATTGAATTCTTTAAAAAGGGCCAAAAACCACCCTTTTACGGAAAGGCTAGATTATTCCCTAGAACCCGTTTTTCTTCAAGGGTTAATGGGGATTTAATTCACGCCGTACCCTTATGCATCGTGGCAAAAAATGTGCTGTTGTAAAAGTATGCAGGTAGCCATGCCGCACGAATTCCCCTACCATGTTAAAAACCATTGATAGCAAAGGAGCTGAAAAACATGTCTGACGAACGAATTATTATGCGCGTGGGTGAAGCATTGGTCGCGGGCGGCCCACCCGGTACGGCTGCAGAACCCGAAGTGGCGATTGGCGAAATGAACGGGCCGATGGGCACCGCGTTTGCCAATTTACTGGGTGACCAGGTGAAAGGCCATACCCGCGTACTGGCCATCATGAACACCGACATCATGGTGCGTCCAGCCACGCTGATGGTGAGTAAAGTAACGGTGAAAGACCCGCGTTATACCAATATTCTGATGGGGACCGTGCAAGGCGCGATTGCCAACGGCGTGCTCGATGCAGTGCGTAGCGGCGACATCCCGAAAGAAAAAGCCAATGATTTGGGGATTATCGTTTCAGTATGGTTAAGCCCGGCCATTCTGGAACAGGAAAAAATCGACCATAAAGCGCTGTTTGATATCCACCGTGAGGCAACCTTCAAGGCGATCCAGAAAGCTTTGCGCAATGAGCCGAGCATCGACTGGCTGCTGGAAAACCAGGAGAAAATTGTGCATAAGTATTATCAGATGGGCCTGGACGGAAAAATCTGATCATAAATAGCTGCGCAGGCAATTTGCGGCGTGCTGACTTAATAAAAAACCCTCTCTTGCTGTTGCAAGAGAGGAAAACGAACCCTTGGAGATCAATTCAGGGGTTATATAGAGAAAACATTCAAAGCACCACCACCAGGAGCAGCGTTATATTTGGTCAACTCTTTGTAAGCACCACTAGCGCCCAAGGCGTCAGTGTCGTTCGTCATACCAAGGTTCATAGCAACACCTGCCCAGCCACCAATACCTGAGTAAACGCCTACGTATTGCTTGCCTTTATTACCATAGGTGAATGCGTTTCCAACAACGCCTGAACCCACTTGAATTTTCCAAAGCTCTTTACCGGACTTAGCATCCACAGCCTTAAACCAACGATCCAAAGTTCCGTAGAACACAATGTCACCAGCAGATGTCAGAGCGCCACTCCAAGTAGAGAACTTCTCTTTGTTGTACCAGACATTTTTACCATTCATTGGGTTATAGGCAGCAAAACCGCCCATTACGCCATCAGGACCAGGGAACATTGTTAATGTCGCACCTACCCAAGGTTGACCTGCAATATATTTGGACTCAACTGGCTCATATGTCATACATAAGTGATTGAGTGGAGAATACATATAACCGGTTCTTGGTGAGTAAGCTGCGGGTTGCTGATCTTTCGTACCTTGTGCTGCAGGACAAATACCTTTTGCGTTGTAATCTTGGTGAGTAGACCCTGAAGCGAGTTTGTCAGGAATGCCGGTTTTAAGATCAACCTTGCTTGCCCAGTTTACAAATGGATGTACTTTTTCAGCTACAACCAAAGTACCTGTCTTTGCTTCAAAGGTATATGCAAAACCATTACGGTCATGGTGCCATGCATATGTCTTGTTGTTTTTATCGAACAAGATAATTTCGTTCACACCATCGTAATCCCACTCGTCATGAGGTGTTTTTTGATAACCCCATTTAGCCATACCTGTATCAACATCACGGGCAAAAATAGTCATTGTCCATTTGTTGTCGCCAGGACGTACATCCGGGTTCCAAACGGATGGGTTGGCAGTACCGTAATAGACTAGGTTAGTTTTAGGATCGAATGAGTACCAACCCCAGATTGAACCACCACCATGCTCCCAACCATTTTTGATTGCTTGTGGTTTCAACCAAGTTCTAGTGCCCAAATCCTTTTCTGGATACTGGAGTTGCTCTTTCTTCAAAGCTTTGAATGAACCGCCTTCTTTGTTACCGCCGTTTACATCTTGGTAAACAGACAACGCGCTGTAATGTGGGTTGTCAGCGTTAAAGCCCTCACCAATTAATGCATCTTGATCTGAACCCGTGCTGTAGGCACGCCATGCAATTGAACCATCTTTAGCGTTGTATGCTGTCATGTAGCAACGCAAACCGAACTCGGCGCCTGAGCAACCAACAATTACTTTATCTTTGATTACGTGCGGAGCTGCAGTTAACGTACCACCAACCTTGTAATCTACAACGCGTTGATCCCAAACTTTGGCGCCAGTTTTAGCATTCAGAGCTACAACCATGCCATCATTCTGCACTAGGTAAATATTGCCATGCCCGTAACCCAGACCACGGTTTACGTTGTCACAGCACAAAACAGCTTGCACTGCTGGTTCTTGTTTAGGGAAATAGGACCAGAGAATCTTCTGGCTATCATTCAGATCTAGCGCATACACATTGTTTGGAAATGCAGTGATGATGTACATAACACCATCAACAACTACCGGTGAACCTTCATGTCCGCGATTAACACCCGTTGCAAACGACCATTGAGTCTTCAAATTTTTCACGTTTGTCGTGTTGATTTGATTTAAGGTGCTATAGCCTTGGTTATTGTACTGGCCACGGGGATGGGCCCAGTTGTTTGGGTTCTTCATTGCTGCCTCCAAATCAGTTTCAGCATGCGAAACTGAAATAAAGCCTAATGCACTAGCTAGTGCCCCGACTGCCAGTAAGGTTGATTTAGCTTTCATTGATTATCTCCATTTGTGATAGTCTTGCTTTTAGATCTCCCGGTATTCTGGGATTTACTGATTTAATCAGTGCGCTTACTGTAGCTATCTGGATCCAATAGAAAACCAGCCAGAATTCAAATCTTCATGGGTCCAATGATAAAAAACTCCTGGGCCATAAAACCATATGTAAACTATCAATTAAGACCAGCCAGGCTTTAGAGCCAAGATGCTGGAGAAATTGAGGGAGGCATGTTAAGACCTTGGGATCTGGTACTCAAAATAGACGAGTCATCAAGCACTCCAATCTATATGCAACTTGTAGCTTTAATCATTTCGGAGATCAAAGAAGGTCGCCTGAAATCATTAGATGCATTACCGGGAACTAGGGAGTTAGCGACAAAACTCGAAATCAACCGGAAGACTGTTGTCCTCGCATACGATGAGTTGATTGCACAAGGCTGGCTCAAAGCAGAAGGTAGACGAGGAACCTTCGTTTCTCAAAGATTGCCTTTAAGTCCGCAGTCCGAAATTCAAAAACTCAACAAATCCGACATCGCGCCTAAGTCGAAAGCCCAGAAGCTGTTCGAGGTAAATATTAATGACGGCGTTCCTGACTCTCGCCTCATTCCATTTGAAATCATTTCACGGGCGTTCAGACATGCATTAATCAGTACAGCGCGCTCCAGTAGACTGGGTTACAGCAATCCATTAGGCACGGATGAGCTTCGCTCAGCAATTGCCAACATGCTGAATATGGAGAGAGGCCTGCACGTCAGTTCAGACAACATTTGTATTGTTCGCGGTAGCCAGATGGGCATCTTTCTGATTGCCAAGGTATTGATTAAACCAGGTGATGCTGTGGTTATGGAACGGCTGAGTTATCAGCCAGCAAAGCTAGCCTTTCAGGCGTGTGGCGCAGAAGTGATAACAGTCGAAACTGATGAGCACGGAATGAACATCGATCAGCTAGATCATATATGCACCCAACGAGATGTTAGATTTATTTATGTGACTCCACACCATCAATTTCCGACAACTGTGATGATGAGTATGGAACGCCGGTTGCAGCTATTAAACGTCGCAGCAAAACATGGCTTTAAAGTGCTTGAAGACGATTACGACCATGAGTTCCATTACACTCTCCACCCTGTATTGCCATTGGCATGTCGAGATCAAGCTTCAGTCATTTATGTTGGCTCCCTTTCAAAGGTGTTAGCACCTGGTTTGCGTGTGGGATACATCGTGGGCCCTGAAGATTTTATTGACGAGTGCGCTGATCACATAATGATTATTGACAGGCAAGGTAACCCCGTCACTGAATTGGCCGCTGCGGAATTAATGGGCACAGGCGAACTGAAACGCCATATCCTGAAAACATTAAAAATTTACGACCAGCGCAGACAAAGACTGGCCAATACTTTAAGCAAAGACTTTTCTGAAATATTCTCGTTTAGTGTTCCCAACGGCGGCTTAGCTTTTTGGTTGAAACTGCTAAAGACAATTTCTATGGCAGAGCTCTTAGCCAGGGCCAAAAAGGCAGGCATGCATTTCAATCGAGACAGCATCTACGAGGACTCTGATAATAACCTTGATGCAATTAGGCTTGGGTTTGGCAGCCATGATGACAGGCAAATAGAAATACTGCTTCAAAGATTATTAGAAATTCTGACCAACTAATTTGATGGGTCCAGCACACTTTGGACCATCTCGTTTTCCATAACAGGCTCACTACAAAACCTCTCCGCTTTAATACATTTACATCAGCCATATTTTTGACGTGTATCGGAATCCAACTGCGGGTTAAGGAGAGATTAAATGAACCATTCAGCAATGCGCAGAAAAGATGCGATTGTGATTCGCCATCTCGGCTTCGAGGACTTAGGTACTCTTGGCCCAATATTGCTTAGTAGAAATTACGATATCCGCTACTTCGAGGCTGGCGGCGAAATGCCTACACTCCCAGACGTTATCCAAACAGATCTTCTGGTTATTTTGGGTGGGCCAATTAGTGTTTATGAGATTGGGCGCTACCCTTTTTTGGTTGAAGAATTTGAATTAATCCATGCGAGATTAATCGCACGTAAACCAATGCTTGGGATTTGCCTTGGGGCTCAGATGATTGCAAAAGCACACGGGGCTGAAGTAATGCCCATGAGGCTTGGTAAAGAGATTGGTTTTTCGCCATTAAAGCTGACCTTCGAAGGCACGAACTCTGTACTGAAGAATATAGATGACTCCACACAAGTATTGCATTGGCATGGTGATCAGTTTTCTATTCCACCCAATGCTAAATTATTGGCTGGAACGGACCATTGCCCCCATCAGGCATTCAGTGTTGATGATTACATCTTGTGCTTACAGTTCCATCTGGAGTTCGATCAAGGCTCTCTTGAAAAATGGTTAATTGGTCATGCAACCGAACTTCATTCACTAAGTGCAAACCTGCATACCTTGAGGAATCTAAATACACTTCATGGAAGTTCTTTAGCCAAGGCGTCTAGAAGGGTTTTTAATGCTTGGTTGGACAAGGCTGAAAAGGATACCTCATGGAAAGTTTAATTGGAGTTATACAAGCAGTCTGCGTCGGTAAATCCGAACCATTTATTTGTCCAGGAACATACAGCGCCATTTCAAAAAGCTCAGTACGCAATGAGATTGCCGTGTATTACGAGGGCCTAGAAGGCGATGAACAAGCGGACGTTCATGTTCATGGTGGTTTGGACAAGGCAATACATATCTATCCATTTGAACATTACACGGAATGGAAGGATGAGCTGAGAGGGCCAACCACGAGGTTTATGAGTCATGGATTGTTTGGTGAGAATCTGAGTACTTTGGGACTTACTGAAAAGAATATCTGCCTCGGCGATGTTTTATCGATCGGCAACGTGAAACTGGAGGTTACCCAAACACGTCAGCCATGCTGGAAAGTAAATGAAAAATTCAGAATCCCGGGCTTGGCCAATCTCATGCAGAAAACCATGAGAACAGGTTTCTATTGCAGAGTACTTCAGCCGGGATTACTTGCCTCTGGTCACAGTATTGAGCTTACACAAAGGCCTTACCCAAATTGGCCGTTAGAAAGGCTGCTTAAACTTTTGTATATCAATCCTCTTGATCAACAGGAGCTGGAGGAAGTATTGACTATTCGTCTGGTACCAAGATGGAAAAAATTGTTCGAACAGAGACTTTCTACACAAACAATTGAGGATTGGACTAGAAGACTTTCAGGACAGGTACCGTATGAGCGCACGCTATAGAATCGTTGTTTGGAAAAACTTCCGCTTCTGGTGCAAAGTCGATATGCATGGGCCTATAGCCAAGGAGGCCATGAAGGAAATGATATCTCTTCTGAGCACTCAAAGTGGCTATTCAGTTGAATTACAGGTTTCCCATGAGGACAAAAGAATTCTAGAAACCAGCCCTAGTGGTATTCGACTATTGGCCGTTGAGCCAATTTTCACCACTGTTGAAGTAAATTCTTTAGAGCAGAATTAAAAGGACTATCCATGCATATTATGCATACTTACAATCGTCTTCCGGTTAAATTCCAAAAAGGAAAAGGCGACCGTTTATGGGATATCAACAATGTCGAATACATTGATGCGATCTCTGGAATTGGTGTAACGAGTTTAGGCCATGCTCACCCAGTGATTGCGGAGGAAATCTCTGCACAAGCCTCAACGCTGCTCCATACCTCGAATTTTTCTGTCATCGATTGGCAATCTAAACTGGGGCAAAAGCTTTGTGAGTTAAGTGCCATGGATAATGCCTTCATCTGCAATTCAGGCTGTGAGGCAAATGAAGTTGCCTTGAAGATTGCACGTACCCATGGGATCAAACGTGGAATTGAAAAGCCTATGGTCATTGTCATGGACAATGCATTTCATGGCAGGACATTTGCGACTAACGCGGCTAGTTACAATGCTTCGATCGGTACTGGATTTGAATTCGAGCCACATATCACCGGCTTCATCAGAGTGCCATTTAATGATTTGTTATCAATCCAACAACTAGCAACCGAAAGAAGCGACATTGTTGCAATCTTTGTAGAACCCATTCAAGGTGAAGGCGGTATCAGGATATTCGATCCTGGGTATCTTTTGGGTTTACGCGAAGTCTGTAATCAGCAGGAATGGTTGTTGATACTGGATGAAATTCAGACGGGTATTGGACGGACGGGCAAATGGTTCGCATATCAGCATGAATATATCATCCCTGATGTCGTTACATTAGCCAAAGCCTTAGGTAATGGCATCCCAATAGGGGCATGTTTAGCAAAAGGTATCGCTGCAAAGCTGCTATCTCCAGGAGCATACGGCTCCACCTTTGGAGGTAATCCACTGGCCTGTAGAGTGGCATATACTGTTCTCGACATTATTCAATCAGGGGGGTTGATACACCGATCTGAGTCTTTAGGTGCATACATGCTCAAAGCACTCAAATCGACCTTCAGCAACCATTCACAAATTAAGGAAATTCGTGGATTGGGCTTGATGATAGGTATTGAACTGAATCATTCAGCCAAAGAGCTCATGGTGGAAGCCATCAGATACGAAAGACTATTTTTAAATGTCACCCGTGATAAAACTATAAGACTGCTCCCAAGCTTTGTATCGAGTGAAGCGACGATTGATTCAATCATAAAAAGTTTATCTAGAATGATGGTTGCGCCATCCTCAGGCCAGAATCCGCAAGAACTGAGAGAGTTCAGTTTGCCAGCTTAGCAACACCTTACTCTGACAATACGCTTTTACTTTCAACGGACAGTTACGGCAAAGCGTGTAAGTGACGATGCGCATTTTCTAATCTGGTTATTTCGGATAGCAGCCTTAGATGTCTGTTGATAAGCCACTTTAAAGAAGAAGGAATTCTTACTGTCATGGAATGCAAGGGTAGCTTCCTTGACAGGTAAAGTTAAGTGCAACAGATGGCTAAAAGCGGGACTTAATAAAAAAAGGATGCCGGGGCATCCTTCGGGCATCCATTTTTTATTGCACAAATTAGCGCTTTAACGCCGCAATCACTGCTTCAATCGCCTTGCAATTGCCGCGCGCATCGTCAAACGTCAGCAAGGGGGCTTTGCCACCCAGCACGCACTTACTGAAATGCTCGATCTCGAGGTTGAAGTGATTGGCCTTGGGTAACACAATGGTTTCTGCTTTACCTCCCGCCTCCCAGCTGATCACCGGGTCATCGCCCGGATACGCCCACATATTATGGCACTTGATCCAGCCTTTATCGCCAATCAGCTCATACTCTGCTTTTCTGCCACGCTCGAAACTCACATCAAAATGGCCAAAACGCGCGCGGCCTTGTGCATCTGGCCCAAAATCGAGCACACCACTGGCGACCACATCGGCGCCATGCTCATTCAGCTTGCCATACGCCATGGCATTGACCGGCTCGGCAGGCGCATCGCCCCCGCCAAAACACCAGCGCAAAGCGTGAATGGCATACGGGCCGATATCCCACATGGCACCGCCGCCATGCGCCATATCGCGGTTGATGCGGTACATACGGGCAGGCGCCATCAGGAAAGAAAAACTGGCGCGGCAGGACAGCACATCGCCAATCAGGCCACTGTCTACCAGCGCTTTAACCTTGGCATGCTGCGGATGAAAGCGGTACATAAACCCTTCCATCACGGTCACACCTTTGGCTTTGGCAGCGGCTTCAATCTTGTCGATATCTGCCAGGCATGTGGTCATCGGCTTTTCAATCAGCACATGCTTACCCGCCGCAATCGCCTTCAGCGCCCACTCGGCATGCTCCTCATTCGCCATCGGGCAATAGATGGCTTCAACATTGCCATCGGTGATTAGACTGTCCATATCGTCGTAGCACGTGACATCAGCGGCATCAGACGCATACTTGCCCAGGGTGGCTTTGGCAGCCCCGGGACGACGGCTGGCGATGGCGACCAATTGTGCGTTGCTGGCCTCTACGATGGCAGGTAACAGGCGCTCATTCACGCGGGCAGCACCGAGGATGCCCCACTTAAGTGTTTGATGATGCATGGGTAGCCTTCTCTTTTTTAACAGTTGGCCTTGATTATACATCGCTAAAAATATTCGCGGATGCACCCGGCAACGCAGTGAGTGAATAGCTATGCATTCAGGACTGTCGACCCAAGCAGTTAGGACGACTTCAGATCAGGCCCATTTGTTGGGCACTGATGGCCGCTTCGGCACGCGAAGAGACATTGAGCTTGCGATAAATTTCTTTGACATAGCCAGCAATGGTGTTGCGTTTGAGGCCGAGCATATTGGCGGTTTCGGCCATGGTCATGCCCTTGGCGATGATGGACAGCACTTCTTTTTCACGCTCGGTTAACAACTCGCGTGTGGGCACATTGTAAGGCGCATGAAAATGGCGCAGCATTTTTCTGGCAATGGCGGGAGACAATGGCGGCTGGCCGGTCACAATGCCATTCAGCGCCTGCACAATCGCCGCCTGCGGTTGATCTTTCAGCAAATAACCATGCGCCCCCGCCCGCAATGCCGGAAAAATATGGTTATCATCATCGAAAATGCTGGCAACTACGCAAATTGTGTGCGGAGAGTGGCGATTAAACCATTCAATCACCGTAATCCCGCTACCATCTGGTAAACTTAAATCGATAAGTGCAATATCCAGCGGCGCACTGGCAGCCACCAGACTGATGGCTTGCGCGATATTATGTGCAGAGATGATTGCAATATCAGGAAAGCTCATCTGCAACACCTCTGACAACCACACGTGCGACTCAGGTGTATCTTCAAGAATAAATGCAGTTTTCATAAGTGTGCGCGATGCGCATGCATGAGAATAAAAATATACTGAGACTATAAACGAATTTAAAATGAATTCACCCCCGCAAACAGGGGGATAACTTAAAAGAACCTCTGCCAGCGGATGCTAAACCAACTGCCCTGCACGCCTATCAATATACGCGCCTTAACACTGAAGGTGCTCGGTGCCTGTTGCCTGTCAATGGCCGCAACTGCGCATGCGACAGACAGCCTGCCTACAGCCTCCTATTTCGGCCTGGATACCATGGCCCCGGACAGTAGCTGGGCCATCCGGCTTGAGCAGCGCAGCAACCAGTACGATGCACGTTACGATGACAATGGCCACCGCATCGCACTGGGCGACAGCTTTAACGCAGTGAATTTAGACGCCGGCATTTTTCCGGCGTTATCATTGCTGGGTGCGGGTGCCTCTCTGGGCAACACGCGCTTCAAGACCAAAACAAGCAACCAGATCAGCACGCTGACCATCGGCTATGGGCTGACGCCGGACCTGACCATTGGCGCGATCATCCCTTATGCGTTTTCGTATACCAAGGCCACGTTTGCAGTGGATGGTGGCAATGTCGGATTTAACCCGGGCTTTGACGCCAGCCAGGCGATAGGTGCAGGCAACTTTCCTTTTGCCCCGGCGGGCGGCGGTATTGCGCCGATGAGCACTGCAGGTGTGCAGGATATTCTGACCAACCCGGCATTCGGCTATCAGTACAAAGCCATCAAGGACAACCGCACCGAAGGCTTCAGTGACCCGACGCTCGGCGTATTGTGGCGCGCATTGAAGTCGCCAGGCGAAAGCCTGATTATCGGACTGGGGCTGCGCCTCGGCGTAGCCAGGAAAGATGATCCGGATGACTTGCTGGATACCCCGTTAGGGGATGGCAGCAATGATGTGCGCAGCAGATTTGAGTACTTTCGTGATTTGGGGGGGAATGTTGACCTGCGTCTGCTGGCCGATTACAACTGGCAAACCTCGGACAAAGCCCGCATGCGCGTGCCCGGCCAGGGCCAGTTACTCGCGCTGGCCAGCAGCAAACAAACCCTGCACCGAGATCTGGGCGATTATTACGAGGCGGATATTGAGCTTGGGTATCGCTGGTCAAACTGGCGATTTGCCGGCACCTGGCATCGTTATGAAAAAAAGGCGGATGCCTATCACTCCAGCCTGGGGACGAATACTGACAGTCTGGAAACCAACACCTACACCCGGGCAGACCAATACCGCATTAGCGCGGCATGGAGCGGCATACAGGCGTGGCAGCAAGGCAAACTGCCCTTGCCCCTCATTGTCAAACTGGAAATACAAGACACCTTTGCGGGCCGTAACTTTGTAGATGTGCAGGATATCTACCTGCAGGTAATGACACTGTTCAAATAATGCAACGCGCGCATATGGCTCGTTTTCGGACAATCTTGGCAAGCATGCTTGCCACCTGCCTGCTGGGCATGCTGCTGGCGATGACTGCCTGCCGGGCTGATACAAAGCTGGAAGCCAACGGCTTGAGAATCATGCAGGCCGAATTTGTACAAAGCGCAGGCAACCGCGCCCCCGAAGCCTCTGCGCCATGGACCCCCGTCACACTGCCGGATTTGTGGAAAATCCGTCATCCGGACACGCACGGCACAGCTTGGTATCGGATGGAATTTGATTACCCGCAGCTTAATGCACAGGAAATTTATGCGCTGTATCTTTCCCGGCTCAGCCTGAACGCAGAAGCCTACCTGAACGGCACGAAAATCGGCTCCGGTGGCGCATTTGATGAACCCATCGCCCGCCACTGGAACAGGCCGCTACTATTCATGATTCCACCGACCACCCTCAAACCTCGGGGCAACACCCTGTTCATCCGGGTGATTGCCCCGCAAGGTTCACAAGGCATGCTGTATCCGCCTGAAATCAACTTGTTGCAACACATTCAACCCCGCTATGAGCAGGCCAAATTTGTCCGCACGACCCTTAACCAAACCTCAAGCCTGCTGATTGTGGGTATCGGCCTGCTGATGCTGAGCCTGTGGTGGCGCAGAAAGCAGGATACGGCGTATGGCCTGTTTGGGCTGGCCGCCTTTGTCTGGGCCTTACAATCGCTCAACTTTTACATCATCACTGCGCCATTACCGACCGCCCTCTGGGAGCTGTTCGTTAATGCCAGCTTTCAGGCGATTGCCGCCTTATGGCTGATTTCCTTGCTCGACTTTGTCGGCATCCGCCTGCACCGGTTTAATCAACTGCTATGGGGCATGCTGATTTTATCGCCACTTAGCCTGCTGTTAACCCCTGCAGCTTATTTTATGAACCTCACCGACTTTTGGCACCTGACCACCATGATAGTCGTGATATTCGGCTTAGCTTTGTTGGCCCGAGCCAGCTTCATACAGCACAATAAAGACGCAAAACTGCTGCTGACGACACTCAGCATTATTCTGCTGTTTGCCTTTCATGACTGGCTGATACACAACAATATTCCCGGGTTCAACCACTGGTTGGTGAGTGGAGAAGAATATCTGATGCAGTTCTCGGCGCCCATGCTGTTTTTAATTGTAGGATTAATGATGACCTCACGTTATGTGGGTGTACTTAACAATTACGAGCAACTTAACCAGGAGCTGGAGCAACGCGTGGTAAGCAAGCACGAAGAACTCAATCACAACTTTCAGCAACTGCAATCCATCCTCAAAGAGCAAGCGACACTGGAAGAACGCGAGCGCATTTATCAGGACCTGCATGATGACCTTGGCGCCAAACTGCTCACCCTGGTCTACCGCGCGCAAGACAGCAACAATGCCGAACTGGCGCGATCAGCTCTGCAAGACCTGCGAGATGTAGTTTCTCGTGCGGGGGCAGACAGCGTACCGTTTAACGATGCCATGGCCGATTTCAGGATTGAGTGCGACAAACGCCTGAGTGACGTGCAGATTCAACTGCACTGGGATAACCAGCTCAATGATGACCGATTACACCTGACGCAACCACAAGCACTCAATCTGGGGCGTATTATTCGCGAGGCCATTTCTAATGTCATTCGCCATGCCGAGGCGAGTGCAGTCAATATCACCTTGCAGCCAACCGCACACCACATAGCATTATTGATTGAGGACAATGGCATTGGTTTGCAGCCCGACACTGACAAATCCAAAGGACGTGGTCTGGGCAACATTCAAAAACGCGCCGCTTTGCTCGGTGGAGAAGTCCAGGTTGGGCCCAGCATCCATGGTGGCCTCAGGCTCTGCATCACCCTCCCCCAGTCATCCATTTCATACCCCCCCTGCTGACATCTGAAAGCAGGCGATCCAACCAAGCTTTTCCCCAATCATTGCCCCCCCGAGTTCAGGGGGGAGACGTCGCAACAAAGTCAGATTACGATGACATCACGGTTGAAACGTGCGATTGGATAGCAACATCCAGCATCCATGGCGTGATTTCACCTTTGTTTATCTGCCAATGAAAGGGATGTATGAAAACGCACACGCTCGCTACATATTCAACATGGCTACCGGGACTTACTTTATGTGCAAGCCTGCTCAGTACGACGCTAGCGCAAGCATGCCCGGGCCTTGGCGATAACGAGCCCCAACTGCCTGCCATCAGACGCTTAGAAATCGCCAATCCGCAAGTGCCAGCCAAACCGCATACTGCAAATGCAGGGTCAGAAATGGATATGCGTACCCTCATGGCGTTACAAGGAGAGACCATTGATTTGGTGTATACACTCGCCGAGCCGATTCCTTCCGGCTGCGTATACAGACTGCAAGTCAGTAACTCTCCCTCCCAAAATGCAAACCAGATCCAACGTAACCTGCCATGGAAAAGCATACTGATGCCGGACAGGGGCGGCAGCATTCAATCCGAGCCCTCCACAGGTGACAATACGCTAAAGTTCAAGCTGGTGCCTGCACCCCAGTTCGACCGCGACACAGTCCACACACTCTACGCCTCGATTTACGGGTTCACCAACCACTTCATTACAACGTCCAGACCTTTTAAATTTAAAAATCTGGCCTACAAAATGACCAATATCACAAAAGAGCCTGCTCTGGATGCCAGTGGTTTGGCAGTCGGCTTCAAATTAAAAGCACAGCTCAATGCATTACCAAAAAGCATCAATCTCAACAATGCGTCGCGCGATGATTTCTTTGGCTGGGCTAACCAAACGCCAGCCTCCACACAGACCAAAGAGGCGGCTCGAGAAGAGAACGTGTTTCAAGAAAAATATGGACGCCTCAATGGTAAGGTCATTCTGCTTAACAACACCCCGATGGTGACCTTTGTGGTGCAAAGAAAAGGGGATGTGAATGTGCACTTGGTGTTCAGGGCGCCTTCGCCATACCAAAGACCTAACGTAGAGACAGATGGTATGCAGTGCCAATACGCCTATATTTCTGGCGATTTATGCTCAACGGCCAAATTGATTCAACTGTCAGACCCATTGCGATAGTTGGCCCTCCATTCACATCCTGCCCGCCTTTTTCATCAAGGAAAGTCATGAAAAAATCTCTGGAGTTTAGCCGCAATGTTGCGTATGTCATTGCCTGCTTGCTGGTCATGCAAGTCACCACCGCCCAAGCCGCCATGCGCGAGTTTTATTTAAACGCGCTCAATGGAGGCGACTGTTACAGTGGCAAATACATGCTTGGTTGCTACCTCGGGGTACGTGGCGACTGGCTAGATATTACCGACAAGCTCACCATTGTCTCCGGCCCGACAGCCTCTATCACCGTCACCGACAAAGGTGCAGATAACAAGTATTCAGAGAACATCAGTCTGGGCGGTTATGAGAAAGTGCCGCCCAAGCGCGGCAGCCGCGAAGGCTATCTATTGCTTGAGTTAAAAAATATCCGCGGCCCTGGCACCATGCGTATCAAAATGGAGCGTCCGGCTTTCGCTGGCAGGGATGTCGATTATGTTAACGTCACGATCAAGGACGGCACATTCGGCTTGAGCCCAGAGCAACACATCCGCAGCATCAACGCAGGCCAAAGCAAGACCGTTGAAATTACTGGTTATGGCTTGAGTGGCGTGAGTGTCAAGCCAGGCTTCAACAGCCAACCAACGACTGGTGCCACGACCAACCGCCAACGTATTCAATCGACCGCCAGTCAGATCAACACAGCGGTCAAAGACAGTGTTGGCCAAACCTTGTCCACCTTGCAAGCCAATGCGCAGCTCCCACCTGAGGTCAACATCCTGAGTCGGGAAACAGGGCCGGTATTTGACAAAATGACCGTGGAATTTAATCTGCGCAACAGCAGCCAGCAATTTGAGCTGGATACCGCCGATATATTCACTTTTAGCAAAGGCACACCCCCCATCAACGCGCGTTTTGGTTGGCCAACCATCCATGTCTGGGCCAGTTGTGCGTCTGGAAGTAGCGGCTGTACGTCAAGCGCGACCTCTGGTGGCAACCGTAGCGGTGTGAGCAGCGGCACGACGACCGGCACGGGCAATCCTGGCGGCGGCACACGTGTCTCTACACCCGTAGAAGTCAACTTGCTGCCTAATATCAACACGCCAACACTGTTTATCCGCAAAATCAATGCCGAAGCCAGCCCCGTGGTACTCGATCAGGCCTTGTGTGTCGGACTCATCAAGCAGCAAGAAAAAGAAGTGGATGTGCCTGCCATCATCTGGATGGTGACCAATGCTAGCGATGCTGACATCAATCAGAGGTTTAGCGTCAGCCTGATCAATGGCAACAACCCCAACCTGCCGTTTCATACGGTCGCAGTAAACAGCATACCGGCACGTGGTCTGGTGAGTTTTAACAACTGGCCTGGCCGACCAAGCAAAATCAAAGTCAAACTCATGCCTGACCCAAGGCAGCCCAACAACAATGATGCCAACCAGTGCCTGCTGACAGACCCCCGCCCTGCTGAGTCGCTTTTAGACCCCAGGCCATTGACGATTCGGGTAGATAGCCAGCATCAGGTGCATGAAGGCAGCCGCGAGAATGACAATGATTTGCCGGTGAACCCATAGCACTGCACCCCCAGTTCAGGGGGGTCACAATCACGCGCAATCCACCTATCATGGGTTTCACTAATCATGAGCTAACTTAGCGCGGGTTGCGCCCCATATGGATGGGGTCTTGCGGGTATTTAAAAGGATATTGCATGCAACAGAACAATTTAATATTGGCTTTTCTTATTGGTGCGCTGACGATACCCGCCAGTCAGGCAGATGAAAATACGCCACGACAGCAACGCATCAACAGAGCCCAAATGGCAGAAGAGGCTGCTGCAAAAAAAACAAATGAACGCCGCGCGCAAAAAAGTAGCAGAGACCAAGGCAAGGGGGAAAAAACCAGAGACCAGCAAGACAACGACGCACAAGCCGACAAGCAGACGCCGCTCTCCGCTGCCAGTGATGCCGCAACATTGCAACAGGACTTTATCAAAGACGGTCTGGAGAGCTTGGAGATCAGGCCTGACATTGCCAGCAAAATTGCTACCGAGTCTACAGACCCTGCCAAAACAACAGACGCCAAAACAAAACTGGAACAAATCACCGATGCCGCTGCTCATCTTGATCTGGTATCGGTTGATCCCAAGGTGAGGAAAGACGTGATCGACAAAATCAGTCGTAGCGAAAAACCCAAAGACACAGCGAATGAAGAGGTGGGTAAAGCAGCCATAGATGAAGTGTTTGGCAAAAATGTGACCAAACTGTTGCCTGCCGATAAAGTGCCGAAGGCAAGAGATGTATTTGTAAACCTTGCAAAAATTCAAGCGGCGCTTGTGACCGTGGGTGGCGACCCGAATGGGAAAGAAGTGCAAGATGCTGTTGAAGAAGGCGCCAAACTTGGTGTGGTCAATGATGAGGATGCCCGAAAAGTGATGGAAGACGGCGCACACAAAGTACTGGATAAAAGCTTTCCTCCAGCCAAGCCAGGGGAAAAGTTGGGCGACAGACTGGCACGCATGGCGAAAGAGCAGGAGAAACTACAGGCTGAACTCAATGCTCAGAAAGCAGCCGCAGCGGCCAGAGCCGCGGCCAAGGCCAGACTGGCAGCCGCCGCCAAAATCAGCAAGGACAAGCTGGGCGGCGCGGCATTTACGCAAGGGGCTGCCGGGTCAACGGCAATAGGTCGCAGCGTCTCTGCCAAGGTGGAAGCTGGTGGTGGCGGTGGCTCAGGGACAAGCAGTGGGGCCGGGACAGCAAAAGTGGGCACTGGAATAGTGAGGTCTCAACATGCTGGCGTGGGCGGTAGCCAAGTCAGAGAAGATGTCGCCTCAGCACGCCTGGCAGCGGGCGATGGGGGCAGCACGAATGCAGGCCAACCCACCACAGGCAAACAACCAACCACGAATCCAGGTAACGATGCAGCAGCACCAGCATCCAGCGCACCACTCAATGACCAACAGCATGGGCCTCAAGCGCCGATTTTAGAAGATTCAGAGTTCAACTCACCAGCGAGTGCACAAGCACCAACCAGCCAGCAACCCGCTTCGGAAAAAACAGATACGCCAGGGCATGGTGCACAACCTTCCAACAATCCATCTTCCAGCGTCACCTCACCTGCAGACGAGATTCTGATTAGCCCGAATGGCGGCCATGTCAAAGTCGGGGATGATGGCGGCGGCGTACAAAGTGCAGACGGCAACTCGAGAACCACCACCACCTATTTTGCCGATGGCACCTATGAATCTAACACTGTCTCTGTCACCCGAGACAGTAGCGGCAAAGTGAACAGTACCACCGAAACCCAAACCACCGGCACTTGGGCCAGTGACACCCATGGTAACAAACAAAAAACCAGTGCCACCACATCTACGTCTACCACTCGCAGCAGTTCCAATGCATCCAGCAATAACAACAATGGCAACAACAATAATCAATCCAGCAATGATAAAGATGGCGACGGCAAGGACGATGATGATGACACCGACAATGACGACGACAACGGTGATGATGACAAAAAATCTGAGGACCCCCCCCCTGCCGAAGAAGCCGCCGCAGACGACTCTGAAGCAGCCAAGTCAGAGGAGAGCAAACAGTCCAGCTCGACACCCAACCCTATGGATATCGGTGGTGGAGATTCAACGCAACTAGCAGCCAGAACAGGGGGCCGCATCGGCAATCAGGAGGCACGTCGACAACAGCGCGGGCTGGATCTAGCCCGTTTTGGTGGGGCAGCTGGCCCTAACCGTGACGGCAAAGGCGGCGCACCTACACTGCTGACGCCTGAAGAAAAAGCCAATGCAGAACGGGCACTGAATATGCGTTTGGGCGGCGGGGTCACCAATCCGAATCCCTTGGGCAAAGGCAATGTGGTCGCCACCGACCGCGACCTCAAAGAGTTACATTTGCGCGGCAACGGTGGTGCCAAAGGCCCGACCGAGAGCAGTGCGCCTGCCACGCCGCAAGATCCGCATAGTCCACTGGGTGGCGTGGGCCCGGCACCCGTGCCTGCTGGCGGCACCCGGATCAATGGCGCCGCAGCCAAAGGGGCGGCCATCAACCGCCAGATCAAACGCAATGGTCAGGTCAATACTGATGCCGTCAAATCAACGGTGAAATAAACACATGCTCCATATCAACCCATCCCAACTCAGGAGAATTTCAATGCGTAGTCAATGGTTATCGGCCTTGTATACCGAGCGCAAGTTCGCAGTTTTCTGCCTATTTCTGACAGGCTTATCCACCCCCGCATGGGCGGGCAATGAAGCAACGGTGTTGAAACAGCTGACAGGGGCATGGAGCATCAGCACCCCAGACAAAGAATCAGGAGATATCGAAACCACGACTATTGAGTTTAACCCCAATGGCACTTACAGCACGCGTTTAAGCAGCAAGCTGTTTGGCCAGACCAAAAATACGGCTAATGGCCGCTATGGTGTCAGTGATGCGGACAAAGATACTTTTACGCTCAAGCTTGAAGTGCTCAAGGCAGATCCGGAAATGGATAAAAGCAATACAGTCATGATGGCAAAAATCCGCCAGATAGATGCCAATACCTTGCAATCCGAAGACGGAAAAATCGTCCGTCGCGTTAAATAACCTATCCAAAGGCTAAAGGAAAACATGATGAAAGCTTCGATCGTACACCCCCTAAAAACCTTGTTTGGTTTATATGTGTTCAGCACTGCCTTGTTGGCAGCGGCACCTGCATTGGCCACTGAATATTGCTTTGGCGCCGTGGGCCAGGGCTGTGGCACCTTTGCTGGCGGCCCCCTAGGCAGCGTGGCCACCTGCCTGCCCAACCTGCCGGGTGCAAGAAAAGATACCGTATGCCAGGTCAGTGGCGGCAGCATGACGCATGACCCTTGCTGTGCCGATCATCCCAATGGCGAATGGTGTGGCGGCTCACCCGCCACCAGTGAATGCCGGGCAGAGTGGAATCGCGCGGTCAGCCGCTTTGTATGGGGGTATAACTGGCGACGTAATGTGGATAGCAAAAAAGCTAATACCACAGGCAATGTGGTGTTCAATGACTACTGCGCACCCGCCACAGCAGGGGTGCATAAAAACGACACCAATCAATGCTGTTCAAGAAGAGCGGACCCCGCCCCGTTTTGGCTCAAAGCCGGCAGGCCAGACTTGTATATTTGCCGTGAGTAATATTGAGCATGCAGATGATTACCCACCTATGCTGCCATCAGACATGACACTCTATTCGTAAAAACGCACGACAGGAACTCGAATGAACCCACCTTCGCTCAAACGCTTACCACTGACAGTGACGCTCACACTCTGCTGTATGAGCGGATGCGCCGATATGCCGAGACACGCTGCAGTCGCCGTACCAAAACAGACGCAATTCTCCGCTAACGCTCTACAGCCCAAGCAAGATGCTGTGGTTGACGCCCTCAGACAGGGTCAACCGGAAACAGCTAAAAAACTCGCCGAGGAGTGGGTGTTGGAAAATCCAAAATCAGCCACAGCCCATATGTTGCTGGGTCTGTGCTACCACTCCCAAGGCGATGCGGCATCGCTGGAGTTGGCCAGTTCTGGCTATAATGCGTCGCGCCAGTTTTCCGGGCAGGATATGTGGCCGAATTACCTGGCGGGCGTGGTCGCCATGCAGCGGCAAAACGCGCACCAGGCACTCGAACATTTTTCAGCGGCCGCGCTGGCTGATCCGGACAATGTATTTGTGTTTGAAGGCTTGGCGGGTTCGGCTTATGCTTCTGGCAATGTGTTGCTGGCCGAGCATGCTGCCAGGCGCGCGCTCAGTTTGCAGCCAGAGTCGGTCATAGGCTGGCGCATGCTGGCCTTATCGCTCGCAGCGCAGGGCAATCAGCCACAACTGCAACAGGCGCTGGCGCTCAAACCAGCCATGGCGAGCGAAGCAGAAAAACGATGGCTCAGCCAGCGCACCCACAACCTCATGCGGACAGCCTATGTAGACAGTCAACCACAACTGGCCATGAATGAAGAAGAGCAGCCTTTCACTGAGGGAGAATCCGCCAATGCGCCGGTGGTGATCGCAGCAGGGCTGCCCAAACAACTGACTGTGGATGTGACTGTCATCCTTTCAGACAAACGTGACACCAGCCGCACAGGTGTGAATTTACTGGATGGGTTGCAGGCAACTTTTGGCTATAACCGCAATCAGGTGTCCGCACTGAATAAAGAAACGGGCCTTGATGACCTCAGCACTTCCACCAGGACCATTACCCGCAACATCACCATCCCCGACGTCACCTATAACCTGAATATTTTTAACCGTGGTGACCGTTATTATGATGCCATTGCCCGTCCCAGCCTCACCGCGTTTGTCGGGCAGCCATCCAGATTCTTTATAGGCGACCAGCTCAATGTGAATGTCGCCGGGATTCAATCTGCACAGATAGAAAAAATCGATGTCGGCGTTTCACTCAAAATTCTGCCTGCAGAAATACGCAAAGATGGCGCACGCTTCCAACTTGAAGTGGACCGTAGCTTTTTGAGCGATACCAATGCCGGTACATTTACCCAGGCGGTCGGCACCTTCAAGCAGACACTATCCGCCACCGCAGATGTCAAATTTGGCGAAACATTGATTTTGAGTGGACTGACCGAATCAGTCGGTGACAATGCACAATCCAGAACACCGCTACTGGGAGATGTTCCTGTAGTCAAATATCTGTTCTCCAACAAAACAACTGCCAGAAGAGCACGCTCGGCTATTATTCTGGTGACCCCTTCAATGCCGAGCAGTTTTGCAAAAACAGTAGATCACTCACCTGCGACCAGAAAACTCATGGAATTGTGGGACTCCGTGATTGAACCTGCAATCGGCAATGAAACGTTAATGAAAAGGATTGCACGCATGCCACAGTTCACTCGGGCTGCCTATGGTGATGCCCATGTGCGCGGGCTGGAAGATGAAACCTTGAAGAAAGTATTGCTTGAGAGCATCGAACACCATGCAAATATTTAAATCGTATAACGTAGTTTCTGTCGCACTTTATTTAGTGGCTGGCAGTATTTTTTCTGCATCCATGCCTGCATTGGCAGAAAACTCGGCACAAATCATCGCCTTGCAGAATAAAGTCAATGCGCTCGAAAAAGAATTGTTGATCATTAAATCGTTGCTCAACCAGAATGCCTCCAGCGAGGATACGGATACGCGTACGGACAAAGAAATCACCCTCTCGGCACTGGATAAATTAACGCTGAAAGTGGGTAAATCCAGTCTGGAATTGTCAAAAAATGGCAGAGTCACCTTGAATGGTACCGTATTTGATGTCAAGACCACGCAAGACACCGAGATACGTGGCAGCAAGATCAGAAATAATTGAGTTCCCACCTCGCATTGTTGCCGGGATTGGCAAGCAAATTCAATCGCGCAGCATTATAGGCGCCCAGCACCCCCTGTTTAGGGGGTGCACGTCTGGTTCAGAATCCTCTACGCTACTCATTATCCACAACCTGCAAGTCACTTTCTAGCCAAGGAAATGTAAATGAATACATCCGAATGCTTTAGCCCTGTCATGAAAGCCATCACGCTGGGACTCGCCCTGCTGACATCAGCACAGGCTGGCGCCAGCGAGATTGCTACCAATATGCGCCTGTCATTCAGCGAAGTGGCCGACTTTAGCCAGGGCTTAGATCAATTACTGTCTTTTGATGCGGCAACGGCAAACTTTCGTCTGCAGAACGACCGGCTGGGGACATTCAGCAGTGGCAGCATGACGCTCACGCTGAATGGCCAGCAACTTATTTCAATCAACGACCCAGGGGTCTCTGTGTTGCCAGATGCGCAGCGCAACCTGCTGCGCGTTGAAGCGAGCGCCACTGCCAGCGGAGGCTTGTTGAACGCGCCTCAAACGCTGGACCTGAGTACCACCTGGTTTTGCACAGATACCGTGCTCATCTGCAACACCAATGAAGTCTACAGCCAGGTTAAATCGATCACGCCTGGCATGAGCACGCCTGCCAGCGCAGCAGCATTGTTACAGCCGGTGCGCTTACAAGCCAGCGCCTCGCTCACGCCGCTGACTGAGGGGGTCAGATACCGTCTTGAATTGCAAGTCCCTTGAGAGGAATTTCCGCATCAAAAGGTTTGCCTGATTTAATCACCCCGTAAATCAAATGCACCAGCTTGCGCATCACTGCACCAATC
>NZ_JAVCAP010000025.1 GCF_030769565.1 Methylophilus aquaticus | reverse complement strand
TGCGTGGGTTCTTCGGGTACGTTTCATTGCTTTCTTTCTCTGCTTTCTGCCGCCTATCGGCTGCAAGGTTAAGCAAGAATATCACTTAAAACACTGTCCAGTTTTCCGGGTCCACCTCTGACATCGATTCGATGAGTGATCGACAAGTTGAAGAAGTGTTATTTGCAACCGAGTTCACTGAATCGCAAAAACAGGATGTTAGAGAGTCAACGCCTAAAAGTAAGAAATATGTTGAGTATATTATTCAAGAGCGTGCATACAAGGCTCATCAACATATAGCAGAACTTGGACAATTTTTGTCGCTCAATGGTATTTTGCTACCGCTTGCAATTAAAGAAAAACTCAACAGTATTTATTTCGATTTGAGTAAAATTGGGAACTCGGTTAGGTTTAGCTTAATTTACAAAAGACAACATGAAGTCCCGAATCAATCTGAAAAAGTCGATGCGCTATTACCTTTGAGAGCAGAAATTGAATCACTAATTCAAAAGAGATTAGCCTCGCATGCCACCACTTCAGTAACTCTCTAATGATGGTGATTGAGAGTTATTTTATAAGCATAGTTAACGGGGTCACCCATTAGCCATCTCCTGTCAATAAGGCGAGCAACACTCTGCACGACGAGGTGCATTTTTGATGCTCACCCGCTTTAATACGTCACGCTACACTTGGTTCTCAATTGTTTAT
>NZ_JAVCAP010000024.1 GCF_030769565.1 Methylophilus aquaticus | reverse complement strand
TTGCCAGCTGAGCTGCACGATTCCTGCCTGTCATCTGCTTGACAATTGCCAGCTGTGCTGTGTAATTCCTGCCTGCTCAGCTGCTTGATTATTGCCAGCTGAGCAGCATGATTCCTCACAGCTGAGTTCCATGATTATTGCCTGCTGACTGTTTGATTCGTGCCTACTCAGCTCTTTGTTTATTGCCTCCAGAGGCACATGATCAGTGTATGATAGCAAACATGATCAGCGCATGATCAGTCACATGATCAGCGCCATTAAGTCACGTGATCACTACATGATAGTCATGTGATCAGTCCATGCTCAGTCACGGTATCAGTGCATGATCAGCCACGTGATCAGTGCATGATCTGTCACATGATTAGTGTATGATCATCCACGTGATCAGTGCATGGGCAGTCATGTGATCAGTGCATGATATAGACGTGATCAGTGCATGATCAGTCTCGTGATCAGTGCATGATAGCCACGTGATCAGTGCATGATCAGTCACCTGATGGGTGTATGATCATTCACGTGACCTGTACATGGTAGCTACATGATCATTGCATGATCAGCCAAGTGAGTAGTGCATGATAGCCACGTGATCACTGCATGACAGGCCACGTGAGCAATGCATGATAGCCACGTGATCAGTGCATGATCAGACACGAGATCATTGCATGATCAGTCACGTGATCAGTGCATGATCAGCCACGTGATCAGTGCATGACCAGGCACGTGATCAGTGTATGTCCAGCCAAGTGATCAGTGCATTATAGCCACGTCATCAGTGCATGATCAGTCACATGATCAGTGCATGATCAGTCACGTGATAGGTGTGTGATCATCCACGTGAACAGTGCATGCTCAGTCACGTGATCAGGGCCTGCTGAGCTGCGTGATTACTGTCTGCTCATCTGCTTGACAATTTCCAGCTGAGCTGCACGATTCCTGCCTGTCATCTCCTTGACAATTGCCACCTGTGCTGCGTAATTCCTGCCTGCTCATCTACTTGATTATTGCCAGCTGAGCAGCATGATTTCTCAGAGGTGAGTTCCATGATTATAGCCTGCTGACTGATTCCTGCCTACTCAGCTCTATGTTCATTGCCTCCAGAGGCACATGATCAGTGTGTGACACCAAACATGATCAGCACATGATCAGTCACATGATCAATGCATGATAAGCCAGGTGAACAGTGCATGATCAATTATGTGATCAGTGCATGATCAGTCATGTGACCAGTACATGGTAGCTGCGTGATCATTGCATGATCAGCCACGTGAGCAGTGCATGATAGCCACGTGATCAGTGCATGATCAGTCACGTGATCTGTGCATGATCAGTCACGTGATCTGTGCATGATCAGTCACGTGATCAGTGCATGATCAATTACCTGATCAGTGCATGATCAGTCACGTGACCAGTGCATGGTAGCTACGTGATCATTGCATGATCAGCCACGTGATCAGTGCATGATAGCCACGTGATCAGTGCATGATAGCCACGTGATCAGTGCATGATCAGTCACGTGATACGTGTGTGATCAGCCACATGATCAGTGCATGATATCCACGTGATCAGTGCAGGATAGCCACGTGATCACTTCATGATTATTCACGTGATCTGTACATGATCAGTCACGTGATACGTGTGTGATCAGCCACCGGATCAGTGCGTGATGAGCCATGTGATCAGTGCAGGATCAATTATGTGATCAGTGCATGATCAGTCACGTGATCAGTGCATGATCAGTCACGTGATCAGTGTATGATCAGCCACGTGATCAGTGCATGATCAGCCAAATGATAAGTGCATGATCAATTACGTGATCAGTGCATGATCAGCCACGTGATCGGTGCATGATCAGTCACGTGATCAGTACATGATCAGTCACGTGAACAGTGCATGATCATTTACGTGATCTGTGCATGATCAGTCACGTGACCAGTATATGGTAGCTACGTGATCATTCCATGACGAGCCACGTGAGCAGTGCATGATAGAAACGTGATGTGTGCATGATGAGTTACGTGAGCAGAGTATGATCAGCCACGTGATCAGTGCATGAGTGCCACGTGATCAGTGCATGTTATGTCACGTGACAGGTGTGTGATCAGCCACGTGAACAGTGCATGTTCAGCCACGTATTCAGTGCATGATAGCCACGTGATCAGTGCATGATCAGTTACGTGAGCAGTGTATGATCAGCCACGTGATCAGTGCATGGTCAGACACGTGAACAGTGTATGATCAGCCACGTGATCAGTGCATGATATCCATGTGATCAGTGCATGATCAATCACGTGATCAGTGTATGATCAGCCACGTGAACAGTGCATGCTCAGTCACGTGATCCGGGCCTGCTGAGCTGCGTGATTAGTGTCTGCTCATCTGCTTGACAATTGCCAGCTGAGCTGCACGATTCCTGCCTGTCATCTGCTTGACAATTGCCAGCTGTGCTGTGTAATTCCTGCCTGCTCAGCTGCTTGATTATTGCCAGCTGAGCAGCATGATTCCTCACAGCTGAGTTCCATGATTATTGCCTGCTGACTGTTTGATTCGTGCCTACTCAGCTCTTTGTTT
>NZ_JAVCAP010000023.1 GCF_030769565.1 Methylophilus aquaticus | reverse complement strand
ATTGGTGCAGTGATGCGCAAGCTGGTGCATTTGATTTACGGGGTGATTAAATCAGGCAAACCTTTTGATGCGGAAATTCCTCTCAAGGGACTTGCAATTCAAGACGGTATCTGACCCCATGGATTTTCTTCTTCATCAGCGCGGACTGCTTGATAGCCTGCCATTTCACATGATGGATAAATGATGTTTTCATAGACATGACCCCAATGCCCTTTAGGATACCCATCAGTATCTCAAATAGGCATGATAATGAAGCATTCTTTTTGCTCTTTGCTTTCAGTCATATAAATTCCTTAACTAATGCATAACGTTCGACATGAGCGGCAGCCGAAGGCTGTCCGCTCGATGGAGGGGTTAGCCGCCATTCTGCTTCCACCACGAAAGTGCCGTCTCCGGACCATGCAGATGTACTTCATGCATGAAGCTCTTGAACTTCGGCGTTTCCCACGAAGCTACCGCCTTCTCGTACCCGTCACGGTATGCCATCGCTCCGAGCGAATGGTTGTCCTGCCACTGACGATAACGCCCCTTCATCCAACTATCGAACACCCCCGCATCAACAAAGCCGTCCTTCCAATGGGTGAACTGATCGAGTTGGAGACTCCAGAACCGCTCATAGAAGGTAAACGGGTCGGCCTTGACATGCTCGTTTGCCCGCATTTCCCAGATTCGACCGAACCGCTCATTGCAGTGAAGAAGGACATCAGACTGCTTCGCTTGGAGAGAGAACTCGATACTTCTCTGATTCAGTTCCAAGCTTTGAGCATTTAGTTGCAGTGTTCTCCAGAGAACAAACAGAGTACCAACAGCAGTTAAAAAGCTGAGGAAGACACCCGCGATGGTGGAAACGTGGGTCAACTCTTCAAGAGTCATGTACACCTCCTATGGCGGCTAACGAATGAAAGGGACTTCCCCGTCCCGAGGTTGCGGCGGAAGCCGCGAGCAGTTAAAACTGCAATGATTGAGTTTCCACACTTCATCACTCCAACGAAAGGGGAAGTCCATGAATATTGTCACACTCGGTATTGATTTAGCCAAGAATATATTCGCTTTGCACGGCGTTGACAACAAAGGTCATGCGGTTTTAATCAAGCCACGCGTGGCACGCGACCAACTGCTCTCCATTGTCGCCAACTTGCCTCCCTGTCTCATTGGTATGGAGGCCTGTACAGGCGCACATCATTGGGCAAGAGTGTTTAGTCAGCATGGGCATACCGTGCGACTGATGGCGCCCAAGTTTGTTGCGCCTTATCGCATGTCTGGCAAGCGAGGTAAAAACGATGCAGCAGATGCCGCCGCTATTTGCGAAGCTGTTACAAGACCCAATATGCGCTTTGTCCCGGTCAAAGATACCCATCAGCAAGCACTGTTGTCCATCCATAGAACCCGTCAGGGCTTTGTGGAGGAGCGCACCGCTTGTTATAACCGTTTGCGCGGTCTGATTGCCGAGTTTGGTGTGGTGCTGCCACAAAAGGTTGAGCGACTGCGCCGGGAGATTGATTCGCATCTTGATACCTTGCCTGACCTGGGTAGACGCTGTGTCCTGGATTTGCTTGCCCATGCGGATGTGCTGGATGAACGGATTACCGCCTATGATGCCTTGATTCAGCGTGCAGCAAAGCAGGATGATCGCAGTCTGCGTTTGATGCAGATTCCAGGCATTGGGCACACCACCGCCAGTGCGTTGGTAGCGAGTCTGGGCAATGGGCATGACTTTGAAAGTGGCAGACAGTTAGCGGCCTGGGTGGGGCTGGTGCCGGGGCAATACAGTAGTGGCGGCAAACCGCGGCTAGGACGGATTACCAAAGCAGGTGATGCCTATCTCCGAAGCTTGCTGGTGATGGGCGCACGGGCGGTGATGGTAAGTGTGGGCGATAAGCAGGACAGGTTCAGCCGCTGGGTGCGCAGTCTGGTCGAGCGCAGAGGTTACTGGAAAGCTGCCATTGCCATTGCAGCCAAAAACCTGAGACTGGTTTGGGCTGC
This sequence comes from Methylophilus aquaticus, assembly GCF_030769565.1. Lineage (GTDB taxonomy): Bacteria > Pseudomonadota > Gammaproteobacteria > Burkholderiales > Methylophilaceae > Methylophilus > Methylophilus aquaticus. Next base: position 536 of record NZ_JAVCAP010000023.1, on the reverse strand, counting down.
GCTTAAATATGGCGATGACTTTAAACTCTATTCAAAGGCGGTTTAAAGCAAACCAGAATGAAGTTTAAAGCCAGAGTGAATATGTACGGTTAAATCACAGCTGAACTGCCAGCGTTGATGTGTAGCGGGTTGGACCCGCGCCGGGTGTGCCTGATTAATTCTAGGGGAGCTTGAGAATCCCGACTAACGAATGAGGCCCCGGCGTGCGTCTTTCATCAGGGTCCGGGCGAATAATGCCCAATATGACCGGTTGTAGTACCGCAGTCCTTCACCTTCTCGCTCAATCTTGGCTACAGCAAGGGATATTTATGCGCTGAAAAATTCAAACACACAAAAATCTTGCAGATGACTATTGCTAAAAATGGGGAAGCCCTTGTAGTTTGACATAAGGGGCGCGCTTTAGCGCGTCCCGCTTGATGGAATAAAAGGGACTTCCCCCACTCGAACTGGTAACCCAAAACCGAGATTGAAGGTAAGTTAATGTGATCAGCATTATTCAATCAAAACGAGAGGAGAAGTCATGAGTAATGTTACAA
>NZ_JAVCAP010000022.1 GCF_030769565.1 Methylophilus aquaticus | reverse complement strand
CCGCCCGCACAGTTCGCTTGACAGGCTGACGCCGGATGAGTTTTACTTTAAACACCTGCCCGCAACACCCAAGGCAGCTTAAACAGAATCGCAAGATATTTCACTTAAAACTTCAAACATTCTGTCCAACTAAACGGGGCCACCTCTGAATAAAGCAAGAATGCTTTTAAAATAAGGGCATCAACGGCTATTGCCCGCGCATAAACATCTTGTCCAAATCATTCAAACTCACCTGAAACCAGGTCGGCCTGCCATGGTTGCACTGCCCGCTTCGCTCCGTAGCTTCCATATCTCTGAGCAAGGCATTCATTTCCGTCATGGTCAGTTGTCTGTTCGCACGCACTGCCGCATGGCAGGCCATGGTGCCTAATACTTCGTTTTGCCTTTCCAGCAGCACGCGGCTGGCGCCGTATTCGTGCAGGTCGCGTAACACGGCACGGGCCAGCGCCACGGCATCGGCCCCTTGCAATATGGTGGGGATGGCGCGGATTGCGATGGTGGTGGGTGATAAAGTGGCTAAATCAAAACCGAGTTGTTGCAAGGTGTCCGTCCCTTGCAGGGCTTGCAGCGTGGCGACTTCAACCTTTTCCGCGTAAAAACTGATGGGAATGAGTAAAGGTTGTGTGGCAATGGCTTGTTCACTCAGAGCGTTTTTCAGGCGCTCGTACATGATGCGCTCATGCGCAGCATGCATATCGACTACCACCATGCCCTGGGTATTCTGGGCAAGAATGTAAATGCCATGGAGCTGGCCCACAGCAAAGCCTAAGGGATACTGTTGCGGGGCCTCACTGGTTAGCGTGGTCGACTCGGCAATTTCTGCTGAGTAGCTGTTTACAGGATAAGCATGACTTTTTTGCTCGCCCCCCTGATTAACAGGGTTGAGATCACCATAAAGCTGACCGTAAAATTGCTGCGCGATGGCCGCGCCATTGCTCACGCCACTTGGCTGATAATGGCCGCCCAATGCTGGTCGGCTTTGCAATGGCATTTCAACCTGCTCGCGCGGCATGCTGGCAACGCTGGGCGTAAACGGGTTAAACGGCGCTTGCACCGGCTGGCTGGCTTGAATCTCTGCTGAAGTTTTGCCCAAGGCCTTGTGCAGGCTATGGAAGATAAAGCGGTGTACGGCTTGCGATTCGCGGAAGCGGACTTCGGTTTTGGCCGGATGTACGTTGACATCAACCAGTGACGGATCCAGTTCCAGAAACAGTACAAAGGCCGGGTGCTTATCGCCATGCAATACATCCTGATAGGCTTGCTTGATGGCGTGGGCGATGAGTTTGTCGCGCACAAAACGGCCATTTACAAACACATATTGCGTATCTCGGCTGTGGCGCTGATAGGTGGGTGAAGCGGTCATGCCCCACAGGCGCAAGCCTGCACTGGCTTCATCCAGCCAGACGCTTTGCGTGGCAAATTCATTACCAAGCACATCGGTAATACGTTGCTGAGGCGTATTGGCCGACAGCCGCATCACCGCCTTACCATTATGCTGCAACAGAAAACCAATATTCGGGCGTGACAGCGCGATGCGGGTGAACGCATCTTCGCAGTGACCAAACTCGGTGTTTTCGGTTTTGAGAAACTTGCGCCGGGCCGGGGTGTTAAAGTACAAATCATGCACTTCCACAATGGTGCCTGCATCCAGCGCAGCGGGACTGAGTGCCTGCGACTGCGTGCCCTCGGCAACAATTTGCCAGGCGTGGCTGGCGGCCTGTTCACGGCTGGTGAGGATGGTGCGGGAAATGGAGGCGATACTGGCCAGAGCTTCGCCTCTGAAGCCCAGGCTGCCCACCTGCTCGAGATCTTCCAGACTCTGGATTTTACTGGTGGCATGACGGGTCAGCGCGAGCGCCAGCTCCTCTTTGGCAATGCCACCACCATCATCGCTCACGCGCATCAGCTTGGTGCCGCCCTGCATTAAGGCCACTTCAATCTTGCTACTGCCCGCATCCACGCTATTCTCAAGCAGTTCTTTAAGTGCAGAAGCCGGGCGCTCAACCACCTCGCCTGCAGCAATTTGTGAAATCAGTTGGTCGGGTAACAGTTGGATTTTCATCCAGCTATTTTAAACCGTTTGGTAGAATGCCTGCATGTTTGACTATGAATTTCAGGATTATTTATCCCGCTTTACCCTCGCCCGCCAGTTGGGCCGCCAGCATCACTTCTACGTTGGCCCCACCAATTCCGGCAAAACGTATCATGCACTGGAAAGCTTGCGGCAGGCTGAATCCGGTGTCTATCTCGCGCCCTTACGCCTGCTGGCAATGGAGGTGCGTGACCGGCTGATGCAGGCTGGCGTATCGTGCAATCTGGTCACGGGTGAAGAGCGCATCATGGTGCCGGGCGCCAGGCATACCGCCTCTACCATCGAAATGCTGCGACCAGAGGTCGCCGTCGATGTGGCCGTAATTGATGAAATCCAGATGCTGATGGACCCTGACCGTGGCAGCGCGTGGACAGCAGCACTGGTCGGTGTACCGGCCAAACAAGTGTTTATCTGCGGGGCCAACAGCGTGACCAGCAGTTGCACGCGTGTGCTCGATACGCTGAATGAACCCTACACCCTCACCCATTTGCAGCGCATGACGCCCTTGCTGATTGAAGACCACAGTGTTTGTGGCGCGCGTTACCATGCCGCCAAGCTGCGCAAGGCACTGCAAGCGGGCGATGCCATCATCGCCTTTAGCCGCAAAGACGTGCTCACCCTCGCCGCCCGCATCCGTCAATGGGGCTTGACCGTCGCCACCATATACGGTGCGCTGTCGCCTGAAGTCAGGCGTGGTGAATCCGCCCGCTTTGCCAGTGGCGAGGCGCAGATACTGGTGGCCACTGACGCGATTGGCATGGGCTTGAATTTGCCGATCCGCCGCGTGATTTTTGCCAATATCCACAAATTTGACGGCATCGCGCCGCGCCCGCTCAACGCCACCGAAATGCGACAGATTGCCGGTCGCGCCGGGCGACACGGACTGTATGACACCGGCTATGTGACCGTGCTGGAAGATGACGAGCAATGGCATTTGCACGCCATGCTGGATGCGGATGACCGAGTGCCGCTGTTTGCCTTGCCGATTGCAGTAGGCGGCGGTGATATCGAAGCCCTGAGCCTGAGAATCCCTACCTGGCGACTGGCAGAATGCGTGGAGTATCTGCACAGGCAATATCAGACACAAGGCGCGACGCAACACCTGCGATGGCAAATCACTGCACTGCAAGCGCAGCAGGCGGCAATCATTGATGAAGTGGCCCCGCAACTGCCCATGCGGGACAAAGTCCGCCTGATGTGCGCGCCACTGGCGATACAGGTGCCGATTGCGCGGGATTATTTTGTGCAATGCGTGCAAGCCGTGGCCTTGCAGCAAGCCAGACCGTTGCCGCAACTCCCAGAGTGGCTACATGGCCAACAAGCACAGTATCTGGAACAGGCCGAGCTGATTTGCCAGCATTTGAGTTTGTATAGCTGGTTGAGTTATCAATATCCACGCATCTTTGTGGATAGCGCGCTGATTGATGACGCCAGGAAAAAGCTCAATGCATTTATTGGCCGCGCCCTGCGCGTGCAGGCTGGATATGGGAAGACGCAGAGAGAAGTGGAGTTGGCCCAGTATCGTTAAAAGAAAATGGCAGCAGAGGTAGGTTTCGTTTTGCTTTATTGGGCCTTGAGTGGGGATAGACAGTAGGTTAGGTTGCTTTTCGCCTTCAGCCGACCATTCTTTCTTATGCTTGTCCATAAAAAAGAAGGCAAAGAACAGGACACCCCAGCTTCCGCTTCATCCTTGCGCTACTCGGCTTGCCGGGTGTCCATCGAAACTCGCCCTGGCGGCTTGCACAAGACGCAAGCCACTGCGGAACTCAAACAGCCGATGGCCGAAGACTCCCGTCAACCCTGCGTTGCACTGTTTTGATCACAGCGTGCGGCAGATGGGGGCCCAGAAAATCCAATGAGCGCATATCAGTTCAGGTTTTAAAAGCATCCAATTAATTTGCTCTATGGTGATTTCTTTAAATCAAATCCACAACGTCTAGCTCTCTCTCCTTACAGTAGAGGGCTGGGGGTGAGGTAGTGGGGTCCCCATCTGCCGCGCCGAGTAACGCAGGCAAAATAAGGTGAAGGGAGCGGCTGTTTGAACCCCGCGGTGGGCTGCGTAGTATGCAGACCGCTAGGATGAGTTTCGCGACCGCTTATTTTGACGAGCAACGCAGGAAATAAGCGGAAGCTGGGGTGCACTTTCTTTTGGTGACTTGTTCTTTGTGCAAGCAAAGAAAAGTGACTCGCCTAAAGGCGAAAAGAAAGGCAATGACCATTTCCAAGAACTCCAAAAAAGCTTATTTCTTGGCAAACGAAGGGTTCGTTGCAATATAAGACTTCACCCCCGACAAAATCGCATTCACCAGCTTATCCTGATAAGCATCATCATTCAGTTTTGCTTCTTCTTCCGGGTTACTGATAAAGGCGGTTTCCACCAGAATCGACGGAATATCCGGTGATTTCAGCACCGCAAATGCCGCTTGTTCAACATACTTTGAATGCAGGGTGTTGATTTTTGCAATGCGGTGCAATACGGCCTTACCCATACGGATACTGTCGTGAATCGTTGCTGTTTGAGATAAATCGAGCAGCGTTCTCGCTAAATCCATATCGCGCGTATCCAGCGACACACCGCCAATCAAGTCCACCGCGTTTTCCTTTTTCGCCAGGTAACGCGCACCAGCACTGGTGGCGCCGCGCTCAGACAAGGCAAATACGGAGGAGCCTTTGGCGGTGCTGTTGACAAAAGAGTCGGCGTGGACAGAGATAAACAAATCAGCTTTGGCTGCGCGCGCTTTTTTCACACGGTCGCCCAAAGGCACAAAATAATCACCATCGCGGATCAGTACCGCTTGCATGTTGTCTTCGGCATCGATCTGCTGCTTGAGTTTTTTGACGATGGCGAGGGTGATGTCTTTTTCATTGCTGCCCCTCGCCCCTCTGGCACCCGGGTCTTCGCCACCATGCCCGGCATCGAGTGCGATGGTGATGATTTTTTGACCCGGTTTGGCTTGTTTGGGCGGTTTATTGGCAAGGGTATCGCCTGCAGGCGCTTTAGTGTCGGCTGGTTTTTCTTTAACCATATTACTTTCTGCAGCATGAGCGACTTCTGCACTTGCAGGTGCTTTTTCAGCAGCTGATTCGCTGGGCGTTTCTTGCAACTGTCTGGAGTGAGTCAGCGTAGGTACAACAACCGCCGAGTCCTCAGGCGGTGACGTGGCAGGCGCAATGCTGATCGCCAGCCGTTGCTGTTGCTGGCTGCCCGCATTCATGTCGGTCACCAATGGCTTGACCGTGGTTTTGATATCAAACACCAGTCGTGTCGTTGTTTCGGTATAAGGGGCAATACGTATTTTTGCCAGATAAGGATGTTGCGGGTCTACCAGTTGTGGCAAAGCTTTTAAGGCAGGGTTGATAGTGACGGTATCCAGATCAATCACCACGCGAAACGGATTATCCAGCGTGAACACACGGTATTTCACCTGCTGGTCAAGTAACAGCTCCAGTTGCACCTGCGCGCCCTGATGATGCAGGTTCGCCAGAATTACCTCAGCGGCCTGTGCCGACAGGGTACTTGCCGCGCACAGCATGGCCAGTAGCCATTGCTTGACCATCGTCATGCCCTTCACTGACATATAGCTTCCAATGCCAATGCTTGCTGGCTGCTGATATGTAACACACGGCCTTCAGGCAGGATATCGAAGTGAATCTCGATATCGGCCACTGGCAATAAATCACCTGCTTTTTCGGGCCACTCTACCAGGCAAATACTCTCTGCATTGAAGTCATCACGAAATCCGGCGGCTTCCCACTCCTCAGGGTCTTGAAAGCGGTACAAATCAAAGTGATGACATGGCCCAATCGCGAGCGGGTAGGATTCGACGATAGTATAGGTGGGGCTTTTGACCTTGCCCACATGGCCCAGCGCATGCAAGATCCCTCGCACCAGCGTGGTCTTTCCAGCGCCCAGATCGCCATGCAAGTAAATGACCTGACCGAGCTTGAGTTGCCTGGCAAGGATGCTGGCCGCATGGAGTGTGGCTGCTTCGTCTTTTAAAATCTGTGTAGAATACGTCTCTGTCATGTCACATTTACCACAACACCCTTCTCTTCCGCCGCCAGATGCGCAACAGGCACAGGCCATGGCAGTGGCAATTAAAGAATGGGCGCGTGCATTGGGGTTTGCAGGTATCGGCATCACCGACACCGATTTGTCGGCCGCTGAACCGGGCTTGCTGGACTGGTTAGCCAAACAATACCACGGCGACATGGATTATATGGCAAAACATGGCAGCAAGCGAAGCCGACCTGCAGAATTGGTGCCCGGCACCCTGCGCGTCATTTCAGTACGGCTGGATTATTTGCCCGCTGACGCTGAAGATGGCTGGCAGGTGCTGGCAAACCCCAACAAAGCCTATATTGCCCGCTATGCCATGGGGCGCGACTATCACAAAGTCATGCGCCAGAAACTGCAGCAGCTGTGCACACAAATAGAGGAAACCTACGGTGCTTTCGAATACCGGGTGTTTGCCGACAGTGCACCGGTGCTGGAAGTGGCACTGGCCGAAAAAGCCGGGCTGGGCTGGCGCGGCAAGCATACCTTGCTGATTCATCGTCAGCGCGGCTCATGGTTCTTTCTGGGGGAAATTTATACCAACCTGCCTTTACCCGTAGACGCGCCCACCACTGCCCACTGCGGGAGCTGCAACGCCTGCCTGGATATCTGCCCGACTCAGGCGATTGTGGCCCCGTTTGAGCTGGATGCCAGGCGCTGTATTTCTTACCTGACGATTGAGCACAAAGGCAGTATTCCACTTGCGCTCAGGCCACTGATTGGTAACCGCGTGTATGGGTGTGATGACTGCCAGCTGATTTGCCCCTGGAACAAGTTTGCGGTACCCACGCAGGAAAGCGACTTTGCCGTGCGCAACGGGTTGGACAGTACCGACCTGGTGGATTGTTTTTACTGGACTGAAGCTGAGTTTCAGGCACGCATGGCGGGCAGTGCTATTTATCGTATTGGCTACGCGCAATGGCTGCGTAACATTGCAGTCGGCCTGGGCAATGCCCCGACCTCTGAGGCTGTGATGTCCGCCTTGCAGTCACGGCTGACAGATGAAAATGAAACCGTGAGAGAACACGTGAACTGGGCGATGGCACAGCACCCGAAGTAAAACCTGATTTAACGCGCCAGCAAGGCAGCGCCCAGCATGCCGGCATGGTCTGCAGTGGCTGAAATATGGGTCAGGATTCTACCGCGTAACACGGGAATCAAATCCCGTTGCAGTCGCTGTTCAAATGCGGCTTGCATCCAGTGCCATGCAGCCATCACACCACCACCAAGGACGACATGTTCGACATCCACAATATTCAGGATAGTCGCGAGGGCCTGTGCCAGTTTATCCCCAGCCAGCGCAAATGCCTTGCGTGCATGTTCATCGCCCTGTGACGCCAGTTGCGCAATGTCATAGGCACTCAGTCGTTGTCCGCTAGCCTCGCTGTAACTGCGACTGATAGCAGTGGCGGAGGCGTATTGTTCTACGCAACCGCGATTACCGCAACCGCACAAACGACCACCGGGTTCCACAATCAGATGACCCGCTTCGAGCGCATAACCATGTACGCCACGCCAAACCTTGCCATCCACCACCAGACCACCACCCACGCCTGTGCCCAAACCAAGATAAAGCACACCGCCTGCGGGTTGCCCCAACTGGCAGAACTCTCCGTAAGCCGCGGTATTGGCATCGTTTTCAACGCGTACCAGACGGCCAAGCACGCGACTCAGGTCAGCGCCTAAATTGACATTCAGCAATCCTGGTAAATTGGGCGATTGCGCAAGAATACCGGTTTCAGGGTCAATAAAGCCGGGAAAACCAATGCCAATCGCATGGATCGCCGGGTAGCGGTCCAGCATGTTGTGTATCGATTCAGAGGTCACCTGCAAAATGGTTTGCCAGGCCTCTTCAGCCGGATATTGCTTGCAGATTTCGGAATAGCTCGCTTGAAAACGCGTTTCTTCCAACAACTGCAAGCCTTCAAATACGCCCAGACGTAAATTGGTACCACCGACATCCAATCCCAAACGCTGTAAGTTATCAGCCATCAATCCGACCACTTTCACTGACCATCTGTCTGAAAGCATACACTTGCTCTGTTGTGAGTTGCGACCACTGCATACGCCAGCCCCAGTTACCGTCAACTGTGCCGGGCGTATTCATGCGGGCAGCCCCATCCAGCCCGAGGATATCTTGCATAGGTACAATTGCCAGATCGGCGGAGCTCTGCATCACCAGTTGCACCAGTGCGGCAGGCATATCTGGCGTGTCCGTAGCCAGGTAATGCTGCACATGCTGACGGACATGTTCTGGCGCAGACTGATACCAGCCCACGGTGGTATCGTTGTCATGCGTGCCGGTATATGCGACGCTGTTTTCTTCAATATTGGCAGGCAGGTATGGATTATCTTCACCACCACCAAAAGCAAATTGTAAAATCTTCATGCCCGGCAAAGCATAGGCATGACGCAAGGCATCTACTTCAGGTGTAATAATGCCCAAGTCTTCAGCAACCAATCGCAATACAGGGAATTGCACAGTAATGGCTTTCAGCAACGCATCGCCTGGTGCTTCTTGCCAACTGCCGTTAATCGCAGTCGGCTCGCTGACAGGAATTTCCCAAGCCGCCTGCAAGCCGCGAAAATGATCAATTCGCAAAATATCAAACAGGGTGGATTGCACGGCAATGCGGCCCAGCCACCACTTGAAACCATCCGCCTGCATGGTAACCCAATCATAGTGAGGGTTACCCCAACGCTGCCCGGTCTCGGAAAAGTAGTCTGGCGGCACCCCGGCAACGACAGTCATATCCAGATTGGCATCCAGTTTAAATGCGGCAGGTTGCGCCCAGACATCGGCACTGTCATAAGCCACAAAAATTGGAATATCGCCGAATAACTGTACGCCACGCAGATTGGCATAGGCTTTGAGCTGCGCCCATTGTTGAAAAAACACATATTGAGTGAATTTAATCAGTGTCAGCTTTTCCTGATGAATGGCTGTATAAGCATGTAAAGCTTGCGGGTCACGCATACGATACGCCTGTGGCCATTGCTGCCAGCTTTGAAAACCATGGTTTTCACGCAAGCTCAGGAATAAGGCAAAATCTTCCAGCCAGTACTGGTGAGTCTGGCAAAAACGCGCAAACCCTGACCAAGTCAGGCCCTCACTGTCTGCTCTGGACAACGCGCCCCCGGATTGCACGCGTCTCATTGCCTTATCAATCAGTGCAGGCAGGGACAGGTTTAATTCATCATGCAAACACCAGCCCTGCTCAACCAATTGTTGTGGGCTGATCATGCCAACATGGCCGGCATGAGCAGAAACACTTTGATAGGGTGACTGATCGCCGTGCGGCATGTTTACCGGTAAGGTCTGCCAAACCAAGGCACCCAATTCCACCAGCTTATCGACAAAGCGATAGGCATCAGGGCCGAGCTGACCATCCGGTAACGAAGTGACATGCATGAGTACACCCGCCTGGCGGGTGTGGTTTTTTGGTTGTGATTGATTGAGCATGGTGGGATCCGTCAGGCTTGACCTCTGCGCATGGTGCCTGCGTTTTCTGCATTGCCACCCCCTTGACTGATAGGTTGCAGCAAGACTGGTGGCGGGCTTAACCCTAGCAATTGATAGAGGTTCGTGAGGTTTCTGCGATATAACTGATCAAAACTCTGGACACTTTGCGCACTGTTGTAATCGCCAAACCACCAGAACCAGTCAGATCCTTCACAAACCGCCAGCTGTTGCTGGCACTTTGCCTGCTGCGCCGCAGTTAATGTGTGGATATGCTGATCAAACTGATGTTTGGCCTCACACAGTAAATCCCAGGCACGGTTTTTTGCCGGCTCGCCTATCCAGGTACTGAAGGTGCCATACACCCAGCTACCGGCACAGACATCCTGTAACAACGCAGGCATGGGTAGTGCCCCTTGCTCATGCTTTTGCAGAATGTCACTGAAGGTTGTCATCTGGATAAATTCATGATGCGTCAGTGCCTGATACAACTCTTGTAAAAAGTAATATCCGTTGTAAGGATAATATTCCCAGGCATTCTCGCCGTCCAGAATCACGCTGACCACCGGGACGGCATCTCCTGAATGTTCATATATATTTTCCAGCGTCTGAATAAAATCCCGCACCGCCTCGCTGGCATATTGCTTGGAATATTCAAAGCCAATTTTGTCCGACAATTGATCATCACGAAAGAAACAGACGATATCCTGCTGGCCATTGGTGACACGGTAAGGTTGATATAAATACTGATGGGCATCAGTGGGTGGCATTCCCACTTTTTTCAGGCTATTTGCCAGCACAGCCTGGCCGGTGGCCGCCCATTGCACGCCCTGTTCGGCCAGCAAAGACAAGGCAGCATGCGAAACACCACCTTCAGCAGGCCACATGCCAGTAGCGGGCTGGGCGAACACTGCCTGATGGTAATGTTGGGCAGACTGTACATGGGCGACCGCCCTGGTATAGCCGTCAGCATAGGCAGGGGATTGCGGCAAAGGCGCATCAGGCATGGCATCATGCGCACTTTTCAAATCAATCAGCAAAGGTAAAATCGGGTGATGGTAAGGGGTGGTGGAGACCTCAATCTGGCCACGTGCCAACAAGGCTTTATAACGTGGCAATATCCCTTGTAAAGTTTCACCGATCACCGCCAGCAGCGACTGTCTATCCTCCAGAGTAAAGAATACCCCTTTTTGCATCAAGGCCTGAATGGTTTTGTTTTTACGCCGCAAGCCCTCTCCCGTCCAAGCCAGGTGATACCAAACCAGCAGGTCTGCCTTGTATTGTCCGGTCAGGTAATGAAACTGCCCGCTCTGCATGACAGGCGCCACCAGTTCATAGAGATGCAGCAAGCGCTGATAATGCGGAAACGGGCTCAGCATTTTTTCATGGTGCGCCTTGAAGCAGCTCTCCACAATCAACTCGCATTCTGCATCACTGATGTGATCGAGGTCAGGCTTCGCCAGTAACCTTAACAAAGGATCATGCCATTGTTGCGTCTCTGCCTGCCGGGCGTAGTCTTCGAGCTGCTCAACCAATATTGGCACGAAATTGAACGTCACTCTGGCAGAGCGATTTTGCTCAAGGTGAAAGGCCATGTCACTGTAGTCTTTGAGGGCGTGCAAATAAGTCCAAGGCAGCACATAGTCACCAGTGACCGTATCGCGGTAGTCAGGCTGGTGCATATGCCAATAAAGATTCAGCAACAATTTTTTATCCGACATCTAACACCCTCATTTGCTTTAATCTTTAACAGATTGCCATACACCCCTGCTTATTGAGTGCATGTAATTTCACACGGGACTATTTCACCCGGTATAGATCCTGTCCCAACATATCTGGAGTGACCAGTACAATCCCCTTTTCAGAGACGTGAAAACGCTTGCGATCGCGCTCCAGATCGACACCGATCTGCATGCCTGCCGGAATATGACATCCACGGTCAATGACCACGTTTTTCAGCGTGACATTGGCATCGATCTGTACTTTGGGTAGCACAACGGCACCATCCAGGTTGCAATAATCCGCAACATGTACGCCAGAAAACAGTACCGAATTGGAAACGCAGGAACCACTGATCAAACAACCACCAGACACCAGTGAATCCGTAGCTTTACCAGTACGCCCTTCGTCCTTGAATACAAACTTGGCAGGTGGCAACTGCTCCTGATAAGTCCAGATTGGCCACTCGCTGTCATACAAATTGAGTTCAGGAATAACCTTGGTGAGCTCCATATTGGCCTCCCAGTAGGCATCAATAGTGCCAACATCCCGCCAGTAAAAGTTACCATCTTGCGCCCCCACGCAACTGTCGGTGAAGCGGTGCGCTTGTACCCGGTACTTCTGAATGATGTAGGGAATAATATCCCGGCCAAAATCGTGCTGGGATTTACTATCATAGGCATCACGGATCAATTGCTCATAAAGAAATTTGGCATTGAACACATAAATCCCCATGCTGGCGAATGCCTTGGTATTATCATTAGGCATCGATTTAGGAGCCGTTGGCTTTTCTTCAAAAGCCACCACGCGGTCAGTACCATCGACTTCGAGCACGCCAAACCCTTTAGCATCTTCCAGTGGCACATTGATGCATCCAATAGTCATATCCGCGTTGCTGCGCGCATGCGTTGCAAGCATCTTGCCATAATCCATTTTATAGATATGGTCACCCGCCAGCACCAAAATGTAATCCCCACCATTTTCACGCAACAGATCTATGTTCTGATATACGGCATCTGCCGTACCTTTGTACCACTCTTCTCCCAATCGTTGCTGGGCTGGAATGATATTGACGTATTCGTTAAACTCGCCGCGCAAAAACCCCCAGCCACGCTGCACGTGCTGAATCAGGCTTTGCGCTTTGTATTGTGTTGCTACGTTGATGCGACGGATGCCCGAGTTGATGCAATTGGATAAGGGGAAATCAATAATGCGAAATTTTCCGCCGAACTGAACCGCTGGCTTGGCCCGCCAGTCAGTCAAATTCCTCAAACGACTGCCACGGCCACCTGCCAGAATAATAGCGACGGTATTTTTGGTGAGGTTACTGATAAACCGGTCGGAAGGACGTTCTTGTCGACGGTTAGCTTTTCTGCGTTCAACAAACTCCACTGCTTGAGACATGATACTGTTCCTATTTTTTTCCTGATCCTGAAAGTCAACACCGGGGTCGCAAACAATTCTGTACATCTGGTAGAGGATGGCGCATCAGGGACTGCGGCCACAGGCTGACATGCACAGTCTGCATCATAATTCTGGCAAAGACAATGTAATTTCCTGCGCAAATGGCGTAAAACTTCACTTTTTTTGATAGGATTGAGGTTAGTCAAATGGACACCCCTCGCATGTCAGCCAAACCATCCGTTACACAGCCCATCGACACGCTGCATTTTCAGCGCATTCTGGACGCCACCCACCATGATCCCTTTCAGTTTTTAGGTGTTCATGCAAGCTCAGCAAAAGGGGCAGCCTGGTGTATCCGTGTATTTTTTCCGCAGGCCGAACAGGGATGGGTCAAAATCGGAGAAAACTGGCAAGTGCTGCAACTAAAGCATCACCAGGGACTGTTTACTTACACAGACAAGGAAGAGATCAAGGCCCCGGTTAAGTTGCGGATCAAGGCAAGGGGAAATCCTGAGCCCTATGAAATCGTAGATGCCTATAGCTTGCCTGCCACGCTCAATCCCGATGATCTGTATCTATTTGCAGAGGGCAAACTGTTTGAGGCATATAATAGCTTGGGCGCGATCCCGATGAAGGTTGCCGGTGTGGATGGCGTACGCTTTGCAGTATGGGCGCCCAATGCCGAACGCGTCAGTGTGGTCGGCAGCTTTAACCAGTGGGATGGCCGGGTGCATGCCATGCGCGTGCATGGCAGCTCGGGCGTTTGGGAACTGTTTATCCCGCACCTCACCGAACATGATTTGTATAAATTCGAGATTCGGAACCGTGAGCATGGCTATGTAGTAGTCAAGGTTGACCCGTATGGCCGCGCCTTTGAAGCGCGCCCGGGTACAGCTAACCGCATCACCCAAAGCCATTACACTTGGGAAGATACAGCCTGGCTGGCAAAGCGCCAGCAAGATGACTGGTTACACGCACCATTTAACTGCTATGAAGTGCATTTGGGCAGTTGGCAGCGAGACGGCAATGGCCACTTCATGAGTTATCGCGACATGGCTGACCGTTTGATACCGCACGTGAAAGACATGGGATATACCCATATTGAATTGCTACCGATTGCCGAGCACCCTCTCAATGAATCGTGGGGCTATCAAGTCACTGGTTATTTTGCCCCCACGCAGCGCTTTGGCAGCCCTGACGAGCTTAAATACCTGATTGACCGATGCCATCAGGCCAATATCGGTGTCATTCTGGACTGGGTTCCTGGTCACTTTCCCAAGGATGACTGGGCACTGGCGCGCTTTGATGGCACTGCCCTGTATGAACATGCAGACCCAAGAATGGGGGAGCATATGGACTGGGGAACCTATATTTTTAACTATGGGCGCAATGAAGTACGCAGCTTCTTGCTGAGCAATGCTTATTATTGGCTGAAAGAGTTTCATATTGACGGCTTGCGTGTAGATGCAGTGGCGTCCATGCTTTATCTCGACTATTCACGCAAAGAGGGTGAATGGTTGCCAAACCAGTATGGTGGACGTGAAAATCTCGATGTCATCGAATTTCTCAAGCAACTGAATATGATGGTGGGTGAGCGTTTTCCAGGGGTACTCACGATTGCTGAAGAGTCTACTGCCTGGCCTGCCGTTTCCCGTCCTGTATATGCAGGGGGGCTGGGCTTCAGCATGAAATGGAATATGGGCTGGATGAATGATGTCCTGACTTACATGCAGCTGGATCCAGTCTACCGTCAGTACCACCATAACCGTCTGACTTTCGGACAAATGTATGCCTACTCCGAAAACTTTGTACTGCCTTTCTCACACGATGAAGTCGTCCATGGCAAAAAGTCGCTGCTGGAAAAAATGCCAGGTGACAAATGGCAGCAGTTTGCAAACCTGCGACTGCTTTTTACCTTGCAAATGACCACACCGGGCAAAAAGCTGAACTTCATGGGTAACGAGTTTGGACAAAGCCGCGAATGGAGTGTGAATCAAAGCCTGGACTGGCATTTGACCGAAGATAAATGTGAACATCATGCGTTGCATCGTGGCATACAATCCGCCATGCGCGACTTGAATCATGTGTATTTCAAGCAGAATGCATTGCACACTTTTGACTTTGAAGCACAAGGCTTTCAGTGGATAGATTGCCAAGATGCGAGCCAGTCGATTTTAAGCTATATCAGACGCGGGAACGACCATACTTTTGCTATAATAGTACTAAATTTTACACCAGTGCCGCGTCAGCGATATCGCCTTGGCGTACCAGAGCCGGGGCACTATCAGGAAATCTTTAACAGTGACGCTGCTTGTTATGGCGGAAGTAACATTGGCAATGTTCACGGCTGTACAACTGAATCAGTGCCGTGGATGGATTACCCTGTTTCCATTAGCCTTAACCTGCCGCCACTGGCAGGTGTCATACTTCAGTTACAAAAACAGGATAAACTAACTTAATAAGCTGTAGTCACACACTCGCCGGACTTGAGATTGCAGTAAAGAATGCGAATCATCGGCCCGATAACATTGAATTGATTTGAAAAACCAAAGCAACAATAAAACATGGCAAAATTGACAACACACCCCAGCTGGCAAGCGCTGAACCAGCACCAAGATGAAATGCGCACCGTTCAAATGCGCGACTTGTTCCAAAAAAACCCGAACCGCTTTGAAGAATTTAGTCTCACTGTTGATGATATTCTGCTGGATTTTTCCAAACACAGAGTTACCAAAGAAACCCTGTCATTGCTGTTTCAGTTGGCACGCGACTCGCAAATTGAGCAATGGCGCGCCCGCATGTTTTCCGGCGAGAAAATCAATGTCACCGAAAACCGTGCAGTGTTACACACGGCATTGCGTAATCGTAGCAACACGCCTGTGTATGTAGATGGCAAAGATGTGATGCCAGAAGTGAATGCAGTGCTGGCTCAAATGCGCAGCTTTACCGAACAGGTTCGTGGCGGGCAATGGGCAGGATATACCGGCAAACGCATTACCGACATAGTCAATATCGGAATTGGCGGTTCAGATCTCGGCCCGGTCATGGCCTGCGATGCACTGAAGCCGTATGCAAGTCCAGACTTGAAGGCGCATTTTGTATCCAATATTGATGGCGCACATTTGATGCGCGTACTGGAATCGTGCAACCCAGAAACTACCTTGTTTATTGTGGCATCCAAAACCTTCACCACGCAGGAAACCATGACTAATGCGCACTCCGCGCGCAGCTGGTTCCTGAATGCGGCCAAAGATGACCAGCATGTTGCCAAACACTTTGTGGCACTATCAACCAATGCCAAAGCTGTTCAGGCCTTTGGTATCGACACCAGGAACATGTTTGCGTTCTGGGATTGGGTCGGTGGTCGTTACTCATTATGGTCAGCTATTGGCCTGTCGATTGCCCTGTATGTCGGCATGGACAACTTCGAGCAAATGCTGGCAGGTGGTCATGCCATGGATCAGCACTTCCTCAACGCACCACTGGAGCAAAACATGCCAGTCATTATGGCGCTGCTCGGGGTCTGGTATAACAACTTTTTCCATGTAGACACACACGTCATTCTGCCTTATGACCAGGGAATGTCGCGCTTTGCCGCTTACCTTCAGCAGGCGGATATGGAAAGTAACGGTAAATTTATTTGCCGTGATGGTACACGTGTAACCTATAAAACAGGCCCGGTAATCTGGGGAGAAGCCGGCACCAATGGCCAGCATGCATTTTACCAGTTGATCCATCAGGGCACGCAAATGGTCCCAGCGGACTTTTTAATGCCTGCGAACAGTCACTATAAAGTGGGCAATCCGGATGACCAGCATCACAAAATTCTGCTGGCCAACTTTCTGGCACAAACGCAGGCACTGATGTTGGGTAAAACCCGCGAAGAAGCCCGTGTTGAACTGGAAAACCAGGGTATGAGTGGGCAGGCACTCGAGGACTTGTTGCCTCATAAAGTATTCGAAGGCAATCGTCCAACCACTTCCATTCTGTTTAAACAGTTGACCCCCTACACTTTGGGTAAACTGATTGCACTGTATGAACACAAAATTTTTGTGCAAGGCATGATCTGGGACATTAACAGCTATGATCAATGGGGCGTGGAATATGGCAAACAGATTGCCAGCCAGATTCTGCCACAGCTGATTACTGCGGATACAGTGTCCAGCTTTGATAGTTCTACCAATGGATTGATCAATTACGCCAAGAAAATTTCTTGATTGACTGACCAAAAAAACAGGCCCTTTCAGGGCCTGTTTTTTTGTACTCGATTGATGCGTTAAACCAGTTGATTCTTGATTGCGTAATGCGTAATGTCTGCATTATGTTTCAGATGCATTTTTTCTAGCAGGCGTGTACGGTACATGCTGACAGTCTTGACCGACAAAGCCAGCTTGTCTGCAATTTCGCTGACTGATAGCCCCGAAGCGATCAAAGTCATGACCTGGAACTCACGATCAGACAAAGCTTCATGCAATGCATTAGCATGTTCATTACCCACTTGATCAGCCAAGATCTCTGCAACGCTGGACGTAATATATTTTTTGCCCTTTGCCAGTGTATGAATAGCCGTCAGCAACTCTTCTGAAGCGGTATGCTTACACAGATAGCCAGAAGCCCCGGAACGGATTGAACGCACAGCGTACTGATCCTCCATATACATGGACAGCATTAAAATATTCAGTGTAGTGTTTTCGCGCTTGATGAGCTTCAAAGCTTCAATACCGGTCTTGTCTGGCAATGAAATATCGAGCAACATGACATCGGCTTTGATATCACGCGCACACTTGATTGCCTGCATGGCATTCTCGGCTTCCCCGACTACCACAATATCTCCGCTGGCAAGCAAAATCTGCTTGATCCCGGAACGCAAAATAGCATGGTCATCCACAATGATGACTCTAATTTTATGGTTATCCACCTACACCCTCTAACTTTTTCTTCACGCTGACTTTTTGTACGTTGACTGACCTGATGCACACAATCCAGCAGATGTCGTTTGATTGTAGAACGTACGAACTTAACTGTCACCTGTTATAAAATCGGTCAGTCACTTGCCTCGCTCAGCAGTGGGACTTGCACGCGTATGATAGTACCCGATTCTTCATCCGGCTTTTCAACCATCAAGTCTCCGCCCAATGCAGTCGCCCTTTCTTGCATCCCACGTAGACCAAAAGAATTAGGCTTGATTTTATCGGCAGGCAACAAGCCGATACCGTTGTCAGTGATTACCATTTGCAAGCAGTCATTATGCAGGCTTAACTGCACATTAACCTCAGAAGCTTGCGCATATTTAGCGATATTGGAAAGTGCCTCCTGACAAATGCGAAAGAGTGCCATGGACATGTCTGGATGACATTCAAAATCTCTGCAATTCGTAGAAAAATCAGCACCAATACCCAATTGTTTCTTGAATTGGCTCACCTGCCACTCCAGCGCATCAACAAGGCCCAGATCCAGGATATTGGGGCGCAAGTTGCCGGAGATGCGATGTACCGCATCAAATGTCTGATTAATAATAGATTGCAACATGGCCGTGTGTTCAAGACTGACGGTCTGACCAGACTCTGCTTGCTGGATAATAGTTGATAGCCCCAACTTCATCGCTGTCAGATTACCCCCCAAGTCATCATGAATCTCACGTGCGATACTGACTCTTTCTTGCTCTTTGACCTGATTGAGATGGGCGGTGAGCGCTTGCAGGTCTTTTCTGGCCTGTTCAATTTCATGCTTCTCATGCTTGCTTTGAGTAATATTAAGCATAATACCGTCCCATTGCACGGCTCCCTGCCCTAAATCCCTTACGGTAGCACGAATACTCACCCACTTCATGTCCTGCCATTCGGCAATCCAGATGCGACCTTCCCAGTCGAGCCGTTTCAAATACTTGGCTGATTGCAGTATTTTCTGTCTGAATTGGCTGGCAGATTTAATTTCGATTGCATCAAAGAGTGTTTGTGCGTGATTGAGCAATGCAGCAGCAGGAATGCCGAGCAATGCCTCGCAGCCTTCACTCAAATAGGTAAACACGCATTGTTTATCTGCGGTCATATGCATCTGGAAGACCAGACCAGGAATACTGGAGACAATCGCCGAGAATCTGCGCTCGCTTTCATGCAAGGCATCCTTGACATTGTCGACGGGAGAAATGGTTAGACTGCTGCTCACGTGTCACCTCATGGATAGATGCCGGTTAGCATAGCATGCAGCAGGGTGACTTGGATATGCTCAGTCATGACTGGATGACTGTAATAATGAGCTGCGCTGAACGAGGAGAACGGTTAAGCGCTAATGTTGGAAAATATAGCTAAATGCTTGCGTTTTTTCTTAAGTCAATTTCAGTCATTACTCTGTTTTTGCCTGTTTTTTTCGCCAGATACATGGCCTGATCAGCGCGGAGCAAAATAGAACTCATATCATCTGCTTTTTGAAACAAAGCCACACCAGCACTGAATGTAATCAACATTTTTTGATTGTTCCCGAGAAAATACTCTTTGGTCAGGGCACGTTGCAAGCGCGACATAGTGACTACTGCCTCTTCCAGAAACGTGTTAGGCAATAATACGACGAACTCTTCCCCTCCCATACGGGTAACAATGTCGGTAGGACGCACGGTACGCTTGATTACAGTTGCCAAATGCTTGAGCGCAGAATCCCCAGCGGCATGCCCGTGCTGATCATTAAGCAATTTAAAATTATCAATATCCAGCAACGCCACCGAAAGTGGCTCCCCCCCACGCTGAAATCTTGCAATTTCGGTGTTAAATGCTTCATCCATGCCCCGCCGATTAAGCACACCCGTCAACTGGTCAATACGCACGACTTCGCTTAACTGTGTCAGCTCATCTTGTAACTTATCTATCCGCTGCTGGGTGCCACTAGCCTCTTTTTGTTGCACCAGAATGTCGTCTCTGGAGCGCAAAATATCGGTCTGCATAGCATAGGTGTCACGCATCAACTGATCGACCAGTTCATTAATTTTGATCAGGTCATCGGTTTGCGAAAGCTGCTGGGCATAGGCTTCAATTTTGCCACTATACTGTTCACTGGCTTCACCCATGTACTTGAGTTTGTCGATAAAAGTGCCTATCAGTGTTTTAAATGAATTACGAGCCTCAATCAGGCTGTGCTTGACCAGTCCTTGCTTGTAAATGACCTCTTTGAGGCTTTTTTCGGCAACCTTCAACTTGGCGCGATCCAGTGGACCACTGATAATGGATTGCACAGCATAGATCTGACCACTCAACCAACTGTCTTCGGTCACCAATTCGCCAATATTCTCAAGTAGTAAGTGCAATAATTGCAGAATATCGGTACGCACATCATCCTCTTTGGCTCCAATCATCTCCACACGCATCAGCAAGGCCTTGAGTGATTTAGCCAAAACCTCCCACTCTTTGAGTTTTTTTGCCCTTTCTGCGCTACCCTGCAATGCCACTGCCTCAGACTGCAAATCCGGATAACCTTCCAGACGGGGAATCAAACCCAAGTGTAAAGTCTGCTTGAGCAGGGTTTGTAACAGAGTAAAGGCACCATGAAATTGCTGTACATCATCTGGCAATCCCACTGCATTGACTGTGACTGCAGGGACACTGTTTGCCACATCTGCTGACTCAACAGCCTGAGCAACGGAGGGCAACTCGAAAGTAGGCAAGCCCGCCGCACGCACATCCGCAGGTAGCCAATTATTGGCCATTGCCAACAATTTGTCAGACAAACTGTCATCATCCCCAAAATTAATCAACACACGCTCAAACATCTCTCGCTTTTTACTTGCGTCAAGACCACCTCTTTTGTCATCCCAGCCTTGCAACAAAGTACGTAGCGCATTCGGCCATTTAGTGGAGTGATTAAGCTGCTGCTGCATCGACTCTGTCAGTAACTCAACCAAGCCTTGCCAGCTATCCTGCTTGAGCAGTTTTTCCCACCGGTTTATCCAGTTGGTCTGCTCAAGTGTGTCGTGTGGCAACTGTTTCAATGCCTTGCGAATAGCATTTGCGGCATCATCCTTGACGGGTTTACCGGCAATCTCAAAATAAATTTGTGTATAGTTTTCAGGCGTTGGCTCTACCCGACGCACTGCAATTTGTTTGATTGTTTCACGTGCAATCTCGGAAGCCGCCAAGGATTTCTCAGTCGTTGCCATAATGTTTGCCAACTTAATCAATGTTACAGAAATTAAATGGTATTTTCCTAGAAACAAGTGCATTTTGATTGGCACATAAGAAGGCAGATTATCAGCCATTTTTTTGGCTCTCGACCAAGAGATGACAACAGGCTTATCTAAAAAAATGCGGCCAGCCTACGCGAATTGCGCTACAATAGCGCCGCGGGCCTCCCCGCATTGCAAGATAGCCAATCTGGTCAGGTGCGGAAGCAAGCAGCCACAACTATTGAGCAAGTGCCGGGGGTCGGGCTCGCCCCTTTCCCCTTTTGTTTATCCTCAGCTTTAATTCGATTGCGCACGACATTTACAGTCGCTTTGCAAGGCAATTTAGGCTAAAGTAACGCTTTCCGATGCGATGCAACCTGCATTGTCCGGCTTCAAATCTGTTGGATTCTAAAGTGAGTTATGTCTTACCAAGTGCTGGCACGCAAATGGCGTCCTAAAACCTTTGGCAGTCTGGTCGGTCAAGACCATGTGGTACAAGCGCTGAGCAATGCACTGACCCAGCAACGCTTGCACCATGCCTATCTTTTTACCGGCACGCGTGGTGTGGGCAAAACCACTTTGTCACGTATTCTGGCGAAATCACTCAACTGTGCCACTGGCATCACCGCCACGCCCTGCGGCGTATGTGAAGCCTGCCAAGCCATTGATATCGGCCGCTATGTAGATTATGTGGAGATGGATGCAGCGTCTAACCGTGGCATCGCCGACATGGTCAGCCTGCTGGAGCAAGCCATTTACGCGCCCTCTTCTGGTCGCTTCAAGGTCTACATGATCGACGAAGTACACATGCTGACCAAAGAAGCGTTCAATGCCATGCTGAAAACACTGGAAGAACCACCCGCTCACGTCAAATTCATTCTGGCCACCACTGACCCGCAAAAAGTACCGGTAACCATCTTGTCACGCTGCCTGCAGTTTAACTTGCGGCAAATGGCAACCAGTACCATTACCGCGCACTTGCAAGACATTCTGGGCCAGGAGCAGATTACATTTGAGCCAGCCGCCTTACAGTTAATCGCGCGTGCAGCCAACGGCAGCATGCGCGATGCGCTGTCGCTGACAGATCAGGCGATTGCTTATGGCAACCAGTCGGTACAGGAAGCCGAAGTGCGCAATATGCTGGGGGCCATTGACCAGAGCTACCTGTATGACCTGGTGCGCACGCTGCTGCAAAACGATGCACCGGCCATGCTGAGTATCGCCAAACAGATGGACGAACGCAGCATAGGCTTTGAGAGTGCATTGAATGACCTGGCGGCCTTGCTGCACTTGCTGGCGATCGCGCAGCATAGTCCGCAGGCCATTGCCAATGATCATCCTGAGCGTGATGTGCTGTTATCGCTGGCCAGTCAACTCAGCGCAGAAGTATTGCAGCTTTATTATCAAATCTGCATTCTGGGACACCGCGATATTGGTTTGGCCCCGGATGCCTACGCAGGCTTCACCATGACCCTGTTACGCATGCTGGCATTCAAAACAGAAGCCATGGCACCGTCAGGTCAGCCCGGCTCAGGCACTTCAGGCAACGCGGTTGCCGGTGGCAGTACGTCGCATCCGAGCACAGTGACACGCGCGGCTCAAACGCCGCAGGCAATGCAAAGCACAGCCCCTTCCTCACCATCATCTCCAGGTTCTGCCAGGGCTGCACTTGGCCTGGGACGGAGCCAGGAAACAGCCGCCCTGCCACCCGTTGCGTTGTCAGCAGAACCGCCGCCAGCCCTGCTCAGTCCATCCATGGCTGATGCGGCTACAGCATCGGTTGTCATAGAACCTTCACCCGGCCACCTGGCGGAATGGAATGGTAACTGGCGGGACCTGGTGGAAAATCAGCTGGGAAAACTGGGCCTGGCGCGTGCACTGGCGCAAAACTGTGAATTACTACACTATGACCAGAATAGCCTGACCTTGCGGCTGAGTGAGACGCACAAACATCTGGCCAGCCAGAATTACCTTGAAAAGCTGAACATTGCCCTCAACAGTCATTTTGGTCGCAAAATGAAGCTGGTGCTCGATTTTTCACACGAGGCCAATACACCGGCTAAACAACAGGCGGTTGAAAAAGCAGAGTTACAGGACCAGGCCACACAAGCCATTATGCAAGACCGCTTTGTGCAAGGCCTGATGCAGGAAATGGGGGCGACTATCGTGCCCAATTCGATCAAACCTCTACATTAATCTCATCACACATACAGGAGCAGACAATGATGAAAGGTGGCATGGGCAATATGATGAAGCAGGCCCAGATGATGCAAGCCAATATGCAAAAGGCGCAAGCCGAGCTTGCTAATACAGAAGTGGAAGGCGTGGCCAGTAACGGCATGGTTAAAATTGTCATGACCTGCAACCATACCGTTAAACGCGTGCAAATTGATGATGCGGCCATGGATGACAGGGAAACACTGGAAGACCTGATCTTGATTGCATTGAAAGATGCCGCCACCAAAGTCGAAGCCACGACCACGGCCAAAATGGGCAACGTCATGCCAGCAGGCTTTAAATTGCCGTTTTAAATAGCGATTGTGCCGAAAGAAAAGCATTGAACTCCCCTGCGGTACTCGAACAACTGATTTCGGCCTTGCGCTGCCTGCCGGGTGTCGGCCCCAAATCTTCCACCCGCATGGCTTACCACCTGCTGCAGCGCGACCGCCAGGGCGCACAACTGCTGGCAGCCAGCTTGCAACAGGCCCTCGACAAACTGGCCCACTGTGACTACTGCAACAACTTTAGCGAACACGCCGTGTGCAGTGTGTGCCAGGACACTGCCCGCGATAAAACCGCTCTTTGCGTGGTAGAAATGCCCACCGACCTGATGATGCTGGAAAACACACGCAGTTATCATGGCCAGTACTTTGTGCTGATGGGCAAACTCTCGCCGATGGATGGCATTGGCCCAAAAGATATTCATCTCGACAAATTATTAAAACGTGCGCAAGACGGCACAGTCAATGAAGTCATTCTTGCCACCAACTTCACCTCCGAAGGGGAAGCCACTGCGCATTATATTGGTCAAATGCTCAAATCCCGTGGCATCCAGGTCAGCCGTATCGCACGCGGCCTGCCCATGGGCGGGGAAATCGAATATGTGGATAGCGGCACCCTCTCTACCGCTTTGCTGGAACGGAAAGCCGTAACGTAAGCACAGCTGTAAACCGTGCATACGTGGCGTATGACGCGTCAACAACCTCTCCTAGAGACTCTTTGCCAGCATGGAATGCGGATAAATGATGAATATCGCTCGATTTATATGCGTGTTCATATCAATTAAACCCATCTTCTGTCGTTATAGTCATAACACTGTCTGATACAGAACCCACATAATATTTGTTTAGTGCGTGCTTGGAACATACTGCATACAAGCGCCCTGCTCTAAACTGCATAAAAGCCAGGTGATTTTTGATGGAATTATTTCTGCATACCTTTGATGCCAACAGTCATGTCAACATGGAAAGTACAGGCTTTTCAGACAATCACAAACCATCACTCACTTATCACTCGGAATCGGAATTACTTCAGTTTCTCGATGGTGTCATCGCCCGGGAAACCTCGCATACACTCAAGGATACCTGGGTCATGGTTTCTCATGATCGGCAACCCATCGAGCCGATGCAAGCGCTGCAGGCGACCATGCCCTTTAACACCTTCTATGCGCGCCACAAGTACCCGTGGCTGCTATCAGACCTTGAGCCACATATACAAATGCATTACCAGCCCATCGTAGACTTTGGTCAAAGCGGTAAAGTATTTGGTTTTGAAGCCTTGTGCCGACTCAAAACACCAGAAGGCCAGTGGCTTAATGGCATGGAAGCGTTTGCACTTGCCGCCGAGGTCAAGCGCACCCATGAACTGGACCTTGCCTGCCAGCATCTGGCCTTGATCGGCAAGTCCCAAGCCATCTCCGCAGACAAGCCTATCTTTATCAATGTACTCCCGCAAACTATCATGAGCCCGGGCTGGCTGGATTTTATTTTGCAAATTATGGCGCAGCACAGCATTGATAAGCGAGAGGTGGTCATCGAAATTGTTGAAAGTGAAAAAACCAACCCGGAACTACTGGCACGATACTGCGATGAAATCCGAATGCATGGCCTGCGCATTGCGCTGGACGATATGGGCTCAGGCTTTAATGGGTTACGTATACTGGCAGAAGTACGGGCAGACTTTATCAAAATTGATCGTGCAATTGTGCATGAGGCACAAGGCAGCCGTGTCAGAACTGTGCTGCTGGAGGCCATCATTTCGATGGCGCAGCGCTTGGGCTGTACCATTATTGCAGAGGGACTGGAGCGGGTAGAAGATATTACCTATTGCCAGGATTTGGGATTACATTATGCACAAGGTTTCTATTTTGCGCAGCCCCAAAGCACCCCTAGCGACCAGGTCACCGCATTACCGGCCCGCGACGAATCGCATCGCTCACATATTCCTGATGACTTTCATATTGGTGAATATATCAGCCACGGGCTGACCATTGATGTCAGCAGCTCATTGGCAGAGGCAAGACGATTATTTAATGCCCATGCAGATATCGCGACAGCCGTGGTGCTGGATGGACAAAAACCGCTCGGTGTATTGCGTCGTGGCAAAGTCTTTTCCAGAAAAGTCTCCGGCTTGGGCGCATGTTGCGACCCCTTGCCCAAGGTGATTAACCACATGCTGCCCTCCTCGGTGCTGGCACGCATTTTTTATCTTGAGCGTGGCAATATTGATATCTGGATCACCGTTAATGATGAAGGTGGCTATATCGGCATCTTGCAACCTATGGAAATCATGGCCCAGTTGATCAGTCGTAAAGCATCTACGGGCAACTTGCACCCGCTGAGCCACCTCACCACAGGGCCCACACTCAGGCAAACGCTGGACAACAGTTTGCGCAACAATACCAATACACAACTGGTCTATATAGACCTGGATCATTTCAAATCTTACAACGACCGTTACGGCTTTATTCGTGGCGATGCCATGATCAGACTGCTCTCCGAAATCATCCGCCAGGAGTTTCAGGATAAATCCGGTATTATGGTCGGCCATATCGGCGGCGATGATTTTGTCCTGATCTACGATCACAATGCCCCTGGTCTCAATGACACCTTGCTCCATATCATCAGCCAGTTCCAGGCATTGGCAGTACACCTGTACGATGCCAGCGATTTGGAGCGCGGCTTTTTCACCACAGAAGACGGTAAAGATCACCCTGTCGCCAGCGTGTCTATCGCTGTCGTCAATGGCAAGCAAGGCACACTGGAGAACAGCGTCATGGCAGCGGAGCGGGCAGCCATGCTAAAAAAGATTGGCAAAGCGAATATTGGCAGTATCGTCGTCGTCGAAGATACGCCGCCGCAAACGATCTTACCCAAAAAAGAGTTTTATTCAGACTGGCAACAAAAAGCACTTTCAGCGTTGCAATCGCTACTACACACGCAACGCGCGACAGGTTCTCACGACTTGGACAGCTGTTTTGCCGAATTTCCATTTTTCGAAGTCATCTTCGAACTGGAGTCTAACGGAGTGCAGCGCTATGCCAACTGGATCAATCCGAACATGTACGGAAAAATAAAAGCCGGGGGCGCCGGCATAGACCGCAGCCAGCAGGCCTATTATCAACGCGTTGTAGAAACGAATGCGCCTTATATTTCAAGCATTTACCTCTCTACAGCCACTGAAGATTTTTGCCTGACAGTCTCTTTACCTATTCTGAATGATCAAGGAAAGCTGGCCAGTATTCTGGTTGCGGATATTAATATTGCGGCCATGGCAGTGCTCAGTAGCACACGTAACTAAGCAAGTCCAAATCAATACTTACACATCAATTCCTAC
The DNA here is from genome assembly GCF_030769565.1 of Methylophilus aquaticus. Taxonomy (GTDB): domain Bacteria; phylum Pseudomonadota; class Gammaproteobacteria; order Burkholderiales; family Methylophilaceae; genus Methylophilus; species Methylophilus aquaticus. The sequence continues at coordinate 124,675 of NZ_JAVCAP010000022.1, read as the reverse complement.
AGGCGATTACCCACTGCTTACAAATAAGCAAGCAGATCCTGGGGCTGATGAATACACCCATCGGCTCCCCATGCCTGCGGTTGATCAGCCGCAGACAAATAGCCGAACAATGCCACCAGTGTGGTCATCCCGGCAGCATTGCCGGCTTGAACATCGCGCTCAGCATCGCCCACATACAAGACTTTTTCTGGATGCAAATGCATGTGCTCGCATGCCAGCAACAAGGTTTGCGGGGACGGCTTGGGCTGGGGCGCATCGTCTCCGCTGATCACAGCACCGGCACGACGATCCAATCCCATATGCTCGACCATGGGCAACGTAAACCGACGCGGTTTGTTGGTTACAATCCCCCAGCGCAAGCCACGCTGTTCTATCTCCGCAAGGGTTTCGGCCATGCCGGGAAACAGCACAGGCTGACGCGTCATGACTTGCGTATAGAGCTCTAAATATTCGGTACGCATGGCCTCAAAGTTGGCCTGGCCGGGCAACAAACCAAAGCCGATTTCGAGCAGGCCGCGCGAGCCATGCGAAGCGTAGGGACGTATGCTTTCATCCGGTAAAAATGGCAAACCATGGCGCGCGCGTTGCAGGTTAAGGGCATGGCCCAGATCGGGGGCGGTATCAACCAACGTACCGTCGAAGTCAAACAGGACTGCTTGCATGGATTCAGGGTTCTCGAGTTTAGGCTTTTCTGGATTAGGCCACTTTGCCTTAAGCTTCTTTGATGGCGTGCAGCATATAGTTAACACTGGTATCCATGGTCAGCGCGTATTGCTTGCTGAAGGGGTTGTAAGTCACCCCCGTCTGGTGTTGCAACTCAAGTCCGGTTTGACGTAACCAGCTGGCCAACTCAGAGGGTTTGATAAACTTGCTGTAATCATGTGTGCCTTTGGGTAGCAGGTTGAGTAGATATTCCGCGCCAACCACCGCCATCAGGTAGGCCTTGGCATTGCGGTTGAGGGTTGAAAAAAACAATTGACCGCCCGGTTTGACCAAGGCAGCACATGCACGCACCACACTGGCAGGATCCGGCACATGCTCCAGCATTTCCATACAGGTCACCACATCAAAGGCTTGCGGCCTTTCTGCAGCCAGCGCCTCGACTGCAATACAGCGATACTCTACCTGCACGCCGGCCTCCAGCGCATGCAACTGTGCCACTTGCAACGATTTGTCAGCCAGATCAATCCCGGTCACCTGCGCGCCGCGCTTGGCCATGGATTCGCTCAATATGCCACCACCACACCCGACATCCAGTACAAGCTTGCCTGATAGTGCAGCGCGGCTGTCTATGTAATCCAGGCGCAAAGGGTTTAACTGATGCAGTGGTTTGAATACGCCTTGCATATCCCACCATTGATGGGCCAAGTCAGAAAATTTATTCACTTCTGCGGTTTCAACGTTTGCCATTTAATATTCCTTTTTACTCGCCGCGGGCTGATCCCTGTGGCGTACAGCGTTAATCTTCCATTGCCATTGCAAAGCGATTGACTTTAACTCTTCGCTATCCAGCTGTTCAAATACTTGCAGACCTCCCGCCTGTCGCTGATATTGCAATTGCCCCTGCACCCACGTATGTGTGACCTGCTCCCGCCCGGTCACATAGACCAAATGTGACACAGGATCAAAACATGGCAGACTGTTCAAATCATCCATGTTGACGGCCACCAAATCTGCCAGCTTACCAGGCTCGATACTGCCCACCTGATCTTGCAATCCTAGTGCCCTGGCCCCATGGATGGTGGCCATCGCCAGCGCTTCATATGCGGGCAATGACTCCGGGTTATGATCTGCCACTTTGGCCAGCATCGCTGCTGTGCGCATTTCCTGCCACATATCCAGCCGGTTATTGCTGGCTGCACCGTCAGTCCCCAAGCCCACATTAATACCGGCGCGTAATGCGGCTGCGATCGGTGCAATGCCACTGGCCAATTTAAGATTTGAACTCGGACAATGTGCAATGTGTGCCCCTTGCCTTGACAACAATTCCAGCTCGGCAGTTTCCAGATGCACGCCATGGGCAAGCACAGTATTTGGCCCGATCACACCAAGTGCCTGCAAACGCGCCAGTGGACGCATGCCATAGGTTTGCAGGCTTTGTGCAATTTCATCCTGCGTTTCGTGCAGGTGCGTGTGTATGCCAAGATTCAGTTGCTCAGACAGGGTTACAATCTGCTCGAATGTTTTATCACTGACGGTATACGGTGCATGCGGCGCAAAAGAAAAACTGATCGAAGACTCTTGCTTGTATTGGTCTCTGACTGCAGTGCCTGAATGGATATATTCCTGCGCATGACTGGCATAATTTGTCGGAAACTCCATCACCACCAGGCCAATATGCGCGCGCATTCCCGCCTTTAATACGGCCTCTATCGTGGCGCCCGCGTAAAAATACATATCGTTAAAAGTGGTGATCCCGCCACTGAGCATTTCAGCACAGGCGAGCAAGGCACCATCGTGGACAAAAGCCGAGGAGACCCACTGTTTTTCGGCAGGCCATATCTGCTCTTTAAGCCATGGCATCAAGGCGTAATCATCGGCATAGCCGCGCAATAAATTCATACTGCTATGTACATGCAAGTTGATCAAGCCGGGGATCAGTACATGCTGCTGACAGTCAACGACAGGCAAATGATGTGTCCAGTCTGGCAACTCTGATAGCGGATAAATACCCTGTATCCGCCCCTCCTCAATCAGCACAGCATGATGTTCCAGAACAGTTGTACGCGCAGTCATGGGGATTATCCAGCGCGCTTTAATCATAAACGAAGATGGCTTCATGGTTGAATTATACATTTAGCCCTCTGTATTTACTTGAAACAGTCTACTGCCGCCATAAAAAAAGCCACGCATTTGCGTGGCTTTTTTATAACCCTTAAGGGTTAATTACTGACAACCAACTTGTTTGGTACCTTCAGCACGAATTTCAACGCGACGGTTAGGCTGCAAGCAAGAGATCAGTTGTTTAGTCACTTTCTTGCCATCACACTGAACAACAGGCTCAGATTTGCCTTTGCCTTCAGCAGTAATGATGCTGCTGCTTACACCGTGAGCAATCAGGTAGTCAGCCACTTGTTTGGCACGACGCTCTGACAGTTTCTGATTGTAGGCTTCTGAACCGATACGGTCAGTATGACCAGTCACAACCACAGCAGTAATTTCAGGGTTGGATTTGATTTTGGCAGCAGTTTCTTCCAAAACGCGACGGCCTTCTTCTTTCAAGTTTGCCTTGTCAAAACCAAACAGTTTCTCAGCACTGACAGTGACAGTTTCAGTTTGTGGTGTGCAAACAACTGGCGCAGGTACTGGCTCAGCCACTGGCGCTGGCGCCGGTGCAGCCTCAGCCACCGGCATTGGTGCTGGCTCAGCTGGCATTGGCTCTTCAACGACTGGTGCTGGTGCACCGAAACGGAAAATAGCGCCCAAGTTAACCAAAGTGTTACCAATGGTGTCAGTGTCCGAACCATTCACCAAACCACTTACATTGTATTTTGCACGACTCCATTGATGGCGGATATCTGCCTGAATACCAAAGTTGTCGCTAAACAGGTATTGCGCACCCAGACCAACGTTTGCCATCCAGGAAGTTTTTTTATTATCCATGTTTACGCCTGGAATACTGTAATCAACATTGTTACGTGCAGCACCAACCCCTGCTAACAGGAATGGACGAAACTTTTCGCGGCTGAACATATACAGCGCATCAAGACCTAGCGCAGTCTGCTTGTATTTACCACTTTCACCAACGCCCAAATTTAAATCTTCATCGGCACGGTTGTAGCCCAAACGGCCTTGAATATCCCAGTGCTCGCTTAACTCTTTACCAATTGCCAGAAAACCACCACGGCCATTATCAGCTTCCAGGTCATTATCCGTGTTCATGTAGCTTACACCTGGCACGGCATACCAAGCACCGCGGTACATGTCTTCAGCTTGTGCGACTTGCGATGCAAATACCATTGCAGAAGCTACTGCCAAGCCTAAAAAATTCTTCTTCATTTATTGACTCCTTTGTTATTGGGCGCGAACGCCACACTTAGATAGCTCAGACTAAACTATACGCAATCCATACCCTGCTAGCAACCCGAAATCTGCAATCTCTAGCAAATACCAAGCTTACAAGCCGTTTATTGGCAAATATCAGACATTTTTTCGACCGTGGTCATCAACATACTCGCCGACAAGCAATTTTTTCTTTGCTGCTGTTCACACAGTCCACTTCTAAAACCGATGTAATCAGGGCGCATTAGAGAAAGCAATTTCAGGTCCGAGACTTGCAGGCCACCAGCCACTCCGACAGTCAACGCCAATGATTGCGCAAGTTGAATGAATGCTCGTAGAGTATGCTGATCCACTTGTGCAGTGACAGGCATATGTTTGTCTATCGTATCTACCATCACGCCAAAGTAGCCTTTTGCAGACAACTCAGCTAGCTTTTCATGCATGAAAGCATGTTCTGCGAGTTCAGCTGGAGAGAACACAGCAATCAGAGATACTTGATGACCAAGGAACCGCTGCAAGGTCGTTTGCAAATCAGAATCAAGCCAAATGGTGGCAGGCAATTTGATGATATCCACGCCAGCCTCCAGACGTGCATCCATGCGCTGCTTGAGTTGCTCCATAGAGGCACAATCATCGCCGATGGTCGCACTGACGGTGACTGTGGATGCTGGATGTGCTATCCGGTGATGCCGGACTGCCTGCAGAATTGCTTGCGACACCCCCATATCAAGCATGGCCAAAGCCCCATAGGTGGTATCTTTCAAATCGAGCAAATCCACCCCGGCAGATAATGCCAGGCTGGCTTCAGAAACCGAATTTACACTGACAAGCAACTGCATATGCATCCTCAAGCCTGTTGCATACCGGCTTGTTGTGCCATGTGGTTATGCACGCAATCCAACAACCATTGCCATGCTTCAAGCTCTTGTGGGCCAGCCGTTTTATCAATGGCAATTTGTAAATACTCCAGTTCGCGCATGATTTTTTCTGACGGCAACATATGCAAGCGACTGACCAGCACTGCTAACTCTATGACAGCCGCCTGTGCGCGATTAAAGCCCTTGAACAGCCCGTGCGATACTGTGCTTGTAACTTCCATCCAAAGCTTGGGCCGCAAGTCGTCCTCTTCAATGTGATGTAATGTTAATGTGTGATACGCCAGACACTCCTGTAAACGGTTCCCAGGAAACCCGTTGATGGTTAAGGTTGCAAATTTTGTTTTTCTGGCAATCGCCGCTGCAAACACCCGTACATCATCTGTCAGGTTAAGCACGGCGCAACCGCTGTCCATAATATTCTGTAAAGTTGCAGACGGCTTGAAAGGTGAAATCACCACAAACCCATCACGCCACTGTACGCCAAACGGGGCAATGTGAATCTCGCCCTGGCCTGAAGTCGTCGTCACTATCGTTTCGTAAATCATCACGTGATCCATTAGTCTTGATTATTGCTGCTCTGGACAGGCATCCGCTCGGCACGTTCTCGAATGGAAGCTTCGCGATGCGCCACTTTAGGTTGTGCAGACTGGCGCATGCTCGCAACGCCCCAATCCAGCAGTTCGTCTTGTACATAGCGCTTATTCAGTTGCCAGGCGATTTGCGCTTTCGCCAACTCTACGCCGAGATAAAACGCATGGGAAGCATCGTCCGCCACCTGCAAGCCAGCATAGAACTGAAAAGGGTCCACACCGTGCAACATACCGTCGCGATTATAGACATGCACCCCCTCTTCACTGACCATGATGCGAAAACTGGGGTCTTTAATTTGCGCGGCAAACGCGGCAATCTCGGTCGCATCATATGGAAACGGTTTGCGCCCGTGCAACCCCAGCAAGCCGGGCGAGTACCCTCTGGGCAGGCGCTGGTCTTGCTTGGCTCTATACATGATCCGTCGCGCAATATCAGCCTCGGCAATCGCATACACGGCATGGGCACTGACTGAGGTAGCCAACACCGCATTGATATTCAACTCACTGATAATACCGAATAACATCGCATTAATACCGGTAGTATCGGCATCGGTGAGTTCGGTCAGGTTACCTACCCCCATCATGATGGCAATCTCGGGATAGCGCTTGCGCAGCTTGTGGTAACGCACAATTGAATCTGTCAGGCCAAAATGGATGGGGTCCAGGATAGGGTCCGCAATAAATGGTTTGCCGATTTTCAGGCAATGCTCAATGGCACGCGTCAGGCTGGCCATCTGCCCGGGCTTGGCCGGAATCAGGATAGGCGTAGACGCGACTTCACTGGCGATCCACAGGCTTTTCTCGTGCAAACTGAGCAGATAGTCCGCGCCGGCCTTGCCTGCTGCCAACAAATCATCCTCGCGCATAGAGTCAACACTGACGGGAAAGCCTTCAGCCTTGAGTGCCTTCACCGTGTCTGTCATGTGTGCAAAGGGCTTCCCGGGCAGACAACCGAGGTCAATCACATCCGCACCTTGTGACTGAAAGTGACGGGCTTTTTCAAGAATCTGTGCAATATTAAGATCAGGCGCATCAACAATTTCAGCAAAAATCAACACACTGTGCTGACTCAGATCCGGGGCTTTGCCCTGCTGTCCAAAATATTGAGGCAAGTCTTTCAAGTCTTCAGGGCCACGCTCAACAGGCACACCCCATTGCTCGATGAGTGGGGTCAAGTCGCCCTGGCAAAGCCCGGGTAAAATCACTTTATCCACATTTTCCACTTTGGGCAGTCGACGGGCAATCAAGGGCGGGGTCATTAACGCCGCCACTGAAACGCCGACTTGCTTGATTTGATATTCAAAAGGGTCATGTGTGCTATTAGCCTGCACGGATTGCAACACTTTGTGCAGACTCTGTTCTGCCAGCTTTCCGGTGAGGAACAGCAGCGACCGCGTCATGCGCGTTACACCGCCTGTTGCTCGGAAACTTCCACACCTGCATGCAAATGCACTGCATGCACACCCGCCAGCCGCTGCATGATGGCATCTTGCAATGCATCCATATCTTCGACAACGTCAGTGTCTGCAAACTGCTTTAACAGACCCACATTATGCAGGTCAATATGGCGCGGATATACTTTGACCATGTGGTCACGGGGCGCTTCTGACTCAAGCTCTGGCGCCGTATCGCAGGCAAATACGATGCTGTGTACACGTGTCTTGCCTGCCTGCGCAAACAGGTTGGTGACCAGACTATCAGAAAAACCATACGCCATTTTGGCAATGGTATTGGAGGTCGCAGGGGAAACCACCAGCGTGTGATAAACGCCTTCGTAGAATCGTTCAACGGGGACACTGCTGGCGGTTTTGTCCTGATACACTTTGTGGCCCGTGGCCTCGAGCTGGGCCTGAAAACCGTATTGCTGAATAATTTCAGCGGCCGCGCGGCTCAGATAAACGTCCACATCCTGCAAGGTCTGCAATATCGCCAGCGATTCGCGCAAATAATGCCCGGATCCGGTAATGGCCCATGCCAGACGCTGTGCTTTCATGTGATTACCCCTTCACCAATCAAGCAAAAGGATGTTGCAGGACAATGGTTTCATCGCGCTCGGGGCCTGTAGACACAATCGCAATCGGCACACCACACACGGTTTCCAGGCGCTTCAGATAATGCTGCGCATTTTTAGGCAGTGCTTCCCAGGTTTTGGCACCAAATGTACTTTCCTGCCAACCGGAAACAGTTTCATAAATCGGTTCACAACGCGCCACGTCATCCGCACCAATAGGCAGCATATCGACCACCTTGCCATCCAGTTTGTAACCAGTACAGATATTGAGTTCATCAATACCATCGAGCACATCGAGCTTGGTAATACACAAGCCAGTCAAGCCATTGATACGCGCAGAACGGCGTAATGCAGCGGCATCAAACCAGCCACAACGACGCTTGCGTTTGGTAACTGTGCCGATTTCCTGGCCTACGGTTGACATTTGGTAGCCGGGTGCACCTTCGGTATCGATATCCAGTTCACTGGGGAACGGGCCGCCACCCACACGTGTGGTGTAGGCCTTGGTAATGCCCAGTACATAATGCAACATGTTTGCACCCACACCAGTGCCTGCAGACGCCTGACCAGCGATACAATTACTGGAAGTCACATAGGGATAAGTGCCATGATCCACGTCCAGCAAAGTGCCCTGTGCGCCTTCAAACAACAAATGTTCACCGCGTGCATTGGCCTCATACAACGCGGCAGAAATATCCGCCACCATCGGCTTCAACACGCTGGCATGTTGCATGCTGGCATCATATTGCTGCTGAAAATCCACGGCTGCAGCACCCAGATAGTTGGTGAGCACAAAGTTGTGATAATCCATCACCTCACGCAGTTTTTCGGCAAAACGCTCCGGATAAAACAGGTCATACACGCGCAGTGCGCGACGTGCGACTTTATCTTCGTAAGCCGGGCCGATCCCCTTGCCGGTCGTACCAATTTTTTTCTCGGCACTGCGTTTGGCTTCACGCGCCAAATCTACGGCCACGTGGTGCGACAGGATAAGTGGACAGCCTGGACTGACTTTAAGACGATTTTTAACATCCAGGCCACCTTGTTCAAGCGTTGCAATCTCGCTCAGCAAATGCGAAGTATCCAGCACAACGCCATTGCCGATATAGCAGAGCACGCCATCACGCACAATCCCTGAAGGCACGAGATTGAGTTTGTAGACCTTTTGTGCTGCGCCCTGCCCCACTACCAGCGTATGCCCTGCATTATGTCCGCCCTGAAAACGAACCACGCCCTGCGCATGGTCAGTGAGCCAGTCTACGATTTTACCTTTGCCTTCGTCGCCCCATTGGGTGCCAATCACAACGACATTTTTTGCTTGAGTAGAGGATGTCATATCAATATAAACTTCTAAAAAATGAGTAACAAATGCTGTTTAACAACTAAACAGCAAGCACTTGCCAGCAACCATCCACCTTTTGCAAGATGCGGTCGCAAGCCAGCTCGGAATAATGGACAGGGGCTTCAGGCAGCGCTTCAACCACAACTGTGCCCTCAGCGCGTAGCGTTTCTATCATGGTTTGCAAGGCAGGATCGTCCGACACGGGCGCCAACACACCCATGGAGGTTTGCGCAGGCCCCAAGGCCAGCAACGCACCACGCAAGTCGAGACTGAAGCCAGTGGCTGGACGCGCACGGCCAAAAGCAGCCCCCACCTCATCATAACGCCCACCCAATGCAATCGGGCCAGCATAGCCTTTGGCATAGGCGGCAAATACCAGCCCGCTATGATAGTGATAACCGCGCAATTCGCTCAAATCAAAAGTCACTTCGACGGACGGACTGCGCAAACGCGCAGCAATGGCTGCCATCTCTTGTAAGGCTTGCGCAATTTCCGGGGTATCCGGCAGACAGTCATGCGCATTTTCAAGCACTTCAATACCACCATGCAAATGCGTTAAATCAATAAAGGGTTGTTGCGCCTTCACCGGTAAATTGGCAACCAACGCTTTAACACGTGCAACATCCTTGCAGTGCAAGGCGGCCTGCAACTCTTCTTCTTGTTGTGTTTCCAACTGGGCCATATGAGAAAGGCTGGCAAAAATGGCGACGTGGCTGACGTCAACAAACAGGGTTTGCATGCCCAGCAACTGCAGGGCTTTGATCATCAGACGCTGGACTTCGATATCACTTTCGATCCCGGCATGCCCATATAACTCGGCACCCATCTGCAAAGGCTCACGTGTACGTGCCAATCCGTCCGGTTTGGTACGCAACACGGTGCCTGCATAGCACAAGCGGGAAACGCCCTGGTGATTGAGCATGTGTGCATCTATGCGTGCAGCTTGCGGCGTGGTATCGGCACGCAGCCCCATCAGGCGGCCAGTGAGTTGATCTACAACTTTAAAGGTCGCAATATCCAGATCATGGCCGGTGCCAGTGAGTAAAGACTCGACATACTCCATCATGGGAGGCATCACGTACTGGTAACCATGTACGCGAAACAAATCAAGCAATTGACGTCTATAGGACTCCAGACGTGCTGCCTCAGCAGGCAGCACGTCTTCGATATATTCAGGAAGTAACCAATTATGCATCCTACTATTATACCTGCAAAGCCTTGTTCTAGACACGGGTAAAGTATTCAAAGACACATAACGGTCGATTGACAAAACACAGAAAACTGGCAGCAGTGAGTCAACCATTCACCCGCTGGCACTGCATACACTAACGACTGAACAGAAGAATCAGCAAGCCTGCGAGCACAGACAAAAAACCAATAAAACGAATTTGGCCATCACGTAACTGCAACAGTTTTTCAAAGGTTTGACGCCATGCTTGCGTAAACAATAATGGCATCAACCCTTCAATCAGCAGCACACCACCCAATATCCACCATCCGTTCATTTTTCAGACAGTGTTATTTCTTACCAGAACTACGCATGTATTTAAAGAAATCAGAACTTTGATCAACAATAATCACATCAGACTTACTCTTAAAACTGTTTTTGTAAGCTTCCTGACTGCGGTAGAAAGAATAAAATTCAGGATTTTTACCAAACGCTTGCGCATAAATTTCAGAAGCCTTGGCATCCCCCTCACCTTTGATTTTTTGCGCATCGCGGAAGGCTTCTGCAATAATCACTTCACGTTGCCTATCTGCATCAGCACGAATTTTTTCCGCAGCGGCTGAACCCTGTGAACGCAGCTCGTTGGCAACTGATTTACGCTCAGCCTCCATCCGTTGATAAACTGACTCACTCACTTCTTTAGGCAGGTCTACACGACGCAGGCGTACATCCAGAATCTGTATCCCCATTTGGCGGCTTTCCTTGTCAGCACGCTGACGCAGGATCTCCATAATTTCCGAGCGCTCACCGGACACTACATCATGAATCGTGCGTTTACCAAACTCGGCGCGCAAACCGTCATTGACCATTTGCGACAAGCGACGCTCAGCCTGCACTTCGTCGCCACGTACAGAAACGTAGTATTTCGATGGATCAATAATGCGCCACTTCACAAATGAATCCACCAGCACATTCTTCTTCTCGCTGGTGATAAAACGATCAGGCTCCTCCCAGTTCAGGGTCAGGATACGTTTGTCGTAATAGCGCACATTTTCAACCATAGGCATTTTAAAATACAGCCCAGGCTCTTTTTTAACCGAGACAATTTCACCCAAGCGGAACACCAGCGCATACTCTCGCTGATCCACGGTGTAAGCTGACGAAGTGATCACCACCAGCAGGATGAAAATGCCTATCAAGATGCTTCCAATATTTTTCATTTATTCTTCCTCTGGCTCTACTAGCGATATTCGCGATCACGGCTTCTCAGCGCATCGCGTGTGCGCTCAACCACCCCTGCATCAGATTGTGGCGGCTGCACCAGCTTTTCGCCGGTGGCGGCTGTCGATGCATTGTTACTATTATTTGCAGCGCCCGATCCAAGCAGCTTATCCAAAGGCAAATAAAGCATACTATTTCCGCCTTTTTGATCCACCAATACCTTGCTGGTATTAGACAATATCTGTTCCTGCGCATCCAGATACAAGCGCTGGCGAGTCACTTCCGGCGCCTTGTTATACTGCGCAAGCACCTGTTCAAACCGATCAGCATTCCCTTTGGCTTCATTCTCGACACGTAACTTGTAACCCGCAGCCTCTTCAGCCAACCTTGAAGCCGTACCGCGCGCTTTAGGGATGACATCATTAGCATATGCCTGGCCTTCGTTTTTCTGACGCTCCAGATCCTGCTTGGCTTTCACAGCATCATCAAACGCAGCCTGCACCTGCTCCGGAGGCTGTGCATTCTGCATGGTGACATTCACCACATGAATACCAGACTTATAACGATCCAGCATATCCTGCATCAGTTTCTTCGCTTTGGCGGCAACATCGTCGCGACCTTCATACAACACGAAGTCCATCTTGCTTTTGCCGACAATTTCGCGAATCGCTGTTTCAGCAACACCACGCACACTCTCTTCAGTCGAGCGGTTGCTAAACTGATAATCCTCTACAGATTTGAGGTTATATTGCACAGCCACTTGCAAATCAATAATGTTTTCATCATCTGTCAACATCAGTGATTCGCGCAACTCTTTGCTTCGCCCAGACTCACCTTCAAATGAACGGTAGCCCATTTCAATGGTACGTACCTGCTCCAAGTTGACATTTTCAACCGTTTCAATAGGAAAAGGTAAATGCCAACGCGGTCCGGGAGTGGTCGTTTCTACATGCTTACCAAAGCGCAACACAACACCGCGAGAACCCTGATCCACGATGTAGAAGCCTGAGCCTAACCAAATCACTGCCACCAAACCCAATATTGGCGCTACAGGTAATGGCGCAGAAGGTGTTGACGGGCCACGCCCACTGCCGCTACCTTGACTGCCTTTGCCACCAAACATACGGTTAAGCTTTTGATTCAAGTCTTTGAATACTTCATCCAGATCAGGTGGGCCTTCGTTATTCTTGTTCCAAAAGCCGGGGAATTTTCTCATGCATGACACTCCGTATTTTTATTCATCTTTAAACGTAAGCACGCTCTTCCGTACTCAGTTTTTTCAAGTATTGCTGATGTTCCAACAGCGCCTGACGTAAATCTTCAATACCACCACCGTCTTTAGCTGAAACCCTTACAGTTTTGATATTACCATACTCGTCACGGTCTACTCCCGACGGCATGCCCAGCTTGTCAATCTGGTTCAAGACCAGCACCTGCCTGACATCGGCTGCACCAATCTCGTTCAAAATAATATTCACTTGCTCAATCTGAGCATCCCGGTTAGGACTGGAAACATCCACCACATGCAGCAGCAAATCAGCCTGTGCTGCCTCTTCAAGTGTGGCGCCAAATGCCTCAATCAAGGTCGTTGGCAAGTGCTTGATAAATCCTACCGTGTCAGACAACACCACAGGAAAACCTTCAGGCAAATGCATTTTGCGTGAAGTAGTATCCAGCGTGGCAAACAATTGATCCGCAGCATACACCCCTGAATGGGTCAGCCGGTTGAACAAAGTGGACTTGCCAGCATTGGTATACCCCACAATGGAGACCGTCATCAAATTGGAGCGTTTGCGTGCACGCCGTTGCATGCCACGCTGCTGCTTGAGCTTATCCAGCTTTTCGCGCAACTGCTTGACGCGCACACGCAACATGCGACGGTCAAGCTCCAACTGGGTTTCACCCGGCCCGCCACGCACGCCAATCCCACCTTTTTGACGCTCAAGGTGGGTCCAGCCGCGCACCAGTCGGGTAGACAAATGCTCCAGCTGCGCGAGTTCCACCTGTAATTTACCTTCATGTGACTGCGCACGCTGGGCAAAAATATCCAGAATCAAGCCGGTGCGATCTACCACCCGAGCCTCGAGATGTTTTTCAAGGTTACGCTGTTGTGAGGGGCTCAAATCGTGATTAAAAGCTGCCACTTTACTTTCATGCGCAGCCATGAGCACTTTCAGTTCATCGGCCTTGCCCGAACCAATAAAAAATTTGGGATCAGGTGACTGACGTTTACCTTCCAGTGTGGCAGAAATATTGAGGCCGGCAGTATCGGCGAGGTGGCGGAGCTCTTGCAAGCTTTCTTCATAATCAGCATCCCCAAAGTTAACGCTGACCAGGACTACGGCATCTCCGCCCGTAGGTCTGTCAAACATGCATTAAGATTCTTGTGCGGGTTCGTGCGGCCCAAGATTCACCGGACGTGCAGGAACAATGGTAGAAATAGCGTGTTTGTAAACCATTTGGGTGACGGTGTTTTTCAACAAAATCACATATTGGTCAAAAGAATCCACTTGACCTTGCAGCTTGATACCGTTAACCAGATAAATGGACACTTGCACGTGTTCTTTTCTCAAGGCGTTCAGAAAAGGGTCTTGCAGCATTTGGCCTTTGTTATTCATGGAGTTGCTCCTTGTTTGTTTTAATCGTATTGGAGTTTTTGTTATCTTGAACACCAATCCATCATAATGACTATAATTGTACTAATTTGTTCCAATTTCAATCCCCATGCTTTATTTTTTTGGAAATAAAGCATGAATGCGCTGCAAACAGGTTTCTTTACCCAGAATTGCCATCACCTGGTCAATGCTGGGTGACTGTGCAATCCCGATCAAAGCCACCCGCAAAGGCATCGCCAGCTTGGGAAATTTGATCTGCTGTTCAGTCACCACGAAATTAAGCGCATCGTGTAGGTTATCGGCAGCCCAGTCGGAATCTTGAGCCTTTTCCAAAAATTTTTCGATAATGCCTGAAGTTTCCTGCTGAATATGCTTGGCAGCATCGGCTTCGTTGATGGCAGGCATCTGGTAGAAGAAAGCAATCTCCTGCGCCAACTGGTTCAGATTATTGCTACGCTCACGGTATAAATTCAGCACTGCCAGTAAATCAGGCGTACTGGTCTCCGTAACACCCAGTTTGCCCAGCCGAGGTTTGACCTCGTCGGCAATGCGTTCTAGCGGCAGATTTTTAATGTAATGCGCATTGAGCCAGTTGAGTTTTTCAGTATTAAACTGCGCCGCAGAAGGCGTGATATGGTCAAGGTCAAACCACTCACAGAATTGCGCCATGCTGAACACTTCGTCATCGCCATGCGACCAGCCCAAACGGGCCAGGTAATTGAGCACTGCTTCACGCAAGTAACCGTCCTCGTGATATTGCATCACACTCACAGCACCATGGCGTTTAGAGAGTTTTTGGCCATCATCGCCCAAAATCATTGACAAATGCGCATATTGAGGCACTTGCGCACCCAAGGCTTGCAACATGTTGATCTGACGCGGCGTGTTATTCACATGGTCATCACCACGAATCACCTGCGTCACGCCCATCTCCCAGTCATCGACCACGACGCAGAAGTTATAGGTGGGGGTACCATCGGCGCGCGCAATAATCAGGTCATCCAGCTCGGCATTGGCGATTTCAATGCGGCCTTTGACCATATCATCCCAAGCCACCACGCCTGTAGTCGGGTTTTTAAAGCGCACCACTGGTGGCACATCTTGGGGCACCTCAGGCAAAGTTTTGTCCGTTTCTGGGCGCCAGCGGCCATCATAGCGCGGCTTCAGACCCTGCTGCATTTGCGTTTCACGCAAGGCATCCAGCTCTTCTTTGCTGCAATAGCAATAATAAGCATGGCCGTCATCCAGCATTTTCTGAATGATTTTTTTGTAAGTATCCATGCGCTGCATCTGGTAAAACGGGCCTTCGTCATGGTCCAGTTGCAACCAGGCCATACCATCCAGAATCGCCTGCACCGCCTCTGGCGTTGAACGCGCCACATCGGTATCCTCAATGCGCAGAATAAACTGCCCGCCATGCCGCTTGGCATACGCCCAGGAAAACAGGGCAGTACGCGCACCGCCAATATGCAGATAACCGGTAGGACTGGGGGCAAAACGGGTTTTAACAACTGACATGATGACTCTCTAAATACACAAGCCCCCATTTTAACATGCTCATCCGGCTTATCATCCGGCTTATCAAGCATAAGGGCTACGCGGATGGATTGAAGCCTTGCGGCAAACGCGCTATCATCCTTGCATGCAGCATATACCTGATTCGCAAACCGACATTCATGTGGGAGAGCTCTACGGCAAACCTGCCGCAAATGGGCAATCCCAAACCATTTATCATGTACTGGATGTGCATAAGCATGGCATTACCCTGCAAAATATGGATAACCCGCTTAGCCAGTTTGAAACCACTGCCGAAAAACTGAGGCAATCCGGCTATGTGCGCTTGAGCCAGACGCCTTATGTCAACCTGCAACCCTCTGCTAAACGCAAAAACATACACAATAAACTGAAACGCTGCCCGTTTACGCTAGACATTTTTGCAGAGCGTGCGGACTGTGAGCGTCCGGCCATTGCGGCCTAAGCTGACGCCCCGTCTGGCCAAAAGTATCCCGGAAAATAAAAATGCCGCGCATGCGGCATTTTTATTCAGGAGAGCCAGATTAAAACTCTGGCGGCGCACCAATCAAATCGTGGCCTTGTGAGTCGACGATTTGCACATCAACAAAATCGCCCGGGTTCAAGCCTTCACCATCCTGCAAATAGACAATGCCGTCAATTTCCGGCGCATCGCCTTTGGTGCGGGCAATTGCAATCACATTGCCATTGTCATCTTCAGTCAACTCATCTACCAGAACGGTTTGCAGGCTGCCCACTTTTGCCGCAACTTTTGCCGCGCTGATGCGCTCTTGCACTTCCATAAAGCGGCTTAAGCGTTCCTGCTTGATTTCTTCGGCGACAGGATCAGGCAAGGCATTCGCGGCTGCACCGTCGACCGCAGAATAGGCAAAGCAGCCTACACGATCAAGTTGCGCCTCTTCCATAAAATCGAGCAGCATTTTGAAGTCATCTTCTGTCTCGCCAGGGAAACCGACAATAAAAGTACTGCGAATGGCGATTTCCGGGCAAATGTCTCGCCAGGCCTTGATGCGCGCGAGGTTATTCTCGCTACTGGCAGGTCGCTTCATGGTTTTGAGTACGCGCGGGCTGGCATGCTGAAATGGCACATCCAGGTAAGGCAGAATGGCGCCTTCTGCCATCAGGGGAATCACATCATCCACATGCGGATATGGATAGACATAATGCAACCGCACCCACACACCCAGCTCGCCCAAGGCTTTACTGAGCTCGGTCATATGTGTTCTCACCGGGCGGCCATTCCAGAAGCCCTTGCGGAATTTCATATCCACGCCATAAGCAGACGTGTCCTGCGAAATCACCAGAATCTCAGATACACCGGCATTGACCAGACTTTCGGCCTCATTCAACACATCGCCAATCGGGCGGCTGACCAGGTCACCGCGCATGCTGGGGATAATGCAAAAACTGCATCGATGGTTACAGCCTTCCGAAATCTTGAGATAGGCATAATGCTTGGGTGTCAGCCGTATGCCTTGCGGTGGCACCAGATCGGCAAATGGGTCATGTGGCTTGGGCAAATGGGTATGCACATGGCCCATCACCTCTTCGAGTGCGTGCGGGCCCGTCACTGCCAATACACTGGGGTGCGCACCAGTGACCACGTCTTTTTTGGCGCCCAGACAACCAGTCACAATCACTTTGCCATTCTTGTTGAGCGCTTCACCAATCGCATCAAGCGACTCCTGCACAGCAGAATCGATAAAGCCACAGGTATTGACCACTACGAGGTCTGACTGCTCGTAGCTATTGCTGATTTCATAGCCTTCGGCCCGCAACTGGGTCAGGATACGCTCAGAATCCGAACCGGCTTTGGGGCAGCCCAACGAAACAAAACCGACCTTGGGAGTGCTTTGCATGATATAAATCCTTTAACCTTCGACCAGCCACTTGGTCACCGCGACAGAAGCCACGCCAAGAGCGATCAATAATAATTGCAATAACGTATCCCGCATGGCTGTGCGCTTGTGCAAGCCGGGAATCAAGTCGGCCACCGCCACATAGAGCATGCTGGCGGCAGCAAGGCTTAAAATATAAGGCACCCACTGCTGCACCAGCGTCAGCGCAAGATAGGCCAGCACCCCTCCCAGCAGGGTTGCCAGGCTGGATGCAATATTGAATAAAAATGCTTTTTGCTTACTGTAGCCGGAATGCAGCAAAATCAGAAAATCACCCACTTCTTGCGGAATTTCATGGGCAATAATCGCCAGCGCAGTGACCAGCCCCACTTGCATATCCACCATAAACGCAGCACAAATCAAAATACCATCGACAAAGTTATGAAAGGTATCCCCGATCATAATCATCATGCCGCTACGACCATGATCATGGTCATGATGCAATGGCGCATGATCGCAGTCAGGTCCGTGCTGATGACGCTGTAGCTGTGACACCTGCGTTTGTGCCAATTTGAATTTGACACCAGACTGATCGGGCGCAGCATGCAAATCAGGACAATGTGCTTCATCATGCGGTGCATGCATCTCGCAATGATCGCCATGGCAATGCCGCCACAACACCAGCTTTTCCAGTGCAAAAAACAGCAGAATGCCAAACAGCATCATAGCGGTCATGGCTTCAATATTCGGTGCTGTCTGAATCGCGTGTGGCAGAATTTCAAGGAACACGGCAGCCAGCAAAGCGCCAATCGCATAACTGACCAGCAACGGCACCATTTGTTTTTTGGCGTTCAGGGCGAAGATGGCAGCCACAGAGACGCTTAGCACGCCCCCCACCAGGCAAGCCAGCACCATGCCGGTCAACGGGGTAATATCAGCAAGTAACAGAGTCAAAGTTGTCATGCAGTGTTCACAGGAAAGAGGCGCGCATTATACGTGAGTTATCAAAAAAACAAAGCATAAACAAACAGTTAACGGGTATTGAAATCACCACGTCTGCACACTTGAGAGATTAAATAAACTGTGCAACGACATAGCCTGTGATAATGCCCACCATCAATGCCAGTGTCAGTCCGCGATAGGTCAGCACATCTTGTGAATAGCCGCGACGAATGGCAATGTAGGAAACCAGGTAACCCAAGGCGTTGAGCAGCCAGATAAAACCGAAACTTAATACCTTCACCACGATGGGCCCAACCACAGGCAACAAACCGATCAGACCGATGATCCAGACAAAAGCACCAGACATCAGGCCCACCAGCAAAGTAAGCCCTGCCAGCACTTTGACATCCCAGTGCTGCTGTAGCCCCCAATACACAAAACCGAGCATGCAGATAACGACAGGCACCATCATCGGCCATTGACGCCACCTGCCCGCTGCAGTTCCCATAGAGTCGCTCACAGGATGTCGACGCGCACGTAGCTTTTTCATTGAGCGCCGCCTGCTAAAGTGGCTATCATGCCTGGCAAGGCTTGCACTTGCGCACAACGCTGCCAATGTGCTTTCATGCGCGAAACATCCCCTGCATACCCCCAGGTCACCAGTATAAAATCCATCTGGTGCGCATCCGCGGCCAGCCCGTCTTCCAGGCGGTCGCCAATATATACACATGCCTCGGCATCCAGTACCAGATCCGTCACCATCTGCCCCACCATATCTGCCTTGCACTGGAGGGTTGGCTGAAAGTAATCCAGTGCATATACGCCAGTAAACAAAGATTGCCAGCCCAGATGCGCCACAATTTTTTCAGTCGGGTCAAAGCGTTTGTTGGTGGCAATATATAAGGCATACCCAGCCGCCTGCAACTGCTCGAGCATGGCGGGCACACCGTCAAATACCACCGACTGCAAATAGCCGCTAGTGTCGTAATGCTGCTTGAAAGCAGCAGCAAGGGTGTGAAGCAGCGCCGGATCGTCGCTGCCAGACAATCGTCTGAGTGCCTCCATCAAGGGCGGGCCTATCACATCGTTGTTTAATTCAGTCTTGAGCGGGGTATGGGTAGTGCTAAAAGCCAAGCCGAAACAGTGCAAAATACTGGGCGCAGAATCAATCAGCGTCCCATCCAGATCAAAAATTAAATGTTTTTTCATATTTAAATAAAGCTTATTGACCACAGAGGACAGAGAAAACCAAAACATGTGGCTCAAAAAAATTGGGCATATCGGTCACAGCATCATCGTGCATAGCCCTTGTTTCTCAACGCTGATCCCTGTACGTCCTCTGTAGCTAAAAATTTATTCCAGCCAGATCATACTTGCCATACGCCCGGTATCACCATCGCGTCTATAACTGAAAAAGGTCTCTGCTTCGCTATAAGTACAGCGGCCACCCCCATACACCTGCGTCACGCCCAGCCGCTGCAAACGCTGTCTGGCGAGGGTATATAAATCGCCCAGCCATTTATCCCCGTGCGACACAAAAGCAGTTTCGGCTTGGGCATCCACCGCCATAAACTGCGCCCTCACCTCACCGCCCACTTCAAATGCCTGCGGACCGATAGCCGGGCCTAGCCAAGCCATCAGGCTGGATGCGGCGACCGGCATGGTGTGCACTGTGGCTTCGATCACACCATCGCACAGGCTGCGCCAACCGGCATGCACGGCAGCCACTACCGTACCGGCCTGGTCGCACAACAAGACAGGCAAACAATCGGCAGTCATGGTCACACAGACCACCTGTTTGTGCGTGCTGAAGCTCGCATCGGCACTTTCGATGCAACTTGCCTGTGCCGCATCAATCACGCGGATGCCATGCACCTGATTGAGCCAGACCGGCTCAGAAGGAAGCAAAGGGCTTAAACGCTGGCGGTTAGCCGCAACATACTGCGGTTGGTCTTTGACATGATCACCCAGATTCAAACTGGCATATACACCCGTGCTCACGCCCCCCAAACGTGTGGTTTGCAGGGCTTTGACATGGGCCGGAGCCGGCCAGTCTGGTATGATGATCGGTAAGTCAGCCATGGGGGTGCCGCTTGCTATGCATCATCTTCCAGAGGTGCATCATCTTCCAGAGGTGCATCATCGTCCCAATCTGCATCGTCGCCCTCGGCATCCTCAAAGTCTGCATCCAGGTCATCATCGCCCCAGTCTTCATCCTCTTCGCCAATAAACAACCCGTTTTCATCCACATTGAAATCCACCGGCGCCAATGGCTCATCCGGCAGCTCGGTGGTGCGCATCGCATCCAGCAAAACACGCATGTCATCCGCCAGCTCAATTTGCCATTCCATGAATTCATTGGTGACCGGATGGATCAGCCCCAGTTTAACCGCATGCAAGGCCTGACGCTTGAAATCACCAATCACGGCACGCAGTTCTTGTGACATCATCTTGTGCGGAATGATATTGCCGATGCCATACATGGGATCGCCAACTATCGGGGCTTTGAGGTATTGCAAATGCACGCGGATCTGATGCGTGCGTCCAGTTTCCAGGTTGCAACGCAAATAAGTGTTAGTACCAAACCGCTCCAGAATCTGATAGTGGGTCACGGCAGACTTACCTTTGCGCACCACCGCCATTTTGGTGCGCTGATGTGGATGACGTCCGATGGGCTGATCGACCTTACCATTGCGCCAGAGCTGCCCCCAGACAATCGCCCGGTACTCACGCTTGACTGTGCGTGCCTGCAACTGACGCACCAGGCTGGTTTGCGCCTCTAATGTTTTGGCAACCACCAGCAAGCCGCTGGTATCTTTGTCCAACCGGTGCACAATCCCGGCACGCGGCACGTCTTTGAGCTGCGGCCACTGAAACAGCAAGGCATTGAGCAAAGTCCCGCTCCAGTTACCAGCGGCAGGGTGCACCACTAACCCCGCAGGTTTGTTGATAATCATTAGTGCATCATCTTCATACACCACATCCAGTGGAATATCTTCCGGCGAAAACGCGTTTTCCTGCAAGTTTTCAGGTGGGTTGACCAGCAGCTTCTCGCCGCCCCACACCTTGGTTTTAGCGGTAGGGGCAGCACCATCCAGCAGCACCAAGCCCTCCTTAATCCAGGTTTGTAAACGGCTGCGCGAATGGTCAGGCAACATCTGCTGCAAGGCGAGGTCCAAACGCTGCCCGCCAAGGCTGGTGGGGACGACCAGAGTTAAGCTTGCGCTTTCTTTCATATTTTTAAACGGCATCAGTTATAATGCCTTGAGTTCCTTAATCTAACGACTGTTTAACAACATGCTTCGCATTTTACCGCTTAACGCCCTGCTCACGCGTGCTTTTATTTTAATCGCCGCGATTTCAATGAGCGCCTGCGCCATTTTTGGTAACCCCAACCCACTGGATGAGACGAAAGGCTGGAGCGAACAAAAGCTTTACGCCACCGGCCAGGAAAAAATGGTCGACAAGAATTACGACAAGGCGATTGAATACTTTCAAAAGCTGGAATCACGGTATCCGCATGGCGTCTATGCAACACAAGCGCAGTTAGAAGTTGCTTACGCCTACTATAAAAAAACTGAACCGGTACTCTGCATCTCGGCACTTGACCGGTTTATCAAGCTGCACCCCAATCACCCTAACCTGGATTACGCCTACTACTTAAAAGGCTTGGCCACGTTTAACGAGCGCGGATTCATGGAAAAATATACCGGGCAGCAAATCAATGACCGCGACCCAAAAACCTTGAAGGTTTCCTTTGCTGCATTCAAAGAGATGACCGAACGCTTTCCTACCAGCCGTTACTACAAAGACGCGACCCAGCGCATGATCTATCTGGTCAATGCACTGGCATTGCATGAAATGCATGTTGCACGTTACTACATGCAGCGCAAAGCTTATGTTGCTGCCTTGAACAGAACACGCTTCGTACTCGAAACCTACCCGAATTCAACAGCCGTCGAAGATGCATTGGTGACCATGGTCAGCGCCTACGACGCCATGGAACTGGACGACCTCAAGGCAGATACTTTGCGTATTCTGAAAACAAATTACCCTGATAACCCCATGGTCACCGGAAAAATTCAGGAGGAAGAAAAAATCTGGTGGAAATTCTGGGAAAGTCTTTACTAGGCTGGAAATATTATTCGTATCAAAAAAGCCAGCAGATGCTGGCTTTTTTGATCAGCCATCATGTGATTGCATCTCTTCATCCGCTGCAAACGCTTCCCGTTCAAACGGATTGTCATAATAGGCATGACGGCCACACAGGCTTTGCCAACACCCTGCCAGCACATAGGCTGGAATAAACAAGATTCCCCAACGCTCGGCTTGCCTGACATGCACGTGTTCATGGCAACGCAAAGTATGCAGACAGTCAGCCGAAACGCCTATCACAATATGCCCGAGCGTCATCGCAGCAAAACCACCCGCCTGCGTCAGGCATCTGAGCAGCCAGCCGTCATAGATTTCAAACGCGCCCTGCACGCATCTGATTTTGGCGCCTGTTAAAAGCAAAGGCATTGCCAGTGCAACGCCCACCAGTGTCGTCGGCGATGCCCAAAGATAGGCAAGTATTTTTTTAAACTGCATCATCATTCAGCACGCCATACACAATACCCCGATCAAATCGGGCATCTTATATATCTGTATACCGTGCCCCATCTAGTCATGGGAGTGACTCACCTCGCGCATGCGTATACTGCTCGTAGGGCAACTCCGCCTGTTGCAAGCACTTGTCCATGGCAGCCTGCTCCACCAGTTGCATACACTGGTTGCGTTGCAAATATTGTCCTGACGTATACATCTGCTGCGACGAACAAGCTGCCAGCAAGGCTAACATTGCCATACTGCTTACGCGCAAAATTCGCATCACGATGACTCCCTTGTCAGATGGCACAGATTATTTTCCAAAGAATTTAACAACAATCAACAGCGTGAAACAGACCATACTTTGCAACAAGGGCATAAACAGAAAGATCAGGGCACTCTGTGCATCCAGAAACACAAAAAAAGCCTGGTAATACGCATACATTCCTGTCGTAACCACCAGCAATGAAATCCATAGCATCCAGCGCTGGGCTTGAGCTCCCGTTGCGACATGCCTGCCAAAAAAGAGCATCGCATACGGTAACACTGTCCACGCGGTCATCCACCAGCCACTCTTGGTCGTCAGAAACCCAAAGCCTGCAGCTGCCACATACTCAAACCAGAGCGTGCCTATGGCGCCCGTCAGCGCCACTAAAACACTCTGCTTTTGAATATTCAACGCGCCTCCTGTGCGCTGATGAGACGCATCACCATGATGGACCGTCAGGAGAGCTGCACCCAGCGGTAACTTTTAATCTTTCACGGCCCATGTCGAAAGAGCGCGCGCCCAACAATGAAAATGAACGTCCAAACACTACTGTGGCTGGGGCATCAAGTAGTGCAGTCGGTTTTTTGTTGTCAATCACCACCACATCCACCGTGGCAGGCTCAGACACATTACCGGAATCATCCTCAACAATCAGCTGAAAACGGTGCCTGCCGGAATGCAAGGGGTTGGCTGCATCCATGGTGACTTCAATACTCGACGTATTCGTTTTAATTGCTTGCCTTGGAACAAACTTTGCCATGTTTCATGCGCCTTTTCATATCGATTAACAAGCATAGGCTGTCTGTGGTTGCAGTGCACAACACACACTATTTTTCAGCATTGACCTCCATTGCCAGTGTGCTGGTCACCGGTGTTTCTGACACTTTGACGGGCGGCAGCACCCGCAAACGTTGGCCAGTAATCCCCGCATCAGCCAAAAAGTTCTGCATCGCCACCCCCCTGGCCGTAGCCAAGGCTTGCAAATCGGCCTCGGTGATGACGATACTGACAGTCAGCTGCTCCTGTAGCTGTACATAATGCCCATCTTCCGGCTTTTCAAATTTCGAAGCCAGTCGTTTGAGCAGCGGTTTTTTCGTCAAGGTGTTATACAAATCATCCAGTACTTTTTGCGTTTTTGGATGACTCAAATCAATCGGCCCCGGGGCTTGTCCCGCAGCCAGTTTGATCCCCAAAGCAACAGCCACCTGTTTGCGCAAGGACTGTTCCTGTAATGCACGTGCATCGGCTGCCTGATTGTAAGCTGGGGTGACAGACAAACGCAACTTGGTACGTTGACCAAGCATGTGCGCGACTGCAACCAGCTTCTCTTGCTCGGGTGGCGTAATTTCAGCGCTCCCCACTTCAAACACAATACCATCCAGTTGGTCACCACCACTGCCAAACAGCTTGCCCAAGGCCTTAAACGGCGAGGTCACAATCTTGGTCAATACATTTTTAATCGCCTTCCACACAATGCCGCCATAGCTGAATTGTGGATCATCCAGGCTGCCTGCAATCGGCAAGTCGAGGTCGATCACGCCATCACTGTCTTCCAGAATTGCAATCGCCAGATCCAGCGGCAGATTTGCTGCCTCTTTGCTGTCCACACGTTCCCCCAGCTTGAGCTTCTGAATCACAAACTTGTTTTCACCTGCCAGCTGGCGTTGTTTGATTTTATATTGCAGCGCGACAGACAAGCGCCCGGAATCAATGCGTCTACCTGCAAACTTGCCTGAGTAAGGGGTGAGCCGGTTCATTTCCAGGTTTTTAAACGCGAGCTTCAAATCCGTAAACTGTGTCACATTAAATGGCTGCAATGCCCCGCGTATGGTGGCTGAGCCGTACGCGTCGACCTTGCCGTCCAACTCGACCTGCGCCACCGAGATTGGCTGCGTGGATACCCCATTGATCACACCACTCAAGGTATTGATATGCGTACCAAATTGTGGGGTCAGCGACAAATCGGCGAAATCGAGTTCGGCGCGGTCGATGCGCACCGTTTCAATGTTCACCGGAAAGCCGTCACTGTTAGCCGCTTTGCTCTCAGGGGCAGAAGGCATGACTGCAGCGCGTGCGCCTGATGTCGTCACTGTTGTAGCAGTGTTTGGTGCAGAAGTGATGGGTGCAGCGTTGACAGTAGCAGGCTGCCGCATGATGCGGGTGACATTCATGGTTTTGTCTTCATGAATAATCAGCTTGCCCGTCGGCTTGACGATTTCCAGCGTAGTCATATGCAACTGATTGGGTGCCAGCGTCAGTGCAAGGCTATCACTGCCTACCCGCTCCCAGCTTAAAAATGGCACTGCGCCTGCTTCTTCCACCACGCCCAGCTGATGAATATTAAAGCCCCCTTTAAAACTGCCCGTCAGCGTTTTTTGCTGTTGCACCGCCAGTTGTCCGCCCACATCCAGCGCCCCACTATGCAGTTTCAACAAGGCAAACCGATTGACATAGCCTGAAAAAGGCAACAGGGATAACTGCTGTAATTGCAGGTTGGCATCCAGCTTTAACGGCTGCGGTATGAGCTTGCCGTGCAACCGGAATTGGCCGCCCTGTCTGACCTGAAACGCCAGATTGACCGGCAGCGGCTTGCGTAAGTCCAGCGAAGCATCGCGCACTTCAAACAAGGCTTTTTCAATATCCAGCACCACGGGGGTGGCCAGACTGCCATCCTCGACATGCACGCTGGCATTGTCCAACGCAAGTTTTTTCAGGCTGACAGACCAGGGACTAGCCTGACTGCCAGCAGCGGCTTGTGGATGCGATGGTGACGACACCCTCGCGCGCAAGCTTGCCTGGCTATCCGGTTGTGCCGTCACCGGCAATGGCGCCAAAATCGTCTGCCAGTTCAGCGGCTGCCCGGCCGCGGCCTGTACTACCCCGGTTTTCAAGCCGGATAACTGCAGGCCCTGCACCTGCACCTTGTGCTCGGCCAGATGCAGCGCTGCCTCATTCAGGTTAAGTTTGGTCAGGCTCACCACCGGTGATTTGAACGCACTGGAGTGCGCCGCCAGTGTATGCATACTGGCTTGCACGTGCGTAATGGCCAATGCATTTGCCGGTCCTGCAACGGCAAAACCCAGATTGAAGTCGGCAACACTGACACGCAATGGATGCAACAATTGCTGATGCTCAAACCCCAGACGCCAATGCTTTAATTGCACATCGGCAATAGCGAGTTGAAACGGTTTATCCTCGGTGATCACATCAGACACAGGTGCAGCCGCAACGACCGTGGTCTCGCTGGCTGCCGGCGCTTCCACGGCAAACGCCTGTTGCCAGTTCATCACACCTGCCTTATCGAGCGTGGCATGCACTTCCCCATCCGGCAGCGCCACTTGCGCGACATGAATGCTGCGCTCGGCCAAATCAAAATCGAGCCCGCGTACGGCCAACGCAGGCACCTGCAGCAAGGTCTCATTGCCCTTTGCCAATGCCAATGCCTGCATGTCCAGGGATAATCCGGCAAACACCGCTTGTGTCGCACCGTTGAGACGGATATCCAGTTGTGGCAACTTCAATGCGGCATGTTTTAATGAAGCATGGGTATCTTTGCCTTGCTGCAAGGCCAGACCCTCCAGATTCAAACCCAGTTGCTGCAATCGCAGTGGCGGCTGCTGTTGCGCGGAGAAGTTAATGGTTGGTGCGCTCAGAGAAAACTGTGACAACGCCAGTTTTCTCTCTGATTGCAGGCTGGCAGCCAGTTGGCTGACCTGCATCAGCAACCCACGCACCGCCACTTCAGGTTGCTCGTCCACCAGCGCAAAATCGTACTCAAAGCCCAGTTGCAAACTTCCCTGTTCAAGCTTGAAATCAGGGGTCAGACTTGCCAGCAATGGTTTAAACCTGGCGAGATTGAGGCCTTCTACTGCAAATGCGCCTTTGGAGGCCAGCGGGTTCACCCCCATATCGCCCTTCCACTTCAACACTCCACCCTGGTTTGGCAGCCGGGCAGCCAGCAAATAATCGCCGCGATCTTCAGGCAGAGTTGAAAACCCGTCCAGTGTCAGGTCAATCGGCGACAAGCCGGTTTTAAATGGGGTGGCCCGGTGCGTATCGAGATAACTGACCTGACCATTGTGGATCACAATGTGCTGCAATATCAGCCGTGGCAGTGACTCGCTGGGCGGTGTTTTATCCTCATTGAGCTTGGCCAGCAAAGTGGCCCAGTTGAACGTGCCGTTTTGTGCAATTTCAAGCTGCACACGCGGCCCGTGAATGCTGATCTCCTTAAACTTCCATGCCCATTGCAACAAGCCACTGACTTCAACATCCACCATCAGTTGGTCAAATGCCGCCAATGGCGCACCGTTAGTCTGCGTGAGTTGAAGATCGTCTATGGTTGTTTTGAGGCGTAACGGATCAAAACTGACCTTGCCCACACTGAGTCGGCTGGCAAGCTGCTTCTCGCCCACCCATGGCAACACGCGCTGTGCCAGCGGATTGACCGCAAAATAAGCAAACAGGAAATAAAAAACCAGCAGCCCGCCAATAATGCGAACAGATAACCGGTGAGACAGCTCAGAAAAGATTTTTTTGAATTGATTTTGCATGCGAACAGCTTAGCAAAATTTGCAAGCAGGGTGTTAGAAGCAATGGCTGGCATACCCCGTGCATAAACGCCAAATGCATGCGCTTGTGATGGCTTTTCAGGACCGCGCCCAAGATGGAAATAAAAGGCGCACTCAACCTTGCAAATGCATCATTCACTGCTTATTTGGATGAAAGTTTGGTGATTTCCATCTGCACCTGTTTCAAATCTTCTTCCAGATACAGCTTGCTGCCACACGCGACTTGATATTGTTCAATCAAATGATTGTAAGCTGAAGTTTGCTGGTTATGTGCCTGCAGTAATTGCTGATAGTCATGCTGCAAGCTATTAAACACCTCAAGCTGATGATTATAGGCCGTGGCAACGGTACGAAAGCGACTCATGGCGGTGGCTGAGGATGACGCCCGCACCTCCAGTTGATCCAACTGATTATTTTGTTGCTGCAGACTTTGCTCGTGACTTGTCAGCAAGCCTTCCAAATGACTAATCTGCTGCCCAGAAACCATCAACACTTTTTTATGTGATTCTGTATTTGCCTGCAACCCAAGGCAACTGAAAATCTGCTGTTTACTCATCACGTTCCCAGCGGATGACTTTATCGGCACCAAAATACTAGCCGACGATAAAGCTTCAGACTTTAATTGATCAGCCAAACCGGACAAAGGCCAGAAAAATACTGAAAAAAACAGGTACAGAAACAAACGCCAACAGTAATATTTCATAAAAAATAATTATTTATATCAGTATGTTGGAGAACATTATTAAGGCTATTTATTAAAAAATGAGGTGACTTACCATAAGTTTTCAAATTTTAACATTAAATACACAAAAACCGCACATCAGCCAGCAGTTTTGCGCGTGATAAACAACAAATGACTGCGAATGAAATTAAAACAGAGAGCGAAATACTCGCGAGAGCAATACGCACATCAGCGCACACATCAACAAACAGTTAGATTTTTTATTTGCGGACAAGCCAGGTGCACATATAACACCCTTGCCGTTAATCCACGTTCTGACCAATCCGCCAAAGCACACCCGAAGGATCAGTGATACAAAAGTCGCGCATGCCCCAAGGCTGCAGCGTAATGGGCCAAATCTTCAGGTCGTATCGGCCGATCACACCACTTTCCTGCACCTTGCTCCACCAGGCATCCACATCATGTACCAGCAAATGCATCATAAAGTTTTCAGCCAGATGATCCGCACAAAAATCCTGCAACAAAAAACTCACATGCTCAAAATGAAAATAAGCCACCCCGCCCCCTTCAGAAGCCATGGTAAAGCCCAGCTCTTGATAAAACTGCTTGGAAAGCGCAAAGTTTTTGGCAGGTACAAAGGCCTTGATTTCAGTGACCTGTAAATTTGACATGATGAATAGCTCCTTCAATGGCACGTCCTGAATGGCTAGATGACAGTTTCAACACTCTTTAGAGATGATAAACACGGCCCAAAATGCATATGGATGCACTTAACGCAACAAAAGGTAAACGCAAGCAATGGCCGTGACCATCGCCAGACCAAGCGAAGCAAACAACATCGTTTTGTATGCTGCCACCTGCTTTTTGGCTTCCTGCCCGGCCTCCTCCAACGCCTGAATCGCCAGCTGCATTTTTTCTGCCAGCAAGTGGAGTGACTCAGCATTCTGGATCGTCGCTGCCTGTAACTCCTCAATCTGCCGCGTCAATAACGGGTCCACCTTGGCAGCCTCAGGTTTGGAAGTAAACGCCGGAATAGCCGCCGTAGCCACCTGCGCAATATAAGGCGCCACCGCTTTAAGGATAGGTAAAAACTGAATAGCCACTTAAAACCTCACTCATTTGGCATTAGATAAACCTCATGGTAAAGGCTAAGCTTGCACAGGTCCAGCATGGTAGTGGCTCAATCGGGAGATCATTCTACGCGTGCTTGTCAGGCAGATTAAGAAATGGGGGCTTTGCGCGCGAATCATCTTGGCCCGCGAAGTAACAAATGATCCGCAACAAAAGCCGACTAGAGAGATGCACTTTAACCCTTTATGGGCTATTGAAGATTGTCAGTCACAGGTTGAGGTGATTTACAAACCAAGGATGTAAAAAATGCAAAATCACCCTGATTTTAGGATGATTGGGTGGATTTTACTTGACAGGAAGGGGAAGTCCCTAGAGATGGGTTAGCGAAGTAATCGGCTCCATGCCGCAAATCGCGCCGAAGAAACACAAGTAGCTCCCGAAGTGGCAAAGTAGAATGTGGCGTTGCGGAAGACCGATAAAGCAATGGTGCATTCTGCCCGCGGGTTAGCATGGTCAGGGAGACGTCATCGATATTGGTGAACCCGTGTTGCGAGGTTTTCCGCAAGCAGGTATCCCGTTTGAGAGAGTGAGCTTGACGACGTTCCCGATGCAGCGCCACATTCAATCACGAATGATGGAGCAAATCATGACACAATGCAATCGCAATAACCGACTCAAGCCCGGCAAGTCTGGCCCGATAACCATCACGCATCCCAACGCTGCGGGTATCGATATTGGGAGCGCCTCACATTATGTGGCCGTTCCTCCTGACCGAGATGACGAGCCAGTACGGGAATTTAAGAGTTTTACGGCTGACCTCCACGCCTTGGCGGATTGGCTTAAAACTTGTGGTGTTGATACAGTTGCGATGGAGTCCACAGGGGTGTACTGGATTCCTGTGTTTGAGTTGTTGGAGGCGCGCGGTTTCAAGGTGTTGCTGGTCAATGCCCGTCATGTCAAGAATGTCTCAGGACGTAAATCCGATGTGCTGGATTGCCAGTGGTTGCAACAACTCATGTCCTACGGTTTGTTGCAAGGTGCGTTTCGCCCGTCAGAGGGGGTATGTGCCCTGCGTTCGCTGTGGCGGCAACGCGGTATGCTCTTAAAAGACTAAGGCAGGCAAGTGCAGCATATGCAAAAAGCGCTCACACAGATGAACATTCAACTGACCAATGTCATCTCGGATATCGCAGGAGAATCTGGGCAGAAGATACTACGTGCCATCATTGCTGGTGAACGTGATGGACAAGTGCTGGCTGCACTCAAAAACGTGCGCATCCGCGCCAGCCACGACGAGATTGCCAAAAGCCTGCAAGGGCACTGGCGAGAAGAGCATCTGTTTGCACTCAAGCAAGCGCTGGCGATGTTCGATTTTATCGTGACACAGTTGGCTGAATGCGACCAGGAGATTGAAGCCAAGCTCCGGAGTTTGCAGGCCTATGATGGCGTACCCGCAAAAGGTAAAAAGCGTGGACGTGCCCGCAATGCGCCAAAGTTTGATCTGCGCACACAGTTGTACCAGCTGTGTGGTGTAGACCTCACTCGTATAGACGGCATTGATGTGACCACTGCGCTGGCAGTCATCAGTGAAACTGGCGCAGACATGTCACGCTTTGCCTCAGCCAAACATTTTGCCAGTTGGCTGGGGCTGTGTCCTGGCACCCGCATTACTGGAGGCAAAGTGCTGAGCGGTAAAACCAAACGTGTCGCCAACCGCGCTGCACAGGCATTGAAATTAGCCGCTGCTGCACTACGTAGCAGCCAATCAGCGCTAGGCGCATACTTTCGCCGAATGTGCGCACATATGGACAAACCCAAAGCCGTGACCGCCGCCGCACACAAACTGGCACGGCTGATATACACCATGCTCACCAAAGGCGAGGAGTATACCGATCAAGGCCAAGACTATTTTGAGGAGCGCTACAGAGAAAGGGTATTGCGGCAATTGGCTCAGCGGGCCGAAAAAATGGGCATGAAACTCGTCGAAAGCGAAAATATGGCTTAAATACCTTATTTAAAATCAATCATTTAGAAGGTGTTTCTTGAGAGACCTTAAGGCGTTCCTCCTTGATCGCCCGAAGAAGGCCCTTTTGATCATCATCACTCAGGCCACGCTTCGTCATGCCTGCCTTGATCACTTCTTGGGTGAGATCATCAACCAGTGAGAACAGATTAACGAAGGACTCTGTATGGAATCCAAGGTTGATAAGGTCAAGCGAACTCATCACTCGCCTTGTTATCGGGGGTATTGGATTTGCCGCAGGTCCGTTTGAGACGATCATGTTTGACAAGAAGCCGGCGATCATCGCTGCTGCCTTGCGGTCGAATGTAAATGCAGGACTTACCCAACCAATCAAAGTCTCGTTCGCCCCCTGTGCAAAGAATGCCTTTACGTCCGTCGTTCCAATCTGGCGAATGAAGGAAGACATTTCCCCAACGACGTCTCCCGCCTTTGTCCAAATAGATACTTCGCTTATAGCGGAAAGGCTCTGCTCAAACAAAAGCTTGACGTTCTCGATCTTGGCGAGGTCCAGATCGCCCCTATCGCGGTGTGTCACAGTGAAGACGGTGCAGTCGCTCGTATCGATCTTGATGCCGCGCGTCGGGTCTTCGATGTGGCTTGGAAATGCGTGAGCAACAAGACACTCGACGTTGGGCGCTTCAAGTCGAACGGGAAGTATTCCCGGCATAAGCTGAAATCGGCCAATGACGGCGACATTCGCGACTAGATCTGTCACTGCACTCTCCTGTGGGGCCTAACTATTAAGTAGCCGTCCCAATGACGGCGTGTAAACGAGCGTATAATTTTTCATAATATCAATTAAACCATATACCTAGATTGAAAATAGAGGGCGTAATTTAATCGGCAAAACCATTAATCGATTCTGGCTTAATTTACTTCAATTAGATAATGCCATGAGGATGAAAAAAGGTGCCAAAAATATTTGGCTTTATGAGGGTCTAAGGAGTTTTTTTAGTCTTTTTTGCAACTGCGGCATCTTTAGCATTAAGACTCTACATTGTTTTTTGGGTTGCCCGAATGCTTGAAACAGGTACTAATCCAGACGAGTAGTCATTGTCTGTGGGCTAACGAAGCTGTAGAAAAAGCTGTTGAGGGGTTGAGTGATTGTATTTTGAGGAGTGCTTTAACCATAGACTGTATTGAGTTAGATGCTTTTGGGGCGATTGTGAAGGTCTATTTATTGTCATGGTATGCCTTGATTTTTCTAAAACACTTATTCTACAGCGTCAACGTTTGAGTTCAGCGGACACCGAAGGCGATCCGCTGGAATGGGTTAGAGATTGTTTCATAGGCATACCAATCCTAAATTAGTAGATAGTTTAAATGGGGGTTGGTTAGTTTCTGGGGTAGGCAAATTTATGATTTGTTTTTGAATACAGACCAATCCTTTTATTCACCGACATTTTTTTGATATGCTTGAACGTTTACCACCCCGAAATCGCTTTTCCTCTTCGTCCGAATACCTGACAAAATCTAACGTTAATTAGACCCCAAAAACGAACCTAAATTTTTATTTAGTCCAGGGGCTATAAATTTATAAAAATTATTTATCATTATTAAATCAATAGTTTGTATTTTATTATTACACCTATATAAAAGGGCTTAGCTATGAAAAACACACCTGAAGTAAAACCTGCTCCAAAGCTGTTTCCTCTTATCGTCGAACGATTGCGGGTGAAGCATTACAGCAAGCGTACCGAAGAGGCTTATATTCAATGGATTAAACGCTATATTTTGCACCATGGCAAGCGGCACCCACGCGATATGGGAGCGAGTGAAGTTGAGGATTTTTTAACCCACCTGGCGGTGACACGAAACGTGTCAGCCAGCACGCAGAACCAGGCGAAGAGCGCCCTGCTCTTTTTGTATAAAGAGGTGCTGGAGATCGAGTTGCCCTTGCTGGGGCATGTGGCACAGGCAAAAACGCCCAAAAGCATGCCAGTGGTGCTCAACAAGCAGGAGGTGCAGGCGGTGCTTGGTCACCTGGATGGCTCGATGTGGCTGATTGCGAGTTTGTTGTATGGCAGCGGGTTGCGGGTGATGGAGTGTTTGCGCTTGCGGGTGAATGATGTTGATTTTGCCAAACGTGAGATTTTTGTGCGTACCGATAAAGGCTATAAAAATCGCGTCACCATGTTGCCAGCGAGTTTGATTGTTCCGCTGCAGGCGTATTTAGAAACTGTGCAGGCGTTGCATAGCAAGGATTTGACTAAGGGCTTTGGCGAGGTGTTCATGCCTGAGGCATTGGACAAAAAGCACCCTGGTGCAGGCAAAGAATGGGGGTGGCAGTATGTGTTTCCGGCAACCAAGCTGTCGCTTGATCCGCAAACCCATCAGGTGCGTCGCCATCATGCAGATGAAAAGACGGTGCAACGCGCCGTGAAAAAAGTAGTTGAAAAAGTGGGCATCGCCAAGCCAGTCACCCCACACACCTTGCGCCACAGTTTTGCCACGCATTTGCTCGAAGGTGGTCAGGATATTCGTACGGTGCAGGATTTAATGGGGCACGCAGATGTAACGACCACCATGATTTATACCCATGTGCTTAACAAAGGCGGATTGGCAGCCAGCAGTCCGCTCGATGTGATTTAGCGGCTGTTTATAACCAGTATTTTGGGTACTTGCCCTCACGCGTCAAGTTGTTATATATCAGCGCGACGATGGTGATGATGATGGCGCCAAACAAGGTAGGAAACCACAAAAACTGCCAACTGAACGCACCCTGGCTGGCAACCAGCCAGACAATGACGGGGTTGGAACCTGCGGGCGGATGCACGGTGCGGGTGAACATCATCCCAGCAATCGCCAATCCAACGGCAAGACCCAAAGCCCACCAAGCCACCCCTAACTGCGAGACCACTAGCAGACCGATCAAGGAACTTAAAAAGTGACCGCCGATGACATTGCGTGGCTGGGCAAAAGGTGCATCGGGGTAGGCAAACAAAATCACGCAGGAGGCACCAAACGAACCCAGCACCAATAACTGGTCCAGGCGTGCGCTCATGAGTGCGGCGATGCTGATGGCGATCATGCCGCCCAGCCCGGCCATTAAAATTGCTTTACCAGTGAATTTGGGTGGTAAGGCGGCGCGCTCGCCTGCGAGTTTTTCCAGTAGTTTCATCATGTGCTCCTTTGGTTGAGTGCTTATTTTTGCGTATCGCCAATATGTGTTTGTCCACGTAATCGAGCCAGTTTGACCTGCTTCTGGCGCTCTCTGAGTGACTCTTTTTTCTCTGCACTCAGCTTGTCGTAGCAATAAGGGCAAGAGATGCCTGCTTCGTATTGCTCGCTTTGCATTTCTTCGGGTGTTAACGGCATGCGGCAGGCATAACACTGGTCATGGTCACCCACGGCAAGCCCATGTTTGACTGCCACGCGCTGATCAAACACAAAGCATTCGCCTTCCCACAGACTTTGTTCCTGAGGCACGGTTTCAAGATATTTGAGGATGCCGCCCTGCAAATGGTAAACCTCTTCAAACCCCTGCTGCTTCATGTATGAGGAGGCTTTTTCGCAACGGATGCCGCCGGTGCAGAACATGGCGACTTTTTTGTGCTTGGTGGTATCCAGATTGTCCGCTACATATTTGGGAAACTCGCGGAAAGTGGTGGTCTTGGGGTCTACCGCACCTTTGAAGGTGCCGATATGCACTTCGTAATCGTTACGAGTGTCGAGCAAAATCACATCCGGGTCAGAAATCAGTGCGTTCCAGTCCTCCGGCTTCACATAGGTGCCGACCACCAGATTGGGGTCTACATCTGGCACACCCATGGTGACGATTTCTTTTTTGAGCTTGACCTTCATGCGGTAAAACGGGTGCGTGTCGGCCCAGGATTCTTTGTGCTCCAGGTCGGCCATGCGCGGGTCCTGTTTCAAATAATCGAGAATGGCACGGATATCTTCCGGCGCACCGGCAATGGTGCCGTTGATGCCCTCCTTCGCCAGCAGCAACGTGCCTTTAATACGGTGCATCAGGCAGTGCTCAAGGATGGGCTGTTGCATCTCCTTGTAGTTTTCCAGCGTGACAAATTTATACAGGGCAGCGGTGAGAAATTGGCTCATGGTGTTGACGGCATCATTCAATAATCCGCCATTTTAACACTGCCAAGGCACTGACTCAAAAGCCACTGATTCAAAAAGCAAAACGGGCCTGAAGCCCGTTTGCATGTGCCTGCTGATCTCCCGTTAAGGCTGGATAACCAGTATTTCGGCCTTGCCGATGCCCCCCATATCACCCATCCAGCGCTGTACACGCAGACTGGAAATCTGCGCAAAACGGCTGTCGAGTAATTTGAAGGATTTATACAGAATATTGAGGAAAGGCAGTTTGTGCGGGCCGCAATCCACCCAGGTGGCCGATAGTTGGGGCGCTTGTGCCAGCAGCAATGTGCCGCGCTTCATGCCATAGCCCACATAAGCACCCGTGGTGCCCAGTACGCCCAGCGTGCCAGCCATCATATCCGAGGCACAGTAGTCACCGGCATTGCCTTCAATCAGCAACATGCCTCGACGCATGCGGTCACCTGCACGTGCACCGGCGCTGCCCTTGCAGATCACAATGCCATTTTGCAGTTGTGCCCCGAGAAAATCTCCGGCATCCCCTTCAATGCTGAGTTGACCGGCCGTCATGCCAAAGCCAATAGAGTGGTGTAAGGCCGTCGTCTTTTTAAAGGTCACTTGCGGTGCCGCTATGGCGACATCCACACTGACATCAAACGCCTCTGCAACCGTGAGGTTGGCAGCCAGCTTGATTGCGGCGATCTCGGCAACCGTTTTGCCCTGCAAAGCCAATGGCAATAAGGCACGGCAATCTACAGCGCGTGACAGAGGTTTGGCTGTGAATATGATATGGCTCATGCGGTCACCTCCCCGCTTAAAATTGGACGCAGTTTAAAGTGGTGTTGGCCCAGTTTACCGCCGTAGTTACCGGCAGAAATACGCAAAATGCCATTCTCTTTACCCAAACTGCAGGCGGCTTCAATGCCAGCCTTCATGGAAATGGCAATATCTTCAAACGTGAGGCCATTGACCACGATTTCCATCACGCTTTCCACCCGTGGATCAAGCTCACTCTTGACGGCCCCTTTCAGGGTCGGGCAGAACGCATCGTTGGTGCTGGCAAACATTTTGGGATATTTGCTGCCGACCTTGGAGCCAGAACGCACCACACCGCCCGGAAACGGCATCACCACATTGGGTAATTTGCGCATGGCATCAATCGCGGCCTCGCAGGCAGTGAGTACCTGGGCCTGACTGGTGCCCAGCACAAGAAAGTTACCGCCCCCAATGGCGCGCACCATGCCGGTGGTTTCTTCGGTCAGAAACTCGCCATCCATCACCGGGATGCGCCAGAAACGTTTGAGTTTGCCGGTAGCATCCGGGATCTGCTTGGAAATCTGGTTACCATCGCCAAAAAAGCGCAAGTGCTTGCCCAGGCTGATCATGTCTTCCGACTCAATCCCGGCAAACGCCGCGGCGGTCGGGCAAGTCAGAATACATTGCCCCATGCGGGTTTCCAGCTGTTGCATGAGCACTTTGCTACCCATCGCAAACAATAATACGCTGACGCCCGGGCGACCATCGGGCGTTTCATCCTCAGACAGTTCGCGCTCTATGCCAGCCTCTACGCCACAGCCAATCACACTGGTGGCAAAGCCAGTCATGGCATTGGCTGCGTTATACGCCCAACGCAAGTTTTGTGCGGTAATCAGCACACGCGTTGCGCGCATGTTAAATGCTTCGGCAAAGGTGTCGTCAATATCTACGCCATTTAACTGCATATTTACCCCTGCGTATGGTTAATCACATGATTACGGCCATCTTCCGCAATCTGGTCATTAGAAATTTTAAAGTTGTGCATTTGCATGGTGTGATAGCGGTCAAAATACTGCTTGATATCGCGCTCTATGCCAAGGTCAAATGCGGGTTTGACCGTATGCGTCGCGCCCCATACCACTTTCACCACTTTGCCCTCTTTCACGACCAGCTGACCATCCTTAAACACCAGGTCAGGCTTGGCAAACATGGCCTCTTTATCGGCTTGTTCGGTATACACCGTAATATCGGCTGCAGCGCCCTCGCCCAGATGGCCACGGTCACGCAGACCAATCAGTTTGGCTGGCGCGGCGCGCGTCATGATGGCGATTTCATACAGGCTATATTCACGTTCCAGCGCTTTCAGATTGCTCATGGCCTGAGCATCCAGGTTGAGCTTGTCGAACGCGTCATTGCGGAAGGTTTTATCCATCAATAAACGAATCAGGTGTGGGTAACTGGTAAATGGCGCGCCGTTAGGATGGTCGGTGGTGAGAAAGATACGCCACGGGTCATCCACGCTGAGAAATACTTCCAGGCCAATCGCCCATTGCAAAGCGTTCACATAGTTCTGATCGCGGTACTTGAATGGCACAACGCCACAACCAGCATCGCACTCAATATCCATGATGACCGATTTTTTCGGATTGGCGACTTTGGCATTCAAATGTTGCATCATGTTATCGCCAGAAGCCGTCACGGTTTGACCGAACAGTATCTGACCAACATCAACGGTGATGTGTTTGTTTTTGTTCACTGCTTCGGCAATATTGGCCGCTGCTGATGAAAACTTTTTGTCGCCCTCTGTCCCGTAACTATGAAACTGGATATGCGTGAGGTGCATAGGCAGGCCATCACTGGCACCCATGGTGTCTAGCGTGGTCTGGAAATTTCCAGCTACACCCAGGTTGTTACAGTGCACATGCAAAGGCTTGGCAATGCCAACCTCGTTCACCGCACGACTCAAGGCCTGCAAAATACGGCGAGGTGTGATGTTGTAGTAACTGTGCAACTGGTCGAGATCCTGACGGCGCTCGTTAAATTTGAAGGCTGAAATACCACCGGGATTCACTACTTTAATGCCTATGGTCTGCGTCGCGTGCAAGGTCCAGGCGACATAGTCATTAATGGTTTTCTGGTCAGCATTCTGGCTCAGCAGGCGCAACAGATAATCATCGTTGCCCAGCATTGCATAGCCACCCTTGTCGATCATCGGGGTGTCGCCCATTTCCATATGCGCCTGCCTGGCATTCACCGCCAGCACAGCAGGTTCAAACGCAGCGGTATAGCCCATTTCGATATAGCGCATACCGGTATCGGTAGTATTTGGTGTGGCATGGTGGCTGCAATTCGGGCCACAGATATGCGCTTCAGGCTCTTGCATGCGGCGCATTTCCTGGTACTCAGGCAACAGCATGCGGGCAATATTCACTTTGCCGCCGCCGATATGACTGTGCATATCAATGGCGCCTGCCATGACAATCTTGCCATTTAAATCAAAAACCTCATCGATTTTTTCATTCGCTGCCGGACGCGCAACAATGCGGCCATCGCGAATGTAAATATCCTGCACCACGCCATCTTTTCCGTGGGCAGGGTCTACCACTTTGGCATTTTTGAGTACGGTAATCATGCCAAGGCTCCTTGTTCCAAGGTGGTAAGTATCTGGTTGACCACTTCACGCAAGCTGGGTAAATCGTCAGGCTTGGCTGCTGTCAAAGGCAAGGTTACAGAACCATCAACGCGGAACATTTGCCCATCACACTCTAATCCTGGCGTTGCCACCGGGATAAACACAGCAGGCGGCGTTGCAAATGCACTATCAGAGGCACCAAGCACAATCACTGGTGCAGCCCCTGCGGGCGGCATCGCATCAGGGCTGTAGCTATTCACCCAAACCACGACATCATGGCTTTCCCAGTCTGGCTGGTCAATAATCACCCCATTCAACCAGGTGTGGGCATAGTTGACGCTGGTATCGCCATCGCTGCCGCCCATGGACAAACCCATGGCGCGCGATTTCTGGTTGAGGGCGACGACAGTTTCGGTAATGTGTTCTATAGTAAGTTCAGCATGGGCGTAATGCAGGTCTTTTGATACCCATACCAGCGTAGCGTATTTGGCCGCTTTCAGCGTGTCAGCCAATGCTTTTAATGTGCTGACAGCGACCCCTGCCACCTGCGTGCCAGTCACGGGCTTATCCAGTACTAGCGCACGTAAGGCGGCCACCACTTCCGGCAAATGCGCGGAGGCACAGGCGATCACTTCTGGCGCATGCCCGTCAGGCGAAACGCCAGGCTTGGTATTCAAATCATCACCGCCCAGGTAAATAATCTTGCGCTGTGCGGCGTTGGTAAACATGGCTTCATCCACCCACACCACCCGTTCAAAAAAACGCGCGTTATGGCTGACCACATCAGTGCCTATCATCAGAATCACATCGGCGCGGTTGCGGACTTCAGTCAGCGTCGTGGTCTGCCAGCCGCGATGCTGCAATACCTGCATATTGCGCAAGGTGCTGCTGGCATTCAGGTGCGTCATGCTGGCATGCGTAGCATGTGACAAATCGACCAGCGCACGTGCGCCGTGCACATCGGTACTGCTGCCTGCGACCAGCGGGGATGTAGCCTGTGTGAGCATTGTTGCGGCTGCTTTAACAGCTTCGCGCACGGTGACCGCCCGACCATGGATCTGTGCAGAGGGGTGTTTCACAGAGCGGGCATAAAATTTGGCCGCCTTGCCACAGCTTAACTGCTGGCGCGCGATGGCATCGCTGGAAATATCGTCACACAATAACCCACAGGCAGGGCATGTGTGCATGGCATTTAATAGTTGTGTCATGGCGATTATTTAAACTCGTGTTAGACCTAAGAAAATCAACGCAAAAAATCAACGCATGGTTGTAATGCAACTCATGATAAAGCATATATTGTCAGTGTATCGCAAAAATAAAGCGATGAATGCGACGTTATTCCGCGGTCCACTGGTAACAGACGACGAATCCGGTTTATCTCATCGGCTAAAAATAGTAGAATGCATGTTTCTTTTTGTTCAATTCATTTATTTGGAGTTCTCATGGCTTTAGAGCGTACACTCAGCATTATCAAACCAGACGCAGTTGCTAAAAACGTTATTGGTCAAATCTACACCCGTTTTGAAAACGCAGGTTTGAAAGTTGTTGCCGCTAAAATGGTACAACTTTCACAAGCAGAAGCTGAAGGCTTTTACGCTGTGCACAAAGAGCGTCCTTTCTTTAACGATCTGGTGAAATTCATGATTTCCGGTCCAGTGATGATTCAAGCGCTGGAAGGCGAAAACGCTGTATTGAAAAACCGCGAGCTGATGGGTGCTACCAATCCTAAAGACGCAGCACCCGGCACTATCCGTGCTGACTTCGCTGACAGCATTGATGCCAACGCTGTGCACGGTTCTGACAGCCTGGAAAATGCTGCCATCGAAATCAAATATTTCTTTGGTTAATTTTTAAGCCATAGACTGACGCCGATGACTGAAACTGCATTGGCGTCCGTCTCAAGGTCTACCCACATTGACAAATCTGCTCAACTTCAACCAGCCGCAATTGGCTGAATATTTCACCGGCATCGGCGAGAAGCCTTTTCGCGCCAAGCAACTGATGCGCTGGATGCATCACTTCGGGGTGTTAGACCTCGACCAAATGACTGACATTGCCCAATCGCTACGCGAAAAATTGCGCAATGAAACCGAATTTACGCTGCCTGACGTTCAACTCGAGCAGATCTCTGACGATGGCACCCGCAAATGGCTGATCGGTACCGATAACACAAAAGATGGTAGTGCCAACAGCGTCGAAACCGTGTTTATCCCGGAAGATGACCGCGGCACCTTGTGCATTTCAAGCCAGGTTGGATGTGCGCTCGAATGCACTTTCTGCAGCACAGGCCGCCAGGGGTTTAATCGCAACCTGAGCGTGTCTGAAATCATTGGCCAGCTCTGGATTGCCAACCACTCCCTGCGCCAGTCAGAGGGCTACAACATGTTGCCCGCGAATGACCGCATCATTTCCAACGTCGTCATGATGGGCATGGGCGAACCGCTCGCCAACTACGACAACGTGGTGACCGCGATGCAGATCATGCTGGATGACAGTGCGTATGGCTTGAGCCGTCGTCGCGTGACGCTATCAACCAGCGGACTGGTGCCCGCCATGGACAGACTGAAGGAAGACTGCCCGGTTGCGTTGGCCGTGTCCCTGCATGCGCCTAACGACGCACTGCGCGATGAAATTGTGCCAATTAACAAGAAATACCCGATCAAAACACTGATGGCGGCCTGCGAGCGTTATCTGGTCAAAGCGCCGCGTGATTTCGTCACCTTTGAATATGTGATGCTGGATGGCATCAATGACACACTGGAGCATGCAAAGCAGCTCATCAACGTGGTGCGTGATATTCCGTGCAAATTTAACCTGATTCCGTTTAACCCATTTCCGAACAGCGGTTACGACACGTCCAAGCCCATGCAGGTGCGCGCGTTTCGTGATATGTTAATGCAGGCTGGTTATGTGGTCACTGTACGCAAAACGCGCGGGGACGATATTGATGCGGCCTGCGGGCAGTTGGCAGGCAAAGTGCTGGATAAAACCCGCCGTACACAAAAAACCATTCCTATACAACCAACTTCCTAGATTGGCATGCATATTCCGTCTTATACCAAAGTCATCTTGTTACTGGCCATGACCCCTTGGTTATTATTGACCGGGTGTGCGCAGGCGCCTGCCGATCGTGATCAGCGCCCTTATGACCAGTCGGCGACACGTGAAACCGGCGATGTTGAATCGGCACGCGTGCATACCGAACTGGGAGCAGAATATTTCCGTTTGCAGCGCTACGAAGTCGCCCTGGATGAATTTACGACAGCCATTGAGCGAAGCCCGACCTATGCGCTGGCCTACAACGGGCTTGGTCTGGTCTATGCCACCCTAGGTGAAAAAACACGTGCGGAAGAAGCGTTTAAACGGGCTATTCAATTACAGCCGGGCAACTCTGAATCCCACAATAACTATGGTCGATTTTTGTGCGACCAGGCCCGCTATGATGCCTCGATCAAGGAGTTCATGCTGGCGGTCAAAAACCCGCTGTATAAAACACCGCAGGTGGCTTATTACAATGCCGGTGTCTGCGCCATGCGTAATCAGCAAAAAGGGCAAGCTGAGGCTTATTTCGTAAAAGGACTGGCAATCGATCCATTGGCACATGCCTCTGCTTATCAGTTAGCAAACTTGCAATTTGGACGGGGCGATGCCAATTTGGCCTTAAATACCCTGCAAAATAGTGTTAATGTAGCACCTACGGCAGAATCGTTATGGTTGGCAATTCGGCTTTGTCGTGCATTGCAACTGCAGGATGATGCACGTTTCTATACCGTACAGTTATACAAACTGTTCCCCAACGCAAACGAAACCAAACAATTGCAAAAAGTGGAGTAATCGCAGGTTATGGCAGAGGATCAAGCAAAGGTCGGTACTGAAGCCCCTACAGGCGCAGACAAGCCCAAGCGCACACGCAAGCGCAAAGCTGACACCGAAAAAATGTCAGAACAGGCTTTTCAGGTGGCTGCTGATATGCAGCACTCTGATATTCATTTGCCCTCTATGATAGCCGACGCCACAGACATGCCCAATACCGAAACTGCACACACGCAGGCTCCGGAAGAGTATGCGGCCGCCATGGCCATGGAAAACGCGCCCACACAAGCGCCCGCAGTGATCATTACAGGGTCTGCGTGTGGTGGCCAGTTAAAGGCGGCACGCGAAGCATTGGGACTCAGCATCCACGAAGTGTCCGGTCAACTTCGACTGGGCATCAGTCAAATTCAGGCCATTGAACAAGACGACTTTGCCAAGCTTCCGCAGCAAAGCATTGTGCGCGGCTTCATTCGCAACTATGCACGATTATTAAAAGTTGAAGCGGAACCCATTCTGGCGGCTTATCAACGACTGGTGCCAACAGAAGCCCCGTTACCACTCAGTGTGAAATCAAATGCCAACACCTCGGTGATTGGAAAAACACATCGCCCTGTGCGGCCACAGCGCTATATCAACCTGTTGATTTTTTTGCTGCTGCTGTCTATTCTGACCTATTTTTATATCAACCATATTAAGCCGCAAACCCAAAAAGAGGCCACCTTGCCACTAGATGCGGGAAATATCAGTCAATCAGCCGAACATATTGAATTGCCTGCTCCTGCGGTCACCACACCAATTGAAGAGTCTGCCAACAATAATATTCAACCCGCCCCGGTCGTTGAGGGTGGGCCAGCGGAAACAACACCTGCGATCTCAGGCGAAGGTCAGCCCGTTCATGAAACAGCATCAACGCCTGCAACGCTGTCCGGTCAGCCATTGGAAAACACTGTGGTCAGCACACCTACGCCTGCTGCCAGCAATACGCCCTTGACGACACTCAAGGCGGTAAATCCGACAAAAACGCAATTGGCATTTAAAGTTACTGAAGACTCCTGGATCAGAGTTGAAGATGGACAAGGTAACAAAGTATTTAGCGAAGTGCTGACTGCCGGAACCGAGCGATCTATTACAGTAGAAAAGCCACTCAGTATCACAGTGGGTCATGCCAGCGGCACCCAGCTAAGCATTGATAACCAGCCTTATGATTTATCACAAGCGACACGCGGACGCGTGGCGCGTATCCAGCTCAAATAATCATGTTACAACGCAGAAATACCCGTCAGGTCATGATAGGTCATGTCGCAGTAGGCGGCGGCCTGTATAACACCCCTTCTTCGCCGGTAGTGGTTCAAAGCATGACCAATACCGATACAG
This sequence comes from Methylophilus aquaticus, assembly GCF_030769565.1. Lineage (GTDB taxonomy): Bacteria > Pseudomonadota > Gammaproteobacteria > Burkholderiales > Methylophilaceae > Methylophilus > Methylophilus aquaticus. Next base: position 80,699 of record NZ_JAVCAP010000022.1, on the reverse strand, counting down.
CGGATGCACAAGTCACCATTGCTCAGGTTTATGCGCTCTGGCAAGCCGGTTCCGAAGTTGTGCGCATTACCGTCAATTCGGCTGAAGCTGCCGCCCAAGTGGCCACCATACGCAAAGGTCTGGATACGCTGGGCTGCAATGTGCCGCTGGTGGGTGACTTTCATTTTAATGGTCACAAACTGCTGCAGGCCTATCCAGACTGTGCAGAGGCATTGGCCAAATACCGCATCAATCCTGGCAATGTAGGCAAAGGCAGCAAACGTGACGAGCAGTTTGCCGCCATGATTGAAGCGGCTATTCATTATAAAAAATCCGTGCGCATTGGCGTCAACTGGGGCAGTCTTGACCAAGCCAAAATGGCGCAAATGATGGATGACAACGCCAAACTGACTGAACCACTGGCTGCCGATGCGCTGATGCGTGAGGCCTTGATTCAGTCGGCCCTGGAAAGTGCGCAGCAAGCCGTGGATTTGGGCCTGGACCCGAACCAGATCATCATTTCCTGCAAAGTCAGCAATGTGCAAGACTTGGTCAAAGTCTATACCGACCTTGGCGCGCGTTGTGAATACCCCCTGCATTTGGGCCTGACCGAAGCAGGCATGGGCTCCAAAGGGATTGTCGCCTCTACCGCAGCACTGGCCATTTTGTTGCAACAGGGCATCGGCGATACGATCCGTGTCTCGCTGACCCCGGAACCCAATGAATCACGCACCAAAGAAGTGGTCGTTGCGCAGGAGATCCTGCAAACCATGGGCATCCGCTCATTTACACCACTGGTCACCGCCTGCCCGGGTTGCGGCCGCACCACCAGCACCTATTTTCAGGAACTGGCCATGCAAATCCAGAGCTGGCTCAGACAGCAAATGCCGGTATGGCGCAGCCAGTATCCGGGTGTAGAAAATCTCAATGTGGCCGTCATGGGCTGCGTGGTGAACGGCCCCGGCGAATCCAAACTGGCGAATATTGGAATCAGCCTGCCGGGGACTGGCGAAACCCCTGTGGCGCCAGTGTTTGTCGATGGCGAAAAAACGGTCACGCTGAAAGGTGACCATATCGCACAGGAATTTCAACAGATCGTGGACGAGTATGTCCGCACCCATTATGCCGAAGGTGGCAAGCTACATGCAGTCAGACCGGCTGTGATCCCTATCATTGCGGCTTAGCCCTCAATACAAAACATCTCTTCAGAAAACATGAGTCAAAAATTTCAATCCATCAAAGGCTTTTACGACATTCTGCCGGAAGCCACTCCGCTCTGGTTTAAACTGGAAGACACAGCCCGCCGAATTTTGAGCCAGTATGGCTACAACAATATCCGCATGCCGCTGGTAGAACCCACCGAACTGTTTGTGCGCAGCGTAGGTGAACATACCGATATCGTCGAAAAAGAAATGTATGCCTGGGAAGATGCGCTCAACGGCGACAAGCTGACCTTGCGCCCGGAGGGTACCGCGGGGTGCGTGCGTGCGGTGGTCGAACACAACCTCACCTACAATGGGCCACAGCGCCTGTGGTACATGGGGCCGATGTTCCGCCACGAAAACGTACAAAAAGGCCGCCAGCGCCAGTTTCACCAGATTGGTGTGGAGGCATTTGGATTTGATGGCCCGGACGTGGATGCCGAACAAATTGTCATGCTGGCGCGCCTGTGGCAAGCCCTTGGCATCCAGGATGTGGAATTGCAGATTAACAGCATTGGCGATGCGGATGAACGTGGGCTTTACCGCCAAACACTCATTGCCTATTTTGAGCAGCATATGGATGGTCTGGATGAGGATGCCAAGCGTCGCCTCCAAAGCAATCCATTGCGTATTCTGGATAGCAAGAATCCACGCATGCAAGCCATATGCGAAGGCGCCCCAAAGCTGATGGATGTGCTGGGCGAGGCTTCCAAAGAACATTTCTCACGCTTGTGTGCACTGCTGACTGGAGCCCGAATTGCCTATACCATCAACCACCGCCTGGTACGTGGTCTCGATTACTACAACCGCACCGTATTTGAATGGGTCACCACCAAATTGGGGGCACAAGGAACCATCGCCGGAGGTGGGCGTTACGACACACTGGTCGAACGCATCGGTGGCAATGCCACGCCGGCCTGTGGTTTTGGCATTGGCCTTGAGCGCGTATTTTTACTGATGCAGGAATACGGTGTTGTTGCCAGCAACAGTCCGGATATTTATCTGGTGAATGTGGGCACCCTGGCAGAACAAAAAGCTTTTACCGTTGCCGAAAGCCTGCGTAGTATGGGGTTGAATGTGGTGTTACATGCTGGAGGCGGCAGCTTTAAGTCGCAAATGAAAAAGGCTGACCGGAGCGGCGCACGTTACGCCGCTATTTTGGGTGATGACGAGGCGATGGCCGACGAAATCAGCCTGAAGCCAATGCAGGGTCAGGGCGACCAGGTACGTCTGCTGCTCGATCAGGTACTCCAGCACGTGCAACCCACTTAACACAGGCAACTTTGCTACAGTCAATCCGGGGAGGTAAGATGTCTGAACAGAAGCAGTTTTTCAATGCAATGACCGTGTTGGGTTTGCTGCTGGCATTGGGCATGGCTTCAGCTGCATTTATACTCGGTGTGCAGGCCAAACATGCCGTTTCCAGCCAGCAAAGCATCACGGTAAAGGGTCTGGCAGAAAAGCCGGTGAAAGCTGACCGCGCGCAATGGACGATCAGCCTCTCTGTCACTGCGCCTACCCAGGCAGAAACCATTAAAGCGATCGACCGGGAACGTGCAGTACTGGAAGCATTTCTCGACCAGCAAGGTCTGGACAAGAGCACACGCAGTGTAGACGTACAGACACTGGGGCCGCATTACGAAGAAGAGTATATACACGATAATCCGCGACAAGTGCAGCGCGGCTTTGAGGGCTATCAGAATGTCCACATCACCAGTAATGACCTTGGCAAAATCACTGCTGCCAATCAGGCCATATTAAGCCTGCGTGCTGACAACCATCCGGTGACCTCGCAGCCTCCCGAGTTTCTGGTCAGCAATCTGGAAGCCGTTAAAATGTCATTGATTGCAGAGGCTACCAAAAATGCGCGCACCCGTGCCACAGAATTTGTTAAGCAGGACGGTGTCAACGTTGGCGTGATGAAGTCTGCCAGTCAGGGCGCTTTTTATATCTTATCGGCGACCGGCGGTGATGATAGTGACAACAGCTACGGCGGCATTTATGACAAATCCACCATAGACAAACTGGCCCGTGTCGTCGTGACTGTGGTCTACAGCATCGAATGACTGAACTGCTGCGCATAGAACATCTTGGCATTTCGCCACGCAATGACCCGCAGCACATGCTGGTCAAGAATATCTCACTATCGCTGGCGCGCGGCAAAACCACGTGTATTGTCGGCGAGTCGGGCAGCGGCAAAAGTCTGACCGCACTCAGCATCATGCAGCTATTGTCCAAACAACTGGTGATGCAGGGGCGCGTTCTGTTTGAAGGCCAGGACATCAGTCGCCTGGATAATGCGCAGATGCAATGTATCCGTGGTAAACAAATTGGCATGATCTTTCAGGAACCCATGACCTCGCTTAATCCGGTGTTGACAGTCGGCTTCCAGATTGGCGAACCTTTACAGATACACATCGGCCTGAAAGGCAGTGCACTCAAGCAAAAAGTGGCCTCCCTGATGACACAGGTAGGCATTGATCCAGCGCGTGCAGACAGTTATCCGGATGAACTGTCCGGCGGCCAGCGCCAGCGCGTGATGATTGCCATGAGCATCGCCTGCGAACCCGCCCTGCTGATTGCGGACGAACCGACCACGGCACTAGATGTGACCGTGCAGGCACAGGTGTTACGTTTGCTTGACGCCTTAAAAGACCGGATGCAAATGGCCATGCTGTTTATCACGCATGATTTCGGCGTGGTGGCAGACATTGCGGATGACGTGATTGTTATGTTCAGGGGGGAGATTGTCGAGCGCGGCCCGGTGTCACAAGTGCTCAATCAACCACAACACCCCTACACGCGTGCCCTGCTTGCCTGTGTGCCGGATGCAGAAGGTAAAAAGCAGCTGCAACCCATACGTTATGACTGGCTCACGCCTGCATGAGAATATCGCCATGTCTGATTTGATTCTGCAAGCCCATCATCTGGTTAAAACGTATAGCCAGCACAGCGGCACCCTGGGACTGCAGAAGACGCGCATTCGCGCTCTGGATGATGTCAGCCTGCAATTGAAACGGGGCACGACACTCGCAGTGGTCGGTGAATCAGGCAGTGGGAAATCGACCTTGGCGAGGGGGCTGATGCGCTTGCTGCCGCTCGACAGCGGCCAGGTCATTTTTGATCAGCAGGATTTTCTGTCAATGGACAAACAGGCCTTGCGCCATGCGCGCAAACATATCCAGATGGTGTTTCAGGACCCGTTTGCTTCACTCAATCCACGTATGCGCATAGGCGAAATTATTGCCGAAGGTCTGGTCATTCATGGCGTAGGCAACGCCAGGCAGCAACGTGATCAAGTCATGCATATGCTGGAAAAAGTAGGCCTCAAGGCGGAAGATAGCCCAAAATTTCCACATCAATTTTCGGGCGGGCAACGCCAGCGCATCGGCATTGCGCGCGCACTTATTTTGCAACCCAAACTGGTCATTTGTGACGAGCCGGTCTCGGCGCTCGACGTTTCTGTGCAAGCGCAAATTTTGCTGTTGCTTAAACAGCTGCAAACTGAAATGGGCCTCAGTTATTTGTTTATCACCCACGACTTGCGCGTGGTCAGACATATTGCCGACGAAGTCATGGTGATGCAAAAAGGCAAAGTAATTGAGCAAGGAAGCGTAGAAAACATTTATAATGCACCCCAGGAAATTTACACTCAACAATTGCTGAACGCGATTCCCGGCCACGCAAAACGTGTTGCCATCGCCTAATGTTCAGCACTTCATTTAAAGAATAAATAACAGGTATTGGTTATGGCTTATGATTTGGAAGAACAGGAACAACTGGACGAGTTCAGAGCCTGGTGGAATAAAAACGGTAAACTGGCCACGCGTTTGGTGATTGCAGCACTCGTCATCTATGGTGGCTGGCAAGGCTACCAGACATGGATGAACAGCAAGGCTACGGCGGCATCCAACGCCTACCAAACACTGGTCAGCACTTCGTTGCTTGAAGTGGATAGCAAAAAGGCTGACAGCATTCTGGCAGAGGCGCAGACACTGGAAAAAGACTACAGCATGACCCCTTATGCAGGGCGTGCAGCCTTGTTTGCAGCACGTGCACTCCATGAGGCCAAGCAGACTGATAAAGCGGAAGCGCAATTGCAGTGGGCAATGAAAGAATCGAAAGAGCCTGCTGTCCAACACATGGCAGCGATTGAAATGGCTGGCCTGCAGATCGAGCGCAACGCACTGGATGAAGCAAAAAAAACACTGGTAGCAATTAATGATACCGGCTTTGATGGGCTGAAAAATGCCATGCTGGGCGATATTTACCTCTCAAAAAAACAGGAAAAAGAAGCCAAAGCAGCTTATCAGGATGCGCTGAAAAGCCTGGATCCGGAAGGCAAACTATTTTACCTGACCCAACAAAAGCTGGATGCGCTGGGCTAACACATGATCAGGAAATATTTACCTACACTCGCTTTTACGCGAGCTTATCAATGGTCATCATTGCCAACAGTTGTGCTGTTGGCATTTGCCATTTCTGGCTGTAGCTCCTTCACCGACATCAAAAACAATTTAAGTGAAAGCATATTTGGCGCAGAACCAGCCAACCCACCAGTTGAACTGGAACCGATCACCAGTGCTTATGAAACAAAAATCCTCTGGTCAACGGATGTGGGAGATGCTGGTCGCTTCAGTTATACGCCGGTACTTGATGAGCGCATTCTCTACACTGCCAATGCCGAAGGTGAAGTCATGCAGCTGTCTGCTGAGTCCGGCAAAATCCAGTGGAAAACAGCCTTGGATGAAGCTGTCAGTGGTGCAGTAGGTTTAGGGGGCGGACTGGTACTGGCGGGCACCAGCAAGGGTCATCTGGTTGCACTAAACCTGAGCGGCAAAAAAATGTGGAGTGCTGTATTATCCAGTGAAGTACAAGGCCAACCTCGCTACTATGATGGTACAGTGATTGTCCGTACCAGCGACCATCACATTTACGGCATTGATGCCGCTGATGGTCGCCGCAAATGGATTTATGAACGGGCAACCCCATCACTATCACTGAAAACACAAGCCGGGATTGTCGTTGACAGTGGCGCAGTGTATGCCGGTTTTCCTGGAGGTAAACTGGTAGCGATTCGCGCTGACTCTGGCAAAATGATTTGGGAAGCAACCGTGGCGCAGCCAAAGGGTGTCACCGAAATTGAGCGCATTGCTGATATCACCAGCCTGCCTGTGGTAGATGGTCCAGTCGTTTATGTCGTGGCCTATCAGGGTAAAATTGCAGCGGTAGACCGGCAACGTGGACAGCTACTCTGGAACCGCGACATTTCAAGCTATGTTGGTCTGTCTGCGGATGCAGGAAGAATTTATATCAGCCATACTGTGGGCTCCGTGTACTCGCTTGACGATACCAACGGCAAAACTTTCTGGCGTCAAGCCAATCTTGGCTATCGCTTGCTGACAGTGCCTCTGGCACTCGGCAACGTGGTTGCCGTCGGTGATCTTGAAGGCTATGTCCATTTACTTAGCCATGATGATGGTAGTTTTGTCGGTCGCATACAACTTGGGTCTAAACCTGTCATGTCACTCGTTGCCGGCTCCAATAATCAATTCTTTGCCCAATCGCGTGACGGCAATCTATACGCGGTTTCTATTAAATAATGCTACCTACCATTGTTCTGGTTGGCCGTCCCAATGTCGGCAAATCCACCCTTTTCAACCGTCTGACCAGATCACGTGATGCGCTGGTTGCAGACTTGCCTGGCCTGACCCGAGACCGCCACTACGGCCGCGGCTTGGGGGCGAGTAAACCCTATTTGGTGATTGATACCGGTGGTTTCGAGCCAACTGCGGATAGCGGCATACTCAAAGAAATGGCCAAACAGACCTTATTGGCCATTGACGAAGCTGACGTCATTATCTTTTTAGTGGATGCCAGAGCTGGGTTAACGCCACAAGAGTTCAGCATTGCGCAAACCTTGCGCAAAGCGCAACGTCCGGTATTGCTGGCGGTGAATAAAACCGAAGGCATGCAAAAAGCCATTGTCAGTGCCGATTTTCATGAACTGGGCATGGGTGAGCCACTCTCCATTTCCTCAGCCCATGGCGAAGGTGTACGTGATTTAGTCGAGCTTGCCTTAGAAACCATTGTAGATAAAGAGGATGAAAGCACTGCAGCAAATCATGACGCACCGCGGATTGCCATTGTCGGCCGTCCCAATGTGGGTAAATCAACGCTGGTAAATGCCCTGCTCGGTGAAGATCGCGTGATTGCTTTTGACCAGCCGGGCACGACGCGTGACTCAATTGAAATTCATCTAGAAAAAAATGGCAAAGACTACACCATCATTGATACTGCTGGCGTACGCAAGCGTGGCAAAGTGTTTGAAGCCGTCGAAAAATTTTCGGTGATTAAAACCATGCAGGCGATTGAAGATGCCAATGTCGCCATTTTGGTGGTGGATGCGCAAGACGGCATTACTGAGCAGGATGCGCATGTGGCTGCCTATATTCTGGAAACTGGTCGTGCATTGGTCGTAGCCATTAATAAATGGGATGGCCTGAAAGACGACGAGCGTGACTGGATTAAACGAGAGATAGACCGCAAGCTACAGTTTTTGGACTTTGCCAAGTTTCACTATATTTCAGCCTTACGCAAAAAAGGGTTAAACGAGTTATTTGACTCGGTGGATGTCGCCTTCAAAGCTGCAATGGTCAAACTGGCAACACCGCAAATCACCCGCGTATTGGGCGAAGCGGTGATTCAACACCAGCCACCCATCAGCAAAGGCATCCGCCCTAAACTGCGTTATGCGCACCAGGGCGGCTCTAACCCACCGATCGTTGTGGTACACGGCAATCATGTCGACCATATCAAGGATAGTTATACCCGCTACTTAGCTGGCGTGTTTAGAAAAGCCTTTCAATTGGTCGGTACCCCGCTGCGGGTGCAATACCATCAAGGGGATAACCCGTTTGATAAAGAAGAAGAGCGTAAACAAGGGGAAGGTCTGGTGACCATGCGTAGACGCAAAAATGAAATGCGTGCCAAGCTGAAAGAGCGCAACGAAAAAAATAAAACCAAGAAATAGTGCATATTATATAAGGCCTGCATCTCATAGAAGGCAAAACAAAAAAGGGACCTACGGTCCCTTTTTTGTTGCATGCGCATTACTCTTTAACCCAGACGTTCCGTTAGGACTTGAAACGGCAACGCTGGACAGTTTGATGGATTTTTTGTGGAAATTTGAGGGCAATAGTCATTCTATTGACCGATAACTTGCCTAGACAAAGACACAAAATGGACAAGTTGACGTTCAAGTAGATTGAAAATCGCCTAATAGAAAATCTGGGTTTAAGTCAAACCACTGATTATCGCAAAGTGGGAATGAGTGACTGGACATGCGTCCCCAGAGCCTGCCCCATGCTGGCGCCCAGGCGTTTGGCAAAGCGATCCACCACTGTTTCCTGATAAGTAAAATCAACAATCTCGGATTCTTTGATCACTTCACGCGCCACAAACTCTGCACTGCCCTGCGCATCGGCCAGACCCAGCTTGATACTTTCCTCGCCATTCCAGAACAGGCCACTGAACGTTTCTTCATTTTCTTTCAAGCGACTGCCTCGACCTTCACGCACCACGTCAATAAATTGCTGATGGATCTGGTCAAGCATGGTTTGTGCAAATGCTTTTTGTTTGGGATTGACTGGTGAAAAAGGATCCAGCATGCCTTTGTTTGCACCGGCAGTGAGCAGGCGACGTTCGACGCCCACTTTTTTCATCAGCTCGGTAAATCCATAACCATCCATCAATACGCCTATAGAACCGACAATACTGGCTTTATCAACAAAGATCTTGTCCGCTGCGACGGCAATGTAGTACCCGCCTGAGGCGCAGATATCTTCGACCACCGCATATACGGGAATCTCCGGATGCAGTTTACGCTGACGGTGAATTTCATCATTGATAATCCCCGCCTGTACCGGACTGCCGCCCGGGCTGTTAATCCGCAAGATAATACCTTTGGTGCCCTTGTTGTCATACGCGTCGTTCAAACTGCTGATCACAGCATCGGCATTGACTTGTCCGCCTGCCTCGATCACGCCTGCGATATCAATCAACGCGGTGTGCGCAGTTGAAGCCGCCTTGTTCTGGCCGACCCATCCCAATAGCATCATGAGCAGGAAAAACAAATAAATAAAGGTCAGCGACTTGAATACAATGGACCAGCGCCTGGAGGATTTTTGTTCCTGCAATCCGGCAAGCGCTATTTTTTCCAGTGAACTGACTGCCCAATCCGGTGCAGGTGCAGTATTTTTTAATTCCGGGGACTGCGAACGTTCTTCTTGCATGGCTCTACTTTCATCAATAACTTTGGCATTAATAATTTATGATCAGTGACTTTAAATATTCTAACAACTTTCGTATGGTTTGCTTCGATTATGCGTGCAGCAAATATGCGTTGGGAAGCACTGGGCACGACGTGACTACAACTGATCCAGATGTATTCGAACCAATCCATTTTGCTCCGAGACCGGGATCCCTTTTAAATGTTTACCTTTACAAGGCCCCATCACACAATGTCCGCTTTGTGGTGCATACATTGCACCATGGGTTGCACAGATGAGCCACTCTTGTGTCATGTTAAAAAACTTACCGTGCTCCCAATCCAGCTCTATCGGCACATGCGCACAACGGTTGACATAAGCATACACATTGCCTTCAAAACGCACTGCAAACCCCGTCGCATGGGGCCCCAGTAACGGAATAGCAAAACGCAGACCCTCACCCTTCTCAATCAGCAAATGACTGTCAAACGTCACTTCTTGCACCTCTGTCATACCTGCTCCAGCAACCATTGACGCAATGTTGCCACATCCTGAAACAGCTGACCCGGTGAATACTGCTGTAATTGTGCCGCTGTTTGCGAGCCGTAGGCAACAGCAGCAGTATTCACATCTGCGTTTTTACCCATCTGTATATCGTATTGTGAGTCGCCAATCATCAGTGTACGGTGCGGCATCACCACCAGTTCATCCATTAACTCATCCAGCATTTGCGGGTGTGGCTTTGAAAAACATTCATCCACTGTTTTAGTTGCGCTAAAATACCTGCCAAGCCCGGTATTGGCCAAGGCTGCATCCAATCCTCTGCGCCCTTTACCCGTTGCCACCGCCTGCTTGCAGCCGCGGTGTGCCAGCGCGGCAATCGTCTCGGCAATGCCTTCAAACATGACAATCTCGTTCTCCCCAGCATAGTAACGCCGGTGATAGGCGGTCGCCAGGTCCTGTGCCAACGTTTGCGGAATATCTCCATAAAGAGCATGAATAGACTCGCGCAACCCTAATCCGATAATGCCGCGCACTTTTTCTGCCGTGAGCGGCGGCAGCCCTGTTTCTTCGGCGGCCCTGATCAAGGCCTGTGTAATCATGCCTGTAGAGTCGGCAATCGTGCCGTCCCAATCCCACACCACCAAATCAAATTGTTTCACTGCCATACTTTAATTGCCTGTTATTTTTCTGAAGAGTCTGTGTGTAATTGACGCTGCTGTTGCAAAAATGTGTCGAGATCAACGGGCAAACTTGCAATCAGGTGTAAGGCTTCACCCGTTAATGGATGCGCAATTCGGGTCTCGCTCGAATGTAAAAACATCCGTTTGAGCCCCTGTTTGAGCAATTGTTTGTTCAAAGTGAAATCACCATATTTATCATCTCCCACGATCGGGAAGCCCAAATGCGACAACTGTACCCTGAGCTGATGCGTACGACCAGTAATCAGTTTTGCCTGTAAAAAGCTGTAAGGACCAATATGCTGCTGCAAATAAAACCATGTCTCTGAGGTTTGAGTTTCAACTTCAAATTTGCCGCGTGCTGCCTGCTGTTTTGCAGCAATTCCCGCTGTTTTGACTGACTTACGCGCACCCGGTGTATCTGTGAGCAAAGGCATATCCACCACTTGCACACGCCGCTCACCCGACTCGGTGACATACTTTTGTAAATCCAGTGATACTTTCTTCGTTTTATCTTGCCAGTGACCTTGCACCAGCATCACATAGCGTTTATCCATATGATGATGGCGCATAGCCTCATGCAAGGCGGTCAATGCCGAACGCTTTTTGGCAATCATTAATACACCCGAGGTTTCACGATCAAGTCGATGCACCAGTTCGAGAAACTTGGCCTGCGGCCTTTCCAGACGCAATTGCTCAATCACACCCAGACTGATGCCGCTACCTCCATGTACAGCCATGCCCGCCGGCTTGTTCAAAGCCAGCATGGCATCATCTTCATAAATAACCATATCCGCAAGCCTGGGCTTCACATAGGCAGGCGCACTCATGTTCGCACTGGGCATTGACATCCGAATAGGCGGCACGCGCACCTCGTCTCCCAACTGCAGACGATAATCGGCGCTGATACGCTTTTTATTGACCCGTACTTCTCCACTACGCAAAATACGGTAAACATGGCTTTTGGGTACGCCCTTCAGCACTTTAGTCAGATAATTATCTATGCGCTGGGTTTCCGACCCTTCATCTACACGCAATAGCGTGGCACGATCGCTAGCGGGTTTATCGCCAGAGGCGGGAGCCTGATTACTGGACGTCGTATCAACCGTATTCGCTGAGACTGTTTTTATGTGTCGGGAATTCATTTGCATGGTTAAGGTCGTGCTTTGCTTTATCTTGACTTATGGATATACTGTCGAAATTCTGGTTCCGTGGTGTCGGCAGATGCAATCGCGATAACATCGCAATGCCTTGATTAAAAAGCCCGGACACGCCAGCCAATGATTGGCCAAAAATCAACGGATGGCCAAAAATAAAGTTGACCGGAAGCAGAAGTAAACAAAATTTTTGGTGAATACCGCTCGCCATCAAGTAGCGATAACAAATTTAGAAATTACACACGCGAAAGCTCTCGCAGAATAATTAACGACATGAGCTTGGCGTTGCCAAACCTGAATTTTAACGAATTTAATCTCTGCATAGGGTTTTTATTTTGAATCCGGTAGACAGACACTCGCATCAGGCGCATTGCGTCATGCAAGGTTTACCTTTATCAACTCCCTTTCAGAACCATGTGACCGCTCGATGCCTTATCCAAACTGGTAGCGTCAATATCACATGATGTACAAAGTTGCACCTTGTCACCACTGTCTATGGTCACCACTGTCCACGATAGCGATCAATGGCATGAGTCATCCGTGTGCTTTACGTTAATTTCCGGTGGTTGCCAGCCAACCCGGCCCGCCTTGTCCCTCATGCATTCTGCGACTTCGCAAGGAGTCATATATGAAAAGAATGTTGTTTAATGCAACGCAATCTGAAGAGTTGCGCGTTGCTATCGTCGATGGACAAAAACTGATTGACCTGGATATTGAACATGCTGGCAAAGAGCAGCGTAAAAGCAATATCTACAAAGGGGTGATCACCCGTATTGAGCCCTCACTGGAAGCCGCGTTTGTCGACTATGGTACTGACAGACACGGCTTTTTGCCTTTTAAAGAGATTTCGCGCAGCTATTTCCAGGACAAACCGGACGCTGGCCGCGCCCGTATTCAGGATGTGATCAAAGAAGGTCAGGAAGTCATTGTGCAGGTCGACAAAGACGAACGTGGTAGCAAAGGCGCTGCCCTGACTACGTTTATCTCGCTGGCAGGTCGTTATCTGGTATTGATGCCAAACAACCCGCGTGGCGGTGGTGTTTCGCGCCGGGTAGAAGGTGAAGAGCGCAATGAATTGCGCGACACCATGGCACAACTGGAAATCCCTAACGGCATGAGCATTATTGCGCGTACGGCCGGTATCGGACGCAATGCTGAAGAACTGCAGTGGGATCTGAACTACCTGACCCAACTGTGGAAAGCCATTGAGGATGCCTCTAACTTCCAGCCGGGCGCCTACCTGATTTATCAGGAAGGTAGCTTGGTGATTCGTGCGATCCGCGATTATTTCAGTGCCGATATCGGTGAAATCCTGATTGACACCGTGGATGTCCATGAACAGGCGGTACAGTTCATGAACCACGTGATGCCGGGCAATGTTGCGCGCGTCAAACTGTATCAGGATGAAATTCCGCTGTTTTCCCGCTTCCAGATTGAGCATCAGATTGAAACGGCATTTGCACGCGAAGTGCGCCTGCCTTCAGGGGGTGCGATTGTAATTGACCATACCGAAGCGCTGGTATCGATCGATGTCAACTCTGGCCGCTCAATCAAAGGGTCAGATATTGAACAAACAGCGTTCAATACCAACCTCGAAGCGGCTGAAGAAGTGGCGCGTCAAATGCGTCTGCGCGACCTGGGTGGCCTGGTCGTCATTGACTTTATTGATATGGAAGTCCAGCGTAACCAGCGTGAGGTAGAAAACGCCTTGCGGGATGCCCTGCATCATGACCGTGCTCGCGTGCAAATGGGCAAGATTTCGCGCTTTGGCCTGCTGGAGCTCTCGCGTCAGCGCTTGCGCCCTAGCCTGGGTGAAACCAACCATGCGACCTGTCCACGCTGTAACGGCACAGGACACATCCGTGGTATCGAATCCACTGCTTTGCATATTCTGCGCATCACACAAGAAGAAGCAATGAAGGACAACAGCGCAATTATTCAGGTACAACTGCCTGTTGAAGCTGCGACTTTCCTGTTGAATGAAAAACGTGCAGATATTCACAAAATTGAACAACGTACGGGCGTTGAAGTAGTGTTGATTCCCAATATCCACATGGAAACCCCAAATTACAATATTACGCGTATCCGTCATGATGATGTCAATGAAGAAACCGCGCAGGCCAGCTACAAAATGGTGGACCTGCCAACTGAGTCTGACTACCAGCATAACTTGCAACAACCGGCCGCACCGGCAAAAGCAGAAGCCGTAGTGAAAGGGATCACACCCGCCACTGCAGCGCCTATTGTAGAAGAAAAGCCAGCCCCTGTCGCAGCGAAAAAGTCGCTGTTTGGCGTAATCAAATCCTGGTTAGGTATGGAAGAAAAACCAGAGGTTGAAGAAACCACCAAACCGGTGCGTGAAGCACGCGAGCAAAGTCGTGACCGCAATAAAAACCGCAACCGTCGTGACAAACAGCGTGAACGCCAGCAAGAGCGCGGTGACCGTACAGAGAAATCTGAGAGACCCGCTGATCAGGCTGCGCACAAGACGAAACAGGATAGGCCGGTACATGACAAGCAGTTCAATAAAGAGCGTCAACCAGCAGCGGAAGCTAATAAACCTGACCAGCAACAAGCCCCTGTCTTGACTTCACAAACCGGTGAAGCGCGCCAGGAGCGTGGTGAACGCGGTAGTCGACGCAACCGTCATGGCCGCCGTGATCGTCGCCAGCGGGATGATCAGGCAGTGAGTGCCGAGTCAACACAACCCATCGTAGTGAATGAACAGACACAGCCTCTTGTGAATGTAACAGAACTGACAATGCCAGCAACGCATATAGAGCAGGTTGTCGCAATTGCAAAAACTGATGTGCCTGAAGTCGCTACCGCAAAAGAACGCGTGTCGGAAAATGCTGAAGCTGCAAACACAGATGCTGCATCTACTGCAGAAGTGACCAAGCCTGCACGTAGCCGCTCACGTGGTGGAAAATCTCGCGGTAAAGGCAGTGAAGCAGCGGCTAAAACCGCCGCAGATAAGCCTGCAATAGAGATGGTTGAAATAGCCGCTGCCGTTGCAGAGACTGCAAGCCCTGAAAAAGCTGTAGAACCCAAGAAAAAACCTGTGCGCGGTAAAAACAAACCTGCAGCAAAAGCAGCCAAGATTGATGACGGTATTCAACTGGTAGAAACTAAAGCCGTGGCAACACCAAGCGAAACAGTTGCAGCACCGGCTAAAGCCAAGAAAACACGTCAGGCACCTCCAAAATGGAAAAAGGGAGATGAAGTCGCTGCAGGTGAAGCCCCATTAGTAATGGTAGAAACCCAGAAATAAACACCCGTTAGTTAGGTGCAACACCAAGAAAAAGAGGGCCACCTGGCCCTCTTTTTTATTGAGAGAAATACTTCAACCCAACGTTACAATGGGGCAGAATGCCAACGCATGACCATCCAATAGCCCAGCATCGTCAACAGTATGGATGCCACTACGTGCGCCAGAACATACAGCATGGCCCACATGTATGCCTGTTTTTGTAGCAACTCAAATGCTTGCGCGGAGAATGTTGAAAATGTTGTTAATCCACCCAGAAAGCCTGTTGCTATAAACAGTCGCCATTCTGGTGAAAGTTGAGGGATGAACTGAAAAAAACCAAGCACAACACCCATTAAAAAACCACCAATGGCATTCGCCAAAAACGTACCTAATGGAATCACACCCACCGCATTAAGCCAGGTAGTTAATCCCCATCTCACCCATGCCCCCAGAGCCGCGCCTAAGCCAACGGCCATCCAAAATTTCATCTCACGTCCCTTCTAAAATACAATAATGCAATGTATCATAAACAGGCTATTTTATTGGCGCCCCGATGCTTTCGTCCCATTAAAGAGAACCCCTTGCGCTTATTATTTGTTACTTCTGAAGTTTTCCCCTTGATTAAGACTGGTGGCTTGGCAGATGTAAGTGGTGCTTTGCCAATTGCACTCAGATCTTTAGGAGTGGATATCCATATTGTACTACCAGCCTATCGAGGAATACGGTCACAATGTACACCAGCTAAACGACTGGGAGGCCTTAAAGTATTTAACGATATTGACTGTGAGCTATACCAAACAACATTACCAGGCACCAATATCCCGCTGATTCTCGTGGATCAACCTGCGCTCTATGATCGTGATGGCAGCCCTTACCATCACCCCCAACATGGGGATTGGCAAGACAATCCCCTGCGATTTGGAGTGCTTTCTAAAGTCGCTGCAATTCTGGCGAATAAAAACAACTTACTTGACTGGCAGGCAGATGTTGTCCATTGTAATGACTGGCAAACCGGCTTGGTTCCTTATTACTTAAAGCAGATGGGCAGCTCTGTAAAGTCTGCATTCAGCATTCACAATATAGCATTCCAGGGCAATTTTCATCCTGACTGGCGCCATAGACTGACATTAAATGATCGTGATTTTCAGCCCGAAGGATACGAGTTCTTCGGACACGTATCCTTCATGAAAGCAGGTCTCTATTATGCGGATGCTCTGTGCACGGTAAGTCCGACCTATGCCAGAGAAATCCAAACAGAGCAATTTGGCTTTGGTTTTCAGGGTCTTTTGCAACACCGAGCCAGAGCCTTGACAGGCATTCTTAACGGGATTGATACTCAAGCTTGGGATCCGTCTCAAGATGTACATCTTCCAGTCCATTACAGTGAGAAAAAACTGGGCAACAAGGCCAAGGTAAAACAGATATTGCAAGAAGAACTCGGATTAAACAAGGATGCAAACTGCCCTTTACTTGGTGTGGTCAGTCGGCTGACCCATCAAAAGGGTCTGGACCTGCTGTTAGAGATCGCGCAAGCACTGATTGAGCAAGGTTGTCAGTTGGCAATACTGGGAGGTGGTGAACCCAAGCTAGAACAAGACTTTCTGGGATTGATGCAGCGTTATCCAGGAAAAGTTTCGGCGACCATAGGATACAACGAGCCACTCTCGCACCGCATGATGGCAGGAGTAGATATTTTCGTGATGCCTTCCCGCTTTGAGCCTTGCGGATTAAACCAAATGTATGGATTACGCTACGGAACGATTCCTGTCGTCGCGAATACAGGCGGGTTGGCGGACTCAGTCAGTGGTGGAACAGTCACGGAGGATGGGAAGTTGCCACATAATATGACCGGTTTTGTGTTACCCGAAAACACGGCCTCGACACTTTTGGTCACATTACAACAAGCCATCCGAATGCATGCCAATTTTGGTCACTGGCAGCAATTGCAAAAGCAGGCCATGAAGCAGGATGTCAGCTGGAAAACCAGTGCAAAACACTATTTAACACTCTACCAAAGGATGTTTAAGCATTAAAAAACTGGGAAATACTGGACTCAAAAGGGAATGTAAGTTGGCACAGAAGATGCTTATATCTACTCAAGCTTCTCCAAAGCTAACTTCTCCTCCCTCAGGACGCCTTTTTAGGCGTCTTTTTTTATCTGAGGTCTACGTTACTCTGCTTTTGGTTACTCGGCTTTTGCCGGGGCTGTCATGATCAAAAAATGTTCACGGTAATATTTGAGCTCATCGATAGACTCATAAATATCAGCCAGGGCTTCATGTCGACTGGCTTTCTTGAAACCGCTGTAAATATCCGGACGCCAGCGACGCGCCAACTCTTTAAATACGCTGACGTCGAGATTGCGGTAGTGAAAAAACTGCTCCAGACGCGGCATATAACGCGCCATAAATCTTCTGTCCTGACAGATTGAGTTACCACACATGGGTGACTTACCTGCCGGCACATGTGCTTTTAGAAAACTCAACATGGCATCGGTCGCGGCCTCTTCGTCCAGCGTGGAAGCTTTGACTTTATCGATCAACCCGCTACGACCATGCGTCCCCTTGTTCCAGGCATCCATGCCATCCAATACGGCATCTGATTGATACACCACCAACACCGGTGATTCAGCCACAATATTCAATTGTGCGTCAGTCACCACGGCTGCCAACTCCAAAATACGGTCGCTGTCTGGCTGCAAACCACTCATTTCCATGTCCAGCCAGATTAAATAATCCTGATTATTCGCCAATTGCGTCCCTCTTGTCATGATTTCCATTAAAATGAGACATTATATTCAGTTCATTGAACAAGGTGGGTATAAATCCATCAAAATAGGTCTTTAGTAACATTTACATATTACACATAAGGTTATGTCAGCACTCTTCACACAAATATTCGTTGCCCTGATTGCGATCAGCTTATTCATCAGAATCTGGCTGGGCATGCGCCACATTCGCCACATCGAAAGTCACCGTCATCAGGTGCCACAAGCCTTTAGTCAAACGATCGGCCTGGAGGCACATCAACGCGCAGCAGACTATACAACAGCCAAAGTCAAACTCCGCTTAAGTGAGACCATCATGGAGTCTTTTATCCTGCTGGCACTGACGCTCGGTGGTATTTTGCAATTACTGGACAATGTGTGGCAGCAATGGCTGCCTTCACATGAGATTGTGCGTGGCGCACTGGTGGTCTGCTCTGCCATGCTGCTTTCTAGCCTTGCCACACTGCCATTTGACTACATCCAGACCTTTAATGTGGATGCGCGGTTTGGCTTCAATAAAATGTCGCGCGGAATGTTTTTTAATGACCTGATCAAGCATACCCTGGTTGGTTTACTGCTGGGCGGCCCCATTCTGCTGGTCGCACTATGGCTGATGCAAAGTACAGGCAGCGGGTGGTGGTTCTACCTATGGGTAGTATGGAGTGTATTCAACCTGTTTATGCTGGCTGTGTACCCAACCTGGATTGCACCGCTGTTTAATAAATTTTCCCCGCTAGAAGACCACGGCCTGAAAAACAGGATTGAAGCACTGATGCAGAAATGCGGATTTGCCAGCCAGGGCTTGTTTGTGATGGATGGTTCAACACGTTCAGGACATGGCAATGCCTATTTCACTGGGTTTGGTAAAAACAAACGCGTCGTATTTTTTGACACCTTGCTCGACAAATTGAATGCGGATGAAATTGAAGCAGTGCTCGCACACGAGCTGGGGCACTTCAAACACAAACATGTCATCAAGAGAATTGTCATGATGTTTGGCTTGAGCTTGCTAGGCTTGGCATTGCTGGGCTATTTAATGCAGCAGGACTGGTTCTATCAGGGTCTGGGTGTAACCCAAGCCAGCAATCACATGGCACTGCTATTGTTTGTGTTGATTGCTCCGGTATTCATGTTTGTATTGCGTCCCCTGATGGCCGCATACTCGCGCACCAATGAGTTTGAAGCTGACCATTACGCTGCGCACCAGTCTCGCCCACAGTACCTGATTGATGCGCTGGTTAAGCTGTACCGGGACAATGCCTCGACCCTGACGCCCGATCCATTGCATTCTGCGTTCTATGACTCACATCCACCGGCCAGTTTGCGTATTGCAAAACTGCAAACATACGCATGAAAACACGTCATCTGTCCGCTGTCGCCCTGCTCCTTTGCACTACTGGATTGATTGCCGGTGAGCAGGATACAAGCAGCATCCAGGCGGGCAAAAAACTGGTGAATACCCATTGCATCAGTTGCCATGCCAGCAGTTTTGGGAGGGATGGCAGTGGCATTTACACCCGAGAATACCGCAAGGTACGCTCCTTATCTGGCTTAAAGGCGCAAGTGACCAACTGCAATACCATGCTTAACCTCAAATGGTTTGATGATGAAGAACAGCAAGTCGTGCTGTATTTAAATCATACTTTTTATCACTTTTGATATGCAGGAAGGATTGGTAGTAGCCGCTTTTGGCAAGCGTTACAATGTTGAACTGACGGATGGGCACGTCATCAGCTGTGTCACCCGCGGCAAGAAAGTGGATAATGCAGCTGGTGACCGCGTCTCGATCAAACTGACCGACAACCATGAAGGCGTCATCGAAAAAACCGCCGAAAGAAGTAGTTTGCTTTATCGCAGCAATGCCTTTAAAAGCAAGATTCTGGCGGCCAATGTCACACAAATACTGATTGTACTGGCCACGCAACCCAGCTTTTACGAAGACTTGCTCAATCGCTGCCTGATTGCAGCTGAAGCCTGTGGTATCCGGCCAGTGATAATTCTCAACAAATGCGACATGGCCAATGCCGAGGCCGAAGAAAAACTGGCTTTTTATGCCACATTGGGTTATCACACCGTGCGCCTGAGTGCCGCAGAATCAGTAGCCCCCCTGCTACCTTTACTCGATCACCAAACCAGCATACTGGTGGGGCAATCCGGCATGGGCAAATCCACGATTATCAATGCGCTATTACCCGAGGTGCATAGTCGCACGCAAGAGATCAGTGCAACACTGGACAGTGGCAAACATACCACCACAGCCACCCATCTTTATCATCTGGACGTACACAGCGCGATTATTGACTCCCCTGGCCTGCAAGAGTTTGGCTTGTACCATGTCGACACCGCGACGCTGGAGTATGCGTTTATCGAATTCCGTCCTTTTATCGGAAAATGTAAATTCAACAATTGTACGCATCAGCATGAGCCTGGCTGCGCGATTCTGGAACAAGTCACACAGGGACATATCAAGCGATTGCGATTACAAATTTTCCAGCAATTGCGTGCTGAAAATGCTGTACGTGTCTATTCCTGAGTTACAGCCACACGCTTGCAGTAGTAATAAAAAAACACCCTGCCAAAGCAGGGTGTTCATAGCGCTAAGTATTACTTACTGATGACTTAAGACTGGCTTAAATTACAGTGAGAATACGTTCAGTGCACCGCCGCCAGGCGCAGCGTTGTACTTGGTCAACTCTTTGTAACCACCCGCAGCACCCAATGCATCAGTGTCGCTGGTCATACCCAGGTTCATCGCCACACCAGCCCAACCGCCGATCCCGGACAGTATGCCTACGTGCTGCTTGCCTTTCAGGCCATAAGTGAACGCGTTACCAATAGCCCCTGAACCTACCTGAAATTTCCACAGCTCTTTACCTGATTGAGCATCAACCGCTTTGAACCAGCGATCCAGAGTACCGTAGAACACGATATTGGAAGCTGTTGTCAGCGCACCGCTCCAGGCAGAGAATTTCTCTTTGTTGTACCACACTTTTTTGTTGGTCATTGGGTCGTAAGCAGCAAAGCCACCCATCACGCCGTCAGGACCAGCAAACATGGTCAACGTAGCACCAACCCATGGTTGACCTGCAACGTATTTTGACTCCACTGGCTCGTAAGTCATACATACGTGGTTCAATGGTGAATACATCAAACCCGTTTTTGGTGAGTAAGCAGCAGGCTGCTGGTCTTTTGTACCCAAAGCTGCCGGGCAGATACCTTTGGCATTGTAATCCTGGTGCGTGGAGTAACGACCATCTTTGCTTGGCACGCCAGTTTTAAGATCTACATCTCCAGCCCAGTTCACAAAAGGATGTACTTTTTCAGCAGCAATCAGGGAACCGGTGTGTGCGTTCCATGTATAAGCAAAACCATTACGGTCATGGTGCCATGCATATGTTTTGCCACCTTTATCGAACAGGATGACTTCGTTTACACCGTCATAGTCCCACTCATCATGCGGTGTCATCTGCATCGCCCATTTGGCCATGCCGGTGTCCAGATCACGTGCAGTGACAGTCATGGACCATTTATTGTCGCCTGGACGAACGTCCGGGTTCCACACAGATGGGTTACCAGCACCGTAGTACACCAGGTTGGTACGTGCATCATATGGCCACCAGCCCCATACGGAACCACCACCATGTTGCCAACCATCTTTCACAGCTTGTGGCTTCAACCAGGTGCGTGTACCCAGTTCCATTTCGCCGCCTTTGATTTGCGAAGCCTCGAGGCGTTTGAAAGAACCACCCTCTTTGTTACCACCGTTAACATCCTGATAGACAGACAGCGCGTTGTAGAGCGGGTTATCTTTGTTAGTGTTTGCGTCATGCAATGTTTCAGCATCAGGGCCTGTAGAATAGGCTTTCCAGGCCAGTGAGCCATCTTTCAGGTTATATGCCGCGATAAAGCAACGCACGCCGAATTCAGCACCGGAACACCCTGTTAACACCTTGTCCTTGATCACGTGTGGCGCATTAGTGTTAGTTGCACCGACTTTTGGATCAGTATTTTTTACTTCCCATACTTTTTTACCGTCTTTGGCATCCAAAGCAACCAACATACCATCGTTTTGTTGCAGATAGATTTTGCCATCACCGAAACCCAGACCACGCGTCACGTTGTCACAGCACAGGACTGCTTGAACGCTTGGGTCTTGTTTTGGAAAATAAGACCACACAATTTTTTGATTGTCGTTGAGATCCAGTGCATAAATATTGTTTGGAAAGGCAGTCACGATATACATCATGTTACCTACAACAATTGGGGAACCTTCATGGCCACGGTTTACACCAGTAGCAAACGTCCAGGCCATTTTCAGGCTTTTAACGTTACCTTTATTAATTTGTGACAGTGTGCTGTATGCCTGATTGTTATGCTGGCCACGTGGATGTGCCCAGTTATTAGGATTGGACATCGCAGCTTCTTGGTCTGCGGCAGCCATTGCAAGCATTGGCATAGCGAGTGCTACACCAGCAGCAACACCAAATGCGGTTTTAATTTTATTCTTCATAGTAATCTCCAAGGATAAATCACAAAGTAGCAATCTTGTAGCCACAAAAATTGCATTGCACTTAAGTTATCACTGGAACTAGGAACCCAGAGCTGTAACCATCCAATACGCGGATGATTCCCTTTTAAGCGAATGTAACTGTAATATAAACAACGCCTGATAGCAGCCAGCCAGTTTTTAGTTTTATTCATGGTCCAGATCAGGAAAAACTCACATGTCTTTAACAAGATGCTTTTTTTTTGTATCATTACGTTTCAGGAAAGACACTGCCTAGTGTGCCTTTCAAGATCATTTGTTGCCACATTGACAGCAAATTCACACTTGAAAATCACTTACAAAACATTAGGATCAGGCTGTGCTCAGACCTTGGCATTACTCTCTGGAACTTGACAAAACGTCTCCAGACTCAATCCACCAACAACTTACACGACATTTTCGCAGCATGATCGAAGGTGGCAGATGGTTGGGGGGGAGCCTCCTGCCAAGTACCCGAGACATTGCACAGCAACTGGGTATTAACCGGAAAACGGTTGCACGCGTCTATGAAGAGCTTTCTGCACAAGGACTGATTTACACAGAACCGAAACGTGGCACCTTTGTCTCTGATACACCAAACGGAGACATTCCTGGCCCATATACGACTTCGGTTAACACCGCCGCGATCAGTGAGGGCATGATACAACCAGCAGAAGGCATTCGACTATTGATCCAGAAAACCAGCCTGCACCATACGCGTCGCGCAGCGTTACATATGCACAAACTGCAACCTCAGGATTACGACCAGGGGGGGTTGCTCAGCCTGAAGCACATGCTGGCAAACCTGCTAGCGCATGAAAAAAGATTTCTGGTTTCTCCACAAGAGATTATTTGCAGCAACTCTCTTACGCTGGAACTTGCTGTGATCGAATTATTAAAACAGCGTGGCGGCTATCTACTGGTAGATCACGACATGCCTGCTCCACTGAGCCTCACACTGGAGAAGCATGGCTTGCAACTTTTAAGGTTACCAGCAATTTCCGGTGGCTATTCGCCCGCATTGGCAGAACAACTTGAAAAATATTGTATTAATTACCCGGTGACCGCCATCTGGCATAACAGTGTCATTGCCAGTAATGTCACAAACCAGGATCAGGAACAGGCACACAGCCTGATTGCACGCAAACTGCAAGACTACCAACTGTTACTGATTGATGATCAACGCTTACACCCGGCCCAAACTCAGCCATTAGCTGCCAAATACCCTCAAAAGAGCCTGATGCTAGGCAGCCTTTATGGCATGTGGTGTGACATGTTTAATATACATTACATCGCCAGCGCTCACTCACTGACAGAGAGCCTGCTGTGCTCCATCCAACTGCAACAACAGCAAAGCATGCTGCTAAATATGTTGGCCCAAAGCGAACTGATCAAACGTGGCGACTATAAAAAGCTGATGTCAGCAGCACACCGACTTTTATAACACATCTGATACTCGACAACCGCATAAAACAGGCTACCCACAACCCAACAAAACCACCAAACCGGCTGAATACAACCACATCAAAGATAGGTTTAAGCAAGAAGAATATTAATTATCAATTAAAATCATATAGTTAGAATACAACTAACGTGCTGGCACATATTATGCATTTAATTTAAAAGAGGGGTGTTCTACCACTAGGACCGATACCAGCAGACAACAAATCAGGTGGTATCGGGGTAGTCACTCCCTCACTTGCATATTGATCTCATGCAAAAAAGGCACCGCTTGTGCGGTGCCTTTTGTTGTGAATTTTTACCAAGAGCCCCTGTTAACTATTTAAAACACAGGGATGGAAAAGTGCAATTACTCTTGACCGATTTGGTAAACTTCGTAGCTAGTTTCAACAATTTTTCCGGTGGTTGCATCTACTTCGATTTTAACTTCTTCGTTGTCAGCTTCCAGAATATCAAACTCGTAGGAGGCCTTGCCGTCTGGCTCCAACTCATATTCAACTTCAACGACTGTGCCAGGATGTGCTGCAAGGGCAGTTGCTTTAGCATCAGCTTCTGAAACCTTGGCCAAAGCCTTGAACTTCTCGTCATCCGCTTTAACTTCTTGTTCAATCTCGGTGACCTTGCCAGTTTTGGCATCACACTCAATATCCCAGGCAGTACCGTCTTTGGATTCGACATCAAATTCGTAAACCAAATGCTTACGCTCGGATTTAGCTTCCACTTTAACAATCTTGCCGTCATGCTTGGACAATGCCGCTTTCACGCATTTACCCAGACTATCATATGGCTTTGGTTTGATGGTTTCATGATCAGCAAATGCCTGACCAGACAGCAGTGCACACACCGCAGTTGCGATGATTGTAACTCTCAATTGCATAATGATCTCCTAATGTAATTTACATAGTTTGCAGCCACTGACACAGCGTCACTAGAATAACGCTGATACACGACTACAACGCGCAAAGGATATCAAAAAAGAATTAAGCGTTTGAATATATTACACTTTGTTAACAAAATGGTTGACCTCAACCATTTTAAACAGCAACAGGGGCCTTGATTGCAGGATATGGATCATAATTCTCAAGCGCAAAGTCATCATACTTGAACCCGAAAATATCATCGACCTTCTGATTGATGCGCATAGTGGGCAAAGCTCTCGGGGTGCGGGATAACTGCTCGTTCACCTGCCCCATATGATTGCTGTAAATATGTGCATCGCCCAGCGTGTGTACAAAATCACCCACCTCTAGTCCACACACTTGTGCCACCATCATGGTCAGCAAGGCATAGGAAGCGATATTGAATGGCACACCGAGAAAAATATCGGCGCTGCGCTGATACAACTGGCAGCTCAATTTACCATCAGCCACGTAAAACTGGAAAAAAGCATGGCAAGGCGGCAATTTCATCCGCTCGACATCAGCCACATTCCAGGCCGAGACAATTAAACGGCGGGAATCCGGAGTACGCTTGATTTGCTCAATCACTTGCGTGATCTGATCAATATGGCTGCCATCCGGCTTGGGCCAATTACGCCACTGATAACCATAGACCGGACCAAGATTGCCTTGCGTATCCGCCCACTCATCCCAAATAGTGACGCCATTTTCTTTCAGGTAAGCAATATTGGTACTTCCCTGCAAAAACCATAGTAGCTCGTGAATAATCGATTTAAGGTGGACTTTTTTGGTGGTCAGTAGCGGAAAGCCCTCAGCCAGATTAAACCGCATCTGGTAACCAAACACTGAAACCGTGCCGGTGCCGGTGCGGTCTGTTTTCACATGCCCGTGCTTCAGCACATGATTAAGCAGGTCGTGGTACTGTTGCATGCGCAGCTCCAATCATCTCTTAGGTGTTTGCAACAATAAATGCCTTGATCGCTTCGACGTTAGCATCCATCACTGTAAATTTTTGCGGCAAGGCTTCAATGCCATTCAAGCTGGCAGGTCTGGGCGGCACTTCGCCCAAAGCTTCGACCAAAGCATCTTCAAACTTGGCTGGCAAGGCGGTTTCCAGTACGACCATGGGGGTTTTAGCATCACGCAACTCCAGCGCCACTTTGAGACCATCGGCGGTATGGGTATCTATCACCACGCCGTATTTTTTTTTGGTTTGACGGATGGTTTGCATGCGGTTGGCGTGGTTGCTGCTGCCTGAGATGAAACCAAACTCTGCTTTCACTTTGGACATGTAGCTTGTTAAGTCAAATGCGCCGCCTTGGTCTACACTGCCCCATAACTCGCGGACTTTTGCGCCGTCTTTGCCGACGAGGTCATACACAAAACGTTCAAAGTTGGAAGCTTTGCTGATGTCCATCGACGGGCTGGAGGTGTGGTAGGTGTTGGCGGAGCCGCGTGGTTTGTACACGCCAGTTTTGAAGAACTCGTCCAGCACGTCGTTTTCGTTGGTGGCGACGACGAGTTTGTCTATCGGCAAGCCCATCATGCGGGCGATATGGCCTGCACAGACGTTGCCGAAATTGCCGCTGGGTACGGTGAAGCTGACTTTTTGGCTGTTATTTTGCGTAACTGCAAAGTAGCCCTTAAAGTAATACACCACTTGTGCAACAATGCGTCCCCAGTTGATGCTATTAACGGCACCAATTTTGTATTTGGCTTTAAACGCGTGGTCGTTCGACACTGCTTTAACCATGTCTTGCGCATCATCAAACACGCCTGTGACGGCGATGTTAAAGATGTTGTCATCTTGCAGACTAAACATTTGTGCAGTTTGAAAGCGGCTCATTTTTTGGTGGGGTGAAAGCATAAATACGCGCACCCCTTTTTTACCGCGCATGGCGTATTCTGCCGCACTTCCTGTATCGCCAGAAGTCGCGCCCAGGATATTGGTCGTTTCGCCTGTTTTGGCAAGCACATATTCAAACAAGTTGCCGAGCAACTGCATGGCCATGTCTTTAAACGCTAATGTAGGCCCGTTGGAAAGACTCAACAAGTAAAGGTTATCTTCCAACTTAACCGTCGGCGTAATGTCTTCGGAGTTTTGCCCTGCGCGGGTGAAACCATACACTTCGGCGGTGTAGGTTTTATCGATAATGGCTTTTAAATCAGAGGCAGGGATGTCATCCACCAAGCGAGACAAAATCGCAAACGCCAAGTTGCAGTAGCTCATACTACGCATGGCAGTTAAGTCAGCATCGCTGAAGTGTGGGTATTGCTTGGGCAAATACAAACCGCCATCGGGCGCGAGGCCACCGAGGAGGATTTCGCTAAAGCTTAAAGCGGGCGACTGCCCACGGGTACTGATATATTTCATGGATTACTTACCTAGTTCTTCCATACGGATTTTAGTTACTTTGCCGTCAATTGCGCTTAAAACCTCAATCGCAGCAATGGCGGCATCCATATTCTTTTCGATGGTGACATGCGTCAAAATCACAATGTCGGCTTCTGATTCGCCGTCTTGTGGTTCTTTTTGCATCATGGCGTCGATGGAGATGGTCGCGTCACCTAAAATCCTGGTGACTTCCGCCAGTACGCCGGGCTTGTCCAATACACGCATACGCAAGTAATAGGCACTGGCGACTTCGCTGACAGGTAAGACAGGCAAGGTTTGTTGTTGGTCTAACTGCACACCCAAGTAAGCCACGCGCTGCTCAGCTTGGGTGCCGTGTGCACGTGCAATGTCGACCAAATCGGCCACTACCGCGCTGGCTGTAGGTTCTGCACCTGCGCCTGCACCATAGTAAAGTGTAGGGCCGACGGCATCGCCTTTGACAACTACGGCATTCATGGCGCCATTCACATTGGCAATCAGACGCTTTTCAGGAATCAAGGTTGGATGTACACGCAACTCTACCCCCGCCTCAGTCTTTTTGGTAATTCCCAGCAATTTCACGCGGTAACCAAGCTCTTCGGCGTACTTGATGTCTTTGGAAGTAAGCTTGGTAATCCCTTCGGTGTAGGCTTTGTCAAACTGCATGGGCATACCAAAGGCAATACTGGCCATGATCGTGAGTTTGTGTGCGGCGTCGATGCCTTCTACGTCAAAAGTCGGATCCGCTTCGGCATAACCCAGACGTTGCGCCTCGCCCAACACATCAGCAAAAGCCAAGCCTTTTTCACGCATTTCGGTGAGAATAAAGTTAGTCGTACCATTGATAATACCTGCCACCCATTCAATTTTGTTGGCACTCAAACCTTCGCGCAGGGCTTTGATAATGGGGATGCCACCGGCCACAGCGGCCTCGTAAGCCACGACCACGCCTTTTTCTGCGGCGGCTTTAAAAATTTCATTGCCATGCACGGCGAGCAAGGCTTTGTTGGCAGTGACCACGTGTTTGCCATTGGCAATCGCTTTGAGCACGAGCTCTTTTGCAATGGTATAGCCACCAATCAACTCAACCACCACATCCACTTCAGGATTGTTCACTACGGCAAAAGCATCGTCAGTGACAGGCACTTGCCCGCCGGTGACTTGCGTGGCCAGCGCGAGGTTACGGTCTGCCACTTGCACAATACGGATATTGCCGCCTAGACGACGCGCAATATCGGACTGGTTACGGGTTAATACAGCATAAGTACCACCACCCACAGTGCCGATACCCAGCAAACCAACTTTTAATTCTTTCATACGCTCACTCATTGATTGATATTGTGACCATCAGGCACTGATGTGCACCGGATTATTTTGCATGTTTTTTACGATAGCTTTCCAGATATCGGCCTATGCGGACCATGGCCTCAGTCAGGTCATCCACATTCGGCAAAAATACCACGCGAAAATGGTCAGGGGCTTTCCAGTTAAACCCGGTGCCTTGCACCAGCAAGACCCGTTCTTCCAGCAACAGGTCCAGAATAAATTGCTGGTCATCTACGATCGGATACATCTCAGAATCCAGCCTCGGGAACAGGTACATCGCAGCCTGCGGTTTGACACAGGTCACGCCCGGCATGGCTGTCAGCATGTCATACGCCAAATCACGCTGTTTGCACAAACGGCCTCCCGGCGCGACCAGGTCGTTAATACTTTGATAGCCGCCCAATGCAGTCTGAATCGCAAGCTGACCCGGCACGTTCGCACACAAGCGCATGGAGGCCAGCATATTCAGGCCCTCGATATAATCTTTGGCCTCTTTTTTATCGCCGGAAATAATCATCCAGCCAGAACGATAGCCACAAGCGCGGTAGTTTTTTGACAAGCCATTAAAAGTCACAAACAGCACATCGTCTGCCAGTGAGGCAATCGAAGTATGCGTGTTACCGTCGTACAGCACTTTGTCATAAATCTCGTCTGCAAAAATCACCAGACCATGGTGACGCGCAATTTCGATAATGCCTTCGAGGATCTCTTTAGGATACAGCGCGCCGGTAGGATTGTTCGGGTTGATGATGACAATACCTTTGGTATTGGCATTGATTTTATTTTCAATATCCGCGAGATCAGGCAACCAGCCGGATTGCTCGTCACACACATAATGACGTGCACTGCCACCGGCCAGATTGACTGCGGCCGTCCATAATGGATAATCGGGCATCGGCACTAGTACCTGATCACCGTTATTAAGCAGTCCTTGCATGGCCATCACGATTAGTTCAGAGACGCCGTTACCAATGATGATGTCATCAATTGACACCCCCTCAATATTTTTCTGCTGGGTGTAATGCATGATAGCTTTACGCGCCGAGAACAGGCCCTTGGAGTCGGTGTAGCCGGAGGCCTGATCCATGTTGCGGATCACATCCTGCACGATTTCTTCCGGCGCATTAAAACCAAACGGCATCGGGTTGCCGATGTTGAGCTTGATAATGCGCTGACCGTCTTCTTCCATCTGGCGGGCACGTTGCAGTACCGGGCCACGAATGTCGTAGCAGACGTTACTGAGTTTGTTTGATTTATTGACTGGCGGCATACACGGTTAACGAACACGATGAGCGTGTGTTAAGCTTTCAAAGTAAAACTTTCATTCTACCTGCAAAGCCTTGTTTCATCAACGAACGCAAGCACGGAATGCCAGTATTGCCGGCCACACAACAGGCTGATTTTTTTGCCAAACACAGAGATCATGACTCGATGAAATTACACCTGCACACTTCTGCACAACAACACATGATTACAGGCATGGATGCGGACGCCATCGCCGTGAATCACCAACCTTACACCACTTCCCTGATTGTCAGTGGAGATGCGTTGGTGGAGGATTGGTTCAGCGGACAATGGGAACAACTTGAGGCAAACGCCCTGGCAGCCATTCTCGATTTGAAACCAGAGGTGGTATTACTGGGCACCGGAGACAAACACCGCTTTATTCACCCCAGGCACATTCAGTCTTTTCTGGCTGCCAATATTGCGGTCGAGTGCATGACGACAGCGGCCGCTTGCCGGACATTCAACATCCTCACCAACGAAGGCCGCCACGCCGTGGCCGCCTTGCTGCTGGAAGAGCACTTATCAGCCGCTTAGCGTTGAGGATTTAGCGTAATCTGAACACCATCATCTGTCACTCGCAAATCACTTGGCTGGTAATGCGTACCGGAGACTGTCAGATCCTCTGGCTTGACCTGATAGAGCACCAGTTGATTCATCCATTTACTGCCCATTTCTCTGGCAAGTTTATTGACCATGGCATGCAAGTCGCTGCTGGCACCATCCAGTTGCACCACTTCCACCACAGGTGCATCCAGTATCACCGCGTAACGCGCTGCATCAAACTTGAGTATCCCGGAAATGGCCAGTTTTCCAGTCAGTGATTGCTGTAACAACGGGCTGGTGATGACCGTATCCATCGTTGTATTCAGACGTCCACTTGCGGCTTCAGGAACCACCAGCGCATTCGACAGCTGCACCTGAAAAACCTTTAAAACGGTCAATGGCTGCGCCAGCTTGCCATTCAGTTTTTGCTGTATTTGCGCAGTATTGATGCGCACTGTACGCTCACCCAATGTTGCACACTGCGTTAAGGTGATCATCACCAAAATATATAACAAAACAACTTTAAAAATGCGCATTTGTAAGTCTTCTTTAACAATTGAAACCTTAGTCAAAGCTTAGCATTAAACACTCGAGCTGGAGTAACATAAGCTGCAATGAAAAAGTTAAATACATGCAGTTACGGCTTCACACTTATCGAAATGGTGGTAGTCATACTGGTACTCTCCATACTGGCAGCAACGGCCGTTGCGCGCATTGCTGACACGAGCACACAAACCAGACTCGCCAGTTTAAAGAGCTTTAAGGGCACCTTATTCTCAGTTGCAAATATGGCAAAGGGCATGTGCCTTTCCGATGTTCAATGCAATATCGATGAGACTAATGGCAATACATCCACCACGATAGACGGACACAGGATTTATTTTCATTATGGTTATCCTGTTGGCTGGTTAGGCGGCACTGATGCTGATGGGGCAGGAAGTTTGCAACAACTCATTGACAGTGGAAAATTTCGTATCGATGCTGGCCAATCCTCGACTACACAAGCTGTATATCTGATGGAAGGCGCTCCCGACCACACGCAATGCAAGCTGATTTACAGCCTTGCACCAAGTAACAATGCCGCAGTACTTTCCATTCAAACAATTACTAGTGGCTGCTAGATCTAATACGCATAAAAAAGGCGTACTTTGCAAACTGCAAAAGTACGCCCCGTCATCTACACAACGTTAAAGATGCTTTGTAGAAAGCGTCAGCGTGGCATTAGTCCCACCAAAGCCAAAACTGTTGGATAATGCCGTTTTAATCGTGGCAGAGGTCATAGGTTGCCGTACAATATTCAAGCCCTCTGCCGCGGGATCCAGCGTATCAATATTTGCTGATGCAGCAATAAAACCATGCTGCATCATCAACAAAGTGTAAATTGCCTCATTGACGCCGGCAGCACCAAGCGCATGACCTGAAAGAGATTTGGTTGAAGCAATGGCTGTTTTGCTATTAGCGCCAAATACGGCGCGAATCGCTTCCAGCTCCTTGGTATCACCAACCGGAGTACTAGTACCATGCGTGTTGATATAGTCAATTTCCGTTGGGTCTATGCCCTGCAAAGCTTGTTGCATACAACGCACAGCACCCTCACCGCTCGGCGCCACCATGTCGTAACCGTCAGAGGTCGCGCCATACCCCACCACTTCCGCATAGATATGTGCACCACGCGCTTTAGCGTGCTCGTACTCTTCCAGCACAACAATACCGCCACCGCCTGAAATCACAAATCCATCACGGTCAGCATCGTAGGTACGAGAAGCCTTTTCCGGGGTCTCGTTGTACTTGCTGGACAAAGCCCCCATGGCATCGAACAGATAGCTCATGGTCCAGTGCTCTTCTTCACCACCGCCGGCAAACACAATATCTTGCTTGCCGAGCTGAATTTGCTCCACCCCCGCCCCGATACAATGGGCACTGGTTGAACAGGCAGAGCTGATGCCGTAATTGACGCCCTTGATTTTCGCACCAGTCGCCAGACAAGCAGCAATCCCGCTGCTCATGGTCTTGGTGACCATATAAGGCCCCACCCGACGAATGCCTTTTTCAGCCAGTGTGTTGGTGCCTTCCAGCATGCTTTCGGTAGACGTTCCACCGGCTCCCACAATCAAGCCCGTACGCACATTCGAAACCAACTCTCCGGGCAGTTGCGCGTCAGCAATCGCTTCCTGCATGGCCAGCCATGCGTACGCATGCCCCTTGGCCATAAAACGCAGCAACTTGCGGTCAATCAAAGTGTCGACATCAAGATTTTTAATAGACCCGGCCACATGCGAGCGCAAACCATGCTCCGCATATTCCGGCTGATAGGTAATACCGGAACGGCCTGCTTTCAGGCTTTCCAGTACTTCCTGTTTGTTATTACCCAGACTTGATACGATACCAAATCCAGTAATCACTACGCGACGCATTGCGCCTCCTCTTGCTTTTAGAAATTGTCCGTGGTGGTAAACAAACCAACACGCAAATCACTGGCATTATAAATCTCGCGGCCATCGACTTCCATACGCGCGTCAGCAATCCCCATCACCAGTTTACGCATGATGACGCGCTTCAAATCGATGTGATAGCGCACCAGCTTGGCTTTTGGCAACACTTGGCCAGTGAACTTCACCTCTCCAGCGCCCAGCGCCCTGCCACGTCCAAGGCCACCTTTCCAACCCAGGAAGAAGCCGACCAACTGCCACATTGCATCCAGACCCAGACAGCCAGGCATGACCGGATCACCGGTAAAGTGACATTCAAAAAACCATAAATCAGGACGAATATCCAGCTCGGCAATGATTTCTCCCTGGCCGTACTTTCCACCCTCATCAGAAATTTTGACAATACGATCAAACATCAACATTGGCGGCAATGGCAACTGGGCATTCCCCTCACCAAACATTTCTCCACGCCCACAAGCCAATAATTCTTCTTTGCTAAAACTGCTTTGTCTGCTCATGAAAATCTTTATATTTTTATACAAAACGCTATTTTCGCTGGAAATTGCATTTAGTGAAAGCTTTTTGTCAAAAGTATACAGACCTGTATACTTTTAAATTAATTGCAGGTAAGATGCGTTTTAATGACAGACCGGTTACAATTTTGTAACAACCTCATAGTTAACCCTCAGGAAATCAGGAATGCGTGATCAACAACTAGCTGACTGGCGTGCGCAAGCGCTCAAACTTGAATCAGAAGTGAACAACGTGGTGGTAGGACAAGAAAATCCTGTGCGCCTGATCACAATTGCCGTGTTTGCCCGCGGCCACGTATTGCTTGAAGGGGATGTCGGGGTTGGCAAAACCACATTGTTACGCGCATTTACACGTGGCATTGGCGGTGGTTACCAGCGGATTGAAGGCACCATCGACCTGATGCCAAATGACCTGGTGTATCACACCTATCTGGGCGAAGATGGCAAACCGCACGTCAGTCCCGGCCCGCTGTTAATGTCTGGCCAAGATTTGTCCATTTTCTTCTTTAACGAAATCAACCGCGCCCGTCCGCAAGTACACTCGCTCATGTTGCGCGTCATGGCTGAGCGTACGCTGACCGCTTTCAACAAAGAGCATTACTTCCCGCACATGCTGGTGTTTGCAGACCGCAACCAGGTTGAAAGAGAAGAAACATTTGACATTCCATCGGCTGCGCGCGACCGTTTCATGATGGAAATTCCGATTGTGGTGCCACCTGCGCATGACATTATGGAATCGCTTATTTTTGACACCCGCTTTCACGATGTGGATCAGTTAATCAGCCAGGTGCAGGCAGACGTCTTGAAATTCGATGAATTAAACAGCTTTGCCAAAGTGATTCAGGAAAGTGTGACTGCCAGCCCGGCCTTGCGCAAATACGCACTCGACTTGTGGCTGGCTACAAAGGATCCGGTGGCCTATGGCGTCAAAGTTTCCAATGTGGACATGAAACGACTGGTACTCTCGGGCTCCAGTCCCCGTGGCATGGGCATGCTGATGCGTGCCGCCCGTGTCAATGCCTGGCTCAATGAACGTGAAGCGGTGGTGCCTGAAGATATCCATGCCGTATTTCATGAAACAATTGCCCACCGCCTGGTATTTAGTCCGGTGTATGAAATGCGCCGTACAGAAATTGCGCGCGAAATGCTCACTGGCATTACCAACGCAATTGCCGCGCCTTGATAAGCAATTGAAGATGCACGATTGAGAACACGCGTAACTTAGTCATCGACCTGATCTTGGACCGTCATGGATTACATTAAGGAATTCAGCTACCACATCGGCTGGCGCTCACGCTCTCGCCGGCCTGGTCGCCACAAGAGCAACCAGCGCGGCATGGGAATGGAGTTTCGCGGGCACACCACCCTGCTGTCTTACCCGGATCCGCGCCGGATTGATATTCGCCAGACCATCCGTGATCCGATGGAGCAGGTGTATGTCCGCATATTTAACCAAAAAAGTGCGACGCCGGTATTCGTGATGTGCGACATGTCCGGCTCGATGCAATACGGATTGCCACATACCAAGCTGAACACGGCCGCACAGATCGCACGCTCGGTTGCGCAATCCGCCACCCGCAACACGGATCCGGTGGGATTTATCGGTTTTGATGATGCACTGAGAGACGAATGGCTATGCACGCTTTCAGCCAGACCACACAGCATACTGGAACTCGCCGATCGTCTTGAAAACCATTTACCGCCAGAGGTAGGGGCAGCTGCACTGATGGACAGCGCCCGCCTGCTGCCACGCGAGCGTGCATTGGTTTTTCTGGTATCTGACTTTCATATGCCGATGGCACAACTGGAAGCCGCATTACTGTTGATGCTGCGTCATCAGATTGTGCCTGTCGTGCTGTGGAATACCGCCGAATACAAAAACTTGCCTGAATTTGGTGTTACCAGTATCCACGACCCCGAAACCGGAGAACGGCGCACATTATTTTTACGCGCTTCATATCGCCAGCGGATTCTGGATACGTTCACCGCCCGTCGACAAGCGATTGAAGACCTGTTTATGAAGTTTGATATGCAGCCATTTTTTGTGGAAGATCAGTTTGATGCAGATCTGCTGACCGAGTATTTCCACCAATATGTGGCCGCCTGAGGAATGCGATTGATGAAAGCGCCCCACTTTTTATTTACCTGCCTGTTCGCCGCCATGCTGATGACCCTGGCATTGTCTGTCAGGGCGGATGTCATTTTGCCGACGGTAGAAAGCCAGTATGTCACGGTCAAAGAGATCAACCCAAAAAGGGATGCCGGTTACGTGGTCGGCGACAAACTCGAGCGCACCATCATCGTGACCGTCAAAAAGCCGTATGAACTGATCAAGGAATCCTTACCGATTATAGGTTATGAGCATCGTTATCGTGGGCAGGTATCCGGCATTGAACTGGCGGGTATCGATGTTGAAGAAGAGAAATTCTCTGACCGCAGCGTGCACACAATTCACCTGGTATATCAGGTATTTAAATCAGGTCGCGTGGCAAAACCAGCCATATTACGCGGCGAAATCGTCAAGTTGCGCCTGAACGGCAAAACAGAAATGCGTCAGCTACGTTTTCCAAGCTTCAACTTCCGCACCTCTCCGCTCTCCGTGTACGGTGAAGTCAACCTGAAAAACGAAATGAGCCCGCTGATTCCGCCATTTAAACTCAGCGCCGCCAGAGAGCAAACCACATTCAAGGTGGCTGCGGGGATTCTCATACTGTGTGCATTAGGCTTGCTCTATATTCTGGGCGCGATCAGCATCCTGCCACGCATGGGTGGCGCCTTTGCCAAAGCCTATCGTAAAGTGGCCAGACTGCCGGACACCGATGAAGGCCTGCAACAATCGATTTCAGCAGTCCACCACGCCATGCAGCAAGTGGCCGGGCACAGTGTATTTGCCAATACGCTAGAGACATTTCTACAGGAAAAGCCCGCTTATCAACCAGCGAAACCTGAAATAGAACGTTTTTTCAGCCTGTCACGCCAGGTATTTTTTGATGCGAATACTGCATTGGAGCTCGACATACCCGCCAAACAATGGCTCAAGAAATTCTGTCGCCACATGCGTGACTGCGAACGTGGCTTAACTCCAGAGGTGAAATAAAGGCTATGGCATTTAACCATCCCTGGCTGTTATGGGCACTGCCACTGGCATTACTGCCACTCTTGCTGGAGCGCTCACATAGCCGGCATTACTCATGGGTGAGCCTGCTGCCGCCAGACCCCCTATCCAAGGCCATTGGTCTGTTACTTAAGTTACTGGCGGCCTTAAGTATCGTCAGCGTACTATTGGGCCTGGCAGGCCCGCATACCCTGGAGCAACAGGTTGAACGTACCGGCGTGGGGGCGCAAGTGGCCCTGGTGCTTGATCGTAGCGCCAGTATGGACGACCCGTTTGCCGGCGACAAGGATGGCCATGTTGGTGAAACCAAATCCGTCGCAGCCGCCCGCATCATTACCAACTTTGTCAAAGGTCGCAAAAATGACATGCTGGGGGTAATCACGTTCAGTAACTCGGCGATGTACGTCTTACCGCTGACAGAAAATAAAGAGGCCGTCTTGTCAGCAATTCAGGCCACTGCTGGCAACTCGCTGTTTCAAACCAATATTGGTGGCGGGCTGACCAGCTCGGTGGAGCTATTCAAAGAAATGCCAGACTCAGGGTCACGCGTCATCATTCTGATTTCGGATGGTGCAGGCCGCGTCAGTGACATGGTGCAACAGAAACTGCGCGATTGGTTGCAACGCTACAACATTGGCTTGTACTGGATTGTATTGCGCCAACCTGGTGGCACAACTATTTTTGATCCCAAATACTCGGCCAGTGGCTATGACGGACATATGCCGAGCGAAGTATTGCTGTATCAATACTTTCAAACACTGCGTTCGCCATTCAGCGCCTATGAAGCCTCCGATCCCAAATCACTGGAAGCCGCAGTTGCCGACATCAACAGCAAAGAAAAGAAACCGATTCAATACAAAGAAAAAATTCCCGGCCACGACTACACCAACGTGTGTTACTGGATGGCAATATTCATGATTGCGATCCTGCTGGCTGTGAAATATCTGGAGATCAACACATGGCGCTCAGCGTAAATAAACTGGTGACAGGCTTGGTAGTGGTGGCAGCGGCATCGCTGGTCACCATGGCATTCAGTTGGCAACGAATCAAGCAGGTTGAGGCCTTTAACCAGGCGATTGCCAGTGCCAAAACACCGCAAACCGACTTGCAGAGCTTTGAAGCCAAGTATGCAGTGGCGTACTGGCTGGCAAAAAACGAGCGTTACAAAGAAGCCACGCTGTTATTCACCAAACTGATTGATGGGGCCACTCCGCTTGAGCGGGCCGCTGTGCTGCACAACATCGGCAATATGTTCTTCATGAAAGCCATCCAGGTCACTGGTGGCAATGACAACAGTACGCGCGATGAAGTGGAGTACCTGCTTTCGCAGGCGCTCTCCTCCTATAAAAACGCACTGAAAGCCGACAATAGTCACTGGGGAACTCGCCGCAACTATGATCGTGTCCTGAGTCTGTTGCCAGAAAAGCCAACGCCTGGCGTCGGTGAATCAGATAATCCTGGCCTGATCATGGGCAATATTCCGAATGGCTTGCCATAATGCACAAGACTCACCCTCCCTTAGCGAACCGCTCAAAGCTTGCCCTATGAATACATGGCTCAGAAGATTTATTAAACATCGCGACTCAGCCCTGCTTGGACTAGCACTGCTATTTTTGCTTGGGGCTATTTTGCGTCCGACGATTCCGTTCAAGCACAACATTTATTCTTATTTGCTGGTCGCGGATATTTCACAAAGCATGAATGCTTCAGATATGAAGCTGCATGGAAAAACAGTGTCTCGGTTGACTTACATGCAGAATATGATGCATGAAGTCGTGGCTTCCTTGCCTTGCGGCACCAAAGTCAGTATCGGCTTATTTGCAGGCAACTCCGTTGCAGCACTCTACTCACCCATCGAGGTTTGCCGAAACTTTGCCGCGATTCAGGACACCATTGCGCATTTGGACTGGCGCATGGCGTGGTCTGGCAATAGCCGCTTGCGTGAAAGCCTTTATGTCACTGCAAAAGTCGTGCGTAGCATGTCCGAGCCTGCGCAAGTAGTGTACTTTACAGACGGGGAAGAAGCCCCCAAGCTGCACGCATTCAACACCAAAAATCTGGACGAATTCCAGGGCGGAAATGACTGGATTCTTGTGGGCATTGGCAGCGAAGAAGGTGCCGCCATTCCCAAGCTCAGTGAGGACAATCAGGTGATTGGTTATTGGTCCAACGAAAGCTTTGCCATGCAGCCCGGGATCGCACAAATCTCCGAGAGCACACTCGGTGTGCGTGACGACAACGTGGCCACTGGGGAACATGACCGCTATATTTCTAAACGTGCTTCAGAATATATGGAAAGTATCGTCAAAGAAATTGATGCCAAGTACATCAAGGGCGATAGCAGTTATCAAGTGTTGCAAGCCATGAAGGCACAAAAACCCGCACGCAGAGACATCGCCCCGCTGGCGCTTGACTGGATATTGGCAACCTTGGCAGGCCTGTGTATTCTTGGCACCTACGCCAGTCGCCATCCGCTGCGCCAGATCATGCAAAATCTCAAGCTTTACCGCAATGAAATTAAATCCAGATTTTTTGTCAAAAGTGACGCGGTCGCCCACGACAACCACTTTCAATAATGCAATCCCCAACGCAACCAGACCCGTAAAGCCCTTAAACTTTCGGCATCCGCGTGGTCTGGCAATATCAATAAGCGTGTTGGCCTGAGCCAGCGTGACATCAAGCTGTTTGTCTTACGGTCGGCGCTTTCCTTTACCCCCTGCTCATCTGCGGTTGCTTCATCCAGATAATGCAAATGGATCAGCAAGCCATACCGATGCACCACCGTATCGGGCAGTACCTCTGCGAACCAGCGCCTGCCGAGACCATCCACCACTGACAACTGTCCATATACATCCACCCGCAGCGTGCGTATGCTGTGCTCGTGGCGCGTTGCAACCAACTGGGTGTATTGCCACAACAGGTAAATAGCATATAACAATATGGCCGCAAACGCGATGGGCCAAGGCAGGCAATAGGCGAGCACCCCCACCACTAACATTGAAAAAAAGCCCAACCACCCCCATAAATATAGGGAAGGATGAAGCGCAATCAGGATTTCAGTTGGTAAAATAGGTTTTTTCATCACAGCTCGCGGCGGGACTTTGGTCCTCACATACACTTTCAAGGGATTCTACTTATGTCCAGCGTTGCTTGGCAGCAATTTTTAACCACCCAAGGTGCACGGATAGATGCACAACACTACGCGCATTTTAATCCGTCCACCGCTGAAAATCGCCTGTTTGATTTATCAGCGCTCGGGCTCATTGCAGTCAGAGGTGAAGATGCCCAGACTTTTCTGCAAGGGCAGCTCACTAACGATATTAAACAGACCAATACAGGCGCTCAACTGACGGGTTACTGTACGGCAAAAGGCCGGCTGCTGGCACTGTTTTACGCCTGGCAAACTGAAGACACCGTCACCCTGCAATGCCCGCGCGCCATGGTCCCAGATCTGGTCAAGCGTTTACGCATGTTTGTACTGCGCAGCAAAGTCGTGATTGAAGATGTCAGTGATCAGTTTGTATGTATGGGGCTGGCAGGACCGGCATTGCAGTCATTGACACCCGGCATCCCGGAGACGGTGCATGGTGTATCGCATAATCAGCAAGTCACCCTCATTCGCTTGCCGAAGAGTGGCGGCCTGCCGCGTGCGCAAGCCATCTTGCCTGTGGCGATAGCTGAAACGCACTGGCGTCAATTTGCCAACCTGTACACACCTTCAAGTACCGATGCGTGGGATGCCCTGGAGATTCAGGCGGGCATTCCACAAGTGTATCCGCAGACCAAAGAACAATTTGTGCCACAGATGCTCAATCTGGATGCGCTGGGTGGCATCAACTTCAAAAAAGGCTGTTATACAGGCCAGGAAATTGTCGCCAGAACCCATTATCTGGGTAAAGTAAAACGCCGAACTTTAGTGGCCCAACTTTCTGCATCCAACTCGACACCTCAAGCTGGAGACACCTTGTTAGATGCACAACAACAGGAAGCTGGCCAATTAGTGCGGGTCGCTCCTGATGTAAAGGGTGGCTGGTCAGTGCTGGCTGAGTGCCGTCTCGAATCAAAAGAAGCTGGCGTCGTTACCTGGCAAGGACAAGCGCTCACGTTTGTGGCCCCCCCTTATGCATTAACCTAGCGCCAATTCACCTTAAGCGGATATAAAAAATGGCGCTTTACGCGCCATTTTTTGATTCACACATTGTCATTGCACCGACTTGGCTGGATTCGCAGGCTTGTCTGCGCCTGCCGCCGCCGGAGAACCGGGAGATTTTTTTCGCTCAATCACCTGATAAAACACTTCGTCTTCCTTGATCATTCCCAGCTCACTGCGCGCTCGCTCTTCAATGGCTGATTGCCCTTGCTTGAGATCTCGCACCTCTGCACGCAGAGTTTCATTACGCAGACGGTAATATTCATTGCGCTTTGCATGTGCTTCTATTTGCTGCGAATATTGCCATACCCGCAACCAGCTGCCTTTGCCCAGCCACAATGGATATTGCAGCAGGGCAATCAGTACTATCAGAATCACAGTCAGTTTGCGCACATCCGCTCAATGGTCACGATGCGAGGATTATTTGAACAACTGGTAAAAGGCTGACAGACCAGCATAGCTGGTTGCGTCACCCAGTTCTTCTTCAATCCGCAGCAACTGGTTGTATTTGGCGACGCGTTCTGAACGGCACAATGAACCGGTTTTGATCTGCAGTGCATTAGTCGCCACAGAAATATCGGCAATTGTGGTGTCCTCAGTTTCACCGGACCGGTGTGACACCACCGCCGTGTAATTGGCACGTTTAGCCATTTCAATGGTCTGGAAGGTTTCGGTCAATGTACCAATCTGGTTAACCTTGATCAGCACCGAGTTGGCCACGCCTTTCTGGATGCCTTCGCGCAAGATTTTCGGGTTGGTCACAAACAGGTCGTCACCCACCAGCTGGGTGGTTTTACCCAGGCGCTTGGTCAGGATGTCCCAGCCGTCCCAGTCAAATTCGCTCATGCCGTCTTCAATGGTAATGATGGGATATTTGTCAGCCAGCGTCGCCAGATAGTCAGAGAACTGCTGAGACGTCAGTGCCGCACCTTCAGACTCCAGATGGTATTTGCCATCTTTGTAGAACTCGGTACTGGCGCAGTCCAGACCCAGATAAATATCTTTACCAGGCTCGTAACCGGCCGCATGGATAGACTCCATAATCAGTTGCAGCGCGGATTCGTTGGAAGGCAAATTAGGCGCAAAACCGCCTTCATCACCGACTGTAGTGGCCAACCCTTTGTTGTGCAGAGTTTTCTTCAGTGCATGGAACACTTCCGCACCGGCGCGCAAGGCTTCACGGAAAGTTGGCAAGCCAGCCGGAATAATCATGAACTCCTGAATATCGACCGAGTTGTCGGCGTGGGCCCCCCCGTTAATGATATTCATCATCGGTGTTGGCAATTGCATAAAGGCAGAACCACCCAGATAGCGATACAGTGGCAAACCGCTCTCTTCAGCAGCCGCACGCGCACAGGCCATAGACACGCCCAGAATGGCGTTGGCGCCCAGGCGGTCCTTGTTATCGGTACCATCGAGTTCAATCAGGGTTTTGTCGATAAAACTTTGCTCTTCGGCATCCAGGCCGATAATGGCTTCAGTGATTTCGGTGTTGACGTTTTCGACCGCAGTCAGTACGCCCTTGCCCAGATAACGGCTCTTGTCGCCATCACGCAACTCTACGGCTTCCTTGGTACCAGTCGACGCGCCTGAAGGCACGGCTGCACGGCCAATCACGCCGCTTTCCAGCAACACGTCCACTTCGACTGTCGGGTTGCCGCGTGAGTCCATAATTTCGCGGGCGATAATA
The DNA here is from genome assembly GCF_030769565.1 of Methylophilus aquaticus. GTDB lineage: Bacteria > Pseudomonadota > Gammaproteobacteria > Burkholderiales > Methylophilaceae > Methylophilus > Methylophilus aquaticus. The sequence continues at coordinate 38,561 of NZ_JAVCAP010000022.1, read as the reverse complement.
TCTACAATAGCGCTCATGATTTATCCTTATCTAATTTAAAATAAAATTTAAGTTATAGCGTCTGTTCTGCGAACCCGGCTTTTTTCACCAGTCGGTCCAAATCGACCAAAAGATGCAACAAATCTTCCATTTTGGCTAATGGCCAGGCATTGGGGCCGTCAGACAAGGCTTTGCTCGGGTCAGGATGTGTCTCCATAAATACACCGGCAATACCACTGGCCACCGCAGCACGTGCCAACACAGGCACAAACTCGCGCTGACCACCACTTTTATCCCCCTGCCCGCCTGGTTGTTGCACCGAATGGGTGGCATCAAACACGACCGGGCATTGCGTTTCGCGCATGATGGCCAGACCACGCATATCAGACACCAGCGTGTTGTAACCAAATGAAGCGCCTCGCTCGCAAACCATAATATTGTCGGCACCGCCGTTGGCTTCTTTAGCTTTGCTGACGACTTGTTTCATATCACCTGGCGCCAGAAACTGCCCTTTTTTGATATTGACCGGTTTGCCAGACTGCGCACACGCCACTATAAAATCGGTCTGGCGACTCAGGAAAGCCGGCGTTTGCAACACATCGACCACAGCAGCCACATGCGGCACCTGCTCCTCCGTATGCACATCGGTCAAAATTGGCACACCGATTTGCGCACGCACATCATCCAGTATTTTCAGGCCTTCTTCCATGCCAAAGCCTCGGAAGGTCTTGGTCGAACTACGGTTGGCTTTGTCATAAGACGATTTGTAAATAAATGGCACACCGACTCGGGCAGCGATTTCCTTGAGCTGACCGGCAGTGTCGATCGCCATTTGCTTGGACTCAATGACGCAAGGCCCCGCAATCAAAAACAGAGGATGCTCTAAACCTACGTCAAAACCACATAATTTCATGCATGAATCCTTTAATTTTTGCTGGCTTTTTGCGCCAGTGCTGCCTGCACATAAGCTGTAAATAATGGGTGACCACTGCGCGGATTGGATGTGAATTCCGGGTGAAACTGACAAGCGACAAACCATGGGTGGTCCGCTTTTGGCAACTCAATCATTTCACACAACTCTTCGCGTGGTGTGCGCGCAGAAACCACCAGACCGGCAGCTTTCAGCTGATCAACATAATGATTGTTCACTTCATAGCGGTGGCGATGACGCTCATTGACTTCACTGCCATAGATGCTGGCAGCCAGCGTGCCAGGCACAATCGGACAGCTCTGCGCGCCCAGGCGCATGGTGCCGCCCAGATCAGAGTTTTCGTCACGTTTCTCAATTTTTCCTGAGGCATCTTGCCACTCATCGATCAAACCAATCAGTTTATGCTCGGCTTTTGGATTGAATTCGGTACTGTTGGCATCGCTAAGGCCCGCCACGTTACGCGCAAACTCAATCACAGCCAGTTGCATGCCCAGGCAAATACCCAAGTATGGCACTTTATGTTCACGTGCATAGCGAATAGCCGCAATCTTGCCCTCGGTTCCACGCACGCCAAATCCGCCCGGAATCAAAATAGCGTCCATGCCGCCAAGGGCGTCGGTGCCTTGTTTCTCGATATCCTCACTGTCAATGTAGTGAATTTTAACTTTAGACTCGGTATGAATGCCGGCATGAATCAAGGCTTCAGTCAGCGATTTGTAGGATTCTGTCAGATCGACATACTTGCCAACAAAGGCAATATCGACGATCTCTTTGGGGTTAGCCTGTGCATGGGTAATTTTTTGCCAGGCAGACAAATCCGCTGCTTTGGCCAGGATATTCAGTTTATGACAGACGATTTCGTCCATCATTTGTGCATGCAGCATGCCTGGAATTTTATAAATGGAATCGCTATCCAGGGCACTGATCACCGCTTCAAACGCCACGTTGGTAAACAGCGCGATTTTGCGTTTTTCATCTTCGGGGATTTCACGCTCGGCACGACACAACAGAATGTCAGGCTGAATACCAATTTCACGCAACTCTTTCACCGAGTGCTGTGTCGGTTTTGTTTTTAACTCACCGGCTGTCGGAATCCAGGGCAATAAAGTTAAATGCACGTAGCAGGCATTATGTTTACCTTCTTCAAAACCCATCTGGCGAATCGCTTCCAGAAACGGCAGTGATTCAATATCGCCCACTGTCCCGCCGACTTCCACAATTGCCACATCGGCACCCTCGGCACCGCGCTTGATATGCGCCTTGATTTCATCGGTAATATGCGGAATCACCTGCACGGTTTTGCCCAGGTATTCGCCGCGACGCTCTTTTTTGATCACGGTTTCATAAATCTGGCCGGTAGTAAAATTATTACGCTTGGACATTTTGCTGCTGATAAAGCGCTCGTAATGGCCAAGGTCGAGATCAGTTTCTGCGCCGTCATCGGTCACAAACACTTCGCCGTGCTGAAATGGCGACATGGTGCCGGGGTCAACGTTGATATAGGGGTCCAGCTTGAGCATGGTCACTTTAATGCCACGCGATTCGAGAATGGCGCCGAGGCTGGCAGCCGCGATACCTTTTCCAAGAGAAGAAACTACACCGCCGGTTACGAATACATATTTGGTCATGGATAAGGTACTTTGAGATTGTTACAGACGGGAGAACATTTTACCGTAAAGGCCCCTTGCCTACAATCTAAGCCAAAGATAAAATCTTGCATTTCACTCGCCAAGCCTTCCTGGCAAGCATACAATCAACGCATGACTGAGCCACAAATTAACCATCCTGCACTGTGGCAATCGCTGTTGCCGCAACCCAATGCAGTCAGCCACAAATACACACGGGGCTACGTGCTGATCCAGGGCGGCTACCCGGTCACTGGCGCCGCCAGGCTAGCTGCCATGGCCGCGGCGCGCAGTGGTGCGGGCATTACTGCGATTGCCGTGCCAGCAATCGCGTTCCCCATTTATGCCAGCCAGTTACTCAGCATTGTGGTCAAACCCTATAGTGATGACAGTAGTTTACAGGCGCTCATTAATGACAATCGGGTCGGCGCACTCCTGATCGGCCCAGGCGCGAGTGTCAGCGACAGCACACGCCTGACCGCATTCAGCATGCTAAAAACGACCAAACCAGTGGTGATTGACGCTGATGCGCTGACTGTATTTGCCGGCAAACCGGAGCGGCTGCGTAAAAGCATACTGGCACCCTGCGTACTCACCCCGCATGACGGCGAATTTAAAACACTATTTAATCTGCAGCCTGCTAACGTGCTGGAACAGCGCATTAAGCAAGCTCAGCTCGCCGCTGCCAGCGTGGGATGCATTGTATTGCTCAAGGGATCACAAACCATTATTGCCGACCCGGATGGTCGTGTGATCCTCAATCAACCTGCGCCACCCACACTCGCCACGGCGGGAGCAGGCGATGTACTGGCAGGCATCATCACCAGCCTGCTTGCACAGGAAATGCCAGCCCTTGAAGCTGCGGCAGCAGCCACCTGGATACATGCCGAAGCTGCGCGCTTATGTGGTGTGGGGATGATTGCAGATGACTTGCCAGAACTGATACCTACCATCTTGCAAGGCTTGATGCCATCAGAGTAAGGCACTTGATGGGAGAAACCGTTTAGCGCTGCTTAACCTTGTTTTTCATCAAAGCATTTTGCTCACGCTTCCAGTCACGCTCTTTTTCGGCATCACGCTTGTCGTGTTGCTTTTTACCTTTGGCCAGACCAATCTGAATTTTGATCCGTCCACGGGTGAAGTGCATATCCAAAGGCACTATCGTATAACCTGAACGTTCTACTTTACCAATCAGCTTGGCAATTTCTTCATTGTGCAACAACAGCTTACGTGAACGAATCGCATCAGGACGCACATGCGTGGAGGCTGCACCCAGCGGCGTGACGTGACAACCAATCAAATATACTTCGCCACGCATGATGACCACGTACGCCTCCTTGAGGTTGATGCGGTTATCACGGATAGCTTTGACTTCCCAGCCTTCTAGCACAATACCGGCTTCGTATTTTTCTTCGATAAAGTAGTCAAAAAATGCTTTTTTGTTTTGCGCGATGGTCATAACGCTGGCATGCTTGCTTAAATCACTTAAAATAGCATTTTAACTCAAATCCCCATTTCACACCTTTTACATGGCACACGTTGAAAAAACAGTCCTGGTAATGCACTCATGCGAGGCCATGTTTGGCCTGGTGGACGCCGTAGAAGACTATGCGGCATTTTTGCCGTGGTGTGGAGGCAGCGAAATCCACGAACGCTCGGAGATAGCCACGCAAGCGACCATTCATATTCGCTATCATGGCATACAGCAACACTTCACCACCCGCAATCACAAGCAGTTTCCGCATCACATGGATATCAGCCTGGTCGATGGCCCTTTCAAGCAGTTAACGGGTCACTGGCACTTTATCCCGTTGCGGGCCGATGCCTGTAAAATTGAATTCCGGCTGGAGTATGTGTTTGCCAACAGCCTGATTGAACGCATCATCGCGCCAGTCTTCAGCCATATTGCCAATACGTTTGTAGACAGTTTTGTCAAACAGGCCGACAAAATATACCCAAAATAAAGAGAATGTAATGCCAGAAAAACACCCGGACAACATCATGGTAGAAGTCGCCTACGCACTCCCTCAGCAGCAACTCATTCTGCCACTCTATGTGAAAACAGGCACCACGGCACTGGAAGCGATACGACAATCCGGCATTGTGCAGAAATTCCCGGAAATCAATCTGGATCATATCGAGATTGGCGTATTTGGCAAAGTCGTCAAGTCGGATACGCCATTACGACCGCTGGACAGAGTGGAAATTTACCGCCCCCTGATTGCAGATGCCAAGGAAGTCCGTCGTCAACGGGCTGCCGAAGGCAAGGATTTGAAATAGGCGCTGAAAACTTGTCTTGCCATAACAAGGCCTGCAAGCAATAAAGCGCTGCCCGCCATACATCTTTTCTTTACTCGGGCGGGCAGTTTTCTTCTATTTGCTGCTGTGCGCGCACCAGCCCTTCCTGAATCTGCTGATCGCTCATAAATTCTTTTTCGCCGTTCTCATTCACATTTTGCATGCGCCCGCCAATCGCGTAATTACGATAGTTGGTGCGGGCCGAAGCGCAATTTTGGGCCTTAGTTTTCTCCTGCATGGCTTTAAGTGCCTCTACTGCCTCAGACTGCTCATTTGCAGCAGCATTTGTAGCATCACGTACCGGCTTGGTATCAGAGGGCTTTTTTTGCGCTTCAGATGTGCTATCACCCGGCCTGTAAGTGTCAGCACGTGTTAATGGCCAATCGGTGGGAACAACGACAGGTTTGGTTTTCTGCGCAGGCAACAGTTCTGCAGGCGGCGGGGTATCCGAGTAGTTCATGACACCATGCGCATCTCGCCATTTGTATATTTCGGCGCCCGCAGCACATGACCATGCACAGACCCCCAGCATCAAAATATATTTACAAATCCCTGACTGCATTGCATCCATTTCATTCCGCCATTTAAGCCTGCAAAAACATGCGCACAGCTTGCCGCATCCGATCAAAAAAACGCATGCACAAACCATGCCAAACAGCCATACCAGGAGGCCAAAAAATGCAAAACGCTTTGTAAAGACTACACGAAATCGGTATAATTATATTTTGGAGATAAGGAATTCACATGCGTTTGCTGCAACAAGCCCTGACCTTTGATGACGTTTTACTCGTTCCCGCGCATTCCAATGTCATGCCCAGAGAAGTTGACCTCAGTACCAGACTGACCAAAACAATCACTCTGAACATTCCTCTTTTGTCAGCTGCCATGGACACAGTGACAGAAGCGCGCATGGCCATTGCACTGGCGCAACTGGGCGGCATGGGCATTATCCATAAAAACATGTCTATCGAAATGCAGGCCTCGCGTGTTTCTCGCGTCAAACGCTTCGAGTCCGGTGTCGTCATCGACCCCGTCACTATCCACCCGGCCATGACAGTCCGTGAAGTCATTGACCTCACCAAACAACATAAAATTTCCGGCTTGCCAGTACTGCAAGACGGCAAAGTCGTCGGCATCGTCACCAACCGTGATTTACGCTTTGAAACCAACCTGGATCAGGCGGTCAGTAACGTCATGACCCCGCAAGATCGCCTGGTGACAGTGCGCGAAGGTGCGCGCCGTGAAGAAATCATGGGTCTGCTGCACAAATTCCGGCTGGAGCGCCTGTTAGTCGTGGGTGAAAACTACGAGCTGAAAGGCCTGATTACCGTTAAAGATATTCAAAAATCTTCTGACCATCCTCTGGCCTGTAAAGATGAAAAAGGCCGCCTGCGCGTAGGCGCTGCGGTTGGCGTGGGCGATGGCACTGAAGAGCGTATTGATGCACTGGTGGAAGCCGGTGTCGATGCCATCGTAGTTGACACGGCCCACGGCCACTCTCAAGGCGTGCTAGACCGCGTCAAATGGGCCAAAACCCGCTACCCTAAACTACAAGTCATTGGTGGCAACATTGCCACCGCCGAAGCTGCACTTGCACTGGTCGATCACGGCGCAGATTGCGTTAAAGTAGGCATCGGCCCTGGCTCTATTTGCACCACGCGCATTGTAGCGGGTGTGGGTGTGCCACAAATCACAGCCATCAGCAATGTTGCCAAAGCACTCGAAAAATCCGGTGTGCCGTTTATTGCGGATGGTGGCATACGCTTCTCTGGCGATATTTCCAAAGCCATTGCTGCAGGCGCTTATAACGTCATGCTGGGTGGCATGTTTGCCGGTACCGAAGAAGCACCAGGCGAGGTCGAACTGTATCAGGGACGCTCTTACAAATCTTACCGTGGCATGGGCTCTATTGGTGCCATGCAAAAAGGCTCGTCTGACCGTTACTTCCAGGACAACACCTCGAATGCTGACAAGCTGGTGCCGGAAGGGATTGAAGGTCGTGTGCCCTACAAAGGCAGCGTTGTTGCCGTAGTGCATCAGTTAATGGGTGGCCTGCGTGCATCAATGGGTTATGTGGGTTGTTCGTCGATTGAGCAAATGCGTAATAAGGCCGAGTTTGTACAAATTACCAGTGCCGGGATGCGCGAGTCGCATGTGCATGATGTGCAAATCACCAAAGAAGCACCGAATTACCGTATTGATTAACGCGACTTTTTCATTATTAATTAAAAGCCACAGAGGACACAGCGGTCACAGAGAAAGTACTTCTCTCAGACGCTGTGTCCTCTGTGCTCTCTGTGGTTAGAAAACATGTCTCATTCCAAAATTCTGATTCTCGACTTCGGCTCCCAAGTCACCCAGCTTATCGCCCGCCGTGTGCGCGAAGCGCACGTTTACTGCGAAATCCACCCTTGTGATGTCTCTGATGACTTTGTTAAACAATTTGCTGCTGATGGCATTATTCTGTCTGGCAGCCATGCCAGCGTGTATGAAGAAGAAACCGACAAAGCTCCGCAATCGGTGTTTGAGCTGGGTGTGCCGGTACTGGGCATCTGTTACGGCATGCAAACCATGGCGCAACAGTTGGGCGGCAAGGTAGAAGCCGGTAGCAAGCGCGAATTTGGGTATGCGCAAGTACGCGCACGCGGCCACTCTGCCCTGTTCCGTGATATTCAGGATGCTACCAATGCCGAAGGACACGGCCTGATAGATGTCTGGATGAGCCATGGCGACAAAGTCACCGAATTACCCACCGGATTTAACGTCATCGCCAGCAACGACACCACACCGATTGCTGCGATGGCGGATGAAAGCCGCAAATTTTATGCCGTGCAGTTTCACCCGGAAGTGACCCACACCAGACAGGGCCAGGCCATGCTGGAACGTTTTGTACTCGACATCTGCGCAGCCAAGCCTGACTGGATTATGGGCGATTATATTACTGAGGCGGTGGCCAAAATCAAAGCCCAGGTGGGTGATGAAGAAGTGATTTTAGGCTTGTCGGGCGGCGTGGATTCCTCTGTCGCCGCAGCGCTCATCCACCGTGCGATTGGTGACCAGTTGACCTGTGTATTTGTTGACCACGGTTTACTACGCCTGAATGAAGGCGACATGGTGATGGAGATGTTTGCCGGTCGCTTGCACGCCAAGGTTATTCGTGTCGATGCGACTGAGCAATTTATGAGCAAACTGGCGGGTGTCAGCGATCCGGAAGCCAAGCGCAAAATCATTGGTGCCGAGTTTGTAGAAGTGTTTAAAGCCGAAGCCGCCAAACTCAAGGCCAGCGGTACGGGCCACAAAGGCGCGACCTTTCTTGCACAAGGCACCATCTATCCGGATGTGATTGAATCCGGCGGTGCCAAATCGAAAAAAGCGGTGACCATCAAGAGCCATCACAATGTCGGTGGCTTGCCAGAGCAACTGGGGCTGAAGCTGCTGGAGCCGCTACGCGACCTGTTTAAAGACGAAGTGCGTGAACTGGGCGTGGCATTGGGCTTGCCACGCGACATGGTCTACCGTCACCCTTTCCCCGGCCCGGGCCTGGGAGTACGTATCCTCGGCGAAGTCAAACGTGAGTATGCCTTGCTTCTGCAACGTGCCGATGCCATTTTTATTGAAGAATTACGCAATACTGTCGATGTCGAAACCGGCAAAACCTGGTATGACCTCACCAGTCAGGCCTTTACCGTGTTCTTGCCGGTCAAATCCGTTGGCGTAATGGGCGATGGCCGCACCTATGATTATGTCGTGGCCTTGCGCGCGGTGGTGACCAGTGACTTTATGACCGCACATTGGGCAGAGTTACCTTACAGCCTGCTGGGCAAAGTATCGAACCGCATCATCAATGAGGTCAGGGGCATTAACCGGGTGGTGTACGATATTTCAGGAAAACCACCGGCAACCATTGAGTGGGAATAACTTGAGCCGAGGTTTTGTCAAAGAAGATGATCTGGAACATGCGGGCACGGACCTGCCGGAACGCCCGGTCAGCAGCCACGCCAACTATGTGACACCGCATGGCTTGCAGCACCTCCAGGAGATGGTGAAATCGCTGGAAAATGAACGTGTACAGCATGCCGCCAGCAAGGAAGACCCGAATGCGCAGCAGAAACTGGCCGAGATTGATCGCGATTTGCGCTATTTTTTTTCCAGTCTCGAGTCAGCGCAACTGGTGGACCCGGCGCAACAGCCACGCAGCAGTATCCTGTTTGGAGCCAAAGTCACGGTGGAAGACGAAAACGGCACGCAATCTGTATTTCAGATTGTGGGTGAAGATGAAGCAAACATTGCACAGCATAAAGTCAGTTACGTTTCCCCCTTGGCCAAAGCCTTGCTGGGGCGCAAAGTGGGCGACAGTACAGTGTGGCAACGTCCTGCTGGCCCCCTGCAACTGAACATTTTAAACATAGCGTATTGAAAGTATTCATGAACGTATCACAAGCCATTATCGAACGCCGATCTGTGAAGGCCTATGACCCTCAGCATCGCATGACAGAAACAGAAATTCAGCAACTGCTGTCATTGGCCATGCTGTCACCGACGGCCTTTAATATCCAGCACTGGCGTTTTGTGGTAGTCACTGACCCCGTACTGCGCCATCAAATCCGTGCCGTCAGCTGGAATCAGGCACAAGTCACGGATGCATCGCTGCTGATTATATTGACCGCCGACCTGAAAGCCTGGGAGAAAAAGCCCGAACGCTATTGGGCGAATGCACCGCAGCAGGTCAGTGATTATCTGGTCAATGCCATTCATGGCTACTACACAGATCACACACAGGCACAGCGCGATGAAGGCATGCGTTCCGGCGGCATGGCGGCCATGACGCTGATGCTGGCCGCCAAGGAAATGGGCTACGACACCTGCCCGATGGATGGCTTTGATTTTGATGCCGTTGCCAAACTCATTAACCTGCCTGCAGACCATGTTCCGGTCATGTTTGTGGTGGTTGGCAAGGCACTCGAACCGGCCAAGGCGCGCGGTGGCCAACTGGCCATGGATGAAGTCGTCATTTACAACACATTTTAATTGGTAATCATCGTCGTCGGCGCACCCTGACGACTGATCATTGCAGCAACACTCAACAAGGGTTTTTCATGTTAATTGCAAACAACATCACCATGCAGTTCGGCTCCAAGCCACTGTTTGAAAATGTCTCCGTTAAGTTTGGTGACGGTAACCGTTATGGCCTGATTGGCGCCAATGGCTGCGGCAAATCCACCTTTATGAAAATTCTGGCAGGTGTGCTCGAGCCCTCTTCAGGCAATATCAGTCTGGACTCCAATGAGCGCATGGCTTTTTTGAAACAGGACCAGTTTGCCTACGAAGACCAGCGCGTACTGGATGTGGTGATGATGGGCCATGAGCAGATGTGGAAAGCCATGCAGGAGCGTGATGCCATTTACGCAAATCTCGAAGCCACCGAAGAAGATTACATGCGTGCTGCCGAGCTCGAAGGCGAGTTTGCTGAATACGACGGCTACACTGCAGAAGCGCGTGCTGGTGAGTTGCTGTTGGGCGTAGGCATTCCGATTGAACAGCATAACGGCCCGATGAGTGCCGTGGCACCAGGCTGGAAATTACGGGTACTGCTGGTACAAGCGCTGTTTGCCAACCCTGACGTATTACTGCTCGATGAACCAACCAACAACCTGGACATCAACACCATCCGCTGGCTGGAAGACGTGGTCAACAATCGTGACTGCACCATGGTCATCATTTCGCATGACCGCCACTTTTTAAACCAGGTGTGTACCCATACCTGCGACATGGATTACGGCAAGATCACCTCTTACCCTGGCAACTATGACGATTACATGGAAGCCAGCATCGCTGCTCGCAACCAGCAGGCCAAGGACAACGCCAAGGCCAAGCAGCAGATTGCTGACTTGCAGGACTTTGTACGACGTTTCTCGGCCAATGCCTCCAAAGCCAAACAAGCCACCAGTCGTGCCAAACAGATTGATAAAATCAAGGTGGAGGAATTTAAACCTTCCAGCCGTCAATATCCGTTTATCCGCTTTGAATTCGACGATAGAGAAAAACTGCATCGCAATGCGGTTGAGCTCAAAAAACTCAGCCACGGTTTTGACAAGCCCTTGTTTAACAATCTGGAAATGATGTTTGAAGCCGGTGAAAAAGTGGCCATTATTGGTGAAAACGGCATCGGCAAAACCACATTCCTGCGCTGCCTGGCTGGCGACTTGCAGCCCAAACACGGAGAAGTCAAATGGGCTGAGAAAGCCAAACTGGGTTACTTTGCACAAGATCATGAATATGAGTTTGAAAAAGGTGAAGACCTGTTTGAATGGATGACGGCCCAGCGCCAGCAAGGCGATGATGACAACACTGTGCGCAGCATGCTGGGGCGTTTGCTGTTTCCGACCGAAGCCACCAAAAAATCTGTCAAGGTGCTCTCAGGCGGTGAAAAAGGCCGCATGCTCTATGGCAAACTGATGCTGGCCAAAACCAATGTGTTACTGATGGATGAGCCCACCAACCACATGGATATGGAATCCATCGAGGCGCTGAACACCGCACTGGACAAATACAAAGGCACGCTGTTTTTTGTCAGCCATGACCGCGAATTTGTGAGTTCGATTGCCACACGCATCATCGAAATCAAGGCCGACGGCATTGTCGATTTTACCGGCAATTATGAGGATTACCTCACCAGCCAAGGCATTGCCTAAACGATACATTCCGATACACAGTGATTGCTTTAAGAAAAACACCCGATACATTCGGGTGTTTTAATGACACCATTGCATATTCGCAATGATGATTAAAAGGAAGCAAGATGAAACTGAAAAAACTGGCAATCGCAGGTGTACTCATTCTGGTATCCGGGATCGCATATGCAGCACATGAACATGACTGCGGTGGAAAAGGAAAGTTTGATAAAGCGCAATGGCAGGAACACCGTGCCGAGCACTTTGAAAAGCATCAGGCTGAATTGCATGGCAAGCTGGCACTGACCGCTGAACAAGAAAATGCCTGGAAAATCTTCCAGGGGCAAATCAAACCACCAGAAAAAGCCGGGCATCCTGATGCCGAAGCGTTAAGCAAGCTGAACACCTTGCAACGTCTGGACAGCATGGAAGCCTGGGATAAAGAGCGCGACAGCCAAATGGCTGAACGCGCCAAAGCGATCAGAGCCTTTTATGCACAACTGTCCGATACCCAGAAAAAGGTATTCGACGACAATGCCTTTCCGCACCCGCACAAACGGCCTAAATAAACGCACAACAGCTTAATATCAAACACCGGCCCACGTGGCCGGTTTTGTGTTCAAATAACGGTTTATCACTTACACTCTGGCAACAATGACGGAAATCCAATCCAGCATCCATGTACTTGTCGTTGATGACGATGACGCCATCCGTGATTTATTGTGCGACTTTTTGCAAGATAATCAGTTGACCACGGATCAGGCAGCACACCATGCACAACTGTGGCAGGCCTTGCAGCAACGCGTCCCCGATGTAGTGATTCTCGACATCAATATGCCGCAACGCAATGGCATAGAGCTATGTCGTGAATTGCGCGAGTCGCCAAAATACCATCACCTGCCTATTATTATGCTGACCGCGCGCACCAGCTCGCTGGATACGATTATGGGCCTGGAAACCGGTGCCGATGACTATGTGGCAAAACCATTTGAACCACTGGAATTACTTTCTCGAATTCGCAGTCTGGTCAGACGCAGCCGCATGCTGCCGGATACCAGCGGCAAGCTGGCCGCCAGTCAGCATGACAACGGCGTGTTGCACTACATAGCCTTTAATGAATGGACGCTGGATATCCAGAACCGCACCCTGATTGACAAGCAAAATACGGCCATTCCGCTCTCAAACGCCGAATTCAAATTTTTACGGTTTATGCTACTCAACGCCAACCGCATCCTCAGCCGTGACCAGCTCATGGAAGAAATGCATGGCCGCGAGGCTGGCCCATTTGATCGCTCGATTGACTTGCAGATCAGCCGCCTGCGTCAGAAAATTGAGATGGACAGCAAAACACCTTCAATTATTAAAACCTTGCGTAACGAAGGCTATCTGCTGACAGCAGATGTGCGTTACCTCAAATAACGAGTAGACAACCATGCGCAAATATCTGAGCACAATGTCAGTACGCCTCTTTCTCATTGTCATTATGGGCGTCCTGCTGACAGCTGCAATAGTCAATCTGCTAGGTCAGCGTGACTTTCGTGCCAATGAGTCGAGAATGCGCGAGCAGTTTGCCTTTGAACGTGTAGAAAATATTATCCGCATACTTGAAGCCACGCTTCCGGAAAAGCGGACCGAAATCCAGGATGTATTTGCCCGCATGGGTAGCCGTGTCACGCTCAATGCCAGCCCGCCTGAGCAACCGGCCGCACTGCCTGCCGAGCTAGCAAGCCTGCAAGGGTTGATGGTGCCCGAAATCGCAGATCAACTGGCTTTCTCCAGCGAATGCGGGCCGCGCAGAGGTATGCGCCCACCGCCCCGCCCTAGCGATCACGGACTGTTCTCTGCACCGCCACCGCCCGGAATGGGCGAACCGCCGGAATTCGAGCCGCATAGAATGCATGGCCAGTGCCTGGGCATATACACACATCTTGATGACGGCACGCAAGTACTGATTCATCTGCACTATGGACGCAGACCCATGCCACCACAAAACGAACATCAGCCATTCTTGCCGGTGTTAGTGCTGCTCAGTCTGGTGGTCATTACCTGGATCGTGGCTTCAGTGGCAACCAAACCTTTGCGCAAACTGGCGAATGCCGCCTTACGACTGGCACGCAATATTGAACACCCGCCCCTGCCAGAAAACGAAGGCCCGGTGGAGGTGAGAAATGCAGCAAAAGCCTTTAATGAAATGCAACGCAGCATCGTCAAGCATGTGCAGGAACGCGCATTTATCCTGGGCGCCATTGCCCATGACTTGCAAACCCCCTTAACCCGACTGCGGTTGCGCCTGGAAAAGGTCAAGGAACCAGCACTCAAACAAAGCCTTATCAATGACCTGACAGCCACTCAGGAAATGGTCAAGGAAGGGCTCGATTTTGCCCGCCTGTGCAGTGAAAACATTCACAAAAGCAATATTGATCTGTCAGCATTGGCCAATGCGATTTGCGATGACTTTGATGAAGAAGGTCATCATGTGAGCCGCAGTCTACCTGCAAAAGCCATCGTCATGCAGGGCTCACCGCATCTGTTGCGAAGATGCCTGACCAACCTGCTATCAAATGCAATCACCTATGCACAACACCCTTCACTAGCGATTGAACATCACGGCGCGCACGTGCATTGCATCATTAGCGATGATGGCCCGGGGATTCCTGATACTGAGCTGGAAAGTATGCTAGAACCTTTCCGCCGCATTGAAGACTCTCGCTCAAGACACACTGGCGGCAGCGGCCTGGGATTAGCCATTGCGCGCATGATCGTTGAAAAACATGGCGGACAGCTGCGCTTAAGTAACAAGCCATCCCCTGCACATGGACTGGTGATCACGATAGAGATGCCAATTATCCTTTAGTGCCGTGATTTATTTAACGCGTTCTATTGAATGTTCACCCTCACGCATAGTAGACTAGCGTCCCGTCATCGGGAAACCCTGATGCTTGCCTATCAAGCTTCAGATCAGGAGAAGTGGCAGAGCTGGTTGAATGTACCTGACTCGAAATCAGGCATACGTGAAAGCGTATCGAGGGTTCGAATCCCTCCTTCTCCGCCAGCAAAAATATTTTGCAGATCATTAAGCATGTGTCTATGCCTGCTGGGTTAACGCCCGAATTTCCGGCAGGTTACGCCACCAACCATAGACATCCATGCCGCAGCCAAACACATAGCGATTCGGCACAACCAACCCAACAAAATCTGCATGCAACGGTTTTTGCAAGCCATTGTCTTTTTCGGTGAGCACGGCGGTGAATACTTGTTTTGCACCGGCCTGTTTGCAATAGTTGACCACCTCTGCAAGGGTAATGCCTTCGTCCAGAATGTCGTCCACCACCAGCACAATGCGCCCTTGCAAATCAGTATCGGGATGTTTGGACCAATCGACCTGACTGCCGCTCAAGCCGTGGTAGCGATTGGCTTGCAGATAATCCAATTGTAATGGGCAACGCAACCCTGCCATCAGCCTTGCAGAGAGATAAAGCCCGCCGCGCATTACACACATCATCACAATCGGCTCATCCGGCAGCGTGGATTGCATATGCTGCATCATGGTATTAATGGCAATATCAACTTCAGAGGCCGTATAAACGACCTCTGAAAGTTGCAACCAATGCTCAGCGGCTTGCACAGTCGTCATACTTTTAAACGCCTTTAATATTAAATACTCAAGGTTTTTAAATAAGCTTTGAAGCTATCTGCAATTTCCGGGTGTTGCAATGCCAACTCAACGTTTGCCTGCATAAACCCAAGTTTACTGCCACAGTCATAGCGTTTACCATGGTAGCGATAGGCCAATACTTTTTCATATTGCATCAAGGCAGAAATACCATCGGTCAATTGAATTTCGCCTCCTTTGCCAGGCTTGACATGTTCAAGACAGTCAAAAATACGCGGCGTGAGCACATAGCGGCCGACCACTGCCAGATTAGAGGGCGCCTCTTCGGGCTTTGGTTTTTCAACCATGCCTTTCACTTCAAGCAAATCTTCGCTTTGCGGAATCGCATCAACGACACCGTAGCTACTGGTTTCTTCGGGTGCGACAGTTTCAATACCCAGCACAGAACATTGCTGTTGCTCAAATACATCCACCATTTGTTTGGTAATAGACACTTCACCACATAGCAAGTCATCTGCCAGTAACACGGCAAAAGGCTCATTACCGACAACAGGTTTGGCGCACAACACGGCGTGGCCAAGACCCAAAGCTTGGGACTGACGGATAAACACACAACTCACACCTTTAGGCAGAATACTACGTACGATATCCAGCAGCTTCTGCTTATTCGCTGCCTCTAGCTCAGCTTCCAGTTCATAAGCCTTGTCAAAGTGGTCTGCAATTGAGCGTTTATTCCGTCCGGTAATAAAAATCAGCTCAGTGGCACCCGCGGCAATGGCCTCTTCGGCAGCATATTGAATCAGCGGTTTATCAACAACGGGCAGCATCTCTTTTGGACTGGCTTTAGTTGCTGGTAAAAAGCGGGTCCCCAGACCGGCAACCGGGAAAACAGCTTTTGTAATCTTTTTCATGGCAATATCCTAATCATTTTATTTTTTAATTTGCACTCAGCATAAATTTTAATTTTAACAAAAGAACCACCCCAGCCAATACTACAGTAATTGCATTCGCAATAATAATTGGCCAATCGTGATTGATTACCCCATACACCAACCACAATGCAACACCTGTTGTAAAAATCAAATACATGGGCATGGAGATTCCACTTAAATCTCGCGTGCGCCAAGAGTAAATGACTTGCGGTATAAATGATACAGTAGTGCAGAATGCTGCAAATGCACCAATAAACGTGTTAATTTCCATCATTTCAGATCCACTATCTCAGCACCAAAAGCTTGCAATTTGAGCTTTTTTAATTGATCCCGCAGTTGGGCAGCTTTTTCAAACTCCAGGTTTTTAGCCGCATCGTGCATGGCCTTTTCAACCCGTTTTAATTCTTTAGTGACCTCTTTCTCACTCATGCTGGCATAGCTGGCCTGCTCCTGTGCAGCCTTGCGCTCGCGATGCGCTTCGTCTTTGTCATACACGCCTTCAATGATGTCCTTGATGCGTTTGGTCACGCCCTTGGGCGTAATGCCATTGGCAGTATTAAACGCGGTTTGGATTTTACGCCTGCGCTCGGTCTCATCCATCGCCAGTTTCATGCTGCGCGTGATTTTATTCGCATAAAAAATGACTTTACCATTCAGGTTACGCGCAGCCCGCCCGGAGGTCTGGATTAACGAACGCTCCGAACGCAGGAACCCTTCTTTATCTGCATCCAGCACCGCGACCAGAGAGACTTCCGGAATATCCAGGCCTTCGCGCAACAGATTAATCCCGATCAACACATCAAATTCGCCCAAGCGTAGATCACGGATAATTTCCACACGCTCCACCGTCTCAATATCACTATGCAAATAGCGTACCTTCACGCCGTGTTCAGATAAGTAATCTGTCAGGTCCTCTGCCATGCGTTTGGTCAGCGTGGTGGCCAGCACCCGCTCGCCAACCGCCACCCGTAGCTTGATTTCCCCCAACAAATCATCCACTTGCGTATCCGCAGGTTTGACAATAATTTCCGGGTCGATCAGTCCGGTGGGGCGTGCAATCATCTCCACCACTTGCTGCTGGTGATTTTTTTCATATTCTGAAGGAGTCGCCGATACAAATACGCACTGGCGCATAATGCGCTCAAACTCTTCAAACTTGAGCGGCCTGTTATCCATGGCGGAGGGCAAACGCCAGCCATAATCGACCAGATTGGCTTTACGCGACCGGTCACCCAGATACATGCCACCGATTTGCGGCACGGTCACATGGCTTTCATCAATAATCATCAAGGCGTCTTGCGGCAAATAATCAATCAGCGTGGGCGGGGGTGAGCCTGAAGGGCGGCCCGTCAGGTGGCGGCTGTAGTTTTCAATGCCTTTGCAAAAACCGATTTCGTTGAGCATTTCCAGATCAAAACGGGTGCGCTGCTCGATGCGTTGCGCCTCGACCAGCTTGTTCTCGCCCAGGTAAAACTTCACGCGATCACGCAATTCCTGCTTGATGGTTTCCATGGCACGCACAGTGGCCTCACGTGCGGTCACGTAATGACTGGATGGGAATATCCTGAAGTTATGTATTTTGTTGAAGACCTGACCCGTCAGCGGGTCAAACAATTGAATAGTATCAATTTCATCATCAAACAGACTGATACGTACAGCCGTCTCGCTGTTTTCAGAAGGAAAGACATCAATAATGTCACCGCGCACCCGAAAACAACCCCGCCCAAAGTCGAAGTCATTGCGGTCGT
The DNA here is from genome assembly GCF_030769565.1 of Methylophilus aquaticus. Taxonomy (GTDB): domain Bacteria; phylum Pseudomonadota; class Gammaproteobacteria; order Burkholderiales; family Methylophilaceae; genus Methylophilus; species Methylophilus aquaticus. The sequence continues at coordinate 20,764 of NZ_JAVCAP010000022.1, read as the reverse complement.
ACTGCATCGCAATCAAATGCGCTACCACATCTTTTTGCAGTATTTTCTTGCCTTGGTGAATATGCAGCACCATGCCATGGTATTCCCCCGGGTCGCCGATACCGTAAATGGCAGACACGGTGGCCACAATCACCGCATCTTCTCGCTCGAGCAAGGCCTTGGTGGCAGACAAGCGCATCTGCTCGATATGGTCATTGATACTGGAATCTTTTTCGATAAACAAATCGCGGGAAGGCACATAGGCTTCCGGTTGGTAGTAATCGTAATAACTGACGAAATACTCCACCGCATTATTGGGGAAAAACTCCCTGAACTCGCTGTACAACTGCGCGGCCAGGGTTTTATTGGGGGCCATGACTATTGCGGGTTTGCCAGTGCGTGCAATCACATTGGCCATGGTGTAGGTTTTACCCGAACCGGTCACGCCGAGCAGCGTTTGAAATTTAAGGCCGGACTCAATGCCGGCAGTCAATTTCTCGATGGCTTGCGGCTGATCGCCTGCTGGCGGAAAAGGCTGATGCAACTCGTATTTACTATTAGGAAACGTAACAATCACAACCGGAATCAATCATAGGCAATATTCACTTATTTTAACTGTTTTATGCCACTTAGTCGCGGACAATATAGTACCCAGATTAAAAATGTGTACACTGAACTTTACTGAGTAAAGTAGAGTCACTTCAACACGATTAACGCACAAATGATTAGGGGTCTAATGTGAAATATTTTCTGGCTGCAACACTGCTCCTGCTTTCAACGCTAACGCAAGCCTATAACCAGCAAGCGCTGATGAGCTCTTACTTTGGTGTGGTGCTGATTCGCGGCTACAACCAGGATGGCGGCATGGCCTACGGCTCCGGCGTGGTCGTGGCAGAAAACGAGGTGGTGACCAACTGCCACGTCTTGCGCGCCACCAAACAACCCTGGGTTTCCCGTGGAGAAGACAGCTATCCGATTACCAGCGTACGCGCAGACACCTGGCACGACCTCTGCCTGGTCACCACCCATGCCATGCCCTTCCAGCCAGTCCCGCTCGGCAACAGCAGCAGCCTACAGCGCGGACAGGAAATTACCGCCATCGGCCACTCCAATGGCGTACCAGCACCGATCACTTCTGTCGGCGAAATTCAGGGACTGTATCCGACTGAAACCGGTTTCATGATACGCAGCAGCGCAAAGTTTCTGATGGGCGCCAGTGGTAGCGGCTTGTTTGATATGGATGGAAAACTGGTCGGCATCAATACCTTTAAAACCGCAGGCAATGGCGGCAGCATTCACTTTGCCCTACCCGTAGAATGGTTAAAAACACTTGCCAGCTTGCCTGTCTCGCAAACCTTCCCTGTCAGTGGTAAAGCCTTGTGGGAGGAAGACGAAGACAAAAAACCTTACTACATGCGTGCTGCGGTACCAGAATCACGCCAAGACTGGGCAGCGCTTGAAACCATTGCTCTGGCCTGGACCCGAAGTGAAAAAAATAGTCCGGATGCTTGGTTCAGCCTGGGCATGGCGGAGCAGCAACTTTTGCATTTCAGCGCAGCAGCCCAGGCTTACCAGCACTCGGTGACATTGGACCCCAATTTTGTTGAAGCGTTGTTCAAACGTGGCCATATGGCTAAAAAACTGGGGGATGGTGAGACTGTGAGTGCGGTAGAGACACGCCTGCGCCAGATTGACCCGCAACTTGTGCCGGTTTACCAGACATTCATGGGGTGCGAAGGCAGCTGCCACTAAAATTTACACCACAATTTTCATTTTAAAAACCTCGGGTTATGCTTCCACACCAGAGGTTTTTTGCGTAAAATAATGCGTTTTTAATTTTTTTACGCAGGCTTAGGCTTGCTTTATGCAACACACAAGGATTCCATCTTGAGCGACGCCGCCAACGTGCTGTCAGCACGCGTTTTATCCATTAAAGAATCACCAACGTTGGCCATCACTGCCAAAGCTGCTAAGTATAAGGCAGAAGGCCGTCCGATTATCGGTCTGGCGGCTGGCGAGCCCGATTTCGATACCCCACAACACATCAAAGATGCAGCCAAAGCGGCCATTGATGCCGGATATACCAAATACACACCGGTGAGTGGAATTCCTGCGCTTAAAAAAGCTATTGTGCACAAATTCAACACTGAAAATGGTTTTGATTACGCCATGAACGAAGTGATTGTGGGCGTGGGTGGCAAACAAACCATTTTTAATTTGTGTCTGGCCGTCTTAAACGCCGGTGACGAAGTCATCATCCCCGCACCATACTGGGTCAGCTATGCTGATATCGCCATGGTGGCCGAAGCCAAGCCTGTGATCATCGAGTGCGGCATTGAGCAAGGATTTAAATTACTACCAGCGCAACTGGAAGCCGCCATCAACGCCAACACAAAGCTGGTCATCCTGAACTCTCCATCCAACCCGACAGGGGCGGTTTACACGCTGGATGAGCTCAAAGCATTGGGCGCCGTATTACTCAAACACCCGCACGTACTGGTAGCTACTGATGATATGTATGAGCATGTTAACCTGACTGGCGAAAAATTTAATAACATCCTGAATGCTGCCCCAGGCCTCAAAAACCGTTGCATCGTCTTAAACGGTGTTTCCAAAGCCTACTCCATGACAGGCTGGCGTATCGGCTACGCAGCCGGACCGGCCAACATCATCAAGGCGATGGAAATCCTGCAAAGCCAATCGACTAGCAACCCGACTTCCATTTCGCAATATGCAGCCGAAGCCGCACTCAGTGGCTCGCAAGAATGCATCAAACCGATGGTGGCTGCTTTCCGTGACCGCCACACCTATGTGGTAAATCGTTTCAATGCCATGCCGGGCTTAAGCTGCCTGATGGCCGGTGGAGCATTTTATGCGTTCCCTGATGCAAGACAGGCCATCAGCAACCTCTACCAGACAGGGAAAATCAAAGACGCCTCCGATATGGCTCTCGCAGAATACCTGCTGGAGCAACACAATGTCGCACTAGTGCCAGGTTCTGCCTTTGGTGCAGAAGGTTATTTCAGGATTTCGTTTGCGACCAGCATGGACAACCTGCGCGAGGCGCTGGATCGCATTGAAAAAGCACTCAGCTGATGGTGCTGGTCATATACTCAAAGACCTGACAGCCCCAAAATAAAAAAGCGCCACCAGGCGCTTTTTTTATGCGAACAAACGCTAAAAGATACTTCAGTCACGCCCAAACAGTTTTTTAAACTGGCTCCCGGCCTTGATGCCCAAACTGGTGCCAACCCCCGGCATGAGCGCAGTCCCAACCGCAGCGCCCAAAGCAGCAGCCTTGTCCGGCAATACTGTTGGCGCGTCAACAGTGCCGCCAACATCAAGCGGCACTTCCAGCATACCTGCCGTTGCTTTAACAGCCACAGTCACCGCCCCTTCAAGCTGCTTGCCATCGAGTACATCCACATTGCCTTTGGCTGTCATCAGGCCGGACTCCAACTCCAGCTGTTTGAACTGGGTGCGCTTGCCCTGCACCTTTAATTGCGTGCGCAAGGTGTCAAATGCAGTCTCGCCCCCCTGTCCGCCCTGCTTGAGCAGTAGTTTTGCGATTTTGACCAGGTCAATGCCGTGCAGCACGCCCTCTTTCACTTCCAGCCGTGCCTCCACCCACAAATGATCCAACAAGCCTCCAAGCTGGGCAGTCTCCGCCCCCAGTGACCCGTTACCGGACAACCCTCCACTCAGATATGGGCCGCGCCCCGTGCGAGTCAAGGCCCGCATGGCCACCCCCTGTAACTGAAACTTGCCACTGGCTTTCGCGCTAGATTGCCAGCCAAGCTCGCCTTGCCCGGTCACTTTACCATCCAGCATGCGCAACTCAACCTGAGTAATATGCAGCGCCTTGGCTTGCAAGCTTGCCCGCACCTCCCCCTCATCTACTTTTAACCGATGTCCAGGCAGCACGAAATCATGCAATTTGACCTGAAGCGCCTGCGCTTGCCCCTGAGGGAGCAAGTCTGCAACCAAGGTACGATCATGCGTCTCCAACCTTAAGCTTTGCAGTGCGTTATCCGCCAGCCCGGCACTTGCCCGCATCACCGGCAACCCGACCAAAGCACTGACATCCAGATGATCTATCTGAACCTGCTTGACCAATACTGGAGCATTTGCATCTGACTGGCGACCTGCCAGCCTGGATTGCACGATATCATATGCCACGAGCGCAGTCTTTTTCACCAGCACACCATCCATCATCACGCTGATGACACGCTGCGCCGAGAATATGCTGGAGAGCTCAGGAACGACTGACAGCTCTTCAACGCTGACATCACTGCCTCCCCCCACATGTACACCATGCGCCACAACCCGCGGACTGGGCAATAACTGGATTTTTGCACTATCGATGACAAGCGGAACACCCAGCACATCAGACGCGTGTTGTTCTGCCTGCCTGACATACGGCGCAAGCGGGATCAGCAGCGGCAACAACCATATTGCAGCAACAAATACAAGCAGCACAATCCACTTTTTCATCAACAGCACCCGTTTTTTTGGAGATTACATAGTAGCATCAAAAAATATAAAAAATTTGTGAAAAAGAGGTTGACCAAGGACAGCCCTCTCAGTATTATAGCGCCTTCAAACGACGTACCGATTCCTCAATAGCTCAGTCGGTAGAGCGCCGGACTGTTAATCCGTAGGTCCCTGGTTCGAGCCCAGGTTGAGGAGCCAAATACAAAAAGGCCTTGCAGAAATGCAAGGCCTTTTTCTTTATTCTTGAGCTATATGAGCCCGCCCTGGCTTTCGTCGCTATCCAAAAAAACCCCCACCCATCTATTTCTGGTCAGTATTAGGTCGCATGTTAGGTCAATCGACTGGCTTTATACTATACATATTTTCAGCACCTGGCCTGACTATGCGCGCTGTTGCAGTTTCGATATTCCGCACAGTCTGCAAGCTGCACGGTTATCCTTTTACATCTTGAGTTACTGAGTCGCTATGCTTTATGTATCGCTGTTTATCGCCGCATTACTGGCGTTTTCCATCAGCCTGATTTGCGGGGGTGGCGCTGGCCTGCTGCTGATTCCCATACTGGGGTATAGCTTGCCCGCGGCACAAGTACCAGCCGCGTTGTCTATCGGCACATCGGTAAGTTCAGTCACCAAGATTGTCTTGTTCTTTCATGAGATTGAATGGCGCATCGTCAAGCTGTTTTTGCCCGCCGCCATTGCGGGCGTATTTTTTGGCGCGTGGCTACTCAGTTATCTGGCCCCGATGTATGTGGAGTTATGCATGGCAGTTTTCTTGCTCTCCAACCTGCCATATCTATTTAAAAAGGAAAGCACTACTGCACATGCGGCGCATCCACCAGCTTACCTGTTGCCTTTCATAGGCTTGCTGGCAGGGGCTATTTCAGGGCTGACAGGGGCGGTAGGCGTATTGTTTAACCGCTTTTATTTACGCTATGGCATGTCTAAGGAGCAAATCGTTGCCACGCGCGCGGCAAACGAAATCATCCTGCATATCATTAAATTGATTTTGTATGCCTGCTTTGGCTTATTTACCCTGAAGGTACTGATGTTGGGGCTGATCGTTGCGCTGGCAGCCATCCTTTCCACCACCCTGATGAAACGCATGCTTCCTGCAATATCCATCCGCCTGTTTAGCAAGATTGGCTATTCGGCTATGGTCATTTCTGGCGTCGTGTTGTTCAATAGTGCGATCATCAATATACAAAGGGCGCACAATCCGGCAATCTACATCCAGCATGTGGCCAAAGGCTATGATGCAGAAATCAGCTGGGATGATGTGTTTTACACGGTTGAATTTAAATATAACGAAGGCTTTGAATTCGAAAAAATCGTGCCTTTGGCTTCATTACCTGCTGAAAAACAGCAGTGGCTGGCAGGCCAGCGGGCAGGCGCACATAAAATTGTGATTGAAAAAGTCTATGCGGTGGGCAGTATTTCTTATGAAGCGTATTTTTATGATGCATCGAATGTGCTGCGCAAGAAAATAGAGTTCAATTAAAAGGCCTGTGCACCAGAACGAGCTTCACGCTAGAATGAACTTGTCACCGCATTCAGTTTCTCAACTTGAAACACGCTACCTCCCCCATCTGGCGGGTCAACCACAGCAACCCTGATGCAGGCATTTGTTGCGATAACAGAAGGTGAAGAAAACCCATTGACCACGCATGTTTACAAAAAACGTCGTCGCGCACGGGCATGCACTGCCTGTGACCTGGTGTGCCTGTTGCCTGTGTTGCGCCCTGGCGAACAGGCCAATTGCGCGCGGTGCAGGCATGTACTCGCCAGGCGCCACCTGCATCCGGTGCAGCGCAGTATTGCGTTGGCGATCACGGCATTGATCAGTCTGCTGATTGCCGTGACCTTTCCTTTTATTGGCGTAGAGGCCGGTAGCCTGGATAACCAGATATTAATAGGCCAGACGGCAGAGGCCCTGCTGATATTGCATCAACCTCTGGTGGCAACGATTGTAGCGGTTACCGTGATTGTACTGCCTGCCCTTTACCTGGCTGGCGTGATCATGATGCAAGCCGGGATGCTGCGAGATATCCAGCGCGACTACAGTGACCCGATTGCACGTACGTTTACAAAACTGCACCCATGGATGATGGCGGATGTATTCATTATCGCGGCGCTGGTCAGCCTGGTAAAACTTGTGGGCATGGCAGAAGTGCACCTTGGTGTTTCGTTCTGGGCCTACTGCCTGTTTGCCATCTTGCTCTTGATGACCACGCGCTCGGTAGACACCGGCTGGCTTTGGTGCTCGCTGGCAGGAGAGCCAGCACCTCCAGCCAATCTCCGCTTCGGCATCAGTGCAGCCGCCCAGCAGATGACAGGTTGCCCGACATGCGGCTTGATCAATAGCTTGTCGGCCTCTGGCACTGGTAAATGTGTACGTTGCGGCGACAGGCTGCACTTGCGCAAACAGCAGAGCCTGCAACGCACCCTGGCCTTACTGTTTACTGGCGTGGTCTTGTATATTCCGGCCAATACCTACCCGATGATGATCACGACAAGTTTTGGACAAAGCCACTCGGCAACGATTATCGGCGGGATGATTGAATTCTGGAAAAGTGGTTCACAGCCAATTGCAGTGATCATTTTTGTGGCCAGCATTCTGGTGCCTGTACTCAAAATGCTGACACTCATTCTGCTATCATGGGCAGTCTATCAAGGGGCTGCAACCCATGCCCTGCATAAAACCCGGCTGTATCACCTGACGGAATTGATAGGCCGCTGGTCGATGGTCGATGTGTTTGTGGTTGCGATCATGGTCGCTTTAATTCAGTCAGGCAATTTAATGTCGATCACCCCCGGTCCGGCAGCACTCGCATTCTGTGCGGTAGTTGTGATTACCATGCTGGCCGCCATGGCCTTCGACCCGCGACTGATCTGGGATAGTCAAGGAAACAGACATGAGTCATAGCACCCCACCCTCTTTACACACCACGCTGGCCAAGGTTCGCAAACAGGCCAGCGTCTCTCCTATCTGGATCGTGCCGATTGTGGCATTGCTGATTGGTTGCTGGCTGATCTATGATAACTACACCAAGGCGGGCAAGCAGATCACGCTGTCGATGTCGAATGCCGAAGGCATTGAAGCGGGCAAAACCAAAATCAAAGTGCATAGTGTAGATATTGGCCTGGTTGAACAAGTCAAACTGTCACAAGACCTCAGCCATATTCAGGTGCTGGCGCGCATTGCGCCCGAGGCACAGTCGATGCTGGTAGCCGATACCCAGTTATGGGTGGTGAAACCACGTATCGGGCTCGAAGGTATCAGCGGACTGAACACCGTCATTTCCGGCGCGTATATTCAGTTACAACCTGGCAAAAGCATGGAGGAAACCAACCAGTTTACCGTGCTGGATCAACCGCCGATTTCGCTCAATGGTGCCAAAGGCCTGCACATTGACCTGACGGGAAAAGTAGGCAACGCATTGCGTGTGGGCGACCCGGTGAGCTATCAGGGCTTGCGCGTGGGGCGCGTGGTCAGTGCCACCTTTGATCCGCAGCAACGCCATATGAAGCATGAACTGTTTATCGAACACCCCTACGATGTACTGGTGACCGAAAATACCCGTTTCTGGACCACAGTAGGGATAGACCTCAAACTGGATTCCGAGGGATTCAAGGCCAACATACCCACCATAGAGTCACTGATTGCCGGTGGCGTCAGTTTTGGACATCCCGATGACAGGCCCATGGGTAAGCCTGTTCACTCGGAAACCACATTCGAGCTGTTCCAGAATGAAGAATCCGCCCGTCAGCAATTGTATGACCAGTATCTGGAGTATGTGCTGCTGGTGGACGACACCGTACGCGGCCTGTCAAACGGGGCGCCGGTAGAATTCCGTGGTATCCGTATCGGCACGGTGATTAACGTGCCATGGAAATTCAGCTCGCCAGAGCGTAAAAAAGATTTCCGTTATGCCATCCCCGTGCTCATCCACCTTGAACCGGGCAGACTGGCCGACAGTGGCCATGCCGACCTGAAGGAATGGCAAAGCCGCCTCTCGGTCATGCTCAAACATGGCCTGCATGCCACCTTAAAATCCGGCAACCTGCTCACCGGCTCCCTGTTTGTCGATTTATCCATGGATAAAAAAGTACACCCTGGCTACAAGCGCCTGACGTTCGAGGGGCTGCCAGTGCTACCCACCACCACGACGGGCATCACGCAACTCGAAGACAAGCTCTCCGAACTGCTGGACAAGCTAAACGGGCTCAAAGTCGAACCCGTGCTGAGTGGCCTGGATAAAAACCTGCAGCAGTCCGAACAAACCATGCAGGAAATCCGCGCCTTGAGCCAAAGTGTGAACGCATTGCTCAGCCAGCCCGAGACACAGCAGATCCCGGCAAACCTTAACCAGACCTTGCGGGAGCTGCGGACCACCATGAAAGGACTGTCGCCAGAGTCGCCGGCCTATCAGGAGCTGACCACCACATTGCAGCGGCTGGAAAAAGTGCTGCGTGACGTGCAACCATTGGTGCGCACCCTGAACGAACAGCCCAATGCCATTTTATTTGACCGCAAGCCAGGGGATGATCCTCTGCCGCTTGCGCCGTCCCGGCAATAAAGGCCGACAATAAGGATAATGTCGATGATGAAAATACCTGATACACGTTTGCGATATCTTCTCCTGATCATGACTTGCCTCAGCCTGAGTGCATGTCTCAGCATTAACAAACCGGTTAAAACAGAACGTTACAGCCTGCCCGAAGTCAGCCCGGCAGTACAGGCAGCGTCTGCAACACAAATACTGGTGTTGCAGCCTGTGGTGCTGGCTGACTTTCTGGACACTGACCGGATTGTGTTGCAAATTGATGATATCAGCCTGCGACCCACCCGTGACCACCTGTGGGCCGATGCACTCTCCAGCCAGTTGGACCGGGCAGTCATCAGCAGGCTAGCCAAGCAATTACCCAATACACAAGTCATGCACCGTCTGGCAAACCAACCTGCCACGGCCATGCAGTTACATATCAAGATAGATCAGTTTCAAGGACATATGAATGGTTATGCTATCGCCAGTGGACAATGGCAGCTTCTCTTGCCAAATACGCACAAGGTCGTGTCACGCGCTTTTAAATTTGAAACACCGTTAAATGAAAATGGCTACCCTGCCCTGGTGCGTGCGCTGGGTAACAATATCGACTTATTAGCCAGCCAAATCAGTCTGGCCATTTCCAGCCAATAAACCGTATATCCTTTCACTACACAAAAAGGTGTTTTACGATGCTCAATTTGCTATGATGAAAGCTCCCAACTTTACAAAAACATATCAGGAGTCTCGCTATGGGTTTATTCGCATTTATCAAGGAAGCCGGAGAAAAACTGTTTGGTACAGGTGAAGCCAAAGCAGCACAAGAAGCTGCAGCCAAAACACCTACACCCGTGAATATAGAGTCCGCAAATGTCACCGCGGCCAAAGCCATACAAAACTACATAGCCAAAAACAATTTACCCACCGATGGGTATGAAGTGAAGTTTGATGCCGCCAGCGGCACGGTGATTGTGCAAGGCAACATCGACACCCAGGCCAATAAAGAAAAAGTGCTGTTGTGTTGTGGCAATGTGGCTGGCGTAGAAGCCGTGCAGGATCAGTTGTATGTGCCAAGCGCAGAACCTGAGGCGAGATTTTATACCGTCGTCAAAGGCGATACCCTTTCAAAAATTGCCAAAGAAATGCTTGGCAACGCCAATGCTTACATGACGATTTTTGAAGCCAACAAACCAATGCTCAACCACCCTGACAAAATTTACCCGGGTCAGGTATTGCGTATTCCACCTAAATAAGCCTGCAAAAACAAGTTCACTCACTCAATTTTTATGCAAAGGACTCAACATGACTCATATACTGCGTTTAATGCTGGTTGCGCTATTAAGCAGCACCTTACTGGTGGCATGCGGCGAAAAATCCACGCCAGCTGAAGAGGCTATGGAGTCGGCAAAAACCCATGCCGAAGAAGCCGGAAGTGAAGCCAAAAAAGCTGCCGAGGATGCGGCAGAAGCCACCAAAGAAGCAACAGCTGAAGCAGTTGCCGAAGCAAAAGTAGCTGCCGAAGATGCAGTACAAGCGGCAAAAGAAGCCGCTGCCAAAGCTAAAGAAGCCACTGAAGAAAAGTAATTTCGCGCCACCTCCATCGCAAAAACCTTGTCGTCCTGGCAATGTTTTTGCGATGCCAACCCCTCAAAACTTTTAACAAACTATTGCATTCATTGCAATCGCTACACGTCATTCGACGGTCACGCTCTTCAACACTTTGATGTACACTCCGTCGATGTTTAGCTATTAATCGGGAACAATTCAGTGCAGTTTCGCGGCATTACTCTACTGGCATTACTGTGGTGCGTGTTTGTGGCACCTGCATGGGCGACGCCGCAAATACTGGCCACGATTTGCCATGACCAGCACGGAATGTCCGTTGCCAGCCTTCCATTGCAAGGGGGAAAATTTGTATGTTCCAGCATACTCAAAGTCCCCGAAACCGGCCGCTATGTGATTGATTTTAAAAACACCACGACCATTGCCCACTTTCAACACGAGTTGATAGACCATTCAGGGGGACGCATTATTCTCAATGGCGGCATTAGCAGTGAAGATCAAAATCCGTTTCTATTACGCCATGGTCGAGAAGTGCACTTATCAGCAGGCACTTACCACCTGATTACCCGCCTCAACTCGCCTTACTACTTGGCTCAACCAGAACTGTTTGTCAGCGAGATACATAGCTATCAGCAACGTATTAACATGAGTAGCGCTGGCGCATTGCTCATGCTTGGCGTGCTGATGGGAATTTTCACTTATTACATTGGCATTGGCATGGCCCGTGGCCATCACACCGAACGCATGTATGCCCTGTTTATTCTCGGCAACCTGATCTTTCAGGGCGCGGCACTGGGCGCCTTCAGCCAGTTACTGGGCTGGCACTGGTTTTACCTCACAAGCCTGCCTATTTTGTTTTCAAATCTGGCTTATGTCAGCTTTGTGTGCCACTTGCTCGGCATCAACCAGTTTAACCGGCCACGCCTTTATCAACTATCCCTGATCGCGCAAAGCTTGCTGGTGGCCATGTTGGTCGCCGCGCTGATGTTTCCCAACTGGATGCTGGAAATGGACCGCTATGGTGTGGGCATATTTCTGTGCTTTGGCCTGATTTGTGGCATACGGCTAAGCCTGCAAAAACATATCACCGCACAGCTTTACCTCGTTGCGATTACAGTATTTGGTATTTTGGGGGGCTTATCCATCAGCGCCAACCGGCTGACCACTCAAATATGGACCATAGAACAGTTGGGGCTGCTGGCGGTAACGGTCGAAGCGGTACTGCTGGCTTTGCTGGTCGCCTACCAGATCAATCGCATGCAGAAGGAAAAAGAACGCATGCTGGCAGAATTGCAAAATACCCGCTCCATCGCCATGACAGATCGCTTGACCGGTATGCCGAATCGGCATGCCTTGGAAAACAAATTAATGCATTTCCCCAAGCACGGCTGCCTGATTTTTTTGGACATGGATAATCTCAAATTTTTCAACGATCACTATGGTCATGAAGTCGGGGATAAACTGCTCAAGCACTTCAGCAGTTATCTTTCTGAAAAACTGGATAACAATGCCCAACTATATCGCCTCGGGGGCGATGAATTTGCCATTGTATGCTACGAAGATGACGTCGAATGGTGCCAGCACCAGGTAGAATATACTAACAAACAGTTACAAAATGAGGGCTTTAATGGCACTGGTGCCAGCATGGGCATCGTGTTTGGGCACGAAGCGCAGGAAACCACCGAACTGATGCGCATTGCAGATAAACGGATGTATGCAGATAAACGATCGCGTAAAGACCGCAAAGAAATGATGCATGCACTACACTCCTAAGCGTAATCCATCCTGTTGTGATCAGCCACCCAATCGGGATTTATTCCCTAAACCTTGAGTTCAACAGGCAGTTTTCTATCAAGTTTGTGCCACGGCGCCCAGAATCATTTAGACTAAAGCCTCAGCCAGATGCGGCTTCCACTCAAGCACAACCAGGTCAACATACGGCAAAACACCTTTCTCGCTACAATGCCTGTCGGGTATATTAAGAAACGATTCAAAAACTGCAATGCCATTACTCACCAGCCTGCTTATTCTTATTGTCATTGCCCGCCTGTTCGGACAGATTTTCCGCCGCTTCAAACAGCCAGCCATCATCGGTGAAATGTTGGCCGGTGTGGTATTAGGGCCGAGCCTGCTCAACTTCATCACTCCCTCGCCCGCACTCTCCGGCATTTCAGAATTCGCTGTATTTTTAATTGTATTGTCAGCAGGGCTGGAAATGAACTTCAAGGAAGTGATTGACTCCATGCGCGGCAAAGGTGTCGTGATCGCCCTGCTCGGTTTTATCCTGCCGCTTACCGGAGGCATTCTGGTAGGCGCTACTTTTGGCATGGATGTCACACGTACGGTTTTTCTGGGGCTCTGTGTGTCGATTACGGCCTTACCTGTCACCGTGAGCATCCTGCAAAGCTTTAAACTACTGGGCTCTGACATTGCACGCTATTCGGTAGCCACCGCAATTTTTAATGACATTGCCGCCTTGCTTGCGCTGGGGGTGATTCTCAACCTGCCAGAACAAAAATCGCTGCAAGCGGTGGGTATCTCCATTTTTCATGCCAGCTGGAAACTGGTGCTGCTATGTGCGCTCATCCTAGGCTTTAATATGTTATTGCAAAAGCTGATTGAAATGGGAGTGCATATTGAGCGCCTGTCAGAAAAACTGGTAGATATCATTGGTAACGAGGCCCTGTTTGGCATTCTGCTGCTGTTTGTGTTGATCTTCGGCTCGGTCAGCGCCGCGCTGGGCTTTCACTTTATTATTGGCGCTTTTTTTGGCGCGCTGCTCATTGATCGCACCTTTTTTCTCGCCTCACGCTACAATGAACTTGAACTGACCCTGAGCTCGATTACAGGCGGCTTTCTGGCACCCGTATTTTTTGCCACACTGGGGCTGGAATTCAAAGTGGAAATTATTGATTCTTTCTGGTTTGTAGCCGTGGTACTGGTGGTTTCCATCGCCACCAAAGTCTTGGCTGGTTGGCTGGGTGGCCGCCTGATCGGCCTGCCCAAGAGCCATGCGCTGGGCATAGGCTTTATCCTCAATGGCCGCGGCGTGATGGAGCTGGTCATCGCCAGCATTGCCTATGAGCGTGGATTTATCGGGCAAGACCTGTTCTCGGTGCTGATTATCATGGGCGTGGTCACCACCATGATCACACCCTTTATGTTCCGCAAATGGATCATGCCCACACTGGCATTGGAATCAGCAGACCGCACCTGAATCAGGCACAAGTCACACTGTGCCCCGTGTTCTGTGCCAGCCTGCTGGCCAACAAATAACCGCTCATCCAGGCACCTTCCACCTTGCCGCCATTCAGCCAGTCGCCACACAAACCCAACTGAGCATCAGCATCCCACATAAAGCCTGCATCCACATAGTCAGCACAATCAGCATAGCGCCAGCGATGTATGCTGTATTCAGCAGGGATGGTGCCTCCAAGCTTGATAAACGCAGCTATCAATTCAGGGGCCACGGCCTCAGCTTCGCGCGCAATATTGGCTTCTGACCATTCCGCACTGGCGTGCAATACCCACACTTCCTGGGTCGCACCCTCTACTGGCAAACGCCCCGGTTTGCTGCTGTCACGCGCCACCCAACTTAAAGGGCCGCTGTTCACAAACACCCCGTCAAACGGCAAATCCAGCGCCTGCGGATAACGGGCCATCAACGCCCAGCAACCACGCATCTTTACCCCACCAGCCAGATCAGTAAAAGGCAACGCCTCTGCGGCCAGCAAGGCATGCGCCTGCGGTGAGGGAATCGCCAGCACCAACTGGTCAAAGGTTTCCGGATACTCACCATGTGCCTGGCTGCGCACATGCCATTTACCCGCCTGCATGCGTAAACCTGTCACGGTGTGTTCAAACGCCACCTCCAGCAACCCGGCCATTTCCCGTGCCGGGGCGGTATTCTTGGGCACGCCCACATAGCGCACTTTTTCAGACTGCTTGGGCGAAAATTGCACGCCATCAGTTTCAAACAAACGCCCATGCCACTCGGCCACCACGCCTGCCTGCAACCACCGTTGCACCTGTGTGGCAAACGCTGGCTGGCTCACCGTGAAATACTGCGCACCATGGTCACACTGCCAGCCCTCCCCCGTGCGCGTAGATACACGGCCAGAAGGACCACGGCTTTTTTCAAACACAGTCACCAAAAACCCTGCCTGCTGCAAGGCCTGGCCACACGCCAACCCTGCCATGCCTGCACCAATCACCGCCACATTTTTCACCGCACCCACCCTTGTTTCCACAATTCAGTATTTTGCAATTCACGCCAGAGGATCTCCTGCCTGCGCCCGGTCATCACCGCTTCAATTTCCACTGCCGTGATTACTTGCGTTTCAAGGTCAGGCATCATCAGCCTGGTCACCATAAAATGCTTTTCTTTGTTCACTGGCTTTACTGTGGTCCATTTGAAATGTAGCAGTTTTTTAGGGTTTATCTGGCGTTTCTGTGTTTGCATGCAAACTCTGACAAGCAGGCCAGAGGATTTATCCAGCCTTATGACTTAAATCGCTAATAAAAATCATCTTCACGCTGATGCCGCACTGCAATAATCGTGATGATATTCGGCTCTTCAATTTCAAACAATGCCACGTAGCCATAAGCACCAAAGCTGATCACCCACTCGCGCAAAAAAGCGTTATCGTCCAACGCTTTTCGACATGTGTATGGAAAAAGCATCAGCGCCTCAATGGCCTGATGAATGCCTTTTAAGGCTTTTTCGGCAGCAGCTCTATCTTGGGAGAGTAAAAATGCATACAAACGCTTTAAATCTTCCCGCGCCGCTTTAGTAAACCGTACGCGGTAACTCAAGGCTTGGTCTCATCCAGCATGGTTTGCAATTCATCCAACACAGCCTCAGCGCTGTAATACTCCTGACTCTGGCGCGCGATATCGGCAGAAGCCAAACCTCGAGTGATAAATGCCTGCTGATGCTGCCTGCGCATAATGTTCGCTTTTAACGCCTCCTCCATAAAACTCGAAAGCGTTTCGCCCTCAGCCAATACCTCCTCAACCGCATCGCGTAATTTTGGCTCTACCCGCAAAGCAGGAATCGTCGCAGTTTTCATAAGGCACCTCGCATGTAATTCATTTGTAATGCAATCTTAGAAGAATCTCCCTGCTCATGCAATTAACATTTGCTCAAGTTTTGAACGTGCTGATTTACTCTACCCCTAAATATGCTCTTACCTTAAAACATCTAAGTTTGAAGTGCACAAAAAATGGCATATACTAATTACATATGCCAACTGGAGATTCTGCCATGTCTAGTTTATCGAAAGCCGCCCCACCTAAAGAAGCAAAGCTTTTTCGCAACAATCGTAGCCAGGCAGTGCGCATTCCTGTTGAGTTTGAGCTACCGGGTGATCGCGTATTGATTCATCGTGAAGGCAACAAGCTGATTATTGAACCAGTCACCCGCCCCGACAATCTCGCCGAATTACTGGCAGAATGGCGTCAAGAACCGCCACTTGCACCAGAAGATCAATTCCCCACCATTGACGATATGCCCGCCAAGCCGGAGAACATATTTTGAGTGGCTACTTGCTAGACACCAACATCATCAGCGACCTGATCCGCAACCCAGCAGGCGCTGCCGCACGACATATTGAACAGATCGAAGCCAAAGACATCTTTACCAGCATCATCGTCGCCGCCGAACTGCGCTATGGCTGCGCAAAAAAAGGATCAGCCAAGCTCACGGAAAAAGTGGAGAATCTACTCGCAACTATCCCAGTACTCCCATTAGAGAACCCAGTAGATACCGAATATGGACGCATCCGCGCAGAACTTGAAGCATCCGGGCAAACCATAGGCATGAATGATTTGCTAATCGCTGCACAAGTCTATAGTTTGAACCTGACACTGGTAACGGATAATCTGCGAGAGTTTGGTCGCATTCATGGCTTGAAGGTTGAAAATTGGCTGGAAAGATAGAGAGCTTTAACTTTTACTCTAACCAATAATATCTCAACGCCACTTGTGTTGTTTTGCAAGACCTGACCCCTGTTATTCGCTCTGGCTGGCTCACCGTGAAATACTGCGCACCATGGTCACATTGCCAGCCCTCACCCGCGCGCGTAGATACACGGCCAGAAGGACCACGGCTTTTTTCAAATACCGTCACCAAAAAACCAGCTTGTTGCAAGGTCTGGCTACACGCCAACCCCGCCATGCCCGCACCAATCACTGCCACATTTTTCACTGCACCCACCCTTGTTTCCACAACTCAGTATTTTGCAAATCACGCCAGGGCATTTCCTGCCTGCGCCCGGTCATCACCGCTTCAATTTCCACTGCCGTGATTACTTGCGTTTCAAGGTCAGGCATCATCAGCCTGGTCACCATAAAATGCTTTTCTTTGTTCACTGGTTTTACCGCTGTCCATTTGGAATGTAGCAGTTTTCTAGGATTTATCTGGCGTTTCTGTGTTTGCATGCAAACTCTGACAAGCAGGCCAGCGGATTTATCCAGCCTTAAGACTTAAATCTCTAATAAAAATCATCTTCACGCTGATGACGCACTGCAATAATCGTGATGATGTCTGGCTCTTCGATTTCAAACAATGCCACATAACCATAAGCACCAAAGCTCATCACCCACTCGCGCAAAAAAGCGTTATCTTCCAACGCTTTGCGGCATGTGTATGGAAAAAGCGTCACTGCCTCAATGGCCTGATGAATACCTTTCAAGGCCTTTTCGGCAGCCGCCCTATCTTTAGAGAGTAAAAATGCATACAAACGCTTTAAATCTTCCCGCCCCTCTTTAGTAAACCGTACCCGGTAACTCAAGGCTTGGTCTCATCCAGCATCGTTTGCAATTCATCCAACACCGCCTCAGCGCTGTAATACTCCTGATTCTGGCGCGCGATATCGGCAGAAGCCAAACCTCGAGTGATAAATGCCTGCTGATGCTGCCTGCGCAGAATGTTCGCCCTTAACGCCTCTTCCATAAAACTTGAAAGCGTTTCTCCCTCAGCCAATACTTCCTCAACCGCATCGCGTAATTTTGGCTCTACCCGCAAAGCAGGAATCGTGGCAGTTTTCATCAGGCACCTCACATGTAATTCATTTGTAATGCAATCTTAGAAGGATCCGTCTGCTTATGTAATTAACATTTGCTCAAGATTTGAAGTTGCTGATTTACTCTATCCCTAAATATGCAGTGACCTTAAAAAGATCTAAGTTTGACGTGCACAAAAAATGGCATATACTATTTGCATATGCCAACTGGAAATTTTGCCATGTCTACTTTACCCAAAGCCGCCCCACCTAAAGAAGCAAAGCTTTTTCGCAACAACCGTAGCCAGGCCGTGCGCATTCCTGTTGAGTTTGAATTACCGGGTGATCGCGTGCTGATTCACCGTGAGGGTGACAAACTGATTATTGAGCCAGTGCCACGCCCAGCCAATCTCGCCCAATTACTGGCCGAATGGCGACAAGAGCCACCACTCGCAGCAGAAGATCAACTCCCACCTATTAACGATATGCCCGCCAAGCCGGAGGACATATTTTGAATGGCTATTTGCTAGACACCAACATTATCAGCGATCTGATCCGTAACCCTTCAGGCGCGGCCGCTCGCCATATTGAGCAAGTGGATGCCAAATACATCTCCACCAGCATTATCGTCGCCGCCGAACTACGCTATGGTTGCGCAAAAAAAGGATCAGCCAAACTCTCAGAAAAAGTGGAGAATCTGCTCGCAACCATCCCGGTACTGCCATTAGAAAAACCCGCAGATACCCACTATGGACGCATCCGCGCTGAACTGGAAGCATCAGGCCAAACGATAGGCATGAATGATTTGCTGATCGCTGCACAAGCTTATAGTTTGGGGCTTACGCTAATTACGGATAATCTGCGAGAGTTTGATCGCATTCACGGCTTGAAGGTTGAAAATTGGCTGGAAAGATAGAGAGCTTTAACTTTTATTGTGACCGATAATATCTCAATGCCACACTTGTGTTGTTTTGCAAGACCTGACCCCATTGATTTGTGCATGCCAAGATTGGACAACTATCGTTGGAGAATGATTTTTTAGAAAGCGCGCTCGCACGGGCGGGACTGCTGAGCGCAAGACGATGATAGATCGCACCCACTCAATGCCAGTCGGCAGGCAATGTCAGTTGCTGCAATTGTCTCGCTCCACGGCCTACTACCAGCCGGTGGAGATTACAGAAGAGAATTTAGCCGTCATGCGCCGCATGGATGAGCTGCATCTGGAATATCCATTTGCGGGCAGCCGCATGCTACGTGATTTGCTGCGCCGTGGTGACTCCCCCACCATTGGACGCAAACGGGTGCAGACGCTGATGCGGCGCATGGGGATGGAAGCCATTTACCGCAAACCCAACACCAGCAAGCGACATCCCAAGCATCCAGTCTATCCCTATCTGTTGCGTGGTCTGAGCATTCACCGATCAAACCATGTCTGGGCAGCCGATATTACCTACATTCCCATGCAGCGAGGCTTTGTGTATCTGTTTGCCGTCTTAGACTGGGCCAGTCGTCGGGTATTATCTTGGCGGCTATCCAATACACTGACCACAGATTTCTGCATAGAAGACGTGAATGAGGCGATTCAGAAATACGGCAGACCTGAAATCTTTAATACGGATCAGGGATGTCAGTTTACCAGCCTGGAATTTACCAGCTTGCTCAAGGCGCATGACATCAAAATCAGCATGGATGGCAAGGGCTGTTGGCGGGATAATGTGTTTGTAGAACGCTTGTGGCGCTCAATAAAATACGAGGAGGTTTACCTGCATGCTTCTGCCAGCGTCACTGCAGCGAAACAAGGGCTGGAAAGATACATCGCAAAATACAACCGCGCCCGCCCGCACAGTTCGCTTGACAGGCTGACGCCGGATGAGTTTTACTTTAAACACCTGCCCGCAACACCCAAGGCAGCTTAAACAGAATCGCAAGATATTTCACTTAAAAAAGCAAACATTCTGTCCAAATAAACGGGTCCACCTCTTTTAATATTGCCCAACGTGGTCACATGTTCTCAGGATATGTCTATCGAAATGTTCAATCAGATAGTATTGGTGTTTATGTTCAGACTTATGGTGCGGGAAGTGGCGGATGGAAGAGTTTAAACGATGAGTGGGTTCAGAAAGGTGGCTGGGGAAAGGTTGATGGTCAAATTAGGAATTGGTTTCTTAACAAATGAATCTGGCATTCTTTACTCTCTCTAAGAAAGAATTACTAGCAACAATTTTTGCTGCATTCGCTGCTAGTTTATTTTTCTCCATATTGACTATAAGTAACATTTCTTTTATGGAAGAAGGCGTGATTGATTATGAGCTTATTCTTCGGACTTTGTTAGGTCTTTTTATTTTTTCGATCCCAGTTACTCTTACTGCAGCTATTCTTTTAATTGTTACTTTTTATCTACTGATCCGTTATTGGGGGCTGGTCAATATTTATACATGTACACTTGTGCCATTTTTTATATTGCTTGTTGCTCAAGTAATTTGGAGTGTTACTCATGAGCCATCGTCATTTAGTCATCTTAGAGTTGGGGGGCATGACCTCTGGCTCAATGGATTCATAGTTTGGGAAAATTGGCCTGCACTTTTTTTCTACTGGAGTGAAGTTGCCGTTTACGGTGCAATTGGCGGAGGTGTTTTTTGGATGTCTCTTTTGAATCGCCCCGACATTTGAGGAGGCTCTTTAAGATGAGAGAATATCAAAATGAAGAGCACAAACAAATTTTCCCCGGAAGTCAAAGCGCGCGCAGTGCGCATGGTGTTAGATCAAAGCAGTGAGTACCCATCGTTGTGGGCGACAGTTGAACATATTAACGAAACGATGGGGTCAGATACCGTCTTGAATTGCAAGCCCCTTTAGCGAAATTTCTGCATCAAAAGGCTTGCCTGACTTCACCACGCCATAAATTATAACCAAGCAACGGGGTCAGATACCGTCTTGAATTGCAAGTCCCTTGAGAGGAATTTCCGCATCAAAAGACTTGCCTGATTTAATCACCCCGTAAATCAAATGCACCAATTTTCGCATCACCGCGCCGATCACCGCTTTAGGTGCCAGCCCGTTTGACCGCATTCTCTCACCAAACACCTTAAGCGCAGGATTATGTCGCAAAGCCACCATCCCCGGCATATAGAGCGCCTTTCGGAGCGCAGCATGCCCAGTTCTCGCAATCATGGTTCTACCT
>NZ_JAVCAP010000021.1:52999-210381 GCF_030769565.1 Methylophilus aquaticus | reverse complement strand
GCCGGATGAGTTTTACTTTAAACACCTGCCCGCAACACCCAAGGCAGCTTAAACAGAATCGCAAGATATTTCACTTAAAACTTCAAAGATTCTGTCCAACTAAACGGGGCCACCTCTGTCAGCATAGGTTTGAAATGGTGATGTGACATACTCAATCTGACTATAAGCTTTTTCAAACAAGCCCCATGCCATTGGCAATAATTCGAACTCTTTTTTCTGCATCGTCAACGCCCCATTCAGCATTGAGTCAATTTCAACTCTAAGTCTAGTAACTTCTAGGTTATGTTGATGTTTTAAAGCAGCCAGTCTCTCAGCAAATTTTGTATCTAGCCAACTTTTACCTAAATACTGAAATAGTAAAAACGATATTACAGCACCGCCACCACCAGCTGCTATCAGTTGAAAAATCCATGACAAACCATCATTAACCATTCTATTCCCTTAGTTCTCCAGAAGTGGCAATTTCAAAAAAGGATACTATCAAAAACTTACTGCTCGAAAATAGGGCTTACGAGCTACATCTAATAGCAATTAATTCTTTTTTTGTTAATGCAATCTATATTTTGATTGTCTGTTTTTAAATGCTGGCTCTGTTCCTTCTAGTATTTCTACTACTTTATTTTTAATTTCTTCGCGCTCAATAGCACCAGATTCATATTCAAATTTACCCTCGAGCTTATTGCAAGACGCAAAAATTATTTGCTCAGCATCGCATACAACTGCTAGATTTGGATTGTGCGTCACCATGATAACTTGACGCCTATCCTTAGCTTCCTTAATGCATTTTACGAGTACTCTAAAGATAGTTTGGTTGTCGAGATTTTCCTCTGGTTGATCGATAACTATTGGAATATCTTCTTTATCTACAAGCAAATAGAAAACGAGTAATAGTAACCCACGCTCGCCTGGAGATAACTGTCCTATTTCTTGGCCGTCATAAGTTAAAGAGTAGCGAGGAGAAAGATAATCCAAGCCAAAAATATAATCCAACAACTCCTGCGGATCGCCTCCTTTCCTTAGTTGATCGATAAGCTTAGTTTCACGAACTGCAACTCCTTCGCGATAATCAACATGTAACATATCATCGATCATACTTACGAAATTCATCGTACTTTCAGCAGTATCAAATTGCGACTCATGTATCTTATTACGTAACAGTAAAGCGCTCTCCTCAATACCGGAAAATGACCCTCTAACTTGTCGGTTGATACGATTTAAAAACTGGTCTTGAAAGGTGGTTTCTTCAATCCGAACGAGAAATTCCAGAGGCAGTTGCATATCTTTCTTTTGAGCAGACTGAACAAACTCTTGCACAGCTCCATACAAGCGCTGATACTCATCAACCATTTGTTTAATGTGACCATGAATATCTCGGGTATGATTAGCACGCTCACTTTTCAGACTAGCAAGACGATTTGGCAACTCACCTAAGGAAACTATTTCAGCGTCAAGCCATTGGATAGTCCCGGGTCTATCTTTCGATCCAGTTATATCATTTTTCTGACGCTCCCAAGCCACCAAACTCTCTCTATAAACAACATACAAGCGTTGCCGTTCATCAAGTTTACTTTTAATACTTTCTACTTCAGCTATGACGCCAAGCCTACGATTAGTAATACTATCGGCTTCTTGACCTTGCAATTTATTATCAATATTTGTGATTTCATCATGCATCGCTAATAAAAGATTATTTGCAGGCTCTTGGTTAATTTTTAGCGAAATAAAATCATCTGCGGAAAACTCCTCCCCTAACTCTTGTATTAAGCCTTGTAACTCCCCTAAGAAAATCTCATGTTGTTTAAATTGGTTGGTTAATGCTTGAATTATTTTTCTAGCAACGGCTTGTTTCTTAAGTGCTAATGTTTTTCGATCTTTTAATTCTTCGGCCTCTGACTCAATTTCGTGAAGCTTCGCTTCTTGCCTAAGTATGTCTTGTCCTGCTTGGTGGGACTCCTCTTGTGCCTCTGCTGAAGTGTTTGGGTCTTCAACAGGGCCTGGCTTAGCAGCCTCGAGAGCTGCGAGTTCTGATACTTTTGTAAGGCGTTGAGCTTCTAAACCACGCTTGAACTGAGGGTCCATTCGTCTTTCAACGTCAAGAATTTCTGAATTGATTTTTGATAACTCTTTTTTCTTATCCAGTCTTGCTTGATTTATCTCTGCTACCTTGAAATCAAGCAATTCATCCATTGAGGTCTTTCCCAACTTATCTTCTTCAGAAACATGGGAGTAAATAATTTTTCTAAGTTCGGAGTCAAAAGTATCGGATCCTTTGTCTCCTAACTCATTGCATAAAGTCTCTAAATAGCTTTGAGGAAGATACTTAACTCTCTCTACATCACTCGAATCAGGATTCTGGTCTAAATCCCTACTTGATGACGTTCCATCGCTCCATATAAGAGATCCTGAGAAATATCTTGCAGGATTTGATTTTGGACTTCGAAAACGTTGTGGATTTAGAAATGAAAAACTTGAGTGATTCTTAGTTGAGCCTATTAAAGCAATAATGTCTGCTAAAGCACTTTTCCCGCTACCTTTATTGCCGATAATTGCCACGAGGTCTGGATTTAATGGGATATTTAAATCAAACCAACTTTCAGATAAAGGGGAACCAACTTTCTTTTTGACTGAAACAGAATTTATAAATTTTGTTTTATTTAAGTCAACTAAAGAAAGTTTTGGAGGTTTATCTCCGACGTAAACTCTGTCATCAAACTCTTCAATGGACTGTAATAGCCCTTCGAAAGTGCAATCCGCTTTAATCCAAGTAAAACAATTCCCAATGCGATCTTTATCTGCCGCTGAACTCAACCAATGAGCATCAGAACAATCGAGCAGTTTGGAGTTAACTGTAGATTTCTCGAGCGCTTTTTTTGCTTTTATATAATCATCTGGAGACTGTGCTGCAGTGAAAACTAGATTTGCGCTATTTATTAAAGTCTTCTTTTCAGCAATTGTATGATCATCCCACTTGAGATTTTCCCATTCAGTCTTTCCAATTGCTACAATATATTTCCCAGCAAGAACTTCGTTCTTTAATGCTTGCTGTAGCCCATCAGCACTCACATTTAAATTATTAAAACCCTCCATTAAAGCGCTGCCATATTGAGCTCTCTTATCTTCCGGAACTGACTGAATAATGGCATTACCAAGACCTTCAATACTTTGCCTAGATATGACGCTATTCCATTTACCAGTGCCGTTGGAACCAGGGAGTAGCTTATAGCTAGGAGAAATTGCAGAAAGAAATTGTTGTCTTATAAATTCTGGGGGAACTTGATCAAAAATCACGTGAATATTAATTCGGCTCCAGCTTGAACCTGGATGATCCTTGTCCCCATGAATTACTCCACCAAACTTATCCAACCTTAATTCAATAACAGGGAGAATTAAGTCAATATTTTTTAACCGATTCTGGTTGTTCTTAGCATTTAATACTTTTTCATAACCATCTACTAAAACATAATCATTTATACCAATAACTTTAAACTCACTGGGCAGTCTCTCTAAGTCACTAATGAATGCTTCCCATGCGTCATCATTTGTACCTGGATAATTGTGATAAAACGATTCAGGTGTATGAACATGTAAATCCCACTTTTTCCAAGTAGATCCCAACTCTGGCTTAGACATTGACTCTCCCCTTAATGCATTAAACAAACCCAACTTGATTTTAAAATTAATTAATATTCATATTTCTTGTTAACTGATCATCAATATAACCAAATTTCAACAAATTAAAAATCTTTCGAATTTTTTGTTAGGCAAAAATTTAGGTCACTTAGAACGTAGATCAGATGCGTTTTATGCAAAAACCCCTTTAAATTGTTGAATTAACTATAAAAAAATCATCTTTACAACCTATACATCCCTAAAGTTCTTTGATATGGTAGCGATATATGAATATAAATATGGTGTGCTTTTACACCAATAATCACCGGGGTGACATTGAATGATGAATCTTCCAGGAAAGTTTTTATACACGATACGCAGTGCTAACGGCGTGATTGTGGAAAATTTGCAGGTGTACGGTAAGACACGCAGCGAGGCTGACAAGAAGATCCAGCAAATGTATATGCGATGCGAGATCATCAGTTGCAACCCGATACAGGACATCAGGACACGTGTGCCACATTTAAAAATGCAATGGGTGCGCCCCTAAATGCAATCCAACACGGCTAGATACCAAGGCGCTTTATTAAACGCCTTTTTCCTTATGAATATATGAAACTACATATTCACTGGCAAAAAGTGTCAGCATTTTGTCAAAATAAGTGCCTAAAGCATTGAATTACATTGGAAAACATATTTTTATCTGACATGGCAGGCAGTGATATTGGTATGATAAATGCTAGGCATAGAGTATATAAATAAGCCAAAAACACTTAGGGTGGAGTTATTAAAATGGGACAAGCACCAGGAAAATATCTGTTTGTAATACGTAGTGCCAATGGCGTGATTGTGAAAAATTTGCAGGTTTATGGCAAAACGCGCCTTGAAGCGGACGAGAAAATTCGGCAGATGTATCGGCGTTGTGAGGTGATCAGTTGTGAACTGGTTGAAAATCCTAAAACAGCAAGTGCCAATTTTGAAGATGTGCTGGATGCGATTGTGGTCAGCAATGCATGAGGCATGGCTTACACAAGATTTAAAACCTGGTTGATTTAAAAAGGCGCCTGATTGAGGCGCCTTTATTATTTACGCTTGCCAACCTCTAAAACAACGAGAGATTGCTTGCCTGTATAGAGGTTTTGCCAACACGCCTTCTGGGCGTTTTTTTTACCGGCATATGCGCCGGGGCAAACAAAGCCTCATCAAACAGTGATTGCTGCGCCGGAAATAATTCGTCCTGCATCTGCGCGCTTTGTAACTCAAAGCGGAGTTCGCAATCGAGGCGGATGTCTGACTTTGGCACGCAGCAGCACGGCAGAATTTCATCGGCGGCGATAAAGGCCAGCGGCTGTTCGAGATATTCGACCTCGCCATCGAGCATGCGCACCCTGCATGCGCCACAATAGCCGCCCCGGCACTGATACTCCACTTCATGCCCGGTACGTTCCAGACCTTCGAGCAGGGTTTCATGCGGGAGCAAACTGAAGCGGCTGTGCTGACTGCGGATGCTGATCACTGGTTTAGATTATCTGGTTATAACTCAAAGTCATTCAAATCGTCGGCCGACATCTCCGAATCAATCTGACCAATCAGATAGGAACTGAGTTCTACTTCTTGCGGCGCCACTTGCACGGTGTCGGAGGCCAGCCAGGTGTTGATCCATGGAATCGGGTTGCTTTTGGCATTGGGGAAAGCGGCTGGCAGGCCGACTGACGCCATACGGCTATTGGTGATGTATTCAACATATTGGCACAGGATATCTTTATTGAGGCCTATCATGGAGCCATCTTTAAACAAGTACTCTGCCCATTTTTTTTCCTGCTCGGCGGCGGTTTTGAACATTTCGAAACATTCATTGTGCAGCTCGGCAGCAATCTCGGCAAACTCGGCATCATCCTGCCCGGAACGCATGATATTCAGCATGTGCTGGGTGCCGGTGAGGTGCAGGGCTTCATCGCGCGCAATCAGGCGGATGATCTTGGCGTTGCCTTCCATCACCTTGCGCTCGGCAAAGGCGAATGAGCAGGCAAAACTGACATAAAAGCGAATCGCTTCCAGAATATTCACACTCATCAGGCAGCGGTACAGCAATTTTTTGAGTGCACGCCTGTTGACCACCTTGGTTTCGCCATTGATGACGTGATTGCCCTCACCCAGTTGCGAATACAGCATGGTCTGCTGGATCAATTCATCGTAATAATGGGCGATATCCGAGGCGCGCGCGGTGATGTTTTCATTGCGCACAATGTCGTCAAACATGACGGAGGGATCATTGACGATGTTGCGGATGATGTGGGTGTATGAACGCGAGTGTATGGTCTCGGAAAACGCCCAGGTCTCAATCCATGTTTCCAGCTCAGGCAGCGACACCAGTGGCAACAAGGCCACATTAGGGCTGCGGCCCTGAATAGAATCCAGCAGCGTCTGGTATTTCAGGTTACTGATGAAAATATGCTTTTCATGCTCTGGCAGGTTCTGGTAATCGGCACGGTCTTGCGACACATCGACTTCTTCGGGACGCCAGAAGAAGGAGAGTTGTTTCTCGATCAGCTTCTCGAATACCGGATATTTCTGCTGGTCATAACGCGCCACATTGACGGGCTGACCGAAGAACATCGGTTCTTTCATTTGATCGTTGTCTGTTTTGGTAAAGATGCTGTAGGCCATCTGTGTTCCTAATGTTTAAGTATGAATTCTCAAACTGTTTTTAAATTGTACTGATTACCCCACTGCAATAAGCGTTAAATCAGTGAGCGAGCGGGATAAAGTGCAAGGCGTACGGAGCACAGAAACCGGAATGTACACGAGAGTACATGAGGATTTCGCGCACCGCACAACGCCGCGCAGCCACTGAGTCAATGCTTATTTAAATCTTGCAGGCTCCACTCGCACACCCATCATCTTCTGCTTCCATTCCACCTTCGGTCGCACCGTCACGGGTGTTGTGATAGTAGAGCGTTTTGATGCCCAGCTTGTACACTTGGAGCAAATCCTTCAACAACTGCTTCATGGGTACACGGCCCCCTTCAAAACGGGTGGGGTCGTAGTTGGTATTGGCAGAAATGGATTGATCGACAAACTTCTGCATCACACCGACCAGCTTCAGGTAGCCATCATTGTTCGGCATTTTCCACAGCAACTGATACTGGTCACGCAGACGCTCAATCTCTGGCACCACCTGACGCAAAATACCATCCTTAGACTGCTTGACCGACACCAGGCCACGCGGTGGCTCGATACCGTTGGTGGCGTTGGCGATCTGGCTGGAAGTCTCGGAAGGCATCAGCGCAGTCAGGGTGGAGTTACGCAGGCCATCTTTCTGGATCTCGGCGCGCAGGCTTTCCCAGTCGAGCAGCAATGGTTCGTTGCACACGGCGTCGAGGTCTTTTTTGTAACTATCAATTGGCAAAATGCCTTTGGCGTAAGTGGTTTCGTTAAACGCCTGGCATGGGCCAAACTCGCGGGATAACTGGACGGAGGCTTTGAGCAGGTAATACTGAATCGCTTCAAATGTCCGGTGGGTCAAGCCCAGCGCAGTGTCACTGGTGTAATTAGTGCCATTTTTTGCCAGGTAATAAGCATAATTGATCACGCCAACGCCCAGTGAGCGGCGCTTGTTGGTGGCATTGCGTGCGGCTTTCACCGGATAATCCTGATATTCCAGCAGCGCATCCAGTGCGCGCACCACCAGTTCGGCCAGGCCTTCGAGTTCGTCCAGCGACTCCAATGCCCCCAGGTTAAAGGCGGACAAGGTACACAGCGCAATTTCACCTTCAGCATCGTTGATGTCGTTCAGTGGTTTGGTCGGCAGCGCAATTTCCATGCACAGGTTGGACTGGCGCACCGGGGCGACAGCTGGGTCGAATGGGCTATGCGTGTTGCAGTGGTCCACGTTCTGAATGTAAATACGGCCAGTCCCGGCCCGTTCCTGCATCATGAGCGAGAACAAATCGACAGCAGATATCGTGCGTTTGCGGATGCTGTCATCCGCCTCATATTGGGTGTACAGGCGCTCAAAGGCATCCTGGTCGGCAAAGAAGGCGTCATACAAGCCGGGCACGTCATGGGGCGAGAACAAGGTGATGTTCTGGCCCTTGATCAGGCGTTGATACATCAGGCGGTTGATCTGCACGCCGTAATCGAGATGGCGCACACGGTTTTCTTCCACACCGCGGTTGTTTTTCAGCACCAGTAATGACTCGACTTCCAGATGCCACAGCGGATAGAACAAGGTGGCAGCTCCGCCGCGCACCCCGCCCTGCGAGCAGGATTTCACCGCAGACTGGAACAGTTTGTAGAACGGCAGGCAGCCGGTATGTTGCGCTTCGCCGCCACGGATCTCGCTGCCCAGTGCGCGGATGCGGCCGGCGTTGACGCCGATGCCGGCGCGTTGCGAGACGTACTTCACAATCGCGCTGGTGGTCGCATTGATGCTGTCCAGGCTGTCATCACATTCAATCAGCACGCAGGAGCTGAACTGGCGCGTCGGCGTACGCACACCCGCCATGATAGGCGTTGGCAGCGAGATCTTGAAGGTAGACACCGCATCGTAAAAACGCTTGATGTAATCGAGGCGCGCCTGGCCTTTATAGTTGGCAAACAGGCTCATGGCCACCAGAATGTACAAAAACTGCGGGCTCTCGTAGATTTTTTTGGTGACGCGGTTTTGTACCAGGTATTTACCCTCAAGCTGCTTGACCGCCGCGTATGAGAAGTTCATATCGCGCCAGTGATCAATATAGCCATTCAATACATCGAATTCTTCACGTGTGTAATCACGCAGCAGGTGCTGGTCATATTTACCGAGTTCAGTCAGGCCAGTGACATGGTCAAACAGATGCGGTGGCTCAAACTGGCCATACGCGATTTTGCGCAGGTGAAAAATAGACAGACGTGCCGCCAGATACTGGTAATCCGGGGTTTCTTCAGAAATCAGGTCAGCAGCAGATTTGATGATGGTTTCATGGATAGCATCGGTGCGGATGCCATCGTAAAACTGGATGTGCGAACGCAACTCCACCTGGGAGACGGACACATTATTGAGGCCTTGTGATGCCCAATCAATCACGCGATGGATTTTATCAAGATTGATGGGTTCCTTGCGGCCATCTCTTTTCGTGGCCTGCATGGATTCGTATTGTGACATGAGTGTCTCCCAGTACTGGAAGCGGTTCTGCATCGTGGGCAAAGCATATTCACTCAAGGCAATGCCAGCACATCCGGCCACTCTTCACCACAATGGTGGCGAAGCCCAGGACGTCAATCCATAGCGTCTTGAAAAATGCATCTGCCGAGGACACCCCGCCTCAAACGTTAACAAGAAAAAAGCACGGTAGGTCTCCTGGCTTTCAGGTCATGATCACTGGCGTTCGCCTTCCCGAATTTCTTCAGTGGCTTGTGCAGTCGCCAGCAACTCGCTGATCACAGTTGCGGGGGCAGCTCTGGCTTGATGACCCTTGAGAGGATGCACGCACCAGATTCCCTTTTAAATACCGGTTTTGGATAAAACCCGTATACCGTATGAGTGCGACTATAAAACAATATCTATGGTTTTTCAATTGAACAAAACACAATATATTGATTTATTTTGATTGACAACGGGCAACTGGTTGTTTTTATTGGGGAATATTTTTTAAGGATTTTGCAGCGGACAAACAGGCTTGCACACATGGCATTTTTAAAGCAAATACATGGAGCATATTTTTGAAAATGACTAGGTTGTATGGTGTTTAGTGCAGGCCCTCCCCACAAGGTCAGCCTGCACTCTCACATGCATTATCTTGTCACTTGATGATTAAGCGATCTATGGTTTCAGCCGACTAAAAAGTGGCAGCTACGCTGAACAGCACGCTACGTCCTGGCTGATAAAGTGGCGTAACGGTCCCAAAACCTTGATAGGTGGCACGGTCCGCGTAGGTATCATCAAACAAATTACGCACATCCACGCGCCACTTGGTTTTGACTGCCCACTGAGGTTGATATTCGGCATAGAGATTAAACACTTCATACGAAGGGAACGATAATGTCCCCGCACTGACTTTATTGTACTTTTGCGCAAACTCTGCATCGCCACCGACGGTCACGTTAACAGACGGAAAATGATGCCCCACGGTCACGTATAAAATCTCGCCAACCGGGGTTGCAAGGTAATTACCGGTATCGCTGTCGGTAGGCGTACCGTCAATGGTGACATCGATGTCTGCCAGTCTTGCACGGGCAAAGCTCTGTTCCCACTGGTAGGCCAGACCCAGTTCATATCCACGTGTGCGCACATCTCTGGCCAATACGCCACTGTTGGCAGCAAACCGGGCCGCACGGGCGTTGTCTATTTGCGTTTCAAACACCTTGGCATCGGCCGTAAATCCATAAAAACGGCTTTGCAAACCCAAGAAATAGTTATCTGCTTTGGTGGCTTTTGGACCACGCCCGTAGTTCCATGCCGTGTTCATGATAAAGTTTTCTGCCATCTGGCTACCGCTAAATACCTCCGAATACCCTGCTTTCACCGTAAGCAACTCAGGCACCACAGCCAACTCACCCGAGATATTGGAACTGAGCCCGGAATGTGACCAACTGCTGCCTTGAGTACCCGTGAGCTCATGGTGGTCGTTACGAATACCCGCGGAAAGGTGCAAAGCTTGCCAGGGATTGATTCTTGCCTGGACATAAACACCTCGGTTGTTTGCTTTCTCTTCAGCCTGGAAAGTGCGATCCTTGTAATCTGCTTTGTCACGATAGAAATCGACACCTGCCGTAATGCTACCTATATTGATGGGAAAACGGTTTTCAAACTTTCCGTTAAAGCTGCTGGTTTCTCCTGTGCCCGGATAAATCACGGTCCCTCCGGCAGTAAAAATAGGCACAGTGATTTCAGTCTTGCTATAGGCTAGCACTGCCGTTGGATTCCACCAGTGGTCAGGGTTCACTTGCGTATACCGCAGAACAGTATTGTCACGGGTCATCTCATAGTCACGCACACGTGGCTCCCATGCCGGGCGGCCTGAAATAAACCCGATATTGCCGCGGAAAGGACGTACTGCATCGTCACGCACCCGCTCATGACTTAATTGTAATCTGTGGCCATCTTCTGCTTCGGCGCCTAATTTAAAGAAACCGCTGACAAGGTCGGTGCCCGTCCCATCGACTTTGTCGCCATTGCCCGCTTCAAATCTGTTGCCATTGGCGACGGTTAAATAGGCTAATCCATCCAGTTGTTCAGAAGCAGCATATCCAGCCAGGGTTTGGCTGAAAACATCGCCATTGGTATTAAAACTGGAGCGGATATAAGCGCCCTTGCCAGGCGAAGTGAGAAAGTCACGCGCGTTTTTGGTTTCGTAGGCAATCGAACCTGCAATGGCACCAGCGCCTGCATCCGCGGGTGCCACGCCAGCATTGACTCTCACTGCCTTCATAAATAATGGATCGATCAATGTGGTTCCGTTATGATGAAAGACTTTATTGTTTTGACGACTGCCGTCG
The DNA here is from genome assembly GCF_030769565.1 of Methylophilus aquaticus. Classification (GTDB taxonomy): domain Bacteria; phylum Pseudomonadota; class Gammaproteobacteria; order Burkholderiales; family Methylophilaceae; genus Methylophilus; species Methylophilus aquaticus. Next base: position 199,293 of record NZ_JAVCAP010000021.1, on the reverse strand, counting down.
ATGGTGACCGCCAGATTGGTTTCCTCAATCCCGTTCACATAGACTTTTTGCGACATGGGCGTAGAACCGCCAACTTTGACCGAGGGCTGCCCGTTAAATATACCGCGTACGTCACTCGGGTTATTACGCGCAAGGGCTGCTTCATCAATCAGTATGGTGACAGGCTCCTTAACAGGCACAGATTGATCAACCTTGGCAGATACCGCCACTTCAGGCAGTGTTTCTGCCTGTTGAGAGAGTGGCTGGGGAACTGGTTCTTTGCTTGCCAGTACCACCGTAAAATGTGTGTCACCGGTTCGCTTCAAGGCCAGGCCACTGTTAAGCAACAAGTTTTGCAAGGCCTGCTGTGCGCTGTAGCGGCCTTTGAGGGCTGTGGTTTTTTTATCGCCAATCAACGCGGCATTTGCGCTGAGGCTAATGCCGGTTTGTGCCGCGACCTGCGTCAAGGCAGTTGAAAGCGGCCCGGCAGCAATATCAAACATTTGCGTGGTTTCTACAGCTTGTGCCCATGCGACGGACGCAAATGGATTCAGCAGCGTGACAGGCAACAGCATTGCAGTGCGAACTGCCAGCGTGAGCAGGTGGGGGCGAAATGAAACAGGATACGGCATGAGATCGGGCTCCAAAGTTGAGTATTAAAAGCGTTTCAACTGGTATGCCGGATGAACTTCAAAAAAGGGAACTCTGCCAGGGAAATTGTTTATCGTGCGGCGATCGCCAGACCACCAGCCGCATCCTGATGGATGCGTACTGGCAATACGTTTTCGACGGCAGCCAGGATCAAGGGGATGTCTTGCTGGGGATAATTGAGAGGATACACCCCGACCAGCCGCAAGTTTGCCACCGCGGGCTGCACGCGGATAGTGACACTGGTATACCGATTCAACTCGGCAATAAAATTGGCTAACGGCAGATTGTCCGCGACGAGTTGCCCGCGTGACCAGGCTTCACGCGCGAGGTCAGCACGGCCATCGGCAATGACACCACTCTGCGTAAACCTCGCCTGCTGCCCTGCCAGGATCTCCACACTGGCAGCATCATGCGGGCTAATGCGAACGGCCCCTTCAAACACGGCCACGTGCCCGCCTTGCAGATCGCCGCGTACCGTAAAGCGTGTGCCGAGTGCGGTCAATCGGGCATGCAGCGTCTCGACGACCAATGGCCTGGACGGGCGCTGTGGATCATGCGCCGTGGTGACCAGGATTTCGCCTTGATGCAACACAATGCGTCGCAGATGCTGGTCATAGTACACATCGACGGCGGTGGCGGTATTCAATGCCAGCAACGTCCCTTCTGGCAGGCGCCACTGCTTGCGCTCACCAACCTGCGTGCGGTAACCGGCATGGGCAATCGCATAGGTATTGAGCCAGCCACGCCAAGGCAAGGCCTGGCGCATGAGCAAGCCACTGGCAAGGACAGTGACACCCAGACCCAAACGGCGCAAGGTGCGTCGACGCTCAATGGAATGCACCTGTTTCAAGGTAGCCCTCGCATTGGCTGCGGGCACCGCGGTTGCAAGCTGTTTAAAAGGCTGACTGATGGCTTCAACACGTTGCCAGACACGCGCATGTGCCGGATCTGCCGCCAGCCAGGCTTGCAAACCAGCGTAATCCTCTGGCTGCGCGGCCTGATCCTGCAAACGCGCAAACCATTCTGCGGCTTGGCTTAACACCCGCTGCTCTTCCATGTGGTCAGCGCGCATCTCATTTACCCTCATTGATGAGACAAGCCAGCATGGCCTGTGCCATGTATTTTTTCACCATGCGCTCGCCGACACCCAACCGCTCACCAATCTCGCGGTAACCGAGGCCATCCAGCTGAGACAACAGAAAAGCTTCGCGTACTTTGGGCTTCAAGCGATCCAGCAATTGATCAATGCGGATCAGCGCTTCCAGAATTAAAGAACGCTCTTCGGGAGAGGCAACGAAAGACTGGGGCGTTACAGCCAACGTCTCCTGCCACGCACGCTCAACTTCTTGGCGGCGCCAGTGATCTATCAGCAAGTGCTTGGCAATCTGTGTCAGGTAAGCGCGAGGTTGTTCCAGTGTATGCACATTACGCTTGCCATGCATCATACGCAAGAAAGTATCCTGCGCCAGATCGGCGGCCTGCTCACTGCAGCCAAGCTTGCCTCGCAGCCAGGTCTTTAACCACCGATGATGATCCATATAAATACTTTCAACGGTCTGCTGCCCTAAAAACTCTTTCGCCAACATGCTGATCACTGTAAATGATAATAATTCTCATTTTAACACGGGTGAGCATTTTTTTAATATGCTGTCTTCATAGTGTGAGAAAGGTACTGACAATGACGCATGCATCACCGCTGATGCTGAATGTATGGTGCGCCTCGCTTATCTTCCTTAAGAATAAATAGCACGCAACTTCCCCTTTATTATCACGACACAATGTGGCCAGACTGTGCGAAACTATGCGCTATAAATAATAGTTCATGCCGCAATGATTTCTACCCGCCTTTTCAGCATACACTTTGCCACCGCGCTCGCCTTAGCGGGCACCACGAGTGCTGTATACGCCACCAATGGCATCAACCTGATTGGTTTCGGTGCGGAATCAACGCTCATGGGTGGTGCCGACGTGGCGGTAGCGCGCGATACCAGCGCACTGAATACCAACCCGGCCGGGTTGGCACAAACCAAGGCACCACTACTCGATATATTTGGCTCAGTGTTGCGCACGACAGACTTGGTACACAAGGACCCACGGAACGAAGAACATGCATCAAACCGCTATACAGCGCTTGGCGGCGGCGGTTATGCGCGGCCACTGGAGAATACGGATTGTACAGTCGGTATCGGCCTGTTCGCACAAGGCGGCGCCGGTGGCGTATTCGAAAACTTGCGGACACCGTTTGGCAATCGTGATGACTTGTCTTCGCTGTTTGGCATCGCCAAGATTATTCCGGGTATCGGTTGCCAGGTGAACGAAAAGCTTTCATTAGGTGCCAGCCTGAATCTTGTGTATGGCAGTATAGAACAAGACTTTTTCTCCAACACATCTGTCAACTTGGGCGGTGGCGCAAGTTTTAATGGCTACAAACTTGAAGACGCCTCCGCAATACGTACCGGTTTCAAGCTCGGCATGCAATATCGGGTGACGCCGTCGCTGACACTGGCCGCCGCCTACACCGAAAAAACTGAGTTACCCATGACTGGCGGCACCCTGGTCGCTGATTACACCGAGCGTGGACTGGGCAAGGTGAAATATGCCGACGCCTCAGTGAAAGGCTTTGCCTTGCCACGTGAGGTGGCTGTAGGCTTGGCATTCAAACCCACAGATGCCTGGCTGCTCTCATTCAAGCTCAATTGGCTCAATTGGGATGATGCGATCAATGACGTAAAACTGCGTGCCACAAAACCTGACAATGCCGCCGCACCCGCTGTGTATGGCTCAACTAACCCTGCTGACTGGAAAAATCAGTGGGTAGTGGCGACCGGCGTTGCCTATAAGTGGAACGACATCACCACACTCTATGCGGGCCATAACTACGGCAAAAACCCGATTCCGCGCCAGAATTCCAGCCCACTACTGGCAGGCATACTCGAGCATCACCTGACTTTTGGTGCGGCGCGCAAGATAGACCAGCACTGGCTGGCGACCGGCGGCGTGGAGTGGATGCTGCCGGTAAAAGTCAACTACGACAACCAATTGTTTGGGGAATCAGAAATCCGCAATGAGGCATTTTTCCTACACTTTATGCTGAGCCGCCGCTGGTAAGTTACTTGGACCCCTGATGTACGGCTTTACGACTGATAGGCTTTAGCTGCATTTTTCCTGTACGTTTTCTGCTCCAGATCAGCACCCCTGTGACGGAAATGGCGACGAGTGACAGACCGGTCAAACAGATGAATATTCGATATGGCAAACCAAACACATGGCCCATGTGCAAGGCGCCCAGCCAGTTACTGAAAGTATTGCCGGCCTCACCCTGTGTAGGTAACCACCAGCCTTTGAGTTCCCCGCTGTGCGCATCAATCAAAATTGCCGTGTTGCCCTTGTCTTTACGCAAGTCAGCTGAACTATGCACGGAATACATGTAGAGGCCTCGCTGGCGATCAAGGCGTAGCCTGTCTTCGAAATCAATACGCAAGTGATGGCTTTTTGCAAAGTGCTGCATGGCCTGACGGGCCATCCGGTGGGCTTCTGGCCAAGGCTGGGGCAGTACACTGAGCGGCGCAGGCAGCCGGGGTGCACTGCGCCAGGACAAGTCAAAAGAGAATAGTTTGGACATCACCGGCAGATACACCTGGTCACGCAGGTTAAACATGACACTGGACCAGGCAAACACCAGCAATACCGAGCATACCCATAAACCGACTGCGCGATGCAGATCAAAATTGATGCGTGTTGCGCTGGCCCGCCATTTAACCAGCCACGCAGGCTGCCAGCGCTTGAAAAAGCCTGTGTTTGACTTGCCGCCAGCTCTGGGCAAGGTCAGCCAGAAGGCGACAAAGGTATCCAGGGTCCACAACAATGCCACGATGCCCATGATTAAATGCCCGGCAATACCGGGCAACGCCAGGGCGTAATGTAGCCTATAAATAAACCCAATCACGGTTTCGCGTTGCAAGAGGCTCTCCCCACGCAATCGCATGCCAAGCGCAGATCCAGTTTGTGGATCTACCAGCAGTTCGTCAACCTTGGGCGACTGACCAGAGGCGGGTATGAGTCTGAAAGCGAGAGCATGCCCCGGCTGCACCCTGAAGGCCAGCTCATCCATAAGCAAGCCTGCAGGCAGTTGTTGTTGTATTTTTTGCTGCAGGCGATAAGCATCCATGGCAGGCAGCCCGGATTGCCATGCTGGCCGAAGCAACCTGGGGTTTAGCCAGCCATCAATCTCATCTTCAAAGGCAATGACAGCGCCAGAAGCCCCGGCCAGAATCAGAAAAGCAGCCATCGCCAGCCCCACCCAGCGATGCCACAGTACCAGATAATGACGCATTACCAGCGATAAGTCAGGTTAGCCATGACGTTCCTGCGAAACCCCCAGCGGCAGCCGTCGCCATAGTAACCACAGGTCGCCACATACTCTTTATCAAACAGGTTGCTGGCATTGAGTGCCAATTGCCACCCTTTAAAGTGTTGCCCAAGGCCAACAAGCTGATAGCGCAAGGCCAGGTCAACGAGGGTGTAAGAGGGTAATTTGATGGTGTTGGCGTCATCACCATAACGGGTGCCAATGTAACGAACACCGCCGCCGATGGTCATGCCCTCGATCAGCGTTGAGGGCAAGTGGTAGTCTGCCCACAATGCTGCCGTGTTCCTTGCCACATGGTTGGGATCCTTACCCTGGAAACCCACGCCTTGCGCATTCCTGTTATTACTTTTGGTGATCTCGGGATCTGTATAGGCATAGCTGCCAATCAGTGACCATGCATCAAACTGCGTTTTCATTTCCAGCTCTACCCCACGAGAACGCACCTCCCCCTGCTGTATCTGGAAAGTTGGGTTTTGTACATCCAGGGTAGTGACATTTTGCCGACGCAAATCAAACAGCGCCAAGCTAAACAGGCTCTGGCTGTCTTTAGGCTGATAACGCAAGCCGAGTTCATACTGTTCGCCAGTTTCCGGTTTGAAAGCCGCGCCACCAAAACTGGTGCCAATCACGGGTAGAAAAGATTCGGTATAGCTCGCATAAGGTGCCAAGCCATTCTCGGCCAGGTAAACCAGTCCGGTACGCCAGGTCTCGGCTTCGTCCTTTTGCGATGAAGAAGCTGAAGGTGTGCGCAGATTATCGGTCTCCATGCGCGTCCAGTCTTTGCGCCCGCCGACTGTGGCCACCCACTTGCCATCATATTTGATCTGGTCTTGCAGGTATGCCCCCGTCTGACGCTGGTGCTGTTCAATATTGGCACTCTCCACAGGATTAATCGCGGTCACGCCATAGACAGGCGCATAAATATCCAGGGTACCAGCCAGCGCAAAAGTACGTCGCTGGTCATTGTTCAGGCGCTGGCTATCCATGCCAGCCAGCACGGTGTGCTCAAATGCGCCATGCGCCCACTTGGCCTGCAAATGACTATCCACCACCAGATTATCCACCGCATCCTCGTTGCCACCCGTCTCACGGGTAATTGTCCGCTGATCAGCTTGCAAAGCACGCAAATAGGTAGAAATGGCATCGGTCGTCATGCGCTGATAGCGCAAATTCTGTCGGAAAGTAAACGTATTATTGAAAATATGCTCAAACTGGTATCCCACTGCATAACGTTCCTGCTCGTATTTATCCAGCCCTGGCTCGCCCAGAAAGCGGCTGCTGGAGACCTTGCCAAACTGACTGTTCTCCAGGGTGCCTATACGCGGCCACGCCTGATACCCCTGACCCCGGTCATTTTTCTGGTAGTCTGTTAACAAGGTCAGTGTCGTAAACTCACTGGGCCGCCATGTCAGCGACGGGGCAATATAAATACGATCATCTTTGACATGGTCAATTTGTGTATCACTGTCCTGAATCAAGCCGACAACGCGATAAGACCAAGCTCCGTCATCCGAAAGTAAATCACTCATATCCAGATGGATCTGTTTACGGTCGTACTGTCCCAGCGTAATGCCCACTTCATGCAGCGGCGCATCGGTTGGCCGCTTGCTGACCAGGTTGACCAGGCCGCCCGGCGCACCCTGTCCGTACAGAATCGAGGATGGCCCGCGCAGCACTTCCACACGCTCCAGGCCGAAAGGCTCTACCACCGTGCCGCCCTGATTGTTAAAGGCATAGTTACGCAAACCATCCCTGAACTGGTCACGACCAATACTGAATCCACGCATGCCTATCGTGTCAGCGCGTGGATCCGGCCCATTGGCCTCGGCCACAATGCCGGCACTGTATCGCAGGGCTTCACCTACCGACTGCACTGCCTGCATGGTCATTTGATCACGGGTGATCACCGACACAGACTGTGGGGCCTCCAGAATGGCACTGTCAGTTTTGGTGGCCGTGCTATTCCGTCTCGCCACATACCCTTTTACGCGGCCATTAGCCCTTTCCTGCTCCACACTTCCTGAAACGCTCACTTCAGACAATTGTACCGGCTCACTTTCATGCGGTATCACAGCGTGTTTAACCAGGGTATAGCCACCACCCTGCATGGGCTTGAGTTCCAGCCCGCTGCCAGTGAGTAATTTTTCGAGCGCCTGGCGGAGGGTGTAATCGCCTTTGAGTGCAGACGCCTGTTTCTGCTCGGTGAGCGCAGTTGAGAAAATAATGCGTTCACCCGTTTGATGCGCCAGGCTGTTCAGCGCTTTATCCAGAGGCTGTGCGGGAATATTCAGTTCTACTGCGTGGGCAGTCACGACAAGGTTTGCCAGTAACAGGGCAAGTAAGGAGGGTTTGTGAAAGACAGACATTGTTGTTTCCAGTGCGTAATAAATGTTGTTAACACTGGGTTGTCGTTTGAGCGCTGGCAAATGTTGATGTCACGCCTGAAATAAATGTCAGGGCATGCATGGGTGATCGATAAAAAAGCGCCTGCACAGCCATGCAGGCGCTTTCGAAGGAGGAAAAATACAGATTAAATTTCCAGCTTCACCGCAACGCCAAACAATCGCGGTGCCCCCACATCCAGCACGTTACCCGTGGTGTTATTGGTGATGTATTCGCGGTCAAACAGGTTGCGCACAAATGCGTTGACCGTGGTACGCGGATTCAGGCGGTAGGCAGCATTCGCATTCACCAGCGTGACACTGTCATTGCGCCGGGTTTCGCTAAGCAGATATACCGAAGGGCTGCTGTCCTGGTAGACCGTATCCACATTGAACAGCCACTGGTTACCCAGGTGATAATTCAGCCCCAGATTAACCTTGGTCCGCGGCGCCATGATGAACTGCTTGCCACGCATATTAAGACCATCACTGTTGATATAGTCAAGATACTCGGTATGGTTGTAGGCGCCACCGGCAATCAACTGCCAGGCATCATTGATGGCATACTCGGCAGAGAGTTCCAGGCCACGCATCCGGCTGCTGGCCGCGTTGGACACATACAGGCTGTTGGTTGCGGTATCCAGCTGGCGCACTTGCTGGTCTTTCCAGTCGGTGTAATAGACATTGGCAAAGGTTTTAAACCCATACTCCGGCCAGCTGCCGCGATGAGAGAACTCGTAAGTGGTTGTATATTCAGCATCATAGGGGCGATGATCAGAGGGCACCCGCGTATTCACACCGCCTCCGCGATAGCCGCGTTGCACCACAAATCCGCTGCGTTGTGTCGGCGACCACAGATAACTCACCCCGGCCTTGGGTAAAAATGCACCAAACGTTTTCTGATTGGCGGCTTGTGTCACTGGCGAAAGGCCCAGTGCATCCTGCAAATAATGCACGTCAGCTTCATTTTTCTCATGGTCATACCGCATCCCTGCAATCAACTGCCAGTGCGTATCCAGATCCCAATTCACCTCGCCAAACACGGCCTGATTTCGGATCTGGCTTTTGCCTTCCGAAACCAGCACAGACCCTAGCCCCGCAATACGCAGCGCATCATTAAACTTGATTTGAGAGTACCCGTAATACACACCGGCATGGGCTTTGACTGCGTCATCCTGGTAGGTGACACGCAACTCCTGGCTGAACAGCCGCGTATCATGATGGCGGTCAGCCTCCTGACTGGCATTGGTGCGCTGGTCAAAATCCAGCAAACTCTGGTAATTGGCATCGGTGCCCGAGGTGATGCTGGTTACCCCCCAGGATTTGTTCAACTGATGCGTGAGTTTGAGTGTGGCCTCATTTTGCTGAATTGTATCGCTGGCATTGGTATTTTGTGCCAGCCGGTAATATTGCGGCTGGTTATTGATCTGCGTCACGCCGTTACTGCCTGCGCGATAGTCAGTATGTGCCAGGGTTAACAAGGCCTCGGTATCCTCCCCGGCCAATAGCAACAATTTACCCCGCGCATTCAATGAACGTCGGCGGTCTGCATCGTTATCCAGAAAGCTGTTTTTGATATAGCCATCTTCATTTTGCACATTCAGCGCAAAGCGCCCGGCCAGCACATCGGGCACCAGTACCGCATTGGCCGTTAATGCGCCACCTTGCTGCTGGTAATTGCCGGCATTGCCCTGCAGTGTCAGCGCATTCCTGAACTCCGGATCATTGGTTTGCATGATTACGGCACCTGCCAGCGCATTGCGGCCCTGCACGGTAGACTGCGCTCCCCGGTAAATTTCCACCTGCTTCATATCCCAGGTGGAAAGCGGGCTCAGGGTGGCCATGCGGCTGGTCTGCAAGGCACCATCGACAAATACCGACACCGCATTATTGAGCGTGAGGGGGCCCTGATCATCAAACCCGGTGACCGGCACCCCACGGATGCCCCAGGTTTCGTTGCGTGACTGCGTATACACGCCCGGCGTGCGCGCCATGATTTCTGTCAGTGACTGGTCGGCATGCGTACGGATATCCTCGGCAGTGGCCACGGCCACACTGGAGTAGGTTTCACTCAGCTTGCGCTCGATTTTCTCGCCTTTGACTATCACATCCGCCAGGGTGTCCACTGGCTCTGCTGTTTGAGCGGCAGGCATCGGCCGACTGTTTGTCTTGCTCATTTTCTTGAGTGAATATTGCTGACCGCCTTTGTCCTCCAGCACAAACTCAGTACCTTTAAGCAAATGATCAAACCCCTCGCTGGTGGTGTAGTTGCCTTGCAGGCCCTCGCTTTGCAGATGCACGACCAGTGCCGGATCAAAAGACAAATGGGTACCGGTCAGCGCAGCAAACTCAGCCAGCACATGCCCCAATGGACCTGGTGCCAATTGATAAGATTGCTTAGCTGCGATTGTGTTTGAAGTATCTGCCATGACCAGTGATGGACTGGCAGCCAGCATTAAACTGCAGCCGCAGAATGCAAGGCGCAATGCACGCTGAAGGGGCGTAAATTGAAAGTAAGAAGAGGTCATTGATTGGTATGTTCCTGTATAAATAACGAAATGGCGTTGTCAGCGCCTTCATCATCTACACCGGACAAACACTAAAAAGGTATCAGGGTAAGCAACATTTTCTTATCCCGCCGCCTCAACACCAGGTACAACACCAGATACAGCAGGTTCAACCATGATCCATAACTTGCTTGGCGCAATGATCTTGACCGGGAGTGTCTTCTGCAACAGATCCAGTGCGGCATCGGTATCCAGCAATGGAAAAGCCCCGGAAACCTTGAGCTGCCTGAGGTCAGGATGGCAGCGAATGACGCCACTGCGGTAACGTGCTAACTCAGCGAGCACATCCGCCAGAAACATGTCCTGGGCCAGCAGCATGCCCTGCTGCCAGTAACTAACACTTTCATCCACAGGACGGACCGGGCCTAAGGCTGATCGGCTAAAGGATTGTTGTTGCCCGGCCAGCACCACGTTGGTCTGCCCGTTTTCCAGACGGATGCGCACTGCGCCTTCAGTCACCGCCAGTGACGTGTGCGTGTTGCCGAGTTTGACGTTGAAACGGGTGCCCAAAGGTGTCAGCGTGCCATGCGGCGTTATCACTACCAGTGGGCGGGCATCCTGATGCCCGGTGTGCAGGCTCAGTTCACCTCGATAGAGCCGGATCTGACGCTGCGCCTCGTATTCCGCATCCAGCGCTGAATCCGTGTTGAGCACCAGCCGCGAGCCATCGGCTAACTGCAGATGCTTCTGCTCTCCCACTGCGGTCTGGTATCCGGCACGCCAGCGCTCCAGGGGCAATGTACGATACCCCAGCCATGCTGCAGGAGACAGTATCGCCAGTGTTGCCAATGATTTAAGGACTTTCCGGCGCGCAGTGCGCTCCACTTTTGCCAATACTGTTTTAGCGAGGTCCTTATGTGGCACCTGTGCAAAAGTCTGCTGTACCGCAAGCAGGCGTTGCCAGGCTGCGGCATGTTGCTGATGGCTGGCATACCAATGCTCAAAGGCCTGTTGTGCCTCTGCAGACAATTCTCCCGACTGCAGCTTGAGCATCCAGTCAACCGCTTGCGCCAGCACCTGCTGATCCGGTGTTTCCATGGCTGGGGGCTGTGGCTGGAACATCATGCGCTTAAACATGCCAAATAGGCTTTGCGCATATGCCGCTTCACTGTAATCAGCGAAATGGCGCATTGCTCTGCAATGTGCTGATAGGTCAAGCCATCCAGCTGTGCGAGTAGAAAGATCATCCTGGTTTGCGCGGACAGTTCCCTGAGCAGGCAATCAATCTGTTGCAGGGTCTCCAGGATAATGAGCTGATCTTCGACTGAAGGCCACTGGTCTGCCGGCAGCTGGGCCATGGTCTCCTGATAGGCTCGTTCGACTTGCTGGTGACGCCAGCGGTCAATCACCAGGCCTTTGGCAATATGCACCAGCAGGGCTCTGGGCTCAGCCCCCAGCTGGACCAGCTTGTCTTTGTGCATCACCCGCAGAAAGGTATCGTGTGCAATATCGGCAGCCTCCCAGGAATTGCCGGTTTTTTTGCGTAACCAGCCGTGCAACCACTCATGGTGCTGGCAATACGCCTCGTGTAACTCTTGCCAGTAAGTATTCAGCAAAGCCATGAGCGCGATTTTTTCAAAAAGTTGGAGACCATGGTATGCATGGTTAGCGGTGGCTAATCAACACGGTGCCATCGTCCTTTTTGGTAATGCTTACCGGCATGATGTCTGGCAGGGTATCCAGAAGCGTATCAATTCCACTGATATCAAACTCTCCCGACAGGCGATACTGCGCGGCCAGCCGATCAGCAATCTGGATACGTCCGTGCCGATAACGCTGCAGTTCATCCACCACACTCGCCAGGGCATGGCCATCAAACATCAACCGCCCTTGTTGCCATGCAATATTTGCCGAGCTACACCGGCTTTCAGTGATCCCGCCTGCTTGCGTGGTCACCGAAACATCTCTTGTCAGGATGCGCCTGGCTTGCGGGGTACGCACCTCGACACTCCCTTCCACTACGGTCACCACTGCACCTTGATCGGTATTACGTACATTAAAAATGGTCCCGATATCCCTGATTTGCGTCTGGTTGGCGTACACCGTGAACGGGCGCCAGCCGTGCTCTGCCGTGAACAAGGCTTCGCCCTGTTTTAAATACAGGCGCCGGGAATACAAGTGTTGTTCAACCACCAGCGCACTATTGGTATTGAGCGCGACATGGCTGCCATCTGTCAGGGTAAAGCTGGCCTGCTGACCAACCTTGGTGCGCATATTTTCACTGTGCCAGACCGGGTCAATGACCCAGCTGAGCGCCAATGCAAGTGACATGGCCATGCCGGAGCCGACTTTTTTCAATACGCGCTGCCGTTTTGTTTGCTGTTTGGCTTCCTGCAACAAGGCTTCACGGGTCGGGAAATGCTCGCGCAATGCTTCCTTGTATGGACTCAACGCATCTTGCGCAGACGCATTTGCAGTGGACGCCAACTCATGCGCCATCACTTTCATACCAGGGGCTTTCATGCTGTGGACCCCCAGCTTAGATTAATGGCCGTCATGGCTTTGCTAAAGTGTTGCGTCACCATATTGCGTGAAATGCCTAGTTCATCGGCAATTTCCTGCTGCGGCATCTCATGCAATTTATGCAAGAGAAACACTTGCCTTTGTCGTGAGGGCAAGGCTTCAATAATCTGCTTCAGCGCTTCCAGCCGCTGTACAAAATGCAATACACGCTCACCATCCATTTGATGTGAATGCACGGCTGTTTGCTGCAAGATCGTCAGGTGCGCCTGCTGTGTCTGATACTGCCGATAACGGTCAATCGCACGGTTTCTGGAAAGCTTGCGTAAAAAAGCCATGGGCGTGTGCACCTTGCTTAAAGGCGGCCGCTCCATCAGCTCCAGGCAGACATCATGTACCACATCCTGCGCGAAATGATGGTCGCCAAAGCGGCGCTTCACATAGCCAACTAATTCGTCATAGTGATAGACCAGGGTGATCACAAGTTGGGAATGTTCTGGATGTAGTAACACGAGAAATAGGCATGCATTAAATAAAATGGCTATCTTAGCGACCACATTGAAAAATTGCAAATGAAAATCATTCTCAATACATAAATAAACGTAAAAATACCCAATAGCGCGTATTGAGACGACAATAAGGCATCAGGGCATGCATCTGCCTTTCATCTGTTGTGCCTTTGGCAGTGAAGCGAAACGATGCACTGGCCCAGTCAGGGTCAATACGACGGCCTATTTGTTTTGGCAGTCAAAAATCCGCGAGGAGATGTTCTTTCAGCACTTGATGCGCCGCCGCTGGCAGTGATGCTGTCATTGCCTTACATGTGAACAAGACAAAGCGCATGAAGTTTTATCGGTGCGCGCGCCCTCGCGTGCTAGCAAAGTCATCGATATACCCTTACAATCTCGTCCTGATTGAAAAATCAACGCCTTGGGGTGGCTAACACCTGAGATCTCGCGCAAGTGAGGAACCCAATGAACCTGACCCAGATAATGCTGGCGTAGGGACAGGCAGAGCATCTACAACGCAACTGGTGGGTTTATCGTTTCATACCGACCTGTTCACGTCATTGTCACTCTCCCCTGTCCTTTTTATGTTTCTTAATAGAAAGGATTCTCTTGAAACCGATTACAAAGCCGCTGCCCCTGATTGGGCTTTTACTAACCACACAAGTGTTTTCTGCCGAAGAAAACGAGGCAGTGAAACTGCCGGATGTCGTGGTGAGCGCAGACTTTCGCCCAAGCACCGCACAAAAAACAGCTGTCAGCCTGACAGAAGTAAAAAGAGAAACCATTGAAGCACGCGGTGCTCAGCACCTTGAAGAGGTTTTGAATCTTGCGCCTAACGTAAATATATCAGCAGGGGCATCCCGGGGACGCTTTTTCCAGATTCGCGGGATGGGCATCCTCAGTCAATACGATAATCCAGTGAATCCATCCGTGGGATTGATCATTGATGGTATCGACTTTAGCCGCCTGGGAGGCGCAGCGACTTTGTTTGATATTGATTCAGTTGAAGTCTTGCAAGGGCCGCAAGGAACCAAGCTTGGCCCCAACGCCATCGCGGGTGCCATCACCATGCGCAGCGCCGAGCCCACCAAAGAATTTAAAATGCGTGCGCAAGCTGGCCTTGGTGAATATAACACGCGTAACTTGGGTGTCGCTGTCGGCGGGACTATTGTCGAAGACCAGTTACTCGGGCGCGCCTCGATTTATACACATAAATCTGATGGCTATATGCAAAACGACACATTAGGTCGTGATGACACACAAAAGCAGGATGAATTAACCTTCCGTAGTAAATTCAAATTATTTGCGACTGAAGATTTAACCCTGGATTTCACCTTGATGCATGTGAATGTGAATAACGGTTATGACGCATTCACCCTGGACAACTCGCGTCACAGCCAATCTAACCAGCCGGGGGTAGACACACAAAATACCAACGCTTTTGCTGTGAAAGCTAACTGGCAAGCTTCAGATGCCGTGATTATTCAGTCTGAAGCCAGCTATTTAAATTCTTCGTCCACCTATAGTTTTGATGGTGACTGGAGAACAGAAAATGACTTCGAGAAACATAATCGCGACCGCGACAATTACTCTTTTGAACTGCGTGCTTTATCCGATAAAGCTGGCCGTATTTTCAACGACTCAACCGATTGGACAATAGGTGTATATCGTTTTGTGCAAGATGAGAAGTTTAACTCACGAGTAGATTACAGAAGCTTCGGTCCTGACGAACTGACGCAGTTAACTGGCACATACAAAACAGAAAATACGGCTGTTTTTGGACAACTAGATAGCCATTTAACTGAAAAATTGATTTTGGTTTCGGGGCTGCGTGTTGAGGATTTTAACGCGAATTATGCTGATACTGGTTTTGTCAGAGCAACTCCAAGCAACGTCAAAAAGAACGTGAGTGAAGTGCTTTTGGGCGCTAAATTGGGTTTGAATTATCAGGCGCAGGCAAATCAGCTGATCTATACCTCGTTGACGCGTGGTTATAAGCCCGGAGGCATAAATAACAACGCCACTTTGCCGCAAAACCAGAGACAGTTTAATACCGAGTATATGTGGAATTTTGAAACGGGGTTTAAATCCAGCTGGCTGGATGGCACTCTAGTCACCAATCTGGCAGCTTTTTATGCAAAGCGCCTGGATGCGCAAACACAAAGTTCCGCTCAAATATCGGGCACTGGCAATTTTGTTGAGTTTTATGATAATGCTGCGCGGGCCACGCATCAAGGTGTGGAAGCCAGCATGGATTGGTTCGTGACTGATCAATTTCGCATGTTAGGTTCACTGGGGTTGCTGGATGCAAAATTTGATAGCTATCAAAATCCAGATTCCACCGCTTACAATCCGCAAGGTCGTCAAGTCGCCCATGCACCCCGTTATACCTTTAACTTGGGGACTGAGTACTATACGAATGAAAAGTGGACACTACGAGCCAATGTCGAAGGTAAAGATGCTTTTTACTTTTCTGACAGTAACAGTGCTAAATCAAATGGCTACGCTTTATTAAATGCGAGTGCGGATTATCAGTACGATAAACATTGGAAAGTCCGTGTATGGGCGAGAAACATTCTTGATAAAGATTACGCCACCCGTGGCTTTTTCTTCGCCAATAATCCTGCCAATGGATTTCTTGTAGATGAAAAATATATTCAGTATGGTGAGCCTCGCGTCGCCGGGGTTACCGTGACTTACGATTACTAAGCCAGGCGAATTCATTATTCTTTGATTGTCAAAATTCTGGAGTTTATATGCGTATTTCTGTCGATATCAGTTTGTACCCTTTAACCGAAGGGTATGTAGAACCTATTCTGGCATTTATCAACCGGCTGGAAGACAATAAAAACCTTGTCGTGAAGCGCAATAGCCTGGCAACGCAAGTGTTTGGTGAATACCGTGAAGTGATGAATTGCCTCGACGCGGAAATGGAGGCGGTGTTTGATGCGCTACCGCACAGTGTGTTTGTCATGAAGTTTATCGGCACAGACCGGGCGGATGTGGTGGATGTATAGCCTGCGCGCAGTCATCCGCGGATGTTCGCTGTGCCTGCCCTGGCACAGCGCATCGCCTTTCATCATCGTTAACTGCTACGGCATTTGCTCACCATGAACCAAGATCATACTCAGGCCATCCTGACTGCATTTCAGCAGATGTCCCCGTGGGAAATCGCCGCTGCCTTGATGGGCGTTGCCTACATTTTACTGGCTGCAAAAGAGTCCCAATGGTGCTGGCTGTTCGCCTTGTTCAGCACGCTGGTCTACACGGTGCTGTTCTGGCAGGACCAGTTGCCCATGCAGGCATTGCTGAATTTTTATTATATGGGCATGGCGATTTATGGTTTCTGGTTATGGCATCAACATGGCAAGCAAACCGATACATTGCAGATTAGCCGCCGGCCCTGGTTATGGCATCTCGGCTTTATCGCTGCGGGTCTGGTGGTGAGCGCCCTGGTGAGTAGCTATTTGCAAAAAACCGGACAATCGCAAAGCCCGGTATTAGACGCATACACGACGGTTTTTTCTGTCATGAATACCTGGTTGATTGCCAGAAAAGTATTAGAAAATTGGCTGTATTGGGCCGTGATTGATGGCGCGGCTACACTCCTGTATGTCCAAACAGGGTATTACGCAACCGCCGCCTTATTTGTGTTGAACACGATCTTGGCGATCGTGGGTTTTATCAGCTGGGTAAAGCTTTACCGGCAACAAACGGTTGAGTATTAAAACTGATAGCGCATGGAATGGCGCCTTTATACTCGCTGCATCCATTTTGCCAAATCAGTCTCCCCCAGCACGTTCATGAAGAACAATAGCAACTGATAGCAGGGTTTCTGGAAGCTGTGATCAGGCCAGCGATGCGTTTGAACATAACGCTGTTTAAATACGGCCAATTGCGCAGGGGGTAATACATATTGCATCAGCACTAGGTCCAGCGCACGCGGTGCGATCACAAATGCATCCAGATCAATCAGCGCCAGGCCATGGTTGCCTAGCTTATGGTTGCCTAGGCCATTGGTGCCTGACTGACCAAATTGACTGTAACGGAATTGATCCCAGCGTAAGTCCAGCATCACCGGTACAAATTCGGTTTCATGGATATTTTCTGCCTGCGCCAACACTTCAGCCAGTAACGGGTGGGCAACCCATGTATCGTTTTTATTGGCTAAAAAACTGAGCGTGTCGTGCAAACGGCTCGCCCATGCTTGGGCAGAAAACTGTGGGGCGTGCAGCTTGCCCCACCGGGTATCAGTCAATTGGTGCAATCTGGCGATATGGTCGGCTAACTGGTTCACCCATTGGTCGGTGATGTGCCGCGCTTCTATATCCTGCCCTGCTAAAAAACGGGTGAGCACAAAGCGGTGGGCGCCTGCTGCGACAAAGTCGGGCACTGCAAGCGCCCCATGTTTCTTCAGAAAATCATGTGTGAAATGGATATGCGCCAGACTGTTGGGAAAGTCAGCCGCAAATAAATGGTTTGCGGCTGACCAAAAAAGAGAGTTTGCAATCGCGCCCTCATTGCAAACCTTCAGCACCATTTCACCCTCTACCGTCTGGCAGTCAAAAAGATGATGCGTGCTATCTTCAAACTTATTCTGGATAGCGATTGGTTGGGCCACCAGTTCGGGTAAACCGGCTTGTTCAGAAGCTGTCAGGTGCGGATAAATAAACATGGAGGCTTATTCTAAGCCATCGGGCTGTTTAAATCACTGATCGTTAGCAGATATGTTGAGTTCCAATCTGGCAGACGTGTAACCACATAAAAATCCATCTGCCTGCACATGCATTGGGAAGTCTCTGCGTTCGATTAAAAACGAACAGATTTTAAAGGCGCCTATCGCGACCACACGCTGACCTCCGGCGATGGATGCCAGCGTAATAGATGCAGGAGAATAGGTTGGCTTACAGACTCGCATCAGGCATTTGCGCGTAATGCTTTTGCTGCCGCCACCATATTGCGCAAGGCCGGAATCACCTCGGACCACTGGCGGGTTTTCAGACCGCAATCCGGGTTAACCCACAAACGCTCGGCTGGCACACGCTCAGCAGCCTTTTGCATCAACTGCACGATATGCTGCTCAGTCGGGATATTCGGCGAATGAATGTCGTACACGCCAGGCCCTATCTCGTTCGGGTAGTTGAAGTCATCAAAGGCATCCAGTAATTCCATATCTGAGCGGGACGTTTCAATGGTAATCACATCGGCATCCATGTCGGCAATTGCAGCAATGATGTCATTGAATTCCGAATAGCACATATGGGTATGAATCTGCGTTTCATCGGCCACGCCGTTGGCGGTGATGCGGAACGCCTCTACCGCCCACTGCAGATATTGCTTCCATTCTGATTTGCGCAAAGGTAACCCTTCCCGCAAAGCTGCTTCGTCAATCTGGATAATGTGGATGCCGGCTTTTTCCAGATCCAGCACTTCTTCGCGAATAGCCAGTGCGAGCTGATAGCAACTCACTGCACGCGTCTGATCATCCCGCACAAATGACCAGTTCAATATCGTCACCGGGCCAGTCAGCATGCCTTTCATCGGCTTGCTGGTCAGTGAT
This sequence comes from Methylophilus aquaticus, assembly GCF_030769565.1. Taxonomy (GTDB): domain Bacteria; phylum Pseudomonadota; class Gammaproteobacteria; order Burkholderiales; family Methylophilaceae; genus Methylophilus; species Methylophilus aquaticus. The sequence continues at coordinate 180,817 of NZ_JAVCAP010000021.1, read as the reverse complement.
TGCGCATATTGGATCCACGCGACTGTCATGGCTTTGGGGCGGCTGATATCGCCAAACAAAATCGGCGGTTTGACGCAACGCGAGCCATAAGACTGCACCCAGCCAAACTGACTGAAAGCATAGCCCTCCAGTTGTTCACCAAAATATTCCACCATGTCGTTACGCTCGGCCTCGCCATGCACCAGCACATCGAGGTCCAATGACTCCTGCTCACGTACGCTACGTGTAATTTCAGCTTTCATCGCGGCCTGGTAGCCATCAATACTCAAGGTACCTGCTTTGAATTGGCTACGTGCCTGACGAATTTCAGCCGTTTGCGGGAAGGAGCCGATGGTCGTTGTTGGATACTTGGGCAACTGGAGCAATGCGGCTTGTTTGGCAGCGCGCGCGGCATAGCCATGTTGGCGTTCACCCAGTTGTGGCGTGATCTTCTCCAAGGCAGTCTTCACTGCAGGGTTATTTACCCGCGGTGAGTGGCGACGCGCAGTAATTGCTGCCTGGTTGCTTGCCAACTGGTCTTTAACTGCTTCGCGGCCCTGACTCAGCGCCACTGCCAGCGTTTGCAGTTCATCCAGCTTTTGTTTGGCAAACGCTAACCATGACTTTACTTCGCCATCCAGGGTTTGTTCGCTCTCCAGGTCCACCGGCACATGCAGCAAGGAGCAAGAAGGCGCCAGCCACAAGCGATCCCGCAGGCGCTCGGCAATCGGCGCCAGCCAGTCCAGTGTCGCGTTCAAATCGGTTTTCCAGATATTGCGACCATTAATTACGCCCAGTGACAGTACCTTGTGTGCAGGCAACATGGCCAGTAAAGGTACAATTTCATGACGCGCGTTAATGGCGTCTACATGCCAACCAGCCACTGGCAGGTTGGCCGCCAGATACTGGTTATCGACCAAGGGTCCAAAATATGTCGCCAGCAGAATCTTGACGCGACTGCTCTTGAGTTGCTGATACGCCAGGTTAAAGGCATGCTGCCAGGTGGCTTCCAATTCGGTCACCAGAATGGGCTCATCGATTTGCACCCACTCTACCCCTTGTGCCGCCAGCGCCTCAAGCAATTCGCTGTACACCTGCAATAACTGTGGCAACAGGGCAAGTTTATCCGAAGCATCCTTGGCCTTACCGATCGCCAGGTAAGTCACAGGCCCGATGATCACAGGCTTTGCCTGCACGCCGAGTGCCTTGGCCTCAGCCCATTGCGCCAGTAACCGCGAAGCATCCAGTGTAAAGCGTGTCTCCGCCGTAAACTCTGGCACGATGTAATGGTAGTTGGTATCAAACCACTTGGTCATTTCACCCGCCGCCACGCCGCCGCAACATTGCGCATGATCATCGGCAGAGGCTGCCGAGCGGCCCCGGGCCACGCGGAAATAATTATCCAATGGGTCACCATGAAAATCGTGTACGCGGGCTGGCAAATTGCCCAGTGTAAAGCTCATGTCGAGTACTTGGTCATAAAAGGCAAAATCCCCTACCGGCACCCAATCCAGTGCCGATTGCAATTGCCAGTGCTGCTGACGCAAGTCAGCGCCTACCTGCTTGAGGGTGTCTAACGACGACTGCCCTTTCCAATAGGCTTCTAATGCAAACTTTAATTCACGTTTTGCGCCTATGCGGGGAAAGCCGAGGCTGTGGGTAGTGATCATGGTCCATTCCTTAACAAATCAGAACCCGCATTCTAGAAAGCACAACTCATGAAGTAAAATGGTATTATTTCAACAATCCATTAATTATATTCATATATTAAGATGATAGAACGTAGCCATTTGGCGATTATTCGTGAGGTCGAACAGCAAGGCTCACTCACTGCTGCCGCTGAAAAGTTGTTCCTAACGCAATCGGCTCTCAGCCATTCGATGAAAAAACTGGAGCAGCAATTAGGCACCGACATCTGGCTGCGTGAAGGCCGCAGCTTGCGCCTGACCCAGGCCGGACATTATCTTTTGGCAGTCGCTAACCGCTTGCTGCCACAACTTTCACTGGCAGAAGAACGTCTGCGCCAGTTTGCCCAGGGCGAACGCGGCACTTTGCGCATCGGCATGGAGTGCCACCCGTGTTATCAATGGCTACTTAAGGTGGTGTCGCCCTACCTGGCCGACTGGCCGGATGTGGATGTAGACGTCAAACAGAAGTTCCAGTTTGGCGGCATCGGCGCGCTGTTTGGCTATGAGATTGATATGCTGGTCACACCCGACCCGCTGTATAAACCTGGCCTGCTGTTTCAACCCGTATTTGATTATGAACAGGTACTGGTGGTGAACAGCCAGCATGCGCTGGCAAGCTTAGAGTACGTGTTACCTGAGCAGTTGACGCAAGAGACGTTGATTACTTATCCGGTAGAACTCGACCGGCTGGATATTTACAACCAGTTTCTACAACCCGCTGGGATTAGTCCGCACGTGCACAAACCGATAGAAACCACCGACATCATGCTGCAAATGGTCGCCAGCGGCCGCGGTGTCGCCGCCTTGCCGCGCTGGCTGGTGGAAGAATCTCAACCCCGCTTTGCTGTGGTGCCAGTCAAGCTAGGCAAGCAAGGCATTGCCAAGCAGATTTACCTCGGCATACGAGAGGCGGATATTCAGATTGATTATGTGCAGGCGTTTATTGATTTGGCGCAGTCAAACGTATCTTAGCCAGAATTGCGCTGCTCTCAAATAAAAAGCTACCGGTGACATGTTTTTTTATGGCTTATTGTATAGCTGATTACCGCCTCAATCTTTTCTCCAATAATATCCCGTCACTATCAGTGGAAAAGCCATGCTAGCCCACGATAGCCAATGCCAGATGCCCGTTCCCAATAGCGCAGACAGCAGGCCGAAGATAGTGAGCAGCGAAAGCACAATAGGCCAGCCCCAGATATCGATAAACCGCTTATTCATAGCCCGTTCCCTTTCGCGATCGCGGCATGCTTATGCTCAAGCTCAGTCATACGCTGCTCGGTATGCTGCCGACGCTTGATCCAGAGATATAGCCCACTTGCTAATACCACGATCGTTACCAGGTCCAGCAAAGTCCAGATGACTTTTAAAGGCAATCCGCCATAATCCCCAAAATGTAGTGGTTGTGACAGCAATAGCGTTTTTACATACCAGGGCATTTCCCGTGTATCCGTTAACTGCGATGTCTGTGCATCAATCAGTGCCGGGCGCAACAAACGCGAGGTAACGGGTGTGTTCCCTTTCATGAATACCGTGTAATGATGGGGGCTGGAAAACATGCTGCCCGGATATGCGACAAAACTGACGTCCATATCCGGAACGGCGCGTTTGGCAACCTCAATTGCAGCCTGCAAAGAGCCAAGCCTGGCGGGAGGTGGCAACCCCTTGTAAGGCGCGACCATGTCGGCCATTTGGTCGCTTTGCCAAACCATAATCACAATCTGGCTCAAGGTATTGATCGTGCCGGTGACTCCCACCACCAGTGCCCATACTAAGGTAGCCACGCCCAGCAGGTTATGGACATCCAGCCATTTCAACCTGGCCTGTTTCTCACGACGTATTGTCCCGAAATCCAGCCGCCGCATAAACGGGTGATACAACACAATGCCCGAAATAATAGCCACTGCAAACAGCAAACCCATGAGGCCCAGAAACAGCATCCCCGGCAAGCCGGCAAACATGTCGACATGCAGTTTCAGCATGACGTACATAAACCCATGGTCTGGCGGTGGGGCATCTAGCACCTTGGCTGTCCGTGAATCTACCAGTACGAGATTTGAATCATCAGGCGAAGCATCCATGGATTTGGCCATGGATACCAGCGTGACATCAGGATGCTCGTCCTGCTGCCAGAACATGAAACGAATCACCTCGTGCGGCCGCTGTTCACGGGCAGCTTGCGCCACCGCATCCATGCTGGCATTGGGTGTTCCTTCCGGCATAGGAGGTGCTTCCACCACGCCGGTGAAATGTTCGATTTCTTCATGAAAGATGAGCGGAAGCCCAGTCAGGCACAGCATGAGCAAAAACGCTGTGCAGACCAGACTGGTCCATTTATGAATCAAATACCATTTGCGTATGCTCATGCTGTGGTGAGTCCTCGTTTATCCTTGATCTGGCTTAGAAATCAGCGGTCGCTGATAACAGCAAGGTTCGCGGCATTCCCAGATAAATATAGCCTTCATTAGAGGTATTCCAGTAATCCCGGTTAAACAGGTTTTCAATATTGGCACGCAAGGTCACCGGGGTCGTATTCAAAACGGTTTTGTAACGGGCACCCAGGTCAAAGCGGGTAATACTAGAAATGGAAAGCTGATTGGCTTGATCCACATATTGCTTGCTGGTGTAAATCACCCTGGAGGTAAGTGTCAGGCCGGGAACAGGCACCGGATCCCACTCACCGCCCAAACTCACTTGCCAGTCAGGGACACCCACCGCAGTATTCCCGTTAAACTCGCCATCATTACCGCTTTTTACCAGCTTGCCTTGTGTATAGGCACTGCCCCCAAGCAAGCGTACCCCCGAAGCCACCTCACCAAATACATTAAACTCCACACCACGGTTTCGCTGCTCGCCACTCACCCGGTAGGTCCCGTTCGTCGTTACTGCGCTAGGACGCTCGATTTCAAACACACTCACGGTGGTAGCAATATTGCCCCAATCCACTTTGACACCAGCTTCTTTCTGCTTGGTCTTATAAGGCGAAAAGATCTGTCCGGAGTTGCTTGTGCCAACTGGAGCCACCTGGCCCTGGCTTAAGCCTTCAATATAATTGGCATATAGAGAGACGTTTTCTTGTGGCTTGAAGACGACGCCCGCCACTGGCGTCAGGGCGCCTTTATCGTACCCCGGGCCGGATTTAGCACCGGTGACAAAGTTATAGGCTTGTTGCTCGACGCTCTGGTGCCTGGCCCCTAAGGTGACCTGTACTGTTTCATCCAGAAACATCAGGGTATCAGCCAGTGCATAACTGGTCAGTGTCATCGCACCGTACCTGACTTTATTGTCACTCAGACCAGATGTACTGGGCGTGTCAATATAGACTGGCGCAAAAATGTTGCCATTGATCGTACCCGACAGGGGAACGAAATGAATATTTGTATTCTGGATGACTTTGGTTGCCCCCACACTCACTTGGTGAGCGACCGAGCCAGTATTGAATTTAAGGCGACTACCCGCTTCAAAAGATTCTGACTTGACTTCAAACAATTGCCACATGGCAGTGGAGTTATAGTTGCCGTTCGCGCTGGTGAGCGTCGGGTTACCAGCCACCGCGTCCATCTGGCTATTACGGCTACCAACACCGGCGTATACCATCACAGCATCGGTCACGTCATACTCGCCCCGCAAGACCATAGAGCGGTCTTTCATTTGCGAGTAGCCATAGCCCGGGTAATTGAGCGCGTTGTCAGGGGCGCCAGGCATTTTGGTCAAAGCAGCACCCGCTGTAAATTGGCGGACCACTTTATCAATGGTCTCTTGCTGATTAATAAAGTCAGCGGTTACCCGTAAACGCTCACCACGATAATCCAGTGCCAGGCTCCCCATAAACTCTTCCAGCTGCTGTTGATCAATCGCAGTATCTCCCTTGCGATACATGCCATTCAAACGCACGCCAAACGCGTTATTTTCACCAAAGCGACGGCCCAAATCTGCCGTCCCGCCATAGACGGAATCACTCATGTAGGTGACACCAAACCGGCTCAAAGCCTGATCACCCGCGCGTTTGGGCACAATGTTGATGCTGCCGCCCACATTCCCGCTCGGCGGCATACCATTTAACAATGCGCTGGGGCCTTTGAGCACTTCGATACGTTCAGCCATTTCTACAGGCACCCGGAAATAAGGCATCAGGCCATACATGCCATTCAAGGCAATGTCCTGGCTGGCAACGGTAAACCCGCGAATGGAAAAGTCTTCGTTGATATTGGTACGGGCACTGACTTGCCGCACCGAAGGATCATTTTGCAAAACATCACCGATACTGCGTGCCTGTTGATTGGCGATGACCTCAGCCGTATAGTTAGTCACATTGAACGGGACATCCATAAAATTACGCTCACCAAGGATGCCGGCACGACCATCGCGCGCCACCTGTGCGCCGGCATAGATCGAATGCCTGTCTGCTACTCGGGTATCGGACACTGCCACTTCTGGCAGAGTATCCACCGCCTCTGATGTGGTGGAGAGCGGCTGCGAGGCTTTCTGCAATTTATAGCTGCCATTCCCCTGTACCACTGCCTGCAAACCACTGCCAGTCAAAATGGCATTCAGGCCCTGCAATACATCATACTGTCCATACAAACCACGGCTTTGCTTGCCCTGAGTCAAGCTGGCATCGATCACCAGCAGGATGCCAGCTTGTCTGGCATAAGCATTCAGGACCTGATCCATGGCTCCAGCAGCGATATTAAACGCCTGCAAAGAGGAACGGTTTTCCTGGACTGCTTCAGCATATGCGTGCGGCATGTAGGCCATGGAGACAAAACCGGAGAGTAAAAGCAAACCAGCGAGCTGGCTGATGCGGAATGCAGGCAACGCTGCCTGACGATGAGCGGGGTGAGTCATGATTATTATTTCCTCATTGAAAAGTAGTCTTCACTTCCTTTCCGAATAAAAAAACAAAAGTGCTACGCTGCAAGCTATTTTTTACTTAAGCTGACAATCGTTAAGCGGCATGCACGGTGACCCAATAACGTGAAAAATAATCAACACGTAAAGGCAAGGCTTGCAACAATGACTGCAATACCCGATCAGTATCCGGTAACGGAAATACTCCGGATACCCGCATATTGGCGACGGACTGGTCATATCGAATCACCCCCACGCGATAACGGCTTAACTCATCCAGAAAATCACCTAAGCGCAATTGCTCTGCCACCAGCTTGCCATCCAGCCAGGCGCTTTCATTGCCATTGGAGGTCGCTGTTGTCAGGGCGCCGGGCAATAGGCCTGCCTGCATGCCACTGGCAAGGGTAAGACTATGCAACCGATTGTATGACTGGAGTTTGGCTGCACCCTCATAAACGGAGACTCGGGTTTCGTGCTGCTTTAAACGGACATTGAATTGCGTCCCTAACGCAGTGGCTGTGCCATGTCGCGTTTGCACCAGCAACGGCCTTGCCTGTGTCACATCCGGCGCTGTAGTGATGTAAATCTCGCCTTCGTGTAGTACCAGTTTACGTTCACGCGCACTAAAGGCAATATCGACTGCCGTTGAGGTGTTCATCATCAACTGACTACCATCTGCCAATTGGATCTTTTCTTGCTGCCCGGTATACGTACGATAATCAGCAGCCAGTGTTTGCCATGCCTCGCTTTGGCGCAAAACGGGTACAGCGCCTCCGGTTACAGCGGCCAGACCCAGCATTTGCAATAATCGACGTCGCTTGGCAGAAGGCAGCTTGTCTCTCGCAAGCACGATGCTGGTCTGAGGGACCAATTGCAGCTTTTGTTGCACGGTTTTCATCTCAGACCATACCTGTTGATGCAGCGTGCTCCGACTTAACCACCCCTCGAATGCATGCTGCTGCTCGGTGGTCACTTCTCCTGACCACAACATCACTTGCCATTCCAGTGCCTCTTGCTGCAATGAGACATAGTCAACCGCGGTACTGATCGCTTGGGGCTGGTTCATAACATCTCCAGGCACGCTTGTGTTGCTTTGAGCATGTACTTGCGCACCGCCCCCACAGAAATACCTTGCCGCTTGGCTATTTGACTGTAAGTCAGTTGCTCAAAACGTGACAGGATAAATGTCTCGCGCACTTTGGCAGGTAGCTGATCAAGCACTTTGTCGAGTTGTATCAGGCTTTGCAATGCAACGGCCTGCTGCTCTGGCGAAGGCACCTCGACCGGTGATAAATGCAACAACCATTCGTGATATGCCAACTCCAGGCGTTGACGTCGATACAGATCAATCATCAAACCTTTGGCAATCTGGGTTAAATACGCGCGCGCCTGCTCAGGCAATGGCCTTCTGTCAGAAATGATGACCCGCAAGAAAGTATCTTGCGCCAAATCAGCTGCGGTGTGCTGACAGGATAATTTTTTACGAAGCCACGCATTTAACCAGCCATGATGATGGCTGTACAAATGGTGCAACTGCTGTTGGACTCCGTGGTGCATCCCGGGATCAGGCATAGACATAATTTACATGTTAATAAGAATCATTATCAATGATAACCAACACTTATCCACAAACGCAATACTAAGTCTTGCAAATGTTCAAATATTGTCTTGAGTGAACAACGGAGTCGGCACAAAGTGCCATGGATACAGTCTCAGTTTCTAGATCGCTGATTGAAGCAGCAAGACATGTTCACGCAGACTATTAATATCATTCAGCTCCCCACGGACAGTAAAGAAGGCGCCTTCGTCCTCTGAGCGTTCGCCCAATACCTGGCAGGTGCTGTAAATTTTGCCGCGGAGTTGCTGGGCTGACCAGGGCAGAAAAAGCTCGGTTTCTACCAAGTCCTGCTGAAAAAAGTCGACAATCTTCTGGCGCAGCATGGCGACTTCTTCCGGGCGTCGCGCACTCATGACGATACAATCGGGATATTTGAGGCGCAGCGCCGCTTCGCACTCGGCTTGCGCAGTTGCATCACCCACGAAGTCGATCTTGTTGAATACGCGAATCCGCGGCACGGTGTCGGCTTCAATCTCCTCCAGCACTTTATCTGTGACTTCAAGCTGACGCTCAAAACCAGGGTCGCTGGCATCAATCACATGCAAAAGCAGTGCGGCATCGAGTGCCTCATCCAGTGTGGATTTAAAAGATGCCACCAGGCCATGCGGCAGGTTTTTGATAAAACCAACGGTATCGCTCACCAGCACACGCGGCACGCTTTCCGGGTACAAGGCACGCACCGTGGTATCCAGCGTGGCAAACAGCTTGTTCGCCACCAGCACCTCGCTACCGGTGAGCGCGCGCATCAAGGTCGATTTACCGGCATTGGTATAGCCCACCAGCGCCACACTCGCCATCGTCTGTCGCTCCTGACGCCGCGCACGTTGCGTCCGCCGCTCACCATCCATGATCACAATCTCTTGTTGCAGCTCGGCAATGCGGTCGCGAATCTTGCGCCTATCCAGCTCGGTATGCGACTCGCCTGCGCCACGACCACCCGCCCCGCTACGCTGCCGCCCTTGTGGCCCAGCCAGTTTGGCCGCCTCGCGCAACCGTGGTGCCATATAGCCCAACCGCGCAATCTCCACCTGTGCACGCGCCGCACGCGAGCGGGCATTACGGTGGAAAATCTCCAATATGACCATTGTGCGGTCCATTACTTCGCAACCGACTTCAATTTCGAGGTTACGCGCCTGCGACGGCGAAATCTCATGGTCAACCAGCACCGCCTCAATATTCAGCGCCTCGGGATTAAACTCGAGTGCATCAGGGTCACCCGCCATACTGCGCACATAATCACGAATCTCTTCGCGCTTGCCCACGCCAAGATAGCCAGTGATATCAAAACCTGCGCGCTTTTGCACAAAGGTGTGCACAATCTTATAGCCCAATGTTTTGGCCAGTTCGCGTAACTCGGTCAGCGAAGCTTCAAACTCCATATCACTGACATTGGGCAGTTGCACGGCCGCCACAATGGCATGGAGGATGTGCTGTTTGACTTCATTTTGCATGAGGGGAACGACGTTTCTTGAATGGCAGAGGGCAGATAGTACCTGCAAATGCGGGAACTACCACTATGTGCGCTGAGATAAAGTGTGAATGGGTGAATATTTATTCTGATCGAATGGTCTAGACGGCTAAGGTACTAAAAATATAGCAATTCAAGACCTGACCGTTTAATCAATTGATCTGGGATTTCCCAAGCCCCCCTCACCATTTCGGAGCACTGCAGGTGTGTTAGCCCTACGCGGGCTCACTTGCAAAAGAAATCTGGCGTAGTAAAAGCTTACCTAAAAGGGTGATTTCATATCCTCGAATCCTCATGCGACCAGAAAACATATCAAAGACTGGTTGCTTAGTTTTCATATCCGTATCATAACGCGGCAATAGTACTCCAAGCTCCGTCATGTGTATCATGTAGCTCTGGCGAAGCGCCTCCTTGTCAAGTGTTGCTTGATCACAACCTATGTGAGCATGTACAGGCTCGAAAACTTCTTTATGCTTTTCAATAAAGCTACTGTCGCCACCAATGCCAGGGTTAAGGTAAAAACGTAGCCACAGAATCTCAATATCATTAAGCTCGCCAAGTATCCTCAAAAGATGCTTCGACTCGATAAAAGACACAGCCACATCATCAACCCCGTTTGCAAGAAGAGATGCGAGATATTGTCTACGTTCATCCGACACTGACTTAGCTGCCTGCCTCATACCCTCCTCCATAAGATCAGTGAAATTCTCATCAGACAGTTTCGAACGCACAAAATCTTTGTCCAACTTCGCTAACCGAGCTTCAAGTTCGGCGGAAAATTTTGAGAGCCGATCAATGCGCTGGTTAGGAATAACATTCCCCGCCAACTCGACTAAAAGAGAGCCTGCAAAAGGGACCATACCGAGTACCGCCTTTGCAGCAGACGTGACGTAATCTACTTGCTGATTTTGTATAGGAGGCAAAGCTTTATCTATGTTTTCGTTGTTCATGGATAAACTATCTTAATGTAATAAGTTCAGCAGGCTGGGCAACGCTTTGGCCTCGAGCAAAAATACCCAAATGCGCTATTTAATTACCTACAGACAATTATTTATTGTCTTTAAGCGAAGGTCATACGCGGATTATCAACTATCGCAGCCTCATAGTGGTGTGTCGATTTAGTCTAATCAGTTTAATACTTGGGCAAAAAACCCCACCTTACCTGGTTTGTCTTTTATAACTTTATCTACTTAATTGCCCCCAAATGTGTGCTAGATGCTCAGCCGTACGTGAGCAGCCAGCCTTTCTGAGATTTGTACAGTTGCTTCACTTTCAGTTGCGACCAGCCAACCTTGTTTTTCGTGACTGTAGTGACACACATAAAGCGATGGAGATGTGAGTGTTTCTGTGACTATTGCCAAACGGTAGAACCTATTATTTTCCGAGAAGGCCAAATACTCGTTTGGTGATAATTCAATATTCGGGACTTTGCCAGAAAGACCTTTAACCTCAATTTTCAGCTTCGTTTTGTTCTGGGATGCTTCGACATCCCAACCAACATTGTCTTTCTCTACGCTGCGAAGCTCATATCCCAAATTTTCGTAATATTTCCAGACCAATTCAACTGCTGATTTCTCTACTTTGGCTTTGTGTTCAGGGTCTGTTGATCGAGTACTCTTAATTTTAAGCCTCTTCGGTTTTCCATTGATTATGTCCTCTACCTCCATTACGAGAGCTTCCCCAAGGTCAGAATCACCGTACCAAACATTTGACTGCCCCATCCCTCCGTCAGTGCGCCTTGGGACTCGAATTGTGCGCTCGTCGATAGAAAGAAGATTTGCATTTTCAGAGTCAGTCTGAATACGATAACCTTCAAGACCATTTTTAGAATGCAACGCAGACTTGGTTTTGAAGTTTTGATAATCACGGTAGACGGTTGCGTTTTTGTACCAACCCACAACAACGCTACCGCCTTCAGGTCGTGTGGCGGTCCATATTACTAACACACCATCAACTTTATAGTCGTCCACAGATGCATCACTGCCAACTATCCTTTCAACCTTAATGCTGCCTTCACTGGCCGAACCTTGACCACGCGCTGGCTGCACATAGCCATAGACCTTACCACGATGGCGATGGAAATTGCACACCTCGTGCCCCATTCCTTCCTCTTTCACGTACGATCCCCCGCCAGAAATTTGGTCTGATTTACTATTCCCTTGATAGTGTTCCATCCAGCCGGTGTTACAGATTAAGTATTTCACTCGCCATGCCTCCGAAACGGATTTAAAGTTAAATTAGGCCACTTAAATTACGCAAAACTCTGCGCCATTGATGCGTTAAGAGTTTTTTAATATTTTAATAAACGTCAGCCCATCCTAGAATGCAACCATATCTTCGTCAACCAAAGCAACCATCCAAATTCTAACTACCACCCAACGCCTTATACAACCCCACCTGATTCTGCAATGCCTGCTGTTGGATCTGCACGGCCTGGGATTGCGCATCGAGCACACTACGCTGCGCATCCAGCAACTCGAGGTAAGTGACCAACCCTTGATCAAGCTTGCGCTTCACCAGTTGCAAACGGCTGCTTTCCAGTGCTTGCAGGCGGTCTCTGGCAGCGCTTTCTTCGGCGATGGCAGTGCGTGTGCTGAGCACGTCCATAACCTCTTTAAACGCGGTCTGAATGGTTTTTTCGTAATTGACGACCTCGATGTGCTGGCGGGTTTCGGCCAGATTGAGGTTAGCTTTATTGCGGCCATAGTTGAAGATGGGGACCAGCAGTTGCGGGCTGAAGGCCCAGTAGTTACTGCCTGTATCCGAGAACAGTTTGGAGAAGTCTGAATTGACCAAACCGACATTGGTGGTGAGTTGCAGGCGTGGGTAAAATGCGGCTCTGGCGGCACCGATATTGGCGTTGGCGGATTTAAGCTGATGCTCGGCGGCACGGATATCGGCCCGTCTGGTCAATAAGCTGGATGGCAATCCTGGCGTGACGTCGGCCAGTTTCAAGGCGGCGAGCGGTTTGACTGGCAACGGTGTGCGGTGTGAGGTTTCGCCCAGCAAAAGATATAAGGCATTTTGCGTGGTGGCGAGTTGGCGCTGCCATTGCGCGAACTGTGCCTGCACTTGCTCGACCTGGATTTGCGCGGCTTTGACATCCAGCACTTGATCGAGGCCAGCGTCAAAACGGCGCTGCGTGCGTTGCAGGGTTTGCTTGCGATCATCCAGCGTTTGCTGGGCGAGCTTGAGTTGGTCGTTAATCGCTAAAAAATTGACGTACTGGGTAGCAATTTCGGTCACCAGGGTGGTCTGTACGGCTTGGCGATTTTCGGTCACCGAAAAGTATTGCTCAAGCGCGGCTTGCGACAGGCTTTTCACACGACCAAACACGTCGATTTCATACTCTGAAATCCCTACGCCAATACGGAACAACTTGGCCTCAAACGCCTGTTTGGAGCTGAACACGGTACGACTACGGTCGTAATTAAGGTTGCCCTGCACGGTTGGCAGGCGGTCCGCTTTTTGCACGCCATAGGTCGCCTGGGCTTCATCCATGCGCAGCACCGCGGTTTTGAGGTCACGGTTATGCTCCAACCCGACCTGTATCAGTTTCTGTAAATCCGCATCGGGGAAGTAACTTTGCCAGGTGAGTGCTGGGGCTTCAGTGACGCTATCGCTGGCGGATTGGCCGGGATACGTGTCTGGCACAGGCTGTGCGGGCCTGAAGTATTCAGGCACCAGCGAGCAGCTACTGATAGCACATGCCAGCGTGAGCATGGCTGCCAATTTGAGAGGGGGACGACTACACTTCATGAGACACCCTTTGCTGTGAGACTGGCGTTTTCATCCAGCGGCCCACGACAATAAAAAACAGCGGTACAAAAAAGATGGCGAGCAAGGTGGCGGTAATAATGCCACCAAGCACGCTGGTGCCGATGGCGACTTGCGCACCGGAGGCCGCGCCGCTGGAAAACGCCAACGGGATCACGCCGACGCCAAACGCCAATGAGGTCATCACAATCGGACGCAGACGCTCTTTGGCTGCCAACAAGCTCGCCTCAATCAGCGGCATGCCTTGCAGCACGTGTTCGCGCGCAAACTCCACAATCAAAATGGCGTTTTTGGCGGACAAACCAATGGTGGCGATCAGGCCGACTTTAAAGTAAATATCATTCGGCAATTCACGCAAGGTCACGCCCAATAAAGCGCCTAACACGCCCAACGGCACCACCAGGATCACGGCAAACGGGATGGCCCAGCTTTCATACAAGGCGGCCAACACCAGAAACACCACCAGGATGGATAAGCCGAACAACATGCTGGCCTGGCTACCGGATTGTTTCTCTTCTAGCGATTGCCCGGCCCATTCATAGCCAATGCCTTTGCCCAGCCCATTTACCAGGGTTTCCATGGAGCGCATGGCTTCGCCACTGCTAAAGCCGGGCGCGGCACCACCATTGATATTAAATGACGGGAAGCCATTGAATCGGGTGCGTTGCGGGGTGCCCATGGCCCAATCCAGCGTCATGATAGAAGCCAGCGGCACCAGGCTGCCATCGCTGGCTTTAAGGCGGATTTTCTTGATATCTTCCAGTGTCTGCCGCTGCTTGCCATCGGCCTGCACAATGACACGGCGCACCTGATTACCATAGACAAAATCGCCCAGGTAATTCGAGCCGAGCAGCGTCGCCAATGAATCGTTGATTTCATCCAGCGACACGCCTAGTGCCTTGGCCTTGCTACGGTCGAGCTGCATATTCACCACGGGCGTATCGTACAAGCCGGCAAACAGCACATTGGCCAGCTCTGGGTGCTGGGCAGATTCGGCAATTAACTGGTCACGCGCTTTCATCAACGTCTCAATGCCGACGCTGGCACGGTCTACCAGCCGTAGGTCAAACCCGCCAAAGCTGCCCAACTCGGGCAAAGGCGGCGCATTCATGGCAAAAATAGTCAAATTGGGCCGACCAAAGAACTTCTGATTCACCCGGTTAACAATCGCCTTGACCTGCTGGTCAGCATTCGGGCGCTCGGCCCAGTCTTTGAGCGTGATAAACAGCATGCCGCTATTGGTGCTGGTGCCATAAAAGCTAAAGCCGCTGACTTCAAAAATGATATCCACCGGTTCATTGGCTTGAATATAGCGGCTCATGTCACCCAGCACTTCAGCGGTTTCTGCCAGCGTCGCGCCTTGCGGCAACGACACCATCACCATAAAGTTACCCTGATCTTCTTCGGGCAAAAACGCACTCGGCAAGCGCATCAACAGCCAGCCGGCCAGCGTGACAATCAAGGCAAACACGGCCAGCCAGCGCAAGGGCTTGCTGAGCAAGCCGCCGGTCAAATGCGTATAGCGCTCGGTCAGGCGCTGAAAGCTGCGGTTAAACCAGACAAAAAAGCGTGCTTTGTTGCCGGTTTCATGCCGCAACAAGGTCACGCACAAGGCCGGGGTCAACGACAGCGCCAGAAACGCCGAGAAGCTGATGGACACCGACAACGCCAGCGAGAACTGGCGGTAAATATTACCAACCGCGCCACTGAAAAAGGCCATCGGGATAAAGACTGACACGAGCACGGCCGTGATGCCGATCACGGCACCACTGATCTGCGACATGGCTTTGACGGTGGCGTCGTAGGCAGACATGCCATCCTCCACGATCAGCCGCTCGACGTTTTCCACCACCACAATCGCATCATCCACCAGAATGCCAATCGCCAGCACCACACCAAACATGGTCAGCACATTGATTGAGTAGCCCAACCAGTACATGACGGCAAACGTCCCCATCAGGGCAATCGGCACCACGATGGTGGGGATCAGCGTCGCCCGCAGGTTTTGCATAAACAAATACATGACCACAAATACCAGCAACACCGCTTCTACCAGCGTTTGAATCACCTTTTTAATCGAGATCGAGACAAACGCCGACGAGTCATAAGATAACTGATACATGACATTGGGCGGAAAATACGGCTGCATTTGCGCCATTGCCTGCTTGACTCGGCCGACCGTTTCGACCGCATTCGAGCCCGGTGCCAGCTTGATCGCCATGCCTGCGGCATTTTTGCCGTTCACCCGCGAACTATAAGTGTAGTCACTGCTGCCCATTTCGACTCTGGCCACATCCTTGACCAGCAAGGCCGAACCATCGGCCTGCGCACGAATAGGGACATTGGCAAAATCCTCCACGGTTTTCAGCGTGGCATCCGCTTCCAGCGACACACTCAACGGAGCCCCGTCTGGGACGCCACTGGCGCCGACCTGGCCCAGCGTCAGGCGCGTATTGTAACTACGCAAGGCATTGACGATCTCGGTCACACTCACATTGAGGCCTGCCATTTTTTGTGGATCCGGCCAGATACGCATGGCGTATTCGGGGCTGAATGCCTGCACTTTGCCCACGCCCTGTATCCGTTTAAGCGTAGGCATCACCGTGGCTGAGGCCAGCTCACCGAGATCCACCTCACTATAGCGGTTATCCTCAGAGGTGATTGAGACAATCAACTGAAAACTGTCGGCAGATTTTTCCACCAAGATGCCGCTACGGCGTACGATCTCGGGCAAGCGTACTTCCACGCTCTTGAGGCGGTTTTGCACATCCACGGCCGCCAGATCAGGATTGGTGCCCTGACGGAAGGTGACGCTGATGGAAGCCATGCCCACATTGCTGGTGGCAGAGACATACATCAGGCCAGGCATGCCATTCATCTCGTGTTCGATGATCGAGGTGACGGTTTCCTCCACCACCTTGGCCGATGCGCCTGGGTAGGTCGCAGCAATATTGACCACCGGCGGGGCAATGTCAGGATACTGGGCAATCGGTAATTGTTTGATGGCGATCAGGCCAGCCAGCACAATCAGGATGGCAATCACCCAGGCAAAAATCGGGCGATCAATAAAAAAACGGCTCATGGCCTGGTTCCTATATTTCTGCGCGCTGCCCGGTTAAGGGGCCACGGCTTTAGTGATATTGTCTTGGGCACTGATCAGCTTTGGCGTCACTTTGCTACCCGCCGTTTGGGCCGCCACGTTGGTGACCACCACCTGCTCACCGGCTTGCAGGCCTTGCTCGATGACCCATTGCCTGCCAATGACGCGACCAGTTTGCACCTCGCGGGATTCCAGTTCATTTTTCGCATTCACCACCCAGACGCGTGTCGAAAACTGGTCCCGTATCAGCGCATCACGCGGGATCAGAATCGCATTCGGGTTGGTCGCCTGACGGATCTTGATTCTGACATAGGCGCCCGGCATCAAGACCTGCTGCGGGTTTTCAAAAATGGCACGCATGACCACAGCGTCTGTCGTTTGGTTGACGGATACATCAGAGAATGAAAGCTTTCCCGCTTGGGGGTACAGGGAACCGTCCGGTAATAACAGTTTAATTTTGAAATCGCCGTCATTGCCTTTGAGCTGTCCATCGCGCAACGCTTTGCGCAAGGCAAACACTTCAGAAGACGACTGGGAAAAATTGACATACACCGTACTCACCTGCTCGACGGTGGTGAGGTGTGTGGGTTGGTCTTTGCCTACCAGCGCGCCCTCAGTCACCAGCGCACGACGCGCCACACCTTCAATCGGCGCGGTGACATTGGCATAGCCTAAATCCAGCCGGGCGCGATTAAGCTTGGCATGCGCAGACGCCACCTCGGCTTTTGCCAGTTGCGCCTCGGCCTGCGCGGCGTGATAGTCACGCTGACTCACGGACTGGTCACTGATCAACGCCTGGTAACGCTGCAACTTGTCATTGGCATTGACCAGATTCGCCTCTGTTCGCGCCAACTCAGCCTCGGCTTCAAGCTTGCTGGCTTGCAGTTGCTCAGGGTTAATCTGGAATAACGGCGTGCCCGCTTTGACCACCTGCCCTTCCTGATACAGCCGCTTGGCCACAATCCCAGAAACGCGGGCGCGCACCTCGGCAATACGGTAGGCCTCGACCCGGCCAGGGAGCTCAACTTCATCCGGGATATCCGCCACCTCCACCTTGACCACTTCGACCACAGGCGCCGCACCGGCGGCCTGAGTGGCCTCTTGCGGCTTGCTACACGCAGACAATTGCAAGATCAACAGCGCCGAAAGCGCGAGCGTCGTTTGAAAAATACGGGACATGCACCAGCCCTTCACTATATGGATGTCAATATTCTATCGGTACTTTTATAAATAATCAATCATGACTGATTAATTATTTTTTGGTATCATAGGCGCCTTGTTTGATGGATGATCCTCCTAGAAATCATGGCCAGAAAAACCAAAGAAGACGCGCAAAAAACCCGTGACCAGATTCTGGATGCGGCCGAGCATGTGTTTTATCGCAAAGGCTTTACGCTGGCGACCATGGCCGATATCGCCGAAGCCGCGCAACTCTCGCGCGGCGCCGTATATGGGCATTACAAAGGCAAACTCGAAGTGGCCATGGCCATGGTAGAGCGCGTGATACAACAAGTCTCACCTTTTCAGAGCCAACCTGGCTTGACAGCATTAGCCACCCTCAAACAATACTGTTTGTTTGAAATACGCAGCTATATTGAACCCAGTTCCATTCAACGCGTATTGTTTTTCCTGTATGTCGGGATTGATGATTCTCCCGAACTGCTGCAGTTACGCTTTGCCTGGGAGAAAAAGCGGATTGCCCACATTGACCAGCTGCTCCAACAGGCCATGTGTCAAGGTGAATTGCCAGCAGAAGCTGATTCGACGCTCGTCAATCTTTACTGCCTGTCTATGATTGAAGGGGTGTTCAGTGTGGTTTATTTTGGCGACCTGACTACATCAGAGCGCTGGCAACGGGCAGAACAACTGTGTGAGTATGGCTTGCAACGCCTTTCCATGCCCTTCTGAACCTCACTGGCAAAGTACACTTGCCTGACACAAAGCCAGCGCTGAATGATTGACGTCCCCCCTGCACTTGCGGCAAGATACAGTCAAATACATTGACCCCAATAAAACTGTCAACTTTTTGGCCTGAACAAGGTCAGTCAACCCAGGCTGCACTGCCAGCAACTTAACGCGCTATGGCGCACATAAAACACTTAAAGAAACCATTGTGATGGACCATAACCTGAGCCTGATTACCACGATTGCCGTTGCGTTTGCACTGGCATTGATCTTTGGACTGATTGCAGAAAAACTCAAATTTCCTGCCCTGATTGGCTACCTGTTTGCTGGCGTCTTGATCGGGCCTGCCACGCCGGGCTTCGTCGCAGACATTGAAATTGCCTCGCAACTGTCAGAAATCGGTGTGATGTTGCTGATGTTTGGCGTCGGCCTGCATTTTTCTGTGCAGGACTTAATGTCAGTCAAGCGCATCGCCCTCCCCGGCGCACTGGTACAAATGACACTTGCCACCCTGCTTGGCATGCTGGTGGCGCATTTCTGGGGCTGGAGTGCCGGGCATGGGCTGGTATTTGGCCTATCGCTGTCTTGTGCAAGTACTGTGGTCTTGCTCAAGGCGCTAGAGTCGCGCCGCATTCTGGAAAGCATGAACGGCAAAATTGCCGTGGGCTGGCTGGTGGTAGAAGACATGGTGACGGTGCTGGTTCTGGTGCTGATGCCAGCGCTGGCAGGGTTACTGGGAGGGCATGCATTGGAGGCAGCTGCTGAAGCCACGCCACTCTGGCAAACGCTGGCAATCACTTTTGTGGAGATTACCGGTTTTGTGGCCATCATGCTTGTGGTTGGGAAACGTGTATTGCCCTGGCTGCTATGGTATGTGGCGGGCACCGGTTCACGCGAACTGTTTACGCTGACCGTAATTTCGGTGGCCATCGGCGTCGCCTTCTTTGCCTCAGCCCTGTTTCATGTGTCATTTGCATTGGGTGCATTCTTCGCAGGGATGATCATGCGTGAATCCGAGTTCAGCCATCGTGCTGCGGAGGATTCCCTGCCCTTTCGTGATGCGTTTGCCGTGTTGTTTTTTGTCGCAGTGGGTATGTTGTTTGACCCATCGATACTGATCAAGCAACCCGAGCAGGTACTCGCAGTGGTTGCCATCATTATTCTCGGTAAATCGCTGGCTGCCGTATTGATTGTACTTGCGCTACGCTATCCGTTGAATACCGCGCTCACTGTGGCTGCCAGCCTTGGACAAATTGGCGAATTCTCTTTTATTCTGGCCGGACTCGGCGTATCGCTGGGGCTGATGTCGCAAGACGGCATGAGCCTGGTATTGGCAGGTGCATTGATTTCAATTGCGCTCAACCCGCTGGTGTTTGCATCCATCAAACCTTTGACCACCTGGGTCGTCAACAAGTCTGACCTTGCTCGTAGACTCTCCTTGCGCATGGACCCCTATGGTGAACTACCGATGACAACAGAGCGCAAGTTTCTCGAGGGGCAGATCGTACTGGTCGGGTATGGCCGCGTCGGCAAGCGCATCGCGCAATCGCTACAGGCGCATGGCATTCCGTTCGTTGTGGCGGAACAAAACCGTGAGCTGGTCGAAAAACTGCGTAAAACCGGGCAACCAGCGGTATCAGGCAATGCCGCTGACCCCATGGTGTTGATACAGGCGCACATTGCCAACGCGTCCATGCTGATTATTGCCACCCCCGACTCCATGGATATCCGCAAGATTGTCGACATTGCCAAACAGCTGCAACCCGATATTGAAGTGGTGATACGTACCCACCATGAAGACGAATACCAGCGCCTGCAAAAAGAGTATGGCAGTACGGTGTTTTTTGGGGAAGAAGAACTGGCCAAAGGCATGACCAGCCATGTATTACAGCGTTTTGAGAAACATCATGTTTGATCTCAGCCTGTGCTTGTTGTTTGATTTGGTGTTGAATCAGGCGTCAACGGCTTGTGCCAAAGACAGCGCGTTGACCGCCTTATAGAGACAACGATTGCGTCTCGACCAGCCCCTTCTTCACAACAATGCAATCCGATTACACCCTTCTCTATAAAAGGTCGATGACTTTGTTTTAACGTCATCCATCTCTGAAAATCATGATATGATAATGGTTCTCATTTGCATTTTGTGCATACAGCCAAATTTGAACGCAATGCTGCCATTATCCAAACATCAACATATTGAACGCCTGTATATCGAGCATCATGGCTGGTTATTGGCATGGTTACACAGAACCCTCGGATGCAGCCATCATGCCGCAGACACTGCGCAGAACACGTTTATAAAGCTGCTGGGCGGCTCAGTGGTTACCAGTCAGATTGCCTCGCCGCGTGCCTGGCTAAAAACCACCGCCAAACGCATTCTGGTCGATGAGTACAGACACCAGAAAATCGAATCCCTGTATTTGAACGAGCTGGCCTATCAGTTGGCACATGAGACACCTGCCCCCTCGGCGGAGGCATTGCTGATGGTGATTGAAACAATTGAAGCCTTGTCCAGCGTGCTGGAGTCAGTCTCGGCAAAAGCAAGCCACGCGTTTATTGCGCATTATATTGAAGGCCAATCGCAGGTTGAAATTGCACATGCCTTGGGCGTTTCAACCAAAATGGTTCAGAAATACCTGACGCAGATATTGCTCAAAGCTGACAGCATCGGTGTCTCAAAGCCATGAAAAACAAACACACCGCTCTGCATGTTCAAGCAGCTGAATGGATCGTCAAACTCACGGCTGACGATCCTGACGAGCGTGCACAAGCCAGAGCTGCATTGGCGCAATTAACACTGGAGAACACGCAACAGGCAGAAGCCACTGCCAGACTGGAGCGCTTCATCAACCTAGCGGAACGGGTCAGTGCAAGCGCGCCCTCCTCAGCGGAGCCTGCCCAGGCAGGACAGCAACCAGCCATCGTCGCAAACACCTTGCGTCAATATTTACACCTGCACCAACAAAGCCGCAGCCTGGCAAAAATCCGCAAGCCACTCATGCTATGGCTGCTGATGCTGCTACCGGCCTGGGGGCTCATGCAAACGGCTCCATTGGCCGTGCTGTTTGCCGATGTGCGCACGACGGCAGGTGTTTATGACAATCAGCAACTCAAGGATGGCTCTCAGATCAGACTCAACCCAAGCACAGCACTCAATGTGCATTTCACCGCCAGTCAACGTGAAATCGAACTCCTTGCCGGGGAAGTCTATCTGGATGTTGCCAAAGACAAACAGCGTCCGTTTGTGATTCACACCAGACAGGGACAGATTCAGGCACTGGGCACACGATTTATTGTACGGGTGACACCTGATGACACGCTGTTAACCATGCTGGAGTCACGTACCCAGGTGACCCCGGGCTGGCCAACCTTAAAAACCTTGGCTGCGCCGCAGGTGGTCAGTGCAGGACAAATGGTTCGCTTCAGCGCTGACAAGCTCTCCAATCTGCCTGACATCCATGCCGGGATGACAGAATCGGCCTTCAAGCAACACCGGCTGGTGGTACAAAACACCCCGTTATCCGAAGTGCTGGAGACGCTGCAACAGCATAGACCGGGGGTGATCCTGTATGACGCCAAAGCGATGAAACAGATTCTGGTCACTGCGGTCTTGCCGCTGGATGATACCGACCGCGCACTGGACTTGCTTTGTGAGAACTTTACCTCACTGACTGTGAGTCAATACTCGCGATTCTTCGTCACGGTGAATATCCAACATTAAAACAGATGGGCGAGTCTGGCCTATTTTTACAACAGCCCAGAGGTCGGGTTAACAGCATGCCCAGCGACAACTCACAAACTCCCCCGCAGTTTCACTCAAAAAAATTTGCGGTGCAGGTTCCATATAGCGAATTTCATTCGTCATGGTAAATGATGACTTTAAATTTGATTAGCCAACGACTTGCTCACGTCCGGTTAATGTAGCCAATATCAGATCCTGTCCATCACTCAGGAGAATGGTTGCGATGCCTGCCATTCACTTTTTGACGCACATTATTCTGGACATATATGACACATTATTCCCTTTACCGTGGGCAAACCGGGTTAAAGCCTCTATTGCTCTCCCTGCATTTACTCTGGGCCACAGTACCCACACATGCATACGCCGCACCTGCAAACCATAGCATTGATTCACCCAAGACAGGTGTGGTTCAAGCCGCCATCCCGGAAGGAAAGCTGGCAGAATCACTCAAACTGTTTGCGCTGCAAGCCGGTGTACTGATTGTCATGAACGATGAAGCGCTTGCCGGAAAAACAGCACCCGCTTTGTATGGAAGTGTCAGTCTGGCCGCAGGCTTTGACAAACTGACCCAGGCCTCAGGATTTGTCGTCTTGAAAACCGCCTCTGGATACATTGTGAAAGCGGGAACGCCGAAGTCAGCCGCAGCCGGTGCACCGCCAATAGCAGAAACCTCCGACACGGTGCTGCCGGAGGTACTGGTACACGATCATTATGAACCGCATAGCTACCGGGCACAGCTACCCGTGTCGAGCGCAACGCGCTCAGACCATTCGATCATGGATGTGCCGCAAACCGTGGATGTGGTCTCCGGCGCAGCAATCGAAGACAGGAATGCCCTCTCGATCAAAGACGCGCTGGCCTACACCCCAGGCGTGACCACCAGTACCGGCGAAGGCATACGCGAGCAATTTATTATCCGCGGCTTTTCGGCCATTGCAGACACTTATGTTGATGGCATGCGCGATGGACGCAACACATTCAGGGACACCTTCAGCCTTGAGCAGCTTGAAGTCGTGAAGGGGCCTGCCGGAGTGCTGTACGGTAGAGGGTCCGCAGGCGGCCTGATCAATCTGGTCAGCAAAAAAGCCACTGCCAACGCGTTTGCCAAAGCGGGGGCCATGTATGGTAGTTATGATGCCAGTCGGCTGACACTGGACATCAACCAGCCCCTCACCGACAACGCCTTGTTCCGGGTCAATGCCATGATCGATGATTCAGACTCGTTCAGATCAGAGGTGTGGTCTAAAAAGCGCGGGATAGCCATTGCCTCAACACTCAGGCTGGCAGAAAAGGTCACACTGGATCTGAATGCTCAGCATTTAGTCGACAAGCGGGTATTTGATGCCGGAATACCTGGCATTTACGGCAAACCCGCCGATGTGTCGACATCCACCTACTATGGCGGTCGAAATCCTGGCAGCAGTGACAATGGCTCCAGTGAGGACAACTCGCTCAACGCAGACCTGAAAGTGGCGATTAATGATCAAGTATCTTTGAGAAACACCACCAGATATAGCTATTTAAATCTGGAGCGCAACCAAACCACCATAGACCGGCTGATTTTAAACAGCGCGGTGCCTACGGTGCGACTGGCACGCAGCAACTTTTTCAGTACCCAGCATGATCTGACTAACCGCTTTGAGGTCCTGCTCAAGCAACACTGGTTGGGGATTGACCACGACTGGATGGTAGGCACCGAGCTAAGCTGGGAAGAGCGGGATACGATATCGAGAGGAGGCACACTTGCCAATACCTTTAACATTTCGGTCTACGACCCTGTCCTAAGACAAGTGCCGCTGCTGGGTAGTAGCATTCGTCGGGACGGGATCTATCAGACACAGACTACATCGCTCTACCTGCAGGATATGATGCGGTTCAACCCGCAATGGGTGGCCCTGCTTGGGGTACGCAAAGACTGGCTGGACCGAAATTTTGACAACCGTGCCGGCGCAGACTATGGCCGTAAAGACAGCTTTTTCAGCCCGCGATTGGGTGTGGTCTACCAACCCGACACACAATCCTCCTATTATCTGTCGAGTTCACGCTCTTATCAGCCAGGTGCGGCTACGGGCGTCATTGACCCTGGCAGCGTGATTACGCCTCCTGAAATCACCACGAACTTTGAAATTGGCAGCAAATACAGTTTGAATCAGGGAAAACTGCAACTGGGGATCAGTCTGTTCAAACTGATCAAAGAAAATGTGCCCACCCGTGACCCTAGCGATTCCACGGCGACACTCTATGTCGGGGAAATCACTTCTAACGGACTTGAACTCAGCGCACTGGGGGATCTGGGCGATGGATATAGCCTGCAAGGCGGCGTCACCTTGCTGGATGCAAGAGTCACGCGCTCCAACAACACCACCGCACCGGCAGTCACACCGGCGGTCACGGCAACTGCACTGGAA
Source organism: Methylophilus aquaticus (assembly GCF_030769565.1). GTDB lineage: Bacteria > Pseudomonadota > Gammaproteobacteria > Burkholderiales > Methylophilaceae > Methylophilus > Methylophilus aquaticus. The sequence continues at coordinate 156,284 of NZ_JAVCAP010000021.1, read as the reverse complement.
GGCAAGCGTGCAGCCAATGCCCCCGAACTGATGGCAACAGTATGGGCCATGAAAAAGCTGAATGATCAATGGCGGGCAGGTTTGGGGGTACGCCATATGTCAGAAAGCTATGCCTCAACCACCAATGCGGTGCAACTGCCCGCGTATACCGTGCTGGATGCCGGCCTCTACCACGAGCATGGCCCATGGTCACTGGCATTGAATATCCGCAATCTGACGGACAAAACCTATTACGAATCATCGACGAATGACCTCGGCATTTTGCCAGGCGCACCACGGTTGATGCAATTCACAGCCAACTACCAGTTCAAATAGGTGCATAGGCCAATGTCTGCCCGTATCCAAACATTCAAAACCATACTGTCCAGCCTGGCGTTGTGTGTCGCCTGCTATTGGACCACCGAGCAGTGGATTGCGCTGACCAGCTGTCTGGCATATCTGGCTGGTCTGAGCCGTGCCAATGCCGTGATGCTGGCCGCCATGCTGGGATTTGTATACTTGTGGCTACTGCTGTTATGGGCGTTTGCAGAGCATCGCGTCCGGCGACAGTGCATGACACTCGCCGGACTGTGGCTGCTAGCAACAGGGCTGACCTGGGCTGCCACGCTGATGATAACACCCGCGTTGACAGGGAGCAGATAAAGATGAAAAACACGTTGAGAAGCCGGATGTCACTGCTGCATACCTGGGCAGGCGTCCTGTTTTCTGCCCTGTTATTTGTGATCTTCTGGGCAGGCAGCCTGTCGGTGTTTGACAAGGAAATGGATCGCTGGATGATGCCAGCGACACGACTGTCACTGACCGGTGATGCCAAGGTGTCGATAGACAAGCAGCTTGTACCAATATTGCAAAGCAAAGCACCCCATGCCGCGGCCTGGACCATCATCCTGCCGAGTGAACGTGTGCCTTATATTGCACTCAACTATGGTTCGGAAGAAGCACGCAAAGGCCAGCGTATCTGGCTCAACCCCGACACCCTGCAAGAAATCACCCCTGCCGACAGCAAAGGGGCCAGTGGTTTTATCTACCCTTTGCACCACAATCTGACGCTGCGCTTTAACCATATCGGGACATGGATAGTCGGAATAGCCAGCACGGGCATGTTATGTTTGCTGATATCAGGCATCATTATTCATCGTAAAATTTTTACAGACTTTTTTACGCTGCGCCTGTTTCGCAGTTTTGGGCGTAGCAATCTCGATATACACAATCTGACAGGGGTTGCACTGACCCCGTTTTATATCTTGATTACCCTGTCCGGCCTGATCATTGCATTTTCCACTTACTTTCCAAACGCGCACCTGCCACTGTATGCCATCACATCGCCTGGCCATGTGTTGAAAAAAGACCATGCCAGACCGCATGGCGTGCTGCCCGCAGAAAGACAGTTTTTAAAGGAAGCCTTAGGCCGGGAGCGACACAAGCCCGCAAAAAGTAGTGGTCAGCTCGCCTCTATCGACCAGATGATTGCGGATGCCGAACAGGCCTGGGGGCCTGGTGCGGTCTATTTTGTGCGCATCAACCATCCCAATGATGCGAAAAGCAATGTCATGCTGCGTCGTCACAGCCATGCGACTGTGAGCAAACATATCGATTACAAACGCTATCGTGCCACTGATGGCAACCCATTCAATACGTTTGAAGCGCCTGCAGTGGTCAAGGCATGGAACTTTATTGCAGGCATGCATTACCTGCAGTTCAAGCACTGGACACTGCGCTGGCTGTATTTCTTAGCCGGGCTTACTGGCTGCGCCATGATTGCCACCGGCCTTTTTTTCTGGCTCAACGCCAGACGCAGCAAAGCGGCACGCAGTGAGCAAAAGCACGTTGTATGGATGGATGCCATCACCATTGCCACGGTCAGCGGCCTGATGGCCGCCACACTTGGCTTTATGCTTGCCAATCAATGGCTGCCAGCGCAAGCCCGCATCATGGGCATCGCGCGTGACCAGTGTGAAGTCTATGTGTTTTATCTGGTCTGGATGACAAGCCTGTTGCATGCCATCAGCCTGACAACCCAGCGGCAAGACAAGGCTTATTTGCATGCATGGTGGCAGCAACTCGCCGTGATCAGCGGCTTGTGCATCGCTGCCGTCCTCTCTAACTGGTCCAATACCGGCCATCATCTGTATGTCACCCTCACCCGTCCGCTCCCGGCAGTGGCCGGGGTAGACATGGTGCTCATGGTTGGCGCATGGATGGCATGGCATGCCAGCAGACGATTGCGCGCGCATTGCCGTTTGCACAGGCAGCAGGGATAAAAGGGAGATGTCATGAGTAGCAACATCATTATTGCAGTCGTGCTTTTGCAACTCGCACAGGGCTATTACGCGCTGGCAATGCGGCACTACTGGCAACAGGTCATGCATGATAGCGGTGGCAGCATGCCTCATACACCGCGCACTTACCGGAGCGTAGCCACCCTGTTGCTGGGGCTGTCATGTTGCATGATGATCGCCTCGGAAGGCCCTGCCATGGGCAGTTTGCTCTGGATACTGGCAGCCGGAGGCTCGATTATTTCTACCGGATACCTGTTGACTCGCAGACCAGGCTGGCTCAGGCTGTTATGTCGTTGACCCCCCGCGATAGACCATGATCAGCGCAGCAGCCATGACACCGTTCAACACGGGGCAACGGCTGTAGCGGATACGGTAACGCTGCCTGCGGATCGAGGCTCACGCACCGATCCAGTCAGCCAGCACAAGCAAGCAAAACCAGTCCGCGCGCGTATCGGGATATGGTCACATGGATAGAATATGCATGTTATGATTTCGCGTCGGTCAGATAGCAGGTACACAGCTCAGTTGTGCAAGCTTAATGCGCTGCTCACCGTTTACCGGCATTACCTTGCGAGTCATGCGCTTCTATGGATACACACCCTCAAACACAAGTAGCACAGACAGACCAACCGGCGCCAGTCCCCTGGCAACAGGCCTTTTTATACTGGCTTAAATTGGGCTTCATCAGCTTTGGTGGCCCGGCTGGTCAAATTGCCCTTATGCATCACGATCTGGTTGACAAAAAGCGCTGGATCTCCGAGAAGCGTTTTTTGCATGCACTCAACTACTGCATGGTGTTGCCCGGCCCCGAAGCACAGCAACTGGCGACCTATATCGGCTGGCTCATGCATCGCACCTGGGGTGGCATCATGGCCGGTGTACTGTTTGTTTTGCCCGCCTTCTTTCTGCTGACTGCGCTGGGCTGGCTATATATGGTCTACGGCAAGCTGCCTGCCGTGGCCGGGGTGTTGTATGGCATCAAGCCCGCCATTGTAGCCATTGTCGTGTTCGCAGCCTACCGCATCGGCCTCAAAGCGCTGAAAAACAAGGTGATGTGGTCTATCGCAGCACTGGCCTTCGTGGCTATCTTTTGGCTCAACCTTCCCTTCCCGCTGATTATTTGCTTTGCCGCATTGCTCGGACATATCGGCGGACGCATGGCGCCGCAATACTTTCAGATAGGCAGCAGCCATAGCCCAGCCATGCAAAGCCATGGTCAGGCCTTGATTGATGACGACACCTCGCCACCAGCGCACGCGCGGTTCAACTGGCACAGCTTACGTATTATTGGCGTGACCGGGCTGCTGATCTGGCTGTTGGCCATGGCAAGCCTGATTGCGTTATATGGCTGGCAAAGCACGTTCAGCCAGATGGGCTGGTTTTTCACCAAAGCCGCCCTGCTCACTTTTGGCGGCGCTTACGCAGTCCTGCCTTACGTATTTCAAGGTGCGGTAGAGCATTATCACTGGCTCACCCCAACGCAAATGATAGACGGCCTGGCGCTGGGTGAAACCACACCTGGCCCTTTGATCATGGTCGTCACTTTTGTAGGCTTTGTTGGTGGCTGGGGCACCCCCATGTTTGGCGCAGAGGCGCCTCTTGCTTCGGCGCTCCTGGCTGCAGCCATCGTGACCTTTTTCACCTTTCTTCCCAGCTTTGTCTTTATTTTCATGGGCGGCCCTTTGATTGAATCCACCCACGGCAACCTCAAACTCACCGCCCCGCTCAGCGCCATCACCGCCGCCGTGGTCGGCGTGATATTAAATTTAGCGGTGTTTTTTACTTACCATGTGTTCTGGCACGGGGATCAAAATGGCACAATCGACCTTTACGCCATTACCCTGTCACTATTGGCTGCGATTGGGCTGCTTTACTTCAGGTTGAATATGATGCCGGTGATACTGGTCAGCGGGGGATTGGGGTTACTGATCAAGCTGTTGATCTAATTTCGGTTGCCTTATAGGCATAGCTTAGAAATAAAAAAACCTGTTTAACACAGGTTTTTTTGCATCGTAGACTTAGGATAATTAAGTATGATTATGGTAAGGTTTATTTAGCATGCAATTTTAATATTGGTATAGCTGAAATTATTTTCATAAGCCATCTTGCATTTAAGATATTTTCTTAATGCATTCAAAAGCCCTACAAATAAAATAACGGATTATTAATGGACTCAATTGCGCATTTCCTCACTCACCAATCAACCGTTTGGATTTTTGTTGGGGTTATCGTAGCGGTTTTCGTTTATCCCTTTTTGCAGGCTATTTTTAGTATAAGAAAACTGAATCTAGAAATTGAGAAAGCGGTAAATGAGCTAAAGAAATTTGGTCCTGATAACCAATACCAAAGTTTCTTTGACAATTTTGATAGTTTGGATCAAAGCTTAAAAAAGCTACCCGCAATTCAGCATACATGGAATGAGTTTATTGAGAGTATTGTTTTTGATAAGCCCAACCAGAAAATATACATATCACACAGGCCTGCAGAATATTTCAGTCGCAACTCAATCCTTGGCTCTCAATTAAATCTGTCTCAATTTTTAGCATTCCCAAACTATCTAATTGGCCTAGGGTTAACCTTTACGTTTGTAGGTCTTGCCGCTGCACTCCATGTTGCCCAAAATGGACTTGCTAATGGTGGTGGGCAAACTGCATTAAAAGAGTTACTGGCTGTTGCCTCTGTAAAATTTATCAGTTCAATAGTCGGGATTGTTTGTAGTCTTGCGCTATCTGTATTTCAAAGATGGAGACTCAAAGGCTTTCAAAAAAATCTCAATGAATTTATCAGGCTTTTAGAAGAGTACACCGAGTACAAATCGACTGAAAAGCTGTTACACGAAAACTATGCTGAGCAGCAAAAGCACACGCTCGCATTGAATGACATGGCCACCAATATTTCTAATGGGATTGGCGAAGTGTTGAGCAACCAGCTGCCTGCAAGCGTCGCAGCAGCACTGGAACCCTTGGCAAACGAAATAAGGAACCTCGCACAGAAATTTTCAGGCAGCAGCGAAGATGCTTTACAAACAGTATTGCAAGAGTTTCTGGCGCAATTACGACAAAGCTCAGGTGATGACATGAATGGCTTGATTGAGAGTGTCAAAACCTTACGAGAGTCACTCAATATCTTAGTTTTAAATATTGAAAGTATGAGTAAAAACCTTGGCACGGATACCAAAGAGTCCAGTGCGCGTTTAGCCTCTGTGCTTGAATCGTTTACGAATACTTTTACACCAGTACAACAAGGCATCGGCCAGTTCGGTGAAGCACTCCGTGCTTTAGAGATTATCGCCAACAAGATTGAAAATGCGGGCGGTAGCATTAGTGGTGCTGCTGATATAAGCAATCAAAGCTCAAGTCAGTTAGCGACAGCGGTCAATCAAATGGCTACCAACCTAAATCCATTAAGCGAACTTTTAAGTTTATTAAATGAGTCGCTTGCAAAAATTTCCAGCACTGCTGAGCAGCTTAAATCAGCAGGTGGAACGATTGCATTGGCATCAGATGATTTCAAGAGTTCAGCCACTTCGATAGACAATGCAGGGCAACGATTCAATGCAAATGTGAAAGTGTTTGGTGATGCCGCAGACGGAATTGCAGATACCATTTCAGCTTTGGAGCGTGCCTCCAATCAAGTAAGTAGCTCAACCCAGCCTTTAAGTCAGGCATCTCTGGCGTTTACGAATGCACTAGAGGCAATTAAAGCCACTGAGATGCGAATGCAGCAGAATCAAGGTGAGTTACAGGCGATGCTTAACGAATTAAAAACTTTTTCAGAAACAATACCTGAACTGTGGAATCAGTATGAAGCCCGCTTCAGTAAAGTGGACAACGACCTTGGCAATGCATTCAAGCAGTTAGCTGAAGGAAGTGAGTCGTTCAGGTTGAGTGTTGAAAATTATGTCAAATCACTCAACGATCAATTTGCAGAGGCTGTTAGCAAGTTAAGTGGGGCGATTAACGAGCTTGCAGACGAACGCGAGCAAAACACAGCCAAAGTTCAAGAACCATCTAAACCGAGATAACTAAATGGATACTCAACACTTAGATGAGTCGCATGATGAGAGTTATTTCGCCTCCTTCACGGATATGCTTGTGGGTATCATTTTCATTTTTATTATTTTGTTGATGATAGTTGCAAATGATTTTAAAGCTGCGGCAGACTCTGTAACAAAGCTAAACGAATCACGAGACAAAGTTCTAAAAGAGATCAAGAAATCGCTGGATGACTTAGGTGTACAGGTTGCTATTGATACTGAGCAAGGTGTTTTGCGTTTGCCTGAAAGTATTTTGTTTGGGGTCAATGAGTTTGAGTTGAATAACATAGGTGAAGAGAATATTAAAAAATTAGCAGGTGTTTTAGCCAAGTATCTACCATGCATTTCAGTGACCAGTGATGAGAGTAAAAAAAAGTCTTGTGAGGCACTGAATCTAGCGAGTAAAGATGGATTGGATGCAGTTTTTATTGAAGGTCATACAGACTCAACAGGCTCTGCTGAACATAACTGGCTGTTATCAGCGCAACGCGCTATTTCTGTTTTTAAGCAAATCACCTTTGCAGAGCCTTTTCTAAATGAGGGAATTAAAAACACAACTGGCATACCTGTGTTGAATGTGAGTGGCTATCAAGCTAGGCGACCAGCAGACCCCTCTCAACCTAATAACCATGTACTAAATAGGCGTATTGAACTCAGATTTATTATGCGCTCACCAACACCTAAAGATGTTGAAAAGTTAAAAAATGCAATTGGAAAATAGCGAAAATATCGCCTTTACCAAGGGGGCGATTCGACATTACGCCAGGACATATTTAAGTGTTAAATCATTCACTTTGCCCACTTTTTCCCAAAAAGTTGCGCCAATACTATCGCAGCTGACAGGTACGCCAAAAGAGCCATCACGTTTTGAGCTTGATGGTGTATTTAAAAGGCTTACACATGCAGCTAAGCATGCAAGTTATGAGGGTATTTTAGTTAAAGATTGGAAATTAACGCCTTATGTACTTTGGATGGGTGAGGACAAGCTGGGTTCGGACTTAAGCTTTTTAAATGACTATCTTCTATGGTTGAAGGGGTATGGTACTGCCCGAGACTGGCGGCGCTTGATTCATGTTTATTTAAGAGATTATGAACAACTGAGTACTCATCACGAGTCATTAGAGCGACAAAACTTTGCAATCAGCGAAGCGATAAATTCTACAGAACTAAAAGGCAGACTTATAAAGTGGCATTCACGCGAATTGCAGTATTCACTTTTTGCACCCCCCCCAAAATTGGATGTGATAGTTAATGAGTTTATAGACTGCAAAAATGAATGGCGGTTGTTTTCAGAAAGAACTGGATTAGAGGGTGAGCTGGCACAAGTTGGCTTTGCGGTTGCTGTGGGTGATCAGTTACTCAAAAGATTAATAGATAGTCCAAGTAGTGAGTTGATACAAGCTGTAAAAAGTTATCACGTGTATGACGACAAGCTTCGTTTCCCTCAAAGAAAAGCGCAACTAATTGAAGCATTAATTTCAGCATGGTTAAACGGTAAGCAATTGGGAGAGCCAGTTCAGAAAGCTGTACGAGATTGGCTTTTGAAGCATTTTAGTGACCTCAGGCTGCCTGTGCATGATCGAGCTCACTGGCACGCTGTTCGGCCTGAATACAAGAAAATAATGCTTCGCTGGCTAATTGGTGAAACTTTAAATCAATTTTTTGAAATTATTGATCAGGTTGCAAAGGATAGTCATTGGAGCTACAGAAAGGCTTTTTGGAACGCATATTACAAAAAAGATGCATTCGATGAAGCATGGGTGGTTTTGGGCGTAGACGCTAAGTATTATGCTCGTAGAGTTTTTGGTGAAAAAATTTCCGCAGCAACATTAAGCGGATCAGCAAGACAAGATCACAGTGTGCTGATTGTGAGAATTGGTGATTTAGTACTCGCCGACTGGAGTCATGATGGTAAATGCCGCGCTTGGAAGGTTGATGATAGATTCTGTCCTGAAAGATATAAACTTCAGTACAGTGGCGATTTATTAAGAGCCCCTTCAATGCAAATTGTTGATTCGCATGTTCATGATGGGATTAGTCACCATAGCAGTGATAACTATTTGTGGCAAAACCGATTATCTCAGTTTATATATGAACATACTGGAGTAAAGGTGTATCAACGTGATTTTCGGATTTAGAAAAAAAACAATCTCCACTCTGGAGCTTCAGTCGCAGTCTGTTTTGCAAGATTGCTGGCTAATTTCATTTAAGTTATTCAATGGTCAGTCTTACTTGCCAACGGATGCTTGGATAATGTCCATACATTCTGGAGCAATTTGGTTGCTTGACCTTGTGAAGATGAATGATTTATCCGACGCTCTACAGGTGGTGGATGAAGTTCGAATACCTTTTGACATTTTGATGAGCAGCCTCGAAGGTCAAGATCAGTTTATTCAGACTCTATTAGACTTACCTCCCTATTTTCCTGGTGGCATCCATATTGAAAGCAAGGGATTACTGCATCAAGAAACATTTAGTATTGAATATCATTGGGTGCATAGCAATGGTCGCACAATGACGCGACCAAAAAGAGAGTCAGGTTTTTTGTGGGTAGGGAATGAAAAATATCTTTTAACAACACACGCTTGGAAAATTGCTCAATCGCTAGATAGTATTCAAAAAACCTTTGATTCTGCAGAAGATACACACGCACGCTTGCTTGTGCTTGAGCAAATGCAGTCTTTGAAAGCTTTGCTGCCAGTAGAAGAGCAAATTAAGTTTAATCCCTCAAATGAAATTGCCAACCTTAAGCTTTACTTTGCCAATGCATTTCGTCTAGAAGCCGTTCCTGACGGTAACTCATACCAGATACAACCTGTGTTGTTAAGACACGTAGAGCATGCGTCTGATACCCCGGTTTTTGAAAGCATACTGCCACCAAGTGAACAGAATAGATATGCCGAGTATTTTAGTAACAGCACACAACTGTTGCCTTATTACAGCTTGGGCGTTGGAAAATATCTGATGTTGAGTGAGTCGCTCAATCGGACTTTAAAAGTTGTGCATCGGATTCAACATGCAAGCAGTGCTGAAAAGGAAAATTTCCTAAAAAACCCAAAAGCAGCCTTGGCCGAAGCGCTGGAAGGTGAAATAGATGAAGTTCAGCTTGAAAGTATTTTTTCTGACAGGGTTGTTGGGATTGGTGAATGGTCAGCTAAAGTAATTCCTTGGGTGCAAATACCGCCAAATGATTGGATACCTAGTCATGAGTTACCAGACTTACCTAAAGGAATTGATATTGCGGGTAAAAGAATTGAGTTGAAAACAGAAGAGATTGAGCGTTTATTACTCGAAGTGGAAAAAGGAGAGAACGTAGGACTTAAGACAATTGAATTTAATGGTTTACAAATACCCGTTACGGACAATACCAAGTCATCTTTGAGGGCTTTGTTACCTGCAAAACCGACACTTAATACACGGTCAAACGAACCACCAGTTCAAGTGGCAGGTACATGCAACTCAGTTATGTTGGTTAAAGAAAATTTGGAGAGTGTTGAGTTTTCAGTTTTAAGAGTGCCGCGTAATGCAGTACCTTCTGAAGTTGGTATACCTCATATCGTCAGGTCTCAACCTAAGCCGCACCAAATAGAGGCTCTGAATTGGCTTTATAGTCATTACCGTGCGGGTTCAAGAGGTGTTTTGTTAGCCGATGATATGGGGCTTGGTAAAACTTTCCAATCACTGATGTTTCTCGCTTGGTTAAGAACTGGTATTGAGAATAAAGAGCTACCAGAAAAACCTTTGCTTATCGTTGCCCCAACCGGGTTGTTAAAAAATTGGGAAGCCGAAATTGAAATCCACCTTTTACAGGATTTAGGCATATTGCAACGAGTTTACGGACATGAGTTGAATAGAGTTCGAATTGGTAATGCATTAAATGTGCAAAAGTTGAAAAATGCTGGATTGGTGTTGACCACTTATGACACGTTAACACGTTATCAAACAAGCTTTAGCGCTGTTAGCTTCACTGCTGTCATTTTTGATGAAATGCAAAAATTGAAAAATCCCGGCATTCAAAATTACACGGCTGCATCCAGTTTAAATTGTGACTTTTGGTTAGGGATGACAGGCACACCTGTAGAAAACAGACTTGCTGATTTATGGGCGATTACTGATATCTTGCAACCTGGCTTGCTCGGCTCTATAAAAGAGTTTAGCAAAAAGTATGAAAAAGTAATGATTGATGGTGGCGATTTAGCCATGCAACGATTGCAAGAGTTGCAAGATGGATTGATTAAGCCTGTAAACAATGCGCCTGCATTTATGCTTAGACGCATGAAACAGGATGAGTTGCCAGGCTTGCCAGTGAAGTACGTACATGAACATAAATTGACGATGCCCGCAGAGCAGGCTGCCGCTTATAGTGACGTAATCCATCAATTGCGTAATTCAGAAAAGAGAAAGGGCGCCATGCTCGAGTCTCTTCATAAGCTAAGAGCATATTCACTTCATCCGGATTATAAAAAAATTAAACATTATTCAAGTGATGATGCTTTTATTGAAAGCTCTGCACGGTTGAAATTGTGTTTTGAGATTTTGGATAAAGTCGCTGAAAAGAAAGAAAAAGCGCTTATTTTTGTTGAGTATAACGAGTGGCATAGCCCAGATTTTTTACGAAACATGCTTAGAGCTAGGTATCAGTTAAACGAGCTACCAATGGTCATAAATGGTCAAGTTGACTCGGGTGCCAGGCAGGCAAGAGTTGATAAGTTTCAATCGGAAACAGGTGTTTTTGATGTGATGCTTTTGTCACCTAGAGCTGGTGGGGTTGGTTTAACTCTGACTGCTGCAAATCATGTTATTCATTTAACCCGCTGGTGGAATCCTGCTGTTGAAGATCAAGCGACTGACCGTATTTATCGTATTGGTCAAAAATCAGACGTTCATGTGTATTACTTGTTAGCAATTCATCCAGAATTTCCAGACAAATGCTTTGACCATAATCTAAATAGTTTGCTTTCAAAGAGACGCGAGTTAAGCAAAAAAGTACTTATTGCGCCTCCGAACGAGGGTGAAATGCTTGACGGTCTATTTCAACAAACTTTTGGTTTAGATATTGATTCACAATCAAGTTTGGATGATAGTTACCTTTTCTCTGGTCAAGAGTACGAGCAGTTTGTCTATGATAGGCTGCGGAACAATTCAGAGCTTTTTGGTTACATTGTAAGAAAGACTCCAAAATCATGGGATGGTGGTGCTGATTTGATTGTCGAATCAATTGATGGGTGTATTGTAGCCATTATTCAATGCAAGCATGTCAGTGACGCTGGTAAAACGAATGAGTTTAGTAAAGATTTAGAGCGCGCTTTTAAAAACTATCAATGCGATAGATATAACTCAGTAAAAAAAATTGGCATTACAAATGCAACAAGGTTAACAAGTGCTGATAAGTGCTGGAACGATTATTCAAACGATAATTTTTGTTTGCATGCTCAAAAAGGCCTCATGCCTGAAATGATATTTAAGATTTTAGATTAACACTATCTAATCCTTTTACTATGAAATAAAAAAAACCTGCCATTTGTGAACATGGCAGATTTTTATTAGATGATCCTAGAAAGACTTAATTATCTTAAATCAAACCATACACTGATAGGCTTTAATCCCCGGACACCGAGGGGATTTTATGGATACTCAAATCCGCACCATCAAACTCTGACTCAGCATCGAGGCGGATACCTACCAGTTTTTTCAACAGGCCGTAAACAATGGTGCCGCCCACCAAAGCGATCACTACACCCAATGCGGTACCTGACAGCTGGCTCATCAGGCTGACGCCGCCCATGCCACCCAGGCTGGTCGCGCCAAAAATCCCAGCGGCAATACCACCCCAAGCGCCGCATAAGCCGTGTAACGGCCAGACACCCAGTACATCATCGATTTTGAGGCGATTTTGTGTGAGGGTAAACGCCCAGACAAACAGGCTTCCTGCGATGACGCCGGTCGCGAGTGCGCCCAGTGGATGCATGACATCAGAACCTGCACACACAGCGACAAGGCCAGCCAATGGTCCATTATGCACAAAGCCCGGATCATTTTTACCCAGTAGCAATGCGGCAAGCGTGCCACCTACCAGCGCCATCAGAGAATTGACGGCAACCAGACCGGATATGCCTTGAATAGATTGCGCGGACATCACGTTAAAGCCGAACCAGCCGACGGTGAGTATCCATGCACCTAGGGCGAGGAAGGGAATATTGGAAGGCGGATACGCATGCAAACGGCCATCTTTGGTATAGCGGCCATTACGTGCGCCCAGCAGTATGACCGCAGGCAAGGCAATCCAGCCGCCCATGGCATGCACCACTACCGAACCGGCAAAGTCGTGAAAGTTGGCGCCGTAAGTGGCTTTTACCCAATCCTGAAAGCCGAAATGGGCATTCCAGGCAATGCCTTCAAAAAAAGGATAGACAAAGCCGACCAGCAAGAATGTTGCTGCCAGCTGCGGGTTGAATTTTGCACGCTCTGCAATGCCACCTGAGACAATGGCCGGAATGGCTGCGGCAAAGGTTAACAGAAAAAAGAATTTGACCAGATCATAACCATTTTTTGCAGCAAGCACTTGAGCACCGCTGAAAAAATTGATGCCGTAGGCAATGCTGTATCCAATAAAAAAATAGGCAATGGTTGAAACACAGAAATCCACCATGATTTTAACCAGCGCGTTCACCTGGTTTTTTTGACGGACGGTACCCACTTCCAAAAAGGCAAAGCCGGCGTGCATTGCAAGCACCATAATGGCGCCCAACAATACAAACAGCACATCATTTGCCGAGATTAATGCTTCCATTTCGCTCTCCAAATAATCATTTTTATGAAAACTGACGCTTTTGTTCAAGAGTTTTACTTCTGGAAACGCGCCTTTTTAAAATTCGGATTTTAAAAGCAATATTCAAGCCATAGTTAATTAATTGTTTTTAAAGGATTTTTATTTTCATAGCAGTTAACTTTGCACCGATAATGATCATATAAAAGTGCATTGCACTTTTATGGTGCAAAATCACCGTCATTTAATTAAAATCGGCGCGGCCAAACCGCTAAGTCGTTCAAAAGAAGTGTGGCGCAATGACCAGCGTCAACGTTACATGATTTCCGGGGGTTGAATTTGCCTGAGCATGGCCGCAGCTTCTGGATGCGCGGCCCAAAAGTAATAAAATTCACGAACGGCGTTTAAAAACAGATGGCGGGTATGTTTAAGTGTAAACAAGGGCAAGGTCGCATCTGCCGTGATGCGGAATGCATTTTTTTCGGACATGGGTGCTTCCCGCAGGCGAATCAGCATCAGCTTGGCCATGCGGGTACGCACTTCAACTTCCATGTCCAGTTTATGGTCCATCTCTTTAAGTGCTTTGCTGTAACCATTCAGTGCCCAAAGCTCGGAGGTTGTAAACTTTTCCGATTGCAAGGTTGGCCATACAGATTGCAAATCGATGACTGCGGGTTGCCAGCCAATGGCATGCAGCTCGAAGCCGACAGTGTCTGCGTATTGCATCACAGCTTTGACATCATTGCGCCAAAATGGGTAAAACTCACGGATAATGGTCAGAATTTCAGGCCAGCGCTGTGGCGGTTTATCACTTAAACAGGTGTCAACGGCTGTGCGATAAGCAGCACTGTTACACTCCTGGCCTGACAGCAAGGGAACCAGTTCAGCGAACAGTGCATCGCGGTGCGCCATGATTTCATCATCAGCGCCTTTGCTGTGCAATAAATTATAATAAGCCTGAATGGCTTCTTTCTCGCGGGCCTGATGGTGGCTGATTTGGTTTTCGCTTGATGGGCTCATGATGGCAACACATATTTGACAACAGGAAGAAGAATGTTAACTGATCTATTCAAACATCATACTATGAAAAACGGGCTGCGTTTACAGAGGAGCGCACGTCATGGCTGAAACGATATTGCTAGGGCTGTTGATTGCACTGGCATGGTTCTGGATGGACAGCATTGCCAAACGTGAAATTGCGATCAAGATTGGTCGGCAACTGGCTGAAAGATGTCATTTGCAATTTCTGGACGAAACGGTGGCCTGCTCGCGATTAGGTATTGCCAGAGATGGTAATGGCAGAGTGCAATTGCAGCGCACATACACTTTTGATGTGTCCAGCCAAGGCGTTGAACGCATGGCAGCGCATTTGCAATTGCGTGGCGGCCTGCTGGTTGCGTGGCATATTCCCCCCTACGCCACACAATGACCACAGCCACCGGCGTTGTTGGGCGCTTTGCGCCCTCGCCCACCGGCCCCTTGCATTTTGGCTCTCTGGTGGCTGCAGTGGCCAGTTATTGTGATGCCAAAAGCCGTGGCGGCCAGTGGTTGTTGCGCATTGAAGATGTGGATCTCACACGGCGGGTGAGCGGTGCAAGTGAGGACATTATTAGCACCTTGCAGACGTACGGCTTTCAATGGGATAGTGAAATTGTTTATCAAAGCCAGCGCGATGCACTCTACCAGCAAGCGCTTGACACCCTGATCGCCAGCGACAGTGTTTACCCATGCACCTGTTCGCGCAAGGAAATTGCAGATTCCAGCACATTACAGGGCATAGAAGGTGCCATTTACCCGGGCACTTGCCGCACTCACGCCATCAAACCGAATGTGACGCCTGCCTGGCGCATGAAAACCAGCCATGTGCAGATCGGCTTTAAAGATCTGATTCAGGGCCCTGTTGCGCACTGGATGGATACAGACATTGGCGACTTTGTTTTAAAAAGAGCCGATGATCTCTTTAGCTACCAACTGGCGGTCACGGTAGACGATGCAGCACAAGGCATCACCCATGTGGTGCGTGGTGCAGACTTATTACACTCCACACCCCGACAGCTATGTCTGCAACGCGCATTAGGCTTTACTACACCACTTTATGCGCATATTCCACTGGTGACCCACGCTGACGGACAAAAGCTCAGCAAACAAACACTGGCACACCCTCTACCCGCAGACAATGTGATCCCGACTTTACTGCATGCATTTCAATTTTTGCGGCGTTTTCCCGAGCCAATTCCTGTTTTTCAGCGCCTGCCAGATTGTTGGGATTGGGCCATTCGCCATTGGTGCCCTTACGGCGCTGCCTAGGCAAAAAAACAATATTAATTTGATTGTCAGCCACACATTCGTATTGATAACTATTCTCACCTGTATTATAGTGCCGCAATAATTATTACCTTAACTATTGATTGATGCGCATGAAAAAACAACATTTTATTATTAAATACAGCTATTCCGTTTTGCTGAGAACATGCGGCTTACTCTTGGGCTCATCGGTGATGACGCTCAATGTGCAAGCGGCGACAGAAAGCACTCCTGTTGAACTACCTGAGGTGCAAGTTACCGATAAAAGAACAAGTGACACCAAACCGGTCAAAGGTTACAACGCCAAACGCTCCACTTCAGCCACCCGTACGGATACAGAGCTGGTCAATGTGCCGCAGGCAATTACTGTCATTACCCGTGACTTCATTCAAGACCAATCCATGCAAAGCATTGCGGATGCCGTGCGCTATGTACCTGGCGTACAGGCTGCCCAGGGCGAAGGCAACCGCGACCAACTGGTGTTGCGCGGCAACCAGACCACGGGCGACCTGTTTGTGGATGGCTTGCGTGATGACATTCAAACTTATCGTGACTTGTACAACACGGACCGCATCGAAGTGCTCAAAGGTGCCAACGGCATGATTTTCGGGCGGGGTGGCGCAGGTGGCGTGGTTAACCGCGTGACTAAAAAAGCAGGTTGGGATCCGGTGCGTGATGTCAGCGTCAGCTATGGTAGCTTTGATCACCGTCGCATTGCGGCTGACTATGGCCAAGGCCTGACCGAAGAAATCGCTTTCCGCCTGAATGCTGTCTACGAAGACTCAAACGCTTACCGGGACGGTGTTGAACTCAAACGTTATGGCTTTACCCCAACATTTACCATCAAGCCCAGTGACAAAACGCAGATTGAAGTGGGTGCCGAGTACTTTAAAGATGAGCGCACCGCCGACCGCGGAGTGCCTGCAGTTCGCGGTGCAGGCAATAGCCAGCTGAATTTGCGTCCTTATAAAATAGGCGATTACGACCAGTTTTATGGCAATGCAAGTCTGAGCCCTACTGCAACAGAAACTGTTGCCTTCAACGCTGCCATTACCCATGCATTTGATAATGGTGTGCAGGTTAAAAACAGTACGCGGCTGGCGTTTTACGACAAGTATTACCAGAATGTCTATGCTAACGGTTCCGTGCTGAACAATGGTACGGTTGCCATCGGTGCTTACAGGGATGATACCAAGCGTGAAAATCTGATCAATCAGACCGATGTGACTTACACAGCCAAAACAGGCAGTATTGAACACAAACTGTTGGCCGGTGCGGAGTTTGCAGTGCAGAATACAGAAAACAAACGGCTGACACCCACGGGGGGCGAAGGCGCACCGGGTGCAGTTTCAGCAGCTAATCCAACGGTCTCCAATGTGGCATTTACGACGGTTTCGAGAAACCAGAAAAGTGACTTCACTGTCTCGGCCTTCTATTTGCAAGACCAGATTGTATTCAACCCGCATTGGCAGGCTGTGGTCGGCCTACGCCATGACCACATTGATACAGATTACACCAACGTGCTTAGCAACAGCCAAATCAACACTTCAGACAACCTGCTTTCGCCACGTGCAGGCCTGATTTTCAAGCCAACACAAGACAGTTCAGTGTATGCGAATTACAGCACTTCTTACGTGCCGCGTGCAGGCGATCAATTAATCGGCCTGACAGTAAACAATGCGACATTCAAACCAGAAAAATTCATCAATAAAGAAATTGGTGCCAAATGGGATATCAACCCCAGCCTGGCCTTGACTGCCGCCGTGTTTAAACTGGAAAGAGAAAACGTACTGGCCGCAGACCCAAGCAATACCGGCAACTCGATTCTGCTGGATGGTCAGGAAACCACGGGGCTTGAACTCGGTGCTTCCGGCAAAGTCACTGAGCAGTGGCAAATCATGGGGGCATTTACCCTGCAGGATGGTGAGATCACCAAACAGCAAGGTGCAGGCAACAGCGCCATTCTCGCAGGCAGTGCACTGGCCATGACCCCCACCCGCACGTTCTCGCTCTGGAACAAATACCAGATTAACAACGTCTGGGCCGTTGCGCTTGGCATGGTCAGCCGCTCTGAAATGTATGCTGCCACGCCAACTGCCAGCCAAAGCACCCTGTTGCCAGGGTATACCCGTTTTGATGCGGCGATTTTTGCCAAAATCAGTCCGCAATGGGATGCACAAATCAATATTGAAAACCTGACCAATAAAGATTATGCACTGTATGCGCACAACAATAACAACATCACGCCTGGCGCACCGTTGAATGCACGTGCGACCTTGGATTACCATTTTTAAGCGTTTCGTTTGAACATCACGCCTGCGTTGCCTTGCACGCGGGCGTGTTTGTTTGGGTAACGTAATGGCGCTTCAATGGTAAAATGGCGGCATGACTACAGACCACACGCAAGACATCCTTCACCCGTTTATTTTTGACAACTCTGCTGTACGCGGCAATTGCGTACATCTTGATCTTAGCCTTCAAAATGCGCTGGAGCATCAATCGTTGCCGCCGGCACTCAAACAAGTGATCGGTGAATTTACAGCAGCCAGTGTACTGCTCACCTCCACCCTCAAAATGGAAGGCAAGCTGATTTTGCAACTGCAAAGCCAGGGCGCATTGCAATTACTGGTGGTGGAATGTACTTCACAACTCGATATTCGCACTACGGCCAAAGTGCAGGGAGAGCTGCATGGTCAGCACCTGACCGACTGGCTGCAGCAGGGCCAGCTGGTGATTACGCTGATGCCGGAAAACGGCGAGCCTTATCAGGGCATCGTGCCGCTGGAAGGTGACAGCATTGCCACCATGCTGGAAAACTATATGCTGCGCTCGCAGCAAATTGATACGCGTTTATGGCTGTTTGCAGAAAACGATCAGGCTGCCGGCCTGCTGTTGCAAAAGTTGCCACAGCAAACGGAACAGGATCTGGATTGCTGGAACCGTGTGCAGCACTTGGCGGGCACAGTGACAGCACAAGAACTATTACATCTGGATACCGCCACTTTGTTACAACGCCTGTTTGCGGAAGAAGATGTACGCCTGTTTGCAGGCCGTGATATCCGGGCTTTTTGCAGTTGTTCCCCTGAGAATGTGGCCAACATGTTGAAAATGCTGGGGATTGCAGAGGTCAGCAGCATTCTGGATGAACAAGGCAGTGTGCAAATTCAGTGCGACTTTTGCAATAAGCATTACCTGATTGACGAACAGGAAGCCATGGCCTTATTTACCGATGATGACGATCATCCATTAACGCACTAGGCACTGCATGCTGCGGTCCGCTGACGACGGCATTCAAACAGGGCAATGGCCGTGGCGGCAGCGGCATTAAGCGATTCCAGCGCAAGAGTATCATGATGCGCCATTGGGATGGTTGCCAATAGCGACACCGCGGCCTGTAAGGCAGGTGACAACCCCGCACCCTCATTGCCCACGGCTAGCATGACTGGCTGTGATAAGTTCTGCGCATAGAGGGACGCGCCCTCCATGGTCAATGCCAATGTCTGCCCCGCAAACTGCCGAGCGATTTCCACGGCATCCACGCCTTCCACTACCGGTAAAATGAGCTGCGCTCCTTGCCCGCCGCGCAAGGCCTTGGGTGACCAGGCATCGGTGCAGCCTTTGGACAAATAGGCCACTTGCACACCGGCCGCCGCCGCCGTGCGCAAGATACTGCCCAAATTACCCGGATCCTGTATTTCCTCGACCAGCAAGGCGAAATCCACTGCTGTGGGCACGGCCAATTCGGGTGTTTCCACCATCGCCATGATGCCGCTGCTGCTGGCCACGGGCGCCAGATCAGCAAACATCAGGGTAGGCACCATCATGGTATCCACATCCACCAGTTGCTGCATTAATGCACTGGCCTCTGCGCTACTTTTACCTTCTGGAATAATCAGCAACTGCGGCTCACCACAGGCTTGCCAGTAGGCTTCGATCAGATGCACCCCTTCGAGCAGGGTCAGCCCGGATTTTTTACGTTCGCGGGCATTGTCTGCCAGTTTGCGCAGGTGTTTATAAACAGGATTATCGCGTGAGGTGATGTGTTTGAAAGCCATACAGCTATTTTACGCCAAGCCCTGGCTTGTCGGCCAAAAAAAGTGGCGTCGGAATCGCGTATAATCTCGCCATGGCTAAAACACTCGACCTCGAACGCATCTTGCATAAACAAGGCTTTGGCACACGCAAAATGTGCCGCATTCTAATTGTAAATGAAGAAGTGACGGTGAACGGCACCATGTGTGACGACCCCGATGCCAAGTTTCCGCTGGAGAACTTGCATTACACGGTACAAGGCGAAGCGTGGGAATATCGCGAGCACAGCTATTTAATGATGCACAAGCCCGCGCATTATGAATGCACCCACAAAACGCAATTCCACCCGACCATTTACACCCTATTGCCCGCACCGCTGGTCGAGCGCGACGTGCAATGCATTGGTCGGCTTGACGAGGACACCACCGGACTGATCCTGATTTCGGACGATGGTCAATTCATCCACAAAGTCAGTTCGCCCAAGCACCATGTGCCCAAAGTCTATGAGGTCACGTGTAAACATCCGCTGGATGATGCACATATTGAAGCCTTGCTGGCCGGGGTAAAACTGGCTGATGAAGACCAGACAATCGCGGCGCTGGAGGTTGCCCGTATTACGCCACTCGTTTTACATATGACACTGGCAGAAGGCAAATACCATCAGGTCAAACGGATGATAGCGGCTATCAGTAACCGTGTTGAAGCACTCAAGCGCATTCGCATCGGCACCATTGCTTTGCCCGCTGACCTGCAACCAGGGCAGTGGCGCTGGTTAAGCAGCGAAGAGTTGGCAAGTCTAAAATAGAGCCCTGCATATGCTTGTACACACGCGCAAATATGGCCAATGCCTAACCGCACTGATGATTTAAAAATTAAACCATGTATCCTGCACGCTCACCATTCGTTATTTAACGCAAGCCGCTCGTTTGCCGGATACCGCATAATAGCAACACCCAGCCACTGTTTTGAGTGTGCAGAATGCATGATAAGGACAACGCATGACCTGGTTAGTACTGATTATTGCCGGCCTGTTTGAAACAGCCTGGGCGATTGGACTCAAATATACCGAGGGTTTCAGCCGGTTTTGGCCTTCATTCTGGACCATCGTCGCCATGGTGATCAGCGTATGGTTGCTCGGGCTGTGTGTGAGAACTCTGCCAGTGGGCACCGCTTACGCGGTATGGGTAGGCATAGGCGCGGTAGGCACCGTATTGCTGGGCATGTGGCTATTTGACGAGTCGACTTCGCCCTTGCGTATTGTCAGCCTGCTCTTGATTATTGCTGGCATTATTGGCCTGAAGCTGGCCAGTAGTCACTGAATCAGGCGTTGACTTCAATGCTGGCTAACGCCTGGCGGTGCTCAGGCAACCAGAAGCATGACCACAGAAAACAAAGAAAACCGCGTATAATGCATTTCACCCTGCGTTAAACCAATCGCCGCAGCGGCTACTCTTTAATCTATCAATGGCGGGTGCATGATGTGTGACACGCATTCACCTGCCAGGCGCCTGTTAGTCCCGATTGGTGTTGCCGCATGGCAACAGACCAACACCCCATGATCCTAATGCCGTACATCATTGCGCTATCAAAGCCACGATGTACGACCGAAAGCTGACCTTATTTTGTCTACAGAAAACACGACACCCGGTATTTCATTCACTGATTTAAACCTGAGCGCGCCATTGCTGCGCGCCATTACCGAAGCTGGCTACACGACACCGACACCGATACAAGCACAAGCCATTCCTTACGTCTTGCGTGGGGGTGATTTGCTGGCCGGTGCCCAAACTGGCACTGGCAAAACTGCAGGCTTTACCCTGCCGATTTTACACATCCTTTCGGGCTCTCCGCTGGCTAACCAGGGCAAAGGCAAACCACGCTGCCTGATACTTTCGCCCACGCGTGAGCTGGCCGCACAAATTGGTGAATCCGTCACCACCTATGGCAAATATCTGCCCATTAAAAGCATGGTGGTATTTGGCGGCGTGGGCATCAACCCGCAAATTAACCGTTTAAGCAAGCCAATCGATATTCTGGTCGCCACCCCAGGCCGCTTGCTGGACCTGGTGGAACAAAAAGTCCTCGACTTGTCAGGCATTGAGATTCTGGTGCTGGATGAAGCTGACCGCATGCTGGATATGGGTTTTATCCACGATATTAAAAAAATTCTGGCCAAACTACCCAAGCAACGCCAGAACCTGCTGTTTTCAGCCACATTCTCCGATGAAATCAAACAACTGGCAGATACCCTGCTCAACAAACCCGATCTGGTGGAAGTGGCACGACGCAACACCTCCAATGCATTGATCGAACAAAGCGTGCATATGGTGTCTCAGTCGCTCAAACGTGATTTGCTCAGCCATTTGATCCGCAGCCGCCAGTGGCAGCAAGTGCTGATTTTTACCCGCACCAAACATGGGGCCAATCGGCTTGCAGAAAAACTGGTCAAAGATGGTATCACTGCCATGGCTATCCATGGCAACAAAAGCCAGAATGCACGAACGCAAGCGCTCGCCGAATTCAAGTCAGGCGGCATCACTGCGCTGGTTGCTACCGACATTGCCGCACGCGGCCTGGATATTGATCAACTGCCGCAAGTGGTTAATTTTGAACTGCCGAATGTGCCTGAAGACTATGTACACCGAATTGGTCGAACCGGCAGAGCGGGCAGCACTGGCGCTGCCATTTCGCTGGTTGACCGTGAAGAACTCAAGCTGCTGAAAGACATTGAAAAGCTCATCAAACTTGAAATCAACAAGGTACACGTGGCTGACTTTACCCCACCGACCCATGTTGAAGCGGATCCTGACAGACCGCCGCGTGCGCCCAACCAGGGCAGACAAGGCAATCATGGCAAAGCGGCACAGGGCAAAGCCGTTAATGCGCACCAGAACCGTCAAGGCAAGCCATCTGCGCGTGCGGGGTCACCGGCTGCCGCAAGCACGGCATCTGCTCCACGCCAGCCACAGCAAGGGCGGACACAACCGAATCAGCCTCAATCCAGACCATCCTCACCGCAACCAGCCGCATCAGCCAATCATACGCCGCCATCCGGCGCGCGTGGAGCACCGGCAAAAGGTGCCCTGTTTAGCCCCAGGCCCGCTGCACATCAGACTAAACCACGTGGCCAGAGCTCAGGAAATCGCTGATGCAAATCTGGGTGGATGCCGATGCTTGCCCTGTGGTGATTAAGGAAATTATTTTCAGGGCAGCGCAGCGAACATCCACACTCACCACATTGGTTGCCAATCAGTTGATGTATGTACCGCCCTCACCTTATTTGCGCGCCATGCAAATCGCTCAAGGAGCGGATGTCGCTGACCGTACCATCGTTGCTCTACTCAATCAGGGAGATCTGGTTATCACAGCAGATATCCCGCTGGCGGCACAAGTCATCGAAAAAAAAGCGTATGCCTTGAATCCAAGAGGCGATTTTTACTCGTCTGAAAATATTCAAGAACGTTTGTCCATGCGCGATTTGATGACCGAGTTGCGGGCTGCGGGCATCGAAACCCCTGGCCCTGGCCCTCTTCAACTTGGCGACCGACAACTGTTTGCTGGTCAACTGGATCGCTTTCTAGCCCGTCACATTGTCCCTGAAAAGCAATAAGCGGTTGCAGTTTGCGCTGAACACATAGTGATACGTGCAAGAGATTCAAGGCAGGCAAGCTTCGATATGGGTGCCTCTAATCATTCAAATTGCTAAGCTAGCCTTGTCACGATTAAAAAATTTAGCCGCTGCATATAGTTGATATGTAAGGAGAAGTTTCTGCGCGTACATGTCAGCGGTAAATTGCCGATAAAAACCATCTCAGGATAGGGGTTCACGCGCGCTCAAACTATTCCAAATAATCAATACCAAGACAATTAAATTCGTGTTAATATTTGCCGCGCATCGCTTATTCCTTATAAGCACGCAATTTTCCAGGTCAGCCAAGTGCTGGCTTTT
This sequence comes from Methylophilus aquaticus, assembly GCF_030769565.1. Classification (GTDB taxonomy): domain Bacteria; phylum Pseudomonadota; class Gammaproteobacteria; order Burkholderiales; family Methylophilaceae; genus Methylophilus; species Methylophilus aquaticus. Next base: position 132,918 of record NZ_JAVCAP010000021.1, on the reverse strand, counting down.
TTTTGCCTGATGTATAGTCATATCAAGAAGTGCTGTTTTTACAATGCATTCGCTACACATCCATTGCGCGCTACTCCGACCAGCATTTGGCTAATTGCGCTGATATTTTACTATCTTGTTATTGGAGCACTGAGTTTGCAGAGACCTGAAATACCTGAAAATGAAAAAAGTCGCTTACATGCACTCCGTTCGCTAGACATTCTGGATACCTGTTCTGAAGAGCGTTTTGACCGTTTGACACGCATCGCTATGCGTATGTTTAATGTACCAGTCGCCTTGGTCAGTCTGGTGGATGAAAACCGCCAATGGTTCAAATCCGGCATGGGGCTATCGGTCGGCGAAACAGCGCGTGACATCTCATTCTGCGGGCATGCCATACTTGGAGACGATACACTCGTTATCCCGGATACCCTGGCAGACGTGCGTTTTTCTGACAATCCGCTCGTCACAGGCAAGCCGCATATCCGCTTTTATGCTGGCAGGCCAATATGTACCATGCAGGGATTTAAAATCGGCACGCTGTGCCTGATTGATCATCAACCAAGAGTTTTTAATAGCCAAGACTTGCAAGACTTGAATGATCTGGCACAGATGGTCGAAGGTGAACTGACAGCGATTGAATTAGCCGCCATCGATGAGTTAACCCAACTGAGTAATCGACGTAGCTTCATTATGCTGGCGGAGAAATACCTGAGCTACTTTACCAGGCACCATATACCAGCAACGCTGATTTTCATGGACCTGAATCAGTTCAAAACCATCAACGATACTTATGGACACGATGAGGGAGACCGCGCCTTGCAAACGTTTGCTCAGGCGATGAAGAAAATAGGCCGCAATTCGGATATTTTTGCCAGACTTGGTGGAGACGAATTTGTCATCCTGCTCGCCAATACAACTATCAAAGAAGCAGATATTTATATTCAGCGCTTAAGCCATCGCCTGATCACACTGAAAGCTGAAAAAGAGCAGCCTTATGATATTCTGTTTGCTCCAGGAGTCGTTGAATTCAAACCTGAACAACCTGAAAATATTGAACAACTCATCATGGCTGGAGATACCGTTATGTATCAGTTAAAAAAATCAATGCCATGTTAAGCCCGTAATAAAGCGCGGTGAATATTTTGTCCATGTTCGCCTGCATTTAACCCGTTATCAATGTTGATCTTTCTAACCGATGAACTTGCCCACAAACGTCACTATGCACTTCGTAAAAATTGCGTATATTTCAGCAACTAAACGCTTCATTATTGCACTAATATCGCTGGTGAGCATCGCCGCATTGAGTGCATGCACAAAGCCTATGCCGCCGCATGCCGAGCAAAGCATCATCAACAGCTTTGACCCACAGCAATATATTGGGACCTGGTATGAAATTGCTCGACTGGATAACCGTTTTGAAAAAGGCTTGGAACAGGTTACTGCCAATTACAGCATTGAGGCAGACGGCACATTAAAGGTCATTAACCGTGGCTTTAACCCAACCACGGAAAAATGGAGTGAAGCAATTGGCAAAGCCAAATTTGTAGAGCCTCCCAATCCTGATGGCAGCCGAACCGGACGGCTTAAGGTGTCATTCTTTGGGCCATTTTACGGCGAATACAACCTCTTGGAAATCGACAAACCCTACTACAATTACGCACTTGTAAGCAGTGGTAATGATTACCTGTGGATACTTTCGCGTACTCCGCAACTGACTTATCCGATCAAACAACACCTGATGGCTAAAGCCAAAGAACTCGGCTATGCCACGGACCAACTACTCTTCATCAAACAAGCCAACCAGGTTGAGTACGAATCCGGTCGACACGTGATGCCTCAGCATCCCTAACACTTGGCTGGTCGAGGTACTGGAAGGGCGCAACCCTTCCTGCTCTGTTCAATTTAGTTGCGTTGTGTCTGCTTCAGCAGGTGTATGCTCCATTACCGGGTCAATACCAGAAGGCACCGTTGCAGACACGTTGCTGTTACCGTCGGTCTGACTGTCATAGCGCAAATCTCCCAACACGGCATAGACGCCTTCGGAATGCATTGCAAGACGTGCAACGATATCGGCCTGCTGCTTGGATGCCACTTCCCCACTTAACTTCACAACACCTTCGGTATCAGAATCAATAGTGATAGTTGAAGCATCTATGCCATGACTCTCCAAAGTGGTTTTAACGTTACTGACAACAGTATCGGTAGGCAAAAAGTGATACTGCGCATCACTTGCGGCCAGAACATCGGTGTTAACGGACATCAATGCGGCGATCATGGTAAACCCGACGACATAATGGTTAATCTTTTTCATGATGTTTCCTTTCAGTTTAACGATAGAATTTAACTCTGCAGACTTAACCAAGTGTTTAATTTGTGTTTAACCTCTACACAGTCTCTTACATGGCATGAGGTGCATTACAGAATCGTATAGTCGAGAGCCTGAAAACTGCTTGCAACACTGTTATGTGATACAACTCCCGGCGAATTTCCATTCTCTCTGGTAATAAAAAAAGCAAGCCACGACAATGGGAGAAAGTGTGGCTTGCGAGGGGGTGTTTTTGCTAGCCTTTTACTACAATAGCGTTTTTAACGGACTTAACCCCTGCAACACCGGCCACTAACTGTTCGGCCTTGCTTTTCAAGGTGGGGTCAGCCACAAAACCACTGATCAGAACCTCACCCTGATGGGTTTCCACACTGATTTTAAGGGACTTTAGTGACTCTTCTTCCATCAAACGTGCTTTGACTTTAGTGGTAATCCAGCTATCAGACATGGTAGTCTTGAATGCTTTCTGGCCCGTCTGGGTTTTCAGTTCGGCATATTCCTCATAATTCAGACTACCATCCTTGTCACTATCAAATGCTTTAAAATCTTGTTGTTTTAATGCCTTGTCTGACTTTGCCTCAGACCAATTAAGAGTCTGATTAGCATTTTTATCGAGTGCGTTGAATTCGCTCAAGAATGGTTTATCTCCATTCTGCACTTCATCAAGATCGAATGCGAATGCATTCAATGTGATGGTGGTAATTAACAGACCTCCAAAGATTGCCGCTTGTTTAAGTGTTGTCATTGTCATTTGCGTCTCCTTTTTATACGCTCTGAATCACATAACATTTATGTTGTCATGTGGGATTCATGGTAGCGGAGGGAGAGAAACAGGACAGTCGTCTAATTGCTGAAAGTCATGTCAGAATATGACTACAGCGACTAAAGACGGGAAAAGCCCAAGGGGCTACAAAGGCTCGCTGTCACTCTTGAGATAAGGCAGCAATACCCGAGTGCTGGCACCATGCTGCGGGGAACTGGAAATTTCATAATGGCCGCCGATAGACTCCACGCGGTTAGACATGCCACTGATACCATTTGTTGTATTAGTCAGGTTGTTCGGATCAAACCCTAACCCATTGTCAGCGACTTCAAGCTTGATATGCTGATCGTCATGCATCAAATGCACAGACACACGAGTGGCCTTTGCATACTTACTACAATTATTCAGACTTTCTTGAACAATACGGTAAATAATCAGCCCAACTGTCTCGTTAATCATCATTTCCTGCTCAGGAAAAATAATATCCATTTGCCACTGATTGCGGACTGCAGCTTCATCAATCAGGTTTTGTAACGAAGCAATCAAACCAAAGCTTTTAATCATGGCCGGATGCAGATTCTGTACAATCTCCCGCTTGAAGTTAATACTGCGATCAACATACTGATTGGTCTTTTTAAGTTTTTCAGTCACCTGCGGCAGCTGATCTTTCAAATTCTTGATCGCCCATGACAAGTCCATTTTAATCGCAGTCAACAACGAACCCAACTCATCATGCAACTCTCTGGAGAGCTTATAGCGCTCACGTTCAATATTGGTTTGCGCCTGCAAGGCCTGGCGCTGCAACTTGGTCTTCAAGCTATAAATATTGCGTTCATATTCAGTATTTTCATTGGACAGTCGTGCATGTAATTTGTCTTTCTCCGCCAACTCTCTTAACAAGCGGCGAATCACCATGACTACAAGTGAAACAAATATCAAAGGACATGCCATCACACACCAGCGGGTAATCCGCCGCGCGTCGTTACGGCTTTCAGCTAACTCAAAACGCAGTTGTGTAGCCTGTTGTTCGAATCGCTTGGATAATGCCTCAATATTGCGACTTTCCTTGATGCCCGTATCCAGCCTGACCACTGCCAGCGCTTTATCAAACTGATGTTTTTTGGCTAAATCTATACACACGCTCATTTCGGCAGACTTTTTTGAAATGCTGCTGGCAAACTCATTCATAGTTGACTGCATTTCTTGATACTCAACCAGACTGGTCTTGGTTAGAATTGCATCAATCGCCTGCAAATGGCGGCTGATCTGACTGGTTGCCTCATCATAAGGCTTAAAATACTCATCTGAACGGGTCAGCAAGTAGCCACGCTGAGCACTTTCTGCAATGGCCAACCTGGCACGAATTTGCCAAGTTTCTACGAACAGGCTATCCAGTGAAGACAAGGCATCTGTTTTTTCGCGTGTGTTAATAATCAGCCTGTCATTCAGCACCAGCATGCTGGCAGCCAGCACCAGACTCACTGCCAGTAACACGACAGTATTTCCGCCAAACGTATCTGTGATACGCTCCAGCCGATCGAACAGGTTTATGAGTGAAATTTTGATTTTTTGCATACACGTCAATTTTAATTAAAGTATGCATTGGACGAAATGCATTACGCTTTACTATTTGTCATCATAACGGTCTCGCTCCATATCAGCAAATGCAAGAAGCCTGCTGAATGAGCAATCCTATTGTAAGATAATTCTGACTTGCATATCGGCTCTTGGCTGATAGGATAAGCAGGCGCTCCCCCTTATGATGTATCCATGCCGAGTAGATAGATCAAGCGATACATCATCACGTTATCCCAATCACCGGGCTCATTGTTAAAGTGTCTCGCAAGATTGCCTACTCATTTGAAAGTCACACTCATCAAGGAGTTCACTATGTTTAATTTTTCAAAAGACAATATCGAACACACTACAGATCGCTTGGCTCAGAAATCTGATCAGGCAATTCAAGAGCTCGCTTCACAGGTAAAAAGTACTGCAAACGAGTTGCTGGATGCCGTACATGATACGACTGAAGAAACACAAGACAAAGCCAAGACGCTTATTCGCAGTCTGAAAAGCAACATTGATCGACTGGCGAACGATGAAACATCTGAGTCGATTGTTGCAGATATCTCCTCTCGTGCGTCTCGCGTGAAAGACCAGGTACAAGAAGAAGTCTCAGAAACTTATCAAACCATCAAAAACAAAACTGTCGATACCGTGCAACAACATCCGTTGGGCACTGTTCTTGTAGCCGCTGGCGCAGGTTTACTGATAGGATACCTGTTGGGTAGCAAGCGCCGTGAATAAGCAAGGAACACTATGTGGGTAAATGTCCTCAAATTTTTGACTCTAATATTCTTAAACCGCAAATTGCACACATTTACCAATAATTTGCGGCACTTGCGCAGTCAGGTTGCCGACTATGCAGAGGACCGGGGCGAGCTGTTAAAGCAGGATTTTATGGCGGAAATTGAGCGCATGGCTACCAGCGTTATTGGTGTGCTGGTAGTTTTCTCTATGTTTATTTTTACTGGTTTACTTGGGCTGATGTGGTTATTCTCATTGCTATGGGAGCACCCGCATCGCACATTAATTCTCGGTCTGGCGATGCTGCTGCCAACGTTAATCGGGATCGTAATATTTTTTGCAGTACGCGGATTGTGGAAGCAAAAGCCATTATTTGCCAGCTCACTGGAGCTGATTGGTCAGGATTGGCAACTATTCCGAAATGAACTGGCGCCAAAAACAGATGCGTCAGCTGATACAGAAGCCTCTGAAGCTGCCACAACAGCACCGCGCAATGGTGCGCATGGCACTGAAACATCCACCCCGACATAACAACTTAAATAAAGACATGAAAAAAATTCTTTTAGTAGATGACCATAGAATTGTACGTGATGGCTTGCGCAACCTGATTGAACTGGAATCTGACTTGCAAGTAGCAGGTGAAGCCAGTTCAGGGTCCGAAGCCATCCGTCTGGTGCGCGAGCACGATTACGATGCCATGGTACTGGACATTTCAATGCCAGATAAAAACGGTGTGGATACCTTGCATGAATTGAAGCATGTTGCGCCTGAATTGCCTGTACTGGTGTTGAGCGGCTATTCGGAAGATCAGTATGCATTGAATTTGATGCGCAATGGATGCAAAGGTTATTTATCCAAAAATGCCGATTCAGATGAAATTATCAAGGCTATTCGCACCATTGCCAGCGGAAAACGCTATATTTCGGCGGAGTTGGCGGAGTTAATGACTCATGAGCTCAGCCACCCTTCGGAAAAACAATTGCATGAAACATTGTCTGAGCGTGAGTTTCAGGTTTTTGTAAAATTGGCAGCTGGGCAGACCCCTACGGCCATCGCTGATGAGCTGTTTATCAGCATCAAGACGGTGAGTACCTACCGTAGCAGAATCTTGGAAAAAATGGCGATGAAGTCGAATGCCGACTTAACTTATTACGCGATCAAATATGGTTTGCTTACTTAAAGACCAATGATGTCAATCGTCAACCAACAGCGAGAGAGCATCGCCGAGGACTCTTTTCAGGGACAGCAAAACCTCGATCATTTTATACAAATACTCTTGGAAATTGATTTAATTAGCCATGTATAGATTATTGTTAGTTGAAGACTCTGCACTGATACGCGATGTTATCGTGGAAATGCTGCATGACTGCGACCATCTGGCAATCAAGGATATTGCCACAACCAGTGCCGAAGCCATCGATTTACTCGATCATGAACAATATGACATGGTCGTGCTGGATATTGAGCTGGCGCAAGGCACCGGCTTTGATGTGGTACGTCATACCAGACAGCAATCCTATCCCTTCAGGGTGCCTGACATCGTCATGCTCACCAACCATGGCAACAGCTATTATCGTAATCTGGCACGCGATATGGGTGTTGAGTATTTTTTTGACAAGTCACTGCAATTTGACGAATGCATTGATGTGATTCAGCAGCATGCCAGTCAATTAAACTAGCAGACTTTCTGCCCTGCCTGATTCATACTCAATGCGCTTAAGTACTGGAGCTTTATGACTATTCAAACATGGGAATGGCTCAGTTATGTGGTCACGGTGGTAGGTTTGCCACTCGCTATCATCACGTTTGTCATGGAACAACGCAAAGAGCGTGAAAATGAAGACGAAGAAGTGTACCAACTCCTGGCAGATAACTACACTGACTTTTTGAAGCTGGTAATGACAAATCCTGACTTGCAGCTACGCTCGCAATCTACCACGCAACAGTTGACCGCGGAACAGGAAGAGCGCAAGCAAGTGTTGTTTGAAATTCTGATTTCACTGTTTGAGCGTGCTTATTTGCTGACTTATGACACAGACATGCGCGGCAAGCGCTTACGGCGCTGGATGTCATGGGAGGATTACATGCGTGAATGGTGCAAGCGTGAGGATTTTCGCACCATGCTGCCACGGCTACTGGTAGGTGAAGATGCAGATTTCGTCCACTACATTTCACACATCGCCAGCGCCGCGGCGGAAGCTAGCGTTTCAACGGTGTCATCTTGAATCCGGCCTGACGAAACGCATCGATCAGGCCATGCTTGCCAGCCAGGTGTGCGGCACCCACCGCCACAAATACCTTGCCTTCCCGTGCCTTGGCAATACTGCGCTCGGCCATCACCAGGTTACGCTCATCCAGCAGCTTGACTCGCATGCGCTGCCATAAGTTTCCTGGCAACATGCCACCGGTAATTTTGTCGTCCATCCCCGCGACTTTATCCGCATCTCCAGACAGATAAGCGGCCATCAGCTTTTCAAAGTCGGTTTCTTTCTGTGTCTGGCTACGTTTCAATACCGCACGCAACATCACCAGTTGATCATCAATACTGAAACTGTCCATCACACCAAAATGTTCTTGTGGCGCCTCCAGCCCAGCCACTTCTTTATCCATTTCCTCGGCCTTGGTTTTGAGCAGGTAATCCTGAGCAAAAGGGGTTTGCGGTTTTGGCAAGTCGAATACCACCGCCAGCAACCACGGTTTCATCTGCATGGCCGCACCGAGATGCATGACATGAAAGTCTGCCAGATCACGCACTTTTTCAAACTCCTGATTGGTCAAATACTGCGCAAGATTTCCGTTCGGCAACATAAATAATCCAGGATCCCGATTTTCAGTCACTTCCATCATAAAGGTATCCGAGTTTTGCAAGGCCTGAATGACTTGTGGTGAGAAGTCTGTAACCCGATTGTCATCCGTATGCATAGTGCCAAACAAGTAGCTAACCATCCCCTCAGGTGACTCTACTTGCCAAAACAGGCTTTTGTCGGCGGCCTGCACTCCGGACACCCACAAAAAAAGACCGAAAATAAAAAGTAAGGTCACGCGCATAATATTTTCCATCAGGATTAAAAAGGTTGATCATGACAACAATGACCATGCATGCTCACTATTTGTTCACAGATGCCTTCAGTGTGCTTGTTGCGTTTTAGCACTTACCAAAATTTAATTATTAAAAATTAACAAAAAATATGTCAGCACTTCAGTCATCTGCGTAAGATACCTTATCACAATTTCTCACCGTCCCGCCCGCGATGCGCGGCGCGTTTGCCACTGCTTAGTAAAAATATTCAGGGAGGCTGCCATGAGTTTCAAACTTTTCACCAGCGACATCTTGTTTTTTCAACGTGTCTTGCGCGCTGAAGGCTTGTATCTGGGAAAGCTGGATGGCGACTGGGGGCCAAAAACAGAAAAAGCGGTCAACCAGTTTCTTGAAAAAAGTGATCAGATTAAACATCAGTTTGGCATGTTTGATGTTCGCACCGAGGCCTGCATTGCCACACTGGCGACCTTGGCACAGCAACAAGCAAGAATCTGTATCCGGCACATGCTTGATCGCGGGCTTATCGCCCGGATTATTTCTGGCACCCGTACTTATGAAGAACAAAACATCCTTTACCGTAAAGGCCGCTTCAGCAATCCGGGACCACGTGTCACCAATGCACGTGGCGGGGAAAGCAATCACAATTTTGGCGTTGCATGGGATATCGGTTTGTTTACAGCCACTGGCGGCTACCTTGCAGATGGCATCCAGTACACACAGGCAGGCCAGGCCGGAAAGTCTGCCCAGACCGAGTGGGGTGGCGAATGGACAAAGTTTGTCGATAAACCACATTACCAACTGCGCCTGCCGTTGCCCGTATCTGAACTGCGCAAACGCTTTGAAGAAGGTAGTTTGCACTATCAAGACTTGCTACGGAGATAGCAAATGACATTGCATTTTACAGACCAACGCAAAACTGAAAGCTTTGATGTCGTCCTTGGAAAAGAACTGGAAGGCATGGCACATTTACGCGGGCATACACGCCGTGATAACTTGGTGGGACTCGCATTTTCGGGTGGCGGCATACGCAGTGCCACACTCAACCTGGGTATTCTGCAAGGGCTTGCCAGAAAAGGCTTGCTGGACAAATTTGACTATTTATCTACAGTGTCCGGTGGGGGCTACATTGGCGCATGGTTTTCAAGCCTGATCAAACATAATAACCATATCAACACCGTTCAGGCTGAACTGATCGCCTCTACGCTGCCCCACTCTGCTGAAACCCGAAAACTAACCGCCGCTGAAAAAGCGATCCAGTGGTTACGAAGTTACAGCAATTACCTAACGCCAAAAACCGGACTGTTTACAGCTGACACACTAGCAGCCATCGCCCAATGGATGACCAACACCCTGCTTAACCAAGTATTACTAGCCGGTTTACTGGTGAGCCTGATGATGGCGGTCATTTTTGTGAGTCACTCTGAAATACACAGCACTCTGACACCCGCATTCAGCCTGAATGTGGAAATGCTTGTCAATCTGCTTGAAAATGCCTGGCAAACGCCTTTCGGAAAAACCGGTGCAGCACTCATCCTAATCAGCCTCACGGCTTCGTTCTATTTATGTCGCCAGCCATGTCTAAGTCCTGCACATGCGACTTACCCCATCCTCGCATTTTTATGCGGAGTGTGTGGCATAGCGTCCCTATTCTGGCCCATGCCCAGCCAAAGCTGGCAACACATCATCCTCAGCTACCCAGCGTCGTCACAACCAGCGTTGGTCACACCTAATCTATGGATTGGGGTAGGCGTGCCAGTGAGTTCTTTGCTCATTTCAACCTCGCTAATAGCGCTGATGGGGATCAGTGGCCGTCTGATTAATGTCACCACACGAGAATGGTGGCACCGCATAGGCGGCATTAACATCGGCTTTTGCACACTCTGGCTGGCACTATTCGGTTTCGCACTGTATCTGCCTTACTGGATAGATCACTGGCTGCGCATGCTGGACACTTCTGAAAAAAGTCTGGTCGGCATCGCTTCATGGCTGTTTGCATTTCTGACTTCAAGGCTGGGGAAAAGCGAAACGACTGGTAATGAGGCACCCAACAGCACCAAAGGCCGCTTGATCAGACTCTTGCCTTACATGGTTATCACGCTGATTTTACTGGTTTCTGGCTACCTCAGTTACAGCCTTTACCTGTCACCACACCGGGCATTATGGTTTGCGACAGCACTCCTCATCGTTGTGATTGGTAGTTGGCGTATCGACATTAATGTATTTTCATTGCATAACTTTTATCGCAACCGTCTGACACGCTGTTTTTTAGGCGCCACCAATCTATCGCGCAAACCCAACAATTTTACCGGCTTTGACAGCCATGATGATCTTGCCATGTCTGCACTGCGCGGCCAGCGCCCAACGCATATCGTGAATACTGCGCTCAATATTAGTGATGGCTCACAACTGGCCTGGCAAGAACGTAAAGCGGCCTCATTTATGTTTAGCCCTTATTACTGTGGATTCAAATTACCTGAGAGCGAAATCTGGTATGACACGCATCACTATACAGGTGAAGGTGGTCCGGCACTGGGCAGTCTGATTGCCACAAGTGGTGCGGCAGCCAGTCCTAACATGGGTTACCATACCAATCCTGTTATGGGATTCATCATGACCATCTTTAATGCACGGTTAGGACGCTGGTTTGGTAATCCGCTGCATGAAAATTACTTTAACCGCCTGCTGCTCGGTTTGGGAAAAACACGCAGACTTAAAAATCCGCCCGAACGCAAATCGCCATTCTGGAACCTGTTTTATCTGGTCAAAGAACTGATCACCAATACCGGCCTGAGCTCAGGTTACTTGTACTTGTCTGATGGTGGTCACTTTGAAAACCTGGGGATTTATGAATTGGTACGCCGGCGCTGCAAACTGATTGTGGCGGTGGATGGTGGCGCAGACGGGGAATATGAATTTGAGGATCTGGGTAATGCGATTCGTAAATGCAAGGTCGACTTCGGCATTACCATTACCATCAACATCGATGCGTTATTGCCAAGTAAGGACTGCAAGTATGGCGCCTTTAAATGTGGCAGCAGGCATTTCGCCATTGGGCGCATTGATTATCTGGGAGATGGCAATCCTGACCATATGGGCTATCTGGTTTATATCAAAAGTTCGCTGACTGGCGACGAGCCGGCAGACTTGATCAACTTCAAATTACAAGAACCCAGCTTCCCGCATCACAACACGGTCGATCAGTTTTTTAATGAATCTCAATTTGAAAGTTACCGGCGTCTGGGAGAACACATCGTACAGCATCTCAACCTGGCTACCGATATTGCGAACAAATCTGCATTTGAGAAAATACAGCAGTTGATGCCGGGGTTGATTAGCATGCAAGCGGGTACGCAATCACCGGATCATTAACACGTTATCTGCCCTATCACACGGAATTACTCGACATGTCATCTGCCAATATTGCACTGGGGCCATTACTCGGACTCGAAGGTGAAGCCGCTGGCAATACCTGCTACAGCATCTGCTTTTTATCTGAAGACAAAGTAGCTTCGGCATTGCTTGAATGCAGTATGTCAGGCCATACACAGCAAGTGCCATTTAAACTGCTCAGCCAGCTCAACCGTGGAAAATTCTGGCGTGCAGAAATCATATTGCCACCCAGCACTCATGATCAAACATGTACCTACCGAATTTTGATCGACCAGCAAACGGCAAGTTATATTGCAGACCGCACACATAACATCTCCAGCTGGACATTTTTCTATCCGGCAAGCAATAGCCAAATACAATTGGCGTTTGCGTCGTGCAATGGCTTTTCATCAGACAAGGTACGCGCACAACATCCGGCACCGACGGATTTCATGTGGCAACGCATGTGGCAGGAACATCACAAGCGCATGGAGGAATTGCCCTATAGCGAAGTCATGAATGCCCCCTATGCCGCCCTACTACTAGGGGGAGACCAGATATATGCGGACAGCATTTTCAATCTGAAGCAGCCGTTGTATGCTTGGTCCAAAAAGCCGTTAGCCGCGCAGAAAGCTGCAACGGTTTCAAATACGCTCAAACAAAAAATAGATACTTTTTATCTTGAAACCTACCTCAGAAGCTGGACCGAATCTACACCCCTGCGCGCATGCCTAGCCAGCATTCCAAACGTGATGATGTGGGATGACCATGACATTGTTGATGGCTGGGGCTCACAGCCCTGTCAACTGGAAAGCTGCCCAACCTATCAGGCATTGTTTCAAAGTGCACAAAAATACTTCACCCTGTTTCAGCTCAGGGGACTGTCCAATCGTGCGCTACAAGAAGCAACACCATCTCCTGCACATTTTGGCATGACCTTACGCTTCAGGGACTATGCTTTACTGGTAATGGATAATCGCAGCCAACGCAGCCTGATCAATATCATGGGCAGTGGCAAACAGGCATTTGTACAAGCGCTGGCTACGCTGGCAACTGACTGGAAATCTGGGCAAAAAATGTTGGTGCTCAGTGGCGTGCCTTTTTTATACCGCCACTTTTCAGAAAGTGACACCAACATCAAGCTCAGTATTCAGTTTGACGCTTATGATGATATGGCCGATCACTGGCGGTTTAGTACGCACTATGATGAAATGTGCAGCATTTTGCACCACCTGCTGGCATTCCAGACCCGCCTGCAACCAACCACGCCAGTCAGTATCTTCATTATTTCGGGCGATGTACATGTTGCTGGGAGCGGAACTTTCAGGGAGAAATTTGGCACAGGGTCCATTACCCAGCTGATTTCTTCAGGCATTGTCCACCCGCCCCCTGTCAATGCCGAACAATCGATTATTCGACTGGCCTCTAGTGTTCACCAGCCAGACATAGACTTGGGTGGCGGCAAAGTTCTGGCTGCAACGGTACGCACAGATGCCGCACAAAATACTTTTTTATTTCATCGTAACTACGCATGCATGCACGAAAGCAGTGATCGTAAAGTCTGGGTAAACTGGCATTATGAAACCATCACGTTTGCCAACCCCAACGCACTGACAGAGCGTACGCCCGCATGGGCGCCGCCCAAGCTGGGCTATCAGGTACTGAGCTTACCCTATTGATAGCCAGACACACCCTGCGCTACTTGCCCTTGCGGGAGGAGGCGTAAGCCGCATTCTTCATCTGGTTAAAGCCTTTGGGTAGCGCTTTGGGTACAAAACGGCTGCCATCAGATTGCACAATCTTGGGCAATACTGCGGGCTGATAGGCAGGAACCAAATGCTTTTTGCCATTGCCGATCAAGTCTGCACGGCCCATTTTCTTCAAGGCCTCTCGTAACATCGGCCAATTGGCGGGATCATGGTAGCGAATAAAGGCCTTGTGCAGTTTACGTACACCGGCGGCTTTGGGGATAGGCACGGCGTCTGAGTCTGGCGTGACTTTACGCAGCGGATTTTTGCCACTGTGATACATGGCCGTAGCCATCGCCATCGGAGTCGGCGTAAACGTTTGCACCTGGTCCAGCCTGAAATCATTTTTCTTCAGCCATAAGGCCAAGTTGAGCATATCTTCATCCGTCGTGCCAGGATGAGCCGCAATAAAGTAAGGGATCAGGTATTGTTTTTTTCCTGCCTCAGCGCTGAACTTTTCAAACATGCGTTTGAACTCGTCGTAGGCGCCCATGCCCGGCTTCATCATTTTGCTGAGCACATTATCTTCAGAGTGCTCTGGTGCAATTTTAAGGTAACCGCCGACATGATGCTGTACAAGCTCTTTCACGTATTCGGGCGATTTCACTGCGAGGTCATAGCGCAAGCCAGAGCCGATCAGGATTTTTTTAACGCCTTTGATATTGCGTGCCTTACGATAAAGCTGAATCAGGGACGAATGATCCGTATTGAGATTCTCGCATACATCTGGATACACACAGGACAACTTGCGGCAATTGGTTTCTATGCTTTCCGATTTGCAGGCCAGACGGTACATATTGGCCGTGGGGCCACCCAAGTCTGAAATCACCCCAGTAAACCCATCGACTTTGTCACGGATGTCTTCAATTTCACGCAGGATGGACTCTTCGGAACGGCTTTGAATAATGCGGCCCTCATGCTCGGTAATCGAACAGAAGGTACAGCCGCCAAAGCAGCCGCGCATGATGTTGACTGAAAAACGTATCATCTCCCACGCTGGAATTTTGGCGTTGCCATACGCCGGATGCGGCTTGCGTGCATAGGGCAGATCGTAGACGTAATCCATCTCTTTGGTCGTCAACGGAATCGGTGGCGGATTAAGCCAGACTTCGCGGTCGGCATGACGCTGCACCAGTGCGCGTGCATTGCCAGGGTTTGCCTCGAGGTGCAACACACGTGAAGCATGCGCATACATGACCGGGTCGCTCGCGACTTCTTCATAAGAAGGCATGCGGATGACCTGACGGTCACGCGGTACTTTGGCAACCTTGAGTGGCAGCGGCAAGCTGATCGTCGGGGCCGCGGGATCTGTGGTGGCATCATCGGTGGCACAACTGGCATCCCCTTTGCCCATCTTCATCTCGTATGGGTCCACATGCTTGTCGACTGTCCCGGGACGGTCCAGGCGGGTGGAGGCCACCTCGACAAACGCTTCAGGTACCTTTTTCAAGACAAAGGCTGTGCCACGGATATCCCGAATCTCGCTCAATACTTCTCCTCGCGCCAGACGGTGCGAGAGTTCAATGATGGCTCGCTCGGCATTCCCATACAGCAGAATATCGGCTTTGGAATCAATCAGGATAGAACGGCGCACTTTGTCCGACCAATAGTCGTAGTGCGCAATCCGACGCAAACTGGCCTCAATACTGCCAATGACCAGCGGCACATCCGCATAGGCCTCACGGCAGCGTTGCGAGTAAACCAGCACGGCACGGTCTGGCCTGCGGTTCGCGGCGGCATCCGGGGTGTATGCATCATCGGAGCGGATTTTACGGTCTGCCGTGTAGCGGTTGACCATGCTATCCATATTGCCGGCAGTGATGCCAAAGTACAAATTGGGTTTACCGAGCACTTTAAAGGGCTCGGCCGTTTGCCAGTCAGGCTGCGCAATAATACCCACGCGGAAGCCCTGTGCTTCCAGCAGCCTGCCAATCAGTGCAATCCCAAAGCTCGGGTGGTCTACATAAGCATCACCGCTCACCAGAATGATATCGCAACTATCCCAGCCCAAGGCATCCATTTCTGCCCGGCTCATGGGCAGCATTGACGCAGTGCCAAAGCGTTTTGCCCAATAGGGGCGATAGCTTTGAACCGGTTTAGCTAAGAGAGAGGTGTAGGTTTCCACGCGAATGACCAACGATGCTTAAGGATTGCGCATTTTACGCGTTAATCAATTGATTTGAAATAAGTTTTCCATCAAAGCATCGTTTTTTACTTTAGCGGACTGTCGCAGCGAGCCTGTACTGCTCTCCACATTTCACTCTCGCGAATACAAGCCATTTCTAAAGATTTGTTATAAAACATACTGATATCATCACAAATCTATTAAAAATCCTTATCGCAACAGCGATATATTGCAGCATTCATTAAAGCAAGGTATAACATTTGCTGACTATTTTTGACTGCTAGAAACGCTTGTTAACACACATTACGCTGCCTCCAAGCATGGTATGGCATTGCAATGCATCAGTGCCGCAGCCAAAACACCACGCTTGTCAGGTCGGGGGAATCATGCCTGCATGCGTAGATAAAACATAACTAGAATGACATTGCGGATTATGAAACATTACACGCTGCTCAAGAAAATGCTCTTACCATTGGTCGCACTAGGAATGGTGATTGGTCTGTTGTCTTTTGCTTATACCTTTAATCAGCACCTCCAGAACATTGAAACCAAAGCCCGTGAAGAAACTTCCAAGATTTCCAATCTGCTAACCACGGCCAGAACGCTGGTTGGGGAACATGTGCTGTCGAGCATGGCTCTGCTCAAACAATACTCATCTTCGCAAGGGTATCCAACCATAAAGGGCACCACCCGAATTGTTGATAAGGACATACCCAACCTGTTTTTTGGCCAAACACCACAAACAGCTGATAACCGACTAATTAACTTTGTCACCCAAATCGGCAATGGCACAGCCACCATTTTTGTCAAACATGGAAAACAATTTATCCGGGTTGCGACCAATGTTAAAAAGGCCGATGGCAGCAACGCATTTGGCACCGAACTAGACCCAAAAGGCAAAGCCATCAAAAATCTGTTGGATGGTCGCACTTTTTATGGTGTTGTCGACATTCTTGGCGAATCCTATCTCTCGCGTTATGAGCCTATGTACGATGCGCAAGGAAAGCTCATTGGCGCATGGTACGTGGGCTACAAACTGGATGTGAATGCCCTTGATCAGGCGATCAGACAATGGGGCTTTCTGGAAAAAGGATTTGTCGCCGTCACAGACCACCATGACCAGATTCGTTTTTTGACACAAGGGATTCGCCTGGCCACGGCTGAAAACGCCTTAAAATCCAATCATGGCTGGAAAATAGTCACTCAAAACGTCCCCGAGTGGGATTTTCAAATCAATATTTTGTATCCGTCCAGCGAAGCTTACTGGTCTGGTTTGGGTGCGCTATCGCCCCTGATTATTATTTTGCTCATTGTCAGTTTTGTCGTCCTGCTGGCCATCTACAGCGGCCTGCGCCGTTTTGTACTCAATCCAATCGGTGGTGAACCTGATACGGCAAAGCAACTGTTGATGCGTATAGAGCGCGGCGATTTCACCGAAGATGACACGCAGGCAGAACCCGATACGCTGATTGCGAACATGCTCAAAATGCGTCAACGCCTGCGCGAAATGGTGTCTGAAATTCAGGGAAACGCCAATCGTTTGAAAGTCTCAGCCAGCGTCTTTGAGCATGCACACGATGCCATTTTCATCACTGATGCGCAAGGGAATATTGTGCAATGCAACCCCTCCTTTAGTGTAATCACCGGCTATGTACAGCCTGAGTGCATAGGTCAATCACCGCAGGCACTGGGGCTGGCTTGCCACACGCAGGATTTTTTCAAGCCATTTTTCAGCCATCCCTCAGCACGCCTGGAATGGAAAGGCGAGGTCTGGAATCGCCACAGCAATGGCTTTGACTATCTGGCTGAAATGGAATTATCCCCAGTGATGAATCAGGCAGGTGAATTTCAGCATTATGTCGGACTGTTTTCAGACATCACGCGTGCCAAAGAGCAACAGAATATGCTGGAACATATGGCCTATCACGATGCACTGACACAGCTACCTAACCGTGTGCTCTTTTCAAGCCGCTTGCAACAGGCGCTGATACAAGCCGAACAACAACAATCTCTGGTAGCCATTTGCTATATTGACCTTGATGAATTCAAAATTGTGAATGACCAGCATGGGCATGAGTATGGTGACAAGCTGCTGGTCATGCTATCTCAACGCATTTGCACAATGCTTAAGGAAAACGATACGCTGGCGCGTATTGGTGGTGATGAGTTTGCATTGCTACTATGCGGATATCGTAGTCATAATGAGTACACACGCCTCCTCAAAAAGTTACTGGCTGCCATCGAGAAGCCCTTTATGGTCAACACGCTGAAGTTTTCCATTTCAGCCAGTATCGGCTATACGCTGTTTCCGACAGACCGCCACCCACCAGACACGCTACTGCGTCATGCTGACCATGCCATGTATCACGCCAAAACCCAAGGTGGCCATCAATATCACATGTTTGATCTGGCATCCGCACAACAATCCCAGCAACAACAGGCATTATTTAAAGACTTGCTCAACGCCATTCAGCAAAATCAGCTCAGATTGGTTTATCAACCACAGATTTGTGTGAAATCAGGAAAAGTCTTCTGTTTTGAAGCGCTGTTGCGCTGGCAACATCCGACAAGAGGCCTGTTGAACCCACATGATTTCCTTTCGATTATTGAACACACCAGCTTGATTATTGACGTGGGTAACTGGGTCATCGAGGAAAGCCTGCGCCAACTTGCCGAGTGGCAGATGCAAGGACTGGAAACACAAGTTTCGGTAAATATCGCAGCGCATCACCTAATGCAAAAAAACTTTGCCCGGCAGTTGGCTAAATTTTTCAAACGATACCCCGCAATCTCTCCACAACATCTGCATCTGGAAATCACTGAAAGTGCAGCCATTAGCGATTTTGCACGCGTTAACCGCGTCATTCAGCAATGCCACGCAATGGGTGTTTCTTTTTCAATTGATGACTTTGGCTCGGGATATTCATCATTGATTTATCTGCGTCGCCTGCCCGTGGATATTATTAAAATTGACCAGTCTTTTGTTCACAACATGCTCACTAACCAAGAAGACATGGCCGTAGTCAGGAGTGTGATTACCTTATGCCGAGAGTTTGATCGCAAAGTGGTAGCAGAAGGGGTAGAAAAAGCCGAACAGGCCCGCATTCTGCGTGAACTGGGCTGTGATTTTGCACAAGGCTATGGGATATCGCGTGGTTTATCCAGCCACAAGGTTGTAGAATGGATGCAGAAAAACAATCCCTATACCTTTGATTAAGCGCATGCAAGAAAGCTACTACCCATTGCCCGGCGGCGATGTTCTGATTCTGGGCAGGTACACGCATTTTCCGCCTTTGCAAAATGCGCTGACAGAACCTAATGGCCTGCTTGCCATTGGCGGCGACCTGACTGCATCACGCCTGCTGAGCGCATACCGACATGGCATTTTTCCATGGTTCAGCCCCGGCGAACCAGTGCTATGGTGGAGCCCTGATCCGCGCATGGTGCTATTCCCTCAACATATAGTCATCGGTCGCTCATTACGAAAAACTATACAGCAACAGCGCTTTGAACTCAGGATAAATACGGCCTTTGAACAGGTGATCCATGCCTGTGCACACACCCTCAGGCAGGGTCAACCCGGCACCTGGATTGTGCCGGAAATGATCGCCGCCTATACACAGTTACATACCATGGGCTACGCGCACAGCGTAGAAGCCTGGCAAGACAATACGCTGGTTGGCGGCTGTTATGGTGTCAAAATCGGCCGGATGTTTTATGGTGAAAGTATGTTTCACCATGTGAGTAATGCCTCAAAAGTAGCCTTTGCGCATATGGTGGAATGGCTGCAAGCGCAACAAGTCGGTATGATAGATTGTCAGATGCATACACCTCTGCTTGCCAGCTTTGGCGCATACGAGATTCCACGAGAACATTTTATTGAACGCCTGACCTGCTTGACACAAGATGACGCTACCGAATGATGCCCAGCTGCATAAACTGCAGTTTTATGTGACCACCGCCTACGCCTGTGGCTACCTGCCCAAAAAGCTGGCGCAAAGCCTGATTGCCACCCCGCAAAACCTGGTGGATGCAAAAGTGTATAGCGGGTTGATTCAGCAAGGCTTCAGGCGCAGTGGCAAATTCGCCTATCGGCCGCACTGTGAACTGTGCAATGCCTGCATCTCGGTACGTCTGCCAGTCAGTCAATTCAGTCCAAGCCGCAGTCAGCAGCGCGCGTTTAAAAAGCATGCCCATTTAACAACCAGTATTGTCGAGGTTGGCTACCATGAAGAGCACTTCGCCCTGTATCACGCCTACCAGCACCAGCGCCATAGCGATGGTCCCGACCATCTGGGTGAACTTGAAGATGAAATTTCGCAATATCGCCAGTTTCTGTGCCAGAGCAATGTTGAAAGCATGATGGTCGAATTTAGAGGCCCGCAAGGGTCACTCAAAATGGTGAGTGTGATTGATGTGGTCGCCGATGGTTTGTCTGCGGTATATACCTTCTACGATACGCAAGATAAAGCCAGCTATGGCACAGCCAGCATTATGTGGCAGATTGAATGGGCCAGACAGCTCGGCCTGCCTTATGTGTACTTGGGCTACTGGATCGCAGACAGCCATAAAATGGCTTATAAACAGCAATTCCAGCCACAGGAAAAGTTGGTGGATGGAGAGTGGGTGGCTATTTAATGTGATGCAATGGCGTTGATGCATAGACAAACCATACTTCTCATCCGCACCCGACTTTAACATGACCCACACGCCGCAATCTCTCGCCAGGCAGTTCTGCCTGGGTGTGTATGTGAACGAGGTCAGTCCGCCCTTGTGGCACCAGACCTTCGAGTATCTGGCTGGCGCAGTTGAAGCGGCGGCTTTTCAGCCACAAAAAATTCAGGCGCTGTGGACAATCTATGGGGGCGACTTACGCGCCAGAGTACGCAACGACCGTTTGCTGCTCAAGGTGCTTAAAAAAGCATTGCCCGGCCATGATGGGCATGGCGTGACTTTGTACCGTGGAGAAAGCTGGTTCCTGTTCGACCAGCATCAGATCGGCTTTTGCTGGTCAACTTCAGAAGAGGTGGCAACCAGATACGCCAAAGGACTCAATGCCGTTGAATCAGGTGGTGTATTATTAAAATGTCTTGCCCCGCCGGAAGCGATTCTGGCTGCGCCACAGGGCACAGGCCTGACAACGCCCCATGCAGATGTGTATATTTGCGATCCGACCAAGTTACTCAGACTAACCACACTCGCCCTGTTTCCAAAGTTATAAGGGCGCCTCTAATCATTCAAATTTCTAAGCCAGACGAGGCGCGATGTAAAAATTCAACCACATAGCGGATATGTAAGGATAAATTTTTCATGAGCAACGAAGTATCTCAACGAAAGTGATTACAGGTACCCATCGGGCGACGGAAAAAACTGAAAAGGAACGGCAGGCGCTAGAGATAGTGACCGAGGCATGCATGCGCTTACCGTCTTTGCGGGCATTATTTATCCCCCGCTTACTTACCCCACTGACCGTAACCTTTAAACTGCGCCTGCACTTCTTCCATCTGCTGTGTATTCAGCACCTTCACCTCGCCCAGCTGCAGCAAGCGCCAATACTGTTCACACAGATTTTCCACTTCTATCGCAATGGCCAGCGCCTGACTGAGGTCTTTACCTACAGCAATCATGCCATGATGCGCAAGCAAACAAGCTTGTCGATTTTGCAAGGCGGTCAGGGCCTCCACCGAGAGTGCCTGCGTTCCAAACAAGGCATAGGGTGCGCAGCGTATACTATCGCCTCCGACAGTGGCGATCATGTAGTGAAATGCAGGCACATCCCGGCCCAGACAGGCAATCGTGGTTGCAAACATGCTGTGGGTGTGCACCACAGCATGTATTTCAGGCCTGGCCAGTAAAATATCCCGGTGAAAGCACCACTCGCTGGATGGCTTTTTGCCTGGCTCGGCATTGCCATCCCACTGCACGTAGACCATGCTGTTTTCTGTCAGCGCCTCCACCGGAACCCCGGAAGGCGTGACCAGAAACCCGTCGTCCAAACGAACACTGGCATTGCCAGAGGTGCCTTTGTTTAATCCGAGCTGTATCATCTGACGGGCAGTCAGCAGCAATTGTGCAGCAGGTGTAGGGGTCATGATTTTGCTTCCAATGTGAGCAGATCAGCCGGAGAGAAGATGCCTAGCTCGGTAATGATCCCAGTAACCCATTTGGCAGGCGTCACATCAAATGCCGGGTTGAGCGCCTGACTTTCTTTGGGGATGACGCGTACACGTTGCAAGCGGCCATCTATGCCCTGTCCTTGCATGTAAGCCACTTCATCAGCATCACGCATTTCAATTTCAATATCTGCCCCACGCACCATCTGCCAGTCTATGGTTGGGGTCGGCACCGCAGCATAAAACGGAATTTGATTATCAGCCGCTGCCAAAGCCTTGAGATATGTGCCAATTTTATTGCACACATCGCCTTGACGCGTGACGCGATCCGCCCCGACAATCACCATATCAACCTGCCCATTTTGCATCAGGTAGCCACCAGCATTATCAGCTATCACAGTATGCGGCACGCCATGCTGGGCGAGTTCCCAAGCAGTTAAACTCGCGCCCTGATTACGAGGACGGGTTTCATCTACCCATACATGGATATGCAAACCGGCATCAAATGCGGCGTATACAGGGGCAAGCGCCGTTCCGCCATCGACAGTGGCCAGCCAACCAGCATTACAATGGGTCAGAATATTGACGACCTGCGCAGGATTCACCGTAACCGCATGCGCAATCAGGGCTTTGCCATATTGACCAATCGCATGATTTTGCGTGACATCTTCATCCGCAATAGATTGCGCAACCTCCCATGCCAGTATGGCGCGTTGCGCCTGCGGCACCACGAGCAACTGTGCCAGCATGCGTTGTATGGCCCATCTCAAATTGACGGCGGTTGGCCGGGTAGCAATCAGTGCATCAGCCACCGCATGTAACACATCATCATCAGCTACCGCCTGAATACCTAACACCAGGCCATAAGCAGCAGCGGCCCCAATCAATGGCGCCCCCCTGACTTGCATAGTGCGAATAGCATGACACATTTCCACATACGTTTCGATGCGTACCACCTGAAATGCAAATGGCAAAAGCGTTTGATCTATGATGCAAACTGTTTGCTGCTCACGCCAAATCGTACGGTAATGCTGGTCTCGAATTTTCATATTGACTTAAACGATATAGTTTGTTTTTTTAATTTCAAAAAAATGTGTAAAAACGCTTGCTTTTTTTGTAGGACAAACTCCGTCTTTTTCCATCCACAAAATCTGTGGATAACTTTGTGGATTGCTGTGTCTTAAAAGCGTAACTTACCAATTTATAAGGGTTTTTTCTAAAAGTTCATTTTTTAATCTATTTTTTTACTTAATAAAATCAATGGGTTACACATGTCCACTATAATTGAAACACTTTCGGCACATTGTTAAAGTGTCACTTTAAGTCATGTGCATAAATGCGCTATTTTTGGCAAAACCTGCAAAGAATTTTTGCCTGTAATTTCAATGATTTGCGAAATTTCAATGCGGCGAATTGAGGACATTTCTTCAGCTATCTTTTTCAATTGATCGGGACTGTTTCGGCCTTGATGTCCAAGCCAAACAGGGGGAATATCCGGAGCATCCGTTTCCAAAACCAGACTTTCCAGCCCGATTTCGGCAGCCAGTTGCCTGATTTTTAAAGCGCGCGGCCAAGTCATCGCCCCACCAAAACCGAGTTTAAACCCTAAATCACAAAAAATACCGGCCTGTTGTAAACTTCCGTTAAAGGCATGCGCAATGCCGCCACGCAATTGATGTTTGCGCAAATATTTAAGAATGCTGTCGATAGCACCGCGCACATGCAAAATCACTGGTACGTCAAACTGTTTTGCAATCTGTAACTGTCCCTCAAATAACACGAGCTGTTTGGCTTCATGCTCCCGGCTCAGGTAAAAATCCAGCCCAATTTCGCCAATCGCTAACAACTGATGGGCTTGTGGCCCAGCCAACACAGCCTTGATGGTTTGCTCCAACTGGAGCAATGCATCTTCAGGGGCTTGTTCGATATACATGGGATGCCATCCGAGTGCAAACCCGGCCTGCGGGTGTTGTGCACACCACTGCATAATAGGTTG
Source organism: Methylophilus aquaticus (assembly GCF_030769565.1). GTDB lineage: Bacteria > Pseudomonadota > Gammaproteobacteria > Burkholderiales > Methylophilaceae > Methylophilus > Methylophilus aquaticus. The sequence goes on along the minus strand of NZ_JAVCAP010000021.1, from coordinate 109,149 downwards.
AAAAGTTTCGGCGGTAACTGCGGGAATCACGACTGCCCGGACACCAGCCTGCAAAGCGGCTTGCCAGACCATTTCGCGGTCTGCATCAAACTCCGTAGCATCAAGATGGCAATGGGTGTCAATCAGCATATTGGCTACGTTTTCAAGCGGGCGCTTACACGGATATCCTGCCCAAATTGACGGATATCTGTCACATTCAAATCACGCACATCTGCCATTTGCGTAAGCGCTGGTAAAGCAAACATGCCAAGTGCAGCACTTCCCATCAGTTTGGGGGCGAAATATAGCAATAACTCATCGATCAAGCCGGTTTGCAAGAAAGCACCATTGAGTGTCGCGCCGGCTTCAACCAGCACTTCGTTACACGGCAAGTCAGCCAGTGCCTGTATAAGCGCAGATAGATCCACTTGACCTTGCTGGTTGGGTGCGTGTAAGGTGCGCACCCCCATCTGCTGCAAGCTTTCAAGTTTTGTTATATCAGGCTCGGCATACGCTACCAGCGCATTCCCTCCTGCCAACACTTTGGCATCAAGCGGGATACGCAAACGGCTATCCACAATCACGCGTAATGGCTGTCTGGGCGTATGGACTTCTCTGACGGTCAAAGAAGCATTGTCTTGCAAAATACTGCCAACCCCAGTGACGATGGCGCAACTCTGTGCGCGCCAGTGGTGCACATCCTTTCGCGCGTCCGCTGAGGTGATCCATTGGCTGACGCCGTTGGACAGGGCGGTACGTCCATCCAGACTGGCAGCCACTTTCAGTCGCACATAAGGGCGCTGAAGCGTCATGCGCCGGATAAACCCGGGGTTGAGCGCCAGAGCCTGCGCTTCGCACACCCCTACAGTCACTGCAATGCCCTGCGCTTGCAGACGCGCAATGCCTTGACCCGCCACTAGAGGGTTAGGGTCTTGCATGGCCACCACCACTCGGCTGATGCCGGCACGCACCAGCGCATCTGCACACGGCGGGGTACGTCCAAAATGGCTGCAAGGTTCCAGCGTCACATAGGCAGTGGCGCCCTTCGCCTGCACACCGGCGGCGCGCAAGGCATGCACTTCGGCATGTGGCTCGCCCGCTTTCAGGTGCGCACCTTCACCCACGCATTGCCCATTTTTAATAATCACGCAGCCCACCCGCGGATTCGGTGTCGTGGTATAGAGTCCCTGCGCGGCTACCCGCAACGCGCGGGTCATCCATTCAATATCGTGTGTGCTTGCTTGCATAGAGTGTCATGATACAAAAAAACCCGCGCTTACGGTTTTTTTGTGCGGATTCCTTTGTGCCGGCCCTGCCGGTTCATCGTGCATACCAAGCCATGGCGCTTTTACGCCTAACTTTTTTAGCGCAAAAACAGCGCTTTTGTCTCGTCAAATGCAGAATACAGCGGCTTTTTCCAGTTTTTTTACCGCTAACGTGCGCGCGTGAGAACGCTACACTAAGGCATGATTTATATTGCCGATCCCACCCCATGGCTGGCCATGTATGCACACCCCTTGCATACACGTGTCATTCCTCCTGCAGCTGACTTGCAAAACTTCTTGTCCGAATATGGCGCGTCACAGAACTTACAATCGTCAATCACCGTTGAATGTGACCAGTCCTTGCAGGCCCTGCTTGCACAGGCACTCGCAACCCTGCCTGACAGCCTGCTTAATACCCTCAACAAATCTGTACTGGGCATATTCTTTGCACGTGGCATTGGGGCTTCTGGCCTGACAGACATGGTGGCACTGGGCGATGGCAGCCACAATATCGGCTTTGTCATTGTGCTGGATAGCGAGGCATTTCAGCAGCCGTCTGCCAACGCCTGGGCCAGCTGGAAAGAAAACTCGGCATTTAGCCCTGTCTCCAATATCCAGATTGAAGTCAGAATTGCGGAAGATGTGCAAGACCAGCGTGTACAGGCACTCAGATTTTTGTTATTGCACGAGTTCGGCCACGTGCTGGCGACCATGACGGACCTGTGTCCTGCTGACTGGTCATTTCCACTACCCAAGCTGGCAGGGCACTTCGCCACACTCTGCTGGCAAACTGATCATGGCATGCGCATTCGTCCTGAACAGGATTTCCCCCACCATGAAAAAGTTGCTTTTTACAGCCAGCCGCACCTGTCTGCAACCCAGGGATTGGACCTTTACCGGGATCTGGCACGCACCGCATTTCCAACCCTGTATGCCAGTATGAATGTGCAAGAAGACTTTGCCGAAAGTTTTGCTACTTTTGTACACACGCAAGTCCTTGGTCAACCTTACTGCGTGAGTATGCGCATAGATGGCAAAACCGTGTTTACCAGTGAAGACTTCTGGTCTTCTGCACGCGCGGCAGAGAAACGCGCCTATATGCAACATTTGCTCGAACATCTCGAACATGCGGACGCCAACCACCACTTTCAGGGCCTGGCGCCGTTTTTGCGTATGAGTCTGAGCGGTGCAGATCTGCGCGCACATACCCAGTCTTTGCTGGTTCAAGCCAATCAGGATCAGGACAATGCGGTGTTGTGGATGAATCTGTCCACAGGATTTTTATGCCTGAAAATGCGTGACATGGGCCTCGCAATTCAAGCGCAGGCACTGGGCTTGCAACGTCTGTTCTGTCGCGCTGCGAACTGCCAGCCACCACGCGCTCGTTTGCTCATGATCATGACGCCTGGCGACCTGTCAGAGAACACGCCCATTGATTGTCTGCTGGAAAACAGTCCGGTCGAATTACTTTATTACTATGCAACGGTTGAAGAGCCATTGCCCTCGCCCATGCCCGACCATGATGCGGTGATGGTGGCATTATCCGACAGCCAGACCAACCGTGCATTATTGTTAGCGGTCCAGGCTGGCCTGGCCAGCCATAAGCAGCCCGTGATTAATCCAGCGCATTTGCTGCCCAATGTGAACCGTGACCAGTTAAGTGAACTCTTGCAGGGCATCACAGGCCTGGATATGCCACGGACGCATAAATTGACCCGCAGCCAAGTGGTCACACGTTTAAGCATGCAAGCCCAGGCAGACCCGAACGACCCACACACCCTGCCCGGCTTCCCCCTGATTATCCGTCCGGTAGGCTCACAAGCCGGTAACGACCTGGCCAGAATCACGCAGGCAGCCGAACTGGCAGACTATTTAAAGCAGGTTGAAAATACAGCATTCTTTGTATCCCGCTTTGTCGATTACAGTAGCCTGGACGGCCAGTTCCGCAAATATCGCATTGCCATGCTGCGCGGCCAGCCGTTTATCTGCCACATGGCGATTTCAAGCGACTGGATGGTGCATTACGTCAATGCAGGCATGTATGACGCTGCCGAGAAACGTGCGGAAGAAGATCAGTTCATGCAAAATTTTTCAGTATTTGCCGCCCGCCATCAAGCGGCACTGGCCGCCATCTACCAGCGCTTGCAGCTCGACTATTTATGCATAGACTGCGCAGAAACCAGAGACGGCAAATTACTGGTATTTGAGATCGACCACATTATGGCAGTACACGCCATGGATTCGCCCCACCTGTTCCCGTTTAAAGCCGGTCAAATTGCCAAATTACAGCGCGCCTTTGAACAATATTTATATGCATTGCAGCTGCAACCTTTACTGGAGAGCGCATGATGAAACTGAATGCCAATCAACTGAATTTTTCCGGCGGTCCGGGCGCATTGCCTGAAACCGTATTGCAACAGCTGCACACTGCCATGCTGTGTGTGCCAGAAGTCGGCTTGTCAATTTTGGGCATCAGTCACCGCTCGGAATGGTTTGCGCAAGTGGTGCACGAACTGGAAGACAATATTCGCCAACTCATGGGCTTACCCGCGACAACCAGGGTGCTGATGATGCAAGGGGGCGCCACACAGCAGTTTTCAATGTTGCCGATGAATCTGCTGCGAAACGGACAATCTGCTGATTATATCCACAGCGGTTACTGGAGTGGCAAAGCCATTCATGAAGCTGAGAAATCTGGCAAACTGCAATTGGCATGGAGCGGCAAAGCGGACCAGTTTGGCCGTTTGCCCACTGATGCCGAGTTACAGCTATCGACAGACGCTGCATATTTTCACTACATCTCCAATGAAACGGTAGAGGGCTTGCAGTTTCATCGGGTGCCTGGCCGCGAAGATGTACCACGCATCTGTGATATGTCGTCCGACCTGTTATCAGCGCCGGGTGAATTCAACCGCTATGCCATGATTTATGCGCATGCCCAGAAAAACATTGGTCCGGCAGGTGTGACACTGGTCATTTTGCGCGATGACTTTATGCATAGCCTGCCCAGCGATTTGCCAGGCTTTATTAACTACCATGCGCAGGCCGATGCACACTCAATCTACAACACACCACCCGTGTTTGCCATTTACAGCGTGCTGCTGGTCACACGCTGGCTGCGTGACGAGATCGGTGGCTTGCACACTATCGCCGTGCGCAATCAGGCCAAGGCAGACTGCTTGTATCAGGTGCTGGACGACCACGCAGACTTTTACCGTGGCCGGGCAGCCGTGGCGGATCGATCAAAAATGAATGTGGTATTTAATTTGCCCAGTACAGAAATTGAACAGGCATTTCTGCAACAGGCACGGGAAGCCGGGTTTTCCGGATTGAATGGCCACCGTAGCATTGGCGGCATTCGCGCTTCAATTTATAACGGTCTGGAATTCGCTGCCACTGAGCAGCTGGCAGCATTTATGCAGGTATTTCGCAAAAGTTACCAGCCAGCCCAAAAGAAAAGTGCCGGGCGATCTCCAGCCTATGCCTGAATACAGGCGCGTGAGCACCTAGTGGGAAGATATCTGGCTATGCGTTAAACGCCCGTCATGGTCAAAGTAAATACGCAAAGCATGATAGACATGCATGCATTTGCCGAGGTCATATTCCAGCGCGTCAGCATCTTCAAGGCTTGGACGACCAAGCAGCGCCATGACAGCTTCTTTTTTTGCACCGCGAATCAGAATGTGGCTTTTCAGGTCATATGCCATATCCCCGCGTCGGCAATCATGCTGCACACTGCTTGAAAGCTCCATCCAGCGCGTCTGGTCAAACTGCTCACTGCCAAATACGGCTTGATCCTTAAACGCCCACCAGGTAAAAAATACAATGGTGAGCAACACGGTAAACGCTGCCAACACCAGCGCCGACATTTTAATCAGCTTCATACTTTCCCCCTGTTTTGATGTATTTTGTATGCGCTAACCAGTTAGCTGTCCAGATCGCGGATGGCATTATGAAAGTCATCCACATCCGAGAAACTGCGATATACCGAGGCAAAGCGGATATAGGCTACCTGATCCATCTGCTTGAGCTCCTGCATCACGGTTTCGCCGAGCAGCATGGCCGGCACTTCACGCGCCCCCAAGCTCAACACTTTCTGCACAATCCGCTCCAGCGCTTTATCTACATACTCGGTAGGCACGGGCCGCTTGTGCAAGGCCCGTGTAAATGAAAGCCGCAACTTTTCAGGTTTAAACTCTTCCCGCGTCCCATTTTGCTTGACCACCTGCGGCAGATGCAACTCTGCAGTTTCATAAGTAGTAAACCGTTTGTCACACGCAGGACAACGCCGACGCCGACGGATAGAATTACCTTCCTCATTGATTCTGGAATCAATGACCTGAGTGTCATCGGCACCGCAAAACGGACACTTCAAGAATCAGGCTCCGTACACTGGAAACTGGTCAGTCAAGGCATGCACCTTGGTTTTCACCGCAGCAATCACCTCGGCACTTTCCGGGTTGTCCAGCACATCGGCAATCAGGTGTGCCACTTGTTCGGCTTCCGCTTCTTTAAAGCCACGTGTCGTAATGGCTGGTGAACCGATACGGATACCAGAGGTCACAAATGGGCTCTCAGGGTCGTTAGGAATCGCATTCTTGTTGACAGTGATATGTGCCTGGCCCAGATAAGCGTCAGCCGCTTTACCGGTCAAGCCTTTTGGACGCAAATCAACCAGGAATACATGGGACTCGGTACGACCAGAAATAATGCGTAAGCCACGCTGTGCCAGTGCTTTAGCCATTGCATCAGCGTTCTTCAGCACTTGTGCCTGATAGGCTTTAAACTCAGGTTGCGCAGCTTCGAGGAAAGCGGTCGCTTTACCGGCAATCACATGCATCAACGGGCCACCTTGCAAACTTGGGAACACGTTTGAATTGATAGACTTTTCAAACTCGGCTTTGGCCATGATGATACCGCCACGTGGCCCACGCAAGGTTTTATGGGTAGTCGAAGTGACAAAGTCAGCATGCGGCACCGGGTTAGGATACACACCCGCTGCAATCAGACCAGAGTAGTGCGCCATATCGACCATGAAATACGCACCGACTTTTTTGGCGATTTCGGCCATGCGGGCCCAGTCAAAACGCAATGCATACGCCGAGGCACCGCCAATCAGCAGTTTTGGTTTGCACTCGAGGGCAATACGCTCCATCTCGTCGTAGTCGATTTCTTCTTTATCATTCAAGCCATAAGGCACGATATTGAACAATTTACCGGACAGGTTGGCTGGCGAACCGTGGGTCAAGTGACCGCCATGGCCCAGGTTCATGCCCATGACGGTGTCACCTGGTTTTAAAATCGAGAAATATACAGCCTGGTTGGCTTGCGATCCGGAGTGTGGCTGCACGTTAGCATACTCGGCACCGTACAAAGCTTTCAGCCGGTCAATTGCCAGTTGCTCCACCTGATCTACAAATTCGCAGCCACCGTAAAAACGCTTGCCTGGATAGCCTTCTGCATACTTGTTGGTCAGCTGGGAACCTTGAGCTTCCATGACGGCCGGGCTGGTGTAATTTTCTGAGGCGATCAGTTCAATATGCTGATGCTGGCGTTCCACTTCGGCAGCAATCATTTTGGCTAATGCGGGATCGGCAACGTTTAAGTGACGAGAAGTGCTAAACATGACAATAAGTTTCCGTATTTACTGAAAAAATGAAAGTAGGATTTTATCATGTTGTGCCCTTGGCTGGCAGCTTTAACATCTCCTGCGCATATGTAGCGCAAGCGAGGCGCATTGGAGCCATCAAAACATGCCATCCAGCACAAAAGTGCGTATTCATGCGCCAGCATCACCGCTTATGCACTAATTTGGGGCACATTCTTCAGCATATGCGGGTCGAGAACCCAGCCTGCAAAGAGAAACATCGCGTAAATGCGCCATAAAAGCATAGATTACAAACATGGCACAGCTTATGCTTTATACAAACCGTAAGCGTATATCTCCAAAATCGCTCCCTCAGCCCAACTTCGGTTGGGCTCTTTTTTTGTCATGACAACACGCGCGACCAAACATATCCCCAAAAGCGTCTGGTTTTATAAAGAAGCAATGCGGCGCACATGGCCATAGTCACTTTATTAGTCACTTTGACGCTAATGGCCTTGTTTTTTCAGTTGTTGCAATGTGTCTGCACAATCCGCATTATTCGCCGCATCACTTGTGCCCGGGTCCAGGAAAGGCAGAATCGCTGCAAATGGGTTGATCAACGCCAGTAATGCGGCTCCGGCAACCCGTGCTGCGACAGGTGCTTTATTGATCGATACTTCAGGTGCCATAAATGTCCCTTGCACACGGATGGGCGAACGTACAGTCAGCGGTGAGAAGTTTTTAGGGCGGGCACGCAAGGTCAAATCAAGCTGCTCTTGCCCAAGGTCGACAGTGCCTGTCGCCACCAGCGTGGTGACCTTGGTATCAATTAACGCAGCTTCGGGGGTCAGGATGCCTTGTTTGGCTTTCCAGCCCATGGCGGCACATTGCATTTCTAGCGGCTGATCGCCTTTGATCATGACGCCCACTGCCTGTGCAATATCCAGCCCTGCGGCCTCGATCAACAGATGAGAAACCTTACCTTGCCTGATCAACAAGGCCAATTCGCCATTCAGTGACTGCATCAGGGCACGCGTAGAACGGCCTTGACCATGTAGCCGGGAGCGTCCATTCAGCAAGCCACTGATATAAGGTTGTGGCGTATCAGCAGAGGGTTTGCCGGGAGTGTCAGGCTGCGTGCGCGCGTCTTGTTTGGGTGTGGGTGCGACCTTCAGCCACTTTTCCAGGCGAATATCGCGTACAGCAAGCTCAATGCCCCAGTCCGGTACTAGTGCTTGTGCGCCAGCAGCTTGCGTAGCGGACACCTCGTGCGCATCGATAAAGATCTCACCCGCCAGACTGCCCTGTGCAGTGCGGGCATCAATATGAGAAAGTGACAGCTTATTGTTGAGTAAAGACAAATGCCCTTTTAAAGGGGCGATGGGTTCGCGAAAGGCATTGCCTAAATCCACGTTATCCAGGTCTACTTCAACTTCAGCATGCATACGCACATAGGTTGCAAAGTCCAAAGGGGTATCCGGGAACATTTTGGCGGGTGGACTGGCACTGGTTGCCGTCGCATGCTCTTTGACAGAAGCTGGTTCAGCGACTGGCGCACCAAAAGCGGGAGCGAGGTCAGCCAGATATAATTTTTTGCCGGTCAGCGTACCGCGCAGCATGGGCTTGTCGCCCTCGGTGTCGTAGGTAAACTTTCCAGCCAGCGCACTGCGCCCAATCTTGGCGGCAGGTACTGTGACCCGCCATTGTGCAGAGGACTTTTCAATGTCTGCGCGCACTTTAAAGGCCGAGGTCCGCGGCAAGGTGATGTCAAACAAATCACCGACATCCCCCAATGAAGGGCCGACCAAGTCCAGGCGCCCCTTGACGCGCGGCTGGCCAAACATGTCGTACACAGACCCGTCAAAACGCAGGGACAGTGCGCCATAGTTGAGCCATCCCGAAGAATGCACCGGTGGCGAATCTGGCTTCTGGGTCACTGCTGGCAAGAATCCGGCCGTTTCGAGCATGCCGCGCAGCGGGACTTTTTTCAGCGTGCCTTGCAGCGTGACCTTGGCGTGGGGTGATGCATCAGCACTGCCCTCTTCGGTAGTAAACTTTGCCAGCACCGCGGCGCCCGTCATGGCGTCTTGAACGTTCACCTGCCCCTGCCGCACATTCAGGCCCTCAATCACAGGAAAAGGCCGTGTTGGGCTATTGTCATCCAGGTCAAACTGCCAGGTAGCCTTGCCGTCTATGGTGCGTACCATATGCGCGTCCAGCTGCATAGCACGAATGGCTTTCACACGGTAAGCGGCACCCTCAGGCAGTTGCCACACATCGCGATAACGTAATGCGATTTCCACACCGTGCGCATCAAAAAAATAGGGCTGCTGAAAACTTGCAGGCGCCGACATTCGCACATGTGCGGCTTGCAGACGCAGGCCACCCCAGGCATGCAATGAAAAAGGCGCATCAATCACCACTGTGCGCTCTAACTGTTTTTCCAGAAAATGGGTAAAAGGGATGCGTAAAAAAGGCCAGCCTACCCACTCACAGACTGCCACTATAGCGACCAGGACCGCAACAGTCCAGACGATCGCTTTTGTCGTGTTACTTTTTTGTGTCTCTTGCATATTCAGTTCTATTCACCTGCGTTTTTTATAAGAATTGCATTGTTATGCATGTTGATTGTGTTGTATGTAGATCATATTAGCGCCAACATACGCCATCTTAGTCAAAGATGCACGCGCGCGCCTAGTCAGCTCACACTGAGAATCTTGTCAGCGTAATCTGGCACAGCGGCTGCCTAGGTGGCCTGAAACGGCTCGGTTATAATGGCAAATGACATCACACCTACAATCACTTAAAACTGGAGCCTGTACATCATGAAGTGGACCGACAGTCAGCGTATCGCCGAAGAGTTGTATGACAAATATCCCGACATCGACCCCAAAACCATCCGCTTTACCGATTTGATGCAATGGGTACTGGATCTGGATGGCTTCGAAGAGGATGCCAGCCATTGCGGGGAAAAAATCCTCGAAGCGATCCAACTGGCCTGGATCGAAGAAGCAGAATAAACCAACATGCAGTCTGCCCCCTTGCTTCCTGCTTCCATTTTCAAGGCGTATGACATTCGTGGCATTGTCGATGACACCTTGACCACAGAGATTGTCTACCAGATCGGGCTGGCACTGGGCTCGCTGGCACAGGAGCATGGCGAGCAGCGTCTCTGCATCGGCTATGATGGCCGCTTATCGAGCCCGGCCCTGGCAGCCGCACTGGGCGAAGGTGTGTTGCACACAGGCACCGATGTGATCAGCCTGGGCATGGTCACCACCCCCATGCTCTACTTTGCCACACACCACCTGCCGCAAACCCGCAGCGGCATCATGATCACCGGCAGCCATAATCCACCGCAGTACAATGGCATCAAAATGGTGATTGCCGGTCACACGCTGAGCAGCGAAGCCATACAAGCGCTCAGGCAGCGTATCCTAGCCCGGCAATTTCGCCGCGCGCCGCAAGCAGGCCAGCTTGCCACGCATGACATTGCAGCCGCGTACCAGCAGACGATTGTGCGTGATATCCAGCTCACTCGCCCGATGCGGGTAGTGATTGATTGTGGCAATGGCGTGGCCGGGGCGTTTGCACCTGCACTGTTCAAGGCGCTAGGCTGTGAAGTGGAAACCTTGTTTTGCGAGGTCGACGGACACTTTCCCAACCATCATCCAGACCCGGTTGAAGCCAAAAACCTGCAAGACATCATTGCCCGGTTGCGGCTGGGCGAGGCAGAGATTGGCCTGGCGTTTGATGGCGATGGTGACCGCCTGGGCGTAGTGACCAAACAAGGACACATTATCCGCAGCGATCGCCAGCTAATGCTGTTTATAGAGGATGTCCTGGCACAGCAGCTTGGTAGCCCCGTGGTATTCGATGTCAAATCCACGCGTCACTTATCCCCCTGGATCAAAGCGCATGGCGGGAAACCGGTGATCTGGAAAACCGGTCACTCGCTGATGAAAGCCAAAATCCATGAAACCGGGGCCGCCATCGGTGGAGAGCTTTCCGGCCACCTGTTTTTTAACGACAGCACACAAGGCAAACCACGCTGGTTTGGCTTTGATGATGGCCTCTACAGTGCGGCCCGCTTGCTCGAAATTGTCAGCCGCAGCGCCGATGCCAGCGCCGTGCTCGACGCCATACCTGACAGCGTCAATACGCCAGAGCTGCAAATCGCGATGGCAGAAGGCGAACCGCATGCCCTGATCAACAGCCTCCAGCAATCGGCACACTTCGCAGACGCGGTGGAAGTGATCACCATTGATGGCCTGCGCGTGGAGTATGCCGACGGCTTTGGCCTGATACGTGCCTCAAACACCACGCCGGTGCTGACGCTGCGCTTTGAGGCCGATACTGAAACAGCCCTGGAACGCATTCAGGAGGCGTTCAAACAGCAACTCAACAGCCACAGGCCTGACTTGAAAATTCCTTTTTAGCCTCCATTCAATCAGCATGCACAATGCGACTCAACGAATATTCTCACGCGGCTTCAGCATACTTTACTTATTGATCTGGCTCGTGCTGGCAGCACTGGTCTGGACGCTCGTAGACCGCATACAACACCCTAACAGCCTTGAGCAAATAGGCACACCGCAAGTGGTCGAACTCAAACGCGGTCCTGATGGGCATTATGGCGCCGAAGCACTGATCAACGGTGAACGCGTGCGCGTACTGGTAGACACCGGGGCAACCGGCGTCGCCATCTCACAGAGCGTGGCCGACAGGCTGGGTTTGCGGAGTCAGGAAGCCGTCAGCACCCACACCGCCAACGGCGAAGCCGTCGCTTACCTGGTCAGGTTGAAAACCGTACAACTCGGCGGCATCACTGCACACGATGTTGCCGCCACCATTGCGCCCGGCCTGGAAGGCGATGCCCTGTTGGGCATGAGTTTTCTGGGCAGGATGGATGTGCGCTTGCACAAGGGAAAAATGACGATCAAAGCGGGCGAATAGGCGATTAAACTCATGTCACCCATAAATTCAACATGTCAAACGAGCCTTAACTAATCAATTGTGAGCTTGAAAAAAGCCTAGAGACATGTCAAAGCGCTTCTACTCATTAAGCTTCGAGGCAAATGCGTAAGGGATTTTTAAACGTTCTTCAGATACGGCAAATAGAAAGTTATCTAAAGCGGCACATCCTGCATAAGAAAACAAAGCAACTGCTTTATTCCGAGCAGCTATATGTGCATTCTCATACGGATACCGTTGATGCACACCAATTCCAGCAAGTACAGAATAATATGCAGCCCAAGAAGTTAGTAAACTCGAATGATGCTTATCAAGAGCCTTCGCTATCTCGATTAATGGAGAGGTGAGTAGCTCTTGTTTTGTTGAGTACGCAAATGTATCGGTTAAAACTTGCCCAACAAATTTGTCATCCTCAAACTTGCTGGCAAATGCCTTTGATAGCTGATCTAGATAAAAATTAATATCTGCCCTTGCTTCTTGAACATAAGCTTGATCATAGGTGTGCCTATTTAACTTTTCCTGCAGATTTAGCTGAAAGATTAAAACCAATAGCGTTAGAATCGTAAGAATAGGACCGTAAATACCAGACATTGCGGATCCCATTTCAGCCCATCGTTGATGGTCATCAAGAATTACAAATCCAAAATTGTAGACATATACTCCAATAGGAAATAGCAGTATTGTGAGTAGCAAAGTTACTACCAATACTTTTCTTTTTTTATATACATTTGTCATGTCATTTTAATGAGTCTGTGACCCAGTCCTTTAAAATCTATTCTGGTGATTTTCGATAACCATATTCCAGCACAAACCACTGTGGATGCATGCCCGCCAACGGCGTTCGTAGTTTCTCTAGCTCAGATTCAGGACCGTGCACCTCAATACGCAGCAATTGGGAGACTTCACCCATTTCATGCAAAATCGGCCGTAAATTCTCGATATGGGCCAACAGCGCATCGGCGTTTTCAAATCCTTCGCGGCAGTGCGCAAGGTCACCATCAAAACTAAAGCCGTAATACAGGCAGCCAGGTTCGCGGGCTGACCATGCGACATATTTTTCACAGACAGCACGAAAGGCTGCAGCCTGGCCTGGGTGGATTTGAAAGTATGGGGAAACGGAGACGCAGGTATCAGTAGTAGCCATGCGTGATTAATGTGTTATTTGGCAAGCTCTGCGCCTTCTACAATCACTTTAAAGTTTTGCAGTGCCTGCTGATCAAGAATGCGAAAGCCGGTGGCGACCATGCCGCGTTTGCCTGGCGCAATGCCGCCGGTAATCAGCATGGCGCGGGTCTGGTTGATCACCACACCTCGACCATCGTATTGCAGCATGCGCACTTGTACGCGGCCCACAGGCACGCTGCTGTTGTTTTGTACGGCGGCAAACACCAGCCCGGAATTATCTGCAACAGGCCCCGAGGGCAGGTAGCGCGCGGGATTACGTGGCAGGTCTATACGCATGGCGCGGGCAGCAGACTCTTTGCCGATATCAGAATCGGAACTGGCGGCCAGCTGGTAATGCTGCAAAGCCAATGTGGTTTCGCCGCGCCCTTCGGCAATCTGGCCAAGCAAGGCATAGCCGGGCGCCGTCGGTAACAAAGCATTGGCTTTTTTCAGGAAAGGTTCTGCCTGTGTTTTTTTGCCGTCATTAAAGAGGGCAATGCCGCTTTGTACATAAGGTTTAAAGTAGTCAGGCTGCAGTTGGATGGCCTTGTCATAAAACGCCAGAGCTTCGGTAGTGTTTTTATTGGTCAGGGCTACGTCGCCCAGCAGCTCCTGAAATCGGGCTTCACGTGGCTCGATCCTCAGTGCTTTTTTGGCCAGTGCTTTGGCTTTTTCGGCATCGCCTTTTTGCAAGGCTGCCTTGCCTTCATCGTAGGCTTTATAGGCCTCACGCGTGGCCATCAGCTTGCTCATTTTTTCGGCATAAATATCCTTGCCCATTTCACCACCGGCACCCAGTTCGACCAGCGTTTTTTTGTTTTCATCCACGCGTTCTTGTGAAGGCGGGTGGCTGGCAAACAAACCGCTGATAAAGTCCTGCCGTTTGCCTTCACTCAGGCGCACAAACGTTTCCTGCAGGGTCACGGCAGCAGAGGGATCATAACCGGCCAGCTTCATGTATTTCATGCCGTAGGTGTCAGCCTCGGATTCGGCATCGCGGCCATATTTGCTGGTGATCAATTGACCGCCCAACTGTGCGCCGCCCACGACCAGGTTGGCATAGTTAGAATCACGCGTCGCCAGGCCCACAGCCAACATGGCGCCTTGCATAAAAATACCGCGCTCCATGCCTTTGGCACCGTGCCGTGCTGCCGCATGCACAATTTCATGGCCGAGTACCGCTGCCAGTTCAGCCTCGCTGTGCAACTCATACAGCAGGCCACGGTTAAACGCGATTTTTCCGCCCGGCATGGCCCAGGCATTGGGCACCGAGTCATTGAGCACGACAAATTCATAGGGCAGATCCGGCCGGTCAGACACCACTGCCAGTTTTTGTCCAACCTGCTGCACATAACGTGTCAGTTCCGGATCCAGCGTATAGTCGCCGCCTTGTGATTGACGGGCCGGACTGTAATTCTGCTGGCCAATCTGGATTTCCTTGTCTTGCGAAACAAACTGGAATTCACGCTGCTTGGTCACGGGATTGACGCCGCAAGACAGCAAGGTCGAGGCAAGCGTGATGGCAATGGCTTTTTTGTGGCGTCTCAACATCGTAATCACTCGCATGGCAATCAGGTAATCACGGTAGGTTGCTGTCTGCCAGTCAATTGTGGCAATTGCGAAATCTGGTGCGAAACAGTAATCAGCTCAGCCAGCGCTTCTTGCGCGTCCAGTTGCTGCTGCGCCGGGTCTTCGGTAAACGCTTCCAGATAAATACGAATAGTCGCGCCTTCAGTGCCGGTGCCAGAGAGGCGGATCACAATGCGTGAGCCGCAAGTAAACAGAATGCGCAAGCCCTGACCCGTGCTGATCGAACCATCCACCGGGTCGGTGTAGCTGAAGTCATCCACGGTATTGACCGTGTAGCTGCCAAATACTTGCCCCGGCAGGCTGTTGAACTGGGCTTTGACATTCGCCATGACGGCATTGGCCTGCTCAGTAGGCACGCCTTCATAATCATGGCGTGAATAGACATTGCGGCCATACGCCTGCCAGTGCTTGCGTACCAAAGATTCGACGCTCTCCCCTGTCGCCGCCAATAAATTGAGCCAGCACAGCACGGCCCACAAGCCGTCCTTTTCACGTACATGGTCACTGCCCGTGCCAAAGCTTTCCTCGCCACACAGGGTGACTTTACCGGCATCCATCAGGTTGCCAAAAAATTTCCAGCCAGTGGGCGTTTCAAAGCAGGCAATGCCCAGCTTCGCCGCCACGCGGTCAACGGCGCCGCTGGTCGGCATGGAGCGCGCCACACCACTCAACCCTTTGGCGTAGGCCGGAATCAATTTGGCATTGGCGGCAATCAGTGCCAGGCTGTCAGAAGGTGTAACAAAAAAGTGTTTACCCAGAATCATATTGCGGTCGCCATCACCGTCAGAAGCGGCCGCAAAGTCAGGCGACAGTGTGCCATAGGCCACCTTGACCAAATCTTCGGCATAGGTCAGGTTCGGGTCAGGATGCCCTCCGCCAAAGTTTTCCGAGACTTCGCAGTGCATCAAACTGTCTGCCGGGGCGCCCAGGCGATGAATAAAAATCTCTTTGGCATAGGGACCAGTCACGGCATGCATGGCATCAAACTTGATACGATAGCCACTGGCCAACCAGCGTTGAATGGCAGGAAAGTCAAACATACTGGCCATCAAGTCAGCATAGTCACGCACGGCATCGATCACTTCGACCACAAAACCATCCAGCGTCGTGCTGCCAATGGCTGTTAAATCTACATCTGGCAATGCAGCTATTTTGTACTGACTGATCTGTTTGCTGTTGGCAAAAATCGCGTCAGTGATTTTTTCAGGCGCCGGGCCGCCATTATCCGTATTGTACTTAATGCCGAAATCGTCATCCGGACCGCCTGGATTGTGGCTAGCCGACAGGATAATCCCGCCAAAGGTTTGATATTTGCGGATGATATTTGACGCGGCAGGCGTAGACAGAATGCCGTGCTGGCCCACCATCACCCTGGCAAAGCCGTTAGCCGCAGCCATTTTGATGATGATCTGGATCGCCTCTTTGTTATAGAAACGGCCATCCCCGCCTACAGTCAGGGTGGCATTGGCAGGAATGTCCAGAATATCAAAAATGCTTTGTACAAAATTTTGCAGGTAATGCGCCTGCTGGAAAACACGCACTTTTTTACGCAAGCCTGAGGTGCCGGGTTTTTGATCAGAAAACGGTTGGGTAACGACAGTTTGAATCTGCATGGCAATGCTCTTAATTGTGAAAATGATTGGAGTTGATTGTATTACAAATTGATGCCAGTTTTTTGCCTCTCAGGGCGAGATACCGGGACTTTTATGACCTCAACCCATTCAGGCCCGACGGCTGAGCCCGTGATAACACACTGACAAAGCAATTACATGCAAGGCGGGTAACAACAAGGCATTAAAATGCCAGTGCAGATAACTCCAGGCGCCCAGCACGCCGCCAGTGATAAAGCCGGTAATCAGCAGTGCGTACAGCAGCAGCCGACGGCGGTCAAACGCCTGTCCGCGCAAACGCAAACCGAGTGCAATGCCGATATCGGTAAACAACCCTGACACATGCGTGGTACGCACCACCGCCCCACTAAAGGTGCTGGTCATAGCATTTTGCAAGCCACACGCAGCCGAAGCCAGCCATTGGCCACTTTGCCAGTCATGATTCAGCAGCCAGACGGCAGCCGCCAGAAATCCGGCTTCTATCCACAAGGCGACATGATAACGGCGCCCGATTTTCAGTGCTTCATTGCCAATCAATAGACCACTCAGGATAGCCCCCAGCACAAAAAACACGATCACCCACAGCAAGTGCAATACCTGCCAGAAGTCCTGATTTACCAGTTCAATCGAGAAGTAAGTCGAAATACCGGTCAAATGCGACACCGCCTGATGGCGAAACCCCAGCACCCCCACAGCGTTCACAAATCCGGCATTCATCGCCAATAAAAACCCGCCCCACTCTACCCAGCGAGGTAAACGCTGCATCATGTCACACCCTCATTTCGTGATGATTTTCTAAAGACTATTCTACGCCGCCAGTGCCTGACCACAATAGAAACCGCATCATCAGGCTTGATGGCATCAAATGGCCCGTTTAAGACCAGCAATAAAACTACGTAAAATCATGAGTAGATTTTACGCAAAGGCCTCAAGGGCAAATTGAAACACCCGCGTATAGTGAAAGTCATACAAGCACATCAAACACGATGTACTTTCAAACAACCCAAAGGAGATCATTATGTGGACTAAACCAGCTGCTACCGAAATGCGTTTTGGCTTTGAAGTGACTATGTACGTCATGAACAAATAATCAGACTTTGTATTGATTACAAGCTGAAGCAAAAACCCGCCAATGGCGGGTTTTTTGTTTTGAGAGCCGTCTAATTACCCCGCCAGTTGCGACCACAACAGGTTACCTGTCACTCCAATCAGGAATACCGCAAAAATACGCTTCAACACCTTGACTGGCAAACGCTGGGTCAATGCGACACCCAGAGGGGCAAACAGCACACTGAAAGGCGTAATTAACAAAATGGCTGGCAGATACAACAGACCAACACTATCCGGCGCATGACTGCCCTGCTGCCATGCCGCATACAGGTACCCCACGGTACTCGCCAGTGCAATCGGGAAACCCAGTACCGAAGAGGTGCCAATGGCCTGCTTAACGCTGACATTGCGCATCGTCAAATAAGGCACTGTCAAGGTACCACCCCCTATCGACACCAGTGCAGAGACCACACCGATCAATAAAGAGACCACACTGATTTCAAGGCGCCCCGGCACCTTGTGGCTCACCGGCTTGCGATCCAGGCACAGTTGAACCGCCGCGTAGAAAGTAAAGGCCGCAAAAAACAAGGCAAGATAAAACGCATTGGCCTGAATGGCGACCCAGGTTGCCAACAGCGATCCGGCAAAAGCCATCGGCACCATGGCCCCGGCATACGACCAGACAATATTGTTGTTTTTGTGGTGCGCGGCAATGCTCGACAATGAAGTAAACACAATACACGCCATCGAGGTGCCCAGCGCACTATGAAAGGCCAGGTCAGGCGTCCAGCCCCTGGCAACCAGTATGGCATGCAGTATGGGAACCAGCACAATGCCCCCTCCCACCCCCAACAATCCTGACAATACACCTACCACCACTCCGATCAGGCAGAATAGGGCATATTGCGCCATAAACAGCTGTATTACATCCATCACCACACACCCAGAACAAAGGGTGACAGTATAAACCTTGACCAAGGCAAAACGCAGCCACAAGGCGTCTGGCTAAATGACGCCACAAGCCAGTCTGTACAGCGATTCAAACCATAAAAACTGGCCGGATTAACAAGCTGGCTTTCAACGCCCTGATACATGCAATCGGACTCCGACGGACATGTCGCTGGCAAGCTACAGTCAAGCTTCTATTGCAGAAAATAGACAGATACAACTCTGGCCTGTTGTTTTTATTGATTTTTGTTACAATAATCAAATGAACGACAATGATCTGAAAAAAATCGGCGGCAAACGCCCCGGCGCGGGCCGTAAATCTGGCTCAGGCCCCTACATGGAACCCACCACGGTGATACGCGTACCAATCAGCCAGAAAGCGACCGTGAGCGACTTGCTGGCTGCCTACGCCAAAAAGCAACGCATCAGCCATTTGAAAGAAAACCTGGACAGCGTAGAGGCTTTTGATCTGCCAGCCTTGACCCCGGTTAGTGTCAGTATTCCGCTGTATCAATCCAAAGTCCCTGCCGGATTTCCCTCCCCTGCTGATGACCATGTTGAAAAACGGCTGGACCCCAATGCCTATTTAATCGACCAGGCGGACAGCACATTTTTTGTGACGATTCAGGGCGAGTCAATGATAGAAGCCGGGTTAATGCCTGGCGACAAGGCCGTGGTGGATAAATCAAAATTGCCGGTAGTCGGCGATATTGTGCTGGCGATGATTGATGGCGAATTCACCATCAAAACGCTGGCCAAACAAAAGGATGGTAATCCCAAGCTGTTACCCGCCAACTCGTCTGGCAAATACACGCCGATTATCATTCAGGTACCTATGCAGTTTGAAATCTGGGGCGTGGTCATCAGTTCATTCAGGCGGTTCAGATAATCATGGCTACAAAAAAGCACCATATATAAAAAACCCCGGCGCCTATAAAAGCACTATCAGGCAACCGGGGCTTTTGGCGTAAGAACAAACTTATTTGTTCATCACGTACATGGTTACTTCAAAGCCAAAACGCATTTCTGTAGCAGCTGGTTTAGTCCACATAATGATCTCCTTGATCTGGTTATTCGAACCGACATCGTGTCTGGTTCGTACGATTCATTATCGACACATCTTAAAAAAACACGCTATTGCAGATCATGAACAGTCCTTCATAGATTTCATGAAACCCGCCTGACGGTTTTTACCCTATGCCCTCCACAAGTACGCCCCGCGCCATTGCCCTGATTGATGTGAACAACTTTTACGTCAGTTGCGAACGGGTATTTAACCCCAAGCTGCGCAACCGGCCCGTTGTGGTGCTCAGCAATAACGATGGCTGCGTGGTGTCGCGCAGCGACGAAGCCAAAGCGCTGGGCATCGCGATGGGTGCACCCTGGTTCCAGATTCGCAAGTTTGCCGAACAGGAAGGCGTGGTCGCCTATTCTTCCAATTACGCACTTTACGCAGACATGAGCAACCGTGTGATGTCGATTTTGCGCCAGTTCAGTCCGGCACAGGAAGTGTATTCTATCGATGAGTGTTTTCTTGACTTGAGCGGATTCGGCAAACGTGACCTCACAAGCCATGCACAACACCTAAGACACACACTACTGCAATGGACCGGCTTACCAGTGTGTGTGGGCATAGGCCGCAGCAAGACCCTGGCCAAACTGGCCAACCACTGTGCCAAGCACACCCCGGAAATGAAGGGGATATGTGACTTTAACGTCTGGGCACCTCATGTGGTCGATCGCTACTTGACCGGCATTCCTGTTGGAGAAGTCTGGGGCATCGGCCGACGCTTGGCCGCACAATTATGCAACCCGAAGGGGACAGGCAGCACGGATAAACATGCTCAGATACATACCGCATTTGATCTGAAATACAGCGACGCAGAAACCATGCGCCGTCGCTTTAGCGTAGTCATGGAAAAAACCATCCGTGAACTGAATGGCACGGTCTGTCTGGCGCTGGAAGAAATACGCGGGCCGCAGCAGCAAATCCTGTGTACGCGCAGTTTTGGCCAACCCGTCAGGGATATCACAGGACTGTCAGAAGCGCTCACACTCTATACCGCACGTGCGGCCGAAAAGTTACGCCGCAAGCAGTTGTTTGCAGGCAGCGTGTATGTCTATATCCGCACAAGTCCGTTTCGTGATGACCGGCCGTTTTACAGCAATGCGCTGACGGTGCCGTTACCAATGGCGACGCACGACACCCGTCACCTGGTACAAGCAGCGCTCTGGGCACTCAGCCAGATTTATCAGCCAGGACACGACTATGCCAAAGCGGGGGTATCGCTGGGTGCACTGGTGCCTGCGCATCGCATTCAGCAAGATTTGTTTCACGACAGTGCGCCGACAGAAAAATCATCTCGCCTGATGCAGGCACTGGATGCGGTTAACCGGAAAATGGGCAAGGCGACCTTGCGACTGGCCAGTGAAGGCAAACAGCAAGCCTGGCAGATGAAGCAGGACCGCAAAAGTCCGGGCTACACCACGGACTGGCGGGGATTATTGCAGGTGGATTAGGAGGACACTTCCGGCGCTTGTGGCTTCCACTCGCTGGATAACAAACGTGCAGCCGCAATCTCTTCCGCTTTCATGGTTTTTGCCAAGGCATCGCGTGCTTGCTGGGCGCCGACATGATCCTGCCTGGCCGCCAGATCAAACCACATATAGGCCAGTTTAGCGTCTTTTTTAACCGCAACACCATCACGGTACAGCACGCCCAGTTCATACTGGGCTTTGTGGTGGCCTTGTGTGGCAGATTGCCTGATCCAGTGTTCAGCCTGCGTCAGGTCTTTTTTAATGCCGTTACCCTCCAGATAGTTTTTACCCAGGGCCAACTGCGCCTTGTAATGGCCTTGCAAGGCCGCTTTTTTATACCAGCCATTGCCTTTTTCACCACTGGCCTTGACCCCGCGACCGACAATGTACAATCTACCCAAGGCAAATTGTGACAGCACATGGCCTTTTTCAGCCGCTTTTTCAAACCATTGAGCCGCTTTCACATCATCGTTAGGCACGCCTTGCCCCTGTGCATACATCACAGCCAGGTTGTACATGCTGTCCTGGTTGCCTTGCAAAGCGGCTTTCTGATACCAGTCAGCAGCCTTGGCATAATCTTGCACAACGCCCTGCCCTTCGTCATACATCATGCCCAGGATATGTTGCGACTGCATATCGCCAGCCCGCGCCAACGGTTCAAACTCCTTTAAAGCTTTGGCATACTCATGCGCGACAAAGGCCGCTTTGCCCTGTTGAAAATCAGCATACGCCGCATGACTGAGCAGACCGCATAGCCATGCAGCCAATACCATATGTTTCATTACTTTCCCCCAGTGCGATAGTTATTCGGCATCAATCAACCCGTGCTTCATGGCCAGCCTGACCATTTCCACCGGGCTGCTGACCGACAATTTCTGTTTGATCAGTGTGTAATAATTGGCCACTGTTTTTTGGCTGATTTTGAGCATTTCTGCCACATCTTCCACTCGCTTGCCTTCAGCCAGCAAACGGAATACTTCAAACTCCCGCGAGGTCAATTGCTGTAAGGGATTGGTTTCTCCGATCAGCGTTTGCAAGGCAATTTTCTGCGCCACATCCTGACTCAGGAAGGTTTTTCCACGGGAAACATCCAGCACGGCCTGCACCAGATCTTCGGCCAAACCGGTTTTGGTCACATAGCCTTTAACCCCTGCTTTCAGGGCTTGTGCCGCAAAAGACACGGCTTCATGCATGGAAAAAATCACGATGCGGGCTTGCGGATAGCGTTGCAAAATACGCTTGGCCGCCTCCAGCCCCCCCATGCCGGGCATGGAAATATCCATCAGCACCACATCAGGCAGCACTTCGCCATAAATCTGGTATGCCAGCTCCCCGGTATCTGCTTCGGCTGCAATTTCCAATGACTTGTGGCTCTCAAGCAATCGCCGCAAGCCAGAGCGCACCACGGAGTGGTCGTCCACCAAAATCACCTTCACTGTCATGCTATTGATTCCCGAAAATTACCCAGATTTTGAAAACGCACCTCGATGCGCGTCCCCTGTCCATGCTGACTGATCACTTGCATCGTCCCCATTAATCCTTCCACCCGCTCTTGCATCCCTGCCAAACCATAGCCACGGCTTTGCACCGAAGTATCAAAGCCAATGCCATCATCCTCTACGGTCATCCACAAGCCTTGTCCGACCTCTTTCACTTCAATTGCGACACGGGTGGCTTTGGCGTGCTTGCTGATGTTGGTCAAACACTCCTGCAAAATACGGTAAAGCGTGACGCTGACCGTCTCATCCAATGGCCGTATCTGACTGGCAATCGTATTGACCACCATAATGCCGCGGTTACGATCGCGCCAGTGATGGATCAACTCTGCCAGAGCCAGACTCAAACCCAACTCATCCAGTACCCGCGGCCGCAGGCGGGCAAGGATATCCTGAATGGTCACCATCATTTGCCGTGTAATCTGCGAGATGGCTTGTGCACTCTCCCGCGCAACACTCAGCTTTTTAGCGGCCACCATCGCACTGGCATCCACATGGACAGCCGTTAAATACTGGCCAATTTCATCATGTAAGTCCCTTGCCAGTTTTTTGCGCTCTTCTTCCTGCAGGTTAATAATCTGCTGGGTCAGGCGATGATTGTTTCTGATACTTTGTTCCAGCGTGCTGGCCATACTGTTGAATTTATCGCTAATTTCACTGAGCTCAATTTGATTGAATCCTGGCAAACGCGCTTCGTAAGCGCCCCTTTCAACCTGGTTAAGACCATCAATAATCTGCTTTACCGGCTTAAAGGTATAGCGCACTGTCATGTACACAAACAACAACATGCAAATAGCAAAAATAGTCACCATGGCCAATAAATCCGAAGTATCCGACCATATTTCACGCAACTCGAAACTGGGATCAGGAGTGACAACCAGCTCCCCAAGCAAGCGACCACTCAACACGATGTTTTTACGTTTTGGCTCACTCAATACACTGGTAATGTCCAGCCATCTAACAAACCACTCTGGTGGATCTGCACCTTCATGCTCAATTTTCGAGGAGCGATTCGATTCACGCAGATGACCATTCACATCAAAAAAATCAATTTTTAAATGCCGTACGTTTTGAAGAGTATCTAACCTGAAAATATTAATTTTGCCGTCGGCACCACGGCTCAACCAGCTGTAATCTGACATATAGTGTGCAATTTCCGCATCTAATAAATGCATCACCAGATTGGTGGTCGAGTCCACTTCTGCCAGCACATCTTCGCGTGCGTTAGCAATCACTGACAACGCCCATGTCAGCAACAGCCCAAGAAAAAGAACTGTAAAAATCAGATTAAGCTTGAGTTGTAAACTTAGGGATTTCATCATGCTCTGCGGATTGTAAAGTTTATTGATTAAAAACCATCGGGAATTTTTCCCTATTCATGGTCAACGCTAAAAATTATGCTTGCCCATTATAGTGCGCTTGCATGCACAACAGACCATTCTGAACAGGAGCACGATGATGCGCAAACCCTTATTCGCTTTAACTTGTGCACTTTGCTGGCTGGGCAGTACTGGCCAACTGTTTGCCAACCCGCTACTGGGCACGTGGGAGTGGGTGAATATTAAAAACAGTTGTAAAGAAATTTATATTTTTGGCACTGAAGGCAGCGGACATATCACCAGTGGTGAAGAAGTGTCGGTTGCCAGTTACAGCATCAGTGAACAGGCGGATGCACAAGGCTACTATGCTGTGAAGCTCAATATCCTCGAGGACAAAGGTGGCAAGGATTGCGGGGGAAGTGTGGAAAACAACAGCGGCGAAAGCTACCAGAAATACCTGATGTTTCACCCGTCGGGCAACCTGTATGTCTCCTGCGACAGTCCGGATACCAGCAGTTGTGTGGGGCCCTTCAAGCGCAGCCAGTAACCCGCACGATGCGAAACAAAGTTTGGGGCTTGCTGATCATTGGCAGCCTGTCTTGCCTGGCTTACGCCGACCACCCTATGCGCAATACGCCACCGGGACTGCCCGCTGGCAGTCCACCCAGCCTGCAACGGGCGCTGTTTAGACAACTGCCTGCGGGTGTTCTGGTAGATGAACCACCAGAACAATCCGAGATTGCTGACTTTCAGTGGCATGCCAAAGGTGATTTTCAACTGGGATGGACGGATAAAATATTCATGCGCGGTCTGGTACTGTCCACCCATCGCTACCGTAAAGCGGATGGCGATGACATGGCGGCATTGTCGCCGGTGGATGTGGTGATCGGCTGGCAACGCATGTCTGATCCATCCGTCGTCAGCGCGATCAATATCCGCCAGTCTGACCGTTTCTATTACTGGCGGGTGGAAGCGTTTCCAATTCCGCGTGAAGAGATTGAATTGACCAGCACCAACGTGCATATGATTGCCGACAATGATGAGGTGTTGCAGCAGCTGCAGGCATTGCAGCCCGGCGATGTCGTCAGTATGGAAGGCTACCTGACAGATGTGAAAGATGCAGACGGCTTTATCTGGACCACTTCACGCGTGCGCAATGACCACGGCGACGGCGCCTGCGAAATTCTGCTGGTGAAACATATCAGCCTGCTCAAGCAGCTACAGTCAGAGCGTCCTGCGCCTTGACCAAGGACGCTCTGAGACCAAGGGCTCTCTGAAACAATCAATGCCGCCAGCGTGCGGGCAGCGCAGTCCAGAACCAGCCAAGCAGCACCAGCCCACAGGCAATCAGACCTGGCATCCAGCGTGCATCCTGTTTGGCGACGGTGCTATGGCTGATCGCGGCAGTCCGCAGCCATGGCAGGGCCTGCTGCGACTGCGGCGCTTGCAAATAAGGCATGTCGAGCGCACTCGCCAGTTGCTGCATCAGCGCCACATTGAGCTGACTTTGGTGTTCGCGCACTTCGGCTGCCTCGGTCGCATCCATGGCTTGCCCTGGCAACAGTGACTTCACCATGGCCAGCAGATTGGGGTAATTGCCTTCAATCACGGCCTCTTCCGGTGTCCAGTAACGCGTCACTTCGCCGCGACTGTTTAAATGCGGCACAGGTTGCAGCGTGGTGCCGCCCACGCCAATCAGCAGGCCGTGTATTTTGCGCTTGTAAGGCAATAGCTCGGCAATGCGCGGATGTTCATGGTGCGGCATTTCATCCCCATCACTGATAAATACCAAATGCATCTGGCGTGCTTGTGCTGCTTCAATGGCCTGCTTGACCCCGCGCACCACCCACGAATCGCCTATCCAGCGCATGCGCGTATCCAGCTGGCTCACCACTTTTTCCATGGCAGGATAATGGGCGCAAACTTCCAGTGGCTCAAACAAGACGACCGTTTCATCCCCCGCAAACAAGGCCAGTGAGGTTTTAGAGCCGCATGGCAAGTCTGCCATCATGTCACTGACCAGCGCTTTGGCATGCGTCAGTCGACGGCTGCCAGCCTTGGGATACGCTGCATCCGGCACATTCATGCTTTCCGAAATATCCAGCACAAACAGCACATCGCGTACCTCGCTTTCTTGTGGCATACGCAAGTCGGCCCAGGTCATGCCAACCACCGCGGCTGCCAGCAAAAAAGGCAAGCTGCCGCGCTGCCTGCTTCGGCGCAAAAAGCCTTGCAGGCGAACCGCCGTTGTCGACAATCCCGCTTTCCAGCGTGAAATCAAGGCAGCCCCCGGCGCTGGTTATCCCGCATCATCGCCGTGCCGTTACGTTTAAACGGCTTGAGCGTCACGCCATCGGTTTCGGATTGCCAGCCCTGGGTCCGCTTGTCCGGGCTGCGCCGGTCCAGCAATTCGAGATTAAAGCGGGCATCGTGATCCTCCGGGTTCAGTCGCAACGCGTCTTTATAAGCTTCGCGCGCCAGTGCAATCATCGCCACCTGCTGCTGATGCGCCCCGCCTTGCTCAACCGCGTGGTGTTGCATGGCCCAGTCAAAATACAGATTACCAATGGCAAACTTGGCTTGCGCGCGCAGGCGCGGGTGGACGCTGGCTTCAGGCAGATAAAATAAATGCAGGGCTTTTTCAGGGGTGGACTGCAAGGCAACGCCTTGCGCATAGGCCAAAATGGCATCGTCTGCTTGCGCCCGCACGCGCAAGGCCTGACCAGCCAGCAGCATACGATTACGTTCGGCCAGCGCATGCCATTGCCAGCCAGCCAGCAGCGTCAGCAACACGCCACAGACTGCCAGACCATACAGCCAGCACACCAGGCTGACCGGTGCATTGCGCCAGCGGCGTTGCCACCCCTGTGTGATTGCTCGAAGCCCATCAGTGCGCATGTTGCCCCTTTCTTTCTGCATGCAGCACCCAGTCTGTCAGCATGTGCTGGCGCAACCAGACCAGCCCGGCAATACAGCACAGCGCGCACAAATAACAGGCAGCAGCGAGATCTTGACGCGGCAAGCGGTATTGATAACGCGTGCGCTGGTTGGTGGCTTTGGCAACCGCCTGTATGGCCTGCCGCAGTCCGATTTCGCTGTCGACCTCAAACGCCTGGTACGGCATGCCCAGTTGCGAAAACACCTGATGCATGGAAGCCGACTGCTGCGTGTCGGCAAAGGCCTGATCGGCCTGCGTGATGATCTCGTTGTCACCGGCAATCACGGTATCCAGAATCGAGGTTTCGCGTTCACCGCGCACATAAATCCACATCAATTGCGCCGAATAATGCTGAAAAGCAGACTTGAGGATCTCCTGATCTTCCGGCTCAATAATTGCATCGCCATCCGACACCAGCAGCAGCATGCGGGTGGCAGTTTTCGGGCGGCCCTCAAAGTACTCCAGCGCCATACCCAAGGCACGGCTCAAAGCGGTAAAGCCGGTGCTCTGGCTTTGTGCGCTTTGCAAAGCGGCCTCGGCCAGCGCACGGTCAGCACTCAAGGGCGCCACGCTGATGGGCGAAGAGTTAAAGGCCACCACCCCAAAGGTATCGCCCGGACGTTGCTGCATAAACTTGAGCAATACCGCACGTGCAGCTTCAATTTTGCTCAAAAAGTGGGTTTGTGACTTGCCCGCCTCGGCATCCTGACGATTATAATCACGGCCCTTCAGCCCTTCGGACATGCTGCCACTGCGGTCCAGCACAACGACAATTTCAGCCCCGTTGCCAATACGCTGTGCCAGCCCGCCTTCCAGATACGGCCCGGCCATAGCCACCAGCAAGCTGGCCAGGGCCAGCACCGCCAAACCGCGCAACAGCCATGGCAGCAGACGCGCCCACCCGGTCGCTTGCCAGCCATGCAAGCTCGGAAAATCAAACCGTTGTACACCCAGGTGCAGCATGGGCAGCAAAGCCACTGGCAAACACCACAACCAGACCGGATGGACAAAATGCACGCTGCTCATGACTGGCCTGATACAGCAACAGATGCAGGGGAAGAGCGCGCTAGTTTACGTTGAGCACGCCGATGCAAGCGCTCCAGCCAGGCCGCGCTGGCCAACCATGCACTGCCATCGCTGTGCGCGCTTGCTGCATCACTGCCCGAGCCGTAGCGCTGTTGCCAATAATCAGCAAGAAAGGCACAGATAGGCGCGTGATGTGCTTGCAAATAATGGGCTTGCGCAAACAGCGTGTGGACATTGTGCCGGTACAAGCGCTGTCCGGCACTCTCGCACAAGGCCATGTAAAGCTGATGGGCCTGGGTCTGGCACTCGGTGTTGTCATGCACCATTGCCAACGCGCCCGTACGTGAACATTGCCGGTGCAGCCGGGTGAGCGGGCCGGGGCGGAACGGCACACCCGGCAATCGGTCTTGCACCCATAACGCCAGCAATAGCAAACCCGCGCTGATGGCTGCGCCCAGCGCCGTCAACCATTGCCATAAGCTGGTCGCATACAACAAAGGCGGACGGGAAGGCAGGCGCTCGGTCTGCCTGGCCTCAGTACCGAGCACCGGCGAATAGTAAAACAGCGTGGCGGGAATATGCAGATTGACCACCTTCGATTTTCCGACATCAGAAGTGTGACGGGCGATCAAAGGCAGCTCGGGCAAGGTGAGCGGCTGCGCCTGTTCCACCGTGGCAAACACCTGCCAGACCAGCGTCAGTTCCCCGCCTTGCTTGCCGGGCTGATACTGCAAGTCGGCCAAATCCAGCCAAGGCTTAACCGGCCCGGCCAGCGGCAAGCTGTGCGTATCCAGCGTCACCCCGGGGGGCAGATTCAAACGTACTTTTTGCGTCAGAAGATCGCCCAGTTGGTAGCCATGATGACGCATCTCGACCTTGACGGCAGGCGATAACGCGCCATCAGGCCAAGCCTGATCTGGGTCAGCCTGCACGGACAGACTCCACAACCAGCTCACACACGCCCCGCTCACAATCAGTAGAAATCGCTTGTTCATCTCTGGATAAAATACTGTGTCAATGAGGGCGCACTGAATGCTCCATTGAGCAAAAACAAGCGGCGACCATGCCGCTGGCAAAGCGCAGCGACTGACTGCACATGCGCTGCCGCGCGTTGCTGCAAGGTATGGCGCGTGGCCTGATTCAGCCAGACAAAGCGCTGGCGGCCGCTTTCCATATCCTGCAAGTTGGCAAAGCCGCTGCCTGTCTGCGGCTGGCGTTCGGCTGGATCTTCCAGCAACACCGGCACCACATCATGGTGACTCAGGCGTTTTAACAAAGCATTGAGCACGGCAGGCGGCCAGTGGAAATCAGACACCAGAAACACCAGTGACTTGCGTTTGGATAAACCGGCGGCGGCTTCAAACAAACCGTCTACCCGGTCACCGGCAGGCTGAAACTGCGGCCATTGGCGTTGAATCCACAACGGTGCCGAGCGCGAAATGCGTGGCGGCAAACACAAAGCCGCCTGCAACTGCGCCGCCGCCACCGAACAGCCAAAGGCATCCCCGGCAGCATAAGCCGAACGCGCCAGTGTAAACAGCAAGTCACCCACCACCTGCGGGCGTGCATGCACTCCCTGATAAGCCATGGAGGCCGAACCATCCACCAGCGCCATCACCTGTATTGCCGTATTGCGCTTAAAATCGCGCACCCACAGCTTTTCAAACGGATCGCGCAAGGTCGCGCGCACATCCAGCCGACGCGGATCGGGATACTCCAGCCATGGCACCACTGCCCGCAACGTATCGCCAAGACCAGCGTTGACGCCACTGACCAACCCTGCCTGATAGCCAGCAGGTTTCCAGCCCAGCCGGTAATGCACCACCGGAATCTCCATAGCCCACCCCATCAATGCACCTGCTCCAGTAAGGCCTGCGTAAACGCTTTACTCAGCACGCCGCGCTGCAACTCATACATGGGGGTGAAGAACAAACGATGGCTGACCACCGCGGTAAACACCTGCGCAATGTCTTCCGGCATCAGGTGTACCCTGCCATCCAGCCAGGCGGCCACCCTGGCCGCACGTATCAGCATGCTCGCCCCGCGCGGCCCGATCCCGGCACTGACAAAGGCCTCCATCTCGATATCCGACAATCGCACACCAAAATCCTGTGGCCGGTGGCTGGCCTGGCGCAAACGCTCCACCTCGTCCTGCAAGGTGGCATTCGCCTGCACGGAAGACTGTATAAGTTCGGCAACCCCGTGCAACTGGCGGTAATCCATTTGCTCGGCTGTCACCGCCGTTAACAAACTGGCCGTGTCATGAAAACGGGTATCAAACGTCAGTTGCTTGTGAAGCTCCGCATCGTGCGCAGGCGCAATCTCGATTTCCATTAAAAACCGGTCGCGTGAAGCCCCCGGCAGTTCAAAGGTCTCGTCTTTCTCCACCGCGTTCCGGTCGGCAAACACCTGCAAATGCGGAAAAGCATACTCGCGATTAAACGCCGTCACACTGCGCTCGGCCATCACCCGTAACAACAGTGAATGCACCTGTGGCCGCGCCCGGTTAATCTCGTTAAAAAAGAAAATCGACAACGCCTCGCCATGGCTGAGTATCGGACCCGCATCCACCTGCGGCCTGCCTTCCTGATTGATATACGTGTAATAAATCAAATCCTGCGGCATCAGGTCTATGGTGCCCTCAATGCGCTGATACCCGCCGCCAATGCCGCGCGCCGCCGCCTTGAGCAAGGTCGTCTTGCCCACGCCCACATTACCCTCCAGCAACACATGGCCGCGGGCAAAAATACTGATCAGCAACAAGCGAATCGCCGGGGCCAGCCCCAACACCACGGTGTTCAACTCGGATTCAAATTGCAAGGCGCGACTGCGCCAGTCTGCCAGGGATTGTTCTTGTCTGTTCATACGTTTCTCCGTCAGCCGACATTGAACAGAAAATGTCGCCCGCTTTGTAGGGAATTTTTCCCTGCGTGACGTTTAATAAGGGCATTTCTATAAATTCAAGTTGCTAAGCCAGACAAGGCGCGAATAAAAAATTTTTACGCGGCATATAATTGATATGTAAGGAGAAATTTTTTATGAGCAACACCATATGGCGACGAAAATTGAATTTATAGAAGTGCCCATAAGTGAATCAGCGTTGCCCTCTGCCTAACACGCCCGTTTTAGCGTGTGACTGCATAAAAAAACCCGCCAACAGGCGGGTAAAGAGAGAGCTGTGAAATCGTTTAATCAATCAGGTCTGTGTGGATAATCCTAGTCGGTGTTACGTGGCGCCAGATATGGCCGCTTACCGATAAAATTCATTTGATGCTGATTATGTTTCATCAAGGCTTTTTCAGCCTGTTCCGGGTCTTGCGTCACCAAACCAGTGCCCTCCCAGGCCTGATTCGCGCCATTTGACTTTTCCGCAGGGGCAACGTTATAAGGGCGTTGACCGAAAAAATTGTGCTGGTGCTGGCTACGCACGCCTTGCTTTTGATCTGACAAGTCGCCAGCTTGTACCTGTGCTACCAACCCAACGCTTAATACTGCCAAGAGTAGTTTGTTCATTTGTTCGCTCCAAAATTAATTATATTGTTGTCTGGCTAGTTTGCAGGCGATTCGCTTTACCGCACCCACCCTGCAAGCCCCAGCTTAAAACGCGCGTTTACCCATCATGTGCAACTTTTGCATGTCATGCACGCTTCCACGTGCATTGTTGCCATCCACCACCAAACTTGCGCCAACCCAGGCTTGTTCACTGTCAGCCTTGGCCAACACTGGCTGCGCATAAGGGCGTTTGCTTAAAAAGTGTTGTGCCGTTTGTGTTTTTTCAATACCACCATGTTGTTCAACGGCCACCACTGGCGCAGCGACCATAAAACCAGCCACTAAAGCAACTGCAGAAATAACGTTACGCATATGTATTCTCCTAAGTGTTTTGATCAATGTGATGCAAGTTTTTTGAAACTTTGCTTAATCACCATGGATTGCATTATGCGCGGAGATTGTCTACAAATCGTCTATTGATATAGGTAGGTTGGTATATACCTAACGGCATATAAAATACACCATTGGCATGAGGCTGCATGAGAAAAACGATTGAAATGATGAGCGATAGTCGCCTCACAACGCAATAGCAACTTCAACAAACATTGTGTGTCATTGTGCTATATTGTGTACATTGTAATTTTGGAGCAAAGCCATGTCCAACACGGTGACCATCCGTTTAGAAGAATCGACCAAAATCAAGCTGGAAAAACTGGCAGCCTCAACCCATCGCACCCGCTCGTTTTTAGCCGCAGAGGCCATTAAAGCTTACGTTGAGAGCAACGAATGGCAAATCAACGAAATTAAACAAGCCATCAGCGAAGCCGAAGCGGGCGACTTTGCCACACAAGCAGAAGTAGATGCCGTTGCCGAGAAATGGCGCACAAAATAAACCATGCAGATTGTTTGGCTAAACAAGGCATTACAAAATTTGGATGACATTGCAGCTTACATCGCGCAAGACAATCCAACTGCCGCGAGCCAAGTGGTGGCTTTGATCATTGCGCAAATCAATCAACTGGCAACACAACCAGCTATTGGCCGCCCCGGCAGAGTCATGGGCACACGTGAATTAGTGATTAGCAACAGCCACTACCTTGTGCCCTACCGCATTAAAAATAACCGTGTCGAAATTTTGCGTGTTTTTCACACCTCGCAACAACCGCCGGAAAAATGGGAGCTGCCAACTGATTAAACACTGGGAGTTGAGTGATCCTATCTCAACAATTAAACTGACTCGGTCACTCTGCCTCAGTTAGCCTTCATACGGCGGACGGTAATCGAATCCGTCTTACCTAGTTGGCGCGACAAAAAGTTTGACAGGGAGCAATTGTGAGCAATTTTAACGCGTGGGCAACAAGTTACCCACCCTACTAGACTGACCGGCGCTGCGCGGCTTTATCGCGCAGCGTCCAGCGACCGAAGAGAGCGAGGTTGAGCGCCATGTTAGAACTAGTTTCGTATGTCTTCTGGCTTTAACAGATTTGCTGCAATGACTTTGTCGTCAAACTCCTTAACTAGCTTCTTTGCGGCATCTCGAAGTCCGCTGACAAACTTGTAGTCCAATTTAATGTGCCCAGATCTGATAGGTATTTTCGGATTATCTTTCTTGAACTATGCAGGAATTTTCCCATCCACATGCACAAGAAAGTGGCGTACCTCAAGGTATGGGAGAGCGGCTGTGATTAGATTTTCGTCAACGCCGAGAGCAAGTTTTGTTGATACCTTTTCCAACAGTTTAAGAGTGCTTTTTTCTGCTTCCAGCGACTGGAAAACAGAGTCAGTAATAAGGCGCGCTACGTCTTGCCATGTTCCTGCAGAAAGAACCACTTTCGCATCAAGCTTTGTTGAGTGCTCGCCTATGAGCCGGCCCGAATCAAATCCGTTCTCGGCGGCCTTTTCCAATATTGTTTTTAGGTATTGAGTTACTTCCTCGTAAATGTCTTTTACGTAAGAAGAGTAAACGGTTTGGCGTAGGTGATTGGCAAGTAACTCCCGGCTTCCATCAGAGTTCTTTCGTCTTTTTATGTGAAGGTGCTTTTTCGGGTCTATGTTTTTAAGGACAAATTGAGAAGCGTTGTCCGTTAGGTCGCCATTCAATATGCCTAGCCGGATGACTTCAATTAGGTCGATTTCGTCATCAAAGTAAAAGAGTTTCGATTCAAAAGAATGGTAAGCCTCAGTTCTCACATCAACTCCTTTTGGTGGTGAGTTCTAACGTAGAAGTCACCGGCGCTGCGCGGCTTTATCGCGCAGCGTCCGAGTGGACTGCCGGGTTGGGCATGGGTTTATTCACCACTAGAGAAATATGTGGACTTGATGAATTTCATGTACGACTCCGGCGGCGGTGCAAAGTCTGAACGCGAAACCATTGAAGCGACCCAGCGGCTTTTATGAAGTTGCCGCATTACTTGGTCGGCATCTACATACTGATGGGCAAGGAGAATAATGAATGCGGGGTTCAAGTCGTTCTCTTTTCCCACTTCATTGGCTATGTTGCAAATCGTGTCAATGACGTCCGGCGGCAACGTGTTTGTGTTGTTGTGTTTATCGAGGCTTGTCCGTCGCACTATTTCTAGGAAGCCACATTGAATAGCCTCTGCCTTTTGCTCTGTGACTGCGCCCCAAATTTGGTCTTTCGGTTGTGCCCTGAAATAGATGGCCAAATCTTGATTTTTCCATTGATAGGATTCTGGCTCTGGCGATTTTTGAGTTGCCGGGACATCAACTCCAGAGAGCTTTGCAGAACGAAACAAGGACATGAGGTCTTTGATGACGTGTACATGGCGACAGAACCCATTACCAACAACAAAGGTAATGCCCTTGTGTTTTGAATTTAGTGCGGTCAGTAACTTCTTGACCCACGGTGTGGCAATGGGGAGAGAGCAGTTGTTACACGCTGGGCAGCAGGTATTACAAAGGGGGACTGAACCACGAGTGGTGCCGCGACTTTGCGACATTGGAACCAAATAGGACGGAGTGGCAATACTGTCTGAGTGGTAGAACTCGATCACATGAAGCGCAAATGGAACTCCTTGGCGACCGCAAGCGACGCAGACAGCCCCTTCAATAGGCTTGTGTTTGTAGGAGTCCGTCAGACCTTTGCGGATTTCATCAAACATACGTTCTCTCCCATGCCCAACGTTTGAATTCACCGGCCTTGCGCGGCTTTATGCGCAAGGTCCGGTGGAATGATGGGTTCGGCCTCATGGCACATCAAAGATCGCTTGCCATTTGGATGGAGAGCCGTTAGAGAACGCTTCGCCCGCATCCTCATCTCCGTCCCAGGCGCCAATAAAGTCCTCAGACTGGCCGGGGTGCATGAACAACCCTAAGTGATATGGCCTTCGTGTCTTACGTTGCACATAACCGAGGCGCCAGTAGTCTTCGTCATCTGAGAAGGTAAATCCTTCGACCTCAACCGTTGCGATCTGGTGAATGTGTTCGTCAAGCACTTCAAAGGATGCTGGATTAGCGTTCTTGGTTATAGAACCCTCCAGTAGTTCCGAGTTGAATTCGGCGACTTCTGCGAGGATGGTCAGGAAGTCAGTCAGATCGTAATTCGCCCCAAGGTTCTTGTCGCCGCTGGCGGGTGCTTTGTAAGCGATCAGTTCGCGCTGTGCCTTGAGCTGCAAAGCGGTTTTCTTCATGTCTGCCGCCAGCGACTTGTTGAACTTTGCGACCCAATCAAATGCCACGTTGATAGCACGAGTGTGCGAGATTGCCATCAACTCGCCAGAATTCCAGTCTTCTGTAGGAATCGTATAGACTAGGCCGCGTAATAGGGACAGTGCGGCGTAGTACTCAAAGTATGGATTCGCAGCGCGAAGCCCGCAGGTGCGCGCAAATTCGAGACTATTGAGAAGAACGGTTGCATTGAGGATCATCTTGGTCGTGAAGTAAATGCGGCACGACCATTCGGAGTTCCTCTCGGATGTCCAATCCTTCGTCAATTTTGCGTATTGCGCCGAAATGCGGCCAGCGACCTTAGCCAGTTTTTTCTCTGAGCACAGTTCAAAGAGATTTCGGTATGAGTACGCCCAAGTTCTACCTGCGTGCTGCACGATTCCTCCTTGAGGCCGAACTATTAAGTAGCCGTCCCAATGACGGCATGTAAACGAGCGCTGTTTTTTTAAATTGACTAATCAAACCATATACCTAGGTTAAAAATAGAGGGCGTAATTTAATCGGCAAAGTCGGCAATCGATTCTGACTTGCTTACATGGTTTAAATAATGCCATAAGTGTTAAGAAATCAACAAAAGATATTTTTTGGAGTTGATTAAAAGTCCTGTAATTTTTGTATGCTGACGGAAAAGACAATGGATACCCGCTTTCGTGGGTATGACGGACCTCCATCTTATCAAAACAAAAAAGCCACCTGACGCAGGTGGCTTTCTCATAATCAGTCTGATTAAACACGCAACTGGGCGCAGATAGCGCAGCAGTATAGAAAGTTTAAGCGTATGGATTGCTTCACATGCGTTCGCAAAGACAATCCTTTCCAGCCCATACCAGCTATGGATTATAAAAACATCAGTTTATCGGGTAGAAACAGCTTGTTTTGGATAGCTGAATTGCTGATTTTCATTGTCTGACGCCTGAATCGCTAAGGTTGCCAGCTCAAAAGGATAGTCAATTTTGAAATAAGGGTTGGCGCTGATGCCTGGGCCGAGTTGCAAGGCCATGACTTTGTTTGCGGCCTCTAACCACTCTATTTTTTGCAGATACCACGCTTTGGCATAGTAACCATACACGGTGCGCTCGAATCCGGTACGCATGGGGTGTTGAATCTGCAAGACCGTTGCCTTGCCTTCTTCAACTTGACGTAATTTGATGTTGCCTGCGCTGGCACGTAGCGCGGCTTCGTCCTGGCTGACGGCCCCGCCGCAACCGCCGCCAGGGGTTTTGATTGCAACGCTGGTCATGCTGAGGGTGCCATCCGGCTTTTCGGCAATGACTCTGACTTGGCTGTTGGCATCGAGACGGATGCGGGTAGATAAGGTAAATGCGCGGGTGGTATCCGGCATGTGGGTGGTGAGGGTGAGCATGATGGGGTTGGCATCGACAAACAATGACCATTTGGCAATGCCATGTGCTTCGGCAAACTGAATGCTGATGGGCACCAGCGCTGAATCTTCGGCCTGTGCCGGTGCGCTGATGACGATGCGCCCGTCTGCGGCTGGCACCGGCCGGTCTTTATAAAAAGCCTCGGCAATCACTGGCCAGTGGTCGATGATGGTTGCGCAGAAGCCTGCACCGGCATACAGGCAGAGCAGCATGCCGATGAGCCAGTGCCAGTGCGGGCGATGCAGATGCATGCGCATGCAACGCTGTTAGCGAATCACCACGCCCCAGGGCAGCGTGCCTACGGTGATTTCTTTAAGCACTTGATTGCTGGCGGTATCAATCACGCTCACGCTGTTGCTGCGGCCATTGGCCACGTACAACTTTTTGCCATCCGGGGTGATGGCCATGTTCCATGGCCGCTTGCCTACGGCAATGGTGGTCAACACGGTACGGGTGGCGGTATCAATCACGCTGATATTGTGGTCGCCGCCGTTACTAACATAGACGATGCTGCCATTGGCGTTGACCTTGACGCCGTTGGAGCGCAGACCCACCTTGATACTTTCCTTGACCTTCCAATCGGCAGTGGAGACGATTTCGAGCAGGTTGGCGGCTTCGTTGGCCACATAGGCGAGTTTACCATCCGGGCTGAAACCGACACCGCGCGGGTGTTTGGTCGCGGCAATCAGGTACTCGGATTTCATGGTTTTCAGGTTGATCACATCGACATTATTGCTTTCCTCGTTGCTGGCCAGCAGCCATTGCTGATCGGGCGAGAAGACACAGTGCTCGGGGTTTTTGCCTTGGGTGGGAATGGTTTTGCTGAGTTTGCCGGTGCTCAGGTCCACCAGCGAAACGGCGTTTTCTTCTTCCAGGCAGGCGGCCAGAAGTTTGCCATCGGGTGAGATATCAATGCCTTCGGGTTCGTCACCGACTTTAATCAGGGCCTCTTGTTTGCCTTGTTGCAGGTTAATGACTGCTACTGCGTTTTTATCACGCACCACCACATAGAGTTTTTGCAAGGCAGGATGAACGGCGGCGGCCTGAATTTTTTTACCC
Organism: Methylophilus aquaticus; assembly: GCF_030769565.1. Taxonomy (GTDB): domain Bacteria; phylum Pseudomonadota; class Gammaproteobacteria; order Burkholderiales; family Methylophilaceae; genus Methylophilus; species Methylophilus aquaticus. Next base: position 72,045 of record NZ_JAVCAP010000021.1, on the reverse strand, counting down.
AGTGCGCCCTTGGCTGGCAGCGTTTTGACCACTTCATCGGTTTGCGTATCAATCACCGACACGGTGCCATCTTTTTCGTTGGGCACATAAGCCATCGGCTGAGAGACGGATTGCGCCATAGTCTGTGCTGGGGCAGAGAAAATGCCGCTCAACAGTAGTGATGTCAGCAGTAATTGTTTTAGGCGTGCTTGCATAGAATGTCCTTTAAAAAAAACGGCCAGTTGCTGTTGCAACTGGCCTTAAACATGGAGATATACTTTATGCAAATCAATTAAATTCAAACAATTTAAATGATAAATGCATCATAGCGCCAGTTCACTTCGACCAACAGCAGCAGGTTTCCCGAGTTTGCTTGGGAAAACCTCCCAGCGTTACTTCTCTAAAAATTGTTTTAATCCCGCCGCACCTGCGTTGTAAAACGCATTAATGGCGGCATTGGCTGCCGGGTTATCCTGACCAGCCGGGGCTTCCATGGTATTGGCCTTGTTGTAAAAGCGTGCCGTCCACACCACAGTCGATTCACCGGCGCCAGGGCCCGCCTTGACCTGCATCACCGAGCGGTAATTACTCACGGCAATGGTGCTTTCTGCGCCATCGACCAGTTTGTAATCGAGCTTCATTTCCTCATCGTTGGCTTCACGCAGTTTTTCCAGCAGGGTGAGGCCACTGTTGAGTGTGATGGCACGGTGGGGGAGCGTGTTACCCGTTTCTTTATCCACCCGTTGATCGAGTACGAGCCTGGCAATATCAGGGTGCCATTGCTGGATCGCATCAAATTGTTTAATCGCCTGCCAGACTTTTTCAGGCGGGGCTTTAATAGTCACCTCTTTAACCACTTTTTGGCCGCTCGGGCCATGCGCTTGCGCAGTCAGCGCCATACAGGCCAGCAAGGTAATCAACCAGCGTTTCATGATGCGTTTCCTTATTTAAAATTAATTGGGCAGAGATTCAATATAAGCTTTTAAGGCTGGGAGGCCGCTGTCGTACACACCCTCAACTGCTTTGACGGCAGTCTCGTTGTCCTCGCCGGGTTTGGCATGCACGTCATTTGCCTTGTTATAAAAGCGACCCGTCCAGACAATGGTGGACTCACCAGCACCCGGGCCAGCCTTGACTTGCATGTTGGAACGGTAGCCGCTGACCGGCAGCACGCCTTCGACAATCCGGTACTCCAGCTTCATTTCTTCATCGCTGTTGATGGTTTGCTTTTCCAGCAGCGTGCCGCCGCCCTTTAAGGTCAGCGTGCGATGTAACAACTCGACACCCGCCTCATCGGCTTTGGTTGCGGTGGTGCATGTGACCACAGCCGGGTGCCACTTGTTGATCGCGCTAAAATCCTTGACCACGGCCCACGCTTTGGCCGGGCTGGCGTTGACCACCACCTCACGGATGACTTTTTGCTGACTGGGGGCATTGGCCGCCTGTACCGATATGCCAAACAAGGCGATGGGAGACAGGATGAGCGCAATGCCCAGAGATTTGATCAACTGCATATGGGTTCCTCTATAACGGTGATTGGACTGTGTTTAAAACTGTGATTTAACTGTATTTTGATGGGCATTCTTCTGAGTTGGCAGACAGGCTGCCGGATCATGGCGATGCCATGGCCTGCGTTTCGACAAACACTTTCAAGCCTTGCAAACCGCTGCGATAAAACGCGGTAATACCGGCCACCGCAGTGGCGTTGTCCTGACCGGGCGGGGCCTCCATCTGATTGGCCTGATTATTAAAGCGGCCTGTCCACGTGACCGTGACATGCTGCTGATCCGGCGCCACCTTGAGACGAATCACGCCGCGGTACTGGCTGACCGGGAACGATCCGCCCTGCATGAAACTGTCTTCAAGCACCGCTGCGTCTGCATGCTTGCGCAAGGTTTCCTGCAAGGTCCAGCCATTACGCAACTGCAGACTTCTGACAGTTTCCGGCGCACCCTCCGCCGTGCCGGTAATTGAAGTGTGGATGCTCACTGTCTGCACTTGCGGATGCCAGCGTGGCATCCATTCCGCATGCTGTAACGCCTGCGCGACCTGTGCCGGGCTGGCCGTAATATCCACCTGCTCGATCACGCGTTGCGGGTCGGGGCCGCATGCCCAGAGCGGCGTGCACATGCACCCAATCACCATCAGCAGGCTGCTTGCAAGCTTCAATGTGTACCTCCTATAAACTGGCCAAAGGCACGTGGCTGGGCGCCGACTGCAATGGCAGGCAGCAGTTTCAGGCTGCGCGCATCCAGCACCACCAGCACATTGTCCATCCAGCTTGCAATCAGTACCTGCTGGTGTTGCGCATCAAAGGCAATGCCCTCGGGCGTGCCGGGCACCCGGACTTTTTGTATTTGTTTTTGGGTGGAGAGGTCTATCACCGAAATCGAATCTTCACCGGTATTGGTGACAAACAGGCGCTTGCCCTCGGAGTCAGCCACCACGCAGTAGGGGTGGTCGCCCACCGCAATCGTCGCCGTCACTTGGTCGGTGACGGTATCGATCACACTCACGGTATTTGAAAATACATTGACCACGTAGAGCTGTTTGCCATCGGGACTGATATTGAGGCCAAACGGGTGCTGGCCCACCGGAATACGATGCAGTTCGCGCGCAGACCGGGTATCAATCACGCTGACATCATTGCTGTCACGATTGGCCACATAGAGGGTGGTGCCATCACGGCTGAGCTGTACGCCCCCCGGCGCCTTACCCACGCCCATGTGCGTCAGCACCTTGCCGCTGGCCGTATCGAGTATCACAATCGCATCGTGATACCAGTCCGCCACATACAAGCGGTCACCACTGCGACTGACGGTCAGCCCGACCGGTGCCACCGGCAAGTCCAGGGTTTGTATGACCTGCTGACTGTGCATGTCAATCACCGACACCGAGCGGCCTTCGACATTGCTGATATAGGCCTTGTGGTTGACACTGTCTACTGCCACGCCCACCGGCGCTTTGCCGACAGAGATGGTGCGGGTGACTTTTTGTTGCGCCAGATCCACCACTGACACCGTATGTTCGCCCTGATTGGTGATATAAGCCCACGGCGAAGCACACACGGCATGAGCAACCAGACTCAACCACATGCCCAGCAGCCGCCTCACCCACCGTTTATCGTCACGCACGGATACTACCCACACCCCAGACCACATCCATTACCACTTGATGTCTTTGGCATCCCCACGGAAATTGCCGCGGATAAAATAGATAATCCGCCACAAATCATCTTCTGTTTTGACAATTTTTCCGTGTGGCGGCATCGGTCCAACCACGTTTTCACGGCCTTTGCGGGTATAGCCCTGTTTCTGCAACTCATCACTGCCCAGCGATACCAGTCTGAACAAGGTGTCGTCATCTGCCCCGTATACCCAGGTCGCATTGGACAACGGTGGACACATGCCCCCGCCGCCATTGCCGCCATGGCAACCATTACAACTGACGCTCATATACTTTTTGCGCCCTGCTTCCACCAGCGCCGGGTCCATCGTGCTGTAAGAATAAGGGTTTTTCAGCGTACCCTTTTCTGCCGCCATGGCCACGTCATGCGGGGATTTGTCAGAAGCCAGCGGTGGAATATCCGGTGCCGTGCTTTTTTGACGCTGCGGGGGCAGTCTAAAACCGTCCGCACCCACGGCTTGCTCTGGCTCTGCCGTGTTTTCTGCCAGCATCAGGGGATGTCTGCGGGCCTCATCACCTGCTGTCTTTTTAATGGAGTCGGCGTTGGCCACGCTGATCAAAGCCATCAAACTGAATCCAATGATCGCTAAAACTTTCATATGCACTTTCACACTATCTTGATTAAAAATCTATTGCTTGATTCAAAATCCATTGCTTGATTCAAAATAAATCGTTGCAACAGATGGGCATTTAACGACAACTCTGCGCTTTGGATGGCAGAATCCATCCCTTAAACCATCAGGAATATTTCCCAAAATGGCGATGCATACGCATAGACGTGCTGGCGCAAAAATGGCGCATGCACAAGCGCGCCGTGCAGATGCAGGCGCGGCTTGCAACGCGCCTGCTCAGGCCAAACTAGAGACCAGTAAGCGTCACAAGCTGGTCTGTGCTTTCAGCAGGCCTACCGTTTTTTCTGCCTGATTCTCCTCGGCCATCTTGAGTGCCGTCTTGCCAATACTGTCTTTCAAGGCAGGGTCCGCTCCCGATTTCAACAATAAGGACACCATCATGTCCTGATTGTCGAAGGCAGCAATCATCAGCGGGGTCAGCCCGGCGGTATTTTTGGCGTTGGGATTCGCCTTGTACTGCAACAGGGTTTGCACCATTTGCAAATTGCCTTTTTTCACAGCCAGCATCATGGCGTTGTACTTGGCCTCGCCCATGGCCATGTCCGGGTTGGCCCGATTGTCCAGCATGGCGACAGCCGCATTGGCTTTGTTATCCACAATCGCCAGCGCCAGCGCCGTCAGGCCATCTTTGTTGACCTTGTTGAAGTCTGCCTTGAACTTGCCCAGCAAGCGGAAGATTTTGGGTTCATTGCTGCGTACCCCATACATGGCGGCGGTCCAGCCATCATGGTCCTGCAAGTCCGGGTTAGCCTTGTAGGTCAGCAGGCCATTGATAATGCTGAGATCACCACTTTTGACTGCGACCATCAACGGAGTTTGGCCATCCTGGTCACGCGCATCTATCTTGGCACCACGTTTAAGTACATATTCAATACGCGGATTATCACGCGCAATCACAGCGTTAAACAGCTCTCCTTCCAGGGTTGCGCCCTGTTTCAACGCCTCATCGATGCGTGCTGGCAAGGTAGCCACATCCGATTGCGGCGGGATGTCGGCGTGGCGGGCGACCGGCTGATAAGGACCATGCGAAGGAATATCGCCAGACACCACGCATTCGTCGCATTGCACCAGCGGCACACCATACTCCACAAACACCTGCTTGATGCGGTCTTTCTCCTTGAGCATGACCGCCTCGATCTTGGCCTTGAGTTCTTTGGCGCCGCGTTTCATGCCAATAGCCAATGGAAATTCCATCGGTGTGCGATCATCCATGCGGTTGACCGGCACAATCTCGATCGGGGCATGCTTCATGGTTTTGTACCAGCCAGCCATCGGCCCCCAGAGGGCGGCGACATCCAGCTGGCCATCCAGCATGTTTTGTACATCCATATGCGGCTGCCGCTCCGGACGCAAATCGGCATCATGGGCGATGGTACGCACATGGGTGTTTTCGCGCTTCATGCCATGCTCCTGGAGCACCGTGCGTATCGCCGAGTGCTGGAATACACCCACTTTGTAATCGTTTAGCAGCTTGGGATCATCGAGTGAACTGATGTTGATGCCTTGATTATTGCGGTAGACCAACACAAAGGTGCTTTTAAACAGTGGCATGGTGGTGATCATGCGTTCATCATCCGGCGTCATGTCCATCAGAATGTCGCACTCATTGTTGTCAAAGGTCTGCCGGGTCAGGCCACGGTTTAAATAGGGACGGTAAAAGTAACTGACACTGGTGCCCATGCCTTCGGCGATGATATTGGCGATTTTGTTCGAATAGCCCTCGCCTTTGTCGTTAGACATCGGCATGTTGCCGGGGTCTGCACACACTCTCAACGGCTCTGTACGCTTGGGCAAATCGGCTTCTTCGGCACTGGCGACAGTCAGGCTGCCGGCCATCATCATGCCGCTACACAAGATTACTATTTTCTTCACAATCAGTTTGTTATTGATAAACACATGCATTTCTCTTCTCCAAATCCTGCTTGATCAACTCAGACGGTGACTTACCAGTCTGGTGAATGCAGTTTGCCCACCACACTCACCGCACTGTAAAAGCACAAATACCGCGCACTGTGCAGTGCGCGGTATCGGTTTCAACTTAGTACAGGGTCATGCGATTAATCTACACGGAAGGTGAACAAGGTGCCGCCTTGAGGAATCTTGTCCAGACCAGAAGCTTTGGCCATGGCCGTCGCGCCAATCGCACCGTATTTGTCATCCATGTCCAGACCTGCGGTCACAGGCAGACCAATCCAGCCACCAATACCCGTCCACACGGACACGTATTGTTTACCCTTGATTTTGTAGGTAATCGGGTTGCCGATGATGCCGGAAGCCAGTTTGCGCTGCCACAACACCTTGCCGGATTTACGGTCTACCGCACGGAAATCCCCCCCCAGTGAGCCGTAGAATGCCAGCCCGCCGTCAGTCACCAGTGCGCCACCCCAGTTTGGATACGGATCAGGGATTTCCCAGATGGTTTTACCTGAGACCACATCAAACTTTTTGAATTTACCGGTCACACCTGGTTTTTCAGGATACATATACACGTTGGCAAACACATACACGGTGCCTTGCTGCGTGTGGGTACGCTCTTGTGGCTCGTCTTCCATGCACCAGTTGTTGGTCGGTACATAGAATACGTTAGGCTCTTTTGGATCCACTGCCGCAGGTTGCTGGTCTTTACCGCCCATGGCAGAAGGACAAGCTTGCGTATTAACATCACGTGCGAAAGGAGAGTGTTCTTTGACTTTGATCGGACGACCACTTTTCAGGTCAACCTTCTCGGCCCAGTTCACCGTTACAAACTTGTTGGCACGCAACAAAGTACCGTCTTTACGATCCAGCACGTAGGCAAAGCCGTTACGGTCAAAGTTGACCAGTGCGTCGTGTTTTTTACCGTCCACATCCAGGCCATCGACCAGGATGTTTTCGTTCACGCCGTCATAATCCCACTGATCGTAAGGGGTTTTTTGATACGCCCAAACCAACTCGCCAGTATCGACTTTACGCGCCATGATGGTCATTGACCATTTGTTGTCATAAGCACCGACATTGGTTTTTGGATCCGGGGTGTTGCATTTTTCATGGGTCAGGTCTTTGCCGGTAAAGCCGCAGCGATAGGCTGGCGACCAATGGCCCGGGTTACCGGTGCCCATATAGGCAATACGCAATTTAGGGTCAAAGCTGAACCATGCCCAAGGCGAACCGCCACCGATTTTCCACTCGTCACCTGGATAGGTTTTACCGATATTGATACCGGCAACACCATAGTGCGGATTGGCCTTGTTGGTGTCTTTAGTCATGCACATGTCTTCGTCAGAGCCGGTGCTATGGCATTTCCAGACTTCTTTACCCGTTTTCAGGTCATAAGCCACCACGCGGCCACGGGCAGCAAACTCATCCCCGCCAAAACCGGCCAGTACCAGGCCTTCGGCGACCATGGCCGGGCCAGAGTGCGTTTCACCTTTGTCCGGGAATGCGTGTTTGGTCACCCAGATTTCTTTACCCGTGGTCGCATCCAGTGCAATCAGGAAACCATCCAGCGTGTGGAATACCACTTTGCCATCGGCATAGTTCAAACCGCGGTTGATGGTGTCGCAACAGGCACGGGGCACGGCAGACTCGTCACGGTCAGACTTTTTGGTGTAGTTCCAGATTTGTTTTGGATGATCAGGGTCGGACAAATCCAGCGCCTGCACAATATTGGGCCAACCGGAAACCATGTACATCATCGGCTTGCCATTGTGTTCAACCACCACTGGCTGACCTTCATGGCCACGCAAGGTGCCTGAAGACTGTGACCAGATCATTTGCAAGTTTTTAACGTTGCCAGTGTTGATGTCTTTCAATTGGCTGTGACGTTGTAGCGCCAGGTTTTGGCCCGGAGCTGCCCACAGGTTGTGGTTTTGACTGCGCTTGATAATCTCCTCGTTGGCCCAGGTATTGGTACCCATGCCAAACAAGGTGATGGCGCCGACTGCCGCAAACACGGCTTTCATTGTCCATTGTTGCTTCATTGCAACCCTCCTAATGTAATGTTTGTAAGTGTTCCCGGTGTTGCTAACCGAGTAGGCAAACTATAGGTTTTTGTATCAGGCAGGGATTGAGACGAGTTCCCGCATCGTGGCAGGAATTTTTCACGCTGGACTCGGGAGCAGCACCAGCCAACTTGCCGGTGGCTCCCTATTCAGAAATACTCAGGCAGCCGCGTCGGCCGTTTTTGAAAAATGGGCTTCTATCGCAGTCAGATCGAGTGCAGCCCACATCTGCAAATGATGGTTGAGCTCGCGCGCTTGCATGGCGCCGGTGACCATATCGATCACCACCCGCTCACGCACCACCATCAGGGCAGGCACTTGCTTCACCTGAAAATTGGCTGCCAGATCGGTCGCTACATCCACATCTGCACTGGCGAACAGAATATTCGGAGTGTGTGCAGCAGCTTCGGCCAATACCGGCGCAAATGCCTGGCATGGCTCACACCAGTCGGCAGTAAACGCCACCACCACAAAGGCATGCGCGGCAACCACCTGGTTAAAGGCTTGTTGGCTATCCAGCTGCTGTGGCTGGTTCAAAACGGGTTCCATATCTTTTCCTCTGTTTGAAATGTCTATCGGGCACGGCTATCAATGGCCTGCCGGTGAAGGCAGCAGGGTCACATGATGCACTGTCCAGTGCTGCGGCCCGGCATTGCTGCGTGAGCATCCCAGTGCAACCTCGGGGTGTTGCGGACTCAGGACATGTTTGGTGTGATCCGCTGTTTGCACCTGCATAAACCAGCGATCTACCCACACCTCGACAAGCTGTGTGGCATCCTTCAACGTCAGTGAAATCAGTTTTCCATCATTGACCAGACACTGCGCCTCATCGGTTTCTACCAGCATGACCACGGTTTCGGGCGCAGGCAGCTCGGTTGGTGAGTCTGCCATCGCAGCCGCCGGGGTGCCCAGCAACAGCACACCGAGCAGCCAAACTAGCCGGTGAGTCAGGCGCACCAGTTCAGCCCCCAACGCTTGAAGGTGGAACGCAATGCCACACAGCAACGGTCGATCAAATCATGGCTTTTAGCAGCAGATTTGGCTGCGCGGCCTTCTTTCAGACCTTGCAGCCCTGCTTTCACAAAACTGTCAACGGCACTTTTTGCGGACTCGTCATCCTGACCAGCAGGCGGCTCATTGCCGGTAAATGCGCGGTAGTAGCGCGCTGTCCAGCTGATTTTTGCACCACTGCCATCCGGGCTGACTTTGATTTTTCCATTGAGTGAACTGACTGGCAGCGCTTCCAGATCAATCTCGCCAGACAGGCGATAGGAAACGGTCATTTCGGCCTGGGCGACCTCATCGATCTCCTGCAACAGTTGCTTGCCATTTTTGAGCGTCAGTGTCTGCTGTTTTTCATTGACCGGGCTGCACGCCGTCACCTCGGGGTGCCATTGTGCAATCGCGCAGGGATCACTGACACGCTTCCACATGTCGGCGGCACTGCTGCCCACCTGCACGGATTCATCGGTTTTTTGCGGCGTGGGACCATGTGCCAGCACCACAGATGAAACAGACAACCCTAACAACAACATCAACAACTTCATGCTTACTCCTTCAAACGAAAACGGGATGGTAAAAAAGGCTTCACGCTGCCACACACCTGCCTGACCAGGCGGCTTGCCGTCATCCACAGGCCGCTGTCAGCAAAGGTGAGTATCAGGTAAATACAGAACAGCACGATGGCAGGCACCGCCAGCCATGGCCGCATATCGGTATCCGCCCAGCGATAGGCGGACAGGCCCATGCCAGTGGCCAGGGCAGGCAACTCTGAAGGCTGCGTCAGCGCAGCATAGTCCAGGCCAGTCTGTGACGACAGCCGTTGCAGATTAGCCGCATCCAGACCCGACAGGTGCGCATTGCTCAACAGATCAGAACCGGCACCATGTCCCGCATTGCGGTCATGCTGACCTTGCTCCATGGCCAACACCGACAAGGTTTCCGCCATGCCGAAATTGCCAAAGCGCTGCACTTCTTCTTGTTCCCAGTAGCCTGCCACCGCATCTTTTTCATCCAGCTTGGGAATCGGACTGGGGGTCGGCTGCCCCATGCCGATCAGATAGCCTTTGACTTCGCCAGCTTTGCCTGCAAACGCGGGCATATATTTGGGGTTAGCCGGTGGCGCCTGATGGCCGTCGGTCAGTACCATCAGCCGCATCTCTTTGCCCAGCCCCGGTGTTTGCTCAAGCGCACTGTACACGCCATGCGCAATAAACGAGTCGGCGGCCCAGGCCATGCGCCAGTCCAGCCGGGCAATGGTTTGATCCAGTGCAGCATAGTGGCTGCACACCTCTACCGGCCTTACAATGTTCAGGCTGTTACGCTCGGTAAACAGGCCCAGCGCAACCCGTGAGCCGCAAGGCAGGCGGGCAATGGTTTGCCGCAGGGCTTGTTTGGCCACCTGCAAGCGGCTGACACTTTTCCCGCCCTGCTGGTAATCCTGCACATTCATGCTCTGGGTAATGTCTACTACAAAAAACCAGTCATACACACGATTGGGTAAAGAGGCTTGCGGATGCAGCAAGGTCAGGCCCAGCAATAACGCCCCCCACCACAAGCCACGTGCGCGCCAGCGCTGACGCGGCTGACTGGCATTCAACGACTGGCGTAACGCACGCCAATGCTCTGACACACTCATGGCATCCCTCGCGGATTACCCGGCATCGCTGGCCAGCCACTGGGTTTTTCTTCCTGCTTGATCTGCTCATCCTCATACTGTGTCGGTCCGTGCATGCCATAGGTGGTCGGCGCCAGGCGCAAGGCCAGTTGATAGTTGTATTTCACCTCCGACCATGCAGGGTCCTGTCGCAAGGCGTGCTGATAACTTTCTTTGGCCAGCGCCACCAGCGGCCCGGCCTCATCCCAGGCGGGCAAACCCTGTTGCTCCAGCAGGCGCGTCGCCATCCGCATATAGACATTACCGCTGTTAAAATAGGCCTGCTTGCGCAAAGGGTCATCGGCCTCTACTGTTCTGGCCAGTTGCGTATAGAGCGCCAGTGCCTGTTCGGGTTGACCATGGTCATCCTGATACACCGCGTTGGCAAACAATGCCTGCGCCGTGTTCTCCGTGCCAACACTATCCACTTTTACCAGGGCGTGAGGTTGCATACTGGCGCGATAATGCAGCGCTTGCGTCAGGCGGACACCCTGCCAGCACACACCCACCAAGCACACCACAGCCAGCACAATCGCCCATGGCAAAATGCGTTGTCGCAGGGAATTCAATTGTTTGAAGAAAGCGGCCACTGTTTCAACTCCAGACGGTCAATCACACATAACACCAGGCATGCCAAGCAGGCCATGAGATAAAAATAGCCACTCAAATCCACACGCGACACCGGCTCCATGTAGCGGGTGGGTTTATTTTTCAAGCGGGCGATATCCTGAATCGCCGCCGCCACAGTTTGCGGATTTTCTGCTTCGTAAACGTGGTAAGGTACATGCAAGGTCTGAAAATATTCATGCAGTGCATATTCAGGATAGGCGTCTACACTTTCTTCCTGCCCCGGCGTCTGCTTGAGGCTGGCCCCATTTTCAGAACGTAAATAAATCCAGTACAAAGAAGCCTGCTGCCGCATAAACATGGCGCGCAGCATATCCTGGGTTTTACCATCCAGATGCGCACCACCATCCGACACCAGCACGATGGCACGCGCGCCCGTCACCGGCTGGTCAGAAAAGTAATCCAGCGCCATGCCCAAGCCCCGTGCGACAGCGGTAAAGCCCATGCCCCCGGCCTCCGTGGCGTCGAGTGCGGCCTGCACAAAGCCGCGGTCACTGCCTAATGGCGCGGCCAGAATCGGCGAAGTACTGAACGTGACCATGCCCATTAAATCTTCATGACCCTGCTTGACCATGCTTTTCAGCACATCACGCGCAGCCACCATTTTCGAGATGCGGGCATCGGAAGCACGGGGGTCGGCACCCGCCTTTTTGGCAAACGGATCATTCATACTGGCACTGCGGTCCAGCACAATCATCACATGCGCACCCCGTCCGAGCTTTTCAATGTGCTGCGTATGCAAGTAAGGCCCCGCCAATGCCAGGCACAAAGCGGCCAGCAGCAATGCGGCAGCCCAGCGCCAGAGCCGTGCCATCCAGATCGAGAGCATATCTTCTGGCAAGCCCTGCACTGCCGGGTGTGCAAAAGCGACAAACCCACGCAAGCACAAAGGCAGCAAAGCCAGTGGCAGGCATAGCAAAGGCCAATGCCTGCTCAAGCCCCAGCTCTCCCAGCTCATCAGGGCTGTCCATGTCGTTTGCATCATGACACTTCAAGCTGACTGAGTTGACGCGCCAAAGCCCGCAGTTCTGAAACAGCGCATGCTGGCGACTGTCCAGCAAAGAACGTGCGCTGCACATCGGCATAAAAGGCCTGCAAGGCCGCCGCGTGGGGTGCCAGACGTGGCTGCTGCTGCAACCATGAGCTTAAGTTTTCAGCGGTGACTGCCTGACCGGCAAACTGGTCCATCGCATGTGTGAGTGTACGCATCGCCAGTTTGATGGCATTCGGGTCCTGATCAGAAAAGGTGCGCATGGTGCGCCATGCCTGACGAAATGGCATACGGCGCTCTTGTGGCAATTGAATCCAGCCCATCACCCAGGCCAGATAGGTCAGTGCCAGCAGCAGCAACAGGCCGAAACCCAGCATTCGCAGCAGCACAGGTTGCAATGGCCAGGCAGGCAGTGGTGCATCTGCATACAGCTTGACGTGCGCATCATCCATTTTGGGTGGCAACAAAGTCGACACCAGTACCTTGTCACCTAGCACATCCACATTCAGTGTCTGTTGTTTGTTTTTAAACACCAGATGCAACGGCTTGAGTGGGATATTTTTGACCGATGCCCATGCGACAAAAATTTGCCAATCCAGTACAAAGTCATAATGGTTGCCATCTGCCTTGCTGGAGAGCGTCCAGTGCGCATCACGTAACTCGATGGCTTCGTTTTGCGCTTTTTGTGGCAGTGATCCCGGATCAAGCGTGAACCCGGCAGGCACGCGTACCTGCAAATGCTGATGCGCGATGCTGCCCAGCGTGTAATCGGTTTCACGGGTATGGCTTTCAATGCTGACGCCCGGCGGCTGACTTTCAGCCGCAGAGGAGGCTGGCATCCAGCCCAGCAAAGCTATCGCACACGCAGGCAGTAGCATGGGCGCGATCATGGGTGTAAACATGGCGCAAGCAAAACGCATCATGCACAAGTCTCCAGTAAATGTTGACTGAGTTGTTCGGGACGCCACTGTGGGGCTAACCACAACGGCGGGCGTGTGCCATGGCGGGCGAAGGTCGCCGATAAAAGCGCGCGCTGTTGTTTGGCATGCGCATGCATGCGGCTTTGCAAGGCTGGCCGCAGCATCAGGCCGGTTTCCTGCCCGGTTTCCATATCCCTTACACGCGCCCAGCCGAAAGCTGGCACCTGCTCAAAAGCGGCGGGGTCACGCAATACCAGTGGCACCACATCATGCCCCTCGCAAGCGGTTAATGTGCGTGCCAGCTGCTCCGCTGACCAGTAAAAATCAGAAATGAGAAACACCAGTGCACGTTGCGCGCCGAGTGACGCTGCCGCCTGCGGCATGGCCGCTGACTGACATGGCTGGAGCTCGGCTGCCCGCTGCTGCCAGAAGCGGGTACATTGGGTGGCCACCTGCTGTGCCAGCGTTTGCTGATACCCCGTCGGGATGGTGAGTGCGGCTTGCACGCTGTCATCGGCGGCCAGCAAGCCAAAAGCATCCCCCTGCCGGGTCGCCGACCAGGCAATGGCCGCAGCCAGCTCGGTCATTTGCTGACGCTGGTCACGCATGCCCTCAAACTGCATGGAACTCGATACATCGAGCAAGGCAAATACCCGAATCGCGCCGCGCTCAAGAAATGTACGCACCATCAATTGCTGGGGAATGGACCGCAAACTGGCGCGCACATCGACCCGGCGCGGGTCAGGGCTGGCAAGTAATGGTGAAAATCCGGCAAAATCGCTGCCAGCACCCTGGTGTCGGGTCAGATAGGCACCGGCGTGATAAGCCACCGAGCGCCAGTTCACCTGATAAGTAAACAGGGCGGGATCAAAGCGGTCATTCAGCCCACCGGTTGCCGGTAAGGGAGATAAGGCATCTGACGGCAAGGCACTTGCCCCTGATGATTCCGGCGGGACTGACACGGCTGAAGAAATGCTGGCTGGCCCCAACATGGTTGACAGGCTCTGACCTGCACGTTTAAAGGCGCGTCTCACAGGATTACTGAGTGTCATCACGGGCAACTTGCAAACAAAAAACTGGCATGGCTCACCACATCCGCTTAAGGCGCGGACACCTTATCCAGTACCGCCTGCAGAAGCTGAGGCGCCAGGCGCTCGCGCTGCATGGCATAGGCCCCATTCAAGAATACACGGTGACCGACGACCACTGGCCAGATGGCACGAATATCATCCGGAGTCAGATAATCGCGACCTTCCAGCCAGGCGCGTGTACGCGCACTACGCATCAGCATGGCCATCCCGCGAGGACTGGCGCCGCCTGCCAGCAGTCTGGACATATCCACATCCTCAAGTTGAATACCAAAAGCCACCGGGTCTTTCAGCGCGCGCCACAAATTCACCGCATACTCCTGCAAACTGTCTTCAGCACGTACACTGGCTTGCACTGCTGCAGCCACCGCATTGAGCTGATCGTAAGGCGTGAGGCCGGATGGCAAGGCATTGACCAGCGCATCCACATCATAAAAGCGGGTATCAAACATCAAGGAACGTTGCAGCTCGCGCGACTCCGGCGCCTTGACTGAGATTTCCATCAGAAAACGGTCGCGTGCGGCGGCCGGAATCTCAAAGGTTTCCTCGCGTTCCAGCCGGTTACGGTCAGCGAACACCGTCAGGTGGGGAAAATGATATTCGCGGTTAAAAGCATTCACCGAACGCTCAGCCATCAACCGCAAAAACAAGGCATGTGCCTGCGGGCGTGCCCGGTTAATTTCATTAAAAAAGAACACGGCCAGGGCTTCATCATGCTGCAGCAAGGGACCGGGCTTCACCGCCGCTTGCCCCTGTTCATTGATGTATGCGTGATACAGAAAATCGCTGGGCATCAGATCAATCGCCCCTTCAATCCGCTGATAGCCTCCACCCAGCAACTGGGCAGCCGCCCGTAACAAGGTGGTTTTACCTACGCCTACATCGCCTTCCAGCAAGACATGCCCACGCGAAAATATAGCGATGGTCAGGGCACGCACCTGCTCCGGCATACCGACCACCACCGTTTGTAAGGCTTGCTCAAAGGCGATTGCGCGTTCCCGCCAGACCGGCAGTTCAATCTTGTTTTGCATACATGATTCCGTTATTCGTGATGACACAGAGGTATGGCGGCTGCACGCAACCTGCATACCTTTGCAACAACACTACCAGGGAGTTTGAAGCTGATATCGCTGCCGATATCAGCCTCATTGGGGGGAAATGACGATCACTTCACATCAAAAACAAAGGTACCTGTTGCTTTGGCATTGGCAATGCGTTTAGCGTTACGTGCATCAATGGCTTTAATGGCTTGCTCTTGTTTGCTGACTTCAGCCGGATCATGTTTTGGGTCATATTTGGAACCCGCAATTTTTTCCGGATAGCCGGGTTTGGCTTCCCAGCAGTTGCCTGGCTCTTTACAGTTTTGACCGTCATAAGCCAGAGCCTGATTGGACACAGCCAACACACCGGCTACTGCCAGTAATGTCAATACGTGTTTCATCACTTTCTCCTTTTTTAAATTAACTGGTGTGTATTTTTTAATTACAAGAGATGTCCACCAGCCAAACACCCTTGCAATACTGTGCATACAAATCGTGGCGCAAGGCATTCACTTAAACGCGGATGCCCTGTCGCTGCAGCATGGGATTAACCATGGTTGGCTGCAGCGCCGCCATTTTTGGCATTTTCTTCGGCCTGATGACGAACCCAGGCAATCACATGCAGAATTTCATCCACGGTCAGGCGCCCCTGTTGTGGGCCCATCATGCCGGCTGCGCCGCCATAAATGGTTTCAAAAATCCCTTTATCGGTCTCGTTTTTCGGGTAAGTCCAGTAGTCATCCGCCAAGGCAGGACCTAGCTTGCCTTCCGCCAGATGGCCATGGCAACCAGAACAGGCCGTGGAGAAAATGGTATACCCTTTATTGACGGCCTCCTGATTGCCCTGGTAGGGGTTCTCACCAGTGGCCAGAAAGTGTTTGGCCTCAGGCGTCACCACCTCGTCTTCCATCGGCACCATCTCCAGCACATCACCAGACAACGTGCCACGAAACTCCAGCGGCGGGCCGTCTTTCAATTCCAGCTTGGCAGGTGCTGCATTGCCAGCCTTTTCTTGTGCAGGGCCATCGGCCTTGGCACAGGCCACTGTAAAAAATGCGGCCATGACCAACCCTGTGACGCCAAATGTCATGGCAAGCTGTTGGCCGATACGTCGCGGCTGAGGTTGTTGAGATACTTTCAATTCATTACTCCAAAAAACAACAATAAATTAATGACTACCCGTTAATTTACGGGTAACAGCGGGATGCCTTCTTTTTTCAAGATGGCTTCAATCTCGGCACCATGCGCATCAATGACGCGATCAAGAGCATCACGCAGCTCCGGGGCGGATTTACGCACGCCCATCACAACGCTGTACTGCATCGGGATTTTTTCACCATTGGCTTTTTTGGCGTTATCTTCCACCAGCACCATTTTCAATGGCACCTCAGCAGCATGCACATAGCGTGCAGCTTCAGGCGCCCATAACATGGCTGCATGCAGATGTTTACTCACCACGTCGTTCACCAGTCGTGACGGTTCGACACGAATGTAACGGTTACGGGTGGACTGGAAATTCTGGATTTCAGTAAAGTAGTCAAACATGTCGTCAAAGCGGTTGATTTGCAGCAACATGTTTTTGCCGGGGCTATCCGGCATCACGCCAATACGGAAATTTCTTTCTTTTAAATAAGGATGATCCCAGGAGGTGATATCAATCTCGCGGTCTTCACGGGTAATGAATACATAACCGGTTCTGTAGTAAGCCTTGGTCGGTAATATGCGTGGGTCAGCCGGGTCGGTGCCGATCAATACATCACATTTTTTCTCATCCAGGTCTTTGCCTACAGTCAGCGCATTGGTCCACCAGACAAAATTGACCGGGACATTCAATGCCTTGCCTACCAGTTGTGCAATCGTGTTTTCGAAGCCCTCTTTCTGATCGTTTGAAAATGGCAACTCAGCCTTGCCGGCACATACATTGAGTGGCTCGGCCAATACAGGCACTGCACACACACTCAACACGGCCATGACAGATGCTCGCACTGCCCACTGGCAGCCGCTTGCGAAAATTTGATTCATTACTTTCCTTCTCCATCCAGTTGACACCAGATCCGGCTGGCCAGGCACGATGAAACACACCGGCCAGCCGTCCTGATGATTGACGACAGGGGTAATCTGTCTTGATTACAGGCCAAACACCATCAAACCACCGCCCATTTGTGTGTGGTGTTGCAGTTCTTTGAACGCACCTACCGCACCCAAACCAGCACTTGGGTCTGTCAAGTCAAATACCAGACCTACGCCAGGCCAACCGCCAACACCGTACATGCTGCCAACGTATTGCTTGCCTTTGAAGGAGTAAGTCATAGGAGATCCGATACCACCAGATGGCATTTTGAATTTCCACAGTTCTTTACCGTCTTTGTTGTCCAGCGCTTTCAGGTGACCATCCAGAGTTGCGTACCAGACCAGGCCGCCTTTGGTGTACAAAGTACCGCCCCAAGCTGCAAACTGCTCCCACTTGGTCCATTTGGCTTTACCAGTCGTCAAGTCAAATGCACGGATTTGGCCCATTTCTTTCTTGGTTGGACCGTTAGGGCCAGGGTACATCGCCAGCGTTGCACCCACGAAGAACTGACCTGCACGGTATGGCAGCATGAACGGCTCCCAATCCATACAAATGTGGTTCAAGCCAGCGTACAAGGTACGGCTTTCAGGGTCATAAGAGTCAACGCCCTGGTTGTGGAAGCCCATCGCGGATGGACAAATGTTGGTACCTTTGTGGTCCATACGTGTTGCGAACTCTGGATCACGTACGGGTGTACCTGATTTCAAATCCACTTTTTTGAACACGTTCACCGCCGGGTCAACTTTTTCTGCCACAATCAATTTACCGGTTTCACGGTTCAATGTGTACAGGATACCGTTACGGTCAATGTGGCTCAGCAATGGGGTCATTTTGCCGTCAACTGGTTGGTCGGTCAGCACCATCTGGTTCACACCCGCAAAGTCCCACTCGTCATGCGGCGTCTTTTGGTAACCCCATTTAGCCATACCGGTGTCCAGATCACGACCCCAGATAGTCATTGTCCATTTGTTGTCGCCAGGACGCATGGTTTCGTTCCATGGTGCCGGGTTGCCTGAACCGTAGTAGAACAGGTTCAATTTAGGATCATAGGCATACCAGCCCCAGTTTGTACCGCCACCGATTTTCCAGGCATCGCCTTCCCAGGTTTTAGTACCTAAACCAAATTGACCATAGTGTGGGTTTTGGCTGTTGAAATCTTTGGCCAAACGGACTTCTTCGTCAGGACCCGTGGCGAAAGCACGCCATTTCAGCTCACCCGTTTTCAAGTCGAATGCGTTGACCGCACCGCGCACACCCAACTCAGCACCTGAACAGCCCATCAATACCGTGTCTTTGGCTACAAATGGCGCCTGGGTCAATGTTGAACCCACTTTTGGATCACATACTTCAACTTCCCAGTTGATTTTGCCGGTCTTGGCATCCAGCGCTAACAGATGACCATTGGCTTGCTTTTTAACAATTTGACCTGCACCGTAAGCCAGACCACGGTCAACCACGTCACAGCACATCACTGCTTTGGTTGAAGCATCTTGCTTAGGCTTGTGCTGCCAGACAATCTTGCCTGGATCGTTCAGATTCAAGGCGTAGGTATTGTTTGGAAAAGCAGAGTGGATGTACATCATGTCACCGATGACCAATGGCGCACCTTCGTGACCATTCAAAACACCGGTTGAAAATGACCAAGCCGCTTTGACGTTTTTAACGTTGGACTTGTTGATTTGTGCTAATGGGCTGTTATGCTGGCTGTAATAACCACCGGTAGCTACCGGCCAGGCACCTGCAGTATTGAGCGCCTTGTCGAGATCCGCATCGGCAAAAGCAAAACCAGATGCAGTTGCGAACAGCCCTCCAACAAGTGCGCCAAGCATGGCACGTGATGATTTCTTCATACTATCTCCTAATCGCTAAGAATTGA
>NZ_JAVCAP010000021.1:0-52864 GCF_030769565.1 Methylophilus aquaticus | reverse complement strand
ACGGGAATCTTTCACTACTCGTCCGGGAATGTTGTGGACTATAGTGACGCAAGCCTGTGTGGCAGACGCAAGGAAGATATCGCGCACAAATTTCGAGCACCCTTGGCAAGGTTTCTTATGCTTTTATCTTTAATCTGGTTTCTCTATTAATCGTGTCTTCTCTTTATCGGTCTATCCCTGTGATTGCAGCATTTAACAAATCCAACACTCATCAATCCGGATTGCACAAGTCCGGCAAGCTCAGCCAATCTGCATGGGATACGTTGGTAGTCATCGCTGGCGTTGTACTGGCTTATACCTGTGCCCTGCTGTTCAATCTGTCGGAAGAACTCAATGCGTGGCTGTCAGGCTATGAATATGCGCAACTCGATGAAATACCGCTTACGCTGTTTGCCTGCGCAGTATTGAGCGTATGGTTCAGCCATAGACGCATGCGCGAAATACGCGCCGAAATACAACGGCGTACGCTGGTAGAGCAGCAATTACTGACCAGTCAGCGTCTTTACAAAACCTTGTTTGATGGAGATTTGACGGGCAACGTCGTATTGGATATTGAAGGCAATATCGGCATGCATAACAGCGCATTTGATCGCGTGTGTCACCCGCTGCCAGCAGATTCAAGTGCCCGCAATCTGTTTACCTTTGAATGGATACCATTCATACAGGAGCTACAGACACATCAGGAAATCAACTTTAATAAACTGCAAATCAGGCGGCCGGACGGCTTGCCGTGTTATGTCGGCGCACGCTTTATTTATGTACATTCTGAGACGATGAAGCAACCGCAGATTCACGGCTATCTGGTAGATATGACCGAGCAATGTCTGGTGGAACTGGATCTGGAGCGGACACTGAAAGAAAACCGCATCCTTGCCCGTCATGCCATGCAGGTACAAGAACAGGAGCGCAAATACATCGCCAGCGAAATTCACGATGAAACCGGTCAATACCTCACCGCCATTCGTATGGATGCGCTGGCACTACAAAAAAGCAGTCCCGACCAGGTCAATGTCATCGCGGTGCGTATTGCCTCTAATACCAGCCATGTGCAGCAATCAGTACGCGCATTGATCAAGCATCTGCGACCACCGGCACTGGATTCACTTGGACTGATTGGCGCCATCGAAAGACTGGTGGCCGACTGGAAAAAACTGACGCCCGGCATTACCTGTCAACTGCGACTGGAGATCGGGGAACAGCCACTCACAGAAGATATCAACATTGTTGCTTTTCGTGTCGTGCAGGAAGCTCTGACCAACATTGCGCGTCACGCTGAAGCCACAGAAGTATGGATTGATGCGCAGGTCGTGCTACGCGCAAATAACGCCATGCTGCAAATAGAGATACGCGATAACGGCAAAGGCATGGACAGCAGCCTGCCGGTCGAGGGTGTCGGGCTGGTCGGTATGCGTGAGCGTATCGAATCATTGCATGGCACATTCAAGCTGATGAGCGGCCCTCAAGCCGGCACCCTGATTACCGGTCTGATTCCATTAACTTCACTGGCAGGCCAGTCTTCGGCCTCCGCATCACAACCACCTGTTTCCGGAGCACACCATTATGCGACCTCTTAAATGGATCACCTTACTGACCGTTGCCACTGTATTGCAGACAGCAGCCATCCCGCTGTATGCAAAAGATCTGGTGGTTGAAGAACAAGCTTTTTTGAAAACCTACAGCGGCAAATCGCGTCAATTTGTCGAAGAGCAACTGGGCAAACCCCTGAAAAAGGAAACAGCAGTCAAACCCCAGAATGCTGACCAGATATTGCAGGAAAAAGGGGCATCGGCAGACGGTAAAGGTCAACAGATTGAAATGTGGTATTACCGTGGAAAAATTCAGTATGCGCCAAACAAATTCTTCAATGCGGCCGAACTCACCTTTGCCGAAGACAAATGCGTGAACATCACCTTTGCTAACAAAAAATAAGGCTCAGAAATACCCATGTCCAAAGTAATGATTGCCGATGACCACGCCATGCTGCGTCAGGGGCTGCGCACCCTGCTGGAACAAGCCAGTCATCAGGTACTGACCGATGCACATAACGGTGAGGAAGCCTGCCTGCTGGTTGAAAAACACCATCCAGACCTGCTGATACTGGATCTGGACATGTCAGGCATCGGCGGGCTCGAAACCTTAAAACGCATTTTGCACCGCAAACCGCAAATGCGTATCCTGATTTTCAGCATGCATGATGACTGTATTTATGCCACACGCGCCATCCAGGCTGGTGCGCGCGGTTATGTGACCAAAACAGAACCGCCGGAAGTCATTCTGGAAGCCGTGCAAAAAATACTCAAGGGCGGGCGCTATATCAATAATGAGCTGGCGCAAAACCTGTCGATGTACCACCTTGAAAGCCAGGAAAATCCTATTCAGAAACTTTCCCCACGCGAGTTCGAAGTGTTTCGCAGGATTGCACAGGGTGAAGCCCTGGCGACCATTGCGAGAGAAATGCATATCGGCTACAAAACCGTGGCCAATATTCAAACCAGCGTACGTCAGAAACTGGGCGTGGAAACCACGGGGCAACTGGTTCATATTGCAGTGCGCTTTGGCATTATCAAGGGTTTGTAGGCTGGAGCGAAAACATGATGATGATGGTGACACTTGCCCGCAAAGAGCTGAAAAGCCTGTTTGCGTCTCCCATGGGCTGGTTATTGCTGGCGATTTCACAAGCGCTGGTGGGCACCTATTACAGCCTGAGTTTTAACCAGTATTTTGAGATCATGTCCAGCGGGCACTGGCAGGTGCAGCGCATCGGCATGACCCAGTTCATGGCGGAAGGTGTGTTTGGCATCGCGGCCTTGTTACTGATGTTTCTGGTACCGCTGATCTCGATGAAACTGATCAGTGAAGAACGTAAAAGCCATACCATGGCCTTGCTGATGAGCGCGCCCATCTCCATGACAGAAATTATCCTCGGCAAACTGGCGGGGATTGTCGCCTACCTCAGCCTGCTGATTATCAGCATGGTAGTCATGATCCTGCTGTTGGCGCCCTGGACAGAAATTGATTTACCTTACCTGCTCACGCATGCCCTAGGCTTGTGGTTGCTGATGCTGGCCAGCAGTGCGCTGGGGCTATTTTTTTCCAGCCTGACCAGCAACCCTATTCTCGCAGCCTTCTGTAGCCTGACCGCATTGATGGTGTGGCAAATGCTGGATAAATTTTTTACCGAAAACAGCCAGGCCCTGTTTCACCATTTTTCACTCATGCAACATTACCGGCAATTTGCACAAGGCATGCTCAACAGCTACGACCTGGTGTTTTTTATGCTATTTACCGTGTTTTTTGTATTACTGGCGATTCGCCGTTTACAGGCAGACAAACTCTATGGCTAATTTTTCCGGTTTACGTTTACGCCTCCGTCAATGCTTGCCTATCTGGTGGCAACACCCCTTATCCGTCCTGGCCATACTGTTGCTGACGCTGGCGATTGGCGCATTGGCTATGCACTTCAATATCACAACCGACCAGACCCACAACCAGCGTAATACCTTATCCAGCGCCAGCGTCAAGGTATTAAAAGAGTTACCTGGCCGTATCGAGATCACCGCGTTTTGCAGCAACAGTCCATTCAAAGGCCGCTATTTCAGAAAATCCATTCAGGCACTGGTGCAGCGTTATCAACACCAGCAGGCAGATATACAGTTGCAATTTGTAGACCCGGCCAGCAACCCGGCACTGGCCAGAACCATGCAAATCAAAAAAGAAGGGGAAATGCTTGTCAGCTATCGCGGGCAACAGGCGCATTTATACTTGCCTTACACCGAGGAAGCCTTTACCAACCTGCTGCTACAGCTCAAGCATGGCGAGCATGCACCGCTGTGGCTGATTGAAGGAGAAAATACACTCGACCTACAAGACACCACAGCACCAGGCGGCAGCCAGTTAGCGGCAGCTGTCGCCTCCGCCGGATTACATCTGGAAAAAGTAAACATCGCGCAGCAGGCATTACCTAACAAGACCTTACCCACATGGCTACTTGCCGGCGCCAATCAGCAGTACAATACAGACCAAGTCAACGCATTGTTGCAGCATGTGCACAATGGTGGCAATCTGATCTGGCTCACAGCGTCCCCTGCACAACAGGGGCTGGAAATATTAGCGGAAAAACTGGGGCTGCAGGTCAGTGCAGGGTTGGTCATTGATCCACGCAACCGCGCATATGATATCGCACCACACGCACTCAGCACGCAGCGCTATGCCGGCCAGGGATTGACGCAAGACTTTGCCCTGAGAACATTCTTTGATCAGGCACATAGCCTGATGCGGCCAAGACTCGCCAACAATCCATGGCAAGTGACCCCACTGGTAGCCGCCGCAGAGCACGGATGGGTCAGCGCCCGTTATCGGCCGCAACATCCGGCGCACGTCCCCACCTTTGACCCAGACACAGACACGGCTGGACCGGCCACTGTCATGCTGAGCATGGAACGCTTGCGCGCCTCCGGCGACAAGCAGCGTATTCTCGTGATAGGCAGCACCGATTTTCTGAGCAATGCGCAACTGGGGCGAGGTGGCAATCAGGCCTTGGCCATGCGTGGCGTACAATGGGTATTAAACAATCAACCCAGCGTGACTTTACCCGCCAGCCCACTGCGTGACAGCGTAATTGTGCTGCCTGAAGGACAACAGCAATGGTTATTGATGGTGCTATTCAATGGTTTTCAATTTGGATTACCTCTATTGTTACTGCTGACCAGTGGCTGGATCTGGCTGCGGAGAAAGCGACAGTAGCCGCCAAGTGCTATGTCACGATAACAACCAGAACAAAACGCCGCTGGATATAACACCGTCCTAAAATACAAAGCCCCTTGCATAAACACAAGGGGCTTTCATGTTTTATCGCGGTCAGAAAGCGACTGCTTACAATCCTGACAAGCCTTTCTGAATCGCCTGATCGTGCTCGCTGATGGGCGCGTTTTTGTCTATCTTGGCAGCTGGTGCGTTCGCTTTTTCGGCGGCAGGTAACGCCGTGGCTGGTGCCGACTCCAGTTTCATTTGCGAGAAGTCACCGAGAAACTCTACTTTGGCCTCTTTACGCAAGCTCGTCACCTCGTTTTTCACCAGGGCTTGCTGACCTGCATTGACCAAAAACTGCTGGATAGCCAGTTTGGCTTTGTCCATATCCACTGGCTGTCGGTCAACCTTGGCCAAAAACAGCAAAGCCAGTGCACTCTGGCTATTCACAATCAAAGTGTCGCCAGCCTTGAGGGTGTTCAATCTTCTGGCGAGTTCAAGCGGCAATTGCTCAGCGGCTTTTCTGCTAGCATTGGCAGTAAATGTATACCCATGCTCTTTTAGCCATTTGCCTAAATCATCCGCAGTTTTGAGTGGATTGATGCCAGCCTCAATCTCGCTCGCATGCGCACCGCCATCCTGAATAACAAACTCTTGTATCACATACACATTGCGCTCACTGAACAACTCCGGGTGCGCATCATAAAACTTGCTGATCTCGTCTGCAGAAGGCGCGGCCTGTTTGGCGGCTATTTTCTGCAAATAAGCTTGCGCCAGCACCTGTTGGCGCGAAGCCTCTAATACCTGCAACACATTGGGATCACGATCGAGCTTTTCTGCCACAGATTTTTGTTTCAACAGTTCCATATCGACCAGTTGCTGCAAGATTTTCTCGGAAGCCGGTTTAAGTTGGGATGCATCCAGCTTGCCCAGTTTAGACAGCGCAAAATTTAACTGATGCACGGTAATTTCACTGCCGTTGACCTTGGCGACCACTTGAGAACCGCCTTTACCAGCCCCCTCTTCATGTTTGCTGCACCCGGCCATTACCAACAACAATGCTGGCACAATCAATACTGTTTTTTTCATCATCACCCTTTAAATGTGTCATTTCGTTTGTGTTTTGTGTTTTGTGTCTAAAGTGCGCCATCCGCTTAACAAAAACGGCATTACACGGGCGTGTGATAACGCAGACTTTACAAACCACAAAACCATTAATACTTGCGCTTACCAATACAACCAATGCCCTCCTGCAATCACCCACATGCCTAATATAGCATTGGTAGTCATGTGTGCCAGCACGGACACCCACAGCAGCTGGAATCGACGGTATAAGCAGGCATATACCAATCCTGCCAACAGCCCTGCAAGCCAGAGCTGATGCTCAACTGCAAATAATACGCTACTTGCCACTACCGCATAAGCACTTGCCGTTACGGGGGACACGGCCATAAAATCAGACGCATCCAGTTTACGCATCAAATACGAACGCCAGAACAGTTCTTCTATGACAGGCACGATCAGCGCAGAGCCTGTCCAACGGCATGCCAGCCAAAACAGGTCCGCAGGATTTCCCATGATCGGAATGGCAAAACTGCCGGATTTTTTGCTTCCAATCCACTCGGGATAAGGCAGTATCCATAGCAAAAACACGATCAAACCACTGAGCAGCGCCCAAAATACGTGGTGAACCCTGGGTCTTTGCACAAGCTCTATATAGTGTTCGCGATAGTAAAAAAGCACACAGACTGCCAGCAGGGTGCGCAGCACATAAGTCAACTGCACGCTCAAGCCGATAGAGGTGAGGCCAGTCTTTAGCAGAGGTTCCGCTGCCAGCAGCAAAATAAAGCCAATAAAGGGAAAAACACGTGCGCGCTCTTGTACGCTAAACATAGAAACCGGTCTGAACCATACGATTAAGCCACTTTTCATCAAGCCAAACAATCCTGCATCCACATCTTCAACTGTGCAAGACCAGGAGGATCAAGGCGTTGCTATTGTATCAACTTTACCGCCGTCCAGTTGATCACGCTTTTCCTGTAACAAATTCTCCAGCTCAACCCGCTTTAGCTGAAAAAACGGTTCCTGTCGCAGGATTTTCTGGTAAGTGGAAGCATCATCATACAAACTCACCAGCGACTTGCCATAGGCATAAAGCTGACTGTTTTTCTCCTCACAGGATTGCAGTTTCTGATGCATATTACTGACATTGCTCACCAGTTTTTTTCGCTGCGTATCATTCACGCCCAGTGCATTTTTCGTGTCCGTCAATTGCTGGTTGAGCTCAGCCACCAATTGCTGGTGCTCCTGCAACTGTGTTTGCAATTGTGTCAGCTGGCTTTCCAACGCCTGTTTTTCTGCGCGTAAACGATCAGCATCAAACTGTAACTGCTGATTGCGTCTTACCTGCCCTTGCAGTTTGGCCGAGTTGCTACGCTGTACACTCTGGACAGAATTGAGCTGTTCAGTCATGCTCTTTTTCTCTTGCTCCAGCTGCGTTTGCAGAGCGGCCTTTTCAGCCTCCATATCCTGCTTGAGCTTTTGCATCAGAATGGCGGCACGTTTGGTAGCCTTGTCAGGTTTGTCGGCAGCGAATAGCGGCGATGAACAGCTCCAGGCAATCATCGCGACCACACCAAGAATGAGCGTCTTTTTCATCGAGTCAACCTTAGAAACGGGCGTTCATGTCAACAAAAAAGGTGTCCACCGAAAATGGCAGCCCGCTGATTTCGTCGGCACTGATATAGCGTGAAGATAACCACGCATTTTTACCCAATCCGTACTGCGCACCCAAAAAGTAACCTTTGGCATCGGTGCCGCCAAGGCGGAAGTTGGAGTCGGTAAAACCATCCAGCATGGCATCTCTTTCCAAACGGCGGTAGCCACCAAATACCTGCCAGTCATGCAATTTTTTCATCATCGGATGGCCGACCATCAACGCCAACTCATACCCTTCATTTTCTTCATCTAATAACGTATTCGTTCTACGTAAAATTTCTTGCTGGTCAAAGCCAATATTTTTCACATATGCACCATGTAGAACAACATGTACCGGATCAAACAAGGCCAGATCAACCTCGCCTGTAAAGTTCAACAATTGAAATTGCGAAGCCAAACCGCATCGCGAGGGGTTGGTCGCGCTATCACAATTATTAGCAAAAGAATTCAATTTAAAAGTACTGTTTCCCTTTTGTCTCCACAACGGTACGGTCGCATCAAACCTGGTGTCTCCATTAAACTGACTGGGTTCACCCTCGACATTTTTAAAATCGTAATAGGCTACGCCTAACTTGACTTTACTATTGTCGCTTGCTGTCCACTCTATGCCGCCTTGCGCTGCATACAACCACTTATCACGTGCTTTATTTGTATCTGAAGTTTCAACTTCCTCGATGGGGAATGCACCAATAGAAGAAAATACTTGCCAATGATTATTGATTTTAGGATTAGCTTTGGCGACTAAACCATCAAAGGCCAAATCAGGGTCCCAAATCAAATCCGTACCAAAGACCCGATTACCCGTAAAGAACGGATTGGCAAAACGACCTCCGGTCAATGTGAGCCAATCGTAAGGCTTTGCTTCCAGAAAGGCTCTATCCAGTCCAAACACAAATTTTCCTTGCGAAAAACCCTCGGTCTGGTTGGGGGTCACAGGGGTTTGTAGTAAGCCGGTAGTAAAGCGAATGCCACCATTTAACCAATCATTAATATGCAAATTGGCGCCAAATAAAGCGCGAATACGTTGGCGTTCTCTATCTTCAGAAGTGTTATTGACCTGCATATATTGCGTGTTATTGGAGGCAAGAGTGGCAGGACTCACATTGGTATCGCTAAACTGATCCTGCTGATAACGCAAGCGAAGCTCGCCGGTCCATTCCACCCGGTCTATCCACTCGGGAATCCCCAGTCGCTCACCTGCCTTGTAATTGAGCTTTTTCATCACTTCCTGCTCAATTTCGGCACGCATTTCATTTTTCACATGCTCAGGCACATACTGCACGCGGATGGATTTGGGCTGACCAGCGTCAGCAGGCGCTGCCGTCTCGACAGGCTGTGAGGCGAGCTGTGCAGCAGCCTCTTCCTGGGCTTTTTGCTTTGCCGTCTGTGCCTGTTTAAGCAAGGCGTCGGCCTTGTCTTTGGATAACACGCCCTCTTGCACCAGCAACTCAATCAGACTCATGGTGGTGGCACGCACTTCTTCCAGTGACTCGCGCTCGCCTGCAACAGCTGCCCCGTTCTGGCTGGCAAAAATCGCCGCCAACGCCAGTGATAGCTTCCAGTTTTTCAATGTGATCTGCATCATTTTTCCCTGTTTACACGTTGTCATTCAATGACATTTCCAATATGCGTTTCTTATCAAGACATATTCTGCGAAGTCACCCGGATCACCACTTTCCTGGGCATATCCTCAGGCGCAACCTCGCCGAGTGGCGGGATTCTGGCCAGTACCTTGCGCAGCAAGGCATCGGTTTCGGCATTACCGCTGGAATCCAGTAGCTCTGCACGCTCGATGTCGCCATGTGCACTTAAATACACCCGCACCTCTATCTGGTATTTGGTCTTGGCCAGCTCCATATCTGCCGCCAGCACTTTTTTGATCTGGCTGTCGATCTTGCCGGTAAACCAGGCAAACGCCGCCATGTTCTTCTTGCCACCAATTTTGGGCCCAGTGGTTAAATCGCCTTTTTCGTATTCCTTGGAAACCTGCCCGGAAGCAAAAGGACTCGGACCATCCCCGGCAGCGCCTTCCATTTTCAGATTCTCGGCCGGCGGTGCCTCTGCCGGTTTGGGTTCAGGCTCCTTCGGTGCTTCTTTCGGTTGCTCTTTTGGCGTTTCCTTGGGCGGCTCTTTGGGGGGCGGCGGAGGCGGTGGTGGAGGCGTATCCGGCAGCAACTTCACCGTGGTGATTTGCTTTTTGTGCGGTGCCCCGCCCGAGAACATCTTCTTAATGCCATATCCAATCGTACCCAGCACAGCCAACACCAGCAGAGCAATCAGCACTCGGCTAAGCCACAGGCGGCTGGCAGAGACAGGAGTTTCCTCGCTCATGGGATCAAATTGCGTGTCAGCCATCCTTTAGGTCCCAATCTTCCCTGTCACCAGGCCCACATTTTCAATTTCAAGACGATTGACCAGATCAATCACTGAAATCACCCCGGCATACGGTGCCTGCGCCTGCCCCTTGATCATGACGTTAAACTTGGGGTCCATGGCCTTGGCCTGATTGAGCTGGCTTTCCAGTTCCGCCATGCTCACGCCCACACCGTTAATGGTCAGCGTGCCACCCTGCTGTACCTGTACAATTTTCAGGTCATGCTTTTCGGTACTCGGCTTGTTGGAAGGCTTGGGCAGGTTCATGGTCAGCCCTTGTACCCCAGCAGTGGTCATCAGGATAAAAATCACCAGCAACACATAGGCGAGGTCCAGCATCGGCGTGATGTTGATGGTGTCGTAGGGTTGTGCGTCGTTTTGGACTTGCATGACTTACTCCGTGACCTTCTTGGTCACCAGACCAACTTCGGTAATATCGAGGCGCTTGCAGATTTCCAGCACTTCGGAAATTTTTTCATAATGGGCAGCGGCATCGCCTTTAAGCACCACTGGCAACTCGGGATTACTGCTTTTGTATTCGGCCAGCCGCTGCTCCAGTTGCGTCATATCCACCGGAAAAGCATCGAGATAAACACTGCCATCACTGGTCACGGTAATCGCCCGCATTTGCGGTTTGGCCAACGCAGCCGAATTCACGGTATGCGGTGTTTCGACTTTCACGCCCTGCACTGATGCGGTGGTCATGATGATAAAAATCACCAGCAATACGTACGCCAGATCCAGCATCGGCGTAATATTGATTTCATCGTAAAGCTGGTTCTCTTCCTTAACGCCTTCTGACATGGCTGATGCCTATTCCTTGCCGTACAGCTCAGCAGTGCGCGTGATAAATTCATCGACAAAAATCTGCATGGCGATGGTGATGTTCTTGACGCGACTGGCCAGATAGTTATAGCCAAACAGGGCCGGAATCGCCACCGCCAGACCGGCCACCGTCGCCAGCAACGCAGCGGCAATCCCCGGCGCAATCGCGTTGACGTTGACGTCACCGGCTGCTGCAATCGCCGCAAAGGTGATCATCACACCGACCACAGTGCCTAACAGGCCGAGAAAAGGGCCGCCGGAAATCGCAATCGTCAGCAACACCATCATGCTGTTCATGCGCTGGGTTTCACGCACCAGATCGGCATCCACAGCAGCCTTGATCGCATCAATTGACGCACCGCCCAGTGAAATGTGGCCGTCAATCTCGCGTTTTTTGATCTCTCGCAGACCCGCTTTGTACAGACCAAACAAGGTGGAATGCGTGTAATTGCCGCTGCTATCCAGGCTGAGCAAATCCTTGCCCTGCACTTGCTGAAAGCGTTTGAGAAACAGGCTATTGTCTTTATCGGTACGGCTGACCAAGCGCGCTTTGCTGCCCATCACCCAGACACTGATGGCAAACATGACGGCCAGAATCGCAATCACCACTTTGGCATCCAGCGTCAGGCTGTTAATCAGAATGCCCATGTAGTTGGCTTCACCTTCTTCTTCGCCTTCAGCTTCACCGGCAGGGGTCACTTTCACCAGACTGGTTTCGGCACCTTGTGTCTGCGCCGCCAGTAGCAGCCATGAAGCACTGCGTGCAGTCGCGGCCAGTTGCAATTCATCGACCTCGGCAGTCAGCCCTTCGCCAAGACTAAACGCGTTATCTGGCTTGGCATCCGTGAGTGCTTGTTGCGCAACCTCATTACCATTGAGGTACACCATCGCCTTGCCGTTTTGCAGCACCAGCGCAATATGCTGCCAGGCAGAAGCCTTGAGTTCGCCTGCAGGGGTTTTCGTGCTACCCGCTTGCAAGGTCAGCGCACTGCCCTCCACTTGCAAACTGATATTGCCAGACTTGAACAACACGCCGGTCTGCGGCAGGCTGGCCGGTTTAAACCAGACCGACCAGGTGGTACCAGCCACGACATCTGGTGCTGCAGGCAAATTGACAGTCAATGCACTGCCATTCAATTGCGCACTTTCCGCAATCAAGCCGGCTTTTTGCACGGTGATTAAGCCACTGGCTGTGAGCTGATTCGGGCCGCTGTCTTTCAACAATCCAGCTTCGGCAAAAGAAAATCTGGCCAGCAGATTGGTCGCATTCAGCACGCTGGCATCGCTCGCGGCTTTTCCGCCCTCGTTGCCACTGTACAGATTGATCGACAAGTCTTTATTCGCTGCGGACAACTGCGGCAACAACACCCAGGCGATTGCCAGTTCGTTGACCGCATCATATTTTTCCAGCTGGAACTTGAGTTCGGTTTTGTCATCGGCTGCAATAAAACGCAGGTCGGAACCATCAACATTGGCACCGGTAAAGTCAAAGTTCCCCGAATGCAGACGCACCAGCACTGGCGCCTGATTCACGGCTTCCTTCACTGGCGCAGTGTCAATGGTGATTTTTTGTTGGGTTGCCCAGTCAGCGTTCCATGCCGCGTGGGCAGAAAAAGAAAGGGCGTACACACAGAGGCTGGCCAATAAACCAAATATAGACTTCTTCATATCCATCGCAGTCGAGTTAATTCGAGGTGCAAGTCTAATCATTGAATGTTTCAACGAAATTAATAGCGGACTAGGCGGACTAGTCCTTTTCATACAAAAAAGCCCGGTCACCCGGGCTTTTCAATCCAATATTGTCGTGTGTGTTAACTGCGTCTTCTTGCGATGACACCCACCAGCCCCAGTCCCATCAACATCAAAGCCGTTTGTGCGGGTTCAGGCACGACGGCAACATAAGCCAGACTGCCAGCACCGGAAAAGCCCAGGGCGGTGTCATAAGCCAGGTAGGCATCGGAGCTATCCGCAAAGCCCGCTACAAAAGTAAAACCAATCAGTGGATTGTTGCTATCCACTGACCATTCAAGACCGGTAAACAAACCATCTTGAAACACAGCGTTTGCCGCACTCAGCGCAGGTGTTGACAAGCCGAACTGGTCACCACCAAAGTTAAACTGCAAACTGCTCAAGCTGATCAGCTCGGTGCCAGTGTCCAGCAAACTGGCATCATCAAAGCTGAATTGGCCTTGATAGCTGGTTCCATTGTAGTGACCGGAGTCGATTTGACCAGAAAACTGCCAAGCTTGTATGGCTGCCTGTGCCGGAAGGACAGTTGCCAGCAATGCCACCAAAGTGACGTGTTTGATCCATGATTTCATTTTAATACTCCTCTATAACATCAATTAAAGTGCAAAGTCTCTGGCTGGGGCCACTTGTCTGGCGGTCAAGCCTTTAAGCGTCAGCAATGGTTTGGCCGCTGACGGGCCGCTGCTGCCATCCGTATCTACCAGCAACTGCACACCACCCGTCACGTCTTGCAGTCGCAAGTAACCATGCGCAATTGCCACATTGGATGACACACCCAGTGAAGCCAGCAAACCGCTTAGCTGCAGTTTGTCTGCATAGGGTGTAAAGTCGGTAATGGTGTCACCCGCTTCGCGCATGCTGTTATACACAAACACATCGTTACCTGCATTGCCTGTCAGGATGTCTACACCCAAGCCGCCATTGATCACATCATCGCCTGCGGTGCCCACCAGCGTATCGCGGGCAGCCGACCCGTTGCGCGTCACGCCCGGTGTGCTGTTGGCAATCGCCAGGTCAATCAGGCGTCCGCCAAGGTCATACTGATTTTCAAGGCCATACATATTGGCAGTCACTTCATCGCCATCGGCATTGTTCAAACGACCCAATCCACCTTCTGATTTTGGTGTTTGAATAAAATTGGCCAGGGCCTCCTGGTAGGTGATGGTGAACGGGTCATTTTCAAACTGCACGCCGTTCGCCGGGAACGGATAGCCGTCACCGCCAGCTGCTGTAAAATCAATGGTTGTGAAAGAGAATGTGCGGCTGTTATTGACCACCACGCCATTGTCGATCAGCACAGTACCGTCATCCAGCACAACGCGGCGGACACGGTTGCCAGTGCCAACAGGTGCCGGGTCTGTCGCCGTGGTACTGGCGCGTGGCGTTTGACGCGTATCGTAGACCACCTGCATGCCAGACACTTGCGCAAAGCGGCCATTGTTACCGCCGGTGGCGTTTGCATTGATCACGGAATGCTCCAGAATGTCTTTCAACTGGCTGGCATTCATTTCGGGCGCACGCTTGACCAGATTAGTGAATGGCAGAATATTGAAAGTATCACCCACTGACACATTGCCTGCCGCAGCAATACTGGTGCGGATACCGCCTCCGTTTTGAATCGCCACGTCAGATTTGCCTGCAAAACGCATGGCATCGGCCACCAGGTTACCCAGGCCGGTTTCAGCATTTCTCACCCCTGCCACAAAAGTACAAGGGGCCGGCGTGCATGAGGTATGGGTCGGGCCATTGAGTTTGACTGCGGTTGTGCCAATGATTTGTGCGTTCAGGGCAGTGATATAGTTAAGTACCGGTGTCACCACTTGTGCCTGAATGGTGGCGTCACCAGTCACGCGGTCTGCATCGGCGCTGGCACCGGACACGCGCATCATTTTGGTTGATTCAATCCCGGTAAACGTACCCTGAGCATCATCAATACTGAAGTTGACCTGACCGACATAGCGGTTACCAAAATGGCTGGTCAACACAGGCACGGTTTTGCCCAGTGCATCGGTAGCATTAACTGGATGTGAGGCATAGGTAGCAGCTACACCACCATTAATTAAAGCGTCATCGACATCCACCATCAGTTCGTGACCACCACCAGACAAGACCAGATCGACGCCCTGCAACGCGGGCACCACCACATTTATTTCATTCACCGAATTTTGCAGATGACTCATCAGAATGACAGTTTTCACGCCTTCCTCAGTACGCAAACGGTTCACTTCTGCCTGAATCAGGGGAATCAAGGCCTGCAAGTTTTGTGCTTCAGTGTTAAACGGATCGTAAGCAAACAGATTGACCGCACCTGGCGATGAAATATTGGGCAACAAAGGTGTCGTAGCACCGACCAAACCGATTTTGTGACCGGCTTTGGTGGTCACAATTTTGGACGGGGCGACTTTGCCTGCTGATTTCAAACTGGCAAACGCCGTGGTGGCGTCAAAGTTAAGATTCACGGACAGGTAGGTACTGCCAGACACCTCGGCAAAACGGGCGGCAATCTCGGGGCCCAGGTCAAACTCGTGGTTACCCACGACCATGGCGTCAAAGCCAATTTGGCGCAGCGCGATGGCATCGTAAAAATCCTGACCGCCCATGTAGGCGCTGCTCAAGTTATCCAGACTGGCCTTGAAACGCGGACCGGGCAAAAATGCATCCCCCGCATTGAGTTTGAGTACACTGCGTCCGGCGCTGTCGGCAGCCGTTTCGGCATTTTTAATCACGGTCGCCAAACGGTCGATACCGCCATAAAATGAAATCGCCTGACCGCTATTATCGCGCAGGTTACCCTGGGCGGAGAGTAACCAGCTCTCTTGGTCGCCCACATGCAACAGGGTGACCCCTTCAGCCCAGACGCTGCTTGCCGTCAAGGTCAAGGCAACGCACAGGGTGAGTTGTTTCAATTTAAACATGACATTCTCCATCAATTATGGTGCATTTAAGTGGGTGCATTTAGCGGAACTTGCGGCGCAGCACAGAGAGCAAGCCCAGACCTGCCAGCAACATGCCCAGCGACTCAGGTTCAGGGACTGTGCTCACGGCAAATGCGGTGGTATTCGGAATCAGGGCGGCGGAGTTGCTATTGTTGGCGGTATCCACATTCCAGTTATTGACGTTAGCCACCTGCACCTTGTAATCAGCGAAGTTGCTCAAACCACTGCGCACGCCGTTGTACTCGGCATAGTCAGGGTTACTCGAAGCCCCGGCTTTAGAGGTCAACTGCATGGCGTTGACACCTGCGATCAAACCGGTATTGGTCAAGCTGCCATCTGTGGCAAACGTGCCATTGGTAATCGCGGTCAAAAAGGTGGTCGGCGCTGTCGCGCTGCTGCCCAGATAGGCATACACGGTTTCAGTGCTGTTGCTGATGCCCCAGTTACTGCTGCCACTGACAGTGACACGCGACAAGGTGCCAATTGAAGCAGACAGGCTGGCGGTGTCATAAGACGACAGTCTGACCACGCTGCCGGCACTCAGTACGCTGCCGGAAATCCACTGGTTGTAGCTTTCACCGGTATTGAATGCGCTGCCTGTCCACTCGTTATCGCTGAAATAAATCGCCGTATTGGCAGCAATATCGACAAAGGTCACAAATGACAGCCCATCTTCATCGGCGTTAAAGGCAGTAAACATAATGTCGCCTGCATTCAATGCCGCATTGGCTTGGGCGGATAGCAACATCGCCATCAAGATACTCATTTTTTTCATCATCAATCCTCTCGTTAGGGTTTCAAAATACGACTTATTGATTTGTTAAGTGTTATTCCCAACGCACATCTCTGTGTGCGTCCAGTTGACTCATGGCTAATCCTTTCAAGGTGACCAGGGCTCTGGCAGCGGCAGGGCCTGCCCCATCCGCATCAATCTGCAATTGCACGCCACCACTCACACTCACCCAGCGGGCAATCCCCTCGGCAAAAGGCTGGCTGTTCACTACGCCCAGACTTTGCAGCAGCGCAGTGATATCCAGCAGGTCTTGGCCCGGCGTAAAGTCAGTAATGATGTCCATGGCGTCACGCATACTCTGGTAAACAAAGGTGTCACGTCCGGCGCCACCGGTCAGGGTGTCAGCCCCGGCGCCACCGCTGATGACATCGTCACCGGCAGTCCCGGTCAGCGTGTCACGCTGGCTGCTGCCACCGACGGTTTTTACCAGTTGCAGACCGATCAACACCGGGTCATGGTCAGACGAACGGTAAGGTGAATCCTGGTAAAGGTCCTGCGGCTTGAACTCAGTGTTGTAATCAATCACAAAAGGCTCGTCCGCGTTGATGTGCCAGTGCGTAGTACCAGTCAATTGCGACGCCATATTGCTGGTGGCCAGCGCATGGTCGAGATAACCAGACTCACCATCAAACACGTAGGAGTAATCGCTGTCACCGGCGAAGCGTGCAATCTGATCTTGCAAACCACCAGCTGCCAGCGTCAAGACAGGATCCTCCTTGCCATAGGCGTTGAGATCGCCGATGACCATGACATCCTGATCACCCGCCTGTGCTTGTACAGTATTGATGAACTGCAACAGACGGCTGGCCTGGGCGATACGCTGCGGGTTGTAACAGCCCTGACCATCGCCCTGATCAGCATTGGCACCGGCCGAATCAGAACAGCTTTTGGACTTGAAGTGATTGACCAGCACCGAAAACTTCTCGCCGTTAGCCGCCTTGAAGGTTTGCGCCAGAGTCGGGCGATTATTGATGCTGTGGGTATCGGAAAGCGCAGTGCCCGCCAGTGCCAGTTTGGCTGGTTTGTAAATCATGGCCACTTTAATGGCATCCGTGCCAGTGCCACTGGCAGGGTCAGCAACCACGGCATAGGTATTGACGCCGAGTAGTGCGTTCAGGCCATCGACCAGATTTTGTGCAGCCGTTGCACCATTGTTCTGGATCTCCATCAGCCCCACCACGTCGGCATTGATCGCGGTCAAAGCACGAATGATTTTGTTGCGCTGGCGGTTGAACTCGATGAGGTTATTGGCACCACGGCAATTGGAAGCGGAGACGCTGTTGCCCAAGCTGCACCCTTGACCAGTCTGTCCGCTGGCAGTGGCACCATTGGTAAAGGTGGTAAAGTAATTGAGCACATTGAAGCTGGCCACTTTGACGTTGCCGCCCACGCTGGCAGGGACTGCCGACCGCGGATTTTCACGACTAAACTGCACGGGTGTAGTCGGATGCAGTTTGTAATCGCGCGGCCCCGTGCTCGATGCTGTAATCAAGCCATGATCAATGACACCGGTGAGATTTTCCACCACATCGCCAGCACGCAGGGTGTTGTCTTCGCCAATGTAAGGAATCGGATTGGGGTTTTGCACACTGCTGCCATCATCCAGCATCAACCGACGACGGGCATTGTCATCGGCCAGTTGCAACGCTGCGGCAGAGTTGGCGGGATACAGATTCGTCGGCTTAACCATGCGCCCTTCGGCAGACAGGCTGACTTGACCGTAACGCCCCTGAAAATAGTTTTGCGAGGCAGTCATTGGCGTGCTGATACGCACCAGCATGCCCTCGTAAGCTTCGAGGTCGCCCTCGGTCTGTTCCGGCAGGCTGAGCGCTGTCGGCAGGATGACATTGCCCGAACTTAACACTTGCAGGTTGCTGACATTGCTTAACTGGGTCACAGTATTAAACTCGCTGACCAGTGCCTGCAAACGCAGCTGTTGACCAACAGACACTGTCGGCGTCACGCCCGTGCCCAGATACACGAATACGCCATCTGAAGTCAGTGGATTACCGTCCCCACTTGCGTCCTGCATGTAAAAACCGTTGAGGCCAGGAAACACAGCGGTCACTACCCCTTCGGTGGTCACTGTTTGCCCATTGAGCGGGCTGACGGAAGCCGTCCCCAAAGCGCTGCCCTGAATCTGGTAAATACGGGTCAAGGCACTGTTTTGTACCGTGACACTGACACTGCAACGGGCGGTTTGCGCTTCATCGTTGGCAAACTGCACATCGACCATATAATTGCCCGCAGGCAGACTGCCATCCACTTGCAGGCTGACCGTCGCCGCCTTGCCCTCGCCAGCGGCAGCAACCAGCGCTGACAAGCTGACGCCGTCCAGCGGGGCAGACTGTAGCGCGGCTGTATTCACAACACTGTCGGCATCGGTGGCAGTCAGCAACACGCCACCGGCCTCCCCCACCTGCAACACCAGTGCAGGACAGCTGGTGACAATCGGCTGGTTGCCTGTAGAGCCCCCGCCTGATGCATCGCATACGTTTAACACACTGTTACGGTTGCGAGGCGCAGGCGTGCCCGTGACGAAGTCATTACCGTTATGATTACTGTCATCGCAACCATTGTTTTTTCTGAACAAGGCGCTGCTGCTGTTGAGTGCAGGCGCTGCAGCCGACTCAAAGTAATTGGCAGTGCCATAACCGACCAGATCCACGATCTGTGCCTGTTGTGTGGGAGTACATGGGCTTGAGCCGCCGTTACATGCCAAGCCGGTACTTTGATTGAGCAATATCACCTTGCCATTGCTACCACTCATGTTGGGACCAGTGCTCCCGGCATCCACTGCGGGCAGCGCGCTGCCGCTGCCACCCGTTGCCAGGCCGACCAGATAATATTGTCCCGGCTGCAACATACCGAACAGGGTAGTCACCCCGTTGCCTGCAAAGTTGCCGGTGCCAGTGGCACTGGCATATTGCACAGACCAGCCGCTGATATCGACAGCGACATTTCCGGCATTAAATAACTCGACATAATCCTGGTTGAGCACGCTACCATTACCGCCAAAAATCTGGCTGATGACCACGCCAGCCTGAACCGGTAAAGCAATCTGTGACAAGCCCAGCAATGCCAGCGCCCACTGCAATTTTTTTAATTTCATTCAAAACTCCACAAGGTTAACCACCAAACAATCAACCTGAATAATTTATCAACAATCCGCAGCCCGCTTATTAAGTTTGCAGCGGATACACTGGGTAATTAGGACTAGGCAAGCATGGGGATTGAGTGCACTTTTGCGACAGGAACTATGATTGCAACATAGTCAGGAAGGGGGCTACAAAGCACAACGCCCGCAAATGCGGGCGTTGTGGCGATGAGAATAAAACGTG
The DNA here is from genome assembly GCF_030769565.1 of Methylophilus aquaticus. Lineage (GTDB taxonomy): Bacteria > Pseudomonadota > Gammaproteobacteria > Burkholderiales > Methylophilaceae > Methylophilus > Methylophilus aquaticus. The sequence goes on along the minus strand of NZ_JAVCAP010000021.1, from coordinate 33,383 downwards.
GTAATAAACCTAATCTTCAAGCCGGATAGTTTTCACCGTCACAATCGCAGGCAGCTCTTTTGGCGCTACATTTTGATTGTTCATCTGGTTGGCAAGGTTATCAGTCATATTATTGCTCACACCAGCGGCGGTGCTGGTGGCACTCAGGGCGGCACCAGCCAGACTACCAGTGTCAGCGACGGGGACGCCAGAGGAAGCACCAGCAGCAGTAATATTGGTGGCGTTGTTGATCACCTGCGCGCCGATAAACAAGTCAGCACCTGAAGAAACTCCGGCCTCACCTGCATCCAGTGCGCCGCGTGGTGCCGCCAGATAAACCGTCCCTGCCTTAGGCGCCGTCTGTGAACCATTAGGACCATCCGGGTCATAGGTTTCTGTGGCCAAGCCACTGCCTGAGGCGACGCCTTTCACTTCAACAACCACATTGCCCTGATTATCAATATTGATAATCCGCTCAGGGATGGATACCGCTGTTTTGGAACCACGTCCGGCATCAATATCGCCGTTGTTTACCCAGGCAATTAAATCCCCACCGTACAAACTTTTCACTTTTGACTGGTTAACTTCAAAGCCTTTGTCGGCGTAAACATTAATGTAACCACCACGCTCAGTAATAATCCCTATCCCATGCGGCAAGTTTTCCGAATCTGCCGCTACCCCGGCATTGAGCAAGCCACCAGGCAGCAGCAAATTGATATTGCCGTCACGTGCAGTGACGATCTGGCTTTGATACATGGAAATATTACCGCTGTAACTATTTTGTGAAGGGAATAATCCATTAATGACTGCATCACCTCTTTCAGTATTCGCTGTCTGCACATAGTCTTTAATCGCAAAGACCATTTCTTTACTAAACACATCATAAACCAATGGTGCCTGCTTCTCTGTATCCAATGCCAGATACAATTGCATCGCCTCTACAACAGTCAGGGATTTCTGCGTTATTTTTTCCATATAGGTCTGCACAATTGCATTGACCTTGCTTCGATAATCGTTCAATGCCGAGGCATCTTGCAAACTCAACGGCCCGCGACCCTGCGGATCAATATACAAACTGATAAATCCTGCGATATCCGCTCCTTTCTCACCTACACCGGCAAGTACAGTAATATTGGCACCGTTCGTTGGCAAGTTAGGGTTAACATTATTTGCCCGTGACAATATACCGGCAGAATTACCCAGATTGATATCCCGGCCCGCTTGTACAATCAAATCACCCGGGCCATTGACCTCAATCTTGGCAAGTGGTTGATTGGCTTTCATCACGATATCGTTACCCGCTTTCAAATAACTCACATCATCCTGATTGTTATGCTGAATGGACGCGTTCAAGGTCAGGTTTTTGGCAGCTGAAATATAGGCTGGCATCGATGACTTCAGACCAAATGCGCCGGAACCTGCTGCCTCTGCAGCGAGCGTAGCAGGTGGGTCGCCTGGCAAATTGATATCTCCGGTTTTGGAAATAATCACGACTGAATTTGAAGTGCCCGTATTCACAGAACTTAGCTTGTTGCCGTACTTTAAGTCACCAAACAATTCCAGATTGTCAGCGGGCTTACCACTAAACGGATTTTTAATCGTCAAATTGTTTGTACTATCAGCATTCGATACCAGAATTTGAGCGACAGGTTTATCACGTCCAACCGAAGAGACTGCTCCAACAATATCAGAATTTGCAAGCAAACTCAGGCCACCGTTGGCTGATGGAGCAACAATGATTTTATTCACTGTGATCCCCCCTGCAAACGCAGTGGCGTTCACCAGGCCAGGATGAATGGCAGCCATATCATTTTTGGTCACCGCATCCAGTGAGTTGTCAGCATCATTAAACAAAGTGCCATTATTTAAACTGCCAGGGTCATTTTGACCTATCGTCAAATTCCCCAACAGAGCAGTCACATTAAATGCACTGTTATCTGTATAGGTATTAAAAAATGTCAGATTATTGCCTGTCGTCACCTTGACGTTTTGCATCCACAAGGTGGGGTTATAGACCGTTTCAATCAACGCACTGCCTCTGGCGCGTACATCAGCTTGAGCATCTTGCAAGGCAATTGCAGTGCCGGTATTGCCCGTTTTCTGAATATCTCCGTCTACACGAATATTGATTGAACCGCGACCACTGTAATAGATACCATTGGTCAGACTGCCGCCCGCCTGAATATTCAGATCACCGCCTCCATTGACCACAGAGTTACCAGTGGCACCAGTCCCTGCCGTGTCGTATTGTGCATTTGTTGCTGAAGAGACAGACAAGTTAGAGATATTATTACCAGCACTAATGTTTACATGGCCTCCTGCCAAAGCGGCCACCCCCTGATTAAAGAGATCGGCTCTAATCCACCAACTTGTATCTGCGGTTGTACTGCCCTGTCGAGATAGCCATTCGTTCACAGTCTGCCCGGACAGTACACCAGAGATGTTATTCCCTGCATGCAGCGCAATATCACCGCCGTTATTTACATAGCTACCGTTCACGTTATAGGCATTTCTATCTCGTGAAGACTCAGCAGTGCGCGGTGCCGTGAAACCATCAATATTTGAGACCGTTTTACCCAAAGTGTAAATATTGGCATTTGCTGCAAGTTCAATGTTATTTCCGGCAACTACCGTAATATCACCTTCGCCAGTACGCACCATTTTTCCGTTCGCAAGGCTAAAATTGCCAATTCCTGCAAGCGTAGCACCCTGATTAGCAGCGGTGTAATCAGCACCTGCAATCATATTAAAGTTAAAGGTTTGCGTGTTTGCCTGCAAAATACCGGCTGTTGTTGTCGTGCTAAACCCATCGCTCAACGTGCCGTTCAGCGAGAGATCGCCACTTGACCTTAATGTCAGCGTACCGCCTTTGCCCACCTGTAAATTGCCAAATGCTCGCAGATTCTGATCTGCGTTTGACGTCATGTTTCCTGTGCTTCTAATTTCTATATGTGGTAAAACTCGTGCTGCCAACCCATCTTGCGTATTGGCATAACTCCCCGCATTCGGATTTGCATCGTAGAAGCTATTGGTATCAGTGACCAGGCCCGCAATACTGTTATCAAATGTAGCGCTGGTATAGGTTTTTACCCCTTCTACCCGCACCTCGCTGGCACCTTTAATGGCACCCGTACTATTGAAGGCAACATTTACCGTATTCGCAGTTCCCGTCGTGCCACGCTGACCTCTTAAGGTCACCGAACCATCCGCACCATCAACCCCTACATTATTGTTGGCTGTTTTATCATATCCACTCACGTCAATGATTGCCCCTGCGTCAGCTGAGACAGCATTCGTTGTACTCAAGCTATTGGAGGAAAGCAAGACATCACCGCCAGAACCGGTCTGCAGATCGCCTGTGGACTGGTTGGTTTGATGGCCGCGCGCAGTAATTTTTGCTGTGTTGGCGAGTTTGACCAGACCATTTGCGTAAATCTCGACATTGCCACCCTTGTTGCCATCAGCGTTAATGGCTCCGGCAATATTGGCATCGCCAGCATCCACTCCCAGTATAAAGGTGTTGGCAGTGACTGTATCACCCGCCTGGACATTGACATCGCCCATTCTGACCCTAATATCACGAGACTGATTGAACTGCCCTGTTTCTAGCGCTTGATTCACGGCACTGAAATTACTAAGTGATTTAACATCGAGCGCGAACTCACCTGCACGCTCGTTTGCGCTAGCACTTCCTTTGAGGGAGCCGTCAGCCACCAGAAACTCACCATTCTTGGCATTGACAGTCAACCGACCCGCCTCGCCTTGCTGGCTACCGCCAGACACATCAATCAAGGCATTTTGCGCAATATCTACATTGCCAGTATTAGAGGTCAGGCTCACATCTCCGGCATCTGTGGTTTTTGCATGCGTTTGATCAAACTGCACCGTGGCCGAGCGTGTGATAATTTTGCCACTGGCACCTAATTTCAAATCACCGTTTGTAGAGGTAGCATTAAATTGACCTGCCAGTAACTCAACCGTATTGTTAATAGTGGTTTGAGCCGCAGTCAGTGACAGTTTGCCACCGATACCCGTTGTTTCAGCCAGTGCACTACCATTTGCACTTGTGACCAGGCTGCCGCTGGCGTTCACCGCATAAGTACTGCCTGTTTCTGCGGTGATTTTTGCAGCACTTAACTGGGTCTGGTTGGCTTTCACTTCTAACTGACCAGTTCCAGCGGTGGTTATGGCTTCTTGTGCATTGATATTAACAGTCTCAAACCCCTGTACATCAAAGCGTTGCTGGTTGCCTTTTACTGACTTGGTGGCACCAAGCACGGTATTTTTGGTATTCAACACCAGATTGGATGTACCTGCGTCAGCAGGCGCATTAAAGACGCTACCATCCTGGGTATTTTTCAAAGTGAGCGTATTTGCCCGAATTTGCACATCACCATCGCCATGATGGGCCAATCCACTGGTATTGAGTGTGAGGCTTAACTGCTCACTGCCGAGGCTCACCGCCCCGTAAATATCAATATTCTGATAGCTATTGAGGTTTAATTTGTTCAGATCACCGAAAGCAAGCAGGGTTTTCTGGTCCAGCCGGGTGCCGTCTACTGCCGGGATATTATCGCCTAACAGGAAGCGATTGGTGCCCAGGGTCAGTGAGCCGCCTTCACCAACGCGTATATCTCCGTTCAATGCCAGCTGCTGACTGGCGTCAAGCACAGCTGAACGGCTTGCCTCGAGGTTGGCTCCAGAACCAATTACCATATTGCCAGAAGCCGTGGTCGCATTATTACGGTCAAACGCAAGATCATTAACTGAGGAGATAGCAAGGAAGGCCCCTGCCCCATCGGTTTGTAACTCATTGACACCAGCGCTATTGCCCGTACGTTCAGTCGTTTTAACAGACGCGCCATCCTCCAGACGAATCTCGTTTTTGGCGGTCACCAGCAACTCTTTCATCACGACACCATGGTCCGCATCGTTTGAGAAGGTGACCTCCGAGGCATTGGTGGTAATGGTCTGTTGATTACCTGTTACCGCTCTACTGCCACCCAACAACACGCTATCTGCTTCAATCTTGCTTAGCTGGTCAGCACTTAGGGTCAGCACACCCGATGTAGGGGCAACTGAGGTAGAAACCACCTCAATCCGATTAGAGGAGATATCGACCAGCGCACCTCTGCCCCCTGTGACCGCCTGACCCGTAATTTTGCCATTCAGCTCCAGCTGATTGAGGGCTTGGATGGAAAGTTGACCCGCATCTTTTGCCAATGTCAGTGAGGTGTTATTGGCCGAAGCCTGTTTGCTATAAAAATCGTTTAAATAGGTCAGCAAGTACTCTGCCGGACCTTTGTAGTCTTTGGTGCCAGCATTGGCAGTAAAGATATTACCGTTATACACACTAAAACTATTAAACTGGCCTCGGCTACTGTCATCCAGGCGGGTAAAGTAACCTGACATCAGTGAGCCACCATCCAATTGTGCCAGCGTAGTGTTGATAGGCGTCTGCGTGCCATTTACTTTCACCAGATAAGCGCCTGGCATCAAGGCATAATGGGCTGGCAACAATGTGTATTTACCAGCAGACAGTCCATTGCCACCCGATAGATAAATGGCCTGACCAAGTGTTACATCTGAATTGCTCTGCATGTTGAAATCATATGGCGCATATTGATTGCCCAGACTAGGCATCACAGCGTAATAACCACTCTGATTCAACACATCAACCGTGCCGCCTATTCCCTGAATCCATTCGTACGCCAACATGTCACCACCACCGGAAATATCAACAGTTGCACCTTCTCGCATATCGACATTTTTACCGTTAAGTAAAATCTTTTTGCCTGAATATGGAAGTGCATCACTTTGCGTACTATCCTTATCTGCCACCAAGCGACTGCCACCAAGCGTGGTCACCAGATAAGGGATCAAGCTGTTTTCGGACGAAACAGACGTCCGGCTATTTTCCCCAAGCACAAGCATCTCTGTAGCGTTAAGATTAATCTCTCCCAGTGGTGCGCGTAACGTCCCTGATTGAATAATATTGTCTGCTGTTAATGTAAGTTTACCTTGTGCAGAAAGCGGAACCTGACTGGAACGGTTACCACTATTTTTAACTTCAATGACGGTATTGCTGCCAGTTGGCTTGATATCAAATTCATGTGCTGTCACCGGATAAATCTGCGCTGCATCCATCACCAACTTTTGTGGGGTGATCAAAGAGCCTGTGGTGCTTGATCGGGTTCTGATGCCGCCCACGCGGATATCACCAGTACTCTTGATTTGCAAGCTATTGATATTGGTGAAAGCAACATTTCCGATCACATCGACAAAGTCGGCATTTAATTGCATTTCACCCGTACCCAGCGTCGGATTGCTGAGTGTCGTTGCATTGCTGTTAGTAATGATCAATGCGGCTGTATTGACTGTCGCTGGCCCGGAAAATGAGGAAGCATCCAAAGTCAGTAATGTAGGCACATTCAAAGTGAGACCGCTCTCAAAAACCACTCCACTGGCAGTGTTTTCTTGCACATTATCGACCCGTAATGTCACATTATCAAAACCACCCTTGTTAATTTGTTGTGCAGAAATCTGTGCCTTACCAACTGCATTCGTAAGAGGCTTCCGCGGGTCGGATACCTCAATCAAGTTTGTTGTCAAAGAGCCAGGCGTGTTGTTGTCCGAGACCTTCTGATACTGCTGTGTAACAGTTAATAAACGTTGTCCAGCAGCATAAAGCAATGGGGTATTGTTATCACCCTCGACACCCACGGCATCTTCGCCACCTAACCTTAAGAGCAGCGTACCAGCCGCCCCACGCCCACTGGCCTGCCCTTGTAAATCGCCATCCAGCGCCATACCATCCCGGCCAGCAAGCCTGATACTGCCAGCATTACCGTCTACCTGCTGACGTGAAAAGCCACTATTAACAGACAAATCAATAGCACCAGAAACGGCAGACACATCCAGTTGACTGCCTTCTTTAAGAATCAGAACACCATTTTCAGCAGAAATAGAAATGTTGCCTGCATCTGCAACCGCCCGGCTACGGAAAGTACCATCTACGGATGGTGGTGCAATGTAAGAACCCTTGGCACTGATAGAGGCATTTTCACCGACAAATAGACTGAGCGTATTGTCAAATTTTGCGTTAGGAATTGTGGCGCTTCCGGGCTGTGATTTAATAGCCAATGTCACATTGGCAGACGGTGCATCAATATCTCCCAGAATGGTCATTTGCCCCAGAGAGCTAATATTAATATTGCCTCTAGCACCAGTCAGCGACGTCGGTGCATCAGTACTTAACAATGCATTTTCATGCAGCGTAAATTGATTACCTGCATTCAGGCTGAGTGAAACTGGTTGTCTTGCAAACGATGGCATCATGACTGTTGAAGTCATAGTGTCCAGCATGGCTCCGCTTTGCATACTGCTTGTCGCGCTTGAGATAAAACGTGTGGCCTGTTCGGGGTGAATCACTGTAGTACTTCCAGATTGGTCCCCTACCACGATTGAACCAAATACATTACTTTGATTATCAATAGCGTATTGTGAAAAACCACCTGACTTAAAGAATGCTTCGGACAACCAAAGCGTATTTGCCGCTTGAGTATTTGTGCCACCAAGCTGTACATCTTTTACACCACTGGTGCCAGTAACGCCTTGCAGGTGCACAGCCAGGTGCCCTCCGCTGGTCTGGGTTCCATTCGCGCCTAAACCGTAGGAAGTAATTGCACCGTCGGCAATTGAGTTTTGCGCCAGGGTGACCTCAACATTGCCCCCTTGCGCAGAGACAATCTGACCATTGCTTTTCACCCAGGCACCAGAGCTTGCATCAATGCGTGCCCCGTCCTTCATAACCAGGCCATCTGTGATGGTGACATTCCCGCCACGGGTAACAACGGGGCTAAGCATAGCGCCCTGTACCCCTGGCAAATCATTGGTGAATAATCCAGCGGTACTGATTTTAACATTGTTGCCTAGTACAACATCTGCTGTACTGCTTGCTGCCAGCTTTATATTACCGCCAGCAGTAGTGATATTTCTTGAAACATTTACGCCGGCTGCCCCATCAATCGTAATATTTCCGGAGGCACTGGCATTGATTGCGCCGTTTACATTAACCTTGGCCGAACTGGCATTGAGCGTGAAGTTGTTAATGCCTTGAGAAAACACGTGGGTGCTTAATTCACTTTGCTGTTTTTGCTCATCACTGAGGCTAGAGTCTCTTGTAAAGGCTTCCGATAGAAGAGCCACCTGGTCAGTAATGTTAAAACTGCCAGAACCGATATAATTGATATTGAGCGAACCGCCTGTAGGCGTGCTCACACCTGCATAGTCACCCCGCTGATATGTACCGATTGTTCGGGTTGCAATCACATCGCCTTGTAAAGCCAATGCCGTAGCTTCAACATTGTACTTACCGGCGTCAGCCCCTGCAGTATAACCGGCCTGGTATTGTCCATTCGCGGCTGAAGTCAATGACCAGGTCTTGGTCACACCCCAACGTGTATTGGTAATGCTGTACTCATCGTTAATCGCGCTGTAAGGAACGCCCGCAACGGCTTCGGAAGCATTGATCCATTTGCCGTTATAAAACAAACGGCTTTCTCTGATGTTACCAGGGGTGTATGTAGTTGTCCCGGACGACAGATCTATGACAGATCCGGCTTTGGTCACCACACTGTCAGCAACCAGTGAAACTGTACCGCCCGTAGTCATGCGCTCGGAAATGGTACGATCTTGTGAAAGCAATGCATCATCAATCACTGACTGGCTGATAATACCAGTCCCTTTTCTGGCATCAAGGTAAAGTTTTTTTCCAAACAGTGCACCGCCTCTCAATATGGGGGAGTCATTTAACTGTTGCGAATACAAGTCGATCACTAATTGATTACGCGACATAGGCGCAGTGGCATCAACCCCTGAGACATCTATCAGTGCTTTATCACCTACGTAAATCGAGGTAGTGCCAGAATTGGTTTTACCTGCTACATTTATTACACCACTGTTGGCGACAACAGCTCCCTCGATAGCAATGTTTTTGCCTGTAATTTCAATATTGGATTTGGTAATACTCTGGGCATTTTTGACTGTTTCGGTATCGTTGACGGCAATACTTACTTCTGTACGACTCCCTTCACCGAGCTTAACATCGCCGTAGATGTCGGTCAGTGGTGACTCGTATTGCGTAATCGACTTGGCCTTTAGATAGATTGATCCATTAGCGCGAATGGTGGTGGTCGCAGAAATGCGGCCTTCCTGATTCACCGCCAGCCCAATCATGCTGGCATTGCCGTTATTGACGAAAATATCGCCCAGATTGGTCGCCGTGCCACCGGAACTGACTTCAACCAGCAGGCCCGCAAATTTATCCAGCGTGCTCAGATAAATAGTTTTACCGGCAGCCAGAATGACTTGTCCGTCTGGCGCATGAATCACACCACTATTTTTCACATCCGGCGCCAGCAGCATCACTCTGCCACCAGTTGTCGTCGTAATCTTGGCGGCTTCTTTGACCACTTTGCCTTGTGCATCGACCTCTTTGCCAGCGACATCAATAATGCCTACAGCATCTGCAAACGAAAATACCGGGGCGGTTTTGTTAGACAAAATGCCCTGATTATAAATATTCTCAATGGTGTTATTAGCAATGTTATCGAGCGTGGTTGCAGTCAGCGAGCCGACGTTGATTTGTGAGCCAGCCCCAAAGTAAATGCCGTTCTGGTTCACAATATACACATGCCCATTTGAATTAAGCATACCTTGAATCAAGGAGGCCGAATCACCCATCACTCGGTTGAGCACACTGGATGCAGTGCTGGGCATATTAAAGTTCACACCGGCATTGGCACCAATATTAAAACTGTCCCAGCGGATGACCGCTTGATTGGTCGTCGTATTGACATCCATGACATTGTTATTGACGTTGATCACACCAGCACCGGAAACAATATTTCCATTGGTAGGCAGTGTATTGGCATCCTGAGCCCATAGGGCGCCCGAGGTCAGCGCAAAGCAACCCGCCATCAACAAAGCGGCTTGGCCCATAGCCAAACGCCAGAGTGGTGTCATGCTGGGATCAGAGGTGGTGGCTTCGAGTACAACAGGCTGCGAAATCGAGACGGATTTTTGATGACTGCGCGCAATTTCGGCAATCGGCACCAGCATGCCTAAACGCTTGCTAAATACCAGTTTAAAACGTAATTTATTCATCATCTCACCTCAATTGCAACCACTGATTGTTTTGACGATTACCAGTCAAAACCCACTTTAAAATGCAAGCGCGTATCGTTTCTATCCACCGTGCCGACCGGACGCAAGGCTTGCGCAAAATCCAGCCGGGCAAACAGGCCATGGGCGGCTTTGATATCTAAACCCACGCCATATGAAGCCAACACAAAACGCGCGATCTGGGATGCCCCTGGATCCGTCACCTTTGCATAGCCGTAGTCATAAAAAGCCAGCAGCCGCACATCATTAAACCCATCCACCAGATACTTTTGCAAAGGCGGTGTTCTCAGTTCCAGAGTGGCGTTTACCCCTTGATCACCCAGCGCACTGGCTTCCAGATACCCCCTGACGGTATCCAGCCCGCCCAGGAAATACTGCTCGTTAGAAATCAGCAGATCGCCGGTGGCTTGCCCGCCAATCGAGCCATAGGCTTGCCATTGGTAAGGTAAGGTATGGGTATGTTCAAGTTGACCACGCAGGTAAGAAAAATTTTGGCGTGCAAATGCGCGCTTTTTATCAAACTCTTCATCACTGTTGACAAAACTTTTAGTCGAAAAAATAAAATTCAGGTCGAGCTTGGTGGTACTGGCGGCAGTCGCCAAATTGCCTGTATACCCAATCAAAAATGGCAGGTAAGTAATTGGCGTATTAAAGCTATCTGAGCCCAATAAAGAAGTTGTTTCTTTAAAGTCCTTGTAATCCACCCCCAGGGTCAGGTTATGGTTAAAGCCTTTGATAGGGCTAGGCATCGGGTGGATGTAACGCAAACCATAAATATTACCGTTACCCAATACATTCACATCACCAACCGCACTGATATCACTGTTAGAAACCACACCGTACATAGCCCAGTAATCGCCTGCATAGGGAATGACATAGGTCGCGGAAAACACTTTGACTTCACTTTGATCTTCAGGGGTTACCTGAAAACCCAGTCCAATACTGTGATCGCTTTGCCACAGGTTGTCGTAACGCAAGTTGCCGGACAACCGGGTTTTGGTGGTGTTCGGAGTGTAACGGTCGTTGTACTCCATACTGGCATGCAAGGGGAACTTGTCGTCCACCTTCAAATCCACCTCCACCATGCCAGGGGACTTACCAGGCCGCAACACCGGCGCAACCACACGATCCTGATTAGTATTCACCGAAGCAATCTGCTTTTGCACAGTGGGGAAATGTGGCACATGACCCTCTTTAAACTCGGTCACGTTCTGTTTAATTTTACCCAGCGAATAATACCTTGAGCCAAGCACACTGAGCTTTTCAACCTTGCCTTCAAGTACATCCAGCTTGACCACGCCGCCGTTGACTTCCTGCTCAGGAATATTCACAAACACGGTCAAATAGCCTTCGTCATGAAAGGTTTTTTCAAGTGCACTGCGGGCTTTTTCCACATCGTCAATTGAACGATTTTCACCAAGATAGGGATAAACTGCTTTTTCGACCTGGCTAACGGTCAGCACGCTGTTGCCATTAACCACATATTCAAAAATATCAAAGCCTTCTGACTTTTCAACAGCGACTTCAGCCGGTGCAATGTGTTGGCTATCTGTCCCCCATGCATTCAGCTGTTCAGATGCTTGCGGGGCAGACCCTTCCGCTTGAACCCGCCAGGAAAACAGCAAACACACCACACACATCACACGAAGAAACAATTGCATCACCTTTCAGACCCCAATACTGTGCAGGACAGCGCATTACAAGGCTGTCATTTTGTAAGCGTAACGTGTCACAAAGATGAAATAAGGACTAGTCCGCCAGATGATTTAAGTAGCCCGAGTGGGTCATTGCGAGTAAAGCTTACAGCGCATTTCACTTTCATTAACCTAAATTGCAACAACATCAAGCATTTGGCTTCTGGAAAACAAACAATAAATTGCTTATATGCACATCAATTTGAATTAGCAAAAAAAAGCACACCTGGTAAGGTGTGCTTTTAACAAGAGTTATATAGCTTTTGGCTACACTACATCTTTCATTAGAATTTCCATGTCAATGGACGGCAGTTATTACCATTGCGAGTAGTTCTGGTAATGTGTATGCCTGAGTTAGCAGAAGAACAAGCACTTGAAGCAGAGTTCAATACCAGACCACGTGGCACAATATTACATTGCACGGATGAAACACCACTGATGATTTGGTTGATAGCTGTTTCACCAAAAGTGCCTTTGGCATCATTAGCAACAAACGCTTTCAATTCAATCTGGAATGGGTATTGCCCTTGTGCTGATGTGTAACGAGCCTTGTCATCTGTCGTATTATTAGGACCGGCTGCTGGATGTACACCTTCAACTTTCAAATAACGTCTGCCTGCAGCATCTGTGTTTTCAAGAGACACCACACCAATTGCAAACTTACCTGCTGTTGACGCGTTTGAAATAGCAGTACGTACCTCTGCAGTTTCCCCACCTTCAACCACATTGTAAAAACCTGGATCACTATCCGCGGCAGTTGTTGGGAAAAGTACAGAACTTGTGCTTGGGTTACCCAAACATGGGTTGCCCATAAAAAATGCGTTGGAAGAACCTTGTGTTCCTGAAGTATTTACGCGACGCGCAATAATCACTTCTTTGGAATCATCCACACCCAATGGCGCCCATGTTGCCAGCGGATCAGAGGCCAATGAAGCATACTGTTCCTTGCTGATTGATGGTGCATTCTGTGGCAAAAAGCTTGGATCAGCAGCAATTGCATCAGCTTCGGAAGCATAGATACGTTGTGCAACCTGCATCGCGCGATATAGCGGCTGGGAGGCCATCACACCGAATACCTGGGTTACACCAGCATCAAGCTCAGTACCATAAGAAGAGGCATCTACACCAAACAATGCGGCTTCAACATCGGAGAAACCACCAGCTGGTTTTTTAGGTGTGTTGTCTGTTGCTGTAAAACCATTAATCACAGCGTTTGAGCATTTGTAAACTGGAACAGCTGGTTGGTTTGGCACTGGGTTTTCAGGTTGAGTTGGTGTAACTGGGGTAAGTGAAGTAATAGACCCCACATTTGAACAGCTAGCTTTGGCCACATTTGCCAAACGATTCAGGTTAGTTGTTACACCAAAACCAGTACCAGCTACGTTATTTGGCACATGAGGTGCATAAGCATTAAATGAACCGCCCTGGTTGGTGTGGTACAACACAGAAACTACGCCGCCACGCTTGCAAGCATAGGCAAATGCGTTACCAGTATTACTGGCTCCTGGATTTGCAACGTCTGCAGTACCACCGTGAAACATAGCCAATGTGTTGGCTTCACAACCAGCCGCAAAGCCTAAAAACACGTTCAAAGTCGGAGCAGATGCACCTGTAATCCAAGCTTGATTTAAAGTGGATGCATTTTGGATATCTGTTGGAGTCACTGGAGCTGCAAAAGCAGTGGTTGCAGAAAATGTGGCTGCTAATACAATGGCCAATTTGTTAAGTTTTAACATGTTCGCTTCCTTAAATTATAAAGTTTGATTGGCGACCAGCTTCAGCGCTGGCCGTTATTCATGGCTTAATGTAATGATTATTAATGATTAAGCTTTGCGACGACGAGCAACCAAGCCCATCAAGCCTAAGCCAGCCAGCAACATCGCGTAGCTATCTGCTTCTGGCACTGGTGTTGTTACAGAGATCACTGAAAGCAAACCACTTGATGACAATTTGAATGTGTAGTTAGTACCACCGGCATCTGCCATAAAATTAGCGGTAGGTGCTGCAGTACCTTGCGTTAAAATCTGCAACATTTGCAAGCTGCTATCCAGTTCAGCACCGGCAGATGGACCTGCACCACCAGCTTTGCCACTACCGTAAGCAAGGCCGCTACCAGCACCAGCAGCAGCAGTTAATGCTGCAGTGCTAGCACCATTAGCAACTGAACTGTGATTACCAGTACTAATGTTATTGTTGGCATCAACATACACATCAAAGCCAGCTAACACATTTGAAACCGCAGCCGTTGAGCTAAGCTGTGACATACCATCCAGGCTGTTTGCTGTGGTGTAGTAACCGCGTGAACCAACAGTTCTTGCAGTACCAAGGTTATCACCCGCAAAAATAGCCCACTTTGTAGTGCCAGATGTGCTCAATGAAGTGAAAGTACTCCATGCATCAGCATAGTCACCTGCTGCCAGGTTAAAAGTGCCTTGGTTGACCAAATCACTGAATGAATTGTAGTTAAAGCCAAGATCAAAGGTTGCTGAAGTACCGCTGGCCTGATTCCACATAGACAGTACAAAACTACCGTTACCAGTGGAGGTTGCAGTATCCATTGCCGCTTGCGCTGACAAAGAGGCTGCCGACAACACCAATGCTGCTGTCAAAGCTTTCAATTGAAATTTCATATACTTCTCCTAGAATTTATTACCAAAAGATTAATTACCAAAAATGAAAGAGCAAACTCAACGAATGCCGAGAAATTCTTTGAAACGCATTACCACGAGAATATTGCGGCCTCAGCGTGACATCATTATTTTTTTGCGTAGTCTGATGAGACTAGACAGCGCGGTGCCACTTAAAAAGTTTTCTAGCTTTTAAGTGTAAACAGTGAATGTGACGGGATTTGAGTGGGGACTAGTCATATCGGACTAGTCTGTATGCAGCAGATGTGGCGCGGGATTATTGCTTGCGGGTGATCAAGCCCAGTTTAAGGGCCTTGCTGGCGGCCTGACTGCGGTTTTCTACGTCGAGTTTACGCAGTATGTTTTGTACATGATTTTTAATCGTGAGCGGACTGACTTGCATGATATTGCCAATTTCCCAATTGGTCTTACCGGCTTGCAGCCACTCCAGCACTTCGAGTTCTCGCTTGCTCAGCGGCTTGACACGGCCATTGCGGGCAGTGGTCGCCAGCACAGAGGGACATTTATTGGCAGTGACTTTAACAATCGCACAATGCAAATGGGGCATTAACAACTCAAGCAGGTGGGCAGTCAAGGCATTGGCCGGAGAATTTAAACGGCCAAACATGACAAGGGTCGCAATACGGCTGTGCTCATCACCAAAGCCATGCACCACAAAGCTTTTGAGCTCTGAAGCCTGTAGTAAGCCCTCATCCGCATGCGTCACACTGAAATTAGTTTTATCCAGTTCTGGCACCTGGTTGTTACAAAATACCGGCACGCCTAATCTGGTCCACTTTTGAAAGGCTTGACTGACGACACCATGTTCTTCATGCAATACGGCATCAAATTGCGCGTCGGCAAAATAGCGGCTGGAGGTGAGATACTCGTAATCGTAACTGGCACGTTCAACACCGCGCACGCCGACGATCACCACCTCATGCGCCAGCAGATATTGAAAGCCGCGCTGCAGCCAGTTAAAGAAATGCGAGCGATGATGCAGGCGCAGGGATTCTTCAATCACCTCCATAAATACCAGACGCTGCTCTTCGCTAAGCGTCAGTTCCCATGGGTCAATCTGATCTTGCGGAGTCGATAGGATGGTCGTCATGTGTTTGCCACATTCATATAATTTGCGGCAAGTGTGCGCAATATATGTGACATAAAAATGATTGCCAGATGTCATTTGTTTGATGGATTGATGACAATGGATCATTTCAGCCCGCTAAACAGCCTGTAATCAGGCTGTGCCGCAGAGGTAAAAAACATATTTTTTTATGACTACAGGGCGCCTCTGATAATTTAAATTGCTAAGCCAGACGAGGCGCGATTAAAAAATTTAGTCGCCGCATATAGTGGAGATGTAAGGAGAAATTTTTTATGAGCAACACAGTATCGCGACGGAAGTTGAATGATTAGAGGTGCCCTACGGGCTATGCACGCACAGCAGCCTCTAGCACGATTTCAATAGGTTCGCGCAAGCACTCATCAAACTGTCACAGTTTTATGTCAAGCTGGCTCACGATGATGACTTGTACTCCACTCACTTTATTTACATGCTTATGGCTGACAGGCATAACGATAGCGCATGCCGAACCAGTCTATGCAGACAATCCGGGGGAAATCATCCAGCTCACCGAACAGGTGTGGATGGACAGTACAGATAGCGAAGAGGTGTTGATCAGCAACCATCAGGAAGATGCAAGCATGCTCAGCGATCAACCGCAATTAAGCCTGGCATTAAAGCGCTGGCGCTTATCATCCCCTCCTCCCTACCAGCCAGAAGTATCAGCAGCAGCGCGCGATACGCAAATAGAGCCCGCACTGATACATGCGGTGATTGCTGTGGAGTCTGGTTACAACCCGCGAGCTGTCTCAGCCAAAGGGGCCTATGGGCTGATGCAGGTACTTCCTGCCACCGCACGTGGATTAAGTACCGTCCCGCTCAAACAGTGGTCAGCCAGTCAACAGGTGATGCTGGGCGCCCACTATTTAAAACAATTGCTGGCCATGTTTAAGGGAGATATGCAATTGGCACTGGCTGCGTACAACGCAGGGCCAAATGCAGTCAAAACACACCATGACAGCATTCCTCCATTTGCCGAGACCAGACGCTACGTGCCTAAAGTACTGGCGTATTATCACGCATTCAAACAACAGCTGGCAGCGCAGCAAGCCATCACCTATTAGTTGAATAAGCTGTCTTCGAGGGTAGTCAGCGTATTCGGTTCATAGATAAACTGCCATTGCTTGTAGTGTTTGGCGTTTTTAAAGCTTTCCTGAAACTCCTGATACCCGCTTTTACGAATCGGCGCCAGTTCTGACTGGCTGAATACGCCCACAATCCTGCCGTCACGTTGAATCACTCCTATTGGCCGACGCGGATAAAAGGGATCCGGCAGTATTCTGCGCAAATGCCTTTTGGCTAACGGAAACCGGCGATCCTCCAGTAATACATCCAGACTTTGTGGATATTGTTTAACCGGCCCAGGACTGGCCTCGTAATAACGACCAATCGCCAGGCGATACGCTTCGCCGGTTTCCAGCAGCAGGGCCTCATTGATCCGCTGTGCCTGGTGTTGCCACAGCATGGTGGCCCCGGTCATGCCAATCGCCGCAATCGCCAGCGTAATCAATACTCCAATATACGAAAATCCGTCCTGCCGGTGAGCCGCCGCGGCCAAATCACACACTCTACCAGTCCGCATAATTGCTGCCATCTTTGGCCTGGTCTGCCGCACCACTGTGCAAGTTGTACACACCACCGGTGAGCGGCAATTCTGGCGGATTAATTACCCAGGTTTCATTGCTTTCTGCAATCGGATCCCACGGCATTTTGTCCAGATAATGCTTACTGACCAGATCTTGCAAAGTGTCGGGATATTGCCCCTGATCGGCATAATACGCATCCAGTGCTTTGCGCGTGGTGGTGAGTTGCTGCTTGAGGGCCTGCTCTTTGGCACGCTGCACACTCGAAAAATAGCGCGGCACCGCCAGTGATAGCAGCAAGGCCAGAATAGACAGCACCACCAGCAGTTCCATCAGGGTAAATCCCCGGTGGCGAGAGGGGCGCTTCACGAGGATAGAAACATTACCATTGCGCATAAGGCACGCCATTCAAGCCGACTTGCGGGCTTTGTGAATACACGTCATACACATCCTGACTATACCGAGGCTGATCTGGCGGGCTATCATAACTGCGCAGTCCCCAATCTGAGCCACCAGCACCGGTGCTTTTACGCTGGCTGGCTGGCAATACCGGATCATAAGGAATCTGTCTTAAAAAACGCAGACGCTTGTGTTTCACATCCTTGATGTCATCCACGCCATCGACCAGCACCTGCAAGTCTGGCGGGTAACCACTCGCATCCGTATTTTTCTTGATGCGCCCGTCATCCGCCGCTTTTTTATAGGCATCAATGGCATGGCGAATTTCGCGCAGATGTTCGCGGAGCTGTTGCTCCTTTTGTCGCTGTATGGTCACTTGTATCATGGGCATGGCCACACTCGCCATCACCCCAATAATGGCCAGGGATACCATGATTTCCACCAGGGTAAACCCTCCACTTGAGACTGCCCTCATCTGCATGGCCTGTACCGAAAACCGCATTATGGAATCACCACAGGCTCCACCAGTTTGGACGCTGGCAATTGCTCTGTTTCCAAGGCGTTGGTCGCAGGGGTATCTGAGGGTGATGCGATTTCGTTATTCACAGGGGCCGAGTTGTCAGAAGTGGCTTGTGAAGCCTGGGGGTCCGTATTGGCAGACGGTGCACTGGATGCCGGATCAGCAGTGCTGTTCTGATCCACCACCGCAGGCTCCAGTGTTTCGGCTGCATTATTCAACTCACGCCTGCGTTGCGATTGCAAATCACGTATTTCCTGCATGCGGTTTGCCGGAGCCGCTGGCGCGGGCGTGTTGTTTAACATAGGCTTGTCAGAGATCACACTATCGGTCCCACTCCAGTATTCAGAGAAACTCGCCTCGGGCAAACTGACGTTGCTGATAATTTTAGGCGTAATCGCTAACACAATTTCTGTTTTGTTTTTTTCATCCGAATTATTGGAAAACAAACGCCCCAACAGTGGGATCTCACCCAAACCGGGGACTTTATTGGCGTTTTTCCGCTCCGAATCCTGAATCAAGCCTGCCAGAATTTGTGTTTCACCATGTTTGAGGCGTAATACTGTGCTGGCGTTACGGGTGCCAATGTTATATACCTTGGAGTTATTGCTCAGCGTGATTGCTTCGCCGAGCGAACTCACCTCCAGACTGACTTTAATACTGATAAAGTCATCCAGCATAATCTTGGGTTCCACATCCAGTTTCAGGCCAACATCAATATACGAAACACTTTCAGAGGTGCCAACATTGGCGGTGGTATTGGTGGTAATCACGGGTACTTTGTTGCCCACCACAACCTTGGCTTTTTCATTGTTTTTGACCCGAATGCGAGGGTTGGACAATAAATTCAAATCACTGTCCGTGGTTTTAAATTGCACACCTGGCGCCGGGCTCACCCCGATAGTACTGGACTTGATTGCCTGAATAGTCTCCAGTGTCAACGGACTGTTAAGCACGGTTAAACTCGTGGGATAAGTGATCCCCAATTGTTGCAACTTGTTGCGAGTGATTTCAAGCACCTCAATTTCAAGCATCACTTCAGGGTCGGCCAAGTCTTGTGCTCTGATCATTTTTTCAGCCAGAATCAGCACTTCCGGACGATCACGTATGACCAGCATGTTCAGACGCTCATCCACATAAATGTCTTTAATTTTGAGGATAGTACGCAACATATCGGCACACTGCTTGGCTGTGGTATTGGAGAAATAGAAATTGCGGATCAGCAGATCCTGATAGTCTTTGTTTTTTTGTTGTGTGGCCGGGTACACCAGCACACTGTTGGGTGACAGCACTTTCTTTTGCATGCCATTGCTGGCAAGCACCATGTCAATGGCATCTTCCACTGGCATTTTCTTCACAAATACCGAGGCCTTGCTTTCGGGTTTGATATCTTTATCCAAAACGAAGTTGATGCCGGTCGCACGTGACAGCGCTTCAAACACCACTTTCAAATTGGCGTCACGCAACTCAAGCGAAACCGGCTTGCTCATGTTGCTTTTCAATTGCGGCAGGGCGGTACGGGCTCGCGTATCCATGCCGACCAGTTTGCTTTCAAGTGCCTTGGCCTCGGCATTGGCAGGACGTTCCAGTAGAACATCACGTACTATTTTCTGCGCTTGTTTGGGTTGATCAAGTTGTCGTTTGGCATTTTCTATCTGCTTATTCAGGGCTTGTTCACGCATATTGAGATTACCGTAATCGGCCGCTTTACGATTATTTGGATCCAGTGTCAAAATCCGGGCATAAATCTCTTTGGCAACAGCAATGTCTCCGCGTGCATCAGCAGCCTCGGCATCACGCGACAAATCATTAATGGTATTTTCACGTTCACGATACCAGCGGTTGCGTAATGCCACATCACCAGGATGCTCGGCCACCTCTTTGGCCAGCATGTGCACTTTACCCTCGGGCGACAATTCTGGTGTTTTCTGCCAAGGGTAGCTACTGCAAGCAGACAGCATTAGCAAGGTAGACAAGGCCATTGCATTGGATCGTATCCATGCCGAACAAATCGTCGAATAAATCCAGGGGCGAGGCCATAAAAAGGATGTGATGGCTATATTTTTGATCATTGATTGGCCATTTCTGATGCGTTACTTTCGTAGGGGTCGGTTGTCTGTGTACGCGAAACGACAAGCTTGCCAGTTTTGCTCAACAACTTGGGCTGATTCAGAGGAAGGTAAGTAAAATACACAGACTGCGCATCTTCACGGTCAAGGCGCCACTGCGGCGTCACCTGCGTGCCCATCCTCGGCATCAACAGTTTCTTTTGCTGCATCAGTATCACTGTGTGGCCTTCAGGCATCTCTTCCATACTGCCTATATACGCAAAGGGCACCGGTGGGGCGACTGGCGGCGGTGGCGGCGCAGCTTTTACCGGCGGTGGCAACCACTCATGGGCCGCAAATAAGGCATGGCGGGTTTTGGGCGCAATCGCAGGACGTTGCCAGACAAACCCGGTCTTGGTCACTGGCGACGCTGGCACAGCTGCGGATGGTTCAGCGCCTGTCGCCTTCACACTTTCAGTAGTGGCCTGACTGTCGCTGGCCGGGCGACGCATGACAATATCGTCTGCTTCCGGCGCATCATCCGGTATCTGGCTAACCCAATAGACCAGCCCCAATGTGACGAGCAGCCCCCCCCACAACCACCAGCCTTGACTGGCGGATTGCGTAATGGATGGACTGATGGCTTTAGCGGGTTGCATCGAGGTCTCTCATTAATACCGAGAATGTCAAGGTGGCTTCAATGGTTGGTTGTAGCGTGTCGTTTTTGCGTAACTCCAAGCCTGAAAGCGCCATAGACGGGTAGCGCTGCAGTATATCTGCAACAAAACGTCGACAAGTAAGATAGTCAGTCTGAATCATAAAGCGCATGTCAAACTGCTGAATGTGGCTGGCCTTGTAGGTAGTGGCTGGCTGCCATTGATAATCACCAACATTGAGCGGAATATGGTGCTTGTGTGCCAATGCAGCAATCTGCAACATGCGGGCAGATAACTCGTTGACCGCTGGCATCTGTGCAAGTAGCAAAGCCATCTGCGCCTCTTCACTGACTGGCAGGTCTGCAGCCTCTGGCTCCCCGGTTTGCGGGGGGGCTGCTATAGCGTCTTTTTGTTCCAACTGGCGAGTCAATTGCTGGCGTTGCTGCTGCAAATGGAACGCCTGCAGGCGGTAAGCGGCTGTTTGCTGCGCAAGGTTGAAACCGACGATCAGGCATAACATCAGCGCCACCAATGGCACCCACCCCACCACATGACTGACACGGCGTACCCACCATATCCACTGTGACCCCAAGGCAGTTTGCAGAGGATTCATGGCTGCCAGCCCCCCTGTACTTCAAATACGACCGGGCGTTGCGGATGCGCTTCATTTACCTGATGTTTTTGCAAGTGCACCTCGCGCAATGCCGCGGCTTGCTGCAAGCTGCCAACATACTGCAACAGGGTCTGATAATTTTCAGCTTCGCCTGTCAGTACAAAATAGCCTCGACCAGCATCAGGCACCAGTTGCAACAAGGAAACTTGCCGGGTTTGCCGTGCTTCAAGCACCTGCAACAAATCAAACCAGCGGATGGTTAACAAACTTGCCATTTTTCTGGCTTCCTGTTTTTGCGCCTCGGTCAAACTGGCCTTTTGTTGTTTGGCCTCTGTATGTTTGGCCAATATCGGGTGTCGGCCCTGTGTAGCTGACTGTTGCTGCATTAATTGCGCCACTTGCTGTTGCAACGTGTTCACAGCATGCTCGCGGGTGGCCTGCACTTGCCATACACATGCCAGCGAGAAACAGGCCAGCATCAGCAATAACAGTCCAATGGCCGTTAGCCGTCGCCAGGCAAAAGGCGGCTGCGCGAACTCGAATGCGAATAAGGAATTACGCCACATGTGCCACCTCCTGCCACAAACCAGTGACCGCCCGTACAGGCGACAGCCATTGCAGGCGCTGTATGCCTTGCAGACGTGTGGACAAAGCCTGTCCGGCCTGCTGCGCGCGCCGGTGCGTAGTTTCAGCCAACCAGCAGCAAGGGCTATCCTCGCTCGCCAGCAAGGTGCGCTCGCGCATCAACCAATCCGCAATAGATGCACTATCCTGCACATCGCCAGACCAATGTGCAGCATGCAAGACACGCCGATGCTTGACATGCAACAGCCTAACCAGACCTTGCTCGGCAATCACGACAGAGCCCTCCTCCGGCAGCCGGCTGTGCGTTAATAATGCACCGACATAGGGTTGTATGGTGTGCTGCAGCCACCTGGGCTGACCGAATAGCGTCATTGCCTGCGCTGCCGAACGCGTATGCTGCCCCAGCAGCGGGATCGCGGTGAGTAGAGCAGGCGATGGCAGACGGTGATCCTGCATGCGGAAGGGCCATTGGCGCGCTTCTTCGCCATAGGTTTGTGCCAGCATCGCAAGCGCATAAGCCTCTTTATCAGCAGCGCTCAAAGCCATTGGCGGCTCGGGCAACACCATCATATGTACATGTCGGTCAGCCAGATACACGGCAATGCGCTGCCAGCGGCTGGCCGGCAATTGTGATAGCAAGGACAGCATGGCAACCTGAAAATATTGCGGCTCGGTGCCAGAAAATGCTTGCTGCACAACCTGACGGTGTGGACGCGGCCCACCAGACAGATATTCGGCGAGTATCCTGTCAGCGAGAACCAGTACGCGGATAGTGCTAGGCCACAAAGGTGACACGGTTGATCTCCTGCAAACTGGTCATGCCTTCAGCCACCGCACTGATGGCCGCCTCACGGATGGTACGCATGCCGTTTCTGGCAGCGGCTTCTTTTAATTTGCGGATGGGCTCGCGCGCAATAATCATTTCACGCAACTCATCATTGAGCACCAGCATTTCGGCCACCGCTTTGCGCCCCTTGTAACCCGTGCCGCGACAGTGCCCGCAACCCTTGGCATGTAAAAAAGTCATGGCCTGCCCTTGCTCAGCGGTGATGCCGGAGTCTTCGAGCAATGCAGCATCCGGCGTAAAAGGCTCGGCGCAGTGCGGGCAGAGCGCACGCACCAGCCGCTGGGCAATAATGCCGTTCACCGCCGACACAAAATGGTAAGGGTCCACACCCATATGCATAAAGCGGCCAATCACATCGAGCACGCTGTTGGCATGCACCGTTGAAAACACCAGATGCCCGGTCAAGGCCGCCTGCACCGCAATTTGTGCGGTTTCACCATCGCGGATTTCACCCACCATGATTTTGTCCGGATCGTGGCGCAGAATCGAGCGCAAACCGCGGGCAAAGGTCAGGCCTTTTTTCTCATTGACCGGAATCTGCAACACGCCGGGCAATTGATATTCGACAGGATCTTCGATGGTGATGATTTTATCGAAACCGGTATTCACTTCAGAAATGGCAGCATACAGCGAGGTGGTTTTACCGCTGCCGGTGGGGCCGGTCACCAGTACCATGCCATAGGGCTCGCTGGCCAGCTTTCTGAATTTGGCAATCACTTCGGCATCAAAGCCCAGCGCTTTCAGACTCAAGCCTTGCGCCTGCTCGGTCAGGGCTTTTCTGTCCAGCACCCTGAGTACCGCATCCTCGCCAAAAGCACTCGGCATAATCGATACCCGAAAATCCACCAGACGCCCCATGGTGTTGACTTTAAAGCGCCCATCCTGCGGAATGCGACGTTCAGCAATATCCAGTTGCGCCATGACTTTAATGCGTGAAATCGCCTGTTCGGCGCTGTCCAGTCCCGGGCTGTTGGCAATGCTGGCCATCACCCCGTCAATCCGGTATTTGACGGCCAACCCACCGGGATGCGATTCCAGATGAATGTCGCTGGCGCCGGTTTTCAAGGCGTCATATAAGGTAGAGTTAATCAGTTTGATAATCGGGTTGGCATCTTCATGGATGGACTTGAGTGAAAGCTGGGTGACCGGCTCTTCGTCGCCATCCTGTGCGCCCGCCTCTGGCAGGCCGACCCCATCCATGGCGCGCATGGTTTCTTCTTCACCCGCCAGATAGGCGTTGATATCCAGCCTATGCGCCAGTCGCCACTGAAAAGGCTGTGTTACTGCATGTTGCACCCACAGGGGCAACTGCCGATTGAAGGGGTCCGCAAACACCAGCACCAGCGACTGCGCTTCATCATAAAACGCCAAACATTCTTTTTGCTGTGCCTGATTGTAAGTAATCACCTCAAAGGCCACTTGCCACGCGCGCAGGTCGCGCATGGTCGCCTGCTGGTAATTCAGCAGACTGGCCAGTGCAGCCACCATGGCATCTGGTTCCAGCGCCAGCATGTCTTCGAGTACTTCGATAGGGCGGCGCTGCTGTTGCTGCGCCTGCACCTGCGCATCGGCCAGCAGCTTGACATGCAGTGCCATAGGCTGGTTTGTTGGAGTCTGGCTTATTGGACTCTGACTCATTGGATTTGCCCCGCCAATTCAAAAATCGGCATATATAACAGCAAGACGACAATACCGATCACCAGCCCGATAAACAGCATCAGCAAAGGTTCAAACAGCTTGGTAAACCAGTCTATCCAGCGCGCCAGCTCTTCATCATAAAAACCGGCAATCCTGTCCATCATGTGCGCCACATTGCCACCACGCTCGCCCACCAGCAACATGCGCTCACCAATCGGCGTCGTCATGCCCGATACCTGAAATGCATGTGACAAGGGCTGGCCCTGGCTGATCAGGCCTTGCGCCTGCTGCAAGCTGGCGGATAAACTGCCATCGAGTAATCCAGCCACTGAGGTCAGTGCCAGCATAATCGGGGTGCCGCCACTGAGCAGCATGCCCAATGTGCGATAAAAACGGGCCAGTTGATACATATGTAACTTTTCGCCAATAGCCGGAATACGCCAGATGGCACGCATCACCAGTTGTCGCAAGGCAGGTTGTCGCAGTAAAAAACCCAAGCCCACCAATACACACAGCAGGACTATCAGCATCTGCTCGCCATGCTCGGCAATCAGCGTGCCCCAGCGCAACATCATTTGTGACATCCAGGGCAAATCGCCCCCTGCACCCTCATACACACTGCTGAATTTGGGCACGACAAACCCCATCAGAAACAAAATCACCAGGCCACCCACACCCATCAGCACCACCGGATAAATAGAGGCACTGACAATCTTCTTTTTTAACAGCGAGATTTGAGTATCGTAGGCAATATAGCGGGTCAGCGCATTGGCCAGATCGCCGGTGCGCTCGGCGGCTTTGACCGTGGCGATATATAGCACTGGAAACACTTCTGGCTGGCGCTCGAGCGCTGCAGAAAAAGACTTGCCCTGTTGCAGGGACAGTAAGATACTTTGCAACACACCGCGTGTATGGTCTTGCCTTAAAGAAAGCGCCTCGATGGCCTCCACCAGATTCAGCCCGGAATCCAGCAGCGCCAGAAGTTCCTGACTAAACAGGGCCAGCGGAAATTTTTCGCGTGTGCGGCGTTTGCTGGCGTGCTGTGCCTGTAAAGAAACAGGCGTCAATCCTTTTGCCTTGAGCTGGGCGTAAGCCTCCTGCTCGTCATCGGCTTGCAGCTCAATGACGCTCAACGCCGACCCGTTCAATACCTTTGCCTGATAGTGCATCGCCTGTTACCAGCTGGTGATATCCTGCGACTCATCACTGCCGCCGACCTGCCCGTCTTTACCCAGACTGAACAGGTCGTATTCGCCGTGCTGTCCAGGCATGCGGTACTGATAAGGATGCCCCCACGGGTCATTCGGCACGCCTTTTTTCAGGTAAGGCCCGCCCCAGTTTTGTTCATTGGCTACATTATTCATCAGCGCATTCAAGCCCAGCTCAGTGCCTGGATAATGTCCTGTATCAATCCGGTACTGATCCAGTGTTTGCTCCAGTGCAGCAATCTGCGCTTTGGCAGTTTTTACTTCAGACTTGCCAATCTGCTGAAAGTATTTTGGTCCGACATAGCCCGCCAGCAAGCCGATAATCACCATCACTACCAACAGCTCAAGCAAAGTAAATCCGGCATTAACCCTGACAGCACAACGCGGCATCGCAAACACTCCATGAAAATTTGATGACAATTCTAAGCAGCCGAGATGACAAACAGGTTTCAGAAATATGACCTTGTGTCACAATCCGCCAGAGCCTCTGCCACTGGCACGGCGTCAACCGGGCAATACCACCACACCCTTATCCACATAGTTGGCCGGATACACCACCTGCTCACGTGCATCTGTCCAGATCACATCGCAATGTTCATCATCCACATGCAGCATGCGGCCCGCCCTATCCACGCAATATTCACCGCAGACGATACGTTCTTCGATACGATAATCCTGGCCTACCCGCGTGTAATCAAACAAAATACTGCGAATGACCTCACTCCCCCGCTGCAAATGGCAGCCATGACTAATCCAGCTGGGGCCTACAATCTTGGTGGAATGGTCAATCCTCGAGCCAGAGCCAATATACACCGGCCCGACAATATCGGTGTTTTCCCAGTCAATGCGCACATTCAACCCCACCCATACCCCAGGCCGAATCTGCGTGCCCGGCATCGGCATCGAAGCCACCTGCCCCTGCATCATCTGCTGCATCACCCGCCAGTAATCGCTGACCACGCCAATATCTATCCAGTTAAACGGCTGTTTAATGGCATAAAAAGGCAATCCACGCGCCACCAGCAGCGGAAACAAATCCGAGCCAATATCAAAGGTGCTCCCAGAAGGAATCAAGTCCAGCGCGGCAGGCTCAAAAATATAAATGCCGGTACTGGCCCAATTCGACCGGGCCTCATGTTCGGCGGGCTTTTCCTGAAATGAAACAATTTTCCCGTCGTCATCCGTCACCACAATGCCATAGCCGGAAACCTTATCCAGTGGCACTTCCATGGTAATCAAACTCACCAACGCGCCCTTTTGCTTATGCTCGGCCAGAGCTTTATCCAGGTCCAGGTCAATCACCGCATCGCCACACAGTACAATCGTCGTGTCATCAAAAAACCCGCTGAAATCCTGAATCTTGCGCATGCCGCCCGCCGAGCCAACAGGATTAGGCACAATCTTGCCGTGACTGATATCGCCCTCAAAGGAATAACCGATGTTCACGCCAAAACGGTGACCGTCCTCAAAATAATCCTGAATTTTCTCGTGCAGGTAACTCACGTTCACCATAATATCGACCACCCCATACTGCGCCAGATGCTCGATCAGATAAGCCATCACCGGCTTGCCCATCACAGGAATCATAGGCTTGGGTAACTCGTAAGTCAGCGGACGCACGCGCGTGCCTTTACCTGCAGCCAGTATCATCGCCTTCATACAACCTGTTCCTCACAATGTTACGGATCAATGCCAGGCAAAAGATCACCAGACAATGAAACTGAAGATTAAAAACAGGAACGAAGCTTAAAGCGGAAATATGTCAGCAAGATGTCGAGGGATTAGAACTGCCAAAAGCCTTCTAACTGAAAAAAGTAGGTAATTTTTTAGTTGATTATATGGTTGGTGACTACCTAGGGGCATTAACTTCAAACTGCGCTGGGGCAACAAAAAGGAGTAAACGATTATGTGTGAATTATTAGTTTCAATCCACGCGCCCACGCGGGGCGCGACTCAGCGCCACCTGTATCGGCCGGATCAACTGCATAGTTTCAATCCACGCGCCCACGCGGGGCGCGACTCGGTACAGGCCAGCTGGATGCACTTCAAGGTCACGTTTCAATCCACGCGCCCACGCGGGGCGCGACACGGCGGCCAGCGCTGCGTAAGTCACTTGGGGAGTTTCAATCCACGCGCCCACGCGGGGCGCGACCACCAACACTATGGATGTGAAGCGTACAGATTTTGTTTCAATCCACGCGCCCACGCGGGGCGCGACCACCGATGGAATGCGCAGATTCCGCCGGGCGTATGTTTCAATCCACGCGCCCACGCGGGGCGCGACCTTTAACGGCATGAACCAAGAGCGCATTAATCTTGGTTTCAATCCACGCGCCCACGCGGGGCGCGACGCGGTTCAATTAAAGACCGTGGCGACTTTTACGTGTTTCAATCCACGCGCCCACGCGGGGCGCGACAGGTTGCGACCGTGCCGGACACCGACGTTGTACTGTTTCAATCCACGCGCCCACGCGGGGCGCGACCATTTAAAGCATTCCGATGGCCTGATGCTTCGCTGTTTCAATCCACGCGCCCACGCGGGGCGCGACTTGCAGTGCCTCTCGCTTGAGTTTGGCTATCTCTGTTTCAATCCACGCGCCCACGCGGGGCGCGACGAACATGGTGCAAAAGACGGTGAACCTGACGACATGTTTCAATCCACGCGCCCACGCGGGGCGCGACGCCAGCATCCGACGTTGATTGCCTGGGTGCAAGAGTTTCAATCCACGCGCCCACGCGGGGCGCGACTGATTGTAAAGCAGCTAACGCCAAGAAAACATCAGTTTCAATCCACGCGCCCACGCGGGGCGCGACGTACAGGCACCGGATCACTTGTCTGTGGATCTGTGTTTCAATCCACGCGCCCACGCGGGGCGCGACCTTAAATCTGTGTCCGGAAAAGGCAAGCATTCGATGTTTCAATCCACGCGCCCACGCGGGGCGCGACTCAAGATTTAATGGCGATCAGCTTGGCGCAACCTTGTTTCAATCCACGCGCCCACGCGGGGCGCGACTTGAGATAATTGCGCACCTGGTCATAAGTCACCGGTTTCAATCCACGCGCCCACGCGGGGCGCGACTTACAAAGCCGGTTTGGTTAACGGCAATTTTTTGGTTTCAATCCACGCGCCCACGCGGGGCGCGACAATCAACAAGTTGGCATCCGCACCGAGATAAGGTGTTTCAATCCACGCGCCCACGCGGGGCGCGACCATTTGGTGTGGCCAACTCATCACCACCTCGTTTGTTTCAATCCACGCGCCCACGCGGGGCGCGACACAGCATCAGTTCTAAAAAGAACGTGCCTGTCACGTTTCAATCCACGCGCCCACGCGGGGCGCGACTTGATGTGGTCTCAAATATTATTCTTACGACTGGGTTTCAATCCACGCGCCCACGCGGGGCGCGACCGCACAGGCGGCATTAATATACACGGCTTGCGCTGTTTCAATCCACGCGCCCACGCGGGGCGCGACGCACGGTTGGTTGTGATTTCGTGCCAACCTTGGTGTTTCAATCCACGCGCCCACGCGGGGCGCGACACGCAGCGCTTTCGCCCGGGCGGCATATTCTGCAGTTTCAATCCACGCGCCCACGCGGGGCGCGACTCACAACAGTGACATCACCGCCTGCAGTCACTTTGTTTCAATCCACGCGCCCACGCGGGGCGCGACAAAACAGCGCGATAAGTTTGTGGCCATTTACGGCGTTTCAATCCACGCGCCCACGCGGGGCGCGACTCACTCAGGCGGTATTGCTGGCCTGAAGCCTAACGTTTCAATCCACGCGCCCACGCGGGGCGCGACGATTCGTGAGCTGCTCAGAGCCCATCTCAAAACTGTTTCAATCCACGCGCCCACGCGGGGCGCGACTAGCTTTAGCAAACAGAGAGCGGCTTAAAATGATAGTTTCAATCCACGCGCCCACGCGGGGCGCGACAACCATCACCATACATATCTAGCCACTTATCTTTGTTTCAATCCACGCGCCCACGCGGGGCGCGACCTTCAAGTTATCCTCTAATTCAGCGACCACTGGGTTTCAATCCACGCGCCCACGCGGGGCGCGACCAGACCTGTAAACGATTAATTGTTTATGCCTAGGGTTTCAATCCACGCGCCCACGCGGGGCGCGACTTTTAACGATGGGAGAATATTTCGTTGCCATTGGAGTTTCAATCCACGCGCCCACGCGGGGCGCGACTTCGTTGGATGTATGTATCGTTTTCAGCAACAGAAGTTTCAATCCACGCGCCCACGCGGGGCGCGACCGATGATAAATGCTTCATTCTTGACAATTTTCAGGTTTCAATCCACGCGCCCACGCGGGGCGCGACCATAGCGCCTGAGATAGTTGCGAAGCGCCTGTCTTGTTTCAATCCACGCGCCCACGCGGGGCGCGACGTTCGCAAGTTAATTGTATGTGGTAATTGCGTACTTGTTTCAATCCACGCGCCCACGCGGGGCGCGACCAGATTTATTTAATTTGTCAGCCACCTCCGGGAATCGTTTCAATCCACGCGCCCACGCGGGGCGCGACATTACGTGTGATGGTTACCGTGTATCCCTATCAGGTTTCAATCCACGCGCCCACGCGGGGCGCGACTGCGAATGACTTTTAGCGCTTGTATTCAGGCGTTGCACCTGTACAGGCGCTAATCGTGCGCTCGCAAAGCTATTTTATAGCTTTTATTAAAATAACAAAATAATTGCTTTTAAATTCAGATTGTTAAGGAGCGATAACCGGATAGGGTTTTGATGAGTACGTGATGTTAGCGGTTATAGTATCAGGGGGTCACGCAGGCTGTCTGGTGTTTGTTTGATGCCAAAATGCTCGACCTTTTGTCTGCCTTTGGCACCTAG
The DNA here is from genome assembly GCF_030769565.1 of Methylophilus aquaticus. Lineage (GTDB taxonomy): Bacteria > Pseudomonadota > Gammaproteobacteria > Burkholderiales > Methylophilaceae > Methylophilus > Methylophilus aquaticus. The sequence continues at coordinate 2,816 of NZ_JAVCAP010000021.1, read as the reverse complement.
CATGTAAAAGCGCAGACTGTCTTCTTTTGGGTCATAAATTTCCAACAATGTCTGCTTAAGATTCACCCATTGGTCTGGTGCGACCTCGCATTCAAACACGGAGTTTTGCACACGCATGCCATAATCCAAACAGGTTTTGGCAATATTTCGCAGGCGCTTTTGTCCGGCTTTGGTCAGCACACTCACGTCGTAGGTGATCAGCACCAGCATAGGCTATTTAATCAGGTAGGGTGGATAAAATGCAGTATCGCCGCGCAGGTGTCTGGCCAATAGCTGCGCCTGACAATGTGGCAGCAAACCATATGGGACTTTTTCTTCTAGATAGGGATGCATGATCTCTTCTTGTTTACGCTCCTGAAAAGCAACCAAGACTTTTTTACGTGCGTCATCCGTCAGTTTTACGGCACCGCTGGCTTCATAAATAAAATCCGCTTTTTGTAATTGCTTGCGGTTAAACAGCGTTAATACAAAGCGGTCAGCCCAGGGCGCTCTAAACTCTTCCAATAAATCGAGCGCCAGACTGGCTCTGCCTGGCCTATCCTGATGTAAAAATCCCACATAGGGGTCTAGCCCAACGCCCATTAGGGCAGATACGCACTCTTGCGTAATCAGTGAATAGGTAAAAGAGAGCAAAGCGTTGACCGGGTCTGTAGGCGGGCGGCGTATGCGGCCTTCAAATTTAAACTCACCATCGTGTAGCAGGTCGTTAAAAACCGAAAAATAACTCGCCCCGGCCTCGCCTTCTATGCCCATGGTTTGCGCCACGGTTTCGCTTTGCTCACAGCGTTTGAGGCTGTCAGCCAAACGACGGATGACTTCAGTCATCGCCGGGTTTTCACCATGATTGCGTACATCGCGCATCAACACGCTGCGGGCATTGGCAATTTTTGCTGCTACCATCACCTTGGCAATCTGGTTGGCTTTTACAGCATCGTCTGCCACGCGATACTGGGTACGGCGCAGCAAAACATTGCCAGTCTGCTTGCCCTGTACACGCGCCAAAAAGCGGCCATACTCAGTATAAAAACTCAAGCCTATGCCTTGCTCACCACAATAACCCATCAACGGTGGCGACACTGTCACCAGGCCAAAACACAGAATATTGCCTATGGTCAACGCGGGAAACTGGCCCAGCTTTTCATCCCCCTGCTTAATCACAATAGTCTCGCGCTCTTTGTGCAGGTAGGTTTCTTGCCGCGTGATATACAAGGTGTTCAGCAGTTTTTTCATGGGTTGGCCGAATCAAATAATTGTTGGATATACCCCGCTGTATGGTCTTTGCGCAGCACATCGGGCATGCACACTTCAACCAGAGAGCATGCCTTGCAACGGCTTTTATGCGGCGTTGGCGGCGGGGTGATGCCTCGGGTCAAAATATCTCTGGCCTCGGCAATCGCCTGCATGGTCAGCGCCCGCAATCCGGCATCTAACGCAACCCGCTCACGCTTGCGCTCCTGCCAATACCACAGCGCACCTTCGTCTATGCTTATTCCACGCATTTCCTCCAGACACAAGGCCTGTGCACAAAGCTGTATCCTGTCCCAATCCTCGGTTTTAGATTTACCGCGCTTATACTCCACCGGAAAATAACGCTTCTCCGCCTTACCCTCTATCTCAAGCAAATCCAGCTTGCCAGACAAACCCAAGTGTTGAGAATATACCGCCACAGAACGCTCGTATCGCGTATTACCGCGCTGCTCAGGTGCACCGCCATCCACCCGCTCATGCAACACCTGCCCATGCGCAGTAAAAAAGTTATCTTCCCAGGCTTGCTCCACGTGAATCAATGCAAACTGCCGCGGACAAAATGCCACATGTTGCAGGGCAGAAATGGCAATGGTCTCGACGTTGTCCACGCATGTAATCCTGTGTATTTATTGAATAAGGTGCTTGAATATTTAAAAGCGAATGCTCAATCAAACAGTATGTGACATCTTTGCGTTACTCAAACAAATCCGCATGCGAGCCAGCACGCACAAATATCACCTGTTCAACTTTGCCTAAATGATGCAGTTTATAAGCCAGCAAAAAATCACCGCCAATATGACACTCTCTATGCCCCTCCCACTCGCCACCCAACGGGTGGTCTAACCATTCCGGGCTAAGCGGTGCATCATTAGCAATTAACAGCGTCATGGCCTCTTTGAGGCGCGTCATATCATATCGACCAGAATGAGATAAGCGCTCCCAGTCTTTGAGAAACGACTTTGTATAGTCTGATAGACGCGGAAGCCTGGTACGTTTACTTGCCGCTGTTTTTTTCGAGGTCATTCATCAACTCATCAGCATTTGCAAAACGTGCTTTATGCCCACTGGCAATTGCATCCGCCTCCATCATGGCTGCGTGTGTTTCAGGATTAGGCACCTTTAAAGGGAAAGGTAGTTGTTTTTCGACCACTACTCTGGTCAAAAACACACGCACCGCATCTGAAACAGAAAGCCCCATTGATGCCAATGTCTCGGTTGCTTCCAACTTGATTTTTTCGTCCACTCTGACATGAACCATGCTAGTCGATGACATATGAATATCTCCTTAAATTTGAGATACAATGTATCTCAAATGGTATTGTAAATCAAGTTGCTTTGTGGCTTTTTAATACTCGTAACCACTTCATCCCATGATTGCCCCAAATGCGGATTGTTACCGTAAGCAGCAAGCCTCTGCTCAAGCAAATACGCTTGCTCATCCGTGATAGGAGAGGTGGACCCGGAAAACTGGACAGTGTTTTAAGTGATATTCTTGCTTAACCTTGCAGCCGATAGGCGGCAGAAAGCAGAGAAAGAAAGCAATGAAACGTACCCGAAGAACCCACGCA
>NZ_JAVCAP010000020.1 GCF_030769565.1 Methylophilus aquaticus | reverse complement strand
GACAAGACGATCGATGCGAAAGTGACAGTGACTGACAATGCTGGTAACACAGCCAGCCAGTCAACGCAGCTGACTTACAGCCTGGATCTGACACCACCGAAAGCCGAGATTGCGCTGGATGCCAACTTTGGCGGTGACGGTATTATCAACATAGAAGAAGCGAAAGCGACTTCGATCACGCCAGTGACGGGTACAGTCGGTGGTGACGCTAAACTGGGTGATCCAGTGGTTGTGACGATCAACGGTAAAGACTATGCAACAACCGTGGTGACGCGTGCTGACGGCAAGCTTGGTTTCAGTGTGAATGTAGCGGGTAATGAACTGGCTGCTGACGCTGACAAGACGATCGATGCGAAAGTGACAGTGACTGACAATGCTGGTAACACAGCCAGCCAGTCAACGCAGCTGACTTACAGCCTGGACCTGACACCACCGATAGCAACCATTGCGCTGGACGCCAACTTTGGCGGTGACGGTATTATTAATATTGCTGAATCTCAACCTGGTGTAAATCAGCCAGTGACCGGTACAGTGGGTGGTGAAGCTAAACTGGGTGACCCAGTCATCGTGACTATTAATGGTAAAGAGTACGCTACAACCGTGGTGACGCGTGCTGATGGTAAGTTGGGCTTTAGTGTGAGTGTGCCTGGTAGCGAATTGGTTGCGGATAGTGACAAAACTATTGATGCAAAAGTCACGACAACGGACACCTCAGGAAATGTGGGAGTGGCAACGACGCAATTGACTTATGTTGTTGACGTCACAGCACCGATCAAGCCAACCATTGATAATATTTTTGATGACTTTGGTACTTTAACCGGAAATGTTCCGTCTGGTGGTGTGGCCGATGATGCAACGCCTACACTGACTGGTAAAGCTGAAGCTGGAAGCACCGTCACGATCTTTGACGGTGCAACCAAGGTAGGTACAGCCGTCGCTGATAAAGATGGCAAATGGACATTTACCCCTGCAACAGATATCAACAAGGGCCTGCATAACTATACCGTGACTGCCACGGATAATGCTGGCAACACCAGTGTGCCAAGCGATAGTTATGCTTACACATTGAATCAGTCACCGATATTCACGACGCTTAATGGCACCGTTGAAGTCTCAGAAGATGGCTTGCCAGGTGGTTTGATTGATGCAGGTTCGTCAAATATCATCGCCTCAGGTTCCTTGGGTATCAGTGACCCTAACGGTGATTTACAGAGCGTGACACTAACAGCGCCTACAACAAATTACACTTCTGGTGGTGTAGCAATTACCTGGACCGGTGACAACACCGGAACATTGATTGGTTCTGCAAATGGTAAAGAAGTCATTCGTGTCACTATCGAGCAGGATGGTGACTATGCAGTACGCTTGTCAGGTCCGATTGATCACCCAGCGGCAGGTGAGGATACTCTCGCGCTGACATTTGGGGTGAATGCTAAAGATACAGACACGACGACTACTGGGTCTATCACTGTGAATGTTTCTGACGATGCGCCAACGGCTACCAATCAAACTGTCACTGCAACCGGTGCAGCAGGTACCAACATCATGTTAACCATTGATGTGTCTGGCAGTATGGCGACCAGAGACGGTGTAAATGGCACCTCGCGTCTGGATAGTGTGGTTGCTTCTATCAATAATTTGCTCAATCAGTATGCCAATTTAGGCGGTGATGTCCGTGTCATGATTGTGACCTTCTCTGATGGGTCTTCTCAGAAGACATCCTCATGGGTGACGATTGCTGAGGCTAAACAAGTGCTTTCAAACTTGTCAGCGGTAGGTGGCACAAATTACGACTCAGCGTTAGATGGATCAAAATCAGCATTTAACTCCAATGGCAAAGTTTCTGGAGGACAAAATGTGGGCTATTTCTTCTCAGATGGCGAGCCAAATTGGGGACTTGAAACTGGTGATGCTGATAGACAAGCCTGGGAAGCCTTCCTTAAAGCGAATGATATTAATGAATACGCACTTGGTATTGGTAGTGGCGTTTCAGCTACACAAGTTGCTAACAGCATGAACCAGATCGCATACAACGGTATCACTGAAGTTGATACAGATGCCATTCCTGTGTCTAACTTTGCACAGCTGGATGCAGCACTCAGCCAGACTGTACCCACCCCTGTTTCAGGTGCTCTGACCGATGGTGGTGGTTTTGGTGCCGATGGTGGTTACGTTAAATCGCTGGTCATCGAAGGGACTACTTACAATTTTGATGGTAAGACCGGTGCTTTGACTGTCACAGGCACGAATAACAGTACTTACAATACAAGCACGCATGAACTGACTGTCAAGACAGCTTCGGGCAGCTTCGTGGTTGATATGGATAACGGCAAGTACACCTTTACGCCTGGGCAAACAAAAGTCACATTAGTTGATACCACTTTTGACGCGAACGGAGACAGTCAGCAAACACCGGTGCCACTAGGATGGTTCACTGATAATCCAAGCGGTAAAATCGAAATTTTGCCAAGCACAACCTATGGACTCTCTGCAAGTTATGGCAACGTGCTGGAGATTGAGAACTTTAAGGGTGATGGTAATTTGTACACCTTTATTAATCCTGGCAAAAACGACACTGTGACATTGAGCTTTGATTATGCAGCACGCTCTGGTTATACCTCGGGTACAGACTCTGCGATTCAGGTGATTGTGGATGGTAAGGTAATTGATACCGTCAACACCAAAAACCTCACGATGAGTACTTTCTCATATACCTTTAGCGGTACCGGAAATCAGATGCGTGTTGAGTTTAAATCTGTGGACACCAATAGTACGGGTGGTTTGTTAGATAACATCAAGATTACAACGTCCAGCACGATCCAGCCAGCGGGTAGCACCACAGTCACTTATACCCTGAGTGACAATGATGGTGATACCAGCACTGCTGATTTGACCTTGAATGTTGCCAACAATAATACTTACGTACCGACACCAGCCGTTGCTCCCGAGGTTGGCAATGCTGTTAGCGCGGCTGGTTTGCTGACATTGCCAGGATTGCTGAATGTTGATTTACTCAACTTCTCTAGCCGTCAGGCCTTTACAGCAACAGATGTGAATAACAACATTAGTACAGTAACGATCTCTTATAGCACTTTGCTGGGAGTGACATTGGGTTCTGCATACATGACTTATTCTCAGGCCGTCGCCAATGAATTAGGCTTGTCTGTGAACTACTCACAAAACAGCGGTTTCCTGGGCCTGTTGGGTGCCAGTGGTAAGATGGTGATTACTGCTGCAGATGGCGGTACTGTAGATAATCTGGCGTTGAACGAATTCTTGTCCACCGTCAGAGTCAATGAGCAGCTGGTTGATGTCAGCCTGTTGCAAAGCTTCACCATTACAGCGACCGACAGTACCAATCTGCAGGACTCTGCAACCTCTGCCAACCTGATTAATATTGATTTGTTAAGCAGTGCAAGCAACAGTAACGTGATCACTGGAGGAGATGCTGGTAACAACGTCCTGACAGGTACTTCTGGGAACGACATTATTTATGGCTTCGATGGTAATGACACACTCAATGGTGGCGCTGGGAATGACATTCTGCGTGGTGGAGCCGGTAACGACACCCTGAATGGCAATGAGGGGAATGATATCCTGATTGGCGGCAAGGGTAACGATACTTTGACCGGTGGTGTCGGTGTAGATGTCTTCAAATGGGATAGCGGTGATGAAGGCGTTGCTGGCAATCCTGCGCGTGACACAATTACCGACTTTAATAAAGCGACAGTGGCACAGGGTGGGGATGTTCTGGATATTCGTGATTTGTTGCAAGGCGAGAATCCAAACAATCTGCAAAACTACATGCACTTTGAGAAATCAGGTAGCGATACTATCGTTCATATCAGTTCGAATGGTGGATTTGCCAGTGATGCGCATACAGTTTCTGGCAGCTTTAGCAGTGGAAACACAACCCAGCAGATCGTGTTGAGTGGTGTGGATCTAACCTCTGGTCAGAGTTCTGATGCGGCAATCATCAATAATCTGCTGTCACAACAAAAACTGATTGTTGATCAATAATCAAAATGTTGATTTGAAAAAAGCGACCTTCGGGTCGCTTTTTTTATCCTGATGAATGGGTTGGGCAAACGGGGAGCAGGTCACAAATACCAGCCAATACAAAAATAAAAAGGGCGCATGAATGCGCCCCCCTCAAAGACTCTCTGGCTGTGTGATGTTAGACAGTCAGCATATCAACAAACTGGTTGACCGGCGTTGCTTCGAGTTTTGTTTGATCCTGGCATAAGGCCAGAATATCTGCTTGCCTCTCAGCATCAAATCGGCGGGCCAGATTGACTTTAAACTTTTTGACCAGCTCGGGAATGCCTTCTCCGCGACGACGACGGTGACCAATAGGATACTCGACGGCGATATTACTGGAGCTAGTACCATCTTTAAACAACACTTGAATGGCATTGGCAATCGAGCGTTTTTCTGGGTCGTGATAATCTTTGGTGTATTCAGCTTTTTCCACGCAGGTCATTTTGTCACGTATAGCATCAATACGTGGGTCAGCGGCAGCGGCATCTTCGTAGTCTTGTGCGGTTAAACTGCCTTTTAATAAACCTACCGCCGCCATGTATTGAATACAATGGTCACGGTCAGCGGGGTTATCCAAAGGGCCTGTTTTATCAATAATGCGAATCGCCGATTCATGTGTGGTAATGACGATTTTATCTATTTGCGCGATTTGTTCTAAAGTTTGCAATTTACTGCCCACTTCTGCATTGAGTTGGAAAGCACATTCAACTGCAGTTTGTGCGTGGAACTCTGCCGGGAAGCTGATTTTGAACAGCACCTGCTCCATCACATATGAGTCGTAAGGGCGCTGGAATTTGAAGGCATTGCCTTTGAATAATACATCATAAAAGCCCCAGGTTTTGGCAGTCAGCGCGCTTGGATAGCCCATCTCGCCTTGCAGCGTCATCCAGGCCAAGCGGACCGCGCGTGAAGTAGCGTCGCCAGCTGCCCATGATTTGCGTGAGCCGGTATTCGGGCTATGGCGATAGGTGCGCAGGCTTTGGCCATCAACAAAGGCATTGGACACGGCATTGATGATGTCTTGCTTGTTGCCACCCAGCAGTTTAGTGACAACGGCTGTGGAAGCAATTTTGACCAGAATGACGTGGTCGAGGCCAACCCGGTTAAAACTGTTTTCGAGTGCCAGTACGCCTTGAATTTCATGGGCTTTGATCATGGCGGTGAGGACATCTTTCATGGTCAGCGGCGCTTTGCCTTCGGCCACATTTTTGCGTGACATATAGTCCGCTGAGGCCAGAATACCTCCCAGGTTGTCAGAAGGATGCCCCCATTCGGCTGCCAGCCAGGTGTCGTTAAAGTCCAGCCAGCGGATCATGGCACCAATATTAAAAGCCGCCAGAATCGGGTCTAGTTGATAAGACGTGCCCGGGACTTTTGCACCATTAGGGACGATGGTGCCTGCGATCACAGGTCCCAGCAGTTTGGTACAGGCAGGGTAATCCAGTGCTTCAAAACCACAGCCCAGCGTATCCATCAGACAGTTACGTGCGGTATCAAAAGCCTCGCTTGAGTGAATTTCAAAATCTGCCACGTAGTTGGCGATATCTACAATGACTTGATCAGGATCGGGGCGTACATTAGAAATATGGGCGGACATTTAGTTTTCTTTCAAATAAAGATTAGGCCACAGAGCATACAGAGGCGTTTAAAGAAACAGGTTTTTCTCTGAGTCCTCTGTGCTCTCTGTGACTAAAAGATGGTTAAGACTAACGTTTTTCCAGAGGCACAAACGGTCTGTTATCCGGGCCGCTGTACTCTGCGTTCGGACGAATGATTTTGTTGTCTATGCGTTGCTCGATGGCATGTGCTACCCAGCCTGTGGTGCGCGAGATCACAAAAATCGGTGTGAACATTCCGGTGGGGATGCCCATCATGTGATAGCTGGATGCACTGTACCAGTCCAGATTGGGGAACATTTTTTTCTCGCGCCACATGGTTTCTTCAATACGGGCAGAAATATCGAACAAGCGCATATTGCCCGCATCTTCACACAGGGCGCGGCTGACGGCCTTGATCGACTCATTGCGCGGGTCAGCGATGGTGTACACCGGATGCCCAAAGCCAATGATGATTTCCTTGCGTGCCATCCTTGCCATGATGTCGGCTTCCGCTTCATCTGGCGTTTGGTAGCGTTCGATAATTTCCATCGCGGCTTCGTTGGCCCCGCCGTGTTTTGGGCCGCGCAAGGCACCAATCGCGCCAGTGACGCATGAGTAGAGGTCAGACAGTGTCCCAGACACTACGCGTGCAGTAAAGGTCGAGGCGTTGAACTCATGCTCGGCATACAACACCAGTGAGGTGTTCATGGCTTTGATATGCAAATCCGAAGGTTTTTTGCCATGTAATATATGCAAGAAATGCGCTGCAATCGAGTCATCATCTGTTTCGACTTCAATACGCACACCTCGGTGACTGAAGTGATACCAGTAAATCAGCATGGAGCCAAAGCAGGCAATCAGTCTATCGCCCAGCGCTTGTGCGCCGGCGGTGTTGCGATCGCTGGATTCTGGTTCCAGCGTGCCTAGCATGGAGCAACCCGTGCGCATCACATCCATCGGATGCGCATTGGCTGGAATCTGTTCCAGTACGCTTTTGAGTGCACTGGGCAGGCCGCGCAGCTTTTTGAGCCTTTGATGATAAGCTGCGAGCTGAAGTGGTGAGGGCAGCTCGCCGTAAATCAGCAAATAAGCGACTTCTTCAAACGTGGCATGGTTTGCCAGTTCGATAATATCGTAACCACGGTAGTGCAAATCGTTACCGCTATGGCCCACCGTGCAGATGGCTGTGGTACCAGCGGCAACGCCGGCCAGAGCCACGCCTTTTTTCTTTTTAGGGGCTTCAAGAGTTGTTTCCATATTCACTCTCCTATTTAAATCAAACTTCAGCCATTCCCGCGGAGGCGGGAATGGCTGTAAAGGTTTATTTTTTGTATAAGGCATCCAGCTTTTCTTCAAAGGCGTGATAGCCCAGATGCGCATACAGATCGGCACGCGTTTGCATCAGGTCAAGCACATTTTTCTGCGTGCCGTCCTTGCGAATACCCTGATACACCTTGAGGGCGGCCTGATTCATGGCGCGGAAGGCAGACAGCGGATACAGCACCATACCAACGCCTGCAGTGGCCAACGCATCCACGGTAAATAGCGGGGTAGAACCAAATTCGGTAATATTGGCCAGCACAGGCACTTTCACGGCTTCTACAAACTGCTGATACATGGCAAGCTCGGTCATGGCTTCGGGGAAAATCATGTCAGCCCCCGCTTCAACGCAGGCACAGGCACGGTCAATCGCCGATTGCAGGCCTTCCACCGCCAGTGCATCGGTGCGCGCCATCACTACAAAGTCATCATATGGTTTGGCATCCACGGCAGCTTTGACCCGATCTACCATTTCTTCAAGGCTGACAATAGCTTTATTGGGGCGGTGACCGCAGCGCTTGGCACTGACCTGATCTTCAATATGCACTGCAGCAGCCCCAGCTTTGGCGACGCTTTTGATGGTGCGCGCAATGTTAAACGCTCCCCCAAAACCAGTATCGATATCAACCAGCAAAGGCGTGTCCACTGCATCGGTAATGCGGCGCACATCAATGAGCACATCTTCGAGACTGGAAATGCCGAGGTCAGGCAAGCCCAGTGAGCCGGCAGCCACACCACCGCCAGACAAGTAAATAGCTTTAAAGCCAGATTGGGTCGCCAGCATGGCATGATAGGCATTGATGGCACCTATAATCTGCAACGGCTTTTCTGCTGCGAGGGCAGCACGAAAACGTGCGCCGGGGGTTGTGAGTGTATTGTTCATGTGATCGCTCTAAATATTTAAAAAACCTGTTCACCCAAGAGGCACGGAGAACATTGTAAGAATATTTCTTTCAGTGCTCGGGTTTTCTCGGTGCCTCTGTGTCTTAGTGGTGAAATGAGAATTAAGCAAAAAATTTCTGCAAGGCTTCTTCCGGCATGCTGACGCCAGTTTGCTTGGCTTTTTGTAGCACTTCCCAAAAGTAACGATAGGTTGCGCGGTCGTGCAGTTCACCCGCATATTGAATCGGCCCCCAGTCAGCAGCTTGTGCAGACAGCAAGATATTGGCTGCATCTGTGACTTCGTCATAGTTCGGTTTCATCGCATCCACAATCGCCTGGATCTGCGTTGGATAAATACTCCACATCCGCATAAAACCAAATTCGTTACGTGCACGCGAGGCGTCGCTGTAAGTGACTTCGACATTTTTCAGATCCAGCGTCACGTTATGTGCAGGCACCACGCCGTTGGCCAATGCAGCAGAGACGACCTCGGCTTTGGCCCGACCCAGCAGCCGGTGCTCAAATTGTCCAGGGCTGCGCATTGCACTGGCCGGGATCGCCCCATGATGTGCACTGACAAAATCCATCAGACCGAAATCCAGTACTTGCAACCAGGGTAATTGTGCAATTTCATGCACCTGACGCAAGGCGCCATGGGTTTCAATCAGAATATGCACCGGAATTTCGCGGGTGATAGCGTGTTGTTTGGCGACTTGCTGGATATAGCTAATCATCTCGCGCGCCTGCGCAATGTCAGTACATTTTGGAATGGTCAAATAACTGAGCACTTGACCGGCACCGCCCACCAGAATATCGATATCTTTTTTCCAGTGCGGATGGGTGTAGTCATGGATGCGGGCGCCTGCCATCTTGTAGTGGTTGGCCTCGGAGTTGAGCACGCGCACTATCATTTCAGCATGGACTTGTTCCTGACCACTGGCCGCGCCATCTTCGCAGTCACAGGTGATATCAAATACTGGCCCTACGCCGTTTGGGTTGGTCGGGTCTTGCAAGGATAACGCTTTTAGAATGAGCTTTTCACTGCCGGCGAAATGTTCGCAGGCAGGAATTACCGGAAACGGTTTTTCCCCGCCAAACAATGCCTGATTTGGATGAACGGCCATAATTAGTTTCCTTTACGTGGAATAAGAACGGTGATATCAAGGTCAAGTACCACATTCGGGTGGTATCCCTGCGATGTCTTGATGTTTTCAACATGATCAGGCGGAATATTTTTCAGGCCGATCATGCGCAATCTGAGTGCGCCCAGTTGCGGATGGGGCAGCGCCCATTGTTCCAACACTTCAGTCATGCAATATATGGTGTCACCTGCATAACTTGGATTGGCATGTGTGCCTCCATTGATTGCTGCGATAGATAAGGCATTTTCCAGACCTTCAAAACTCAATGCACGACAGGCTGAAATCACAACTCCCCCATAGATCAGGCGCTGTCCTTGCGGTGTGGATTGCATCAGGTGCGCATCGAAGTGCAGACGCGCGTTATTCTGGTATAAATGCGTGGCCATGGTATGGTCACTGTCATTCAGGGTAAGGCCTGAAGGGTGGCGCAGTCGTTCACCCACGGCATAGTCTTCCCAGAAATAGCGGCCGCCAGTGGCTACTGAAATTTCATGGTGTGCAGTAAAAGGCTCTGGTAAACGCAGTTGTTGCGCCTCTACATAGGCGGGTAATTCCGGAATGACGGTTTCAGGCGCTGGCACATCGAGATTCTTTTTATGCACCATGACCCAGCGCACCCAGCTTAACACTGGTTGCTGATCCTGATTGACGGAAGTAGAGCGTACCCAGACAACGCCATTTTTACCGCTGGAGTTTTGCTTGAGGCCAATCACTGTGCTGGTTGTGGTCAACGTGTCTCCCACAAAGACTGGCTGCAGAAAACGCACATCTGCATAGCCCAGATTGGCGACTGCATTGACCGAAATGTCAGGCACGGTTTTGCCAAATGCAATATGAAACGCCAGCAAGTCATCTACCGGCATCTGCGTATAACCCAGCGATTGCGCAAAAGGCGTGCTGCAATGTAGTGGGTTGCGTGTGCCCGTGAACGCAAGGTACATAGCACAATCGCCAGCTGTGATTGTGCGCGGCGTCGCGTGTTGAATGACTTCATTTAGTTTGAAATCTTCAAAAAAACGGCCTGTATGTATTTTAGATGCCATGTCTGCTTCCTGATTGTGCGTGCTAAATAAACTCTTCTTCCAGTTCGGCAATCGCTTCTGCCAGCTGAATGAGTCGTTGTGCTGCCTTGATGTGATGGTGCTCCACCAGCTTGTCGTTGACCACCACAGTGCCACGCCCCCCTTCATTGGCTTCCTTGAGGGCCTTGATAATCAAGCGTGCATGTTCTACTTCTGCGCGATGAGGTGTATAGGCATCGTTACAATAAGCAATCTGCGCCGGGTGTACCAATGATTTGCCATCCATGCCCATGTCGCGACCAAGGCGACAGGCGTATTCAAAGGAATGCATATTCTTGAAATCACTGGTAATGCCATCAATTACACCTTTGCCATAGGCGCGTGCAGCCAGAATCACCAGTGAAAGAGAGGTGAGAATGGCTGAGCGCTCGTGTGTGACCCTGGCATGTAACTGGGAAATCAGATCTGAAGTAGCCATCACCATACAGATGATCCGCTCGGAAGCTGCGGCGATTTCCTTGGCATTCAAAACCGCCAGCGGACTTTCTATCATCACCATCATGGGCGTGTCTTTGCCGCCTGCATCATCCAGCAATTGCTGTGCTTGCAATACATCTTCCCGTGACTCGATATTCGGGAACAGCACGGCGTCGGCACCGATATTGGCGACTGCTTTGATGTCGTCGTGCCCCCAGATGGAGTCAAAATCGTTGACGCGGATGACCACTTCTCTTTTGCCGTAGCCCCCTTGCTCGACGGCATGTACCACATTTTCACGCGACTGGATTTTGGCGTCGACCAATATTGGGTCGCCCAGGTCCAGAATCACGGAATCGGCAGCCAGCGTACGCGCTCTGTCCAGGTAGTGCGGGTTGCAGCCTGGTACGTAGAGCATGGAGCGCCTGGGTCTCAATGCATATGTCATGGTAAATCCTCTCACGATGAGAATGTGTTAAAAACATTATTCATGATATGTTTTTATCTGTCAATAAATATCTTATGTCTTATATAAGATATAAAACAATAGACAACTTAAATCTGTTGTGATATAAATGAATAAATGCGAAATACACATCAAACTACGTGCGTCACGCGAATGGAGTAGTGATCTATGGACAAGCAATTGGGTTCACCAAGTTATCGGCCGTTATACGACCAAATCAAAGTATTGATTACCCAAAGCCTGATAGGCGGGGAGTGGCGGCCAGGGGATATGATCCCCAGTGAAATTGATTTGGCGCAACGTTATAAGGTGAGCCAAGGGACAGTGCGCAAGGCGATTGATAGTCTGGCAACCGAAAATATATTGATACGTCGTCAGGGCAAAGGGACATTCGTTGCTACGCACAATCAGGATGACGTGAAATTACGATTTTTGCGGCTGACAGCTGAAAATGGCCAGAAGGAGTTGCTGCAGAACGAGTTTGTTTCCTGCATTAAAAGCAAGGCGAATGTCCATATTGGCAGAGTGCTCGAAATGAAGGCGGGGGCTACCACTATAGAAGTGAAGCGGTTGCTGACTTTTTCAGGCCGCCCCTTGATTTATGACCATATTATTGTGCCGGCAGCACCATTTAAAGGGCTGAATCGAGCCAAAGTGGAGGAGAGTAATGGCTCCATGTACAGTATGTATGAGTCTCAGTTTGGTATTCGTATGGTGCGTGCCGAAGAGCGGATTAAGGCGGTTGGGGCGGATGCCGAAGTTGCGAAAGCGCTAGGTCTGAAGGAAGGCTATCCGCTGCTTAGTATTGAACGTGTGTCTTTTACCTATGGTGATCGACCAATGGAGTGGCGCTTGGGCTTGTGTATTACTGACGACCACCACTACATGAGCGAGCTTGAATGATTCCAGAATTTTCATTAGCGGTGTTGGGGTTGGTTGGCTGCGCGCGCTGTATTGTCTGCGCTCATCCGCCTTGCTGCTGAAGTGTTTGCATCATTTGAACAGATAGAAATACTTAAGGAGAAATCATGGACGACTTAAAAAAACGCGCGTTGGATTACCACCAGTTTCCCAAGCCGGGCAAGCTGAGCGTGGAGTCGTCAAAACCTTGTGCGACACAGCAGGATTTGTCTCTGGCGTATACACCAGGGGTAGCTGCGCCAGTGCTCGAAATCGAGGCAGATCCTGCCAATGCCTACAAATATACCAACAAAGGGAATTTGGTGGCGGTGATTACCGACGGCACAGCGGTGCTGGGTTTGGGGAATGTCGGCGCCTTGGCTGGCAAGCCGGTGATGGAAGGCAAGGCGGTGCTGTTTAAACGGTTTGCCGACATTGATGTGTTTGATATTGAAGTGAATGCAGCCACGCCCGATGACTTTATCCAGACAGTCGTGAACATTGCGCCGACGTTTGGCGGCATTAATCTCGAGGATATTGCTGCACCGCATTGCTTTTATATCGAAAACGAATTGAAAAAACGTCTGGATATCCCGGTTTTTCATGACGATCAGCATGGCACTGCAGTGATTGTGGCGGCTGCCTTGCTCAATGCGCTAGAGCTCCAAAGCAAAACGCTGCCCCGCGCCAAAATTGTGTTTTTGGGTGCGGGTGCGGCGGGTTGTTCATGCGCAAAGTTGCTCAAATTAATGGGCGCGACCAATATCATCATGGTCGATCGCAAAGGTGTGCTGGATACTGCGCGTGATGATCTGCATGACAACAATCGCGCATTGGCGATTGCACCGGGTCAAGTGAATACGCTTGCTGAGGCTATGCAAGGCGCAGATGTCTTTATTGGCGTTTCGGCCAAAAATGGCTTGCCGGCAGAGCTGGTTGGGTTGATGGCGCCGAATCCGGTGATTTTTGCACTGGCCAACCCTGATCCGGAGATTTTACCCAGTCAGGTATGGGCTGTGCGTCAGGATGCCATTATGGCGACCGGACGCAGTGACTTCCCCAATCAGGTGAATAACGCCTTGTGTTTTCCCTACCTGTTTCGCGGGGCACTGGATGCCAAGGCCAAACAGATTACTGAAGATATGAAAGTGGCTGCCGCCAAGGCCTTGAGTGCCCTGGCACGTGAGCCAGTGCCGCAGGCCGTGCTGGATGCCTATCAACTGCAGTCGCTTTCTTTTGGCAAGGATTACATTATTCCCAAACCCTTTGATCCACGTCTGATGGCGTATGTGGCAGGGGCCGTGGCGCAGGCAGCCAAGGCTGGCGAGTAAGGGGTGGGCTGTTCAGCATGATCGTCAAAAAACAGAAAAAGCAACGCCCAAAAAATCTGAATCTGTTCACGATTCGATTGCCGGTGAATGCCATGGTGTCAATCATGCACCGTGCCAGTGGTGTATTGCTGTTTCTCGTTCAGCCATTGTTATTATGGGCTTTGCATACCTCGCTGCACAGTGCACAGGGCTATCAGCAAGTTGCAATTGTGCTGAAAGACTGGCCGGTGAAGTTGCTTCTGAGTATTTTGGGCTGGGCATTTTTACATCATTTTTTTGCTGGTTTGCGTCATTTGGCGATGGATGTGCACTGGATGACCACGTTGCAAAAAGCGCGTTTTTCCAGCCGTGTTGTATTGGCGTTGGGAGCCATGTCAACGCTTTGCTGGGTATGGGTGCTATGGTAAACGGAACAGAACATTATGTGGTTTGAGTTATTTACAGCAAGATATCCGGGCATGCGCCGCTGGCTGACACAGCGTTTGTGTGCGCTAACCATGGCTATTTATATGCTGCTGTTTTTGTTGCGCGTATGTTGGTTGTCACCATCAGATTTTTCCGGTTGGCAAGCCCTGTTTATGCCATGGTGGTGGCGCGTGCTGACTGGCTGGTTTTTTATTTGCATGTTGTTACATGCGTGGCTTGGGGTGCGCGATGTATTGCGTGACTACGTGCCACATTTAACCTTGCGCGCTATGTTGCAATGGCTGGTGGATATTACTGTAATTGGCAACCTGCTGGCGGCTGGATTGATTTTATTTGGATTGAATTTTTAAGGTGAGTGGCATGACAACTACACTTCAGCAGCATCAGGTTGATGCAGTCATCATAGGCGGCGGCGGCGCAGGTTTGCGTGCAGCCTTGCAACTGGCAGAGTCCGGCGCCGATGTGGCGGTGCTGTCCAAGGTGTTTCCTACCCGTTCGCACACCGTGGCTGCGCAGGGCGGTATTGCTGCGGCATTGGGTAATGTGGCTGAAGACAACTGGTTGTGGCATATGTACGACACGATCAAAGGTTCGGATTACCTGGGTGACCAGGATGCCATCGAGTTTATGTGTCGCAATGCCGCCAAAGCCATTATCGAGCTGGAGCATTTTGGCATGCCGTTTGACCGCCTGGAAAATGGCCGCATTTTTCAACGCCCGTTTGGCGGCATGACCCGTAATTTTGGCGAACAGCCGATTTCACGTACCTGTGCAGTGGCCGATCGTACCGGTCATGCCATGCTGCATACTCTGTACCAGCGCAACGTCAAGGCCAACACCCAGTTTCTGATTGAGTGGTTTGCGCTCGATTTGATTCGCGACAGCGAGGGCGATGTGCTGGGGGTGATTGCACTGGAGATTGAAACCGGTGAAATCCATGTCATTCATGCCAAAGCCACCATGCTGGCTACCGGCGGCGGTGGCCGTATTTTTCAGGCAAGTACCAATGCCTTTATCAATACCGGTGATGGCTTGGGCATGGCCGCACGTGCTGGATTGCCGTTGCAGGACATGGAGTTCTGGCAGTTTCACCCGACTGGTGTGTTGAATGCCGGTGTGCTGATTACCGAAGGTGTGCGTGGCGAGGGCGGTTATCTGGTCAATAGTGAAGGTGAACGCTTTATGGAACGCTATGCGCCAAGTGCCAAAGACCTTGCCAGTCGTGACGTAGTTTCGCGCGCCATGGCCACCGAGATCAAGGAAGGCCGTGGTATTGGTAAGTATAAGGATGCTGTCTATCTTAAACTGGATCACCTGGGTGAAGAGATTATCAGCAAGCGCTTGCCCGGTATCCGTGAAATTGCCAAAACCTTTGCCAGTGTTGACCCGATCAAAGATCCGATTCCAGTGGTACCGACGGCGCATTACATGATGGGCGGGATTCCTACCAATCTGGATGGTCAGGTTGTCATCCACGACGGGCAATCCGAACGCGTGGTCAATGGTCTGTATGCCGTAGGGGAATGTGCCTGTGTATCTGTACACGGGGCTAACCGCTTAGGTTCCAACTCCCTGCTTGACCTGGTGGTATTTGGCAAGGCTGCAGGGGACAAAATGGCGGCTGATATTGCCGGAGCCAAGGCACATAAGCCTTTGCCGGCGCAGGTGGCCGATACCACGCTGGCACGGGTTAACCGTCTCGAACAGTCCAGCGCAGGTGAAAAGGTGGCAGAGGTCGGCCTGGCTATGCGGCAAACAATGCAGAAACATTGCGGGGTATTCCGCTTTCCTGATTTGCTGGAAACCGGTGTCAGCGCCATCGAGCAGGTGGCGCAACGTGCGCAGGACATGCGTATCAATGATAAGAGCAAAGTATTTAACACCGCGCGCGTTGAAGCACTGGAACTGGATAACTTGATGCAGGTAGCCATGGCAACCATGCATGCCGCCCATGCCCGTCAGGAAAGCCGCGGCGCACATGCCCGTGAAGATTATCCCGAGCGTGATGACCAGCGCTGGCTCAGTCACTCTTTGTTCCATAGCGTTGCCCGCAAACTGACTTATAAACCCGTGCGTCTCAAGCCGCTGACAGTAGAACCGTTTGAATTGAAGAAAAGGGTGTATTGATATGAAATTTTCACTCTATCGTTTTAACCCGGATGTCGATAAAAAACCTTACATGCAGGACATTGAAGTCGTGCTTGAAGACTCCGATGTCATGTTGCTGGATGCGCTGTTACGTATCAAGGAAATGGATGACAGTTTTAGTGTACGCAAATCCTGTCGTGAAGGCGTGTGTGGTTCGGATGCCATGAATATCAATGGCAAGAACGGCCTGGCCTGCATCACTAAACTCAGCGATTTGCAGGAGCCGGTCGTGTTACGTCCGATGCCGGGTTTGCCGGTGATTCGTGATCTGGTGGTCGACATGACGCAGTTTTTTGATAACTACCATTCGGTCATGCCCTATTTGCAGAACCACGACACTCCGCCGGAAACCGAGCGTCTGCAAAGCCCGGAAGACCGCGCCAAACTTGATGGCCTATATGAATGCATTTTATGCGGCGCCTGTACCACTTCCTGCCCTAGCTTCTGGTGGAATCCGGACAAGTTTGTGGGCCCGGCAGGGCTGATGCAGGCATATCGCTTTATTGCTGACAGTCGTGATCAGGAACAGGATGCCCGCCTGGAGAATCTTGAGGATCCGTATCGCCTGTATCGTTGCCACAACATCATGAACTGTACTGATGTGTGCCCGAAAAAACTCAATCCGAATGCGGCGATTGCAGCCATCAAGGATTTGAAAATTGAGAAAGCAAAAGAAAAGCATCAGGATGGACAGTCAGGTGACAACCCGCCTGGCAACAGGGGCGGCAAAAAAATATTTGGCATCAAAGTGATATAGGAGCGCGGCATGATGAATGCAGAGATTTTGCGAGACGCAGAACAAAGAAGGCTGGCTTGGCGTTGCCGTCGCGGTATGCTTGAGTTGGATATTGTGTTGCAACGGTTTGTCTCGACCAGTTTTGATAGCTTGACGCTGGCCGAGATGACACAGTTTGATGCCTTACTGGAACTGCCAGATACCCGGTTTTGGGCATTAATTCAGGAGGAACCGCTTGCCGTGACTAGTGCACAACCCTTCGTTAACATCGACCAGCAAGCCGTGCTGCACAAACTCAGAGCCAGTCGCCATCCGGCAGAACAGGAGAACGCATGATTCAGCATATGGGGGAAGAACCAATCTCTTTGGACGCTTCGGCGCTGGGGGATTATTGGCCAGGTATTCAGTTGTATTACCCGCCGGTTAAATACGCGCCAAGTCTGGGTATTTATGAGGATATGGAGCAAGCCGCAGCCCGCATGGTTAAACATGCGCACTTTACCAATGCCCATACCCTGATTTTTGACCTGGAAGATGGCTGTCGGCAAAAAGAAATGAGCCGAACCCTGTTGCGGCAGGAGTTGCCACAACTGCGCAAGGTCAATGAACGGGTCACTATTGCCATTCGTTGTAACTCCTTCCGTACCGATGAGTACGAAGAGGATATGAAGCTGGTGCGCGACATGGGCGATTATATTGACGTGGTGATGCTGGCCAAGGCAGGCGAGTCCTATGGCGCCGCCGAAGTCAGGGACTTGTCCAGCTTCCTGATCAGCGTGAATCCCAGTATCACCATACAGCCGATTATCGAGCACCCGAAGTCACTCAAAATCGCCCCCGACTTGATGCAATACGATACGGTCAAGCACGTTGTGTTCGGGATTCATGACTTTTCCAAGGCGCTGGGGATTCACATTACCCCGGAGCACTGGATTGAAGAATTGTTTTACTTTATTAACCAGTTGATTTTTGAAGCGCGGATTGCTGGTACAGGGGTGATTGGCGGAGTAGAAACCCTGATCGGCAGTCACATCATGCCTGACAAGTTTGTCGAGCCGCATGATGTTCGCCGCTGGTTAGATTTGCATGGTGATAATGAGTCTCGCGTGGTTTATAAGCATGCCTGTCAGGAAGCCGCCATGGGGCTGACGGGCAAGCAGGTGATTCATCCAGGCCATATTCACCTGTGTAAAACCGCGTATACGCCTTCACCCACCGAGATTAACCAGAAAGTAGCTATATTGAAAGCAGCGATCGAAGCCGACGCCCTGCTTGGTGGTGCGATCAAATTTGAAGGTGAAATGCTGGATCCGCCCATGTTTGGCAAAGCGCTGCAAACCTTGTTGCGCGCGCATGCCTTACGGGCACTGAAGACCAGTGATATGGAGTTTGCATTACATGTGTTGCAGTTGATGCCAGCGCAAGTCGTACGCCAAAACTGGCCCTACGGCATCCTGCTTTAAAAAATTCATTTTTAGCGCGAATTGTGTTGTTGCAGGCCGTTATTTTATTAGTGCTCGAAATGCGCATTTACTTTAAGTACATTCCGCTTTCTGTGCGCTGTGCACCTAGCACTTCATCGCTAAATTCTGAATTTGAGCTTATTGAGAGATTTAAAAAAGCATTTTCAAAAGAAATGTTTAGAACCGCATCGCATCAACCATGCGTGCATAGAATGAATGGAAAGGTTTGAACATGAAACAGTTAGCCCCTTATCCACAATGGCAATGGAATATACCGGCGTTTTTCAATATCGGTGTGGCGTGCAGTGACCGTCACTTGGGGACATCCAAGGCCGATGAAATTGCCATGATTGTCGAAGATGATACCTTTGGCACCAGTACCATCACTTTTGCGCAACTGGCCGAGCGAACAGACCGTTTTGCCGAGGTGTTGCGCACATTGGGGGTGACGCCGGGTGACCGCGTCCTGATTCGTCTGCCTAACAGTCTGGATTATCCTGTTGCATTTTTGGGTGCCATGAAAGTCGGGGCGATTTCAGTGCCAACCTCGACCTTGCTGACGGCTGAGGAGGTGGCTTATCTGGCCAAAGATTCGGCTGCGGTGGTACTGGTGACCGATGCGGCCGCGTGGGCTGGCATGTCAGCCAAGATGCAGGAAAATCTTGCGCAAACGCCGTATCTGAAGCATGTTCTGCTGACACAGTTGACCGGCGAAATAGCCCCCTCCACTGTGTTGAATGTGGTGTCGCTGGAGGCGGCACTGGCGATGGTCAAACAGGTGCAGCCTGCCTACGCTACACGTGCAGAGGATCCGGCCTATCTGGTCTATACCTCAGGCACGACTGGTTATCCCAAAGGCGTGCTGCACGCGCATCGTGCCTTGGTTGGACGTCAGCCAGCGGCGCAATACTGGTTTAATTACAGCGATACCGTGCAAGACCGTATCATGCACTCCGGTAAATTTAACTGGACTTATGTGCTGGGTACCGGACTCATGGACCCGCTGTATCTGGGTAAAACGGTGATTGTGCACGAGGGCAAAAATGATGCACAAAAATGGCTGGCGCTGATTGCCAAGCACTCAGCTACCATTTTTATCGGTGTGCCGACCATTTATCGCCAACTGCTGCAAAAAACAGTCTCTACCCAGGCAGATATTCCCAGTGTGCGCCACTTTATGAGCGCCGGTGAGCATTTGTCGGATGAGGTCCTGACGCAGTGGCGTGAACGCTTTGGTCTGGATATTTATGAAGCGGTGGGCATGAGCGAGTTTTCATACTACCTATCCCAAAGTATTTACCGGCCAATTCGCGCCGGTTCGGCCGGCTTTCCCCAGCCTGGGCACGCGATTGTTTTGCTGAACCCTGACACACGCGAACCCGTGGCAGAAGGCGAGGAGGGCATGATTTGCGTGCCGGAGAACGACCCGGGCTTGTTCCTGAGTTATTGGAACCTGCCCGATGAAACCGCCAAATACAAACATGATGGCTATTTCTTTACCGGCGATTATGCAAAATATGATGCGGATGGCTACCTCTGGTTTCTTGGCCGTAAAGACGACATTATCAAGAGCTTTGGTTACCGTGTCTCCCCTTACGAGATTGAGCGCGTCTATAAAGGGCATCCAGCCGTGGCCGATTGCGCTGCTGTGGGCGAGGAAATCGAAAAAGACAAATTGCTGGTGGTGATTTATGTGATCCCGAAACCGGATGTTCAGATTGCCCCGGAAGAGCTGATTGCGTTTGGCAAGCAGCATCTGGCCGCGTATAAAGCGCCAAAAACAGTCTACCTGGCCCGGGAGTTTCCACGGACCAAGAATGGTAAAATTCTGCGTAAGGATGTCAGCCCGTCGATTGCTTACAACAAAAGCAATCCACGTTAATCATCCATATTGAACGATGCCGCATTGAAAGAACCCCATGGCCGTGATTAAAACCCAAGACTTTATCGAGAGTATTGCCGATGCCCTGCAATATATCTCTTACTATCATCCCGAAGACTATATCCGCGCTCTGGCTGCAGCCTATGCACGCGAAGAGTCCGTCGCAGCCAAGGATGCCATTGCCCAGATTCTGACCAACTCGCGCATGTGTGCAGAAGGCAAGCGTCCCTTATGCCAGGATACCGGTATTGTGGTGGCGTTTATCAAAGTGGGTATGCAAGCGCGGTTTGAAGGCGATATGACGCTGGAAGCTATGGTGAATGAAGGTGTTCGCCGGGCCTATCTGCATCCTGACAATACCTTGCGGGCGTCGATTGTGAGCGATCCGGCCGGTGCACGCAAAAACACCAGGGACAATACGCCAGCCATTACCCATGTGGAAATGGTCGCGGGTGACAAGGTGGAAGTGCTGGTGGCGGCCAAAGGCGGTGGTTCGGAGAATAAATCCAAGCTGGCCATGCTCAATCCGAACGACAGTATTGTGGACTGGGTACTGGAAGTGGTGCCTGAGATGGGCGCTGGCTGGTGCCCACCTGGCATGCTCGGCATCGGCATTGGCGGCAGCGCCGAAAAAGCCATGCTGCTGGCTAAAGAATCGCTGATGCAGCCGATTGATATACAGGACCTGATGGTGCGTGGCCCGCAAAACCGGATCGAAGAACTGCGGCTGGAACTGTATGACAAGGTCAATCGTCTGGGCATAGGCGCACAAGGACTGGGCGGACTGACCACGGTGCTGGATGTCAAAATTCTCGATTACCCCACCCATGCAGCCAGTTTGCCGGTGGCGATTATCCCTAACTGTGCAGCGACACGCCATGTGCATTTCACACTGGATGGCAGCGGAGTGGCGGTGCTAACACCGCCCAGCCCCGATGTCTACCCGGACGTGCATTGGGCGCCCAGCCCGCAGGCCAAGCGCGTGAATCTCGATACCATTACGCGGGAAGAAACACAGACTTGGAAAACCGGCGATACCTTGCTGCTCACTGGCAAAATTCTGACCGGACGCGATGCTGCCCATAAACGGATTCAAACCATGCTGTCCAAAGGTGAGCCATTGCCGGTCGATTTTAGTAACAAGTTTATTTATTACGTGGGCCCGGTGGATGCTGTACGTGATGAAGCCGTGGGTCCGGCTGGCCCCACCACCGCAACACGGATGGACAGCTACACCGACATGATGCTGAATACCGGCTTGTTGGGATCCATCGGCAAGGCCGAGCGGGGCGAGGCCGCGCTGGCCGAGATCGCCAGACACAAATCGGTCTATCTGATGGCGGTGGGCGGTGCAGCCTATCTGGTCAGCAAAGCCATTAAAAAATCACGGGTGCTCGCCTTTGAAGATCTGGGCATGGAAGCCATCTATGAGTTTGACGTGGTGGATATGCCGGTCACGGTGGCGGTGAGTGCCGATGGAGAGTCGGCGCATATCAGCGGCCCTGCACACTGGAAAAAGCAGATTGCCTTGCATGCGGTGTGAATGGCGGCGTTTGTGTGAGTGATATCACAGAGTTTGCGCACCAATTGCTTAAAACTACGTCATACTACTTAGAGTCAGAATGGGGTTGGGTATGATAAAAGAAAAGTATATGTCTTGGTTTAGGTTTTGGGTTGTGGCAGCAGGGCTGTTGTGTGCTGCAACGTCCGCCTTGGCCGAATCGGCACTGGATTACTTTACGGACAGCAGTGGCAAATACGCCGGGCCCACGCTGGAAGATCAGGTAGCCATGATGGATACCGATCATAACGGCTTTGCCGATGTGTTTGAGGTGCGTACTTATCTCGAGAAGCAGCATGGCAAAGGATATGAGAAAGAATTACTGGATAAATGGGAGTCGTCTGCCAGCGGAAAAAGCTGCAGCACGCCGTTTGCCAAGCAGTTATATGGAGACAGCGTGCGCTAACTGGATCAGCATGAGTGTTGTTTTGATGCTGCCAGCGCTGCTGATTTTTAACAAAAACGAGATTGTTACAAGCAGTTAACACTCTCACAATTGGACTGCATTATAATTAATTAAAAGACACCTCACGGTCAGATCACTGGTCTGGCCCTCATCCCGACTTTGTTTTATTGGTAGAGCCTACATCATGTTACAAGCATACGACACCCACGTAAAAGAGCGCGCTGCGCAAACCCTGCCACCCTTGCCACTGAATGCCGAACAGGTGGCCGCATTGGTTGAACTGTTAAAATCGCCCCCGGCCGGACAAGAAGCGCTGTTGCTGGACTTGCTGCAAAACCGCATTCCAGCCGGCGTTGATCAGGCCGCTTATGTCAAAGCTGCCTTTTTGGCGGATGTCGCCAATGGCAAAGCCAGTTCACCCCTGATAAATGCTGAAAAAGCCGTTGAATTACTTGGTACCATGTTGGGCGGATATAACGTACAAGCCCTAGTAGCGCTGCTCGATACGCCAATGGCCGCGCATGCGGTTAAAGCCTTGTCCACCACAATTTTGATGTTCGATGCTTTTCACGACGTCGATGCCAAAATGAAAGCTGGGAATACCCATGCCAAAGCATTGATGGAATCTTGGGCCAGGGCAGAATGGTTCACCAGCAAGCCAGCGCTCAAGGACGAAATCAAGGTGGTCGTTTTCAAGCTGGACGGCGAAACCAATACCGATGACCTGAGTCCTGCACAGGATGCCTGGAGCCGTC
This sequence comes from Methylophilus aquaticus, assembly GCF_030769565.1. Taxonomy (GTDB): domain Bacteria; phylum Pseudomonadota; class Gammaproteobacteria; order Burkholderiales; family Methylophilaceae; genus Methylophilus; species Methylophilus aquaticus. The sequence goes on along the minus strand of NZ_JAVCAP010000020.1, from coordinate 124,014 downwards.
CTGATATTCCGTTGCATGCCAAAGCCATGCTGGTTAACCGCATGACTGATGGCCTGAAAACCATTGAAATGCTCAAGGCCAAAGGCTTGCCGCTGGCGTATGTGGGGGATGTGGTGGGTACGGGTTCTTCACGCAAATCCGCGATTAACTCCGTGCAATGGTGGATGGGCGATGATATTCCGTTTATCCCTAACAAGCGGACGGGCGGTGTGGTGATTGGCAGTAAAATTGCGCCTATTTTCTTTAACACGGCGGAAGACTCTGGTGCTTTGCCGATTCAGTGTGACGTCTCCGGGCTCAATACCGGGGATGTCATCGTCATCCAGCCGTTTGCAGGCAAAGTCTTGTCAGAGTCGGGCGAGATCTTGGCTACCTTTGAAATGAATCCGGTGACTCTGGCGGATGAAGTCCGCGCCGGGGGCCGTATTCCCCTGATTATTGGCCGAGGCCTGACCACCAATGCCAGCAAGGCGCTGGGCTTGCCCGAGCCAGATGTGTTTATCAAAGCCATTCCTGTCAAAGATTCCGGCAAGGGGTTTACACTGGCACAAAAAATGGTGGGACGCGCCTGTGGCTTGCCTGAAGGCATGGGCGTGCGTCCTGGCACCTACTGTGAACCCAAAGCGACCACTGTCGGCTCGCAAGACACCACCGGCGGCATGACGCGTGATGAACTGAAAGAGCTGGCCTGCCTGGGCTTTAGTGCCGATCTGGTGATGCAAAGTTTCTGCCATACCGCTGCCTATCCAAAACCGGTCGATATCAAGCTGCAACACGATTTGCCCGAGTTTATGTCCAGTCGTGGGGGTGTCAGTCTGCGTGCCGGGGATGGTGTGATTCACTCCTGGCTTAACCGCATGATTTTGCCGGATACCGTCGGCACCGGTGGTGACTCGCATACCCGTTTCCCGATTGGTATCAGCTTCCCTGCCGGTTCCGGTCTGGTCGCTTTTGCCGCAGCCACCGGTGCGATGCCGCTGGATATGCCGGAATCGGTACTGGTGCGCTTTAAAGGTGAAATGCAACCGGGCATTACCCTGCGCGATCTGGTCAACGCCATTCCCTATGCAGCCATTCAAGAGGGCACGTTGACGGTTGGCAAGCAAGGCAAGAAAAATGTATTCAATGGCCGTGTACTGGAAATTGAAGGCCTGCCAGATTTGAAAGTGGAGCAGGCCTTTGAACTGGCTGATGCCTCTGCCGAACGCTCTGCCAATGGGTGTACCGTGTTATTGAATAAAGAGCCGGTCATTGAGTTCCTTAATTCCAATATCGTACTCATGCAAAACATGATTGAAAACGGCTACGCGGATGCGCGCACGCTGGCGCGTCGCATTGCCAGCATGAAAGCCTGGCTGGAGAAACCAGAGTTGTTGCAACCTGACACTGATGCTGAATATGCGCATGTCATTGAAATTGATCTGGCCGAGATTAAAGAACCCTTGGTGGCTTGCCCCAACGATCCGGATGACATCAAGCCCTTGTCCGCTGTGGTGGGTGACAAGATTGACGAGGTGTTTATTGGCAGTTGCATGACCAATATCGGCCATTATCGTGCCGCAGGCAAGATACTGGAAGGCGCGGGTGGTATTCCTGCCCGATTGTGGATTGCCCCGCCGACACGGATGGATGAGGCGCAACTGCGTGCCGAAGGCGTGTATTCGACGTTTGGTGTGGCTGGTGCACGTACCGAAATCCCTGGGTGTTCCTTGTGTATGGGTAACCAGGCGCGTGTGGCGGACAAGGCCACTGTGTTTTCGACTTCGACCCGTAACTTTGATAACCGTATGGGTAAAGATGCACGCGTATATCTCGGCTCAGCCGAATTGGCTGCAGTGTGTGCAAAACTTGGCCGCATCCCGACCATGCAGGAATATCTCGATACATTAGGCACCAAGCTCACTAACAGTGCCGAGATCTATAAATACCTGAACTTTAACCAGATGACGCAATATGCAGGCTCACTGGATAATGTGAAGAAAGTGATTCCGATCACGGAAACTGTCTGAATGCGTTAATTTCTGATTAGATATCAGCGTCAATCAAAGGGGGCATTTGCCCCCTTTGTTGTTTTTGTGGCAGCCCCGCCAACAGGAATGTAAAACCTGTCCATGGATGCTGACCCTGTCACAGGCTTTTGTTTATGATGAGTCAGTGAGCATATGCATATTGGCAGTAATGCATGTATATGTCTCAAGCTCTAAGGTCTGCAAGCAGGCCTTCTAATTGACGTTATTACTCACTCGTTTAAGGAGAAGCCCATGAAGCCGTTTGAACAATCACTTATTCATCACCAACAGTCATTAGCCAGTAAGGATTATGGTCAAGTGTTGTGTCAGTTCAATCCAGACCAGCAGGCCTTATGGACCAGGCTCTATCAGCCGGAACGTATTCCTTGTATTAACCACGCTTTGTTGGCGCAACTTTATGCACACCACGAAGATATTACCCGCAGCGGTGGCTATGTGCAGGTCAATCGCCAGGCAATGCCTATCCGCTACTCTGTCTTTGCATCCGCAACCCCCGGTTATTTCAATATGGGTGGCGACTTGCAGAAAATGGTGGCTGCGATCCGGCGCAGAGACCGTGCTGAACTCGAGGCTTATGCCAAGCTAAGTATCGATGTGGTTGCACAGCGCGCGTTTCGCTTTAACCTGGATCACGTGACCAAAATCAGCCTGTTACAAGGCGAAACACTGGGCGCGGGTATAGAGGCTGCACTGACGAGTGATGTGCTGATTGCCGAGCGTCAGGCCGTGTTTTGTTTTCCGGAAATGTTTTTTAACATGATTCCAGGGATGGGTGCATACAGTCTGATTGCCCGCAAGGCGGGCATGGCGGTAGCGGACAAAATGATTATGGGATGCGAACGGTATACGGCGGAAGAGTGTCAGGCGCTTGGGATCATTGATATTGTGGTTGATGAAGGCGAAGGCGAAGCGGCTGTCGATGAATATATCCATAAAAACAGCAAGCGGGCGGAAGGCTTTCTCGCCGCACAGCGTGCGAAAGCCCATGTGTATCCTCTGACTTATGATGAGCTGGCGTCCATCGTGGCGATTTGGGTGGAAAATGCGTTAAGCCTGAATCCGCGTGATCTGAAGGTGATGGATCGCTTCTATCGTGCGCAAGCTAGACTGTTTGCAGCAGATGCTTCGGCGCAGCAATCGCTGGCTGAGCAGAGTGCTGATACCATGACTGTCTCGCATCAGGCGGTGAATCTGTGACCGATATGTGATGTCGAGGGTGGATATGCACCAGATTACTTGTTAGCACGTTTTGCAGACAGCTTGCTACGATATTGTTGTAATTGCGTACGTGTTTCTTCATAGGCCTCAGCAACGGCTTGGTAAAGACTTGAGATAATCTGGGCATCATCCATTTTTAACCCCATTAATTGCCGACTGCGCTTACTGAGTGGCATCAATCCCATATTGGCTGACTCACCAGCCAGTGTATGCGCCAGTTGGTGCACTTCATCAAAATTGAGGTCTATGCATTGGGTGCCAAGTACGCGAATCAAGTCATCGGTTGTTTCAATGAATTCGGAAATCAGTCGGTAAACAAAAGGCTCGCCGCCACCCAGTTTCAACAGATGCTCCAGGCGATCCATGTCGAGTAACGGTTCGTTGATTGGTGCAATGTTCAGTCTGGCCGCGTCTGGTTTAGTCTCGGCCGGAGAATGCGTCGTATCAATTTTATCTGGCCGCTTTTGCATACGCTTGCCATGCGTAGGCACCGGATGAGTTTGTGCCGCCTCTATGTCTTTTGTGACCTTCTCAAGCAAGGTTTGAATCTGTCTGGAAATGACTGGTTTAGTGAGTACTTCAAATACACCCGCGCGCAAGCAGCGTTCTTGAGTCGCTTTGGTGGCATCTGCCGTCAGAATGACGGTCCGCAAAGGCTGGCTGCCAGGCAATGCATGATAAATATTGAAGACCTCCAGTCCACTCATTTCCGGCATGTTGTAATCCAGAATCATCAAGTCGAATCTGTTGTGTTCCAGAATGTCGAGTGCGGCATCCCCGCTTTCAACTGCTTTGACGATGCAGTGCTGCCTTTGTAAAGTTTCCGCCAGAATTAACCGGTTGACCACATTGTCATCGGCAATGAGCACACGTGTTTTTTTACGAAACTTATTATGGCTGCTCAGCGAAACAACATTGCCGGAAGGCGTAGAAACATCCGCAGTTTTTTCAGTAACCTGTGCCGGTTGTAAGCTATGGCTGAGCGGCAGAGTCACCTCAAAGGTTGTGCCAGACTCTTCCTCGCTATAGACCTGGATATGTCCGCCCATCAACTCGATCAGCTCTTTGGCAATCGTTGTGCCGAGGCCTGTTCCACCATACCGTTTAGAGATGCTGCTGTCAGCTTGAGTAAAACTGTCAAAAATATGTGGCAGCGCATCTGCCTTGATACCTATGCCCGTGTCGCGAATGCGAAAGTTAAGCATACTCATATTGGCAAAATGCTGATTGGCGCTGACATAGACATCTACACCACCGTGTTGTGTAAACTTAATGGCATTGGCCAGCAGGTTCATCAGGACCTGCTCAATATGTTGTACGCTACCTAAATAGTACTTTTCGACTTCTTTTTCAACATGAAAACGCAACCACAGGCGTTTACGTTCAACCTCCAGCTGAAACAGAAGTTGCAGGTGCTGTAACAACTCCGGCATGTAAAAGGGTGCAATCTCCAGATCAATTTTGCCTTTTTCAATCTTGCTGATATCTAGCACATCATTGATGAGTTTTTTCAGGCTGCTGGCCGAGGCTACAGACATGCTCAGCAATTCCTCCTGTTTTTTATCCAGTCTGGTGTGTGTGAGCAGCTCGCTCGCACCTATAATGCCATTGAGCGGCGTACGCATTTCATGGCTAATATTGGATAAAAAGTTGGTTTTGGCTTCGTTCGCCAAATCGGCACGCTTGGTGGCTTGTTCCAGATTTATTTGCAAACGCATGGTATGCAGCGGAATCAGGATCAGTGTCAGTAAAAAGCCATAGGCCAGATGCTGGTGATTATTCCAGTACGGGTTGAAGTAGAGAGTGGCGGCAAAGCCGGCTAAACTCAACAGGTAGGAGCCTTTGAAAAATTTTGTGCCATAACGCAAGCCATAGCCCATAATCAGCCACAGATAAATTCCGATAAAAATCCCTGCCATCGTGCCGCTAATCATCTGCTCAAGCGATGTTGCCGTGAGGTCCATCACCAGTGCAATCCATTGTCTTTTTTCATTCTTTTCTGGGTTGCGCAAAATGTTGCTCAACATGATAAAACCACAACATAGATACAACAAACAGAGCGCTACCGGCTCGAAATTACTATGATTGAGCAACAGGTAAACAGTGATAAAGCTGACAAAAGTCACCCGAAACAGTGCTTGTTCAGTCTCGTTACTGACAGACTTGATGTCCGAAATTTTACGTTTTATACGTTCCAGCGATTCACGTAACATGGTTGTTCTGGCATTTTTTTAGGTGATTTTTAAAGATTGGTGGAAAACCATAATTGTATGATGGCTTACCTATCATAATTTTTCAGTGTAGCAGGCAGGGGGGGGATAATCAAAGGAAGTTTTGGGCTCAATTGCAGCAAATATACACAGCTTGTGGCGAGTATGATAAAAATGCCAATCCTGTACGAAAGGCCTTTTCAACAGTTATGACAGACGAATTACAATTTTCAGTATTCACCGGCGTTCAGGCATTTTTAAAATGGTTAGTAAAACGCGCCAAACTCTCACTACCAATCCTGTTTTTTATCGGTGGCTTTGTGTGGGATGCGATCACGATTGGCCATCAGGTCAATATGAGTGATATCGCTATTTTTGCGGTCTATGTGACTGTGGCTGGCTGGATCATGCACCAGCTCGCCACGCCGGCCGAATGGTGCTTGCGTTGCCGATTGGCGCTGGGGCGCTGGCGCTGGCTAGATCAAAAAATGGCTGGATGGCCCATCCACGATTGGCCCTATTGGATATTGCAGTTTTTGTTTGGCAGTTTGCTGAGTGCGCTGTTTATCCTCTATTTCAAAAGTTCCAGTGATGGCATGGCATGGTTAATCACACTTGTATTGGGCATTATGTTGATTGCCAACGAGTTTCTGGAAAGTGAATATCGCAGGCTGACATTGTGCTGGAGCATGTTTGGCTTGTGCAGTATCCTGTTTTTTAACTTTGCTTTTCCTTATTTGCTGGGCAGTGTGCATGCCGTATGGTTTTACCTGAGTACTACCGTAGGCGTGCTGGCAAGCTATGCCTTGTATAGGCATGCGCCCAGGCATAGTGGCAGTATCTGGCCGGTCTGGCTTATTGGTGCCTTACTGATGCTTGCTTACAGGTTTGATATGATTCCGCCGGTGCCGCTGGTGAAGCAGGCGGTGGTGGTCGCTTATGCGGTGGAAAAAACACCTCAAGGGTATTGGCTCACATTGGAAAAGTCACCATGGTGGCGTTTCTGGCGCATTGACAGTGATCAGCTGGTGCTCGTGCCTGGTGAACGGCTGGTCTGCTTTTCAGCCGTGTTTGCGCCTAAAGGATTACATACCCGCTTATTGCACAATTGGGAGAAGTTCGAGGGCAAGCACTGGGTCAGTTATGGTGCGCCGGGTTTCCAGCTGGCGGGCGGGCGCGACGGCGGCTATCGCGGTTACACGTATAAAAGCAATCTTTCCAGTGGCAAATGGCGGGTACGTATCCAGAATGAAACTGGCCAAACCATTGCGATTAACCAGTTTACGGTGACTATCAACCCGCAGCCTGCGGCTACAGACAGGCAAGTGCGGGTGCGTTACTGAGGCTTAGCGGATGCGTACTTGCATTTGCGCGTTGGCGGATGCATCTTGCGCCAGTGTGCTGGCCAGCCATGGCAAACAGGGTTCAATCTGGTTTGCCAGCGTCCAGGGTGGATTCAGGATCAGCATGCCGCTGCCAAACATGCCAAATCCATCTGCGCCGGGCTGGCTGACGTGCAACGTCACATGTACATAATCGGTGTTGAGTGCCTGCAATTTTTCTATCATCAGCGCAGGCTCCGGGCGTTGCAATAGCGGGTACCACACCAGATAAGTGCCGGTGGCAAAGCGCTTCAGGCTCTCTTTAATGCAATCGACTACCCGCTGGTAATCTTCTTTCAATTCATAAGGCGGATCTATCAGCACCACACCGCGTTTGGTTGGCGGCGGCAGGCAAGCTTTAATGCCTTCAAAACCGTCTTTCATCGCGACCTGCACCTGTCTTTTAAAGGGGGCGACATATTCTGTGAGCAGGGCGTGGTCGGCAGGATGCAGTTCAAATAAACGCAGCTTGTCCGAGTCACGTAAAAAATGCATGGCAATCGCAGGCGAGCCAGGGTATACCTGAGGTGAAATCTTATGATGTAACGCCTGCACTGCCTGCATGTAAATAGCAAACGTCTGCGGTCTGTCTGTGGCTTGTTGCAGTCTGGCGATGCCTTCACGATACTCTGCCGTTTTGTGCGCCATGGCGGATTCCAGCTGGTAAACACCTGCGCCTGCATGGGTGTCCATGACCCAGTAAGGTTTGTCTTTCTGGTTAAAGTAGTCGAGTACCAGGCTGTAAATCCAGTGTTTGAGAACGTCGGCATGATTGCCGGCGTGAAAGGCGTGTCGGTAACTGAGCATAGCGGTTTTTTTATCACAATCTGTGTATTATCTTGAATTATAAAAGCTCAGGCCTGTTGGCGATAGCTCTGGATAGCAGGTTAGTAGCCATGACGCAGTATTTATGGGGATGGGGGAATGCATGCGCTTGTTATTATGGATAGGACTCATGATGGCCAGTTCAGGATTACACGCTGAAGCGCCCGTTGATCCTGACGGACTTCCGCAGTCGGTGGATACGGCGACACTCAAAGCGGATGCGGACGGTGATGGTAAACTGAGTTTTGAGGAATTTAAAGCAGCCCGCGTACGTCTGATTGAGCAACAGTTTGAACACTTGGACACCAATCATGATGGTTTTGTCGATGCAGAGGAGCGGCAGCTGGCCATAGAACGATTGAAGTCTCAATTGCAATCGTTGCGGGCCGCTCATCCACCATCGCCTTGAATATTGTCATCGTACTGAGTATGCGTGGCGCTGATTATTTTTGATCGAGATGAAATAGAAATATATGTCTGAATCCAACCACCATTCACCTGGCCAACCCGGCTGTTGCTCACATGCAGGGCACAGTCATGATGTGCATGATGGCCATCACCATGGCACGCAAGGACATCGCCCAAAGGAACATGTCAACGCGCACGACCATGGCAATCCTTTCTCGCTGCCATTTCTAGCTATTTCTATCTTTACGGTGGTCGAGTTTGTCGGCGGCTGGTGGACGCAATCGCTGGCCTTGCTCAGCGACGCCTGGCACATGCTGTTTGATGTCCTGGCACTCGGCCTGGCCATGTGGGCTGCCCACCAGGCGCAAACCGGGCATCCAGCTTCCAAGCAAACTGAACGCCGTGTCTCCATGATCAACGCCGTCTCCATGCTGCTGGTCACTGGCTGGATTGTGTACGAAGCCATCGAGCGCCTGCAAAATCCGCGGCCAGTCGCAGGCGGCTATGTCAGCATCATTGCCCTGGTCGGCTTGCTGGTTAACCTGGTGGTTGCCAAACACATGCACCACCAACACCACCATCACGGTGGCGATGAAAGTTTAAACCATCGCGCCGCATTCTTGCATGTGCTGGGTGACTTGCTCGGCTCGGTTGCTGCCGTGGTCGCAGGGGTAGTCATCTACTTTACCGGCTGGATGAGCATAGACCCCATCTTGTCTATCCTGATTTCAGTGTTGCTACTGGTGGTTACGCTTAATCTCATCCGCGATATCGTCCGCGGTGGCGCAGGCCATCATCACTAACTTAAAGACGGTTTCATTCACAACGTAAGGAGTGTTCAAATGCCATATGTCAATGTAAAGCTTGCCGGCTCTGTGACTAAAGAGCAGAAAAAACAGATTGCCAAGGAAATTACTGAAACCCTGCAAAAACACGCGCACAAACCAGCAAACTACACTTACATTGTGTTTGAAGAAGTTGCGTATGAAGATTGGGCGATCGGTGGGGAGTTGCTAGGGTAGCCCCTGCAGGTTAACATGCGTGTAAAATACGCGCATGTTCGACCCCAAACCCATCCTCAAAAACCTGCCCAATCTGCCTGGTGTTTACCGCATGCTCAATGCGGAAAACACCGTGATTTACGTCGGTAAAGCCAAAGACCTGAAAAAACGGGTTTCCAGCTACTTTAATAAAAACCTCGCCAGTCCGCGCACCAAAATGATGGTATCGCAGATTGCCAATATCGAGACGACCGTCACCCGCACCGAGGCAGAAGCCTTGCTGCTCGAAAACAACCTGATTAAAAGCATTATGCCGCGGTATAACGTGTTGTTCCGCGATGATAAGTCATATCCATATATTGCCCTGACTGGCGATGGCTATCCCCGGCTGGCGTTTCATCGCGGCACACAGCGCAAGGGTAGCCAGTATTTTGGACCTTTCCCCAGTTCGCCTGCGGTGCGCGAGAGTATTCAGCTATTGCAAAAGGTGTTCAAGCTGCGTACCTGTGAAAACACCGTGTTTGCCAATCGGTCACGTCCGTGTTTGCAATACCAGATCGCGCGTTGCACTGCGCCGTGTGTCAATCTGATTTCTACCGAAGATTATGCGCATGATGTGCGGCATGCTGCCCTGTTTTTGCTGGGTAAAACATCTGAAGTCATGCAAGCCATCGAGGCGGAAATGAATCAGGCCGCCGAGGCATTGGAGTATGAAATGGCGGCCGTGTTGCGTGACCGCATGCAGGCCTTGCGGCAAGTGCAGGCCAAACAGTTTGTCAGCGATTTCAGTGTCAGCGACGCCGATGTGATTGCCTGTGCCGAGGCACAAGGGCAGCACTGCATCAATCTGGTCATGATCCGGGGTGGGCGCCATCTGGGTGATAAAAGCTTTTTCCCCAAAAATAGTCAGGATGCCGACCTTGTGGAAACCGTTGAAGCCTTTATGACCCAACATTATGTCGCGCAGAACACGCCGCCTTTGCTGGTGTGCGGTGCCGAGGTGGATAAAGAGGCCTTTGAAACCGCCCTGAGCGAGCAGTCAGAACGTAAAATCCGTGTGCTGACCAATGCCATTGGTGATAAAAAAGTGTGGCTGAAAATGGCGCAGACCAATGCCGAGCTGGCTTTGCAGCAACGCCTGGCCACTTCAGCCAATCAGCAGGCACGGCTACTGGCCTTGCGTGAGGCACTCAATCTGGCCGAGAACACCGAACGCATCGAGTGCTTTGACATCAGCCACACCATGGGCGAGGCCACGGTAGGCAGTTGTGTGGTGTTTGACCGCGGCGATATGCAAAACAGTGAGTACCGCCGGTACAACATCACCGGCATTACGCCTGGCGACGATTACGCCGCCATGCGCGATGTGCTTACGCGTCGCTACAAAAAAGTGGCGGCAGGCGAGGGCAAAAGGCCCGATCTGGTCTTTATCGATGGTGGCAAGGGCCAGTTGGGCGTGGCGATTGAAGTCATGCAGGAAGTCGGCCTGGAAGATATTCTGTTGGTCGGTATTGCCAAAGGTGAGGAGCGCAAGCCCGGCCTCGAAACCATGATCTTCTCGGATACCGGTGAAATGCTCAACCTGCCTACGGACAATATTGGCCTGCACCTGTTGCAGCAAATTCGTGACGAAGCACACCGTTTTGCCATCACCGGCCACCGCGCCAAGCGCGCCAAAGCCCGCATTACCTCCAGCCTTGAAGATATTGAAGGCGTGGGCGCCAAGCGTCGCAAAGCGTTGTTAACCCGATTTGGTGGCCTGGACGGCATAAAAAATGCTAGCATAGACGAAATCGCGCAGGTCGAAGGCATCAGCCCTGCATTGGCACAAACCATTTACGAGCGCTTGCACTGATGCAGCGTGCTTGAATAAAAGCGCAAAACAACAAGTTATGTGGACCATTCCCAATATTCTGACCCTGTTACGCATTGCCATGATTCCGGTATTCGTCGGCATGTTCTTTCTGCCTGCCAATGCAGTCACAGCAGAAGGCCTGCCTGCCCACTGGGTGAATCTTACGGCCTCCTCAGTGTTTATTCTGGCCGCGCTGACCGACTGGCTCGATGGCTACTGGGCGCGTAAATACCATCAAATGTCCAAGTTCGGCGCCTTTCTCGACCCGGTCGCCGATAAACTGATGGTGGCCGCTGCGCTGATTGTGCTGGTGGAACTCAACCGCGTCGGCGCTGTGGTCGCACTCATTATTATTGGGCGCGAAATCGCCATCAGTGCACTGCGTGAATGGATGGCCAGCATCGGCAAAAGTAGCAATGTCGCCGTCGCCATGGTCGGAAAATTCAAAACCGCCGCGCAAATGATCGCCATTATCCTGCTGCTCTGGTACGACCCGCTGTTTGGCATCAACATTCAATGGATAGGCGAGTGGCTGATCGTGATTGCCGCACTGCTGACCCTCATTTCCATGGGCTATTACCTCAAAGCCGCCTGGCCCGCGATTCGGGAAACCATCTAAAAAAGCATTCCTGCAATAAGAATGCTTTTTTCAAAATCTTCCTTGACACCGGGGCAAAAATCATTAAAATGCCAGCTTCCTTACGACGCATGACGCAAGGAAATACGCGGGAATAGCTCAGTTGGTAGAGCGCAACCTTGCCAAGGTTGAGGTCGCGAGTTCGAGACTCGTTTCCCGCTCCAAATTTCGGGGAAAGCGCAGCTTTCCCTTTTTAACATAAGAAGTTTTTATGTTGTTGGTTCTGGCGCGATAGCAAAGCGGTTATGCCGCGGCCTGCAAAGCCGTTTAGGCCGGTTCGACTCCGGCTCGCGCCTCCAGTCTCATGTAGTAATTATGCGGGAATAGCTCAGTTGGTAGAGCGCAACCTTGCCAAGGTTGAGGTCGCGAGTTCGAGACTCGTTTCCCGCTCCAAATTTCTCACAAGCACGTCGCCAGAAAGACTAGGCAAAGCCCGTCAGGGTGTTAAAATACGCAGCTTGTCAGACCTACCGCCCGGATGGTGAAACTGGTAGACACAAGGGACTTAAAATCCCTCGGCTTAACGGCTGTGCCGGTTCGATTCCGGCTCCGGGCACCACACTTCTTATACCGTTCCAGCATTTTTCTATTGACCACACATCAAATTTGCAAAAAGTGAGCACACCACTTTTTATTCGTTTTGATTCATCAGTGGCAAACCTCCGCACTGCATCTGTATTTAATAAAAGTGGCAGTTATGGTCTCTGCCTGAAAAGCTGGTTTTTGAGCGCGCCAGCCGTTAAAGTGATGTCAGTTGCAATCGATTATGTTTAATCAGATTTTTAACCAGAAAACATCACCATGTTTGAGCAAACCTTTAAAAATATCGACGATATTCTGCACAAAGATGCAGGCGCCACCAGCGAGCTGGATTACACCGAACAAACCTCCTGGATATTGTTTTTAAAGTATCTCGATGCGCTTGAGCAAACCAAAGCTTTAGAGGCAGATTTAGAAGGCAAACCCTACGCATTTATTATCGATGCCGATTACCGCTGGCCAGCCTGGGCAGCACCCAAAACGGCGGATGGCAAGTTTGACCACAACAACGCCTTAACCGGCGATGACCTCAAAGAGTTTGTAAACACCAAGCTTTTCCCTTACCTCAAAGGCTTTAAGCAACGCGCCACAGGCCCCAACACCATCGAATATAAAATCGGCGAGATTTTTGGCGAGATCAACAACAAAATTCAGAGTGGCTACAACCTGCGTGAGGTGATAGAGCGCATTGATGAGCTACGCTTTAACACCCAGGCTGAAAAGCACGAGCTTTCGCACCTCTACGAGGCCAAAATTAAAAATATGGGCAACGCAGGTCGCAACGGCGGTGAGTATTACACCCCGCGCCCCCTGATTCGCGCCATGATTAAAGTGCTAAACCCCAAAATTGGCGAGACCATTTATGACGGCGCTGTGGGTAGCGCAGGCTTTTTGTGCGAAGCATTTGATTATTTGCGTAACCAACCAAACCTGAGCACCAGCGATTTAACCACCCTGCAAACCAGCACCTTTTACGGCAAAGAGAAAAAAAGTCTCGCCTACGTGATTGCCATCATGAACATGATTCTGCATGGCATCGAAGCGCCCAATATTATTCATACCAATACGCTGGCCGAGAACATTAGCGACATTCAAGAAAAAGACCGCTACGATATTATTCTCGCCAACCCGCCGTTTGGTGGCAAAGAGCGCGCCGAAGTGCAGCAAAACTTCCCCATTAAAACCGGCGAAACCGCGTTTTTGTTTATGCAGCACTTTATTAAAAGCCTCAAAGCCGGTGGCCGCGCCGCGGTGGTGATTAAAAACACCTTTTTAAGCAACACCGATAACGCCTCAGTCAGCCTGCGCAAACTGCTGCTAGAAAGCTGCAACCTACACACCGTGCTCGATTGCCCAGGAGGCACTTTTTTAGGCGCAGGCGTTAAAACCGTGGTGCTGTTTTTTGAAAAAGGCGCGCCAACTAGAAACACATGGTTTTACCAGCTAGACCCAGGCCGCAACATGGGCAAAACCAACCCGCTGAATGATGACGATTTGGCAGAGTTTGTGCGTTTACAAACCACCTTTGCCGATTCACCCAAAAGCTGGTCAATAAACGCCAGTGACATAGACCAAACTACCTTTGATTTATCGGTAAAAAACCCCAACAACGTGCAAGAAGTCGCGCACCGTAGCCCGCAAGACATCATGCAAGAAATTGCTGCACTTGATGCTGAGAGCGCGGAAGTGCTGGTGAGTATCAGGGCGTTGCTATGAAGGCTGGATGGGAAGTAAAAACGCTTGGTGATGTTTGTGAGTATGACAAATTACAAGCCATTCATAAAAACCTACCTTATGTAGGTCTGGAAGACATTGAATCCAATACAGCGTCGTTTCTTGGGAGCTTGGAGTCACAATCGGTTAAAAGTGCCACATTTAAATTCAATAACTCTCATATCTTATACGGAAGATTGCGCCCTTATTTAAATAAGGTTCTTGCACCAGAGTTTGATGGGCACTGTTCAACAGAAATATTCCCAATAAAACCAAAGTCGTGTCTTTTACGAGATTATTTATTGTACTGGTTTATTAGAGAGCAAACTGTTGATCTAATAAATGCAACTTGCACTGGTGCACGTATGCCACGCGCTGACATGAACGCAGTGTTAAGTTTTGAGTTTTTACTCCCACCAATTCAAGAACAACAACGCATCGTTGCGATTCTTGATAAAGCGTTTGAGCAGATTGCTATTGCCCGCGCCAACACCGAAAAAAACCTGCAAAACGCCCGCGCCTTGTTTGAAAGCCATTTGCAAAACGTCTTTACCCAGCGCGGTGATGGGTGGAAAGAGAGAAGGCTTGGCGATATTGCTGAAGTTCAAAGTGGAGGCACGCCATCAGTACCGCAAAAACAATATTGGAATGGAGACATTCCATGGTATTCGTCAGGTGAGTTAAATAATACTTACACAACTGAATCTGAAAAAAAGATTACTTTATTGGGTTTGGATAACTCTAATGCCAAGCTTTTCCCAAAGGGCTCCTTACTTGTTGGTATGTATGATACGGCGGCTTTGAAAATGTCCATTCTTGACCGTGATGCCACATTCAATCAAGCAATTGCAGGTATAAAACCAAACGAAATGATTGACGTTAAATACATTCTGCATGCTATCAATTCAAAAAAACCAGCATTGCTTCTTGAAAGGCGTGGTGTCCGTCAAAAGAACCTTAGCCTTGGCAAGATAAAAGATATTTCGATTCCTTTACCTGACTTAGTAGAGCAGCAAACGGTTGTCTCTAATTTACAAAAAGTCCTATCTGAAACCCAACGCCTAGAATCCCTCTACCAACGCAAACTTAACGCCTTGGATGCCCTCAAAAAATCGCTGCTCCATCAGGCGTTTGCTGGCGAGTTATAGCCTCACACCGTCCGTATGCTATTTGCATATAGCATATAGGGTGTATATTCGCTATTCTCGAACAGCGAATAAATCAAAAAAATTAAACATTAAACCATTGTTTTAATTGAGTTGACAGGTTAATTTTAATTGATATATGCTGTTTGCATATAGCATATAAGGTGGTTTTATGGCAAAGGCAAACAATCAACAATCGGCGTCTATGCGTCGCGCAGGCAATCGCCAATGGGGCTTAAAGCCCTTAGATTTGGCGGTATTGCTCATGCTGGTCATTATTCGCAGAGAGCCTAAATACACTTACGCGGCACTGGCAAAATTAATGCTGCTTTCTCAGTTTGAGGTGCATGCATCGGTACAGCGCTTGATTGCAGCTAAATTGCTGGTGGATGCAGGGGAATATTTTCGCCCTGTGATGGAAGCTGTGCGCCAATATGTGTTGTTTGGCGCAAGCTATTGCTACCCCGCTATTCGTGGTGAGGCCACCATTGGTTTTGCAACTGCTTATGGTGTGCCGCCTTTAAGCGAAAAGGTGTTGTTCTCGCAAGAAATGCCGCCCGTTTGGCCGCACCCAGAAGGTGATCAACGTGGGTTTGCCTTGATGCCTTTATATGAAAACTTACCGTTAGCCGCCAAGGCTTTTCCACCGCTTTATGCGTTGCTGGCGTTATTTGATGCTTTGCGCATGGGGCAGGCGCGTGAGCGCGAGATAGCCATGCAGCTGTTAAACGAACGCTTGCAATGAATATCAACGACCCCAACCGGGCGATATTGTTGCTGATTGCCAACGCGCTTGGTGATTTGCGCGAAAAGGTAATTTTTGTGGGTGGCTGCGCCACGGGCTTGCTGGTGACTGTGCAGCGTGCGCAGGTGATACGCCCAACCGATGATGTAGATATTGTGGCGCAAGTAGCTAATACCGCGGGTTATCATCAGCTAGAAGCGCAATTGCGCAGCAAAGGCTTTGTGCAAGATATGAGTGCTAAAGCGCCTATTTGTAGGTGGAGCTATCGTGGTGTTGCCGTTGATGTGATGCCAACGGATAAAAGCATTTTAGGCTTTGCGAATCGTTGGTACCCACTTGCCATTGAATATGCAAATGACTTTGTATTAGATGCAGAAAATACGATTAGGCTGATAGCAGCACCATTTTTTATTGCCACCAAGCTAGAGGCGTTTGAAGATAGGGGGAAGTCAGACTTATTGCTCAGCCACGATATGGAAGATATTGTGACCGTGATTGATGGCAGGCCTTCACTTATTGCAGAAATGCAGTTAGCACCAACAGTGTTGCAAAAATATATTGCTGAAAAATTTAGTGCCCTGTTACAGAACGAGGATTTTCTTTCTGCGCTGCAAGGCTATTTACCAGGCGACTCTGCCAGCCAAAGCCGTTTGCCTTTGCTTGAGCGCAAGTTAAACGCGTTGGCAAATTTGGTTTGATTGCGCGGTGTAGTAGCAACGTGTATCAAAAACACGTTTTTTTGAACATATCCAGCGCAACGTGATAAGAGAATGCGTTTTTTTATACACGTTGTGGTGACTTTTTAGTTTAAATGCTTATGTCGATGATAGTGAATTTTATCGACACAAGTCGCTGATGTGTCGTTAGCATCGACATACACCAAAGATGTGTCGATAAAACTGAAAAATATCGACACAAGTGGTTGACGTGTCGATAGCATCGACATATGATAAAGATGTGTCGATAAAACTGAAAATTTCGAACATATGGGCAACGATATGAACGCGCAACCTTGGCAAGCTGATCAGCCTTATTTGTCTTTACCTACCCTGCCACCCAAGGTGGATATTGAAACTAAGGCAATTTTAAAACAGTGTATTACTGCGCGTGCAGCTTTGGCTGAGCTAAAGCAAGCCGCAGAGTTAATACCCAATCAAGCGGTGTTGATTAACACGCTGCCTTTATTGGAGGCAGGCGCAAGTTCTGAGATTGAAAATATCGTCACCACTACTGATAAGCTGTTTCAGCATTTACGCAATGAAGACCAAGCAGACCCCGCCACCAAAGAAGCGCTGCGCTACAGCCGCGCCCTATTTGAGGGTTTTCAGGCACTCAATCAGCATCCATTAAACACTCGCACCATTGAGGAAATTTGTACGCAAATTAAGGGTGTGCAGATGAATGTGCGCAAGGTGTCTGGCACAGCATTAAGTAGCCATAAAACGGGAGAAGTGATTTATACGCCACCCGTGGGTGAGGATGTATTGCGGACGATGCTCGCTAATTGGGAGCAGTTTTTACATAACGAGATTGAGGTTGACCCCTTGATTCGGATGGCAGTGACGCACTACCAGTTTGAAGCTATCCACCCTTTTACTGATGGTAACGGGAGAACTGGGCGTATTGTAAATAGCCTGTTTTTAATACAGGAAGGTTTGCTAACGTTGCCGATCTTGTATTTAAGCCGCTATATTATCAAGAATAAAAGTGATTACTACAGACTATTGCTTCAAGTGACCAAAGAGCAAGCTTGGGAAGATTGGATTCTCTACATTTTAAAAGGCGTTGAAGAAACAGCCATTTGGACAACCGCTAAAATTGCTGCCATGAAAGCGCTGAATGAGCATACTGTAGAGTTTGTACGACAAAAACTACCTAAAGTGTATAGCCATGAGTTGGTCAGTTTAATTTTTGAACTGCCTTATTGTCGGATTAGCAGTGTAGTGGATGCGGGAATTGCAAAGCGACAGTCGGCATCGGTTTATTTAAAACACCTTGTTGAGATAGGCGTGCTAGTTGAGGTGGCGGTGTCAAAAGAGAAATTATTTGTTCACCCCAAGTTAATGCAATTACTCTCTCAAGATAGTAACGAATTTAAAGCTTATATATGAATGAAGCCGAAACCCGCGCAGAACATATCGACCCAGCCCTGAAGGCCGCTGGTTGGGGCGTGGTGGATGGCAGTTATATTCGGCGCGAGCATATTACGCTAGGGCGTTTGCAGGGTGGTGGTAAACGCGGCAAACAGGAAATTGCCGATTATGTGTTGGTGTATAAAAACCATAAGTTAGCCGTCATTGAGGCCAAGGCGTGGGATAAGCCTTATACCGAAGGCGTGGCGCAAGCGAAAACCTATGCCAAAAAGCTGAATAGCCGTTTTGCCTATGCGACCAATGGCCAGCGCATTTATGGCATTGATATGCTCACGGGTAAAGAGGCGGATGTCGCAAGCTATCCTAGCCCCGATACGCTGTGGCGCTTAACTTTTGCAGAGCAAAACGCTTGGCGTGATGCCTTTGCAGAGATTCCATTTGAGGATAAAGGCGGTAGTTTTGGTGCGCGCTATTATCAACACAATGCGGTTGAGGCGGTGCTTGAGGCGATTGCAAATAATCAAGACCGTATTTTACTGACGCTGGCGACTGGCACTGGCAAAACCTTTATTGCGTTTCAGTTGGCTTGGAAGTTGTTTTACAGCCGCTGGAATTTAAGCCGCGAACTGGATGCCAACAAACCACGTAGGCCGCGCATTTTGTTTTTGGCCGACCGCAATGGGCTGGCCGATCAGGCGTATAACGCGTTCTCTGCTTTTGCTGAAGATGCGCTCGTGCGCATTGCGCCCGATGAAATTAGCAAAAACGGCCGTGTACCTAAAAACGGTAATCTCTTTTTTACCATTTTTCAGACCTTTATGAGTGGGTCGGATGCTGAAGGCAATCCAGCACCAAACTTTGGCGAATATCCACCAGACTTTTTTGATTTTATTATCATCGACGAATGCCACCGTGGCGGTGCCAATGATGAAGGGAGCTGGCGCGGGATTCTGGAATATTTTTCCCCCGCCGTGCAATTAGGCCTAACGGCGACCCCCAAGCGCAAAGACAATGCGGACACCTATGCTTATTTCGGTGAGCCGGTGTATGTGTACTCGCTCAAAGAGGGGATTAATGATGGCTTTTTGACACCCTTTAAAGTCAAGCAGATTGCGACCACGCTGGACGAGTATATTTACACTCCGGGCGATGGTGTTGTGGTGCAAGGCGAGGTTGTGCCGGGCAAACTGTATCAAGAGGGTGATTTTAACCGGGTGATAAAAATCCCGGCACGCGAGCAATATCGCGTGAAATTGTTTATGGAGTTGATTAACCCGCGTGAGAAAACCCTGGTGTTTTGCGCCAATCAGGAACATGCGCTGGAGGTGCGTGACTATATTAACCAGATTAAAACCAGTAGCGACCCTGATTACTGTGTGCGTGTCACGGCGGCTGATGGCGCGCGTGGTGATGAGTACCTGAGAGCGTTTCAGGACAATGAAAATGCGATCCCCACCATATTGACCACCTCGCAAAAACTTTCAACAGGGGTGGATGCGCGCAATGTACGTAATATTGTGCTCATGCGCGAAGTGAACAGCATGATCGAGTTTAAGCAGATCATAGGCCGTGGCACCCGCTTGTATGACGGCAAGGACTATTTTACCTTGTATGATTTTGTGAAGGCGCATCATCACTTTAGTGACCCGGAATGGGATGGTGAGCCTGAACCAGTGGAGTACATCACGCCTGGCACTGCGGTGAGTACCTCCAAGCCTGCAGAACAAACGCAAAAGCCTTATGAGCCGACGGAACCCAAGCGAGAAAAAATTCTCATCAAGCTCAATGATGGCAAAACACGTCAGATTCAACACATGATGGCGACCAGTTTTTGGGGCGCAGATGGCAAACCGATGTCGTCTGCCCAGTTTTTGGAAAGTTTGTTTGGTGTATTGCCCGAGTTTTTCAAGGATGAGGATGCGTTGCGCGATTTGTGGAGCGACCCCGAAACCCGCAAAAAACTATTGGAAGGCTTGGCAGAGAAAGGCTTTCACAAAGAGGTATTGATAGAAATGCAGCGGATTATTGATGCAGAAAACAGTGATCTGTTTGATGTATTGGCAAATGTTGCATTTGCTTTGGCGCCGCTTTCGCGCACACGCCGTGCAGACCTGGCTAAGCAGAACATCCATCAGCACTTTGCGGATAAGCAGTCAGCCTTTATTGAATTTATCCTTGGGCAATATGTGCAACAGGGTGTTGATGAGTTGAATCAGGAAAAACTGAAAGACTTAATCAGTCTGCGATACCAGTCCATTCACGATGCCACTGCCGAGCTAGGCAATGCGGCTGAAATCAGGCAACTCTTTGTAGGTTTTCAAAAATATCTTTACCAGCCAACTGGCGAGGCCAATCTTTGATCTGATCTTGCCATTCTGACTGATATAGATGGCCGCTCACTCGCGCGCATGCAGGGCATTGATCTGAGCTTGCGCGCAGGTTGGCGCCACCATTGTTAAGCTGAGTGAATTGTGTGGGGGATGAGGTTATATCAGCAATGCCAGGCGTTATTCGTCATATAATAACGCGCAGTAATATCCCTTGTTTAATCCTTGTCCTCCAGTAGTTTGCTTAATACTTCAATAGATAAAAACCGTCGTTCCTGGCATAAAAAATCTCAGTTGGTAGATAGTACGGGATCCAAATATATTGTATTCACTCACGATATTTCGTTGACGGGGATCAGCCTGTTCGCGGATAAGCAATACGCGCCCGGGCAGGTATGCAATATTGATGTCCCGGTATATGTGGGTTCAAGGCTCAAGCATTACCGATTCAATTGTCGTGTGACGTTTTCATCGCTGTGCGGCATGCGCGGTTTTAGAACCAATCTGGAGTTTCTGGACGTTCCTTTAGAAAATAAAAGCCTGATTCAGTCGCTGATGGCGAGGTGAGGGTGATGGCTTGTATCCCTCGCGTGATTTACTTCACAAAATAGAGGGGAAGGGCAGGGCGACAATGCTGGAGATGATAAATGCGAAGGTGTTCAGCACTAGCCAGCGTGTAAATCGAGGTAGCTCAATGTCGTTGTTTTGCAGCAGCTGATCGCCCCACTTTAAAGAAAAGTAGTAGGCGAGCAGTGAAATGACAATACCAATAATCAGCATGTTGCGATTCTAACACTGCCATTCCTAACACTGCTATTCTAAGTCACATAACACCATACGCATGCAGTGACTTCAGCATGCGCTGACAGCCAAATAAGCCATGACCCGACCTGCGTAGCACTTTCCAACCGTTAGGATTAGACACGCTAGGGTTTGTGTGGCCCTTTTCTTACATTTTTTCCAGCTTGAGGTGTCATGAGATTGTCAGGGAGCAAAGTCCCAGTGAGTAAAGTCCCAGTGAGTAAAGCCCCAGTGAGTAAAGCCCCAGTGAGTAAAGCCAAGGTGTCTATGCGAGACATATGAGTGCTGGTTGCGACGTGTTTTAATGTGGTCTTTGGCTTTTTATTCACCACCGGCATGTTCGCCATGATTTACAAGGTCATGCCGCGCGTCAGCATCCGCTGGCGAAGTGTGGATAGGTGCGGCCATCACTGCTGCCCTGTTTACGGTGGGTAAATGGCTGATTGGTTTTTATATAGGCCGCAGCGCGTTTTCAAGTGGCTATGGCCCCGCAGGGGCGATTCTTGCGTTGCTGATCTGGATTTATTACTCTGCGCAAATTTTTCTCATGGGCGCTGAATTTACCTGGGCGTATTCTCATATTTTTGGCTCTCGTAAAAGCAGGGATACGCCCGCGGAGCTCGCCAATGCATTGATAGAAAATGGGGAAAACGTCCTGAGGCATGACCATGTGGTTGCAAAAAAGGCACGCACCCAAAAAGTGAACCCGCACCTGAAATAAGCCGCGCATCTCAAGATGCTCTTTCTTTTCTTCGATGACTGCCTTTGGTGAAAACAGATATTATATAAAAATGTATAATGTCTGTTTTTGTTGCACTGCAATTCTTTAAGCGTTTGCTTGATGCGGGTCAACACACCGCAAATAATGGAACGTTATGCTGAGTGCGGTGGTCAACCATGCCAGTCAATGCTGGATGGCTGGCATGAGACAAGTCGTGTGTATTGGAACAGATTGTGATTTACGTTGAATTGAAACAGGTCATTTTTAAAAAACAGGTCGAGTGGGGCAGAACCATCACCGTGACCGAAATTGCGGATGCAAGCGGCATTAGCCGCATGACTCTGCATCGCATGTTAAAAGACCATACCTATAATGCCAGTACGGACCATTTGAACAAGTTGTGTGCGTATTTGGAATGCGATCTGTGCGAGCTGCTGCGGTGGGAGCCAGACACGCCCACCCGTTGTGAAAATGCCGCCTGATCGGCGGCTTCAGGCTTAAAAAATAGCCCGGCCATCTTCTTTCCTGCGGTTGATTCGGCATTTTTACGGCAGATCTGCAGTTTTCTTTAATCATGCAGTTGGCCGCGCATGGTCTGCGGATTTTCTGCCTGATGCTGCTAAACCCAGTATTCAAGCGCCATCACGCGCCATATTTTGTATGCGCATGCCATGATCAGCAGCCAAGTTGAATGGCTTTTCCCCTTTTTTTTGCGCAATAGATTGCCCGGTTTTTTTTCAATAATAAGAGAAATTTTTTGGAATTTCTTTTATGCAACATTCTGCCGCGCGCGCTCATCGCAAGACTGCTCATGACACTGAATGCCAGCAGTGGATGCAGCAATTGATCGCGCACTGGCAGGCTGGTGAATGGCCAGCCTGTCTTGAATGGGCGCAAAAGATCACGCGTACGTTTCCTGAAGAGGGCCTGGCCTGGAAGTTATTGGGCAGCCTTTATCAGCAGCAGGAGCGTCTGGTAGAAGCTGCCGAGGCGTTTTTGCAGGCAAGCAAAGCGCTGAAAAAAGATGCCGAGGTGCTGTATAACCTGGCCAATGTCCATGCGCAATTGCAGGAATATCCCCAGGCCATTAAATATTACCGTCAGACACTGAAGTTAAATCCTGCATTTAGCCTGACCTATGCCAACTGGGCCAGCGTGCTCAAGCAAACCGGCCAGTTAAAAGAAGCCGAGAAGTTATTGCGACGTGGCTTGAATATTCACCAGCAGGATGGTCGTGTCAATTTTGAACTGGCGACCTTGTTGCATGAGGCAGATAAACCTTTAGAAGCCATGCAATATTACCGTGAAGCGGTGGCGATTGAACCTGCAAACGCTGTGATCTTTTTTAATATGGCCGTGGCGCTGGAGCAACTGGGCAATACCTCGGAAGCAATAGCGACTTATGAACAGGTGATTACGCTTCAAAAGGACTACGTTGAGGCATACAGCCATCTGGGTGGCTTGTATCTACAGCACGGCGATGTGGAAGAAGCAGAACAATGGCTGTTGGCTGGGATGGCGTTGAGTCCGGCCGAGCTGTCACTGCTGAAAAACCTGGCCCGGCTCTATCGAGTGACGCATCGTACCAGAGACTATCAAGCGTGTTTAGATCAGATCATGCAGGTGCAGGATTTTAGCCCCGAAGCACTGAATAACCTGGCTACCGAAATGCTTAACCAGCAGTTGTATGGCGAGGCGGAAAGCTATTGCCTGAAAGCGCTGGAAGCAGACCCCGATAACCCTTATATACAAGCAAATCTGGGGCTGGTTGAAAATGCCAGAAATAGCTATGACAAAGCCTGCCAGCGTTTCGAAACGGCTTTGCAGCAGTTGCCGGATTCTGAAAGTGTCTTGAGCAATTACAGTATCAGCTTACGCATGCTGGGTCGCTTTAGTGAATCAATTGCCTGCTTGGAAAAGGCCTTGCAGATCAAGCCTGACTTTATGGCTGGCTATATCAATCTTGCCAATGTATATCTGGATATGGGGCAGGTGAGCACGGCAATTGACACCTTGAAAAAAGCGTTGGAAATTGAGCCCACACACATGATGGCGCTCAGAAACCTGCTGTTTGCCAATAGCTACAGCAATACCTTGCCAGTCAGTGAAAGCCTGACTTATGCCCATCGCTTGGGTGCAGCCATGATGGCTGGCGTGACGCCCTATGATAGCTGGCAGGTGCATGCACAAGAACAACGACTCCGCATTGGTCTGGTCTCTGCCGATTTGCGTACACACCCGGTGGCGTATTTCCTGCATCAATGGTTACAAGCCTTTGATGCCAGCCGTCTGGAAGTGTATGGCTACTCGACCGATGGTCGCGAAGACGCGTTTTCGCACGAACTGAAAGACTTATGCAACCAGTGGCGTTCACTGGCCGGGTTGACCGATGCACAGGCAGCCAAGCAGATTCGCGAAGATGGTATCCACATTCTGCTGGATTTGTCTGGCTTGTCTGGAGGCACACGGTTACCCATTTTTGCGCACAAACCCGCGCCGGTGCAAGCCACCTGGTTAGGCTATTGGGGCACCACCGGTTTACCGGTGATGGATTACGTGATTGCAGACCCGGTGAGCATTGATGCGCAGGGCGCAACGCAATTTACTGAGCAGGTGGTGCACCTGCCGCATACACGCATGTGTTTCACGGCGCCGTCGAATGATGTGGCTGTCAATGCATTACCTGCCTTGCACACAGGGGCCATTACCTTTGGTTGTTTCCAGAACTACAGCAAGGTCAGCGATGATGTGTTGTCCTGCTGGGGCGAGGTTTTGCAAGGGTTACCAACAGCCAGGTTATTCTGGCAAACCAAGGCATTTAATGACGGACGCATGCGTGAACAGGCATTGGCCAGATTAGCGCAATACGGCATCTCGGCTGCCAGATGCACATTGACTGGCATGGCCCCGCGCGAACAATACTTGCGTAACCATCACCAGATTGATGTGATTCTGGATACATTCCCGTTTACCGGTGGCACGACGACTTGCGAGGCGCTCTGGATGGGTGTGCCGACAGTCACCTTACTGGGCGAGTCACTGATTGCCCGCCAGGGGGCCAGCTTTTTGCATTGTGTAGGCTTGCAGGATTGGGTGGCCACTTCGCGTGACGCGTATGTAAGCAAGGCGATTGCGCTGAGCAGTGATTTGGAGGCGCTGGCAGCATTGCGTGCCCAATTGCGGCCACAAGTGCTGGCATCACCATTAATGAACGCCGAGCTGTTTGCACAAGGTTTTGAGCAATTACTGTTTCAGTTGTGGCAACAAAAACTCGCCTGTTTGCAGGCTGAGCAGTTATTGGCACAGGTTCCGGTACAAGCTGCTTTTACCGGAGCACAGCCAGTGTGGGTGGTGAGCGCCACACGCATGACAGAAGAAGCTTTCTGGCGCGAATCTGCCCTGGGGCGTTCACTCAAGCGTCACATGCAGCAGGATGCACGCCTGCGCCCCGTGGTGGCGTATGAGAATACACGCGGCCTGTCTGAGGTGTTTAACGAGGCTATTGCCGCTGCCCCGGACGATGCTTTGCTCGTCATGATTCATGATGACGTGTGGCTGGATGAGAATACCTTTGTACACACCCTAGAGAATGGATTGACGCACTATGATGTGATCGGCATTGCGGGAAATGCCCGGCTGCAAGCTGGTCAGCCCGGCTGGTGCTTTGTTGACCTGCAATTTACCTGGGATGATGCCAAATACCTGAGAGGTGCAGTCAGCCATGGTCAACATGCGTTTGGGCCCGCTTCCAGTTATGGCGATGTGTCAGGCGAATGCCAGCTCATGGATGGCGTGTTTCTGGCGGCACACAAGCAGACCCTGCTGCAAAGCAGTGTGCGTTTTGACCCACAGTTTGAGTTCCATTTTTATGACCTGGATTTTTGCCGTACGGCGACGCGTGCCGGGTTGAAACTAGGCGTATGGCCAGTACGGATGACGCATCAAAGTGGTGGCGCTTTTGGCAGTGCCCGCTGGCGTGAAACTTATCTGCACTACCACCAAAAATGGGAGGCAACGCCAGTACAACAGTCTACGTCTCCTGCGATGCAGGCAGCCATGGCCGAAGTATTTGACCTGGCCTCACGTGCGCAGCAGCAAGGTGACTTTGCGACGGCGACACAGCTTTACCAAGAGATTCTGGCGGTGGATGCCCAGCATGCCCTTGCCACGCATAATCTGGGCTTGATTTACTGGCACAGCCAACAGCCAACAGAGGCCTTGCGCTTGCTGGCAGCGGCGTATGCGCTGGCCCCAAGTCAGTGGCAGTTGTTAAGCAGCTATCTGACGGCACTCAAAAACAGTGGTGCCACAGCCGAACTGGAGCAAGTATTGGCGCAGGCGATGAATGGCGGCCAGCATACACAGGCCTTGCAAACGTTGATGCAGGACTGGCAGTTACCAGTGCAAACGACCGCTGTACAGCCGTCTGATGCAATACAGCAGGCCTTGCTGGCGTTATTTGAAGCGCAGCAATATGCGCAAATGGAAAGCGAATTGCACACGCTATTGCAGCAATATCCAGCCTGGTTGAGTGGCTGGAAAATGCTGTCTGACGTATTGATGATACAAAAAAAGGATGCGCGCGCAGCGGCCAGCAAAGCACTGGCACTGAATCAGCTCAGTGCTGAAGAGCATTGCTATTACGGTCTGGCACTCAAGGCCCAGAGTGATCTGGTCGCAGCGGCTGAAGCTTTCAGAAATGCCATCCAGCTTAAGCCTGACTATGCAGCGGCCTATAACAATCTGGGTATTGTGCTCAAAGACCTGGGTGCGGTGGACGAAGCAATCAAGCAGTTTAAGCAGGCCTTGTTATTACAGCCGCAGTATGCCGATTGTTTTAGCAATTTGCTGTTTTGCATGACGCATGCCGAACATATTGATCATCATGCCCTGTTTGAAGCTCACACTGCGTATGCAGCGCTGTATGAAGCCCCGTTAAAAGAGCAGTGGCAGTCACACAGCAATACACGCGACGCACAGCGTCCGCTCCGTGTCGGCTTTGTGTCTGCTGACCTGCGCGCACACTCGGTAGCGCATTTCCTGCTGCCTTTGCTGCCTGCGCTGGCGCAAGATGCATCACTGGTCCTGTTCGCTTATGCCAATTACACTCTGGAAGACGAAGTCACTGCCGAGATGCGCCAGTATTTCAAACAATGGCGTGTGGTTTCAAGCATGTCTGACGACGCGCTGGCTGGGACGATCAGACAGGATGAGATTGATATTCTGATTGATTTATCTGGCCATACGTCAGGGAATCGCTTGCTGACTTTTGCCAGAAAACCGGCACCGGTACAGGCCAGCTGGTTAGGGTATCTGAATACCACCGGCTTGCGCGCGATCGACTATTACCTGGCTGACAGCGCTTTGCTGCCGCCGGGCCGGTTTGATCAACAGTTTACCGAGCAGATTGTGCAGTTGCCGGTGAATGCGCCGTTTGTGGCCCACCCGCAGGCCCCCGAGGTCAATGCTTTACCCGCGCTGACGAATGGCTATCTTACTTTTGGCTGCTTTAACCGGCCCAATAAAATTACGCAGGCAACCGTGCAGCAATGGGCGGCTGTGATGCAGGCCAACCCCGGCAGCCGCATGGTACTGGGCGGCATGGCTGAAACAGCAGGCAATGCGCATTTGCAACAATGGTTTGCCGAAGCAGGCGTGAGCACAGACCGCTTATCGTTTTATGCACGCACCGATATGCTGGGCTATTTGCAGCAATATCACCTGGTCGATGTGTGCCTGGATACCTTCCCGTCTAACGGCGTGACCACCACGGCGCACGCCTTGTGGATGGGCGTCCCCACGCTATGTGTCGCGGGTGATCGCCTGGCCAGCCGTGGTGCCATGGCGCTCATGCAGCATCTCGGTTTAGATGCATTTATCGCTGTCAATCCACAGCAATATGAACAACAGGCGCAGCTCGCCTTGGCTGATCTGCAAGGGCTGGCCGAATTACGTGCCAGTTTACGCACACGTTTTGCCCAATCCCCGCTGGTACAAGCAAGCCCACTGGCACAGGCCTTATCACAAGCGATGCGCCAGATGTGGCAGCGCTGGTGTCAGGGCCAAACTGCAACCAGCTTTGCTATTCCTTCTTTAACCCTGCAAGCACCTTCTGTTGCGGCCGTCGTGACTGAACCCACTGATAAAGGTATCTCTATGAACACAACACTTAACCCCCAAGCTGCACCGGCGAACGCACTGCAAGACTCGATTGCCGAAGTATTTCAGCTCGCGCTAAAAATGCAGGAAAAAGGCGACTTTGTCCAGGCCATGCAGTTTTATCAGGAAATTTTGCGAATTGATGCCAAGCATGCAGCGACTTATTTCCAGTTGGGCCTGCTGGCACAACAAGCAGGCAAAACCGAAGAAGTCCTGCCGCTCCTGGAACAGGCAGTGATTCTGTCACCCAAGCAAGCCGCCTACTGGCAAGCTTATATTCAGGTGTTGGCGCTGACAGCCCCGCACAGCGAAGTGCTGGATGTGATTACCTTTGCCCGCCAAAATGGCCTGGCTGCCGCGGAGGCAGATGCATTGCAACAGCAATATGGCCAGCCAGCAGCAGTTGTGTCTGGCGCAAGCGCTGCGGTCGTCACCAAGGGTGCTTATATTTATCGCGCTGAAGACAACTTTTACCAGCGTGCCCAGAGCGAGGCGTTTGGGTATCAGGATGTAGGCAATGCCGAACAGCGTTTGTACGACATGATTCGCCAGTCACGCGACAAGAGTGTGTTTTCGAGTGAGCTGGCCGCCAAAGCCACTGACTGGCCAAGTTATTATCACTTGACCTCGCAACGCGCCAATCTGCTGCGTCCGTTTGCCGATAAAATCGCCGCAGGCAAAGTGCTCGAACTGGGCGCGGGTTGTGGTGCCATTACCCGCTTTCTGGGTGAATTGGGCGGTGAAGTGGTGGCGCTCGAAGGCAGCCCGAACCGTGCGCGCGTGATTGGCCAGCGTTGTGCTGATCTCAAGAATGTGACGATTTATTCTGACCTGATCCAGGCGTTTGAAACTGACGAAAAATTTGATGTGGTGACCCTGATCGGTGTGCTTGAATACGCGCAGGTCTATGTCAAAGAAGCTGATCCTCTGCGCTATTTGCTGCAAGTGGCCAAGTCTTTTCTCAAGGAAGATGGCATGCTGATTGTCGCGATTGAGAATCAGCTGGGACTTAAATATTTCTGCGGCGCGCCTGAAGATCATATGGGACAAGCCATGTATGGCATCAATGACTCTTACAGCAACAGCAGCCCGATTACCTTTGGCCGTGTTGAACTGGATGCATTGATCCGTAGTGTGGGCTTTGAAACAACAGAACTCTATGTGCCATTGCCAGACTACAAAACCCCGGTCAGCGTGATTTACCCTGAAGGCTTTAATCAGGCGCATCGTGCGGCTGGCTGGGATGTCGGTGCAATAGCGGCTGGCTCTGTGGTACACGACAGGCAATCGCCACGTCACCCAACCTTTTCACTGGAAAACGCCTGGCAGGTGATTGCGCGCAATAATCTGGTCGAAGATGTTGCTAATTCGTTTATGTTTGTGGCTTATCCACAGCGTCAATCAGGCAAATTGCATCCGGATGTATTGGCAGCGCATTATGGTTGTCAGCGCCAGGCCGTGTTCAGTAAGGAAACCCAGTTTATCAACGCGGCGGAAGGCCTGGTGACGCGTACACGCAATACCGGCGAAACCGCACAACTGTTGCAAGCCGACTGGGAGCATGCGCCTTATCATGGCGGCCAGCTATGGATGGATAAGCTGACCCAGCTGATGAATCGCCCTGGCTGGCGTGTGGAAGAACTGGCAGCTTGGGCAGCCCCGTGGTTACAGGGCCTGGAAGCTGCGGCACAAACCGGCGGCAAAACCTTGCCGGAATTTGCTGGCTATTCTGCCTTGTTGCCTTCCCAGTATTTTGATGCCACTCCGACCAACTTTGTGATGGACAAGGCCGGGCAGGGACATTTCTTTGATCTGGAGTGGGACTTTGCCATCCCTTTGCCAGTGGCCTTTGTCGCCTTGCGAGGTTTATTCCTCACGCTGCATCGCGTACGCAGTTGCGGCAAACCGCATGCCAGCACGCCTGCCAATATTGGCAGCCTGACCCTGGCTGCACTTGAACTCAATGGCTATTATTACCGGGACGATCAGTTGCAGGCCTTTATCAGCGTGTTTAACCGTTTGCAGAATATGACGCAGGGTGCACCTGAACATGTGGTGAACAGCCTGACAGCCGAGTTTACGCGGGCGGTGCTGCCTGTGCGCCAACTGTTTACCTAAACGCTGGCAGTCACCTCACAAAAGCATGTGCAGCGATGCACATGCTTTTTTACTGCCTCAAAGAACAGGCAGTAAAAAACCGGCGACACTCAAGTGGCCGGTTTTTTTATCACTGATCTAGACGCTGTTAAAACATGGTTTCCATGCAACGGCGTATATGCGGAATCGAGCCGCCAGGGTTGGGCGTGTACTTGCTGAGTTTGGCCAATGTGAGCAGAGCTTTGTCGGCCTTTTGTTGCAGACAATACACTTCTGTCAGGTTGCTGAGCGGGATCGCCGGATTCTCCTGTGCTAGCAGCACCGCTTTTTCCAGCAGCAGTTCGGCATCTTCAAACTGGCCCTGGCTCACCAGTAAAGTGCCAAGGTCGTTGTAGGGCTCCCAGCAGCAACTTTCTTTTTTAATCAGCTCCAGCATGACCTGGGTAGACAATTTCATATCGCCTTCGGCGGCCAGTTTTTCGGCATAGTGATAGGTATTGCGGTCAATCTCAACCTGGGATTTGATCGCGGGTGTGGGCAAGGCGGTTTCACCCGCCAGGGCGGCGAGAATATTATCCGTAATCAAGGTGGCACTTTGCCCCAGATGGGCAAACTGGTGCTGCTTGTTTTGCGTGATCTGTTGCTGATAAACGGCCGCGTTTTTCAATACATCTTCTACGGTCCGGCGTAAATCCGCTTTGACTGTTTTGATCACATAGTCATAAGGCACGCTGGCCGGGCGTGGTGGATTGGTATCCGGGATCAGCCAGTCGGTCACCGCAATGCCAGGCACATCCAGCAACAAGGCCTCGGTCAGGACGCTGGATTCATCCGACACCATGACATCGGCCAGGCCCAGGCAATACATGATGCTGATTTCGCGATCAACCACATAGACATTGTCTGCGCAGTTTCTGTGCAGGGCATCCATTTCGTCGATATTATTCAGTACCCAGCGATATTTATCTGACCACGGGGCCTGCTTTAACAGTAAATTGACTGGCAAGTCTTTCAGGCTCTGTACAAATTCATCCTGCTTGCCATGGTTTTCCCACGATGGCGCATACAAAATCGAGTGTTCATACTTCAACCCCAGTTGCTCGCGCAGCTTTTGTGCTTCCTGTTTAAAGGTTTCCTGGTTGCGGTAGACCAGGTCAGCCTTGGGCCAACCCAGGTCAAACATGCCGAGTTTGGGCTGTGCCTGTTTGAAATTGGCTTGTGTTTGCCAGCGCTCTACCCAGGCCGGGCCGGGCACAATGCCCATATCAAACGCGCTCCAAGGTTCATGATGCCAGAAGTGCGGCCAGATATCATGGCGCTGCGCCAGATCGTGCAGCAGAATCACTGAAAATCCGGCATTGGGTTTGCAAGCATGCTCGCAGTACACGCCGACTTCAGCATATTGTCTGGAGTCAGTGCTCCATTGAATCGGGTAGCCTCTGCTGGCAATTTCATCGGCAACCGGTGCCAGTGCCTGGCGTTCGCAGTTGTCGGTATAAAAAAAAGTGAACACAGGCTGGTGTGATGTAGTTGTCGTCATGATGGTCTATCCATGCAAGCGTTTGGAAAAAATGACACTGAAGCGATATTGGCTTTGTGCATAATTGGGCACGCAGCTTTCAAATGCCTGATGCGGTTTGTCCGGCAGTTGCTGGCTGAACCACTCAGGAGTGTAATAGGTGTGGTGCAGGCCACGGTATTTTTCTTCATACTCAGCCTCACTCAGCGCCTCGCGCCGGGCGCGTTCGCAGGCTTCTTTGGTGGCTGCGTGCGGAATATCCAGAATGGCCACGCCAATGTTGGCTTTTTGCCACATGGCCTGGAACACCTGGGTGGCCATGGCTTCATCAAAATAATGAAACACGCTGTTGGCGATGACAAAATCATATCGGGTATCGGTGGCCATGGATTGCGCAGGCTGTGCTTTAAAGTCTCCATCCGGCATGGCCTGTTGCGCGGCTTCAATCAGTCCGGCAGCATAATCCAGCCCGCCCACGGTGAGGGTATGCTGCTGTCGCAAGGCATATAAAAATGCGCCTGCGCCACAGCCAACCTCAAATACTGAGTGTCCTGACTTCAGCGCAAGCTTGTCACTGATGCGGCGGGTATATTCCTGCCAGTCTGCCGGGTTGATTTTGCCCGCGCCACTGTCAAAACCATCCAGTGCAATCAATGTTTCCAGGGTTATGGGATGTTGCGGTTGCAGACTGCGTTTTTCCCAAATCTGTTGCCAAATATTACTCATGTGTTCGCTTCCATTTTTTGACTGACTGCCTTGAGTACACGGGCGCGCAGCATCGTGCTGCTGATGCCTTCCGTGCGCGGCAGGAGATGTAGTTTATCTGCAGCAATCGGGTTGCTGTTGTCATGGCCGTGGACCAGCACATCGATCTTGTGTTGTTGTAAAAAGGCTTCGTCAAGCAGCCAGGGGCTGGGCACCACTTCATCAACATCGCGCATGGCCAGTAACACTTCGGCACGGGCGGCATAGTCCAGCTCCGGCTCATAGCCTTTCTTGGCGCGGATTTCTGCATCAGTGGTCAGGGCGACCACGACATGGCCCAGTTGTTTGGCTGCCTTTAACAGGCGTACATGACCGTGGTGGATCAGCGTGGCTGACATATCGACCATAATCCGTTTTTGGGAGTGCGTCATGGCTGTAGCTCCAGTAAATCAAGAATATCACCGCGGGCCTGGCTGCCCAAATGTGCTTCGCCCAAATGGCACACAACGCTGCCACGGCTGATGCCGCGCGGTTGATACAGCACAGCACGTGCGTCCTGGCTGGTCACTTGGGCGTCTACCCAGGTGCATAAAGCGGGTTGGTAATGCGCCGGATGGGTGGCATAGCCCGCAATCTTTTTCAGCATGCGGGCTTTGTTGATAAACACGGCTTCGCGCAAGTCAGCGTGCTTGGGCAAGACTTCATACAAAGAAGCAATGGCGTGATAAGGGCCGGTCATACGGCGCTCAAGGTGCGTGGCCAGGTTCAGGTAAAATGAATCCACTTCATGTTTGGGCGGCTGGTGAAAAGCAATAAAAGAGGCACCTGTCAGGCCAAACAGGCCTTTGCAGGAACTGTAGGCAATCACATCCGCCAGGCCATGATCGATTTCGAGGCCGATCGAAGCGGTGGCATCCAGCATCAACTGGGCGCCGACACGGTCAGCCAGTGCGCGTAATTCAGCCACTGGTAACAACAGGCCAGCACTGGTTTCGGTATAGCAGGCCACCACCCAGTCATAAGGCTCTTGCACGCTCGCCAGTTGTTGCCAGTCGCAGACGGCGACTGATGACACTTCGCCCGCAGTGCGTTGTGCCATTTGTGCAAAGCTGCTCAGTCGCTGGGCATAGTAGCCGCTGTCTATCACCAGCACCTTGCCGTTTAAAAAGTTCAGGCTGGCGATTTCCAGCGCCAGACTGGCCGAGCCTTGCAGTCGCGCAATATGGGCGTGTCCCGTCATGGCTTTCAAGGTAGTCAGGACAGCCTCTTCAACCTGGCTGTAATCCTGGTCACCCCGACCAAAACAGGGCCGCAGGCCAAGCAAGTTTTCATCCAGCAGACTGGCCGGGCCAGCAGTAAACAGCACTTTGCGCGCATTTTGCGACGCGACATGGGTGTGCACGCTGATCTCAGGCATATTCCACCTCGGTCAAAAACTGCATGAAGTCTTGTTTGTTCTGGGCCGGCGTTCGTGTCGGACGACCCAGGTCTGCGCGCGCGCCTTTGCGGCACAGGACTTCAATAAAACTGCTTTTGCCGCTGTTCAGCACATTTTGCAATACGCGACCCAATTGTTCAGGGCCGGAAACACTGTAGACCTGCGCATAACCGGCAGCACTGGCAATCTCGGACAATGTCAGTTGTGCCGCTACGGTCGGTTGGCCACCGACCGAGTCATGGGCGCCGTTATTCAATACAATATGTAGCAGGTTGGTTTGCTGGGCACTGATGGTCAGGCTGCCCATATGCATCAGCATGGCACCGTCGCCGTCAATACATACGACTTGTCTGTCACGCTGGGCGAGGGCAATGCCGCAGGCAATCTGTGAGGCATGTCCCATGCCACCGACCGTCAGAAAATCTCGGCCATGCCCGGCTTGTTGGGCTTTACGATATTCAAATAATTCGCGGGAAGCCATGCCGGTGGTTGCAACTACTGCAGTTTCTGCGGGTAATGCGCTGACGATATGCTGGATCATATGCTCGCGGCTTTCCAGCGTTGGCAATTTTTCTGCCAGTGTAGCTAAGGGTTCAGGCTTGGTTTCGGCTTTTTTGTAGGGTGCAAAGCGCTGCTTGCGTACCACCAGGGCAACCGGACCTTGTCGCTCAGTTGCCTGGGTTAATAATGCTTGAATTTGTGCATGTGCGGTTTGAATGTCATCAGCCAGGATTCGATAAGGGATATCCAGCACATCGAGCTGAGATAAAGTCACCTGACCTTGTTTGACATGCTGCGGCTCATCATGGATCTGTTCGCCATTTTCAGCGACTTCACCACGCCAGCCGATCACCAATAACATCGGAATACCA
Source organism: Methylophilus aquaticus (assembly GCF_030769565.1). GTDB lineage: Bacteria > Pseudomonadota > Gammaproteobacteria > Burkholderiales > Methylophilaceae > Methylophilus > Methylophilus aquaticus. The sequence goes on along the minus strand of NZ_JAVCAP010000020.1, from coordinate 89,573 downwards.
TACACCTGCGGATCCGCCAGTGACGCAATCGGGTTGACGACATTGCCGATGCCAGAATTCTGCATATACACCAGGGCAGGGTGGTGTGTGGCCAGGTAATGGCCAATCGCCAGACCGATGGCGCCGCCTTCATTGGCGGCGATCACATGCTGGCCTGCGGCCAGTTTGTCTGAAAAGCATGCGCACAGCTCTTTTAACAATGAATCAGGTACTCCGGCAAAAAACTGTACCTGTTCAGTTTGCAATGCGTTTAAAAAATCCTCGGCATGTATCATTTTCACGCTCCGCTTATTTAGTGCCTGGGATCAGTTCCAGCACATCGTTAATCGACATCAAACTGGATTCGATTTCAGCTGTTCGGCCATTTTTCAGGATTTCCATCGCTGCATTCTGCATGGCCGGGTAAGCGGCACGCATCATGTGGTTGGCATAAATAACCAGGTTAAAGCCATGCGCAGCCAGTTCTTCTTCAGTCACTTTGTTATAGCTGGTGGGTACGCAGACTAACGGTGTGGTTGGAAATTCCGATTTAAAAATCCTGGCAAACTCAAATACTTCGTCCGGTGCTTTCTGGCGGCTGTGGATCATGATGCCGTCCACACCTGCACCCACATAGGCTTGTGCGCGTTTGACCGCGTCGGCAATGCCTTTTTCCAGGATCAGGCTTTCAATCCGCGCAATGACCATAAAGTCATCACTGACGCGGGCAGCACGCCCCGCCATGATTTTTTCGCAAAACGGCTCGATCTCATCTTGCAGTTGCGGGACATCATTGCCAAATAAAGAGTTCTTTTTCAGGCCGATCTTGTCTTCAATGATGGTGGCCGAAATGCCCAGGCGCTCCATGCTGCGCACATTGAGTTCAAAATGCTCCAGTTTGCCGCCGGTATCGGCATCCATAATTAAAGGTTTGGTGGTGACATCAAAAATGTCATTGATATTCGACAGGCGGCTGTTGATTTCCACAGCTTCGATATCCGGCTTGCCGCGGGCGGTAGAGTCGGTGAGTGAGCTCGACCAGAAGCCATCAAACTGGCAGGTCTTGCCATTGCGCTGGGCCGTGACATGTTCGGCAATCAAGGCCGAGATCGGATTGTGCGCTTCAATAAAGCGGGAAATCGGTTTGACTGCCAGTAATCGTTTCAACGTCCGGCGGCGAATATCCGGCGTGGTGCCCAACGCCTGGATTTGTTCCAGCATTTCGTTGGACGACACGCCACGGGTGTAGGGGATTTCAATCAGGTGGCCGCCATACTCTGCCAGAGCGGCACGCGCGCGCTCACGGTAAGGCACTAAAGGACCTTCGAGCCAGTCATCACCATGCACCATGATGTCAGGTTTGTATTTGAGCAGGTTAGGCGCGTAGTCCCATTCTTCCTGCGTCACCACATTAACCACGCCGCGAATGTTTTCAACGATGTGTTTGCGCTGTTCATAGGTCAGGTAGGGCAGGCGCTTGTGGTCTGCCACCGCCGCGTCTGATAACAGGCCTATCGTGACATCACCATACTTTCTGGCCTGCTCAATAATGTTGATGTGGCCGTGATGCAGAATGTCTACTGTCATCCCTACATAAACTGATGCCATGCATAACTCCTTCGTAGTCTTTTGATACCTTATATAAGGTATGCGAAATGGTTAGCCTGATTATCGGTGGCTTTGCGCGGAAATGATTTGCAGATAAACGCTGAAAACCAGCCTTATATCTTGTGCGATAGGCATGTGCTCAAACAGGCACCTTGAAAAGCAGAATTAAGACTGAATATGTGTTTAGCTCGGTTAATGGTGAGGGCACTTCTTTTTATAAAATTGATTGCTATAAACAGTTGTGTGCAATTTTTAATTAAAGGCTAAAGATTTTTGTGGAGGGGTCGTAAATAGTTTCAAGGGCATGATCGAACGAAAAGAAAATAAAGCGAAACATTAAAGAAATTTTCAAAGCGGTCGATAACAACACTAACAACGCTGAATAGCTAACAGTAAGTAACAAGCGATCAACGTTGAAAGTAACATGACAATTTGACACTTAACGTGATACACGACTCTTAAAGGAGACTTAACATGGCTTCAGTAATTAACACAAACTTGGCATCCCTGAATGCACAACGTAACTTAACTGCTTCACAAAGCAGCCTGAATACTTCGATTCAACGCTTGTCTTCTGGTCTGCGTATCAACAGCGCCAAAGATGATGCGGCTGGTATGGCGATTTCAACACGTATGGATTCACAAGTGCGTGGTATGGATGTTGCAACACGTAACGCAAACGACGCGATCTCTTTCCTGCAAACTGCAGAAGGTGGCTTGAGCAGCGCAACTGATGCATTACAACGTATGCGTGAACTGGCTGTACAAGCAGCCAACGGCTCCTACAGCTCTGGTGACCGTGCAAACCTGGATACAGAATTTACACAATTGAAAGATGAGCTGACTCGTTTGAGTACAGCCACCAAATTTAACGGTCAGGCTGCCTTCGGTTCAGGTTATAACTTCCAGGTCGGTGCTGACAGCGGCGACACGATCAGTGTTTCTTCAGTGGCAGCGGCTTCATTGAGTGGTTCCTTGTCTACCGCTGATGCGGCATCAGATGCGATTACTGCGATTGATGCACAATTGACGACAGTGAACACCAACCGTGCGACATTGGGTGCTTACCAAAACCGTTTTGCTTCAGTGGTCACCAACCTGGGCGTAGCTTCCGAGAACATGTCTGCTGCCAAGTCACGCATCACTGATGCAGACTTCGCTTCAGAAACTGCCAAGATGACACGTGCACAGATTCTGCAACAAGCGGGTACTGCGATGCTGGCTCAAGCGAACCAGTTGCCTAACCAAGTGATGACATTACTGAGAGGTTAATCCATCACACGGTAACGCCAAATCCACAGGTCTAGGCCTGTGGATTTGGCCTAGGTAAAAGGAGCAACATCATGAGTGACTCATCTGTAACTGGTGTAGGTGGTAGTTTGCAGGGTATACAGGCAGCCAGCAGTTTGAAGCTGGTGAAATATGCCGAGGCATCTTCTGATAAAACTACAGTTGATGTGAATGACAAAGTTGCGTTAAGCGGCGCAGTCAAAAAGTTAAATGAGTATGTAGCGCCAGCGCTACAAACGATAGAGTTTTCTATCGATGATGATACCGACCGTATCATTGTGAAAGTGGTGGATACTGAAACGCAAAAGGTACTCCGCCAGATTCCCAATGAAGAGGTGCTGGCCATCAGTAAAACGCTGGATAAATTACGTGGGCTGGTGATACGACAGACAGCCTGATATTGCGTTTAAATAACGGTTGGGAGATTAAAAATGACAGCGATTGTATCCTCTACTGGGGCGTCAGGCTTGCCTATTGACAGTCTTGTCAGTGCACAGATGCAGGCAGAACAGCAACCTCTCACCGATATTCAAACCAAGATATCATCCTACAATACCAAGTTGTCCGCCTATAGCACGCTCAAAAGTGGATTAAGTACCTTTCAGACTGCGGTCGACAAATTGGCCACTGCGGCCAAGTTCAATGCGCAATCGGTGACTGCCAGTGACAGTACCAGCATCAGTGCTACTGCAAACGGGACTGCCGTGCTTGGTAACTATAGTGTGTCAGTCACGCAACTGGCGACCTCACAAAAACTGGCATCGCCTGCTTATAGCAGCGCGACCGATATTGTGGGCACCGGCAAACTCACCATCTCCTTCGGCACGACCGGGACTGCACCTGCCTCATTTACCGCGAATGCCGACAAGACGGATCTCACCATAGACATTACCAGCAGCAACAATACGCTGTCAGGCATCCGTGATGCGATCAATGCGCAAAACGCGTCTGTGTCGGCGTCTATTGTCAATGATGGTACTGGCAATCGCCTGGTGATTACTTCTAAAGACACCGGGGAGGTGAATAGCCTCAAAATATCGGTGGCCGATGATGATGGTAATAACACCGACACTGGCGGATTGTCTGCACTCGCCTATGATCCGCTGGCCAGTAGTAATAACATGACGCAAATGACCGCGGCGAAAAATGCCTTGCTCAATGTAGATGGCATGAGTATCAGTAAAGCGAGCAATACAGTCTCTGATGTCATTCAAGGCGTCACCTTGACGCTGAAGTCGGTCACCTCGGCCAGTAATACGCTGAGTGTGGGCACGGACACGGATACCATCCAAAGCTCTGTACAAAGCTTTGTGGATGCATATAACGCCCTGAATACCAGTATGCGCAACCTGACCAAGTTTGTGTCGGCGGGGTCGACCTCGAATGGTGCCTTACTAGGAGATTCAACGGCGCGCAACATCATGGTCAAGTTAAAGTCGATGTTATCGGCTTCTTCGCCAACAGCCACCACCTATAAAACCCTGAGCGATATTGGGGTCAGCATGGGATCGGATGGGTCGTTATCGCTGGATAGCACGAAATTACAAAAAGCCATTACCAACAACGTCAATGATGTGGCCAAGTTGTTCTCGCCGTCGGCGACCTCTACCGATTCGCAGGTGACATTTATCAGTAGCAAGGATGAAACGGCTTCTGGCACCTATGCGGTGAATATTACGCAACTGGGCGGTAACGGTGTCAATGCGATTGGTACGATTAACGGCGTGACGGCCAATACCACGGGTTCTGTGCTCACGGGTGTGACCGGCAATGGCAGCTATGGGCTGCAACTGAGCGTCACCGGGACTGCGACTGGCAGTCGTGGTACCGTGACCTTTAGCAAAGGCCTGGCAGGGGAGCTCAGCAGCTTGCTGGATGGCTGGCTGGATACCGATGGTGCCTTGACCACAAAAACAGACGGTATTTCATCTTCGATTAAAGATTTGAACAAAAAAGCCGATGATATTAATGCCAAGTTGCCTTCTATTGAAGCACGTTATCGTGCGCAGTATGCGAAACTGGATGCCTTGCTCAGCAGCATGCAAAGTACCAGCAGTAACCTGACCTCACAATTGGAAGCTATCAGTAATAACAGTTAGTTTAAGTGGTAGCAGTCTGCAGAGGGTGCCTGGCAAACTATCGCTAACCATACGCTTTTAAGCAGAATTCAGGAGTAAAAAATGTTCGGAATGAAAAAATCAGGTGTGAATGCTTATGCAAGCGTAGGGCTTGAAACCGGCGTGGTGGATGCCAGCCCGTTAAAGTTAATTGTGATGCTGTATGACGGTGCCATTTCTGCATGCATACATGCACAGCAAGCGATGGCGCAGCATGATATTGCCAAAAAAGGAGAGTACCTGACGCAAGCGGTGACCATTGTCGACAGTGGTTTGCGTGCTTGCCTTGATAAGCGTGTCGGTGGTGAGATTGCACAAAATCTGGACCAGCTTTATCAATATATGACACGTAGCCTGATGGAAGCCAGTGTGCGTCAGGATGTCAGAAAAGTGCAAGAAATTCAGCAACTGCTGATGGCGTTGAAGTCCGCTTGGGAAACACTGGAAAAGGCGGCTGTGACCCGTCCGGCACAAGCTGAAATGTCTTTGGGTCAGATGGTTGCCCAGAAAACACATGAAGTACAGCACATGGGCCAACAGCGTTTCGCCACTGCCGGAGCTTAAGATGTCACAAGCACTGATTAATACCTATGAATCTGCTGCCAAGATGATGGCGCAGATGCTGCTTGCAGCCAGACAGGATGCCTGGGAGAAAGTCACCGAGCTTGAGCAGTCCTATATGCTCAAAATCGAAGTCATCAAGTCACTGGAGCAGTCACTCAGGATGCAGTCAGTGGTGTTGACGACAGACCAGAATGCCCGCAAGCAGGTACTGGTGCAGAAAATTCTGGCCGATGATGGCGAGATTCGACAGTTGCTTTATCCGGTGATGCACCGGATTACGGACATGATTTTTGATGCGCAGCTGCATGCGCGCATGCCCCCGGATATTTTGTAAATGATCCCGATTCCGCAGACGCTAAGTGCCCGTTTTGTTCCACTCGAGGCCGAGAGTCTGTCTGCTGTTTCGTCTATTTTGCCAGTCGAGGGCGCACAGTCCGAACCTCCTTTGTGGAGCCGTCTGCGTCAAGGTACACAGTTTACAGGCGTGATTCTGGGCAAGGAAAAACCAGCCACTGAAGCTTCTTCTCTGGCCACTTTTAAAGTGCAGCTTAACCTGCCAAACCAGCCGCCTGCGGTTGTCCTTATGCAATTGCCTGCACAACTGGCACAGCAGCAATCCATCCAGATGCAATATATGGGTCAACCCCATCCTGCCAAGGATGATGTGCAAGTGCGTTGGGGGCTGTTGCCGGCAACACGTTCGGCAGTGGCCTCTTCAGCGGCAGGTTTACAGCATGAGATGGCGCAGTCTTCTACCTCTGATGCTGAACTGTTACAGGCATCGCAAGCGGGTTTGGGGCAGGCTAGTCTGGTTGAGCTCAGTAGCCCGGCAAAGTACTTGCACCGCTGGATTAACTCTCCATTGTTTAATGAGCATTCAGCCGCCTTGCAGGCAAAAGCCGTTGTCACACACACCCCTCAAAAGCCGCAGGTACTTGCGCAAGATCTCAAACATGCGCTGGACAGTTCGGGGCTGTTTTATGAGTCGCATCTGAAAGAGGCGACGTTGGGTAGTCGGTCATGGCACCAATTATTGCAAGAACCACAAAATAAACCGCAGTTTATGCCACCTGAAATGGTCGCGCAGCAGTTGCAGGTACTAGAACAACAGCGGGTAGTGTGGCACGGTGAGGTGTGGCCAGGGCAAGACATGCATTGGGAGGTGGCAGAGCGTGATGCTTCGCCACACCCGTCAGAAGCGCCAGCGCTGAACACTATGCAGAGTGATTTGAAACTGCAATTACCACAGATGGGTGAGGTGGCCGTGCGTATTGTCATGGTCAATGGCCGGTTCAATGTACAGATCAAAGCCGAGGCCTCTGACAGCGTCCGCCAAATGCAGTCAGCGCGTAAGCGCTTGGCTGGCAGCATGCAAGCGGCAGGACTGCCTCTGGACACTTTGCAAATCAGCATGGATGCGTCTTATGCGTCCGGCTAAGACTTATACTCAATCGGCTGTTGCATTAGCTTATGAAGCGGGTGATTTGGCGCCACGCGTAGTGGCTAAAGGTAAAGGGCTGCTTGCCGAACGTATTATTGCGCTGGCCAAAGAACACAAAGTCTTTGTGCATGAGTCGCAGGCATTGTTAGGGTTGCTGATGCAGGTAGAGCTGGATACGCATATTCCACCAGAACTTTATCAGGCAATCGCAGAGATTCTGGCTTGGTTGTATCAGTTGGAACAGGGCGAGCAACGGGAACCGCCAGCCGTCTAGGAAAGTGACCACACAGCATTGCGACGCGGGCTTGCGTGTGTGCAGGCTGGCTAGATTTGCATATTCATCATGTCTTGATAGGCGGTCACCAGCTTATTGCGTACCTGCACGGTGGCCTGGAACGCAATATTGGCTTTCTGACCAGAAATCATGACATCTGACAGGCTGACATTGTCGTTGCCCATGGCAAAGTCTTTACCCACATTTTCGGCTTGCACCTGCATGTTATTGACCTGATCCAGTGAAGCCTTCAAGGCATCGCTGAAGCTGACCTGGCTGGTCGGGCTGCTCTGGACTGTTTTTTGTACCGGGCTGACAGCATTAGCCGCACCAAAGCCTTCCGGTTTTTGAGCGGCAGCGCGCAATTGTGCCAGCATGGACGAGATGCGCTGAGCATCAATACCGCCTGCGTTCATGGTGGTCTCCTTTTGTTCAAAGCGGGCATCATTGCCCACGAAATCTCATGGTGACCACTTTATCATTGCTATCCATACACCGCTCTGCAAAATAGGCGACATTAATCCATCTTATTTACGGATTTGAATCATCACTGCAAGCGCATAATGTGTCTCATCAGCAACTCCCGTAAAGGGTAAGTTGTAAAGCGTTAAAAGTGATGTGCAGGGTGTTCTAATGACCTGCCTCGCACGTTGTAATGGATGTAATCATGGAGGTTCCAATGGCTGCTGACGCTGCCGCACTTGAGTCAAACAATCTACCGGGCGCATCGGCGTTCGGGCAGTTGGGTCAGAAACTACTGCTGGTGGCAGGGATTGCTGCTGTGGTGGCTGTGATGGTCGTGTTTTGGTTGTGGAGCCAAAAACCGGATTATCGCGTGCTGTTTTCCAACTTTGCAGATAAAGATGGTGGTGCCATTGTTTCCGAGCTGGAAAAACTGAATATTCCTTACCAGTTTGCCGAGGGCGGGGGCGCGATACTGGTGCCCGCAGATCAGGTGCATCAGGTGCGTTTGAAACTGGCCGCCCAAGGATTGCCCAAAGGCGGTAACATTGGTTTTGAGCTGCTTGAGAACCAGAAGTTTGGTGTTTCCCAATTTGTTGAGCAAGTGAACTTTCAGCGTGGCCTCGAAGGTGAACTGGAGCGTAGCATCCAGTCCATTTCTGCAGTACAGGCTGCACGTATTCACCTGGCAATTCCCAAGCCCAGCGTATTTGTACGTGAGCAACAGTATCCAACTGCTTCCGTATTATTGAATCTGCATAATGGTCGCCGTCTGGATGCACAGCAAGTGGCTGCAGTGGTGCACCTGGTGGCTAGCAGTGTGCCTAATCTGTCTGCTGACCATGTGACCGTGGTGGACCAGAACGGTAATCTGATCTCTGACAATACCAATCGATTTAAACAAAACGGACTAGACCCGGAGCAAATGGCTTACGTCGAAAACATGCAAAGCAGTATTGCCCGCCGTGTCGAGTCAATTATTACGCCTATTGTGGGTGCAAAGAATGTACATGCTGAAGCCAGCGCCGAAATTGATTTTTCAGTGACCGAGCAGGCAGCAGAATCTTATAAGCCCAATACCAAACCTGACGCCATGGCCGTGCGCAGTGCACAAACCCATGAGTCGCAAAATAGTAATCAGGATAACGGTGCTGTGCCAGGTGCACTTTCCAATCAGCCACCGCCAGAATCCACCGCACCGATCAATGCACCGCAAGCGGCGGGGGCCAATGGCGAGGGTGCACCGGCTGCACCTGCCACGCCGGCGAACCTGAGCACACAAAAAGACTCGACCACCAACTATGAAATTGACAAAACAGTCAGCTACATGCAACAGCCCAAAGGCGGCGTCAAGCGTTTGCATGTGGCTGTAGTGGTTAACCATATTCCTGTGGTGGATAGCACTGGTAAAACCACTTATCGTGCCTTGAACGCCGCCGAGAAACAGCAAGTCAGTGACTTGGCCATGCAGGCCATGGGGTTTAACCGTGAGCGTGGCGATACGATTTCGGTAGTCAATACGCCGTTTGTTGCCGAGGCACAGGAAAAACTGGCCGAGCCACCGTTGTGGAAAGATCCGCTTGCCATCGAGTATGGAAAAGACGCGCTGCGTTTTATTGCCGGGATTGTGGTGTTGATGCTGATTTATAAAAAACTGCTCAAGCCGATGGCTGGCAGGTTGACCGGAACAGATAAAAAACAAGCCGAACTGGCGGCAGCACAGGCGCAATTGCTGCCTGGCAGCGCCGAGGCCGGCGGCATGGTGTCCGCTGGAGGTGAAGCCGGTGCGGATGACGCGCTGGTCACGCTCAGTGGCGATGCGCCCGCACTCGCCAATGCTGGAGGGGGCCTGAATCAGACCCTGAGTGCAGCCAAGCAACTGGCGATTGAGAATCCGCGTATGGTTGCAAATGTAGTGTCCGGGTGGACGTCAACGGAGAAATAAATGAGTGACGAAGGCTTAAATAATAGTGCGATTTTAATGCTGGCACTTGGCGAGGATGAAGCCGCCGAGGTCATGAAGCACTTAACGCCCAAAGAAGTACAGCGCTTGGGCATTGTGATGGCCTCCATGAAGCCAGTGCCGCGCGAGGAAGTTGAATCAGTGCTGGAAAAATTTTTGGTTGATTTTGCCAGCAGCAGTGATTTTGGACTGGATTCTGACAGCTACATCCGTTCAGTATTGATTAAAGCTTTTGGGGACGACAAAGCGTCGAATCTGCTCAACCGTATCCCGCAGTCACAGGATGCTGCCGGTATTGAAAGCCTGAAATGGATGGATGCATTCAGTGTGGCCGATTTTATCAAAAACGAACATCCGCAGATTATTGCCACCATTCTGGCCCATCTCGAGTCTGATCAGGCCGCCGAAGTTTTAAGCCATTTTACCGACCGGTTGCGTCAGGATGTGATGCTGCGAATTGCCACGCTGGACAGCGTGAAACCGGCTGCACTCAAAGAACTGAATGAAGGCATGCTGAAAATGCTGGCCGGTAATGAAAACCTGAAACGGCAATCGATTGGTGGCGTGAAAACTGCTGCCGAAATCATGAACTACCTGAGTGGCGAGAACGAAGCCAAGTTGATGGATGGCTTGAAAAGCTACGACGATAACATGGCCCAGCAAATCATGGATCAGATGTTTGTCTTCGACAACATCATGGAAGTCGATGACAAGGGCATTCAGGTGCTGCTGCGCGAAGTGCAGTCCGATATGCTGATTGTGGCACTGAAAGGGACTTCTGATGAAATGAAAGAGAAGTTTCTGCGGAATATGTCATCACGTGCAGCCGACATGATGCGTGAGGATATGGAGTCGCGCGGACCGGTCAAGTTGTCTGAAGTTGAAGCCCAGCAGAAACAGATTCTGCAAGTGGTCAGACGCTTGTCCGATGAAGGACAAATCATGCTGGCCGCTAAAGGCGACGGTGAACAATACGTTTAAATATCGCATGTGTAAGGAATTGGTATGGTAGCTTCAGCAATCCCCAAAGAGAAAATGTCGGCTTATCAGCGCTGGGAGATGGCGAGTTTTGACGATGTGACGCCGACCGAGCAGGCCAGACGTGATCATGCACAGGCAGAAGAGAATGCACGTACGGTCAGCAATATTCTCAAGCAGGTTCGGCAAGAGGCTTACGAAGATGGCTTTAAAATCGGCTATGGTGATGGCCTGCAACAGGCAACTGCGCAGCTGGCAGACGAGCGTGAACACTTGGTGAAGCTGGCAGACAGTTTTCAGCAGGCACTTTCCATGCAGGATATTGCGGTTGCCGAATCGGTATTGACCCTTGCGCTGGAACTGGCTAAAGCCATGATGAAAACGAAAATGCAGGCAGACCCGCAAGCAGTGATTCCTGTAGTGCTTGATGCCATGCATTATCTGCCACAAGTAAAACAACCAGCCCGACTGATTGTGCACCATGAAGATGCCAAGGTGATTCGTACGCATTTGGGCGATGAACTCAAGGAGCAGGGCTGGCAGGTGGTGGAAGACAGTAGTGTCGAACGAGGTGGCTGTATGGTGGAAACCGCTGATAACCAGATTGACGCCACCAACGAAATTCGCTGGAAGCGGATGACGCAAGGCTTGTCGCGCGTGGATGACTGGCACACGCCTGCTTTCTCCACAGAACACACCGCATAAAACAGGCAAGCCAGAAGCGCATATCCCGTATGACTGATGAAACTATTTCCGCAGCGCTTGATCCTGCTGCCCCTGCTGCAGACGTGATTGTTCCGGATACAGAAACCGCTGATTCGGCTGCAACCACTGCTGCTGCGCCATTAACAGACAATATCCATAGCCAACGCTGGCAGAGTTACCTCAAGGATTGCCGCGAACTGGTGAATCTGGTGGAGCAGCTGGAAGTGGCTGGCCGTATTATCAAAGTGACTGGCCTGGTGATGGTGGCCACTGGCATCAAGCTGCCGATTGGCAGTGCCTGTTATATCCCCTTACAAGACGGCGGGCGCGTCGAGGCCGAAGTTGTTGGCTTTGATGGCGAAAACCTGCTGCTGATGCCGCAGTCTGCGGTAGAAGGCGTGGTCCCCGGAGCCAAAGTATTCAGTCTGGAAATTGCCGAAACCCTGCCTAAACCGCAATTTGGCCGTCCGCCACGGCGACGTGCGCAAGACCGTGCCCGCCATTTTCCGGTCGGTGACCATTTGCTAGGCCGTGTCGTCGATGCGGCCGGTAATCCGCTCGATGGTCTGGGGCCGATTTCCACAGAAGTGACGGCGCCGCTGGGTGGGCGTGTGATTAATCCACTGATGCGGGCGCCGATTGAAACGACCCTGGATGTGGGGGTGCGCGCCATTAACGCCATGCTGACGGTGGGGCGCGGTCAGCGTCTTGGTCTGTTTGCCGGCTCAGGCGTCGGTAAAAGCGTACTGCTAGGCATGATGGCGCGTTACACCACAGCCGATGTGATTGTGGTGGGCCTGATTGGAGAACGTGGTCGCGAAGTACAGGAGTTTATCGAACAGATTTTAGGGCCTGAAGGCCTGGCGCGTTCGGTCGTCGTTGCTGCCCCGGCAGACGTGTCTGCCTTGATGCGTTTGCAAGGTGCCAGTTATGCCACGGCGATTGCCGAAAAATTCCGCCAGCAAGGCAAAAATGTGCTGCTGATTATGGATTCACTCACCCGTTATGCCATGGCCCAGCGTGAAATTGCACTGGCGATTGGTGAGCCGCCAGCGACCAAAGGCTATCCGCCCTCGGTGTTTGCAAAATTGCCGGCACTGGTAGAGCGTACGGGTAACGGCGCGCGTGGCGAAGGCTCGATTACAGCGTTTTATACCGTGCTGACGGAAGGCGATGACCAGCAGGACCCGATTGCTGATTCCGCACGCGCCATTCTCGACGGCCATATCGTGCTGAATCGTACACTGGCCGAAAGCGGACATTATCCTGCCATTGATATTGAACAGTCGATCAGCCGCGCCATGCATAACATCACCAGCAGTCAGCATCAGCAACAGGCGCGTCTGCTCAAACAACTGTATTCAAGATTTTTGCGCAGTCAGGACCTGATTGCTGTAGGTGCCTATCAGGCGGGGTCAGACCCGATGCTGGATCTCGCCATTCAAAAGCGTGATGCGATTAATCAGTTCTTGCAGCAAGATATCCACGAGTGTGCGGATATGCAGGCCAGCCTTGATTTATTGGCCAACGTGGTTTCCTGATGAAAGGGATTGTGTTTCATGGCTAATCAATCTACCCAAACACTGGTGTTTTTACAGGGACTGGCAACTGAGGAAGTAGACGCGGCCATGCAGGCGCTGGCGCTGGCCATGCAGCAATTGGAGCAGGCACACACCCAGCAAGCCATGTTGGGACAATACCAGCAGGAATATCAGCAACAATGGCAGCTTGCTGCGCAAAAAGGGCTTAAAGCCGATTTATACCGCAATTTTCAGGGTTTTTTCTCGCAATTGGAATTGGCGGTACAGGGACAAAATGTTCAAATCGCGCATTGGCAGTCAGTTGTACAGCAGAAACAGCTTGAATTGCAAGAAAAGCAGCGCAAGCAAAAGTCTTATGAGGTATTGATTGCCCGCGCAGAACACGCACAGCAGAAAGTTGAGCGCAAGCGGGACCAGAAAATGATGGATGAATTCGCCAGTCGTGCCAAGCGGTCCGGTTTGACATGACAGGCATGGAGAATAGTATGGCATTTTTGAATGCAGTCAACCCGCTCAATATGGGCGCAGAGCCGGTTAAAACGGCCCAGAACAGCAACCCCGTCCAAGATGGTGAGAGCAAACCTTCAATAGAGTTTGCACAAACTTTGCGCAAACAGCTGCAACAGTCTCTGCAAAAAGCTCCCGTGTCTTCTCCCGTGGCCCAATCTGCTACGAACAAGGCAGCCGACACAGCAAAGCAAAACGCCCGTAGTCGGGAGAATGATGCGCCAGTAGCTAATGCCGAGAGCCAGTCCAAAGCAAAACAAGCTGCTGATCAACCAGCCCAGAATGCAGCTACGCAAAATGAAGCCGCGCAGCAAGACACTGACCATGCGACCACAAAAGAAGTCGTGCAGCAAGAGGACGGTCAGGCAGGCAAAGTGGTCAATACCGAGCCACAAGTCGAGGAAACTCCGGCAGAGCGCAAAAAACGCATGCTGAGTGAGTTGAATGCGCAAGATATCACTGACAGTGGCGTTTCGCCATGGATGCAGACTATGATTGCCATGCGTCCTGCCAGTACGAGTGCTGCTGAAAAAGGGGCGCCATCAGCCGGAAAATCTGGGCAGTCGGCTATCGATTTGCCGGTAGCCGTCAGCGGTGAGGCCTCCGAAGCCATGACTGCGGAAGAGGCTTTGCAAGCACCGGTGGCAACTGGTGTGCCTGCCCGGCCACTGGACACCCCGACTGAGACCCCTCCGTCAGCGTCATTTAATGAAGTATTGAATACCGCATCGTCCGAGTCAGCCAGCGCGGTGGACTTGAGCGGCCTTTCGGAAACGACTGATCTCGCCAGGTCAGTGATGGATGCCTCGATTGAAGCTGCCATGACAGGCAAAGCCGGCCAGGACAAAGGCCAGCCGTTCACGGCGGAGGCACCATCCATTGATATGTTACCTGCATCACAGGCGATGCCAAACACGCCCTGGCTTAATGCGGCCGGACTCACGCAAACAAGCAATGTGGTCACCACGCAAATAGCCACGCCGTTTGGCAATGAGCGCTGGCAGGCGGCGATGAACCAGCATGTGATGAAGATGGTGGGTAGCGGGGATGAGGTGGCCAGCCTGACATTGTCCCCCCCGGATCTCGGCCCGATCCAGGTGGTCCTTAAGGTGGATAACCAGTCAGTCAACACCAGTTTTATTACCGATAACCCGCTGGTGCGTCAGGCACTGGAGGATGGCATGCAGGATTTGAAGGACCGCATGCAATCACAGGGATTACAGTTGGGCCAAACCTTTGTCGGGGATGGCCGACAGGCACAGCAACATTTTGAAACGCAAGGTCAACAGTCTTCCGCTCAGATACGAAGAAGCGGCGAACTGGAAGCAGACGCGGCCACGCAGCCAGTCTCAACCCCGGTCAGAACGGTCAAGCTGGGTATGGTCGATACCTTTGTCTAGCCTATATCTGGCATAGTTACAGCTTCAACAGGATGGGCTAAATGTCTGGCTGCCTGCCTGCATTGATCATTATTGCCTGACCGCTTTTGCATCCATACCCATCCCGCTGACCATCTCCACCCCGCAAAGTTTGATTAAACCGTGATTTCCCCCTTTTATCTGTCAATCCTGATTGACTGCCCATGCGCATAATAACAACGTATACACCGTTGTTATATGTTTGAATTTGAAATGAAAGGTCTGTGCGATGGCTCAAGAACCCGCTAAAGCAGAAGATGCTGAGGCAGCACCCAAACCCAAAAAGAAACTGATTATTATCCTTGTGGCTGTGCTGGTATTGGCCATTGGAGGCGGTGCTGCGGCGTATTTTTTGATGCAAAAGAAACCGGATGCCCATCAGGCTAAAGCGAAGGCCGGTGAGCACGAAGCCAAGGCAGAGGATGGCGAAGGCCATGGTGAAGAGGCTGCTGCTGAAGAAGAGGCCGCAGAGGAGCCAGAAGCGGAAGGCCATGCCGACCCCAAAACAGCCCTGACGTTTGTGCCGTTTGAAACCTTTACCGTGAACCTGCTGCCTGACCCGGATGACAAGTTCTTGCAACTGGATTTGACGGTAGAAGTGAAAGGCGCTGAACTGGCCGAGAAGCTGAAGGTGCAGATGCCCGCTTTGCGTAACCGCGTATTGCTGCTGTTAACCAGTAAGAAAGCCTCTGATATTTCTACACCGGAAGGTAAAACGCAACTCAGTGAAGAGTTGCTGGCCGAGTTGAAAAAACCGTTGAGCAAAGGTGGCAAGCCGCTTAAGGTGACTCAGGTATTGTTTACTTCTTTTGTGATTCAGTAATTGCGAGTGTGAGTTGCCATGTCTGCTGACAAGTTTTTATCACAAGATGAAATTGATGCTCTGCTGAAAGGCGTTGAGGGCGACGAGGATACGGACACGTCAACTAAGGACGAGGCTGGTGTCCGCAACTACAATCTGGCAACCCAGGAACGTATTGTGCGTGGCCGCATGGCCACGCTGGAAATTATCAATGAACGCTTTGCGCGTTTTTTGCGCGTGGATCTGTTCAACTTTCTGCGGCGCACGGTTGAAGTATCAGTGGGCCCTGTGCGGATTATCAAATATACCGACTTTATTCGTAATCTGGTGGTGCCCACCAACCTTAACCTGATTCACATCAGTCCGCTGCGCGGAACCGGCATGATGGTGATGGATCCCACCTTGGTATTTCTGGTGGTGGATAATATGTTTGGCGGCGATGGCCGCTTTCATACCCGGGTGGAAGGCCGTGACTTTACGGCCACCGAGCAGCGGATTATCCAGCGCATCCTCAATATCATGTTTGACGCCTACGAGCGCTCATGGGCGCCGGTGTATCCGATCAAGTTTGAATATTTACGCTCGGAAATGAATACGCAGTTTGCCAATATTGCGACGCCAAATGAAGTCGTGGTGGCGATTACCTTCAATATCGAACTGGGGCCGAATGGCGGGGAAATGCACTTTTGTGTGCCTTATTCCATGGTTGAGCCGATCAAGGATATTTTGACCTCTCCGCTACAAGGGGAGAATCTGGGTGGCGATAAACGCTGGGTCAAGATGATGACGCAACAAATCCAGTCGGCAGAAGTGGAAATTGTGGCCAATCTGGCTTCCCGCAAGATGACGGTATCCGATCTGCTGGAGTTAAAAGCAGGAGACGTGATACCCATTAATATCAGCGACACCATTGAAGGTCAGATAGACAATATTCCGGTAATGGAATGTCGTTACGGTGTATTTAATGGGCAGTACGCCCTCAAAGTGGATAAATTGGTTAAAGCCAATGGTAGCCAAGAGCAATTGCAAGGAGAGTCATAATGGCGATGGAACCCGCAATCGAAACGAACGATGATGATGATTTAAATGCGGCAATGGCAGCCATGGGCGCGCCTGAGACGAATGATGTGCAGACGATTGCCGAAGATGACTGGGGCGCAGCTATGGCTGAGCAGACGCAGGCTGAGTCGGCAGCGATTCAGGAACCTGCCGGAAAAGCGGCGGTGTTTAATGAATTCAGTGCCAGCAACAAGATGGAAGGCACTCAGAACGATATCGATTTTATTCTCGATATTCCAGTGCAGCTGACCGTAGAGCTCGGTCGTACCAAGATATCAATCAAAAACCTGTTGCAATTGGCGCAGGGCTCTGTGGTTGAGCTGGATGGTATGGCCGGGGAGCCCATGGATGTGCTGGTGAACGGTTGCCTGATTGCGCAAGGTGAAGTCGTGGTGGTCAACGATAAGTTTGGTATCCGCTTGACAGATATTATTACGCCTGCTGAACGTATCCGCAAATTGAACCGTTAATGTGAGGGGTTCAATGCCCATGAAATACTTAAAAACGATGCCATGGCTGCTGCTGGTGCTGCTGGCACACAGCGCGGAAGCTGCTGAAGCCATGGTTTCCAGCGTTGGTGATGGATTAGGTCGCATGGTGCTGGGTACTGTGATTGTTTTGCTGGTAATCGGCGGCATGGCTTGGGTGGCTCGTAGGGTGTTGCCAGGGCAGGGCATGACGCAGGCTGGCGTGATTAAGCAAGTGGGGGGCGTGCATCTCGGGCCCAGAGAGCGCGTAGTGGTGCTGGAAGTTGCTGGTCGCTGGCTGGTGGTCGGGGTCAGCCCTGGACAAATGACTGCCTTGGGCGAGGTGCCTGCCATACAGTCAACGCCAGCGCCGCTCTCTGCTGAAACTTCATCTACCTTAGACGCCTCTGTGATCAATCCGCAAGACTCATTCGCCACGCGTTTGCAGCAAGCCATGCAACAAACGGTCAAAAGCCTTAAAAACAAGCCTTGAGGTGTTCATTTCCCGCATTTGAAACTGCGGAGCACGGCGTAGACTATGCATTATGTTTGAGTTGGTCAGCGTTGTGTCAGAAGCCATTTCTGTTGCAACGCGGCCTCAGTTTTGGATAGCTCCCCTATGCGATTACCCACTGTACTGAAATTTCTGATCGGATTGTGTCTCGGTTTCTGTTTCATGCCAAGTTTGGCATGGGCCGCCGACGGCTTGTCTATCGGTTCGGTCACGCCTGGTGCAGGAGGTGGTCAGGACTATACGCTCAGTTTGCAGACATTGATTCTGCTGACCTCACTTACGTTTATCCCTGCGGCGATTTTGATGATGACCGGGTTTACCCGGATTGCCATTGTGCTGTCCCTGCTGCGGCAGGCCTTAGGTACCCAGTCTGCCCCTTCAAATCAGGTCTTGATCGGATTGTCATTGTTCATCACTTTCTTTGTCATGGGCCCGGTATTCGACAAAATTTATGTGGATGCCTATCAGCCTCTGTCCGAGAGCAAAATCACCATGCAAGAAGCGCTGACCAGAGGTGCATTGCCCCTCAAGGCCTTTATGCTCAAGCAGACCCGCGAGAATGATCTGGCGATGTTTGCCAATATGGCCCATACCGAAGCCATGCATACGCCGGAGGATGTGCCTTTGCGTATTCTGGTGCCCGCATTCATGACCAGTGAACTGAAAACCGCGTTCCAGATCGGCTTTGCCATTTACATTCCATTTTTAATTATCGATATGGTGGTAGCCAGTATTTTAATGGCGATGGGGATGATGATGGTGTCGCCAGCGATTGTATCGTTGCCCTTCAAGCTGATGCTGTTTGTGCTGGTCGATGGCTGGCAACTGATTTTGGGGTCGCTCGCACAAAGCTTTGTGATGTAGCGATCAGTCGTCACCGATTAAGGAAGAAAACCATGAGTCCGGAACAAGTATTAACCATTGGCAGTGAGGCCATGCAAACCACCTTGATGGTGGCCGCCCCTATTCTCGGTGTTGCGCTGGTGATTGGCCTGCTGGTCAGTATTTTTCAGGCAGCTACGCAAATCAACGAACAAACCTTGTCATTTATTCCCAAGCTGGTCGGTGTGATGGCCATGCTATTGCTGGCCGGACACTGGATGCTGGTCACTTTGGTGGATTATATGCACCGGGTGTTTACCATGATTCCGCAAATGGTTAATTAAGCACGATTGCGGCATCCCATGCTGACCTTGCATGCTTCAGATTTGCAGCAATGGATCGTCCAGTTACTCTGGCCGCTCACACGTAT
The DNA here is from genome assembly GCF_030769565.1 of Methylophilus aquaticus. Classification (GTDB taxonomy): domain Bacteria; phylum Pseudomonadota; class Gammaproteobacteria; order Burkholderiales; family Methylophilaceae; genus Methylophilus; species Methylophilus aquaticus. The sequence goes on along the minus strand of NZ_JAVCAP010000020.1, from coordinate 70,632 downwards.
CCTCGGCTGTATCGCCGTTGCTCCGATTTTCAGTCACCCGGCAGTGCCTAACCGGATTAAACTCGGGATTGGCATTATGGTCACACTGGCGATTGTGCCTACCATACAAGTGCCAACCATAGAAGTGCTTTCCTGGGGAGGCCTGTTCTCACTGTTAGGTCAGGTACTGATTGGTATCAGCATGGGCTTTGTCATGCGTCTTCTGTTTAGCGCGGTAGAAATGGCCGGGTTTATGATGGGCATGAGCATGGGGCTTGGTTTTGCCAGCTTTTATGATCCGCAGGCGCATGGCCAGACAATCGCTATCGGCCAGTTTCTGACCATGCTGGCATTATTGCTATTTATGAGTCTGGATGGCCATTTAATCATGATCGCCGTATTGGCGCAGAGCTTTGAAACCATGCCGATCGCAACCGAGCACTGGCAACTCAATAGTCAGGCGATTGCCGCCCTGGGGGGGCATATTTTCAGCCAGGGGCTGTTGCTGGCGTTGCCAGTGATTGCCAGTCTGCTGATCACAAATATGGCCCTGGGTATTTTGACCAAAGCCGCTCCCCAGTTGAATATTTTCGGCATTGGCTTCCCGATTACCATTTCGGTGGGCATGGTCATGACCATGCTCAGTTTGCCAGGATTGGTAGGTCCGGTCAGTCGCTGGCTGGTAGATGCACAGCAACTGATGTTACAAGTGATGCGCTAAGCGATGGTCAATGGGTCATCAGATCAAACTGAATAATGAGATGTTCGACGTGGCGACAAACGCCTTCTGGGCTGCCTGCAAAATGGTGGTTTTCTTGGAAATGTCAGACAGTGCCTGGGCATAATCCAGATCTTGCAAGTTTGAAATAGACGCATCGTATTGCAGGTCCAGGCTGTCACCCGTGGTATTCAGGGTGTCCAGCAAATTGAGGCTGCTGCCAATTTCTGAACGTGTATTCAACACCATATTCAATGAGCCCTGCATTTTTTCAATGCTGTCTCCCAGACCCGTATTAAATGCGGCCTGGGTGGTGCTGTCTGTAATGGGGGTGTTGAGCAGCGTAATCGCACTTTGCAGGTTGGTGAACACGTTGTTGCCATTGGCTCCAAACACCTGGTCACCTGTGAACGTCACAGATAACTGACTTTGCACATCAATTTGCAACTTGGTGCGCGTCGTGTTGGCAACAAAGTTGTTGCTACCATCAAAGGGCACCGTGGTTGTCGCATAGCCCGCATACATGTAGTTACCTTGCGAATCTTTGCTGTTCGCCAGCCCCTTCAGGGTATCCAGATTGCCTTGTAACTCATTGGCCAGCTTGGCACGTTCGGCATCTGTATAAGAGCCATTACCCGCTGCAATCAGGGTGGACTGTATTGACAGGATGGTATCCGTGACGCTGGTCAGGTTACCCTCATAGGTCTCCAACAGCGTTTCTGCCGTTTTTCTGGCATTGGTGTAGTTGGCGTTCTGGTCCTTGGCTGTGTTGAGTTCAAGTATCCTGGCTGCAGCGACCGGATCATCCGCCGGCGAGTTTACGCGCTTGCCAGTCGCAGTTTGAATGCTCAGCTTGTTCAGGTCTGACTGCAGATTCATTAACTGGTTGGTGCCAGATTGATAAATGGTATTGGTGCTGATTCTCATGATGACTTATCCCTCAAATACTTATTGACCGAGTTGCAGCAAGACTTCAAACAACTGGCTGGCAATTTGCATCATTTTCCCCGCGGCCTGATAGGCTTGCTGATAGCGCAACAGGTCAGTTGCTTCCTCGTCAAGATTCACACCTGATTCAGACTGCATGGCGCTGGTTGCATTTTCCAGCGCGGTCGCATCTGCTTTGCTGGTGATGCTGAGTTCATTGGTTTTGGTGCCCACGGCACTGACCATCTGCGCGAATGCCTGTGCATAGGTTCTGTTGGTGCTGCTGCCTGCCACGCGCACATTGGCCCCGTTTTGCAGCGCGGCCAGTTTCAGGCCATTTTCGTTATCACTCGGGCCAGTTGTGGCAGAACCTGCCAGCGCCAGTTGATCGACATTGGTAAATGCCAGTGCCAGCTTGCCCGCAGCATACTGGGTAGGCTTGATCAAATAAGAGTCACCTTCCGCTGGCGTACTGGTATTGACATCAATTTGCATGCCGTCAACCGTGGCAGGTAATGACGTACCTTGCCACATGATGGATTTGTCATTGAGGCGCGTGATCGTATATTGGCCACTGTTATATTTGACCGTATAGTCACTGCTGGTCAGCAGGCTGGCATCCACGATAGAGGCAGAAGCCGTTTTGGTCGGATCAGTGTTGTAGGCACTGCTGATTGCCGTCGGGCTGCCAACACTGAAAAAATCGGTGCCGACTACGCTGTTTAAATCATAGCCCTGGGTTTGCTGGGCATTAAACTGAGTGGCCAAGGTAATTGCCAACTGACCGACCTGGTTTTGTACCGCATCCAGTGTCTCGCTTCTGAACTGCAAAACACCCCCCAGCGTACCGCCAGAAATGGTATCTGTACTCAAAATCTTGGGGCTGGCCGCGTTGCCATAAGCCACTTCTACCCGCGTAGGGTCGGTATCGCTGGCACGTGTATACAGTGAGTATTGTTGCGTACCAACTACTAATGGCATGCCGGTACCCGCAAACACATTATACGAACCATCATCCTGTTTAATGACAGTGGTCTTGATTTGCTCACTCAGTTTGGCCACCAGCTGGTCACGCTGGTCCATTAAGTCATTCGGCATGTTACCTGTTGAGTTGACCGCTTTAGTGATGGTGTCATTTAACGTAGCAATTTGCGCAGAATAGCTGTTAATGGCATCCACACTGGAAGTGATCTGCGTATTGATACTCTCCCGCATCTGGTCGAGCTGGGTATTGACGGCATTAAACCGGTTAACCATGGATTGTGCGGAAGAAATAAGTGTCTGCCGCGTGGCAGTGTCACTCGGATTGGCTGCTGCGGCACTGACGGCACTGAAAAAGCTGGTAATCACCGGGTTTAAACCGGCGGTGCTGTCGGAGAGCAGACCGTTGACCTGACTGATATTGCTGTAATAAGCATTGCTGGCATTACTGGTCGCTGTTGCATTAATTACTTGTTTGGACAATGTCTCATTGAACACGCGCTGAATGCCGACGACATTGGTGCCTTGCCCGACGTAGCCATAGCCAAAGTTTTGTGCCTGAGCAGCCGCTTGCACCATCACCTGACGGTTATAACCGGGGGTGGATGCGTTGGCAATGTTGTGTCCGACGGTGGCAATGCCTATCTGCGCTGCATTGAGTGCGCTCTTACCAATGCTAAGTGCGTTTGACATGTTATTCCCTCATGTGCCTACCCCCTGCAGAGGGTCAGACAGGATTTAAAGTGACAGTTAAAATAGCTATCGGCCTTTTTTTGAGTTTCTTTAGGCCGATGATGTATTACCCTTGTAAATTTTTGATGACTTGTGTTAATTTTTTGCCATATTGCGGGTCGGTGGCATAGCCTGCTCGCTGCAATGCATGCGCATAGGCACTCGCATCATGCGTGTTATGCATGGCTTGTTCGTAGCGTGGATTCTGTGAAATCAGCTTTGCATAATCCTTGAATGCATCACCGTAGCTGTCATAGGCGCGGAATTTCTCTACGCGGCTTTGTTTCGCCCCGTCCACGTATTCTGTCGTCACGCTATTGACCACTTTGCCTTTCCAGCTGGCATCGGCTTTGATGCCAAACAGGTTGTGACTGTTGCGTCCGTCCACTGAGCGGATCTCATGCTTGCCCCAGCCACTTTCAAGCGCTGCCTGACCTATCATGAACTTGGCCGGAATGCCTGAAGCATTGCTGGCGGCTTGCGCATGGGGCAGCATGCTCTGGATGAACTGTTGTGTTTTTCCTGCGACTTCGCGTAAAGCACCGGCCAATGGCGCCTGTGGTAGGGTAAAGCTTGGTACATTGGCCTCCGCTTCATCCAGTAAAGTGGGGAGCTCAGGAATCTCGAGCACACGAGTGCTCTTGTCGTCAGCGCTCGTGGGGTCACTGGCCTCCCATTGTTGATAGGCTTCACGGATTTTCTGTATGGCTTGTGCCAGGACAGGTTTACCTGCGTTCGAGGGCAGGGCGGTCAGGCTAGCTGACAGGTCTGCCTTGCCGGATTTTTGCGTCCCGGTATTTTTCTCAGGCTGCATGGCCGCCGGCGAAATTTTGGTCAGTTGCCTGGTCAGCACATCTGCCAGCCCCATGCCTTTCTGGCTGAGGTGTGTGCTTAACTGCTGGTCCAGCATGCCCATAAACATTTTGCTTTGCTCGCTATCCGTCATGCCGTCTTGCGGCACGGTATCGCGCATGCTTTTGAGCATCATGTTCATCAATACTGCTTCAAACTGCTTGGCGGCTGCGCGGATAGACTCCGGCGAGTCATTTTGCGCAGACCGCTTGAGGCCGTTCAGCGCATTGCTGTCTATGGCCAGGCTATTGGGGTCGACACGTGGCTGCATGACAGTCCGCCCTAGATCACTTCCAGCTCGGCATTGAGTGCACCGGCTGCCTTCATGGCCTGCAGGATGGCCAGCAAGTCTTGCGGTGTGGTGCCGATCGCATTCAGCGCTTTGACCACATCGGCGAGATTCGCGCCATTATTCAGTTTTAGCACTTTGCCAGGTTCTTTGTTGATATTGATTTCAGACACTGCGGTAGACACCGTCTGGCCATTGGAAAATGGGCCAGGCTGGCTGATCACTGGCGAAGTGTTGATCACGACTGACAGATTGCCGTGAGACACTGCGCAACTATCCAGCGTGACTGCCTTGTTCATCACGACAGAGCCGGTACGTGCATTCAGTATGATTTTGGCCGGAGTGGCGGCAAGCGCCACATTGATCGTTTCCAGATTGGCCAGGAACGATACCCGCCCCATGTTTTCCGGTGGGCGTACCTGAATCACACGACCACTTTCAGCCTGTGCTGTTTGCGGGCCAAATTTTTTGTTAATCGCTTCCACCACATTGTTGGCGGTTGAAAAATCGCTTTCTTTCAGTTCTAGCCTGACCACTTCCTGACTGAGCAGCGTATTGGGCAGTGCACGTTCCACAGTCGCCCCTTCGGAAATACGGCCTACACTCAGGTGGTTGATTTGGGCTTGGCTGCCATTGGCTGAAGCGCCTACGCCACCTACCACCAGGTTGCCTTGTGCCATCGCATAGATCTGGCCATCCGCGCCTTTGAGTGGGGTCATCAGCAAGGTGCCCCCGCGCAGGCTTTTGGCGTTACCCATTGAGGAAACTGTCACATCCAGCGTTTGTCCCGGTTGTGCAAAAGCAGGCAGGGCGCTGGTAATCATGACGGCAGCCACGTTTTTAAGTTGCAGGCTAGTGCCGGGCGGAATGGTGATGCCCAACTGGTTCATCATGCTGATAATGCTTTGCACGGTAAACGGCGTTTGTGTGGTCTGGTCACCGGTGCCATCCAGGCCAACGACCAGGCCGTAGCCGATCAACTGGTTGGCGCGTACACCCTGAATATTGCTGATATCTTTAATCCGTTCGGCCTGTACCGGCAGAATCCAGCTGGCACTCATCACCACCACTAAATAGAGCAGCACATGCCTGAGCGGTGTCAGCCGTTGCAAGTATCGGTGACCTTGCTCTGAAAATAATGCATATAAAACGTAGGGCATGATGGTTCTCCTATAACGGAATCATGCTGAGAAAAAAGCGTGCAAAGATCGAGAAGGCTTCAGCCGCGTCAATTTTGCTGCTGGAACGGTATTCCACGCGGGCATCTGCCACTTTGGTGGAAAGTACTTCGTTACCCAGCGTAATCATGTCCGGATTAACCACCCCGGAAAACCTGACGTATTCGGTGCCTTTATCCAAGCCTATCTGTTTTTCGCCGCTGATCAGCAGGTAACCATTAGGCAAGACGTCGACGACAGTGGCTGTCACAGAGCCAGTAAAGGTATTGCTGGCATCCGCAGTGGCTGAGTCTTTAAATGACAGGCTGGAATCTGCATTAAATGCCGCTTTCGGCACATTGTGACCAAACAGTCCGGTCACGGCAGCAGCCGTTGAACCATCCTTGGTTTTTTCATTATCCGAAGCCTTGTTGGCAGTCGTATTTTCGGCAATACGTACCGTGACAATGTCGCCTATGTAGCGCGGCCTGCGGTCTTCAAACAGAGGGCGGTAAGCAGCCTGATTGAAAATGGCGCCTTCAGTGCGTGTATCTGTGCGGGAAATCGGTTTGGCCGAGATGGGCTGCTGTACTATCGTACTCGGGGTGACCGAGCAGCCGTTCACCGCCAAGGCAATGGCCATGCACATTAAAAAACGCATCATTGCTTTGTGTATATTCATGATCGCTTTAACCCATTACATCTGTGTCAGTTTTTGCAGCATCTGGTCTGAAGTCGTAATGGCCTTGCTGTTAATCTCGTAAGCGCGCTGCGTTTGAATCATGCTGACCAGTTCTTCCACCACATTCACGTTGGAAGTTTCCACGTAGCCTTGTGACAGCAGGCCAGCACCGTTGGTCCCCGGTGTGTTGGTGTTGGGGTTGCCAGACGCCGTAGTTTCAACATAGAGGTTTTCACCTTTGCCTTGCAAGCCAGCCGGATTGATAAAGGTGGCCAGCTGGATTTGGCCAATCTGTGTGGTGGCTGTTGAGTTGGGCGTTGTGATGGATACCACGCCATCACGGCCAACGGTCAGGCTTTGCGCATTGGCAGGCACGGTAATCGCCGGTTGTACCGGAAAGCCGCTGGCGGTGACCAGCTGCCCCTGGTTATCAATCTGGAAAGAGCCGTCACGCGTGTACGCAGTCGTGCCGTCCGGTAATAAAATCTGGAAAAAGCCCTGGCCTTGAATGGCCACATCTTTGTCGTTGCTGGTTTGCTGCAGGTTGCCTTGGGTGAAAATGCGTTCAGTGGCCACAGGCTTGACACCGGTGCCCAGTTGCAAGCCGCTGGGTGACTGGCTTTGCTGCGATGTTTGCGCGCCGACCTGGCGGATATTCTGGTAGAGCAGGTCTTCAAACACAGCACGTGACTTTTTAAAACCACTGGTGCTGACGTTGGCCAGGTTGTTAGAAATCACGTCCATTTGCGTTTGTTGCGCATCCAGGCCTGTTTTTGAAATCCATAATGAGCGTATCATCGTTCACTCCTTGGGTATTCACCCATGTGTATAGCTAAATAATAGTCCAGCGTTTAACCATTCATACTGAAGAGTTGATCGGCTTTTCCTGCGTTGTTTTGCGCATTTTCCAGCATCTTCATTTGCATCTCAAAACCGCGCGCCAGACTGATCATGTTGACCATGGTTTCCACCACGTTCACATTACTGCTTTCGAGCGCGCCACCAATGACACTGACAGCCGGGTCGAGTGGGGCAGGCTGGCCGTTGGTGGTGACAAACAGGCCATCATCCGCACGTTTCAAGCTGGATGCTGGCGGATTGGTCAGTTTGAGTCGGCCGATAATCGTGGTCGCACCGGGTGCAGTCAGGTTGTTGACGCTGGAAATTGTGCCGTCTTTGGCAATGGTGATGGTAACATCCGGCGGAATGCTGATCGGTCCACCATCGCCCATCACATTCAGGCCAGTGGCAGTTTGCAATTGCCCATTCTGGTTGATTTGCAGTGCGCCGTTACGAGTATAGCCCTCAGAGCCGTCGGCGCGTTGCACGGCAATCCAGCCATCTCCCTGTATGGCAACATCCAGATCACGCCCGGTTTGCTCTATGCTGCCTGATCTGTAATCCGTGCCTACCGTGGCATCTACCACAAATGCCCGGGTGGGCAAGCCATTACCCAGTACTGGAACGGCTCTAAAGCTGTCAATTTGCGCTTTAAAGCCCGTCGTTGATGCATTGGCCAGGTTATGGGCCGTCGTGGCCTGCTGTTCCAGGATATGTTTGGCGCCACTCATGGCGGTATAAATCAGGCGATCCATAAGGCTTCCTTCATCATGCTTGATTACCGGGATGCAGCTTCACTATCTCAGGTTGACCAGTGTCTGCATGACCTGATCTTGCGTTTTGATGGTTTGGGCATTGGCTTGGTAGATACGTTGTGCAGTGATCATGTTCACCAGTTCAGCCGTCAAATCCACGTTTGAATCTTCTACTGCAGAAGATTGCAGGACGCCCAGCGTGCTGCTGCCAGGTGCGCCTATCAGTTCATCCCCGGATTCGTAGGTGGCCATCCACTGGTTACCGCCGAGCGATTGCAGACCATTCGGGTTTACAAAGTTGGCCAGGATCACGCGTCCCAGGTCTTTGGATTGACCGTTGGTGTAGCGGCCTTGAATGATGCCATCATCGCCGATCGTAAAGCTGGCAATCCGGCCAGAAGAGTAACCATCCTGGCTCAGCTTGTTGACACTAAAGGAAGAGCCGTACTGGGTGCTGGCAGAATAGTCAAAACTGATATTCATGGTCGCGCCACCCGTCGTCGGTGTGAAGCTCACCGCCGTCACACTGGAGTTGGTCGCATCATAGCCGCCTGCATTAAATACCATGGTTGGCGTCGTAGCAGGGGTCACATCCGTACCATCGACGGTGGTATAGACATTCCAGGTGTTCGCGGCAGTTTTCACATAGTAGTTTTGTACGTTATGTGAGTTACCAAGGTTGTCATACACGGTAATCGCGGTGGAGTTGGTGTAACTGGTCGGGTCGGTGGAGCTAAACGGAGTGACCGTCTGGTCAATCGCTGTGCTGGCAGAATTCAGGTTCAAGGTGCCGGTGATTTTACTTGAGGCCACAGGTTGCAAATCACTGGTATCGATCTGGATCTCTACCGGGCTGGAACCGTTCAGGTTATCGGCGCTGTTACCCATCAGACGTTTGCCATCACTGGTGACAATGTAACCGTTTTTATCCATCTGGAACTGGCCGTTACGTGTATAAGTGACCGCACCATTATTACTCAGGCGAAAGAAGCCAGCGCCGTTAATTGCCACATCCAGCGTGTTGTTGGTAGCGGTGATGTTCCCCTGGGTAAACTGCTGGGCCACATCAGAGATTTTGGTACCAATACCGATTTGAGTGGTGCCTGAACCACTCAGTGACGCAGCAAATACATCCGAGAATTCTGCACGAGATTGTTTGAAACCAACCGTATTGGCGTTAGAGACATTGTTGCCAATGACTTCCAGCGCTTTAGACGCTGCATTTAAACCACTTAAACCTTGTGAAAAAGCCATGTTATCACTCCTTGATAAAGACCATAAATCTCAATAAGTTAGAAAATTTCTGAGACATCCGAAATTGCGACTGCCGTGTTGTTGCTTAAATTCAGTTTGACCCCACTGGTGCCGGTTGACACACTTTGTACCTGCGCCAGGCTCAATGCCGTGCTGCTGACTTGGGTGTCACCTGTTTTAGCAGTGATCTCATAGGTGTAGTTGCCGCTTGGAGCGGTGGTGCCATCATCGGCTTTCCCGTCCCAGCTAAGTGCATTCACACCGGTTTCCTGCTTGCCAAAAGTCAGGGTGCGTATGGTTGTCCCGGCACCGTCTTTAATGGCAACGCTCAGGCTGTCTGCACCATTCGGCACATTGACGCCAAAATAACCACCGCTTTCGCTATGGGTCAGCGTATTTCCGGATACCAGTACATTGTGGCCTATCATGCTGGTTGCCTGGTAAGACTGTCCGAGTTGCACGCTGCTGATCAGGCTGCTCATGGTTTCGTTTAATTTGTTAATCCCGGTCACGGTGTTCAGTTGCGCCATCTGGCTGGTGACCTGCGCGTTATCCATGGGGTTAAGCGGATCCTGATTCTTCATCTGTGTGATCAGCAAGGTCATAAAACGGTCTTGCGCTTCGTCGGTGGTGGTGCCGGTAGAACTCTTTTTGTTGACCGAGTCGAGCAGCTCTTGGGAAACGTTATTCTGGGTATTCACGGTTGTCATATTAAAAATTCCTTATATAAGGTTATTGACCGATATTGAGTGTTTTCAACAGCATGGATTTGGCAGCATTCATCGTTTCCACGTTGTTTTGATATGCGCGTGATGCCGAGATCATGTTGACCATTTCTTCAGTGACATTCACGTTAGGCATGGTGACGTAACCCTCACCGTTTGCCATTGGGTGTTTGGGGTCGTAGACCATTTTGCCTGGTGCAGTATCTTCAATCACCCGGTCTACCTTGACGGTACTGGTATTACTGCCTGCATCTTGAATGGCTTTGAAGACCACCTGTTTCGATTGGTAAGGTTTGCCATCCGAACTCACCACGCTATCGGCGTTGGCCAGGTTACTGGCCACGGTATTCAGGCGCTGTGATTGCGCGCTCATGGCTGAACCGGAAATTTTGAATACATTAAACAGAGACATGTGATTGCTCCTTTACCTTACTGGCCATTAATGGCAGTCAGCATTTTCTTGATCTGCCCTGTAATCATGGTGAGGCTCGCCTCATAACGGATGCTATTGTCGACATAAGCATTACGTTCTTCATCCATATCCACCGTGTTGCCATCCACGGCACCTTGCACCACGGGACGAAACAGTGGTTCGCCGGCGCCAGCATAACTATTGCTGGCAGTGCCAGTCATATGACCGTTGCTGGTTTGTTGCAGTCCGCCCGTTTGCTGGGGATTAGCCGTGGTGCTGATACTTTGCTGTAGCGCCTGACTAAACGTAGACTTGAAATCGATATCACGCGCTTTGTAATGCGGCGTATCCGCGTTCGCAATATTGGAAGCAAGCAGCTCCTGACGCTGATTGCGCACCCGCAATGCTGTTTGGTGAAAACTCAGCGCAGCATCCAGTTTGTTGATCATGGTCAGTTCCTTTCTCGTGTCTCAAAGCGCAATCGTCAGGCGCTATTACTGTGTCTTCTAAAAAGTATCTATGTGGCTAAAGTTTCCTGATGGCTGGCCGTTACAGCAGTCAACAGGCTTCTGTTCAGCAGGGCTATGTGCACATGCGACACTTTTACTAGCTATGCCTAGTCTACGCCGCTGTCTGATCGACTATTTCCCAATTAAACGGTAGAAATACCCTTTATTTCGTCAATTAGTTTGGTGTGTGATGCGCCACAATAGATCGCATGAAAAACTGGTTGAGATTGTCTGCGATGGGATGGGGCCTGCTTCTGGCCACTAGTCACATTGCGCTGGCCGCAGGTGATGCCCATGTAACCATGGCCGCTAGCCAGCCACGCATGTCACTCCCGGCCGGCTCCGAGCTGCATGCGCGCATTTATCAAACCGTATTGCAATATGTACAAAGCCAGACACAGGGGTATCCCGGTAAAGTCAATATTGAGATTCAGCCGCTGGACAGTCGTGTACATGTCAGTGCCTGTGAGTTGATGGAAGGGTTTGCTGTACAGGGTGCGCGTTTGTGGGGTAAAACCCACATTGGTGTACGCTGTGTGCAAACGTTGGCCAAACCATGGTCCTTATATGTACAGGCCGATGTGCAGGTGTGGGGCGACTATGCAGTGACAGCCTTGCCTGTGGGCCAGGGCAGTATGCTGCAAACCACTGATGTGGTGATGCAGAGCGGAGATTTAACCAAATTACCCGCTGGTATTATTACCGACTTGACGATGCTCGATGGCAAGCAGGCTGCACTGAATATGCCCCTGGGGACGGTATTGCGCCCCGAGTTGCTCAAGTCCGTGCCTGTTGTGCTGCAAGGACAGACAGTCCGGTTGAACAGCACCGGACAGGGATTTGTGATTACTGCTGATGGCACCGCAATGCAAACGGCCAAGGCCGGTCAAGTGGTGGATGTGAAAGTCAGTAGCGGACAAATCATTAAAGGTGTGGCACAGGCCTCCGGTCATGTCGAAGTCCGCTTTTAGTGACATCCACAACGATTGCGTTGCAAAAATGCTTGATGCGCAAATTACTTTCGATAAAAACTAACTAAAGCCCTAAAGTTCGCTTAAACTATGCCGATAGAACTGTTAACGAGTGTAGCTCATGTGCAAAATAAAGCCCATGACTCAACAGATAACCAGAAACAGAGGGTTGGCATGAATATTTCAGATTCGATTAAAAAACCGGGTGTCGGTGTAGACAAGCCGGTGCTGGATAAAGGTTCAGCAAGCAAGGGTTCACAAAAAGCCGACAATAAACCTGAGGTGGCTTCGGATAACGTGACCTTGTCAGCCACATCGGTGCAGTTGCATTCGCTTGAAAGTGGATTAAGCACGGGTGAAGTATTTGACGCAAACAAGGTGGAAGAAATCAAGGCTGCCATTACGCGTGGTGATTTTTCAGTAGATACGGCCAAGGTGGCCGATGGTTTGTTACAAACCGTCAAGGATTTAATACAACCAAATAAAAGGTGATGTGTATGGGTACTGCAAATCAGGTGAATAATACAAGTGTGAGTTTTGAGGCAGATGCTTCATTGGTAGCCCAGTTGTTGCGCGATTTGCAGGAAGAACAAACGGCATTGGTTTCTGCTGACCTGGATACTATTGAACGCATGGTGGATAGTCGGGTGGAGTTGCTGCAAGCGCTGGGCGCAGCAGCCAATCAACGTTATGATGCGCTTGCCGCTGCCGGGTATGAAGCCAATGAAAATGGCATGGCAGCATGGTTAAAGCAGCAATCCAGCCAAACGCTGGATAAAGCCTGGGTAGCGTTTCAGGCGCACCTGAGCCAGGCAAAAGAGTTGAACCGGTTAAACGGTATCTTGATCAACAAAAACTTCCTGCGTAATCAGGAAAAGCTCGATGCATTGAGTGGTAAAACGACTATACCGCAGTTTTACGGAAAAAATGGTCACGCCCAGGCAGCGGGCAGTTCGCGCGCCAGCTTTTCTGTGTAAAGTCCGTACTGAATAAAAAAGCCGAATCTGAATGATTCGGCTTTTTTATTGGATCCAGTTTGGCAAGGGTGCTTAAATGATAAGCGTCCTTAAATCAATGCAGCATTAAACCAGCATTTCATTAAAGCAGTGCTTCGAGCTGTTCCCAACGTTCCATTTTCTGCAAAACCAGTCCCGCGATTGCCTCCAGACGGTCTTGACACTGTTTGACTTGTTCCGGTGCCTGTTTGTAGATTTCCCCTTGCGCAAATTGCGCCTGAATTGCCGATTGTTCCTGCTCCAGCGCTTCAATTTCGCCGGGCAAAGCCTCCAGTTCGCGTTGTTCCTTGAAACTCAACGTTTTTCGTGTGGTTGCCGTGGATACATTTGTGGTTGCAGCGGCCGATACTTTTGGCGTGGAAGCGGTTTTTCGACTACGATCCTGGCTGAATCTTAACCAGTCATCGTATCCACCACCAAATTCGGTCAATTTGCCTTGTCCTTCAAAAGCAATCACTTGCGTGACGGTGTTTTCCAGAAAAGCGCGGTCATGACTGACAAGGAAGAGGGTGCCTGAATAATCCTGTAGCAGGTTCTCCAGTAGCTCCAGCGTATCAATATCCAGATCATTGGTCGGTTCATCCAGCACCAGTACGTTGGCCGGACGGGCAAACAGGCGTGCCAGGAGTAAACGGTTGCGTTCGCCACCGGAAAGTGATTTCACCGGTGAGCGTGAGCGTTGTGGCGGAAACAGAAAGTCTTCCAGGTAGCTGATCACATGTTTGCGCTCATTCCCGATTTCGACAAAGTCTGAACCTGGACTAATGGTATCGGCCAAGGTCGCTTCTTCATCCAGCTGTTCCCGCATCTGGTCAAAGTACGCAACATTGATTTTTGTGCCACGCTGAATCTCGCCACTGTCCGCTTCAATGTCACCTAAAATAAGTTTCAAGAGCGTGGATTTTCCAATTCCGTTTGGACCGAGCAAACCAATTTTATCGCCACGTAAAATACGGGTGCTGAAGCCTTTAATTAATACTTTATCGCCATAGGATTTATAGACTCGATCAAGTTCTGCAACCAGTTTTCCACTGCGTTCGCCAGCATCCAGGTTGAGCTTGACATCACCCTGGCGTTCACGTCTGGCGGCGCGGTCTAAACGTAGCGCTTCCAGTCTTCTCACGCGCCCTTCATTGCGTGTGCGGCGGGCTTTAATTCCCTGGCGGATCCACACTTCTTCCTGCGCCAAAAATTTATCGAATTTTGCTGCATGGGTTTCTTCGACAGCAAGCAGCTCTTCTTTTTTAATTTGGTATTGTGAAAAGTTGCCCACAAAATTTGTCAGGTTGCCACGGTCAAGTTCAGTAATGCGTGTGGCCAGCTTGTCTAAAAAACGCCGGTCATGGGTAATAAACAACACACTGCCATTAAATCCCAATAACAAATCTTCCAGCCACTCGATGGCTTCCAGGTCCAGGTGGTTGGTCGGCTCATCCAGCAACAATACTTCAGGCTCTGCCACCAGTGCGCGCCCTAATGCCACGCGTTTGCGCCAGCCACCAGACAGCGTGGAGACGAGTACATCTGCATCGAGCTTTAAGCGACTGAGCACGGTTTCGACACGAGACTGCGCTGCCCATCCGTTCTGCGCATCCATTTCATGCTGCAATGCCTGCATGTGTGCCATCAGCGCGTCAATATCGGCATCCGGCATGCCCATGTCATGCGTAACCTGATGGTAGTCAATAATGGTTTGTTGCAAGCTGCCCAGACCTTCTGCCACCGCTTCAAACACGGTATGTGCATTATCCAGTTCAGGCTCTTGCGGCACATAGACCACACGCACGCCTGGTGCTCGCCATACGGTGCCTTCATCTAGTTTGATGGTGCCTGCAATGGCTTTGAGTAAACTGGATTTACCTGCCCCGTTGCGACCAATCAAGCCGACGCGTTCACCTGGGTCTAACTGAAATGAGGCTTGGGCAAGCAAGGCATGATGACCGAATGCCAGACTGGCATTATCAAGCGTAATATGAGGCATAAAGGGCGTAAGCGCAGAGGTTGTTGAACGGGTTGATATTGTAAACGACATCAAACCATAGGCTAAGCGTCAAGCGTAAATAAAAGAATAGATCAGTGCTTATCGACGGGTCAGCTGCCTCGCTGGCAATCAAGGTAGCACAGTGATCGCGCATGGCTTGGAAGGATACGCTTCTCCTGGTCTTGTATGCTGTTCACAGCGGTTGCTCTGAGTAATGTTGTCGGGCGATGCAAGCCGGTGCACGTCAAACTAGGATAAAACGTACAGCGCAGCACCCAAGACTGGCCATTTTAAGGCCAATAAGTAGTTAATGTATCTGTTGTGAGGGTGAAGGCAAGGTGCCCAGTGTCAGGGCACTGCCCCGGGTGAAGACTTCAGGTGCCGGGCGTGGATCTGGTTGATACTCCTCTACCCAGCGTTGCAAATCTTTTTTGATCTGTGCATCGGACATGGTCGGTGTCTGTTGCAGCCACGACAGCAAAGCTTGTAGCCAGTCATGATCTGCACTGCGCGCACGCGCAATACGCAATTTTTCATGACTGGTTGGCAATGTGTTTTCGTCATCTGCCAGTAATTCTTCGTACAGTTTTTCACCTGGACGCAAACCGGTAAACGCAATCTGGATATCCTGTGCTTGCAGCCCAGAGAGGGTAATCATGTCGCGGGCCAGGTCGACAATTTTGACCGGCGTGCCCATGTCCAGTACAAACACCTCGCCGCCATTGCCCATGGTGGCGGCTTGCAACACCAGTTGCGCCGCCTCTGGGATAGACATGAAGTAGCGTGTGATATCAGGATGCGTAATCGTAATCGGGCCCCCCTGAGCGATCTGCTCGCGAAACTTCGGAATCACACTGCCGCTGCTGCCGAGCACATTGCCAAAACGCACTGTAATAAAACGCGTGACGGATTGTTTGGCGCCATGCTGCAAACCCTGGCAAATCAGCTCCGCCAGTCGTTTGCTAGCCCCCATGACGTTGGTCGGATTGACCGCTTTATCGGTTGAAACCAGTACAAAAGTCGGTACGCCTACTTGTTGGCAAGCAGAGGCCATTTGGTACGTCCCGTAAGCATTGTTCTGCAACGCCTCTACCACGTTAAAATGTTCCATCATTGGCACATGCTTGTAAGCCCCGGCATGCAGCACCACATCCGGATGGTGCTCTGCAAGGATGCGCTGAATGCGCGCCTGGTTTTTCACATCCGCCACCAGATACACCAGTTCGGTATCGGTCACCAGTTGGCTGAATTCCTGCTGCAATGTATAAAGCGCATATTCTGAAATATCCAGACAAATCAATTGCGTAGGATGAAAGCTCAGAATCTGACGACACAGCTCGGAGCCAATGGAACCGGCAGCGCCGGAAACCAGTACGACTTTATATGCCAGCATCTGGCTCAAACCATGCGTATCCAGCTGCACCACATCCCGTCCCAGCAAATCTTCCACATCAATTTTGCGGATCTGCGACAAACTGATGCGGCCACTGATCAAGTCAGACATGGCCGGCAGCGTTAAGACTTCCATGCCTTCCACCTGGCGTGCGGCTTCCACTGCTGCACGGCGTTTTTCGTGACGGCTTCCCGGCATGGCAATCATGCAATGCAAAGAGCCATATCGCTCGGCAATCTGAGGAATATCCTCCAGACCACCTTCAACCTTGGTATGCATGATCTCACGCCCGACCAATTTTTTGCTGGGGTCTATCATTGCGACCACGCGCCACTCAGGGCTTTTGCTTAACTCTTTAATCAGGTTGAGTGAACTGTCTTCCACACCAATCACAATCACCGGCTTACCTTGCGCGGCGACATTGTTAAATAAACGTCTTTCTTTCCAGGAGCGATATAGAAAGCGACTGCCACCCATCATGATCACCAGCAACATCGGATGAATAAAAAGGACCGATCTTGGAATAATAATTGAGGGATGCGCCAACAAAGCGAAGCTCACCATGAGCAACGCGCCAAAGGCGATTGCGCGTACGATACGTTTCAAATCCGGCAGGCT
This sequence comes from Methylophilus aquaticus, assembly GCF_030769565.1. Lineage (GTDB taxonomy): Bacteria > Pseudomonadota > Gammaproteobacteria > Burkholderiales > Methylophilaceae > Methylophilus > Methylophilus aquaticus. The sequence goes on along the minus strand of NZ_JAVCAP010000020.1, from coordinate 53,841 downwards.
GGCAAAGCGCCATAAGCCACGATAAAGACCGAAGACATAAAAACAAACGCTATAAAAAATAAATACTGCAGGCAGGCTGTCTAAAAAATACCCCTGAAACACTGGCGGGACATCAAAATTGAAACGTAAGTGAAAAGCCATCCACCAGGCAAACGCCAAGGCCAATCCATCGTGTAGAAAGGCTAGGCTAGATAAAATTCGCGTAGGCAGTTTGAGCATTAGAGGGTTTTGAAGGCTGATTAATGCGTGATGTTATCACGTCTTAACACTTTGATAATGGTTAATATAATGATCTTCAGGTCCAGCCATAATGTCTGATTTTGCAAGTAGTAACCATCCAGAGCCACTTTTTGTGGAATAGGAATTTCATCGCGTCCATTGACTTGTGCCCATCCGGTAATCCCCGGTTTTAACGTATGCACATTCATTTGCGTACGCAACTGAATCAAGTCGTCCTGATTAAACAGGGCGGGGCGCGGACCCACAATCGACATGTCTCCTTTCAGCACACTCCATAGTTGAGGCAATTCATCGAGACTGGTTTTCCGTATAAAGCTACCTACAGGGGTCAGGAATGCATCAGGATTGGCTTGCTGATTCATCAGATGTGTGGCGATTTGCGGGGTGCCTGTCCGCATGGAACGGAATTTAGGCATCAGGAAAAGCTGGTTCTCACAGCCTACACGTTGGCTCCAGAACAAGGCTGGCCCAGGGGAGCTCAGTTTAACGAGCAGATAGGTGATAGCAATGAGCGGGAATAATAGGATTATTCCAATGATGGTCAGGGCAAGGTCGAGCAATCTTTTCAGCATAGTTATTCTTTTAATGACCGCACAATACCTTCATGGAAGCTTATTTTTGGCTGCCACCCGAGGAGTGCTTTAGCTTTTGAAATATCTACCTGCAAAGTGCCTATTAGGCGTAACGCCATGCTGGATTTGCCTATAAGTTTAAACAGCAACGTCAGAAACCAAACCGGCATAGGAATAAGCAAGGCTTTTTGATTATTCGCCTGTCGAATTGTTTTAATCAATGTTGCCGTAGAGACATCTTCCCCATCTGAAATCAGAAAAGTTTGATCAGCAGCCTTGGGGTGCCAGCTACATAACATAATAAAATCAGCTAGGTTATCCAGGCTGATAAAACTGCGCTTGTTGGGTACAGAAGCAAATGGGAGTGGCAGGGATAAGAAACATAGCTTAATTAATTGCCTGAAGTTTGCTTTAACGCCAGGACCGTAAATGAGAGGAGGGCGAATAATCACCAATTCGATTTGGTGCGCTGTACAAAATTCTTTGAGAGCGATTTCAGCCTCAAGCTTGGTCTGGCCATAAGCATCCAGCGGTGCAGGCGTATCGGTCTCAGTAAAAGGCTTGCTTGAAGCTTCCCCATTCACTTTGATCGAGCTCAAGAATACAAACCGCTTGATCTTGAGGCGCCTCGCCAACTCAGCTACTTTAAGCGTGTAATCAATATTCACGGCAGCATATGCCTGGTAAATATTTTCTTCCGTCTCATGCATGACATGCGCACGTCCGGCTAAGTGAATCATGCAATCATATGTCGCTGGATAACATTCAGCATCAAGCACATCACGCTCTATCACAGTGTGATCATATGACTTGGCAGCCAGTTGACGACATAATCTCTGGCCGACAAAACCGCTGGCACCTGTGACTAATACTTGCATTAATTAAAGTCTGGTTTGCTAAAAAACTGCGGAATTCTGGAAAAGATTTTTTTGATGATGAAAAAAGGACCTACCTGTAAATTATGCATTTTGCAGGCACGGTAGGCCTCCAGATTCCCTTTAATAATGCCTTTAATACTATTGTTGGATGCACCGCCAGTTCGCATCCTTACCCAAACTTTCGGAATATAGACTGATTTTATCTGATGGATTTCAAGAAAGCGCATCGTCAATTCAAAATCCGCCTGACGAGGAAAGTTGAGATTGAAATTTCCGAATTGCTCATATACTTCTCGCCGCGCAAAAAAAGTGGGATGCGCAGGCATCCAACCTTTTTTAAAGAGGCCAGCGCAAAATGGTCGGGATTTCCAGTAACGAGTTATACGCGAAGTATCACTTTTATCCACATATACGAGATCCGCATAACATGCCTGCACCGATGAGTCTTGAAATGCTATAGAAACTTGGGTCAAGACAATATCATCGGCATAAAAGTCATCCGCATTTAAGAAACCAATTACATCCCCATTGGCTAAGTTTAAGCCTTTATTCATGGCATCATAAATACCTTTATCTTGCTCAGATATGAGTTTCGTCACACTGGATGCCGACTTCACTATAGTTAATGTTTCGTCTTTTGAGCCTCCGTCAACGACTATATGCTCAATATCAGGATGATCCTGATTAGCAATTGAGGTGATGGTGTCTTGAATGGTCGCCGCGCTGTTGTAGCACACCGTGATGATTGAAATTTTCATTCGCTTCAAATCCCAGGGATGCGGTAAAAGCTTAGGAATGCCAGGCCGTTATTGAATAGGTAAATTGCATGCGTGAGTTTTTTACCTAAACTTCCCTTGCGCTCAAGCTTTTCGATAAGTAAAGCCAGTAATTTCAAATAGCGAGCCCTGAAAGAATGGTTGCCAAATTTCATCCCTTCAAATGCGGCCAATTCAAATATTCTCTTCGACTTCACTGACATCGACTTATTTTCTCCATGAAGACGATAACCGGCTACTGGCATCGGAGATTCCAGCCATTGATACTTGAGATATGCCTGATAAAAGAAGACTACATCAAATACAAAATGATAGTTGGATGGCCATTCGTCTGGCTTGTAGACGTGCTTTTGCCAGAAAGTCGCAGGCTGGATGATCGCAGTTCTATAAGGCATCCAATGGAATCCGTCTAGTGGATGATAGCGATAATTTATTTTCTTTATTTTCTTACCATCGGCATCTAGATAGTCTCCGCCGTAAGTCAGGACACTAACTTGTGGATGCATTTTAAAGTCATTCACTACTGTACTAAAAACGTGATTATGCAAAAAGCAATCATCAGCATTCAGAAAGCAAAGAATATCCCCGGTAGCATATGCAAATGCCAGTTTTATCGCATCAGCCTGGCCAGCATCAGAGCGGCTGACAAATTTGAATCTATTATCTTTCTGGCAGTATGCTTCAATGATCTCTACCGAACCATCGGTTGAGCCACCATCAGCAATGAGTACTTCGATGTCTTGATGTGCCTGTGTGCGAATGCTATCCAGGCATTGGCTCAGAAAGCGCGCATAATTGAAAGAGGGGACTGCAATACTGATCTTCATAGATGGCCATCCATGCGCTTATTTACAAACAGCATGTCGGCTTCCAGGATATGGCCGGTTTGTTTATCACGGAGAAGATCTAATAGCTGTATGCATTCAAAACCATGTTCACGCAAAGCTAGCATGACTTCGTCAGCATGCGCACCGTTGGTATAAGACGAAGAAAAAGAAACTTCAGCAAGTACATAGCGACAGTGCCGAAAAAAATTAGTTGAACCCTTTATCACAGCAAGTTCAAAGCCTTGCACATCCAGTTTAAGAAGGGCAGCCTTTGTTCTGGGTAAGGTTGTACTGAACGTATCTAAGGTAGTACAGTCTACAATTACCTTAGTATATGACTCGGTCTCGTTGTGCTCTGTCCTAGTCAAAAACGAGTTATTGACGGGGTTTGCATAACGACGCAACTCCAAGCTTGCTTGTTCTGCACCAAGCGCGACATTGTGCGGCTGGCCCGGAATGGCATATTTGGCAAAATTCTGCTGCAATTGTACAAAACTATCGGGATCCGGTTCAAAACTATAAATTGGAAGTTCCGGCCAGACACAATGAGCCATAAAGGCAAATTGCCCCTGATTCGCCCCGATATCCCATATTGAATCAATACCAGAGATTGTCTTCCTACGTTTCATCACATTCAAATTAGCTAGCAGCCCAAATGACACCATTTCTTTTCGGCAAAGGCGCTTCAAAATCGCGGATGGTGCAGTTAATATACCCATGCAGTCAGGTAAGAGATTATCTAAGAACATTTAATTTACCAACTCGTTAAGGTATTGATCTCGCAGTTTATGGTTAGAATGCTCCTGTCTGAAGCGCTCTACTCCAAGCAGGAGTTTTGAATATTCTTTACTACCAGCACGAGGAAGCGATTGGAGTAGAGACTCTATGTCAGCATGGTTTGAAGGGGCAATTAATCCGTTGCCATATTCAATCACCTGCCTGCCACACCAGCCATTGCCAAAAGCAATCACTGGTCGACCTGCGCGTGCCGCCAGATAAAGCACAGCACTTTCCATTCGAGCATCCCAGTTATCGTAGAGCATGAGCAAGTAGTGTTGTTGTTGAGCAATTGCCAGCATTGTATCATCCGCCAGATATTCATTACGGAAGCCACTGAAGCCTTGTAAAAAAGCCATAGCTTCGGCCTCTCTGGGGTTGTTAAAAGCGCCAGCGACTAAAAGCTCTCCTAGTTCAGGTTTACTTATAAACATGGGCACCAGCCACTCAAGCCCTTTACCTTGGCGAATCTGCCCTAAGATGCCGAACTTGAGATGATTGCAAATGATTGGAGACACAATTGGAGCAAGTGGACCAGGCAGTTCGAGAGATGGTAGATGCCGAATACTGGTAGGTGGTACTCTAGTAAAAACCTTATGCCATGCGCCCACGAGTTCTTCAGTACGTAGATAGAGCGTCACCTCTTTACGTCTTAAGAAACGACTCACAAAGCTTGTAGCTATTCGAGAGCGTAATATACGCTCAGGACCCATTAAATAAATGAGGCTAAGTCGTTGTGGTTTTAAAACAGAATAAAAAAAAGGCCATAGAATGGAGAGAAATACTAAATGTGCATCAAAAAAAAACACATGCTGAAAGCGTCTTTTCTGCTTGTTTAGTTTAAAGAGCTTACACAATGCTTTTAGCGTACCCTCACGTAGTGACGAACTACTCACCTTGAAGTTTTCTGCGTCTGCCAGGACACACAATTTTTTAAATGGTTCTTCAGAAGTGCCATCTTGCGCAGAAACTAAATAGCTAATGCCTGTTGAACTGCTCAGAGCTTTAGCCGTATTTAAAATAGATTGAGCGGGGTGACCAACTGCTGTAAACCAGGGCTGTACGATTACAACCTTAGTCATATTATTTCTCTTAAAGGTCTTAATATTTTAAAAGGCTGTATTTTACTGTTTTTTTAAGTAAATCGCGGCATCTTCTTAACAGCATTAAAAGAGAGATTTTTTCAGGGAAAGAAGGGATTTCCATTTGCATCGCATTGAGTAGCTTTAGTTTTTCTTGTAGCGTTTCTATATAAGCCTTATATAAAAACATACTTTGTTTACTGATCTTATAGCCCTCATACAGTCTGACAATTGTTTTACCAGCCAGTCGTAGTGAGTGGAAATGATAAAACACAGGTGTTTGAGCTTGGTTCGCCATGTAGAAACTGACATTCCAGGGTGCCAAGGTTCTATGCACTTGCGCAAGGATATGCACATGATCTCCAAATAACCCAGGCCACTTGTTCAGGTATTTTTGATCACCAAAACGATCTTTTTCAATACGCGCATAACACCAGTCTATGCATGCATCTTGCCACCAGTGCATCACCTTAAATGCTTCGGGGGTATTGTTGAAGGTGAGGAACTGCACGCAAAACCTGCCACTGGCTTCCTCCCAATGCGCATATTCCGGGGCAAAACCATGTTCGGTTATTAATACTTCTTTATTATTTTTCTCAAGTTCTTCAAAAAAACAGGCTGGATTATCATAAAAAAACAGGTCAGCATCTAAATAAGTGACACGCTTTGCTTCAGGAGCTAACTTGAATACAATTTCCGGCGTGAATGGGGTCATCGTCCAGCAATACTCCCCTTTGCTTCGATCATTCTTTACGGATAGCAGGCGATCATTTTCTGCTATTTCTAAAGAAATGAGCTTTACTTGTGGCAGATCTAGTTCAGCCAGTTGTTGCTCAACCTTCTTGTCCATGCACACTATCCATAGCGTGAATTCGGAGGCATGCTCAATCAATGAACTATGTAAACACAAGCCTGAAGGCAGAAAGCTGCTGTCAAAAAGGGTGACGTAATGCTCCATGTATAAACTCTTTAAGATAGGCTCAATGCTTTGGTTTAGTTGCATTTTTTATAAGAACATATGAAAAATGCATTTTCAGGCTCGCAGTGTTCAAGATGTTTTCTCGAACAAGAAACCTTTGACTTCTCCAAACTCAAAATTTTCATCACAATCAAATTCGTAAATACATTTATATCCTAACGCGTGCATGAGTTTATCAAACTCTTTCTCTGAGAAAAACCACGCAGGGTAACTGGCTTTATAAATGGATTTTGGTACGCTTTGTATAGTCAGCCTATCTTTTTCGCATTGGATAAAAGGTGTTCTATCAATCAATATATATTTGAATCCAAGTTCGGCAATTTCGGTTAATAATTTCTGTGGTTTTTCAATGTAAGGGAGTACGCTTGATAAAAGAACAGTATCTGCTTTACCGGCCTTGAGGCTTTCCGCTAATGTCAGATGGAAACTCAATTGCTGGTTTTGTAATTGTTTTTTTCCGTATTCAACATAGTGAGACTGCTCAACAATCGACCAGTTTACTTCTTGAATCGTACTCAAGAAATCCCTATGCTGGTAATACAGGCTGCCTAGAGCACCTCCGAAATCAATAATGTTCAGCTTGTTGTTTTGTTTGTTTGCAATTAATAATAAACAGGCTAATAAAGGCCAGCGATATGTGTGTTCGTAAAAGCATACGGAATCTCTTTCATACGCAGCTTCCCCGGAAACCACTTTTTGAGAAGACTGTTTAACTTTTTCAAAAATATGGTCGCTATCGTACCCCATAGCTCTATTTTTAGCTTCGTTCCAGGAGGCATAATCACCAGTGAACTGAATCCTGTCGTGCCGAAAAAAGGCTAAAATTTTAAGCAGAATGGGAGGGCATAAGAGCTTCAATATTTTTTTTAAAGTCAAAGTCCCAACTTTCTTTTTATTCTACGTAATATGTTCATTGACCTATTTTTTTGCGTTTTGAAATATTTTTCAATCAATCTTAAAGCTACTAAATCATCCTCTACATTTATTGGAAAATTATTAATTTTTTGATCAGAAACTCGAGATGTAAAAATGTCGGTATTACTGAAATGTGTACCGCTTCCATCATTACCAATATTTTCAACCAAAGATTTCCCAGGATATAAGGTATACAGATTATTTAAGAAAGCGCTAGCATGCCAACGAATAGCCCAGGAATCATTTTTCCCCGCTATCTGATCTTCTAGCATCCTGGAATATGGATAAGAGCCATTGAAATCAAAGCGTTTTAAAAGTTTCTGCTTTTTAAGTCCGTCTAAGAGCTGAGCTCCATCGGAGTTGAATAATTCCCATTTTTCATTCCAAGTGGCCCAACCCCAGCAATCAGCTCCTCTCAAGAAAAATGTTTCAGGTAAACCTTGAGTCGGGTATATATAACCATGAATACTTGCTACCTTTTTGTTATTCTTATAATGGTTAAGCGCATCGTTCATATAGGTTAAAAAATAGTTGGAGGTGACAATGTCATCTTCCAAAACAATTACTTTTCCAAATTCACTACATACTTTTGTTACTCCATCAATGATAGAGTTCGCTAAACCATAATTGCAATCCCGCTCGACAATCTTAATCGACTTGAACCCATCGATAGACTTAATAAAGCTTCTTACGCTCTCCACTTTTTTACTCTGTTCTGAAGAGCGAGGCCCATCAGAGAAAATAATAAGGTTAGTTTCAGAGGATAGAGGGTTTGATTTTAGTGCTTGTACTGTATTTTGAGTATGAAGAAGTCTGTTGTATACAAATAAAGCGATAGGCGCATACTCCAATTAAGAACTCCTAGAGTCTTTGTAGATAATAGTATTATACGTCCGGAATTTTGCCTGATAATCGACAGATTTCATGTAGTGATGAATTGGAAAGTCCAAATTCTCAATGCTCTCGAGTTCTAATTGCTCAGCGAGCAAATATTGAGGTCGAAATTTTGCCCAGTTATTAGACATTAAAACATTTAGATCTAAACCTTCAACGTCAACTGACAAAAAGTCTATCTTTCTATTTTTAGGAGCAAATTGCTCAAGCAGCTCACTTAATGGATGGACTTCGATTTGAATTGTTTTATTAACAAAGTAAGTTGTGTTAGATAGACGACTTTTCACTAAGTCAGGGTCAAAAGTGTTCAAAGCCGGTTCATTAAACATGTAGTACTCCAAAGTTCCATTGATCGCATCTACTCCGCAATTCACATTAATGTCTCTGGGGCGATTTTTTTTAAAAAGAGAATACATATCTGGATTGGGTTCAATGTTTATGCCAGTCCAGCCTTTTTTATAAAGTGCAAAGGTATTCGAAAATCGAACAGGATGATGAGCCCCAACATCTACATAAAAACCATACCGTTGATCAGAGAATAACCTTTGAAGCAGGATATCCTCACCTTCTTGACTATAAGATGAGTTTAGGTACTTATATTGGCTAGGCAAAAATCTTTTAAGTTTTTCAAAAAGATACATAGTATTTATTGGGATAATTAAAGTGATATTTCAGATAACTTCAAAAATTTAAAAGCTTCGTTACTGGCAGAATGATTTATGTGCTTTGCTGTATTGCAAACATTTGTTTATATAATTTGCATGCTTTCAGCAATTCTACATGCGTACCTACAGCTACTACAGATCCCTTATTTAAAACATAAATTTTATCGCAAAATATAGCGGTAGATAATTTGTGAGTTACCATGATACTTGACACATTTCCGCGAAGACTCGCAATTTCATCAATGAGCAGTCTTTCTGAAACTGCATCTAAAGCACTTGTCGCTTCATCAAAAATAAGAATACTGGGCATTTTATATAAAGCTCTAGCTATCCCAATTCTCTGGCGTTGCCCTCCAGAGAGTCTTAATCCATTTTCGCCGACTTTTGTAAATAGACCCTCTGGGATATCTTTAATTAAATCTTCCAGGCATGCTTTGCGAATCACATCATTTAATTTTTTGAGATCGGGAGCACTTTGAAACGTGATGTTATATGCAATTGTTTCATCTAATAGGGTTATTGCTTGAGGCACATAACCAATTAGATTGTGAATCGATTCACTAGTATAGGGATTAAAAGGCTCATCATCACAAATAAATTGGCCGCTTGTGGCAGGTTGCAAGCCTGTAAATATATCTAATAGTGTCGATTTTCCTGCACCGGAAGGCCCCACAATCGCTATTGATTCGCCGAACTTTATATCTAAAGATATATTATTAATAATCTTATTTTTATGATAGCTAAAACATATATCTTTCAGTTGAATACTTTTACTAAAGCTAAGATTGTCTTTGATATATGGGGCTGATGCGCTGGAAAGTGTTTGTTCTAATGCAAAAAGATTTTGGACGAATCTAGATGAAAATTTATAGCTACTAAGTGAATTGAATAGCCTTGAAAATGCTGGAACAGCTCGTACTGTTGCTACAGCAAGTAAACCTAGAGCAGGAGTTGCATCCTCTCCGGGGATCTGTGAAATTATTGTAATAATAGCCACCGCTACAACCGCAGACAGGGCAAGAAACTCTATGATAAACCTTGGAAGCGCTGAGTTATGGTTATAACGCCACGCTAAGTCGGCGTATTGTTTCGATATTTCCTGATTCTTTTTATCAAATAAATTCTCTAATCCCATAATCTTAATATCCCGGATAGATGTAGTTATTGAAAAAAGCAATCTGTAGCGAATATTTTCTATATGCGTTTGAGCTACTCCAAGGTTGGATGACTTTTTAATGACAAAATTAAAGAGTAGAAAACTGATTAATATCAACACTCCAATTGTGCCAACAGCAAGCACCGGGTTAATCCAGAAGAACCCAATCATCAAAAATACAATTATTAATGCTTCGTTAAACGATTGAATTAAAGCAGCTAAAGCGATAGAAGTATGAACAGTATTTGAATACGCCGTACCTGAAATTTCTGAAGCAGCCGTATTTTGAAATATGGAATATCTAGCTTGTAGTATTTTGGAAACAATATCGTTTGTGTTTTTACCGGTATATCTTGAAAGATATTGAGCTTGCTTCTTTGCCAGCTTGGATTGAGCCAGGGATTTCAAAGCATAAAAAGAAATCAAAAGAAATCCAAGAGATAAAACCAAATTTTGATGTGAAAAAGGTATATGAATATTCAGTTGATTGGCTTTGTCGATAAGTAGACTCGGGTTAGCAATAATTTGTAAGAAAGGAAAAATGAGCGCTATGCCAACAATGTCTAAAATTGAGTTAATGAAAACAATTACCAATAAATGAAGTAATCTTTTCTTACCAATGCTATTGAGTAGGAATGTTATAGGGTGAGTATTTTGTGTTTCTATTTTTTTCAAAATCAAATTGCCAATCAATCTTATTAAGATTTAATCAAGCTTTTCAGCCTGAAGTGATTTTTTTAAGTTATCAGAATACTTGTCAAGAGTTTTTCTAGTTTTTTCTCGGTATTTTTGTAAGTGACTAAGGTCGGAATTGCCTCTTAAAGTAGAGTTAGGTTGGGTTTTATTGCCCATAGGTGAAAGCTTTAAAAGTGCGTTAGAACTTTTGAAAACTTTATTAAACACCGAACTTGCAACTGGATATGTGTAATTATTATTGAAAACCAAATTAAACCCTCTGCGGAACAATGTTTTAAATCCACCACTATTTCTAAAGGTTAAAATCGTTTGGAACTGACTTTCGTATGCATTCGTTGTCCAGTAAATTAACTTTAAGTCATCAATTTTTGGTGGTGTCGTTCCGCTAAATATGCATGCAGTAAGTGCTTCTATTGTAGTTGGATGCGCTACAAATTGTTCAAGAGGATACATGAGATATTTAGGGAATGCCGATACAACAGGGACTCCCATTAAAAGTGATTCAATTCCAAAGGTCGACCACGAAACAATGACTAACGTTGATTTTGAGGCTAGATAATAAGACGATATTTTGCTATCTCCCAAAATAATCATTAAGTTCTTCGGTATTAATTGATTAGATAGAAAGTGCTTATATTTTTTATGCTCTTCTGACTCAAAACTATCTCTCTTATTAACGGCCATCCTAGGATGTAGCCTTACAATAAAACCAATTTCAGGCGCATTGTGAGCTTGTTTGATAAAGTATTCCGTAAACTCGAATTGACTGCTAAAGCGAGATTCGATTGAACCATTTGTGGTTAAATTGTGAGTAGTGATGTGTGGTGTTAATTCGTCTTCACTGCTTAAGAAGTAAGAGTGTACTTTTTTATATTCTTTTAAAAAACCAACTAATTCACTAACTTCAGTCTTTGCGAGAAGTGTATTGTCAAGATTGGTATAGGCATTATATTCGGCACCATTAATTCGAGATTGAAAATTATGAAGCACTCTTTTTATATCATCTTTATTAAATCTCGCAGTCATTTCCTTCACAGCAAATAAGGCTTCTTGTTCTAACTCTAGTCTATTTATTTTGAATGTAATTTTATTAAATAGGCTTTGTGTGAATAATTGAGGTTCAACACTCCAACATAGTATGTTCTTATTTTTTGTATATTCTCTTACGAAAGTGTTCTGACTATAGTTCCCATTAATGTAAATAAAGGCTGTCACAGGATGTGACTTTAAGAAGGAGTCAAGATTACTTTTAATTGAAAATAAATCTCTTAAGCCACCGAGAAAGTCTTGAATCTGCTCATTATCAAGATTTGATGTTTGAGAAACTTTATTTTTTATTGAGAAATCAAAAAATGCAATCTGACATAGATTAATGCTTTGGTACGGCATGTTTATTACAGATTGGAGTGTTCTTTGGGCAAATAGTGTAGATGAAATAGCGTCTACAAAAAGTTCTTGCTCAGGATTAACCCGCTTTGAAATATCAAATATTGGACTATCGGAATGTAATTGCCTCTGACTATTAATACATTTGCAACAAATAGACTCTTTCTGAATCGGGTTTAATTTTGTTTTCCCAAGTGAATTTATTGATGTACATGTAGATAAAGCCCTGTTACAGCCAATAACATGGTGTTGCAACTTTTCCTTTTTAAGGAGCCATGTTATTTGACGCAATGTTTCAGCATACATGGATACGTAACCATCCAAACAAAGAATAGCTATAGATTGATGCTGATGAGTCATTTTTAGATCATATCCCAACGGAGAGCAGTGCCCTTTGCAACATCAGCTTTTACTGACTTACCCAAAAACTTATCAAGATATTTACATGCAAGTCCCAGACCTGGCCTAATCGCCCGTAGATTCTCTGTTGTTAGCATTTCTCCAGCTTTGATGTCTTTCACAACATATAAAGAGCGTCTAAATTGAATGGATTTATTCTCTGCTTCTGTAGCACCGTAACTAACTTTCCCCAAAGCCTCCCAAGCACGCTTAGTCTCAACGACCAGTTGAGCCATTTCATCTGGTTCCATTGAGAAGGTACTATCAACCCCGCCATCTGCGCGGTTTAAAGTAAAGTGCTTTTCAATAACAGTGGCACCTAAAGCCACACTAGCTACAGATACGCCCACGCCCATGGTATGGTCAGACAAACCTACCTCACACCCAAACAACTCCCGCATATGGGGGATGGTTAATATATTGGTATTTTCAGGTGTAGCAGGATAAGTGCTGGTGCATTTAAGCAAAATTAAATCTTTGCAACCAGCCTCACGCGCAGCGCGAACAGTTTCATCCAGTTCTGCGGTTGAAGCCATTCCGGTCGAGATGATGAGTGGCTTACCTGTAGCCGCAACCCTTTTAATGAGAGGGATGTCGGTATTTTCAAATGAGGCTATTTTGTAGCAGGGTACATTTAATGACTCAAGAAAGTCGACAGAAGTGCCATCAAATGGTGTGCTAAAAGCGATGATGCCAAGTTCTTTGGCACGGGAAAAAATCGGCTCATGCCATTCCCAAGGTGTGTATGCTTCACCATAAAGTTTATAAAGCGATGTGCCTAGCCACAGGCTTTTGGGGTCTGAAATATGAAATTCACGTTCGTCTATATCCAGCGTCATAGTATCTGGAGTATAAGTTTGAATCTTAAGGGCATGGGCGCCAGATTTTGCTGCAGCCTCAACGATTTCCAATGCACGTGCTAGTGATTGATTATGGTTGCCAGACATTTCGGCAATAATAAAAGGAGGACGATTCGCTCCAATTTTTCTATTGGCGATAGTGACTTCCAAATTATTCATTATTTGCCTTTTCGATTTTAATTAAATATCTATGACCTCGGTGGTCAAAAAAACATGGGTAGCGGTTGTTATCTGCAACACGTAACAAATCAATCTGTTCAGATATCGTTTTATTTGGATCAAGCCTACTGTCATTGGGTAATCTTCTTACCCAATATGTCGGATCTCCCCTTTGTTCATAGGGTTGAATCTGATAGTGATTTTCAATAGCTTCGGACATTAAATCAACTTCTGTTTTGAATAGAAGATTATTAATTTCAGCCGCCAGTTCATGGCCTTCTAAAGCGAATTGTTTTTTTAACCAAATGCGGCCTGTGTCTACTTTTTCTGCTACTTCCAACAAAGAAACAGTAATAGTGTGCTCACCATTTAAAATACTCCATATATAAGGTGACCAGCCTCGGCCTTTGGGTAAGTCGCTTGCATGCAGTACCAGACTATATTTGAAATTTTTGAGTATTGCTTTTTCAATGATCTGACTACATGAAATCAAGAAAAGAAAGTCTCCGGACACCAAGTCGCTTTTATTATCAACAATTATTATCTCGTGTCCCAGGGAGCTTTGCATTTTACTCCAGTCTATAAGATGCTCCATGACTGGATGTAGGGGGTCGCTGCATAAAATAGCAATTTTCATTTTATAAATTAAGCTCCTTAACAACCCTTAAAGCACCCTCAGCATCAACGAGTTGCATACTTTTGCGAGATATATATTCGCGGAGTAGGGCGTTATTATACAAGGCCGTAAAGTGTAAACGTATGGTTTCGACTAAGTTTTTACTGGGGGTGGGGGCATATATCAGGCATGCTCGGGCAGCATTTTTAGTAAGTTCTTGCTGATTTTCTGCGACAACGAAAGTTATTGAAGGCAACCCTAAAGCACATCTTTCCCATGTGGCTGATCCTCCAGCACCAATACATAAATCTGCCTGTGCAATCAGTTCTGCCATTTTGTTTGTTTGAACATGACAGTGATATCCCAATTGCTGGCAGATAGAAATAATATTTTCTTTATTAGGGTGCGTGTTGCCGATCACAACATCCACCATAAAGGATAGTTCTTTAAGCATGGAGAGCGCTTCTATCGCGATAGAAGTCATATCGCCAGTATCGACTCCACCAAAAAATATCAAGACGCGTTGTACCTCATGATTTCTTTGCTTAATTTGATTTCTCAGCTGTCTAAACTCGGGTCTTAGTAAAGCATACCTTGGTCCAATAAGTAACTGGCAGTCATTTGTCACCAAGTCAGAGTAAGGGTTTATATCGTCATGGTAATAGTTTTGATCTAATAGCAAGTCACATCCGTGCTTACGATTGCCAAGATCATCAATCACCATGATTTTTTCTGTGCAGGCCTTTAATTTGGTTTCCCATCTGTGATCAAGTGCATAGTGATCAACTATTAACCAAGTGGTCTTGGTGCCAGAAAGTACTTCTATTGTTGCTTCTGCATCGACTAGCTGGTTAGTCCCAAGCCAGTCGGCATATGTGTCAGTATCAAATGTAATTGCAAGGGGAGTGTTGGGCGAGGGTAATTGTTTCAGCCCTATCCCATGCTGTTTTAGAAGATAAGCCAGCGGGGGTAATATGTGTCGGCAGACAAAGCAAACTTTCGCGCCTTGCTTTAATAATTCGGTAGCGAGTGTGAAGCATCGCATAAAATGCCCCGTACCGATTTTGGTTGAGGCATCCACTCTAAAAGCAATTTGACGATTATCCATTTTTATATTGATGTGCAAATTTACGAAAGCGTGAGATACATCTTTAGACTGGATTTAAAAGCCTAATTGCCAGAATTGCTTAAATGTGGGCTCTTTGCTTGAATTATAAAGTCAGCATAGTTTAGATCTGATGCATTATCTATATCAATAGACCTTTCTGCGGGCATGGTGTAGCCAATAAGAGGTTGTGCGTAGTAGGACTTTTCCTTTTTAAATGTTTCAACATTCAATATGTGAATTGCCCCATTTGCCCGATAAGCTTTCGGCATTTGCTGAGATTTTTTTCCAATATAATCGGGGAAAAATGGATCGAGTATGCCGCTCTCATCAAGCTTCATTGCCGCGAATGGTGTGTGGCTATATTCGGAGACACTCATCAAGAAATGGGCATGTTCTTGTTCATAAAGTTTTAACGCTTGCTGAACATCCTCTGCGGTTCTGAATGGACATGTGGGAAGCAGGATAATCAAAGTTTGGTAATGTTTCCCCTGACTTTCCAATTCACTCAGCACATACAATGCCACGTCTACGACACCTGCAGGATCAACAGCCAGCTTCTCAGGCCGCTGTTGTATAAGAATATTTTGAGATAAGGCGAATTGAATAATCTCATTGCTCTCTGATGAGACCAGAATGTCTGCGTCTAATTGAGCTTCTTTTGCGCAATCAATCGCCCATTGCAGCAATGGCTTCCCTCTCAATAACTGCATATTCTTTAGCTTGAGTCTAGTAGACGCGGCTTTGGCAGGTAGCAGGATTAATATTTCTTTCATGGATAATCAGATAACCCTAAATGTTTTTGAGGGAACATCCAATGCCTGTTCTCCCGATTTTTCTGGAGGATTGTCCGGGTTATAATACAGATTCCTATTTTCTTCCGAAAACGTTCTTTCCTGAACTTGTGGTCCACGTGATTTTTCTTCACGTTCCGTAATCGCGTGATTAAAAACCGCATCATTGGCGACCCAGCCGCCATTTTCATTTTTCTTCCAGAGTGTTTGATCCCTCATAGGAGCGACCCAGTCGTAAAACTGCTCTTTCGAAATGCCCATAAAGTCACAGTAAGTTTCCAGTGTTGAAGGTTCGCGACTGTCATATCGCTTGACCAGCTCCATTCCTTCTTCACGGGTCATGCGGCCATGCCTGATTTCCATGCTGGCGTCATCGGTGGCACGACCATAACCAAATTTAAGATACTTAAGATAATCATGAACATCATTGGCATGATCTTCAATTTTGCTATGGAGGTTGAATGTTCGCTCTCTCTCATATGCAATTGGCGCAAAGTCCCATTCTTCCATCATGACTTCTGCTTGCTTTTTCGCATTCCAGTAAATGAAATTAGACAGATAGATGCCTCTTACCTCGACGCGTGCTATATCTTCATCGGACGGATATATATAAGGCGCAATATCCTGCTCGGTAATGCCACCCTTACCTACGAGGTCGTGTGGCTCATATCCTCGCATGTCATGTTCTTTTCTTGTCCAGCGTGTAAACTCGACAAAATCTTCCAGTGAAACAATGCCAGTCAGTTCTGCAAAGCCATGTTCACCCCATACAATTAATGGGATATTTCTTTCAACTGCAACTTGAAATGGATAAGTGCGTATTCCCGCATGATAGTGCCAAGTCAGATCCCCAACGGTTTCCAGCATATAGCGGGAAATTCTTCTGACTGATTCCAAGCCGGCTGTGTAGCGCACAAAGTCACAACCTGATTTTTCAACCAGGTTATAAAGGTTGCGATTGCCCGCAGGTGTATTAAAAGCATGGTTAAAGGTCACCAAAAGCGGATTCATGCCGTATTTCTTTTTAAGCAGCCAAACTTGGTAGTGTGAATCTTTGCCGCCGGAAATCGGTACTATACAGTCGTGACTATTGCCACGTTTACGTGCCAAATTCTTAGCCTCTTCCAGAATCTGCTCAAACATCTGTAAACGTTCTTCCCAGTCGATCTCCAGTTTCATGCGGCTTTCGTGATAACGGCAACCACTACAAACGCCTTCGTCATCAAAAATAATCGTAGGTCTAGCGTTTTCTGGATATAGACATCTTGCACAATATTTCATGGAAAATCCTAATTAATTAACTAATTACTACTGGTTTTGAGGTTCTGGCCCTGAATACGAACCAATACACCAGCATTTGCAAGAAAGCTTTTAGCTTTTCTTGTACTTTGTTCAGTATAGTGAAACTGGTTGGCTGCCGCTACGGCTGACGCTCCGGCATGAATGCCCTCTACCAGGTGATTCCAGCCAAAGACGCCTCCAAAAGCAATGACAGGGACATTAACTGTCGCTGATATTTTTTCGAGATTTTGTAGATCATAGCCTTTGCGTGCACCATCATGATCAATTGAGTTGAAAAAAATTTCACCAGCACCAAGGCCAACCACATGTTTTGCCCACTCCTCCGGTGAGGTATGGATTAAACGAGTACCGCGATCTACAGCAATCCAAGACTCACCTTCATCACTATGTTTGCCGTCTATAGAGGCGACGATGCATTGCCGGCCGAACTTAAGCGAGAGGCTTTTTACTAAGTCAGGATTGTCGGCAAATGCCGTATTTAGCACTATTTTGTCAGCACCGCATCTCAGTAAAGTTTGTGCATACTCAGCAGTATCAATCCAGCCGCCTGCCGAAAGAGGAACAAAACATTGGCTTGAAATGCGCTCTACGATCTCTGCAAACTGAGTTTTTGATGACGGTTCGGGGCTGACATTTAAAATAACAATTTCATCGACAGCCCATTTGTTAAAGGCTTCCATGGCATGAACTGCGTCATAATGAATAACATTAGTATGCTTGAATCTTACGCTTTGAACCACTTTACCCTCTCGCAGTATCAGAACCGCGATTAGCCTTTTCTTTAACATGCTATTTCCAGATAGTTCTTAATTAGATTCAGTCCGAATTGCTGACTTTTTTCAGGGTGGAATTGAATCCCTCTCAGATTGTCATGTTGAATGATTGAGGTAAATTCCGAGCCATAGTCAGTCGATGCGAGTATATCCTCTTGGTGATTGCATACGACGTGATAGCTGTGAACAAAGTAAGCGTCTTCACCTGATTGGATATTAGTAAAAATAGGGTCATCTTTTTTGATGTCCACGCCATTCCAGCCGATATGGGGCACCGGTAGGCCTTGCATTTCAGGGAGCCTAATGACTTCGGCATCAAACCATCCTAATCCTTGATGATTGCCATCCTCTTCGGATGTCTTGCACATCAGTTGCATACCCAGGCAAATCCCTAGAATATGAGCACCGTTGTTTTTTCTGAGGGTCAGACCTTCAGCCATTCCTGAGCGTAATAGGCATTCAATGGCTTGCCCAAAAGCACCCACGCCAGGTAGGATGATTTTATCATAATGGTTTAATTGCTCTGGGATACTGACAATATCCGATGTGAATCCCAAATGTGTGATTGCATTTTGAACGGACCGAAGATTTCCCATGCCATAATCAATAATGGCCACAGTTCCAGTGGTCATTTAAATCAAGTCTTCCAAACTAAGTCTTGTTCCAGCTTGCAAGGTGTGTTTTAGTGTTTTTGCTAAAACTGTTTCCAACTTGTCCGGTGATATACCGGTGCCAGGGCGACGATAATCAATATCTGCTTCTCTTAAAACATGGCCCTCTGGCAAATCACGAATAACATGAATACTTCTTCTTATAGCATCACGCTTCACTTTTTCTGCATCCGAAAGTACGCGTCTGTTATTGCCAAGGGCTACTTCCAAGTTCCTGATAATTTGAACGAACTGCTGCATATCTTGTGGTTCAAGTGACATGACATGCTCAACAGAACGTGTAGTTCGGTCTTCCGTAATGGTCTTTTCTACCATGTTTGCACCTACAGCAACTGCTGCAATATCCATGTCCCAGCCAACACTATGGTCAGAGAATGCAACTGGGCATCCAAAAACTTGTTGTATAGTGGGTATCGCTCTCAAATTAATACTTTCCAAATGTGCCGGATAACCAGAAGGACAATGGTGAATAATGATGTTGTTATTGCCTTCTGCTCGGATAGCATCTACAGCGACTTCCATTTCCCCAATTGATGCCATCCCTGTATCCAGTTGGATACACAATCCGGTTTTGGCCGCATAGCGAATAAATGGAAGGTGATTGACATCAGCTGAAGCGATTTTTATGGAGTGGCAGCCAATCTCCACCAGAAAATCAACATCTTCGTGAAAACATGCTGTTGCAAAAAAGGCAATACCAATATTATCGCAATAAGCTTTGAGTTCACGCCATTCATGCTCCTTCATTTGCCTGCGTAGCAATATGTCACGAAGTGGTTCTGAGATGGTTTCCAATTCACCTGAATCGCGATTCTTGAGCGTTTGGTAAGTAAATGGAAGACTAGGGTCTGCAACCAGTCTTAATGAGTCAAACACTTGAAATTTGATAGCATTCCCACCAGCATCTTTAGCATGTTTGGCCAATTTTTTTGCTGACTCCAAGCCTTGATGGGTAGGGCCCGCTTCAAATGTAATGTAGCAAGAGTGGTTTTTACCAATTTGAACACCGTTAATTTCAAAATTTTGATGTTGGATGGCCATAAGTTTCTCTATCGAAATATTTATTTAAAGTCATTGATGATCTGAATTACTTTTTCTTGTTGTTCAGGTGTCAAGTCCGGATGAATGGGTAGGCTGATTGCCCGCGCATAGTACTGCTCAGCATTTGGGAAGTCTGATTCACGATACCCTAAGACTTGATAGTAAGGCTGTTTGTAAATTGGAATGTAGTGAAGATTGACACCAATACCTGATGCCCTCAAGTGCTCGAAAGCTTGTTGATGCGAGGTTTGAAGGGACTCCAGTTTTAGTTGCACAATATAGAGATGATATGCGGAGTAAGTATCCGGATGTTGCCAGGGTTTGATAACGACTTTTTCTGAAAGCTGTAGCTGATAACTCTCTACGATACTATGGCGTTGTGCTACAAACGCATCCAAACGATTAAATTGACTCAGTCCCAGCGCTGCCTGTATGTCTGTCATACGGTAGTTGAATCCCAGGCCAATTTGTTGGTAATACCATGACCCGTCTGGTTGTTGGGTCATCTTCTTAGTATCGCGAGTAATGCCGTGACTTCTAAGTAACTGCATATGATCAGCAATCTCGGCGTTATTGGTTAGCGCCATGCCACCTTCGCCTGTAGTAATGATTTTAACTGGATGGAAGCTGAATATTGTAATGTCACTGAATTTACAGCTACCTATTGGCTGGTTGTTATATTTAGCGCCGATTGCGTGTGAGGCATCTTCTATAATTTTAAAACCGTATTGATTTGCAAGTGCTTGTATTGCTTCCATGTCACAGGATTGACCAGCCAAGTGCACAGGGATAACAACCTTAGGCAGCTTCCCGGCTTTTTCCGCCAGTTCCAGTTTATTTTTCAATTGAATAACACTGATGTTGTATGTGTTGGGGTCAATATCAACGAAATCGACCTCCGCACCGCAATACAGAGCGCAATTGGCACTAGCTACAAAAGTGATAGGACTGGTCCATACAATATCGCCCTTGGTAACGCCCAACGCTAAGCAAGCAATGTGTAATGCACTCGTTGCACTGTTGACGGCGACTGCATACTTAACCCCACAGTATTGCGCGATGGCATGCTCAAATTGAGGAACTGCTGGCCCTTGCGTCAGATAATCTGATTTTAGGACCTCAACAACAGCTTGAATATCTCTATCAGAGATTGATTGACGCCCATAAGGAATCATGCTTATATTTTTCCAACCATGCTGGCATTATTTTGAATCCATGCCTGTAACTGTGAAATAGTCATCCAGTCCTTATTATTGTTGGATGAGTAGGTAAATTCAGGGGAGACTTTAATTCCATCATTAATTCTGGCAGGGTCTTCGCTCCATTGATGAATTGCTGGCAATATCTTAAAGTGCTGAGGATACTCATAAGTGTAAAGTGCATCTTCCTCACCAATCATTTGCTCATGCAGTTTTTCGCCAGGCCGAATGCCAACAGTTTCCAGATGCGCATCTGGTGCCACGGCTTTAGCAATATCTGTGATTTTCATTGAAGGGATTTTTTTTACATAAATCTCTCCACCAACCATATCCTCAAAAGCATGCCAGACAAGATCTACTCCTTGTTCAAGCGTAATCATAAACCTGGTCATTCTTTCATCAGTGATTGGCAAATTCCCGTTATCTGCTATAGACATAAAAAAAGGAATGACTGAGCCCCGTGAGCCCATTACATTTCCGTACCTTACAACAGAAAAACGTGTGGCATCTTTGCCGGAAGCATAGGAGTTACCGGCTACAAATAATTTATCTGATGCTAACTTAGTCGCACCATATAGATTGGCTGGACTGCTTGCTTTGTCTGTAGACAAAGCAACTACGCGTTTTACGCCCTGATCAATACATGCATCAATCAGGTTCATCGCTCCCAAGATATTTGTTTTGACGCATTCGAAAGGATTGTACTCTGCGGTAGGTACAATTTTTGTGGCCGCAGCGTGGACTACATAATCAACGCCATCGAGAGCTCTGTACAAACGATCCTTATCACGAACATCGCCAATAAAGAACCTTACTCGTTTGTCATTTTGGAATTTTTTTGCCATCTCCCACTGTTTCATTTCATCACGAGAAAAAATAATCAGTTTTTTTGGATTGTATTTTTCCAGCGTCATCGGTACAAAAGTGTTCCCAAATGATCCAGTTCCACCGGTGATTAAAATTGTCGAGTTTGTAAACATGGGTTAAATCTTAAATTGTTTAATGATGTTGGTTACTAATTGTACATCTTCGATCGTATGACCAACTGAGATGGGAAGACTTAATTCTGTTTCATGCAATTTGTCTGCAATCGGGTAATCTCCTTGCAGTATTCCTTGCATAGCTTCTTGTCGATGTGGTGGGATAGGGTAGTGAATTTCAGTCTTCACGCCTTGTTCCAGCAACCAAGACTTCAATCTATCTCTTTCTTGATAACGAACACCAAAAATATGGAATACATCATACTCATCCTCTTTTTGGTGAGGTAAAGCCATCCAGTCTGGTAAGTTCTTGAAATATACTCGTGCTAAATTACGCTTGTGCTCGGTCATTTCGTCTAAATGACGCAGCTTGACTCTCAGTAAGGCAGCCTGCATTTCATCTAATCTTGAATTTACGCCTACATATTTGTTGATGTATTTTTGCTTTGAGCCATAGTTTCGAAGATGGCGAAGACGATCAGCTATTTCGTCATTGTCTGTCACGACGGCCCCTGCGTCACCAATCGCCCCAAGATTCTTTGTCGGATAAAAACTGAAACAACCCGCATCACCAAATGTTCCGGTCATGCGTCCTGATAGCTTAGCGCCATGCGACTGGGCACAATCTTCAATTAACTTTAATCCGTATTCATTGGCAATAGCGCAGATATCATCCATACGGCATGCCTTGCCAAACAAATGCGTGACACAAATCGCGCGCGTGGCCGATGTAATGGAAGCTGTAATTTGTAGTGGATCAATATTGAATGTTTCAGCGTCTGGTTCAACGAGTACGGGCTTATGGCCAGCACGAATAATTGCCAAAATTGTCGCTATATAAGTATTTGAGGCAACTAGTATTTCGCTGCCTTTGGGTAACATCAGTGCTTCAATCGATAGAATTAATGCGTCCAAGCCATTCGCTACGCCAATACAATGGCGCGTACCTACCCAGGTCGCAAACTCTTTTTCGAACTCAGTAACCTCATGCCCCAAAACATACCAACCAGAGCGTATAACATTAGTCGCGGCAGTTTCCAATTCACGCATGAATTGCTGGTTGGAATTAGCAAGGCTTTCGTATTCAATCATTTGCTTGAGAGCTCGTAAGGCGTATCAATATATTCGCTTCTGTCATAGACATGTGATGCCATCACAAACAGGACGCTGCCTTCTCCAAATGTCATGGTGTGCCAATCTTTTGGTTCAACCAGCAGGCATTGTCCAGGTGAGTTTAGAGCGATGGTTTCTTCTGAAATACCATCGTTCATATAAATTGCAATGTTGCCATGTAACGCAATGAGTGCCTGTCTGGTGCTGGTATGTCTATGACCTCCACGCGTTTGACCGTCAGCACCATAAATCCAATATGTACGAACAACAGAAAATGGCAATGCATTTTCCAGCACGGTAAGGGAGCCGCGTGCGTCGGAAAATGTTGGTAAATTGAGAATCGTAAAATGAGACATATAGCTAGAAGTGTTTATGATCAGTTTAATGATTAATGGTGCTTAAGGAAATCTTGATAGGCAATTTCTAATCCTGCTTCAATGGATACTTTTGGCTGCCAACCAGCTTGATGAAGGATCGTAGCGTCCATCAGTTTTCTAAGGGTACCATCTGGCTTGGATGTATCGAATTGAATGTTACCTTGATGCCCAATAATTTTTTGAACAGTTTCTGCTAGTACTTTGATTGTGATGTCGCTGCCATATCCGACATTAACAAGCGGAGGCTGGAGTTTTCCAGAAGCAGACTCATCACTTTCGAGCAGTTTTTGAAATTGGTTGTCAGGTAGTTGCATTAAAAATACACAAGCATCTGCCATGTCTTCATTGCATAAAAACTCACGTTTTGGTGTACCAGTGCCCCATACAGTGACTACAGATTGATTATTAACTTTTGCTTCATGAAATTTTCTGATGAGTGCAGGAATGACATGGCTGTTTTCGGGATGATAGTTGTCACCTGGACCATATAAATTGGTAGGCATAGCTGCCAAGTATTGCGTGCCATATTGCCGGTTGTAGCTCCAGCACATTTCTATTCCGGCAATTTTAGCAAGGGCATAGGGCCGATTAGTTGGTTCAAGTGCCCCCGTCAGCAGGTGCTCTTCCTTCATCGGCTGCGGTGCAAATTTAGGGTAAATACAGCTGGAGCCTAAGAAAAGAAGGCGCTTTACACCATTCACATAAGACTCGTGAATGACATTGGTTTGGATGGCTAAATTTTGGTGAATAAATTCAGCAGGGTAAGTATTATTCGCATGAATGCCGCCTACTTTTGCCGCAGCCAGAAAGACGTATTCAGGTTTTTCTTCACTAAAGAATTTCTTTACCGCATTTTGATTAGTGAGATCTAATTCTGCATGGGTTCTAGTCAGTAAGTTTGTATACCCCTGTTGTGACAGCTGATTTATTAACGCTGACCCTACTAGACCACGATGCCCAGCAACATAAATTTTTGCATCCTTTTTCATGGCTTATTCGTGGTAGTCCATAGCTTGATAGCCATGTTGCTTGATTAACTCATCACGCTGGGCGGATTTGTAATCTTCGCGCACCATTTCTGAGACCAGTTCTTCAAAGCTGGTTTTTGGTACCCAGCCCAGTTTTTCTTTAGCTTTCGTAGGATCTCCAAGCAATGTATCAACCTCAGTTGGCCTGAAGTAACGCGGATCAACTTGTACGATGCATTTATCGTCCCAATAGCCTTTTTCTTCTACGCCTTCACCTTGCCATATAACGGTAATATCCAGCTCTTTGGCGGCTGCATTAACAAAGTCACGTACGCTGTATTGTTTGCCGGTGGCAATTACGAAGTCTTCAGCTTCTTCCTGCTGCAACATTAGCCATTGCATTTCAACATAGTCTTTGGCATGTCCCCAATCACGCAACGAATCCAGATTGCCTAAATACAAGCACTCTTGTAGACCAAGCTTGATTCGCGCCAAGGCGCGGGTAATTTTGCGTGTAACAAAAGTTTCGCCACGGATAGGGCTCTCGTGATTAAACAGGATACCGTTACAGGCATAAATGCCATAAGCCTCACGGTAATTGACCGTAATCCAGTAAGCATACATTTTTGCCACCGCATAAGGACTGCGGGGATAGAAGGGCGTAGTTTCTTTCTGCGGTGTTTCTTGCACCAGACCATATAGTTCAGAAGTGGATGCCTGATAGAAGCGTGTTTTCTTTTCTAACCCTAGAATACGAATCGCTTCCAGAATACGCAAAGTGCCGATGCCATCAGCATTCGCTGTATATTCCGGAGTTTCAAAACTGACGGCCACATGACTCATCGCTGCCAGGTTGTAGATTTCGTCTGGCTGGACTTGCTGAATGATTCTGATTAGGTTGGTGGAGTCAGTGAGATCTCCATAGTGCAGAACAAAATTCTTGTTATCAACATGTGGATCTTGATAAAGATGATCAATTCTATCGGTATTGAATAATGAGGCTCTACGTTTTATACCATGCACAATATAGCCCTTATTGAGCAAAAGCTCGGCTAGGTAGGCACCATCTTGACCAGTAATGCCGGTAATTAAAGCGACTTTTTGTGACATGTCTTAAATCAGTTAGTTAAAAAGTGTTCGGATTATATCATGGGCTATATTTACTTAGCGTTCAGCCATGCCAACGGACTAAGTATTTTGCTAGCCAGTATCTCATGCGTAATTAATAGGGGATACGGGAACTGTCGATTTGATAATGATTGTTGCTTGAGGCGCGAACTGTATTGCCTCTTTTATGACGGCCTCAACACTAGTTGTATTGAAATAGTTGGTATCGGCATCGTAATCAGTAGGTGTTGCAATAATCACAAAATCACTATTTTTATAAGCGTCTTGTTTATCAGTGGTCGCTTTTAAATTGAGGTGTTTTTTACTTAAAAATTCTTGTATTTCTTTGTCGGCGATGGGTGACTGTTTGGAGTTAAGCATCTCAATTTTTTGGGGTACGATATCCAGTGCAATAACCTCATTGTGCTGCGCCAAAAGGACCGCATTAGAAAGTCCAACATAACCTGTACCAACGACCGTTATTTTCATATTTCTATGCCTTTTTAAATGTATATTCTTTAAACATATTCGGTGCCATTTAACTGAATATGCTGAGGCTCACTGACAGTCGTTCTTAATAATGAGCTAATTCTGATTCGTACCAGATTTTAGCATCGCCTTGATATTCGCCATCTTGCTTTTCCCATAATTTTTACTAGGCGGTTCAGCAGCGCTGTTAAACGGGTTGCCAAAGGGTTTGAAGTCTCATCTTTGGAGAGTACTGCGATAAAGCGGCTGGGTTGAATGCTTCGACTTTTGATTGATTAGTATATTGTGCGAGTCAAGAAGTTAATACCTAATTGCTCTATGTGCGCAACTAGAGCAGGGTTGTCAATTTGATGTTTGAGAGATAGATCCACCTTCCAAGGTAGGTTCAAGTCATCTATTTTTCCCTCAATTAGGTGCAAGTCTCTTAGCTTTAACGCTTCAGCTTCTATACATAAATCAATGTCAGAGGCTGGCTTCTCTCTGCCTAATGCTCTGGAACCATATAGCCAAACGTTTTCGATGCGCGTATCTTGGTTAAAAACTTCTTTCAGTTTTTGTATCGCGGTATCGGGCAGTCCAAATGTCATCACTGATTTGCTATTCTAAATTTGACTTAATTTTTTTGAATGTATGCATGAGTGCCACAAATAAATCATAGTAACTATTTTGTATGGCCTCAATGATTTCTTCGGCAACAGCTTTGTTATAGGTGTGCGATGTTTTATTGCGGCTTTGTATCATCGCCATCCATCCCTCACCATCTTGGAGCAAGCCTTTACTAAAAGCTTCACGCGTTGCGTCACGTGAGCCTGTGATGTTTTGTGTGCCTTGGTAATCAAAATAGTCTTTGAGGACGTTCCAAGCCAACTCATGAGTAAATTCAAAGGCTTGAATTAAACCTTGCTTTTCCAAGTCAGATAATGGTCTTTCTTTACTTAAGTCGATTGCAGAAGTCAGGCTTTCAAGCGCTTTTTCATAGTTGCTTAATCGCTGCACCCAGCGTAAATTTTGAGTACTGCTCTGTTTCATTTTAGTCACCTCCATTCATACTTACTGCTTAGAATTTTTTGAGCAGAAAATCTGCAATGAAGTCTAGTTTTTGATCAGTGAGCAGGGCATAGACAAGATTGAGATCTATGTTCATATAGTCATGTACGATACGGTTACGAAGACCGATTGCCGCGTTCCATTCTGTTAGGGCTGTTTCGGAGATGAGTTTTGCTCTTGAAAGGCTTGCAAAGGCATCATATGCGGAGACAGGTACCGTTTCACCATGTAATTTTAGCAAGTGTTTGGATTTGCCGATGGCATTTTCAATTAATACTTGAATGACATGAAGCAGCCCACTTTGCTCCAGTTTCGACAGTGGCTGTTGGTTGCTAATGCGGTTTCTTGCTTCATTTAAAAGCATCATTTTTTCTTGTGCGATCCGTTCGCATTCTGCCTGGTAAAGATCAAGCCGCATGTTGTGCTCTCCAGTAATGCTCTTCCAGTTCTGCCCATGTTTGTGTCAGAAAGTAACTCCATGCAAGCGAGTCCTCTCCTGCCAGGGGGATGCCTTCCTCAACGATGGTCGCGCGCATGGCAAGCCTGGCAGTGGTCATGTCAATCAGATCGATAGCTTCAGGAGGTACGTTTAAGCATTGCGCAATCGCTATTTGTAGCGTGCTGGTCAATGAGAGGGCATTGATAGCAGAGATGTGTTTTTTCCAGCGGATGGCGATATCCCAGTCACTGTTTTGATTTGCGCTTTGTTGTGCACGGCTACCAATCAAAATGGCCAGTTCAAGATCCTGTTGCAAGCTAAGTATCGCTTTTAACTGTTCTATCAATGTTTGGTGTGATGGCATGGTTGTCATTACATACTGTTGGGATAAGCGACAATGTCTTTTATTATAAATGATACTACCAGACAGTCAGCCGCCTTGCATCTGTTGCTTGCCCGCCAGCATCGCCTTGATATTCGCCATCTTGCTTTTCCCATAATCTTTGCTTAGCACCTGATCCGGCCCGTTAAACGGGTTGCCAAAATGTTTGACATCATCTTTGGGTAGTTCTGCAATAAACCGGCTAGGTTCGCAGGCTTGCATTTCGCCGGCGCGTTTGCGTTTTTTGCACCAGGTGATGTTGAGTGACTTTTGCGCGCGGGTGATGCCTACGTACATCAGGCGGCGTTCTTCTTCGATCTGGTCACTGTCGATGGAGTTGGTGTGCGGCAGGATGCCTTCTTCGCAGCCGATCAGGAATACGTGGCCGTATTCCAGCCCTTTGGCAGCATGCAGGGTGGAGAGTTTGACGGCGTCGGGTTCGCCATCTTCACGGCCTTCGAGCATGGTGATCAGCGAGACCAGTTGCGTGAGTTCGATCAGGTTTTTACCATCGGATTCGTGGCCGAATTCGGTGGAGGCTTCGCCTTTTTTGCTGAGCCAGCTGACGAATTCCTGCACATTGCCCCAGCGGGTTTCGGCAGAGCGGGCTTCTTCACCGTCGTATAAATAGCTTTCGTAATGGATGGCGTTGAGCAGGTCATTCAATACTTCATTGGCCGGGTCTTTGACGGCGCGGCCTTGCAGGGTTTGAATAAAGCGGCAGAAAGTAAGCAGGTCGTCCAGTTGTTTGTTGCCGACTTCCTGCTGAAAACCGCCTTCAAATGCGGCGGCAAACAGCGAGAGTTTATGCGCGCTGGCATATTCACCCAGACGCTCCAGCGTGGTGTTGCCTATGCCTTTTTTCGGCGTGGTAGCCGCACGGATAAACGCCGGGTCATCGTCTTCATTCATCACCAGGCGCAGGTAGCTGATGATGTCCTTGATTTCGGCTTTATCAAAAAATGATTGGCCGCCGGAAATGGTGTAGGGGATTTTCTGGTTGCGCAGGTATTGTTCGATGATGCGTGCCTGGTGGTTGCTGCGGTACAGGATGGCGTAATCTTTGTAAGTGGTGCGGTGCTCGAATTTGTGCGCCTGCAGCTTCATCACTACGGTTTCGGCTTCGTGCTCTTCGCTGTGTGTTGCTGTGACGTGCAGCAGTTCGCCGGTGCCCAGTTCACTCCATAGTTTTTTCTCAAACAGTTTGGGGTTGTTGGCGATGACCTGGTTGGCCGCCCGCAAAATGCGCACGGTCGAGCGGTAGTTTTGCTCCAGTTTAATCACCTTGAGTTTGCTGAAGTCTTTGGTCAGCTGGTTAAGGTTTTCCACGTCGGCGCCGCGCCAGCCGTAAATGGCCTGGTCGTCATCGCCTACGGCGGTAAATTGACCGCGTATGCCGGTTAACTGCTTGATCAGTTTGTACTGGCAGGCGTTGGTATCCTGGTATTCGTCAATCAGCAGGTATTGCAGTTTGCGTTGCCATTTGTCCAGGGTCTCGGCATGCTGATCAAACAGTTCCACCGGGATCTTGATCAGGTCATCAAAATCCACTGCCTGGTAGGCGCGCAGTGTTTGCTGATAGAGTTGGTAAACACGGGCGGCGGCATGGCTGAGCTCTTCGTCAGCCGTGGCTTTGGCTTGATCCGGGCTTAATAGCGCATTTTTCCAGCTGGAGATCTGCCATTGTGTTTTGCGGAGTAGTTGCTTGTCGGTCGTGGCCAGAACATCACTCAGAATTTTAAAGCTGTCAGAAGCATCCAGAATGGAGAACTGGGGTTTGTAGCCCAGCAAGGCGGCTTCCTGCCGCAACATTTGCAAGCCCAGCGAATGAAAGGTGGTGACGGTCAGGCCTTTGCCACTTTTGCCTTCGAGCAAGGGGCTGACACGCTCCTGCATTTCGCGCGCAGCCTTGTTTGTAAAGGTGATGGCGGCAATTTGCGAGGCCTGGTAGCCAGCCTTGTTGACCAGGTAAGCAATTTTCTGGGTGATGACGCGCGTTTTGCCGCTGCCCGCACCTGCCAGTACCAGCAAGGGGCCGTCCAGGTAATGAATCGCTTCGCGTTGTGGCGGATTTAAGTGATGCAACATGAAACTTCTGATGGTTTTCTGAAGAGATGAAACGGCATGACAGGCTGGATAGGGATTAGCCTGTATGGACTATTTAACCTTAAGCAGGCTGTGGGTATAGTGGGGTAACCATAGTATTATCCTATCTTATATAAACACACTTTGATCATGCCTGTGCTCGATCTCAATAGCGTTATTCTATCATCGATTGGCCTCACCTTCATGCTGGTGCTGGTCTTGCTGGTATTTGGCGCCTATCAACAGCGTGCACTGGTCATGCGCTGGGTATGGGGCATGCTGCTGATTGGTCTGGGGCTCAGCATCTACTTTATTCCGGATGTGTTTGCATTGCGTGCCCAGCACGAATTGTATGTTTCGATTGCTTTCAGTGCCATTTGCCTCGGGCTTAGTGTGTATGTGAATGGCATACGCATGCTCCGCGGCTATCGTATTTATCGTTATCTTTCTTTACTTGTGCTCACCACGTTGCTGGCCTGTAATGCCATTTTGCTGAATATGCATGCGCCATTGCGGGTGATTTTGCTGTCGAATTTTCTGGTGATGTCTTGGGTATTTGCCTATGGCAGCCGCAGCTTGATGGGCTTTGGCAAGGACTTTATCAGCCATGTATTCTGGTTATGCTGTAGTCTGTTCTCGGCAATGACGCTGATGTTGTTGTTCATGATGTTTGAAGTCGCGTTGATTGATGCGGAGCTGCTCAAAGATTTTCAACACTGGTCTGCCCATGCGTATATGATTGCGACGATAGTGATGGTGCTCATCGCCGTGACTTGCTTGCTGTTGCTGGTCATGAATGTGCGTACTCAGGCCGGACTGCAGGCGATTGCGACACTGGATGGCTTGACCGGTGTGTTGAATCGTCGGGGCTTGCAGGATGCTGCAAACCGCATGCAGGCGGTTTCACAACGGATCAAACTGCCGATGGGCATGCTGATTGTAGATCTCGATTATTTCAAAAAGGTCAATGATGTCTACGGCCATCTGGTGGGAGATGCAGTGTTGAAAGTCTGCGCGGGGACCATCCACTCCGCCCTGCGTGGGGGCGATGTGATTGGCCGTTATGGGGGGGAAGAGTTTTGCATTTTGTTGCCCAATACGGGGGAGCATGAATCAGCGGTATTGGCTGAGCGGATTCGTAAAACCATAGAAACCACGCCAGTCAATATTGCGGGCATTGAGAGCCTGGATGTGTCCACGCGTGCGATTAAATGTACGGTGAGTGTGGGGGCGGTGAGTTCAGAAACAGTAGGCTATCAAATAGACAGCCTGTTTGCGGCGGCTGACCACAATCTGTATCAGGCGAAACAGGCAGGACGTAACCGGATTGCCAGTAACGCGCATCGTCTGCAGGCGTCTGACGAGGCCAAGCCGGTAAAACGCAATGCCAGTGTGATTGTTTCGCAATAGCTTATTCAGCGGGATTAGGCTCATCCGCAGCCGCAGCCGCAGCCTTGGCTGTTTTGGCTGCCAGTTGACGCTCGGCCTCTAACTTGGCCTGCGCCACCATTTCTGCCCGGCTTTTGGGGGATTCCAGACTGACACGGCCAATCGCTCCGCTGCGATAGTCGGTCAGTAAAGCCATGGCAGTGCGCTCCATGTCCCATTCGCCATCGGTGCGTTTGTAGGCGCGGCGCCTGGCAATCGCTTCCAGCAGGTCTATGCCATCGATTTCAGTGACGTTCAGTTTCATGGCATCCAGCTTGTAACGCGTGTTGATCAGCGCCGGGTACTGCTTAATCAGCACATTGCCCAAAAACTCGGCGACATCTTCATCAATCACCGCATTGCGGCCAATCGCGTGGCTGGCAGCCAGTAAATAACCATCCGATTCATGTTCGATCTTGGGCCACATCATGCCTGGTGTGTCGGTAATGTTCTCGCTGTCGTTCAACTCAAAACGCTGCTGACTCTTGGTCACGGCCGGTTCGTCGCCCACTTTGGCTGCACGGCGGTTAAGCAGAGCATTCATCAGTGTCGATTTGCCCACGTTGGGAATGCCCATGATCATCATGCGGAGGGGTTTGAGCGGGCTACCACGGTGCGGCGCCAGTTGCTTGCACAGTCCTGGGATTTTTTTGGCGTCGCCGGGTTTTTTGCAAGAAAGCGCCACCGCTTTGGTGTTGGGTTGTGCATTGAAGTAATTCAGCCAGGCCTGCGTGACTTGCGGGTCGGCTAAATCGGCTTTGTTCAGTATTTTGAGGTTAGGACGCTGGCGGAAATTGCGCATCTCCTCGATCATCGGGTTATGGCTGGCTGCGGGTACGCGCGCATCCAGCACCTCAATCACCACGTCGATATGCTCCATGGTTTCTTCCGCCTTTTTGCGGGCGGAGGTCATGTGTCCGGGAAACCATTGAATTGCCACGTGCAACCTCTACATCAGATAAAAACCGTATTTTAACATTCAAGCGCTGTTCAACCTAAATTGCTGGCCACCACGCACTATTTCCAGCTATATCCCAGTGTAAACAGGGCACGTGTATCGCCCTTGACGCGCTCATCTGCGGGACGGCTGTCAAAGTTATAGTCGACCTGTGTGGATGCACTCAGGCCAAAAATAAACGGAAAACGCAGGCCGGTCGAACTGTAAAGCAGGACTTGTGACGGCGATCTGGGCGTATACAACACTTCGTGTCGATGGAATGCCTGCACAAATGAATCAAACAAATACTGGTTATAGTTCACCGCCCAGCGCAATGCGGCATGTTTGTCATCATTTTCTTCGTAATAATCCTGAGAGATCAAAGAAACACCGCCTTCCACGGACAGATTCAGTTTCTCCCCTTCAAAAATCTGGTAACCAGACCCCACACCGTAGGTGCTGCGTAATTTGATGTCTCTGAAGCGGTCTTTTTCCTGAATGGTGTTGAGGTAGCTAAACCATTTTTTAGTGAAAAAGTGGTCATACTGACCGCGGACACGTGCGTTGTTTTGCGTTTGTGAGCCGCTATCCTCTGCCCAGTAGTAATAACCCTGCACTGTATAACGATCTTCCAGTCCACGTAATACAGACTCACCATTGAACTGCATATTGCGATTATCGCTGTTGCCATTGTTAAAGGCACCGCCCAGGCTCAGGTTGCCGGTCCAGACATAGCCCTCGCCGATCAGGTCGCGGCTTGGGTTAATGTAATGGATTTCATCCAGCTCGGTGTCTACCAGCGGCGTATTGGTTTCTTCATCCAGAATGACCTGGCCTTCATCGGTATGGATCAGACGGCCATTGACAATGCTGCCGTCAGATAACTGCATCAATATCGGTTTGTCGGCATCAATGCTGTGAATATCATTCCAGTTAATTTTGACTTCGTCGGCGTAGCTGGTTTTGACCGTCAGCTTGTTAGAGACTTTGACGCCCAGGGTGCCCGTGATCTTGTCGCCATTTTTAAGCCAGATGGTGTCGGCAAACACCGGAGCTGAAAGCAGGTAAGGCATGCTGATACTGAGAATGGCGAGTTGGATTGTGCTACGTGTACATAAAACAGCCGGATTGGCTAAACGTTGAGGCATACATACTCCCTGATGCGATTGAACAACAGTGCTGTTAATACAGCTGATTGAATACAGCGCACCTGGCGTGGGCTGCAAAGATGGTATTGCTGGTAAATATTGCGAATACCCACAAGCATTACATAGACTTGATGCTGAAAACGGCGTTTGAGTTCCCTAGAACATGCATGGCATGGAAAGCAGAACCAATGCTGTTAAACTAGCATATTGGTATTTTAAAACAGCAACACGCATGGTCAACACAACATTACCGCCCGAGATCAAACCCGGGCAATCCATGGCCTTATTGCAAGCGCTGCATATCCTGACGCGGGATGGCAAACTGAATCAGGATAGCCGGCGCAAGCTTAAACAGGTCTATCATCTGGTGAATTTTATTGAGCCGCTCATGCAGACGGTTATGGCCGGTCAATCCCATCCGGTGTTGGTCGATCATGGGGCTGGCAAGTCTTATCTTGGCTTTATTTTATACGATCTTTTGCTCAAGCAACATGCTGGCGGGCAAGTCATCGGTATTGAAACGCGTGGCGATCTGGTTGAAAAGTCCAAAACATTGGCCAACGCATGTCAGTTTGAGCGCATGGCATTTGAGCACTTGTCCGTTGCCGAGGCCATCTCCTCAGCCCGGTTGCCTGCCCAGGTGGATATTGTGACGGCTTTGCATGCCTGTAATACGGCCACGGATGATGCCATTCAGTTTGGCCTGCACAAACAGGCACAATACATGGTGTTGGTGCCCTGTTGTCAGGCCGAGGTGGCTGAAGTGCTGCGTAAGCACAAGGCAGCCTCCTTGGGACAAACACCCTTGAGCGAGTTATGGCGACACCCGATTCATACCCGCGAGTTTGGCAGCCAGATTACCAATGTGTTGCGCTGTCTGGAACTCGAAGCGCACGGCTATCAGGTCACTGTGACCGAATTGGTCGGGTGGGAACACTCGATGAAAAACGAACTGATCATTGCCAAATATACCGGACAGCGTAAACGCAGTGCACGTGAGCGTGCTTTGCAGATTCTGCAACAATGCAATTTAATGGAACTTGCCCCCAGATTCGGCTTTGCGCCTGACGCCACCTGATTAACCCTGTTGCACCTCTCCACGCATCAATCTACAATTGTTAATTTAAATTAACAATTGTAGGGGAAAAGCATGCACTTTTGCATACAATCGATGGGCCGAATGCTGCTGTGGTTGGGCATGGCATGCTGCAGCGCGACCGCCCATGCACAAGCCCCGGATATTCTGCTGGCACATGTCTACCACGAAGGCATTGCCGTGCAGGACTATCTGGTCAGTGAAAAGCTGGACGGCATTCGCGCTGTCTGGGACGGTCAGCAACTCACCAGCCGTCAGGGTAACCCGATCCATGCGCCTGCCTGGTTTATCAAAGACTTTCCCAAACAGGCACTGGATGGCGAACTCTGGATTGGGCGTGGCCAGTTTGAGGTACTCTCATCCACCGTACGACAGTCCACCCCGGAGGATGCCGCCTGGCACAAAGTGGCCTATTACGTGTTTGAGTTGCCCAATGCCGCAGGCAGCTTTGCCCAGCGTGCCAGCCAGATTGCCGCATTGGTCAAACAGGCGCATACGCCAACGCTCAAAGCCATCACACAATTTCATGTGAAGGATGTAGCCGCATTAAAACGCACACTGGATGCAGTGGTGGCGAAAAAGGGTGAAGGCCTGATGTTGCATCGTGCGGATGCACGCTACATCACTGGGCGTAGCCAGGTGTTGCTCAAACTCAAACCGCAACTCGATGCCGAAGCTAAAGTCATCGCCCATGTGCCCGGCAAAGGCAAATACCAAGGTAAAATGGGCGCATTACTGGTCGAAACCCGGCAAGGCATACGCTTTAAACTTGGCACGGGCTTTAAAGATGCCGACCGCGCCAGACCGCCCCCCATCGGTAGCATGGTCACCTATACCTATCGCGATGTCACCAAAAACGGCAAACCCAAATTTGCCCGCTTTTTAAGGGTACGGCCTCCGGAATAATCAAGTGGAAAGGGCAATATATGAAATGGTTAGCAACTTTACTCGCATGCACGCTGGCGGCGCCTGTGTTTGCAATGGATTTGAGCGGCGTCTACGCCTGTAAGGGTAATGATGCACACGAAGGTAAATACACCGGCACCGTGACCATGAAATTGCGCCCTGAACATAGCAAGGGTAAAGATGCCAGTTATGATTTTCAACTGGAGGTCCCGGATTACGGCACTTATACTGGCCATGCCGCAGTGCATGGCATGCACGCGGCCATGCACTTTGCCTTGCCGATGGAGCAGGGCGAATATGGCGGCAAAACCAATGATTACGGCACGGGGATTGCCGAGTTCAGGAAAAACAGCAATGGGCAGTTGCGTTTCAGAAAGTTTTATTTTGAACCGGGTTTTAAGGGCGGGAATACCGGCGTGGAAGAATGTATCAGAAAATAATTCTTTTCAGGCGGCAGACGAACCTCATGTTGTTGACATGGGGTTTCTTTTTGCGTGCCATCCAGCGCAGAGGTTTTATGAAAAGGGGTAAATTTGGCGGGTTATGGCATGAGAGTTATTTTCTTTGATTTCAAAAGCTACGGGCTTTTGAGTGCGCAGTAGTAGGGTGGGTATTTATATCCCTCTATGACTCTTTTTGCTTAATTTTTTGGGACAAAGCAAGAAAGTAACTGGCGTATAGGCAAAAAATAACGCGATCAGCCAATCAACTTAAGGGTGATGTAAGCCGTCATGCTGCATGGCAGTTGGCATGGCATGTTAAAATCTCACCCCATATGACCACCGCCACACCCCAGACTCTGATCTCCCAACTCGAACAACAACTGGCCACCTGCATGCTGGCCGACCGTTTTCCGCTCAAGCGCCGTTTGCAGCAGCTGCGTGACGCAGTCAAGCAACACAAGCCGGTGGATAAAGCATTGGTAGAAATTGCACAGAAAATACATGCTTCGCAGCAGCGTTTGCAGGCGCGTCTGGCAGCCTTGCCCAAGCCGGATTACCCGCCAGAGCTGCCGGTCAGTGGCAAAAAAGACGATATTGCCGCGGCGATTGCCAAGCATCAGGTGGTGATTGTGTGTGGTGAAACCGGCTCAGGTAAAACCACGCAGTTGCCCAAGATTTGCCTGGAGCTGGGACGTGGCGTGAGCGGGCTGATCGGGCATACGCAGCCGCGCCGCATTGCGGCACGTTCGGTGGCCTCGCGTATTGCACAGGAACTGAACAGCCCACTCGGCGAGGTGGTCGGCTACAAGGTGCGCTTTAACGATAAATTGTCCGAGCGCAGCTATGTCAAGCTGATGACAGACGGCATTTTGCTGGCCGAGACGCAGAGCGACAAGTTTCTCAATGGCTATGACACGATTATTATCGATGAGGCGCACGAGCGCAGCCTGAATATTGATTTTCTGCTGGGCTATCTCAAGCAGTTATTACCCAAGCGGCCGGATTTGAAAGTCATTGTGACTTCGGCAACGATTGATGCCGAGCGCTTTTCCAGTCATTTTAATGGCGCGCCGGTGATTGAAGTGTCCGGGCGTACTTATCCAGTGGAAATCCGGTACCGGCCATTGGGCAATAAAACCACCATGGTCGCCGTCGAGGTGCCAATCGACGATGGTCTGGATGATATTGACCGTTTTGCGCAGGACCTCATGGGCATCAAGCGCAAGCCGCCGCGCACCGAAACACGCTGGCTGGAGGAAGACGAGGAAGAGGAGGTGATGGAAGACGCCATCCTCGATACGGCGGACGATTTATTACGGTTGGGCGATGGCGATATTCTGGTGTTTCTGCCAGGCGAGCGTGAAATCCGCGATACCGCTGACCATTTGCGCAAGTACCAGGGCCGTTCGCCCAAGCTGAAATCGCTGGAGATTCTGCCGCTGTTTGCACGGTTGAGTATTGAAGACCAGCAAAAGATTTTCCGCCCTGGTGGTCAGCGCCGGATTGTGCTGGCGACCAATGTGGCCGAGACCTCACTGACCGTGCCGGGCATCAAGTATGTGATTGACGCTGGTCTGGCACGGGTTAACCGCTACAGCCCGCGGGCCAAGGTTGAACAGTTGCAGATTGAAAAAATCTCGCAGGCGGCGGCCAAGCAGCGGGCAGGGCGTTGTGGTCGCGTGTCCAACGGTATCTGCGTACGCCTGTATTCAGAAGAGGATTTCAACCAGCGTCCGGCCTTTACTGACCCGGAGATTCTGCGCAGTTCACTCGCCAGCGTGATTTTGCGCATGGCTGATTTGCGGTTGGGTGATGTCGCAGAATTTCCATTTATCGAAGCGCCTTCTTCTCGCCTGATCAGCGATGGCTACCAGTTGTTGCAGGAGCTCGGTGCCGTCACCGAGCGGCGCGAGATTACTGAACTGGGCCGCCAGATGGCCCGTTTGCCGCTGGATCCACGTGTTGCACGCATGCTTCTGGCCGCCAAAAAAGAGGCTTGTTTACGTGAAGTTTTGATTATTGCCAGCGTGCTGAGCATTCAGGATCCGCGCGAACGGCCGATGGACAAGCGCGAAGCGGCCGATAACGCCCATGCCAAATTCAAGGCCGATGACTCCGATTTTATGGGGTATCTCAAGCTGTGGGACTGGTATGAACAGGCGCTCAAGACCAAGAAGTCCAACCGCGAGTTGCTGAATCAGTGTCACCAGAATTTCCTGTCCTTTCTGCGCCTGAAAGAGTGGCGCGAGTTGCACCAGCAACTGCTGGAAATGGTCGAGGAAATGGACTTCAAGCGCAGCGACAAGGAAGCCAGCTACGAGCAGGTTCATAAGGCCTTGCTGTCTGGCCTGCTGGGGAACATCGGTTTCAAGGATGGTGACAGTGATACCTATGCCGGGGCGCGCGGTATCCGTTTTACGGTGGCGCCAGGGTCGGCCCTGAAGAAAAATCGTCCGAAATGGGTGATGGCCTCCGAACTGGTGGATACCACCAAGCTGTATGCCCGCGGGGTGGCCAAGATAGACCCGGACTGGATAGAGCCGATTGCCAACGAGGGCGGCATGCGTGATTTAACGCAAAGCCATTACAGCGACCCGCGCTGGGACAGAAAGACCGCGCAGGTCGTGGCCTGGGAACGCGTGAGTTTGTATGGCCTGACCATCGTGCCCAAACGGCGTGTGCACTATGGACCGGTCAATCCGGTCGAATCGCGCGAGATTTTTATCCGCGAGGCGCTGGCCAATATGGAGTTTGACACGCGTGCGCCTTTTTTTGAGGCCAACCGTCGCCTGATTGCCGAGATCGAGGCGCTGGAGCACAAGGCGCGCCGCCAGGACGTGCTGGTCGATGAGCATCAACTGGTTGCGTTTTACGACAAGGTATTGCCCGAAATTGGTGAGCAGTATCGTGTGGTCAATGGCGTTGCCTTTGAACAATGGCGACAGGATGCGGAGCAGGCCAATCCCAAAGTGCTGTATCTGACGCGTGATTCGCTGATGCGGCATGGTGCCAGCGCGATTACCGAAGTGCAGTTTCCGGAGAGTCTGACCATTGATGGCGAGCAAGTGCCATTGAAATA
This sequence comes from Methylophilus aquaticus, assembly GCF_030769565.1. GTDB lineage: Bacteria > Pseudomonadota > Gammaproteobacteria > Burkholderiales > Methylophilaceae > Methylophilus > Methylophilus aquaticus. The sequence goes on along the minus strand of NZ_JAVCAP010000020.1, from coordinate 15,055 downwards.
TCGCTTTGAGCCGGGTCATGTGCTGGATGGCGTGACGGCGACGATTCCACTGGCCTTGCTTAATCAGCTGGATGCGACGGTGACTGAATGGCTGGTGCCCGGCATGGTGCGCGACAAGCTCACCGCATTAATCAAAGCCTTGCCCAAGACCTTGCGCCGCGTCTGCGTGCCGGTGCCGGAGTTTGTGACCGGCTTTCTGGCAGCGCATCAGGGCCATGAGTCCTTGTTACCGGCGCTGGCGGCCTATATCCAGCAGAAAACCATGCTCAAGTTGCGTCCTGAAGAGTTTGACCTGGCCGGGCTGGATCCGCACCACCTGATGAATTTCAGGGTGGTGGACGAAAAGAGCCGTGAGCTGGGCATGGGCCGTGACTGGCATGCATTGAAAAAACAATTGGGCTCTGCTGCACAGCTCACGTTTAGGAATGGTTCGCCCGGCATTGAAAAAACTGGCCTCAAGCAATGGGATTTTGGTGATCTGCCGGAAACGCTGACCTTCAGCAAAGACGGCCGTCAGCTGACTGGTTATCCGGCACTCGAAGACAATATCGACAGTGTGGCTGTCAAGCTGTTTGATACCGCTGAAGCCGCACACAATGCACATCGCAAAGGCATTTGCCGCCTGCTGCGCTTTGAACTTAAAGAGCAGATGAAGCAACTGGAGAAAGGGCTGCCAGGGTTTAACCAGTATGCCCTGCTGCTACGCAATCTGATGAACCCGGACCAGTTGCGTGAAGACATGCTGCAATGCATTGCCGACCGCGCGTTTATTGGTGAGGATGACTTGCCGCGCACCAATGCCGCCTTGATGACGCTCAAACAGCGCGCACGCACGCGGTTACCAGCCGTCACTGATGCCTTGACCAAGCAGGCACAACTGATTGCCAATGAATACCAGCTGTTGAATGCACAGCTGCAAAAGTTAAATCCGGTCACGCAAAAAATCAAACGTGAATGTGAGCAGCAATTGTCTGAATTGCTTTATCATGGGTTTTTCAGCCAGACGCCGTGGGAGCAGTTGCCGCATGTGCCGCGTTACCTCAAAGGCATCCGCATGCGCATGGATAAATATCCCACCAGTATTGAACGTGACAGCCGCCATGCCATGGCGGTGGTGCAGTTACAGCAGCGCTGGCAGCAGAAAATACAACAGTGCCGCACTGCGCACCTGCCTGTAACCACTTCGTTACACGCCTATGGATGGCAGTTGCAAGAGTTACGTGTATCATTATTTGCGCAAGAATTAAGGACGCCATATCCTGTTTCGGTAAAACGGCTGGAAAAACTCTGGCAAGAACTTCAATAGAAAGTCATGTACTAAGTCATTGATGCAATAATCGCCTTCATGCAACCACCTTCACCCTTTGATCCTTTTAGTACGCCTGCCTGGTTAAAGCCCAAGCAGAAAGACCGTGTGTTGCGTATCTCTGCACGCCTGATGTGGGCGTTTCTGGTGTCGCTGGTGTTTCACGCCATTTTGTTCTGGGGCTTTTTACTGGATTTACTCAAGCCGACTGAGGAGCCCGCGCAGCAACCGCTGAATATCGTACTCGATCTGGGCCTGCCCATGCCGGAATGGCCGCAGGAAATTGAACAGCCACCAGTCACACCGCAACCACCGCCCAAGCCACAACCCAAAGCCAAGCCGCGCCCTGTCGAGCCAGTCATCCCTAAAAAAGTGATGACCGCGCCCAATAATGACAGCGCATTCAAACTGCCTGAACCCAAACCACAGCCACCGGCAGATCCACGGCCTGCGCCGCCTGCCCCGGCGGATGATTTCGCCAGCATGATCAAACGCCGTCAGGCTGACCGCAATGCCGACGAAATGATGGCTAAAAGCATCAACGAGGCTGCGGTTGCGGCTGAACGTGGGCCTTCAGAGGACGAGCGGCGCATGAAAAATATCATGAACAATCTGAAGTTTGGCACCAATGGCCTGTTTCAGATTCGGCGCATGGACCCCTACAATGCCAGCTTCAGCTTTAAAGGCTGGACCAATGATTACAGCGCGGCCAATACCCAGTTCTACGAGGTGGAAGCCAAGAGCGGCGAGGATATCCGTCTGGTGATGGTACGCCGCATGATTGCGTTGATACGCGAACATTACACGGGCAATTTTGACTGGGTATCCAACCGCCTGAACCGCACCATTACCCTGTCAGCCAGACCAGAAGATTCGGCAGGCCTGGAAGACTTTTTAATGAAAGAGTTTTTCGGCCCTAACTATAAAACGCAAGATCCCTTGCGCTATTAAGCAGCCTTAAGCTACGGATGAAAATCGCCAGCGAGTTTGCGCAAGAAGACTCCCGGCACCGGATCGTTCTTGTGATGACCAGCCTGGTCGGCTTGCTCTCTATCATCACCTGGCTGGGCTTGTCACTGTTTGCCACGCTGGGCCTCACCGCAATGGCCTTGCTCTATCTGTTGTGCGTGCTGTGGGTGGCTTATATCGCCCGGTTCCCGCTCGCACTCGGCACCGCCATTCTTGCTTTTCTGCTGATCAATTTTTGTTTTATCGAGCCGCGTTATACCTTCCGCATTGCCAGCATGCAATCGTGGCTGATGCTACTGGTGTTTGTTGTTGTTGCATTAACCGTAAGCAGTGCCATGCAGCAGCTCAAGCTGCAAACCCGGCAGGCGCAACTGGCCGCGCGGCAATCACGCTTCTTTCAATCTCTGGCAGAGTTGTTTGCTACTCAGAGTCACCCGCATGCCTTGCTTGAAGCCGGTTGCCAGCATGTGCATGCGGTGTTTGATCTGCGTGTGGCGGTGGTGCGGCGTTCCTTAGCAGATGGCCCCCTGGAAGTCATCGCTGGAGATGCAGCGCTGGCCGCAAGCCTGCCGCCCTCCAGTGTGCAATGGGCCATCGATTTTAATCGTGCGATGGGAGCCGGCACTGCGGACTGGCCTGCACTGAGCTGTTGTTTGATTCCTTTTGGTTTTCAGCAGACTGAGGTGCTGGTGGTGGCGCAACCACACAAGCCGCTGGATATTGATTTTTTACGCTTGCTGGCCCATCAATGCTCGCAGGCCTATGTCAAACTCGGTCAGCATCAGGCCTTGTTGCAATCAGAACTGCGCATCAGCGAAGCCACCTTCAAAAAAACCTTATTGACTGCCTTGTCGCATGATATGCGGACGCCATTAACGGCCATCGTCGGAGCCGTCAACGTGCTGGCGGATCAGAATATTGCTCTGGATGCGACACAATCCCGGCAATTACTGGAAAGCATCCGCGCAGAGTCCGATTATCTGGTACAGGCCACTGAAAACATTCTGACGCTGGTCAAGCTGGAGGCTGGTCCTGCCACGGTGCATCCCGATTGGCAACTGGCCGAAGAAGTGGTGGAGCATGTGGTGCAGCGCTATCGGCAACGGCCGCAGGCATTGCCGCTGGCGGTGCATGTGTTCGATGTCGGAGTGTTGGTGAAGCTGGATGCCATGCTGGTCGCCCATGCGCTGGCCAACCTGATTGATAATGCCGTTGTCTGGCATCAGGGCACACAGCCGGTCACCATCACCCTCCGCAGGCAGGCGCCCTGGCTAGTGCTCAGTGTCAGCAATGAAGGGCCGGGCTTTCCTGCTGATTTTGAAATTGCAGCCTTTGTACAGCGCAAGGAAAGACCAGCAGGGGCGCGCGGCTATGGCCTGGGCCTGCTGATTGTGAAAACCGTGATGGAACTGCATCACGGTCAATTGCAGATTCAGTCCGTACCCGGACAAACCACGCAGGTCAGCATGCTCTTTCCGTTAAGTCCTGTGCCTGAGATTGCGGCGCGCTGACATGTCACAGCCGGTGCACACATTGTTGCTGGTGGAAGATGATGCCGGTGTTTACCAGTTTCTGATGCCCGCACTTTCGGCCCATGGCTACCGCGTGATCCATGCGCGCACGCTGGCACAAGCCCGGCAAGCGGCTGATTATGCCATGGTGATCCTCGACCTCGGCCTGCCCGACGGCGAGGGCGAGCAGTTTATTCCGCATCTGCGCGCCTGCTCGGATGTGCCGATATTGGTGTTATCCGCTCGGCAGGATGAGGCCGACAAGGTGCATTGCCTGAATCTGGGGGCGGACGATTACATGATGAAACCATTTGGCTTGCCGGAACTGCTGGCGAGAATTCAGGCTGCGCTCAGGCGAACGGCCATGATGCAGATGCGTGACCATGTGTATCAGCAAGGGGCGCTGAGTATTAACCGGGCCTCCGGCATCGTCAGCAAGCATGGCGAGACGCTGCATTTAAGCCCGATCGAGCATGCTTTGCTCATGCAACTGGCGAGCAAGCCAGGCACAATCTTCACCCACGCCCAGCTCTTGACGCAGATATGGGGCGCGGAATATATCAACGACACCCATTATCTGCGCATTCATGTGGGCCGCTTGCGGACCAAGCTCGAAGATAATCCGGCACAGCCCCGTTACCTCCTGACCGAGCTTGGGCTGGGGTATCGCCTGGCCTGATCTTTAAAATCCCCTTTGTGATGACACTTTTCCGCTTTGTTTATGCGGTTGATATACGCTTGCGCGCAAGCTAGGCCCATTCAACCACACACAAGGGGATGCAATGGACAGTTCTTCCATTAAAAAAAGTAGCCTGGCGGCATTGGCGCTGGGGGCTATCGGCGTGGTCTACGGCGATATCGGCACCAGCCCGCTCTATACCATGCAGGTGATTTTTAGCGAAAGCACCGGTGTACCACTCAACACGGTCAATATCATGGGCGCCATTTCTTCCATTTTCTGGCTGCTTACTTTTGTCGTCACATTTAAATATGTATTACTGATTTTACGGGCACACAACAAAGGCGAAGGCGGCGTCATGGCACTGTTGTCGCTGGCGCTTTCCACATTGCGCAGGCCTGAAACTGCGTCCGCAGATCATCACTTATCCAGCCAGACCAGTCCGGATCGTCGCGCAGGCGTGCTCTTGATGCTGGGTGTCATGGGCGCAGCCCTGTTTTATGGTGACAGCGTACTCACGCCTGCCATTTCCGTGCTGTCGGCCGTCGAAGGGTTGCAGGTGGCAGCGCCCGCATTGGCGGCACAAGTGCTGCCAATTTCAATTGCGATTCTGATCGGCTTGTTTTCAGTGCAGCGTTTGGGCACGCATACCGTCGGCCGTTTTTTTGGCCCGATTGTGATTGTCTGGTTTACAGCGCTGGCCAGTATTGGTGTCTGGCAAATAGCACAAGCCCCGGAGGTGTTACAGGCGATACAGCCACACTATGCATGGCAGTTTCTGCAAGCACGTGGCGCAGGCGTGTTTATTGCCATCGGTGCGATTTTACTGGCGGTGACCGGCGCCGAGGCCTTGTATGCAGATATGGGCCACTTTGGCCGTCCAGCCATTCAGCTGGCCTGGCTGGGACTGGTGTTTCCCTGTTTGACGCTGAATTATCTGGGGCAGGGCGCGCTGCTCTTGCTGCATCCTGAGGCAGTCAGCAACCCGTTTTACCTGTCTTTTCCGCAGCCCTTGCAGATAGCAGCGGTGATTCTGGCAACGCTGGCCACCATTATTGCCTCACAAGCCGTCATATCCGGTGCATTTTCCATGACCAGACAAGCCATTCAACTCGGCTTTTTGCCGCGCATGCGCATTATCCATACCTCGGCCAGTGAGTCCGGCCAAATTTACATCCCTGCTGTCAATTGGGTATTGTTACTGGCGGTGATGATCGTCTGCCTGGCTTTCCAGAGCTCTTCTGCACTGGCCTCTGCCTACGGTATTGCGGTGACCGGCACCATGCTGATTACCACCGTGTTGAGTTTTTTCATCATGCGTTACCGCTGGCAGTTTGCGCGATGGCTGGCGCTGTTACTGACCGGCGTGCTGGCGGTTGTGGATAGCGTATTACTGGGTTCGGCCTCGATGAAGTTCATGCAGGGCGGCTGGTTTCCGGTTGCGTTAAGTGTGTTGTTGATCTTGTTAATGACCACCTGGAAAAAAGGCCGTGGCGTGTTGCTGAACACCATGACACGCCATGATCCCAACTTGAATCACTTTATTCAAAGTGTGGCACAGTCTTCGGTGCCCAGGGTGTCACGTACCGCCGTGTATATGGTGTCGCATTTTGAAACCGTACCGCAGGCACTGTTACACAACCTCAAACATAATCAGGTCCTGCATCAGCGTAATTTACTGGTCAATGTCAGCTTTAGCGATGTGCCGTATATGAATGCTCTGGAGCGTGCCACCGTAAAGCAGCTTGCGGATGGTTTCTGGCAAGTACAACTGTATTACGGATTTATGCAGCATGCAGATGTGCCGCAAGCCCTGCTGGCGCTCACGCTGGATGGCGAAGCGCTGGATCCGTTTACCAACTCCTACTTTTTGAGCCGCGACATTATCGTGCCGGATGTGGGTGGGGCCATGTGTCATTGGCGTGATCAGCTATTTTCGGTCATGTCGCGCAATGCCAGCAGTGCGGTCGAGTACTTTAATATTCCGGCCAATAGCGTCATCGAGCTTGGCAGCCGCGTGCAGCTCTAACAAAGCGCTTTATGCCCTGACTGTCTTTTTCTCGCATGGCCGCCCTCTGTGCATCTGCGTAGCGGGCGGTTGCATGTCAGCCGGCCATAACTGCGGCTGACATGCTTGATGCATGGGTTGCCATTGTGGCATGGGCTGGCTTGTGCTGCGGGTATGTCTGTGCGGTGGTGGCACAAACTGCATATGCAGCTTAACCGCACCTTGTGCATCACTTTTTTTCACAGCATCCGTGGGCTTGGAAGACAACAATGCCCATACGTCGATGCTCCCACACATTTCAATCACCAGTAAAATCTGGCACATCAGCAGAAGCAGATAGATTTTATTTCTCATCGCCGTGCGCGCTAATGCAAAATCCATTTGGCATCCGACACCAGGCACATCCCGCCATAGCGTTTTAATATCGGTCTGAGGGCTTCAATCACGGTCTGCAAATGATTTTCGGAACAGGCAATCACAAACGTCACATTCTCAAACTTTTCACCAAAAGCGCCGGCATCCGGAATGCCGCGTTCACCATAGCCACCCACATGTTGGTAAAGCGTGAAGCTGCGGATATTGATACTTTCCAAGCGGCTGATCACTTCCTGTTTTTCAATGGCTTCCACCACCAGTTCTATCCTTTTTACCCCAATCATCTGCTTATCCTTTCGTTAACAACTGCGCCATCTGGTAATACAAAGGAATGCCCAGCAACACGTTAAACGGAAACGTGACTCCCAATGAAAGCGTCAGATAAAGTGATGGATTGGCTTCTGGAATGGCAATCCGCATCGCAGGAGGAACCGCGATATATGAGGCACTGGCTACCAGGACGGCCACCAGCGTGGCGCCACCGGCAGAAAACCCGAGCAAACTGTGGGCCACCAACACCCCAAGCCCCCCGAGCAGCACGGGCATCAGTACGCCAAAGCTGACCAGGAAAGCGCCCGCTTTCTTAAAGTCGTTTAATTTCTTGCCTGCCTCCATGCCCATGGCCAGCAAAAATACGCACAATATCCCCATAAACATCTGATTAAAAAAGGGCAGAATTGCCTGCAGGTTGTTGTCCGGGACCATGTCCCCAATCAGCAAGCCCCCTGCCAGCAAAATAATGCTGCCATTGGTGAATGATTCCTTGAGAATGACTGGCAAGTGCTGGTTGGCTTCTTGCTCGGGTGGATTGTCTTGCCGGCGAACCCAGTTAGCCAGAAGCAGGCCCACCAGAATCGCCGGAGACTCCATTACGGCCAGCATCACCACCGGATATTTTTCATAGGGGACGGCCATCGCCTCCAGAAAGGCAATCGCCGTTAAAAAAGTGCCTGCACTGACTGAGCCATAGTGACTGGCAATCGCTACCGCATTCAGCCGGTCCAGTTTACCCAGGTGATGAATTATCCAGTAGGCCAGCAGAGGAATCAGCAAGCCAAAGCCAAAGGCTGCCAGCAGGGCGGGAACCGCCTCAAGCATGGACGCATGCGCCAGCTCTGCGCCGCCGTGGATGCCAATGCCGAGCAGCAAATACACTGTCATCGATTTGATCAGATCGGGTGGCAACTTCAGATCCGAGCGGATCAATTGTGCAAACATGCCCAATGCAAAAAACAGGACAGAGGGCGTCAGCAGACTTTCAAAATGCATGCGTACTTTCAATGATGTGAGAGCCGACATTATCTTGGGTCTTAAACGTTCTGTATAATATAAATTAAATTTTTAATTAATCTAAAAAACAGAACAAAAGGGTACGGCCATGGCACGCCATTTCAACTTCAATCACTTTTATTATTTTTGGCAGGTGGCCAAAGAGGGCAATCTGACGCGTGCCGCTGCACGACTGCTGATCGCACAATCCGCCTTGTCCAGCCAGATCAAGCAGCTGGAGCATCAAATCGGCACGCCCTTGTTCAGAAAAGAGGGCAGACAGCTGGTACTGACCGAGGCGGGCAATATCGCGTTTGCTTATGCCGAGAAAATGTTTGTATTGAGTCAGGAAATGCACAGCGTATTACGCCACAAAACACTGGCAGACAAGACGGTGCTTAAAATTGGTGTGATTGCCTCGTTGTCGCGTAATTTTGTTGAAAACTTTATTCGTCCCTTGCTGACACGGCACGATGTCGAAATTGTGCTCGATTCAGGCAGTGCACAAGAGTTGCAAGAAAAACTGATCAATCACAAACTGGATTTGATATTGAGTAATTTTTTACCGGATCGCCAGCAGCAATTCCTGTTCAGAATGAAACCGATTGCCGAACAGCAACTCAGCATTGTTGGCAAGCCATTGCCAACAGGTGAGGTGTTTGATTTGAAACAGGATTTGCCACGGCAGCAACTGCTGCTACCTGGCACGGGCACCGAGATTCGCGCCCGCTTTGACCAGATTTGCGAGCAACTGCACATCCGCTATCAGGTCCTGGCGGAAATTAATGATATGCCCGCATTGCGTCTGTTGGCCAGGGATTCGGACGGCATTGCCTTATTACCCTCAGTGGTGGTGCAAGATGAATTGCGCAACGGCACCTTGCAGGAGTACTGCAAGGTGCCCGATTTGTATGAACACTTTTATGCTATTTCGTTAAAAAAACAATACGAACCTGAAATTATGCGTTATCTGCTGCAGCGCAATCAGGAGTTGACCGGCGGCCCGGTTGCTTGACCATGGCGTTCCCAATAAGACGCTCATTCATCCCGGTCCGTGCGTGCCAGTCATGCCGCCGAACGATAAGCGGCCGGCTGTGACTTCCGCGCGTTGGCCTGGCTGAACTCTCCGTTTTGTAGCCTGTAATGGCTCACCGTATCATTCAGCTGATTGGCTTGGTCTACCAGTGACATGGCGGCTGCCGCGGCTTCTTCAACCAGAGCGGCATTTTGCTGTGTCACCTCGTCCATTTGCGTCACTGCAGTGTTGATCTGGTCAATCCCCGCGCTTTGCTCTTGCGAGGCAGAGGTGATTTCGCTGATCAAGTCGGAAACTTGCTGGATGGCCGTTACAATTTCATCGATGGTGCCATTGGCCTGATCCACATATTGCGAGCCATTGGTCACTTTTTCGGCCGAATCGGCGATCAGCTGCTTGATCTCTTTGGCAGCCGTGGCCGAGCGTTGCGCCAGATTACGCACTTCGCCAGCCACCACCGCAAAACCGCGGCCTTGTTCACCGGCACGTGCAGCTTCTACGGCAGCATTCAGGGCCAGGATATTGGTTTGGAAAGCAATGCTGTCAATCACGGTAATGATTTCTTCAATCCGAGAAGAACTTTCAGTAATCTCTGACATGGTGGTCACCACTTTGCCAAATACGTCGCCCCCACGGGTAGCGATTTCTCCGGCTTTCACGGTCATGACGCTGGCCTGTTTGGCGTTCTCGGCATTTTTCTTCACGGTAGAGGCAATTTCCTCCATGCTGGCACTGGTTTCTTCCAGTGAGCTGGCTTGCTCTTCAGTGCGCTGTGACAAATCATTATTGCCAGTGGATATCTCATTACTTGCGGTCAGAATGGTTTCACCGGCAACCTTCACGCGCGCCAGAATATCTGTCATGGCATTCACAATACTGTTCACACCCTCGCATAATTGCTGGATTTCTCCCGCTTTGTCATGCGTAGTAATCCGCTGCGTCAGGTCACCCTCTTTGATCAAGGCGACCACTTGGCTGGTTTCACTCACCGCTGCTTTCATGGCATTGGCTTCATTCACTTTAGCCGTAATATCTGTTGCATATTTCACCACTTTAAATGGCTTGCCATCGATGTCCAGGATTGGGTTGTAGCTGGCCTGTAGCCAAACTTCCTTGCCCCCTTTGCCAATGCGTTTGTACTGGCCTTCATCCGCTTCACCGCGGGCCAGCTTTTCCCAGAACTGCTTATATTCAGGACTATTTTTATAGGCGGCATCCACGAACATGCTGTGATGGTTGCCCACAATCTCTTTGGAACTATAGCCGGTGACTGCGGCAAAATTGTCATTCACATCCGTGATGTTGCCTTTGAGATCAAAGGTGATCACGCCCATCACTTTGCTAATCGCAGCAATCTGGCCTGCAAAATCAGCGTTACTCAGCTTTTCACTGGTGATGTCCGTGGCGTATTTTACGACCTTAAACGGCTTGCCGTTCATATCAAAGATCGGGTTGTAGCTCGCCTGTAGCCAGACTTCTTTGCCCCCTTTGCCAATCCGTTTGTACTGGCCTTCGTCCGCTTCACCGCGGGCCAGCTTTTCCCAGAACTGCTTATATTCAGGACTATTTTTATAGGCGGTTTCCACAAACATACTGTGATGGTTGCCCACAATCTCTTTCGGGCTATAGCCGGTGACGGCGGCAAAATTGTCATTCACATCGGTGATATTGCCTTTGAGGTCAAACGTGATCACGCCCATCACTTTACTGATGGCGGAAATCTGTCCTGAAAAGTCAGCATTCCGTTGTTTATCAGCGGTGATTTCTGTCGCGTATTTCACCACTTTAAATGGCTTGCCGTTCATATCTAAAATAGGGTTGTAGCTGGCCTGTAGCCAAATCTCTTTGCCCCCTTTGCCAATCCGTTTGCTCTGACCTTCGTCAGCCTCACCGCGCGCAAGTTTTTCCCAGAATTGCTTGTACGCATGACTATTCTTGATCGTCTCATCCACAAACATGCTGTGATGCTTTCCTACAATTTCATTGACGCTGTAGCCAGTGACGGTTGCGAAGTTATCATTGACTGCAGTGATGTTACCTTTGAGATCAAATTCAATCACGCCCATCACTTTGCTGATGGCGGAAATCTGTCCTGAAAAGTCAGCATTACTCAGCTTTTCACTGGTGATGTCCGTGGCATACTTCACCACTTTAAACGGCTTGCCGTTCATATCAAAGATTGGGTTGTAGCTGGCTTGCAACCAGACTTCCTTACCCCCTTTGCCAATCCGTTTGTACTGGCCTTCGTCCGCTTCACCGCGGGCCAGTCTCTCCCAAAACTGCTTATATTCAGGACTGTTTTGATAGGCGGCATCCACGAACATGCTGTGATGGTTGCCCACAATCTCTTTCGGGCTATAGCCAGTGACGGCGGCAAAATTGTCATTCACCTCGGTGATGTTGCCTTTGAGGTCAAAGGTGATCACGCCCATCACTTTGTTGATAGCAACAATTTGGCCATCCTGATTCATCTGCTTGAGCAGTTGTTCTTTTGATACCTTGTTTGTGAGTCCACCAAAAATGTTTAATGCCATGAATATTCTCCAATAATGATCCGATACAACAATTGTTATTATGATAATTATTATCCATTAAACACTTATTTGTTGTGTGGGTACTGATGGAACAAAAATGCTTTTTACAGCCTATTTAAAGAATAGGGCAGATAAATACATCTTTATCGTTTTATTGCGGTATGCGCTTGCGTTTGATGACGGGATGCAGGCAATAAAAAACCCGCCTCTGGCGGGTTTGGAACATGCGTTTAAATTTTTTCGCCACTGGTCTTACTGGCTTCGGGTTTTTTGCCCTGATGTATCAAGGTATAAACCTGCTCAATTGCATCCTGCTCGGCCTGGTCCAGCAGGCCATCGTGATTGCCATCCAGATGCTCAAACACTTTCTTTTGATTGCCGGGATCCCCATGCAAATACTCATCGAGCGTAATCTTGCCGTCAGCATTCTCGTCCAGATAACTAATACTGTAGTTAGCCGGGATATTGTGACAATCGGGCATGGCGTTATCTGCCTGCGCAATTTGATAGACCGAAGGAATGAGCAGTACGCACAAAGCAACGATTGAATTTCTCATGACACCACCTCGCAACATTGGATTATAAAAATAATGATGATTGAAAACAGCTGGATTAAAAAAAATACCCACCTGTAAAAGTGGGCATAGGGTAAAACAGGGAAACATCGGTGACACAAGCTGTTTGAGCAACACTTTTGCGGCAAGTTCCCTCAACATAATTCAGCACGATCAGCATCTGTTTAAGCACCTGGTGTTTGATCTCTTAGTATTTGAACAGACAAACCGTCAAAATGAGGATTTGCAACAGGTTAATCACTACACTCATGCGGTGATACAAATTAAAGTTACGCGGCTCTACACTGTCACGCGCTTTATTGATCATGGGCGTGAGTACACACAGCAAAAACACAAAGCACAGGGCACAGGTGGCACATAGCAAGCGTGTTTGCTCGTGGTGGCTTAACAGGGCGGCCGCGCCGGTAACCACGCCCAGAGTGGCATAATAGGCCGGAAAAAACGCCCGAACATACACCCCCGCCCACTGCGCAGGCAATACGCTAAACACCACTGGTGCCACAATGACACTGGAAAACAGCATGATGCCGAGCGCGGCTGCAATCAGTGATTCGGTCATCAATTATTCACCCGTTAAACAGTCTGACTTTAATGCCTGATATGACTTGGGCTGACTGCAAAAGTTTTTCAAGTTGCGGAAATTATTATCGCGAACTTTATTCAGTAGCATGTATCTATGCGTATGGATTTGTGAGTGAATCCATTCATTTTCATTGTATTGTTTGTAGTGTTTGGCCCACCGTTGTGTGGGCGTTTTTTTGCCCGTTTTTCCGGGCGGAGTGTGCAACAAAAAAGCCCGCCGGTTGGCGGGCTTTCATCGTCAGTTCACAGGCTTAATGGTCTTTACCATGGCCGGCAATTTTGTCCATCCAGGCAAACAACACGCCGGTGATGATAAAGGTCAGGTGGATGCCCACCAGCCAGCCCATTTGCTCGGTGGTGAACGAAGCCGTGCCCGAGCTCTGGTGCACAAACGCTTTAAGCAAGTCGATGGCAGAAATCGCCACAATCGAACCAATCAGCTTGATTTTCAGGCCGGAATAATCCACCTTGCCCATCCACTCAGGGCGGTCTTCACTGTTCGCTGTATCAATACGTGAGACAAAGTTTTCATAGCCGCTAAAAATCACCATAATCAGCAAATTACCCACCAGTGTGATATCCACCAGTGCCAGCAGTGACAACACCGTTTCCTGTTCGGACAAGCTGGTCACATGCATAATGATGTGACCAAACTCCTGCCCAAACTTCACCAGCAATACCATTAGCCCGCCAACCAGCCCCAGATACATCGGCGCCATCAGCCAGCGGCTCTTAAAAATCAAACTCTCTAAAATCTTTTCCAACAACTTCCCCATGAAAACTCCAAAGGTAAATAGCGATTAAAAAACACTCAGTGGCTTAATATCCACCCCACTAGAACTGGGTCAGCATGTCACGCACAGCTTCCTCATCAATCCCCTTGCCGATAATCACAATCCGGCTAATCGGCTCCTCTTCATCCCAGCCTTCTAGCAGCGTAGGCGGGTAGGGCGTAAAGTGCACGGCATGTATCGCCAAAGGCGCGGGCGCATCTTCCACATGCAAAATGCCTTTCATCCGCAGCAACTGCTCCCCGTGCGTTTGGCACAGCTTGAGAATCACCCCGCGAAAATCCGCATAAACCATTGGCTTGGGCAGGTACACCGTAAACGTGTGAATATCATCATGCGCAGGCGCCGCAGGCAAAGTGCCTTTTTTACCGGCCGCCCTAAAACCATTGGCAGGGGCACGCAACCAGCGCTGCGGGTTGGCCTGCTTGCTGGCAAAGTCAAACAAGCCTACATCAATAATCTGCATCGGGTCTATCTCGCCATGCAACACAAATTGCTGCGTTGCATTCGGATTGATCTCGTTCAGCTTGGCTTGCAATGCCTCAATCTGCTCATGCGTTGCCGTGTCACGCTTGGTAATCAGCAATACATCTGCCACTGCCGCTTGTTTGAGTGCTTCTTTTTGCTCTGCAATCTGCTGCAAACCATACGCCGCATCAATTGTCACCACCACGGCGTCCAGACGATACACCGACTCAATCACCGGCTCATTCATCAGGTTAGCCAAAATCGGGCCAGGGTCAGCCATGCCCGTGGTTTCAATCACCAAGCGGTTAAACTCCGGCACCGCCTGCAAACTGCGCTTAAAAAACAAATCGCGCATGGTGTCAGCCAGCTCGTTTTTGAGCGAGCAACACAAACAGCCAGAACTCAACAACACCGTGTTATCGGCAATATGCTCGCTCTCAATCGTTTGCGAAATCTGACTATTGGCAAAAATCTGGTCCAAGCCTGCTTCGCCGAGCTCGTTAATGATGACTGCGGTGTCTTTCATCGCCGGGTTATGTAGCAGCTTGTTTAGCAGAGTGGTTTTGCCGCTGCCCAAAAAGCCAGTGAGCAGCGTGACGGGGATACGTTTGTCCATAATGCCTGAGTTTTAAAATGTGAGGATTATTCTAACCGTAAAGCGGAAAACTGCCTTTAGTTGTTTTTACTTATATGGCGGCTGGGGTGTAAATCACAAGGACATTTAGGAATAAAAAAGCCTCTAAATTTTTTGAGGCTGTTGGATGATGGATTGAGCTTACCAAATTTACTTTTGAAACTTAATTTTACTCTGCCCCCAACTCTGCCAACCCTTTAAAAATGTCGTAATGCAAGACCTGATAATCATCTAGCAAGCCCATGATGCGGTCTCCGAGACCAAGCTGTATTCTTAAGTTTCGCAAGCTTAAAACAGCTCAACCAAGGAGACCTAAAT